>CAKSPF010000005.1 GCA_934481345.1 uncultured Clostridia bacterium
AACACACTGTTTCCGCTGCTGCCGCAAAGCGCAATAATCGGAACGGACCATGCCGCCGAGGTTTCTATATCGCAAATATTTAACTCTCTTTTCATAATGCATGTCGGATACCATGAGCACACCGCATCGGCACACGAAACAGAAAAATCTATTTCGATAACTTCGTCACCTGTTACCGGCGGTTGCCATGTGAAATCAAATTTTACCTTTTCGCCGTCAATGCTGTGCGCCTGTGCACTGCACCGGGCATTTGAAAAAATTTCATAATCAGCATATGTTAGTATTTTTTTCAATTATGTATCCTCCCAATAAATTTTATTTCTTTATTTCAAAACTGCAGTCTTCAGATGTAATATTTTTTATTTCAAGAAGACCTTTCTGTTCCTCAATCATAACCGGTAATTTTGTGTCGCTGCATCTTACGTTTTTAAAAGATATGTTTTGAAAGAGCAGATTAAAATCATCAGTAATTTTTGCCGGTTCAAACTGTTGATTACCGAGGTTTCTGCCTATTTTTTCAGCACATATTCTTACAAGTGTCGGTACGTGTTCTTCGCCAAAAATATATTGGGGATGTTTTGGACTTTCGATTTGTAAATTTGGGTATGATTTTTCTTCGTCAATAAATATATCTTCATATATAACATCTTCAATTACGGTTTTATTGCTGCCGTACCATGTTGTAACACTTATTGCGACTGCATTTAAATGAATTAGATAATTGTTTTTATGAACAATGTTTCGGATAGTTGTGGGACGATTTCCGCACCATATTTCAAAAGACTTTCCCCAGTCACACCACAAAACACAATTTTCAATTTTTATATTCTCAACATCTTCCGTTTCACCGGGCAAGTATGCTCCGCGCGCTACAAAGCAGTCGTCAAATGAACGAATAAAACTGTTTTTAACAGTGACGTTTTTTGAAGCGCAAATATCTATTCCATCGGAATTATATCGCCATTGACCTATTATTTTTATGTTGTCTATCGTTATGTTTTCGCATCCGTTTCGTGTGATAAGAGACCAAAACATTGAGTCTCGCAAAGTTATTCCTTCAACAGTTACGTTTTTGCAATTATGCAAAACCAGGTTTGAGCATACATATTCTGTTTCGGAAAAATCATCGGTTAATCCTTTTGATATCAACTGTTCAATTACTGTTCTGTCGCCGTTCATATCATTTCCACGCGAATATTTGGATGAATCAAGTATTCCGCGCCCGGAGATTTCAATATTGCAGCTATCCTTTGCATATATAACTCCATGCACAACAGCACCTTCGTCAATATACAGTTTGCTGTTGGATTCGAGCCAAATCAATCCTGCTTCATGTTCTCCGGGACCATAATAAATTACATTGTCGCCGCAGGGTGCTTTTGATATTGGATTTATAAATACATGCAGTGCAAAATGTGTGCCATCCGGCTCAACTGTGAATTGACACGGTTTTTCTATATTCACATCAATAACTTTTCCGTTTCTGTAATGCTCAAGGTTTGCTGCGTGCGGGCGTATGTCATAATCCTTGAAGTCCTCGTTTATACATATGTGCAATCTTGATGGGCTGTCAATATCTGCTGTCACAAAATATGCAATCTCAGTTTGTGATTTTGAACGTTGTACACCATCCCAAACCTTATTGAACGGATATGCCGAAACGCGGACTTCTTGAACACAAAGTTCCTTTCCGTTTATTGATACAGAATACGTAAACATTTAAATTTCCTCCAAATTATATATTGTTTTCTGATATTATACCACGGAAGAATTTTATTGAATAGGGTAGTTTTTAATAACCCTTTATTTTAGTTTCTAAGTGTGATATAATATATACAATATAGATTACAAACGCTGATGTGTCTGATGTAAATGAAAATATAGAATCGATGTCAAGTAAGCCTATTAATGGCTTACGCTTATTATAAAATAAATAGATGATAGGTGAGGGTTATGATTTGGACATTGCTGTTTATAGTGCTATTCGTAATATATCTTGCTAGTATTCGCTGGAACAATATATACAGCGTTATATTTTCACTTGCATTTTTTTCCATTAATATGCTGCTTTTTTCCTATTTGATTTTTATTATTAAAATGTCAAATTACAGATACTGGTTTCAAGCTGAATACTTGGTCTATGCATACCTCAGCAGACTTAAAATAAGTTTTTTCGATATACAGTTAATAACCAATGTTGCTATGATTATATTCTTGCTGTCTATGATGATGCTTGCTTTGCAATGTGACTGCAGCTTAAAACGTATACTTCGGTGTGCAGTTATATTTTTGACAGTTTCAGCATGGATACTGTTTTTTAATTCTGATCATTTTTATGAAAAAATGTATATCATGCTTTACAAACCTAATAAACACAAAACGGCATTGATGTTAAAAAATTTTGTATCAACCGTCAATTATGTTATACCTATTGCGGTGTGTATTTCACCGGCAATAAATATTATGCAGTTATATGGTACAACAAGGATACATTTTCGTAAAAAATATCTCATGGCATTGTTTGCTTTGTATTTTATAGTAGCTTCTGTGTTCCTTTGCATTGTGTTGTTTACTCCCATACGGTTTTTCTACGGCAATTTTGATATTTATAATTTCAGTGAGCTTGATATTTCAACGGCAAGAATGCTGTATGCTGTTTTACCGGTAGTTGTTTTTGCTACAATTACCATTGGTATTGTATTTCTTATTAAATACAATATCCTTGAAGAACGCAGTTTTATAAAAAAACGTTTTGAAACCCGTCGTACGACTATGAATGCAGAGGATTTGTGCCATGTATTTCATTCATATAAAAATGCCATGTTTTCTATAGCAGCCATTGCAGAACGCACGCTGTATAGTTATGGTACGGAGAACGGAAAAGATAATATAAAAAAGATTGTTACTTGCGCAAAGAGCTATTCTGCTCAAGCAACAGAGTATCTTGATATGTACAATAAAGATATCACATATGATCGTTTTAATCTTACACAAGTTATAAACGATGCTGTAAAGCACATTGATTTTCCTATGAATATTCGTATCAAAAAAGAGCTTGAAACCAATGACGATATCGTATATGGAAACTATCAAGCTCTGACTGATGTGTTTGAAAATTTATTTATAAACTCCATTGAATCAATAGAGAAAAAGGGGATTGACAGCGGAATAATTACCGTTAATTTGTGGATTGAGGATAAATATGTTTGTGTTGGTATACGTGACAATGGCATCGGATTAAGCAAAAAGGTTTTAAAAAAGCTGTTTACGCCATTTTTTACAACAAAACAGACTTTTAAAAACTGGGGAATAGGTCTTGCACACGTCAAAAGTACAGTGAATTTGCATGATGGTTATATTGACGCTGTCGGACGTGAAAATGAATATGCGGAATTTCAGGTGGTATTGCCGCTGGATGTTTAGGAGGTTAAGTAAGTGATTAACGTGATGCTTTGCGATGATGTAAAAGAAATACGTGAACACATTGAATTTATTATAAATTCAAATGATGATATGCGTGTGGTGTGCATGACTGAATCGGGAACAGAAGCTGTTACAAAAGCCATGGAGTGTAAACCGGATATAATTCTCATGGATATTCAAATGGAAGATGCCAAAGCTGGAATTGCAGCCACAGAAAAAATTTGCAGTATTCTTCCCGAGTGCAGAGTTATAATGCTCACTATTCACAAAAATGACGATCTTCTTATTGAGGCATATATAGCCGGTGCAGTTGATTATATAATAAAAGAGTCAGAACCGGATATTATTTGCCGCACTGTCCGCAGTGCATATGAAAACGAACAGTTTGTAGGAACAGAAGTAATGGACAAGGTTCGAAAAAAGCTTATCAGAAATAAAACAATGGAAACAAGCATGATGTTTTTTATAAACAATATGTCAAAGCTTACAGCAAGTGAATGGAAGATACTGGAAAAGCTTTATTACGGAATGAAAAGACGTGAAATAGCTTTGGAAGAACATCTTAGCCAAGAAACTGTCAAACTTCATACAAGACATATATTAAAAAAACTGGATTTTCGTACTGTTTCTGAGCTGATATCATATTTTAAAAGTCAAAAAATTGTGGAAACATTTAATTTGTTTTCGTAAAAAATAAAAAGGATGTGTTTTTGATGTACATGAAGTTTAAAGACGGAAAATCAAAAGTATTTACAATGAGCTATGATGATGGTGTTGTTCAGGATATACGGCTGAGTGATATCATGAAAGAAAACGGACTCAAGGGAACGTTTAACATTAATAGCGGAAGATATTTTCCGGAAAATGAGGAACGGAAAAATTTTAGCGGAAGAATGAAACTATCTGAAGCAAAAAAACTTTACATAAATTCAGGAAATGAAGTTGCAATACATGCATACAGTCATCCGTTTCTTGAAAAGCTCGAAAACTCAGAGCTTATAAGAGAAATATATGAAGATAGGAAAACGATAGAAAAGGACTATGAAATTATTGCAACAGGAATGGCATATCCGTTCGGAACTTACAGTGATAAGGTATTAAAAGCGTTGGAGCTTTGCGGAGTAAGCTATAGTCGGACAACAAATGCAACCGAATATTTTAACCTGCCCGAAAATTGGCTGATACTTAACCCTACATGTCATCATAACAATCCGAATCTGATGAAGCTTGCAAAACAGTTTGTTGAGGATGACCCAAAATTCGGCAATGTATGGATGTTTTATCTGTGGGGGCACAGTTATGAATTTGATAATAATGATAACTGGGATGTCATAGAAAACTTAGCTGAATATATCGGCGGACGTGAGGATATTTGGTATGCGACAAATATTGAAATATACAACTATGTTAAGGCATACGAAAGACTTCAGACAAGCATAGATAAATCAATTATTCATAATCCGACAGATACAGATATATGGGTATTTGTTCACAATCAAACAATCAGAATAAATGCCAGCGAAACATTTAACATAAGCAATTTATAAGAATTATATATTGTTATTTCAAATGTCCGCACCACCGTTCGTGTTTTTTATGAAATAAAATCAGTATAAACAAAAGCTTTTGTTCGAGCATCTTACGTTCGGAACTACCACAATCATTGGTTAAGGAGAGGTTTCTTAAACTTAATTATGCTCATATTGAGTATGTTTTTGACTGCCTGAAAAAGAATGGCAGCCGAGTTCGAAATATTAAAAGCTATATGATTACTATGCTATACAATTCGTATACAACAATAGCCATTATTACACTGCCGAAGTTGCTGTGGACTCAATGATTTGAAGGAGAGTGAAATCATGAAAAATAAAAAATCTGAAGAAAAGAAAATGCGTGAAAAAAATGCATATCACATTACCGAACTGCTGCTCAGAAAATACCGTGATGTAGTGTGGAGTATTGAGGTATCAATTGGTATGATATAATACATAGGGGTATGCACGGGTAAGAGATGATAAAAATGAAAAATGAGAAGCACGCATATGTGTGAGTGTCGGCAATCGACCAAAACGAGGTGAGACAGCTTATTGAAATGCTGTAGCTTGGGATAGACCGAGAGAATATTTATATAGATAAACAATCGGGAATAGGAAACAGAAATTACACAAAAAAGAAACGGCGCAGGGGTTTACAAGAAATTATTACTATGATATAATGGTATCATCAAAAATTGTATATCGAACGAGAACAAAGCTTGATTTGAAAATTGGGCTTTGTTTTTTTGTGTGCAAAAACGGAAGGTGATTAAAGTTTGAGAAAAATATATGTATATCGCAATGATGCCGGAGAAGTCCCCGTATTACGCTTCATTGAGAGTACGCATAAGAAAATTCGCACTAAATTTGATTTTATGCTGCAATTTGCTAAAGATGAACGCAATATGCTGTGCGAGCCATATGTAAAGCATTTTTCCATAGATAAATACAAAATGCTTTATGAACTGCGAATCAGAGCAAACGGGACTATGGTTCGGGTTATATACTATAGAGCGGAGGAAAACATCATTTTACTTCACGCTTTTTTCAAAAAAAGCAGACGCGATACAGAAAATGCGCTTGAATATGCACTTAAAATTTTGAGCTCATTTGATGACAGTGCGTTGTATCCGACAGAACATTTAACGGAGGTGTAGGTTAATTGATATGCGTTTTAACACTTTTCGGCGAGACGGATTTGCAGCCGATATTAAAGAAAGCATTCGGACAAAATGATATTTTCTTTCTTGAAGAGAATTGCATTACTTCTGTGCAGCTTACGGAGCAAACGGAGCTGCATAAGAAAGAGATTGACGCTGTAATAATATACTCCAACGCAATGAATATGGAGATTATCGCTGATTATGTAAACGAACTAAGAAGTTTTTCGCCGCATCTGCGGATTGTTCTCGTTTTAAGCGGAGATCAAAGTCAATATCTGCGAAGTCAGATAAATGATTATCGCAACCTGAAACTCGATCTGATATATGATGATGACGGCTTTGAAGTCGATGAGCTTTTGTCAATCATTAAGAAAGGCAAGCTGACAAACAGGGACTTTAAGCCGATGAAACGGGAAAGCGGATTTAACGGAGATATAGATGAAAGCAGAAAACCGGCGGAAGAACGAAAAAAGATTGGAAAGGATAAGCCTCTGAAAAAGAAAACGGAGAATTTGCAAGAGAAAACGCCGGAGAGCGAAATCGACTCATTTGCAGTTCCGCAGGGACATTATACGGTAGGTATAATGAATGCGGCAAGGGGCGCCGGAGCGACCTGGACAGTAAATAACCTTGCACGGTACTTTGCAATGCAGAACTATAATACCTGTATTGCCGATATGTCGGGTACGAAAGCCGTTGCAATGATGAAACTTAAAAATATTGAGTGTTTTACAGAAAATATAGAGCTTAATAAGCTAAAAGAGGAGCATAACATAACGGTCATTGATTTTGGCACGCCGATAGAGGTCAATCCGA
Source organism: uncultured Clostridia bacterium (assembly GCA_934481345.1). Taxonomy (GTDB): domain Bacteria; phylum Bacillota; class Clostridia; order UMGS1810; family UMGS1810; genus CAKSIN01. The sequence continues at coordinate 6,938 of CAKSPF010000005.1, forward strand.
ACGGTGAAAACTTTAAGCTTAATAACATCTACGGTCCTAAAACAATAGGGGCTTTTACGGAATGTGACATAAAAGTAATTATGGGTTTTTCCGATCCGTGGAATATAGAAAAAATCAACTTTTTCTTTATAAATGATACCTGGCGTGAAAAGTTTGATAATTCATATATTTTTATAGTTCCGTCAAATGCGGAAAAGGTTGAAAAGCTTTTCCCGGAGGGAAACATAATGAATCGCAGTGATGACTACCGGGAAATGATACTCGGAGCATTTAGGAAGGAGGAGTTACATTGAAGATTTTTCAAAATAAAATTTTTGTAGGTGTCGGTTGTGTTGTGCTTGCGGCTGTTATGGCGTTTATTCTTTTGCCGTCGGTCAATCGGAGCAAAAACGGTACGGTAAAAATACTGAAGCTGAAAGAAAATATATCTGCCGGAACACAAATTGACGAAGCAATGCTGGAAGAAAAAGAAGTCGGAAAGTACGGATTGCCCGAAAGCATAGTAAATGATAAGGATAAGGTTGTCGGCAAGTTTGCCGCCTGCTCAATTTCAAGTGACGATTTAATTTTATCGTCAAAGCTTTCGGATTTTGCTGCAAGCAAAAAGCTTGACGGTGTTATGAACGCCGGGAAAATGCTTGTAACCGTATCGCTCGATTCTGTGGCGGCAGCTGTGGGTAATCACTTGCAGTCCGGTGATATTGTTTCTGTTATCGGATATGCCGATAATACAGTAACTGCATATGAGGAACTCAAAAATCTTGAAGTGTTCAGCGTTGAAAATGATGACGCTCAGAACCTTGATGATGTGGAGAATGATGAGAATGCAGAAAAAATTGCGTCAAACATTACACTGGTAGTTAATCAGGCACAGGCGGAAAAACTTGTGCAGGCTGAATATTCAGGCAAGGTACACGCAGTTTTCGTGAAGAGGGGTGCAGCCGAATGAACGCAAAGATTATAACCGTATGGGGTGCAAACGGCTGCGGTAAAACGACTGTTTCGGCAAATCTCGCGGCAGCAATAGCGGACAGAAACTTTATGACCTGTGTTATTTCGTCAAAGCTGATTTACGGTGAAATGCAAAGCGTTTTCGGAAAGCGTGTTGAGCAGGACAGAGGGATATATAAAGCAATATCAGGCGGCGGAACAAGAAATATGTTTGAGGCTACCGATAATCCTAATCTGTTTTTCCTGTCACCGCCTAACTTCTTTGACGCAATGTTATTGACCGCAGTTTCGGCAGACAGTATTAAAGAGCTTATAGAGGACTGTGCAATTCGGTTTGACTATATCATTATTGACGGCAGTGAGGAACTTAACAATCCGATTTCAAGCACAGGCCTTACAATGTCAAACAAAATAATCCGTGTGTATAAGGTTTGTGCGAAAGACTGCATCTGGCATAATGCAGTGGAAAATCTCACAAGTCTTCTTCATATCAGAAACAAGACGATAAATGTAATTAACGGGTATGATAAGACCTGTGACAAAATGGCGTTTTTAAGCGGAACGAATATAAAGCCCGATTTTGAGCTGCCGTATGTCGCAAATTGCAGCACACTCATAAATTCAGGCAAGCTGATTATAAACAGTAAATCCGGCGGCGGTCAGTATAAAAAAGTAATTCAGAGGCTTGCAAGCCAGGCAATGTTGGGAGGATGATGCGGTATGGTTGATATTTTTAATATAAACGACTTGATATATAAAATCAATGCAGGTACAAAATCAGAGCATATTGCGGTGCAAAATGAAAGCAGCTATAAAGATGTTCTTGATAAGATAAGGCACATTATATCGCAGAATCATTCTGCCGAACTTATAAATGTTATGTATTCTGATGAGGCAAAGGAAAAACTCAAAAACCTTATAGTGAGATACCTTAATCAGAATAAACTGTCGGTTGCCGAGTGCGCAAGCATTTCCGAGCTTGCAGACAAGATATATGAAGATATGGCGGGGTTCGGTATCCTTTCAAAGTACATTACCGATCCGAATGTTGAGGAAATCAATGTGAACGCTTGGAACAGTATAGAGGTTATTTATCCGGACGGTATCCGAATGCTTGATGAAACATTCATAAATCCCGATGATTGTATGGATAAAATCAAAAAGATGGTTTGGCTTGGCGGCAGCATTATTGACGGTTCAAATCCGAAGGTTGACAGCTTTATCGGTGAAGGTATCCGTATTTCGGCGATTATTCCGCCTTGCGTTGATAAAAAGACCGGCGGTGTTGCCTCAATAAGACGGCAAAAGAAAAATGTTATAACAAGAAAGCTGATGATTGAATACGGCAGTGCCGTCGATGAGGAACTGGATTTTCTTTCGCTTTGCGTGAACAACGGAGTTTCGCTTGCGATAGCCGGTTCGACAGGCAGCGGTAAAACAACGGATTTAAGCTATCTTATTGAGTGCCTTGACGCAGACAAGCGTGTATACACTATAGAAGATACCAGAGAGCTTAACATTGCAAAGCTGAACGATAAGGGAATAATGGAAAACCGCGTTGTTCAGACAGTAACAAAGGACGGAGTAAATCCCGTAACTATGGATGATTTATTAAAAGAGGCGTTACGATTTCACCCGGATGTTATAATCCCGGCGGAAATGCGAGGCGGCGAGGCGCTTACGGCAGTTGAGGCAGGCAGAACAGGTCATACAATTATAAGCACTCTTCACGCAAATTCGGCAATAGACGCATATAACAGAATACTTTCAATGTGCGTGTCAACGGGTGTCAGATTATCGGAAAGCAAACTCTTAGAATTTATTCTGGAAGCGATGCCGCTTGTGCTTTTCAAAAGGCAGCTTCCTGACGGCAGGCGTGTATATGACGAAATATTTGAAGGGCAACGAGTTGAAAACGGAAGGATTGTCGGACAGACGCTTTACAAATATGAGATTAAGGAAAACATATACGGAGAGGACGGCAAGGTTAAGCGTGTGATAGGTTCTCACGCACAGAAAAACAAAATGTCCGAACCGCTTCTTGCAAGACTGAAATACGGCGGTGCGTCCAATGAGATGCTGAAAGAATTTATGTGAGGAGATGGTTATAATTGCAAAGTATGATATCTATTATGGTATTCGCGCTCCTTGTAACAGGGAGTTTTTTTATTTTCGGAATAAAGCTGCCGAAAAAGAAAAATATCATCTCAATTTCCAAAACGACAGCAAAGAACAAAAGAAAAGATGTTGATGATAAGTTCTCGAAACTTTCTTTGTTTGAAAAGCTCTTTGTTGCCGTAAAGAACACGGTTACAATGAGCGGTTTCAAGATGCAGACATTCTATTTTGCCTCAGCTGTCGCAATATTCGGCGGAATAGGCATAGGAAAGTTCTTGTTTATGGATAATTTTCTGGCGTTTGTCACGGGTTTGGCAATGATACCGATGCCGTATATACTTTTTAAGGTGCGTGCAAGGTGGTATCGGCGAAATCAGGATGAAATGCTCGAAAACTCTATGAACCTGATAACAAACAGTTATTTGGGTTGTAATGATATTATAACGGCAGTCAATGATAATCTTGACAAGCTGGACACACCGAAGCCGTTTGCGGAGTTTGTTACCGATGTCACACTTATTGACTCAAACATTAAAAGAGCGCTTATGAAGCTGGAACTGAAAATTGGCAATAAGTATTTTTCGGAGTGGATTGACATACTGATTCTTGCACAGGAAAAGTCGGGAGATTACCGATTTATATTACCGGCAGTGGTTCAGAGTATGAATGACGCAAAACGGCTACAGATAGAGGCTGACACGGTTATGATGGCAGTGTGGAGAGATTATTTTACTTCAATAGCGCTTTCATTTTCGATAATACCTCTTTTAAGATGGTCTAATGATGCGTGGTTTGATATTTTGGTCGGTTCATTTGTCGGCAAGCTGCTTATTGTGCTGATGCTCTTTATGACAGTTGTTTCAGCGTGCATTACAATGAAAATAAACAAGCCGCTTTAGAAGGGAGGGTAAATATGATATATTTTGTTGTTTTTATTCTTCTTTCTGTCGGCTTTATGTCCTTGTCAAACGAGATATTGGGGCTTCCGCCGTATGCAACGGCGAAGGGAGTCAAGCTCGCAACAAAGAAGGAACAGTCTATCGGAAATGTGCTTCTGCAAACGGCGGTTATGCCTGTTGTGAAATTGGCTGCTCCGCTTATAATAATGGCGGACTTTAAGGAAAAGAGAATGTCAAAACAGCTTAAAAGAGCCGGTATTCCCCTGTCACCCAAGGAATACTGTGCGAGGTCGATTGTAATGGCAGCCGGAACGGGTATTCTTTCGTATATTATGCTTGCCTGCACAATGAAGAAAATGAGCGTAGTTGCAATAATACTTGGTGTTGTGGTGTATTTCCACTTTAACGGAGAAATCAAAGACAAACTCAAAGCAAAAGACAAGCTAATTGAGGCGGAACTTCCGAAATTTATCCGCGCTGTTGTTCAGGGATTGAAAACAGAAAAGGATATTATAAAACTCCTGGAAACCTATCAGACTATTGCCGGTCCCGGACTCAAATATGACATAGAAGTCCTTATTATGGATCTGAAGTCTGGCAATTTTGAAGAGGGAATGACGGAGTTTGACAAAAGGCTTGGCAACAGTTATGTTTCAAGACTTTCAAAAGCTCTGATTGCCGTCAATCGCGGCGATGATCAGAGTTCGATGCTTAATTATCTTCTGTCGGATATGGGACTTCTGGCAAAAGAAATGATGCAGAGAGAATTAAACAAAAGGCCGGGCAGGGTAAAAATGCTTGTAATACCGATTGTAATTGTCGCTGTGGCGGCTTTATTTTATGTAATCGGTATGAATCTTTTTACATCGCTCGGCGGAATTATGTAGAAAGGCGGTAGAATTTATGCAAAAACTTATGTGCAAAGCAAAAAATGCGTCAGCAAAGATGTGCCTGCGGGTTAAGGACATTATGACAAACACGGACGGCGATCAGATAACGGGCTGGCTCATTGTTGTGCTTTTGGTTGTTGTGGTCGGGGCATTTTTCCTGAGTACATACAAAACCACAATAACCGAGGTGTGGGATGCAATCGTAGATAAAATCTACGCTACATTCGGAATTTAAGAAAAGAGGTGAAAATCCTTGAGAAAGAAGAGAGCAAGCGCTTATTATGAGCTTATTATTAAAACTTTGGTGTTTATAACCCTGATAGCGACAGCAATTTCGTTTTTCGGGATTTTCACCACATACCTTAACTTAAGCTATGCGGCACGGCGGGTTACAAGAGAAATTGAGATAAGCGGTCAGGTCACATCGGCAACATATTCGCTCTTCAATTCAATGAAAACGAATACCAACATCGGTGATGATGCCACAATGAGTGTGTCGGCAGATTATTTTAATGCCGGAGCAAAGAAAATTCAGCTTCGCGAAAATTTTACCGTGACCTGCCGTACATCATATCGAATAAATGTATTCACGCCTACCGGCGGCAATCCGGTGGGCTTTGATATACCGATAGCAGTGAGGCTTACGGGTATGAGCGAAAAATTTTGGAAGTGAAGCGATAGAGAATTGAATCAAATAATTAAATATGCGGTTGAGAACAACGCATCCGATATTCACATTACGGAAAATAAAGTCGGGTGGGTTAGGGTTAAAGGCAAGCTTTTTCAATATGGCGAAAAAGTAACGCTATCCGAAATTGACGAGTTTATTGAGCTTGTTATCCCGGGAATGGCAGAGGAATACACTGCTTTTCGGGAAAAACGCAGAATAAACCCTATTGACGGTGCATTCAAGTATATGTTCAGACGATTCAGAATTAACATATACAAAGGAATGGATGGCGTTAACCTGGCAATAAGACTTTTGTCGGATAAAATACTGTCCCTTGAGGAACTGTCACTGCCAAAGGATGTCGAAAAATTCACAAAACTAAAATCGGGATTGTTTCTGGTTGTGGGAACAACCGGCAGCGGTAAATCAACAACGCTTGCGTCGGTAATTGATTATATAAATCACGACAGGAGCGAGAATATATTAACGGTCGAACAGCCGATAGAATATGTTCATACACCCGATAAATGCAGAATTGAGCAGATTGAGGTGGGTGTTCATGTGGAAAGCTTTGAAATGGCAACAGTCGCAGCAATGAGGCAAAATCCGAATATAATACTTGTCGGTGAGATGCGTGACTTGGAAACAATACAGAACGCAATAACGCTGGCGGAAACAGGGCATGTTGTTTACGGCACTCTGCACGCAAAGAGTGTAACCGATACGGTTGACAGAATAATTGATGTGTTTCCTCCAAAGCAGCAAGACCAGATAAGGCTTCAGCTTGCAGGCGTCCTCAAAGGCGTAATGCATCAGACGCTTGTGCGCGGACCTAAAGAAAACCTTGTTCCTTTGATAGAGCTTATGTCTGTTGATGATGTAACGGCGGCTATGATTCTCGGAAAACAACGCTCAAATTCAATCCGTGATTATCTGCGGGGAAAATCGGCAATGGGAAATGTTCATATTGCGGATAATGCAGCCTGGCATGTCAGAGAGGGCAGGCTTGATTTGGAAAGCGTCAAATCACTTCTTGCGCCGGATGACTTTGCCATAGTGAGGAGTATTTCCGCACCGAATGAAAAGAAAAGAGGTTTTAACTGATGGCAGTGTCGCTTATAAAATATGCATTCAGCATTGGCGTGCTGAATGAACAGCAGCTTACAAAAGCCGAACAGTATAAGACCGAAACAGGTTCAAATGACGAAACCGTTATCAGGGATATGAAACTTTTAAGCGATGAAAAGCTCCTGAAAGTGTACGGAAGTCTGTATGGATACAATACGGAGTATGAGGTTGAGAGTAAGGATACGGGACTTGCACAGCAATTTAAGCTGCGTGACCTGAAAACTAATTCCTTCTATCCCGTTCAAACGGGCAGCAGAATAACACTCTATACCTCGCAGCCGTCGCAGCTTTTATACATAGAGGATGCTGTTCGTGACAAAACAGGATATAAGGGCGGATTTGATTATGTTATCACAACTGACAATTCCGTTTCAAAGCTGATCGAGTACGCATTTAAGGATAACGACGAAGGCGTGAACGATGCGGATTTTGATATATCCGGCGAAGGACTCACGAACAATGTTATTTATGATGTAGCTGAAAATGACTCATCGGGCGTTGTAAATTGGGTAAATAAGATTTTCAGGGACGCTGTTGAAAACCGAATATCGGATGTCCACTTTGAGCCTCAGGAGGACGGATTTTATATTCGATTCAGAAGTGACGGTTCGCTTAAAATTGAACACAAGCTGCCGCTTAATTCGGCAAGACAGATTATAAACCGAATTAAAACGATGTCTAACCTTGATGTAAACACATCGAAAGCAATTCAGGACGGCAACTGTCGGCTTGATTTATTCGGCAAGGTAGTTGACCTGCGTGTTTCCGTTATACCGGCAGTAAACGGCGAAAATCTTGTTGTCAGAGTTCTTGACCAGAATAAGATGAGCCTTGATGTGTCAATGATAGGCTTTTCAAAAGAAAATGAAAATAAGTTTTTGAAGATAATTCAAAAGCCGAAAGGAATAATTCTTCTGACGGGACCGACAGGCAGCGGAAAAAGCACCTCGCTTTATGCGGCTTTGTCGGCGCTTAACACAACCGACAGATGCATTATCACATTTGAGGATCCCATTGAATACAGAATCCCCGGAATTGTGCAAGTGCAGATAAATCAGGCAATGGGCGTTACATTTCCGCAGGCTCTGAAAAGCGGACTCAGACAGGATATAGAGGTTGCTCTTGTCGGAGAGATTCGAGATATGGAAACTGCGTCAATAGCGTTTGACGCTGCAAATACAGGACATATGGTATTTTCGACACTTCATACAAACAGTGCGGCATCTTCGATTTTAAGACTTGTTAAAATGGGTGTCGAACCATATATTATATCGTCAACACTCATTGCGGTTATCAATCAGCGCCTTGCAAAAAGAATATGCCCGTATTGCAAGGAAGAATATCATCTTGAAAAAGACTCGCCGTACAGAAAAGTATTAAAATGCGGAGATAAAGATGTCAGACTGTATCGAGGTCGTGGTTGCAGCAAATGCGGAGGCGACGGATACAAGGGCAGAGTTGCAATACAGGAGTTTCTCATTCTGAACGAGGAACTCGGCGAAATACTCGATAAAGGCGGAACAACCTTTGAAATAGAGCAGGCAGCGGTGAAAAACGGGATGAAAAAAATCCAGCAGGACGGTATAGAAAAAGCTCTTGCCGGAATTACGACGCTTGATGAAGTTCACAGAACGGTATTTTTTGATGAACTGTAAAAAGGAGGTAAATGTTGCATTGGATGCATTGATAAAAAACAATATAATTAAAAAGAATAAGCTGGCGGTTGATATAGGCACATATGCTGCAAGAGTATTGGAAATTCACTATGCGGCAAAGAAGGTAACGGTTACGGCGTCAAAAGAGATAAACAGCAAGGATTATACCGACGGCGGTGAAATAAGTTTCTCGCTTCTCGCGGCAAAAATTGACGCCGAAATGTCGGGACAGGGCAGAGGCGATGTTATGGTGTCCGTCCCCGGTGACCTGTGTGAAAACAAAATAATAACCGTGAAAAATAAAAAGGAGTCGGAAATTCCGAAGATAATAAAAAAGGACTATATGACATTCGGCCGTGTAAATCCCGTTACTCATGTTGTTGACTATGCCTTCCTGGGCAAGCGTGAGGAGGAAGGAGACACGGTTTTTTATTATCTTGTTTCCGCCATACAAAAAAGTGTTGCCGGAGAAATTGTATCGGCATTTGAAAAACATAAGCTGAAGGTTAAAACGATTGTAAGCAGCGTATATAATCAGATTTGCCTTTCGGAATTATACTTTGATGAATACGAACACCTAAACAGACTGTTTGTGGATTTCGGAGCAAATTCCACAAGAATAACAGCGTTTTCGGAAGGTATGCCCGTGTATACGAGAAGTATTGAAACGGGATTTAATTCGTATGTGACCGGCATATTTGATACCGATGAGGAGGCAGGCAAGCCTGAAATTGTCCGGGCGCTTGTAAATGTCGGAGAACACACAGATCTTGCACCCGATATTATCGGCGGATATTTTAATACGCTTGACTTTAATGTATATAAAAAGTGTATTGAAGAAACCGGCGATTACCTTGCAACGGATATTTCCCGTGTTATTGATTTATGTGCGACAAATGATTTTTCGGTGTCGAAAATATATTGCACGGGTTATGCTGTCAAAGGGCTTGAAAGACGGATTGCAGATAAATGCGGTGTTGATGTTGAGGCGGCAGTGTTTAATTCGGCAGACGAAAAAGACGGCAAAGATTATACGCTTGAAATTGATGATGTGTATATGAACGAAGGCTTTTCAAATGCTGTCGGACTCGGCATTTATCCGATGCTGTAAAGGAGGCATACTATGAATTCAAAAAAGAAACTTAATTTGCTTCCTGATGAAGTAAAAAACAGGTACGCAAACAGATACCTTGCTTATACGGCTTCGGTACTCGGCGGCATAATGGTACTTCTTCTGGTAATTCAATATGTGCATATAGGAATGCTTTCGTGGCAGACCAATCGAATTATTGAGAAGAACGAAAAATATGACAACGAGAAAAATGTTATTGTGGATTTGGAAAAATCCATAAAGCAGTATCAGACATTTCTCTCGGACTACGAAAACGATTGTTTCCCGTTTTCGCTCTTTATGTATGATATTGAGTCCAAAAGACCGTCGGATGTGTTTATCATTTCCGTTGATTCTGAGGATCGGTTGATAAACGAGGGTGTACAGGAAAAGAAACAGACTGAAAATGCCGAGGACACAAAGAAAGCAGAGAAAACTGATGAATCGGAAGAAAAGCCGGAAACAGAAAATGCCGATAAAGATGCGGAAAAACAGGCATACCAAACTGACGAAAAAGCTGCGAAACCCGAAATAAAGTATACAGAGGATTTATCCGGTCAAAGAATAGTTATTCGCGGTTATGGCGGGAAACAGGAGTCGATTTCAAACTTCATCTATGATATAGCCCATCTTTCATATATCAACAATGCTGAAATTACGGCTATTGAGGAACATAAGATAGAGAACGGCGTATACAATATATTTGAAATAACGGTAACGGGAGGTGTATATAATTGACGGTCACATTAAGAGATAAGTTTATTTTGCTTGTTTTGGCGTTCGCTCTGCTTGCATACGGAGGATACAAAGCCTTGTGGATTCCGGCAACGGAGAAAATTGCATTGCTTGAACAAAACAAATCAGAGGTTGAAGGACAATCGGGAGATATTACACCTCTTGAAGAAAAGTCTGAAAAGCTCAGAAGCGAGGAGAAGGAACTCAAGGACAGTGTTGACAATATCAAAAAACTTTCCGGCGGACTTACAACGACCAACGAAGAATTTCTGGTCTTTCTCGGAAAGTCGGCAGAGGAGAATAATGTCGCAGTTTCCGGCTTTACGGATTTGGATACAACCGACACTGACGGGATATACCGCAGTACATTTGATTTTGAGTTAAAGGGCAGCGGCGCCGATATTAACAAGGTACTTGAGGATATAAACAATATCGGTATCAAGTGCAGCTACGGTTCGGTTTCATTTCGCCAAAATGAAAAGTACGATTACCTTAAAAGATTTTTTGACGATTTGAGTGATTTGCCGTGGTATAAAGAGCCTGAAAAGGAAGATGCGGCAAACGATGCAGAAATAATCCCCGAAATCAAATTGCCGGAGATAACAATTCCCGATTACATACCTGATTATGATTTGAGTCCGCTTCCCGATGAGCCGAGTGTTTTGCCACAGCCGTCAGAACCTCCGGCAACAGAGGAGACACCGAAAGATGAGCCGAAAAGCATTGAAGAAAGGCTGAATGATTTGCTTGAACAAACATCTGTGAAAAATATGCCTTATCGCATAACATTTCTTGCAAACACCGGTGACAGCTGCAAATCGGTTCAGAATATGCGTCTTTCCGTGACGGTTTGTTTTATTATGTATAACGAACCTTCGAGAGAAACGGGCTTTTTGAATAATACGGAGAGTGGTGACGATGCAATACTTTGAATATAAGACGAGAAACCACGCCGACGGGAAAATCTTCAAGGGTGTTATAACGGCAGATAACATTGAGAGTGCCGAGGACGCATTGAAACGACGGGGGGAAGACATTATTATTCTGTCGGAAATGCAGGATGTTTTGAATATACGAAAAACGCTCTACAGTCTATCGGTTCGTGCGAACAAAAAAACAAAGCTTGAATTTTTCACAATGCTTAAATTTATGCTGGATGCCGGTATGTCGCTGCACGAGTCGCTTGTCAATATCCGTGATACGGGTATGAATAAATCGCTTAAAGGGTTATCGGGCAAAATGGCAGATGAGGTCAGAAAGGGTTCGACATTGAGCCACGCAATGCGTAAAACAGGGCAGTTTGATGAGGCAATATGCGAGCAGCTCCGCGCAGGTGAAGAATCGGGAAACATAAACGATACCATTGCAAGACTTATCGGACAAATAGAACGGGAAATCGAATTTAAGGGCAAAATCAAAAGTGCAATGATTTACCCTATAATTATATGTGTTGTAATGGTTGTTGTTCTGTGGGTAATGATGACGGTTGTTGTTCCGTCGCTTGCCAAGACACTTGTATCAATGGGCGGAGAACTTCCGCTTATTACGAAAATTGTTATAGGTATATCAAACGCAATGTCAAAAGCAACGCCGTATATGATAGTATTCATCATTGCTCTTGTTTTTGGATATAAAGCCGCAATAAAAAATGATGCGTTTAAGTTTGAGGTTGACAGGAGAAAACTCAAAATTCCCATTGTCGGTGATATGCTTGAAAAGATAGAGCTGAGTAAATTCTGCCGGAATTTATCGGCAATGCAAAAAAGCGGAATAGCTCTTGTCGGTTCGCTGGGTATAGTCGTTTCGGCAGTTAAGAATAAAAAAATTGCAAAGGAAATTTCAAAAGCTGCACGCCTTGTTGAAATATCGGGAATGAACCTCGCAGCGGCACTTGCAAAAGCAGGAAGGTTTCCGCCGATGATGCTTCAACTTATTGAAGTCGGAATCGGTTCAGGCAAAATAACCGATGTTCTCGATAAAATTGCAGAGCAATATGAAAAAGAGGTTGATATAAGCCTCAAACGGATTACAAGCCTTATAGAGCCTGTAATGATTGTGGTTGTCGGAATACTTGCCGGCACTGTGGTTATTTCGATTTTTCTCCCTATGTTCTCGATGGTTGATAATATGGGAGTATAATATAAACAAATGTGTGCATAACTATTGACAAACAGTGCATAATGTAATATAATATATATGCAAGGTTATATTATATCAGGAGGTAATGAATTATGGCTACAGCTCGTATAAACTTAACTGTGGATGAAACTGCTAAAACAGAAGCTTTGAAATTATTTGAGCAATTTGGTGTGGATGCATCAACGGCTGTGAATATGTTTTTTAAGAAGGTTGTGCAGACAAAAAGCATTCCGTTTGAAATTTCGCTCAATGATACCAACAGGACAATATACAACATGAGTGACGGTGAATTTATGAACAGAGTGCAAAATGCGATTGATAACAGAGATAATCCATCATTTTAGACTGTTCGGGCAGGAGGAATTACTATGAATGAAATAAGTCCGGCAGTGCTGGTTTTTGCCGGTCCGAATGGTTCCGGCAAATCTACGGTTACAAAAGGTTTTAATATAATCGGAGAATATATAAATGCCGATGAAATTAAAAAGAAAGAAAAATGCACAGACTTGGAAGCAGCGGTGATTGCAACTTCTTTGCGCGAAAACGCTATCAGGAACAGAATGGATTTCACATTTGAAACAGTTCTTTCAACGCCGAGGAATGTTGAACTTTTAAGAAATGCAAAAAAAGTTGGCTATTGGATTGAAGTTGTATTTGTTTTGACAGCTGATGCAGAAATAAATGTTTCCCGTGTGAAAGACAGGGTACGAAAGGGCGGTCACGATGTTCCTGCGGAAAAAGTCAGAAGCAGATACAAGAGATCTCTTGCAAATTTAAGCGAATTGCTTAAATTCTGTGATGTTGTTAATGTTGTAGATAACAGTACAGACAAAGCGGAGCTTATTATTTCGATGAAGGACAGAAAGATTGTTATTCATAAGTGCAAGAATTGGGATGAAGAAAAGCTGCAAAGGCTTTTTGAAGGTAATTTATAGATATATAAACTCAAGGCTGATATGGTCTTGAGTTTTCTTTTAACTTAATATTTAAGCTTAAAGCATCGCTGAAACATTAGGCGGTGTTTTTTTATTGCGTTGTTTTAGGCTTTTATATAAATAAACTTAATTTAATGGAGGTACTTATTACGATGATAAGTTCGATGAAAAACAGAGTGTTTAATCACACAAAGGAAAACGAAAAAAGAGGTAAAAAGAAAAAGGCTTTTACGCTTGTTGAAATTCTGATTGTCGTTGCGGTAATCGGTATTTTGTTCGTAACGCTTGTTCCCAGAATTGATTTTGCCGGCGATAAGGCACGCGAAACGGGAGTAAAGACAGATTTCAGAAGCTTTGAGCTTGCGGCAGAACAGGTACTTCGTGAAAATGCAGGACTTGCGGATTACTCAAATGTGACTGCACTTTGCGGCACAAACGGTATAAATCTGTATCTTGATAAAGCACTTCAGTTCACGACAAGCGGGGCTTCCGCAACATCCGGAACTTGTGCCAAGAATGATCAGTGGAATCAGGCGTACACAATGCAGATTGTAAATCCGACAGGTGATGGTGTTAACCCGAACAACGGCGCTGTTATCTTTATTTCAAACGGTAAAGACAGCAAACTCAGCACGGACACTGATAACTACGCGCTTGTTGTAACTTTTGTTGACGGTCAGATAGAATCGAAAACGGTTGGATTCAGCTCCAATATTGATTCTTCCGCAATTTCAACATTAGAGGCGGCAGCAAATGCAACAATGTCGATTACAGACGGTGTTGCAGCTGTGAAATATAAGAAATAATTATGAAAAAATCAGCTTTTACACTTGTTGAGAGTTTAATAAGCTTGCTGATTATCAGTGCAGTCGGTATGGCAGTCGTTGTTTTCTCTTCCGCCTATTTGAAAACAACATTTGACAGAGATGTTCAGATGCAGACGGTACTTGACAATATAAGCACAGTTGAAAAGCTCAGAGCTGAGGTAAAAACATTGCCTCAGCTCTATGAGTTTTCAAAGGATAAAGAAATAAAGATAACAGCAATCGGACTCGGAGTAATAAATTTATCGGAAGACGGTACATTTTCGGTTGCAGAACCGGAGAATAACGCATTTTCCGATAATTTGACGGCAAATAAAAATATACTTTTCAAAATTGATGTCGGCGGCAGCATTCCGAACACAAAAATATCTACGGTGGTGATTTTAAGATGAAAAAGAAAACGGCATTTACCCTTGTTGAAACGCTTATGTCATCGGGAATATTCGGTATGATTGCGGTAATAGGTATGTCTGTCATCTCTCTTATGACCTGGACTTTGTTTTCAGGACAAATCGAAAGCACAAACAGATCTTCGCTTGACGAAACCGTGTATTATATCACACGTGAAATTCAGTCGGCAGAAAAAATCAAGATTACCGACGTCGGAAAGACGCTTCAGATTAAAGAAAGAGGCAGCAGCGGATATAACCTCAAGTATTCGATTACAGAAGGGTATCCGAGCGACTATCTTGCATTTGGTGACAGGCGTATGATTGATATAGCAGCCGACGAAAGTTGTTTTACATATGAAAACGGCATTCTTGAAGTTGAGCTTAAAACAGTTAAAAACAATATTGAAACAAATCAGCGACGAAAACCGTTTTCCGTATCGGTCAGACCGAGGTGTGAATGTGTATGGGAGGATTGATGTATGAAAAAGAAAGGAAATATCAGTTTTGTTGCACTGACTGCCCTTATCGTTGTTTGCTGCGGCGCTGCTGTATTAACTGTTGCCGGAAACACTAAATACAACGCTAAAACGGAATATCAAAGAATTGAGGACAGATACATAGCGGAAAGCGGCGTAGATACTGCAACGGGGCTGTTTGTGATATACCTTTCAAACCGTGATTTTGTTTTGCCTTATGAAAAAACCGAAAGCGGCGGATATGCAGTTTCGGATAAATATGTTCCGTATCTGCTTGATGAGATAAAAAACTCCGGTACGGACGATATTGCATATATTCCCGTTATTGAAAACGAATGTAAAGACTACCTTGCGTCTGTCGGATATCTTGAATATATGAAAGACGGTGTGATAAAAATCGGCGTTAACACATTCGGCGATAAAGAAAGGTTTGTGTTGTCCGAAATGTGTACGCAGCCGGACTTTTTGCTGTCGGGGACTGCCGAAAGTTCAGGAACAAAGCGAAGTAAGTTAAATCCGATATTTCTTGCGGTAAAATCAAAATATCGGGGCGGAGAAGTAGCCGCCAATGTAAAAATCAGCAACCTTTACGCTGTGCGAAAAGCCTTCCGCGCTCTTGATGATAACGGTAAAGGCAGTGTGGAGGCATATATAGATACAAGCAGTGTAAAGATTGAATACGAAAACTATCAGAATTACAGAGGTAATCAAAATGATTAAGAAAAAAGGTTTCACACTTGTTGAAATTCTTGCGGTCACGGCCATAACGGGAATACTTGTTGTCGGAACGGCGATAGGTGTAAACAGACTTTGGCAGAACAACCGTATAGATATCTGCGAATCCGAACTTCGGGATTTTTCAAACTCTTTGAAAAGTTATTTTACGGATTACGGAGCAATTAAGATAAATGCCGACAGTAATTATGAGAATGTTGTGAATGAAACCGTGGAACTCCTAAATTCCAAATATCTGTCTTGTGATACGGAGCTTGACGGGATTTCGGAGGATAAAAAGAGCTTCCGTATTAAAACAAAGCTCAAAGAGGATCCGTGGGGCAACAGGTATGAATTTGATATATATACATATTCGGGGACAGATGCGGAGAGCAAAACCGGGCTTGCGATTATTTCAAGCTGCGGTCCGGATTCCAAAAGCAACAAAACCGAATACAAAAACGGAAATTACGGCGATGACATAATTGCCGTAATAAACCCGAATTAAGAAAGCAGAGGTGACAGAGTTGAAGAAAATTATAGCGCTTATGGCAGGGGTTATTCTCAGCCTTATGTGCCTCACTTGCTATGCCGAAACAAACGGTGCGGTTAAAATATCGTTTGGCGGCGATGTAAAAGAGGCAAAGGAAGTGGCCGACGGCAAAGGAGTGAGCTTCTCGCTGCCGGAGCTTGCGGATAATGACTTTTATATCTATGCGATAGAGCTTGCCGTGTTTGAAAAACAAAACGGCGAAACGAGCTGGCATATATATACCGATGAAAACGGAAACGAAACAAAGAAAAAATATATTGAGTCTCCGCAAAGTCTTAATTTTAATGCCAGTTTCGGAGATGTTTCAAAGTACAGGGAAAAAGCAAAATACAAGATTGCATATCGGTATTATGTCAAAAGCCGCAGTGACTCATCAAAACTCACAATAGCCGGAAAAAATGTGAAAGACGGCTGGCGGCTCGTCGGCGAAGAAAACGGAAAGAGTGCGACAGCAAAGGGACTTTCGTTTTATAAAAACGAAAATCCAACAATGAATGTCGAGTGCTTTTCGTATAAATATCATTCGATTGACGGGCTGATGACAAATGATTGCAGTGTGTCGGAGCTATCAAGTACATCGTTTCCCGCAGACACATTTGAAAACGGCGTGACAGTTCAGATGGTGGCAAATGATTTCGACACAGAAGACATTCTGACCGTATCATATAAACTTGAAGATGCTATGACAGATGAGGTTGTTTATGACGGAGCAATGCCGAGTGACTTTTGCATTAAGACGCTGCACAAAACAAAGCTGTTCAGGCTCTACATCACTGTTTCGGATAATTTCGGCGGCAATATGACTTCCGAACCGTTTCTGTTTGTCATTGACACTGAAAAGGCTGAGGTTGTAAATGAGTTTTTTGACGGCGGATTTGCATTGAGAGGTAAAAATTTGTTTTCTGATTTTACAATCACAGACGACCACAATGCTGCAATGACAAGAGGAAATGCCTGGGCGCAGATTTTCCGAGGAAGCGAGCTTGTTGACACAGTTGAGCTTGAAAACAGAGGCAACGGCATATTCAGACTCGATAAGCAGCAAATGCCGGACGGCGAATATACCGTTTGGATTAAGATGTATGACAAAGCAGGAAATGAGAGCGAGCATATTTTTCTGCAAACCTTGGACAATACAGTGCCGACGCTTCGGTTTATCGAACCGGCGGAAAATGAAAATGCAACATACTATTCACGCTGGATGAATGTCAGCAAACGAATTATCCTTGACGCAGCAGACGAAATTGCCGGTGTAAAAAAATATCAGGCAAATTATAAAGGCGCCGTAAAATCGTCCGATGTATATAATACGGGATTAAAAACGAAACGCATTGATTTCCCTGTTATGGACACTGTTACGGGAAAGCTCGTTTATTACATCTATGTTTATGACGACGCAAAAACGATTAAGAAAAGCGCCAATATGTATAATGTCTCATCGGTCGGTAACAGAGCATATGCGAGAAAAGGGGTATGGCTTGACAAAACAGAGCCGTCAATCAGCGTAAATCATACGGACAGCGGCTGGAGGGAAGCGCCGTATACGGTAACGGCTTCGTTTTACGATTATCCATCAAGTCCGTCAGTAAATGACGCATCGGGTGTCAGCTTAAAGCAGTATGCGATAACGGAGAGTGAAAACGGCACGCCGGATTGGAAGGCATATACAAACGGCGTAACTTTCACAGACGGCGGAGTTTATTATCTGCATTTTATGGCAACTGACAATGCCGGTAATGTAAAAACGGTAACGCAAAGGGTAAGGATAAATTCCAAAGCACAGGTTACGGGTACAATCCGCCCGACAGAGGAAAGCAAACACACGATATATTACAGCACGCCGGGATTTTATGTAGTTAAAAACACTGCGTATAACACAAGGTATCACTTTGAAGTAAAGGATAATGATTTAAGCGATATCTTAAAGACGACAATACGCCTTGTGAGCCGTGATGATGTAAGTAAATACGGCGGTTGTGAAAGTATTACCCGGCCAAACGGAGAGGCTGACCGTGATGTAGTATTTAACCTTGCATACCTTGACGCAGACTCAAAAGAATTGCCTGACGGTGTTTATGATTTGTATTATACAATCGCCGAGGTTAAAAACGACGGCGAAGAAGTTGTAACACACAGCGATGTAAAGGGGTGTGAGGTTGTAATCAAGAGAAACGCTCCGCCAACGCCGGTTATAACCAATGACGCGGGAAAGGTTAAGATTGAATATCCGAATGAACCGCTTGCCGGAAGCCTTAACACAGATGTGATTAGATCGCATTATAAATATCAGTATAAGGCGGTTAAAGACGGTGACATCAGCACAAACAAGTATAAGACCTATACCGGCGAATTTGCGGCGGATAACTTTATCGTAACCGCACTGTATACCGATATTGCCGGCAATACATCTGTTGCAACATTGAGAATACACGGAAGCGGGGAAGACGGCTCGGATACAGATGATAATATTGTAACCGACGGCCATACCGTTACGGTTGAGGAGTCGAGAGCTGCCGATGTGTACTATATTGGCATACGGCGTGATAAGAATAACGGAATCAATAACAATGTGTTTGATTTCCTTGAGTAATCGGAGGTATTGATTTGAAAAAGATATTTATAACAGCGCTTGCATTGTGTCTGAGTTTATCAGGCACTGCAAGTGCATTTGAAATTACGGATATAGGACCCGACACATCTTTCATTGACAATATTGGAAGGAATGTGTCGGCAGATAAAAAGTATCTGTCGGACATAGCCGCTGCATATAAAGAGAAATATGTTGTGGCGGAAGAAAAGTATGCCGATATTTCCGATATAGATACATTCTATAAAGAGCTTTCGGCACCGGTTACTCTTGAAGAACTCGACAGCGGTTCTATGAAATTCGGTATGCAGGGAGTATATAACGAAAAAATAAAAAAAGAATTGACGCTTTTCAATTTGCTCGGCGGTATGTCGGGGTGTAGCGCGGAGTTTGAGCCGATTGCGTATTTTAATATATACCGCAATATAACACTGGTCGGAGGATACACAAGGTATTCAAAGACGCACCAAAATGCGGATGACGCATATTGGCAGTATATCTGCGGTGTTGAAAATCTTACAAAAGAAATTGTGCCGTATGAAACAAGGCTTAACCTCCTTGAAAAAACGAGGCAGATGTATGAGAATATGGCATCGGACAATGGTTTTAAGATTTTCTTGCTTGTAGATGGGAAAATCAACTCAGTTTGGGAGAGGAGTGAATAAAGTTGAAAAAGATAATATCAGTTGTTTTGCTTATCTGTATTGCATTTTCGGGAGTAGCTGTATTCGCTGAAGATGAGGCGGTTGCGGCGGAGAGCATAAAGGTAAGCGTGAAAAGCAGCATAATGAAAATAGGCGAGACGCAAAAGATTATTGTTAATATAACACCTGCTAATGCCGATAATGTGTCACTTGAATACATTTCGGATGGTCCCGATGTGGTTACGGCGGCAATAGGCACTGTTATTGCAAAATCCGAGGGTACGGCTAAAATAACCGTAAAAATTGCAGATACCGAAATTGAGGACTCTGTTCTGATTACGGTGGGAAAGAGCACATCGGATTTTCCGTCGGATGATAAGGGCAAAATCCTTGTTTCAAAGATTACACCTCAGAATAAAACTTTGTATATCGAGAGATACGATACAGAGAAAATCAGATGCAGTGTATATCCGAGCGACGCAAGCAATAAAGAGCTTATATATGAAAGCGCAAATACAAGCATTGCAACGGTTGATGAGAGCGGCTATATTTACGGCAGACGAAAAGGAAATACAACGGTAAAGATTTTCTCTGCCGACGGCGGTACCGAGGCTTCGGTTCGCGTCTATGTTTCAGACGGTGATGAGGATGACGATTACGAATATGACGCACGGATTAAGAACATCTACATAACGCAGGATGAGAAAATAGTGAAGGACAGTCTTGAAATTATGGAAAAGTCGTCGCTTCAATTGTCCGTGAAGGTATCGCCCAAAACAGCGAATACCGATGTGAAGTGGAGAAGTTCAAATAAGAAAATTGCGTCCGTTGACGAATTAGGAAATGTAACCGCACACAAAGTCGGCAAATGCACAATAACCGCAATTTCAACAAGCGATTCTTCAAAAAAGGACAGTGTTACTGTTGTTGTAACGGAGTATGTAAAATACCCCGACTCAATCACTGTTGTACCCGAGAGAAACGCTGTTTTTCAAACGGAAAACAAAGTGCGTTTTAATGCGGATATATCGCCGGACGATACAACAGAAAGAGATGTTATCTGGCGTGTGTCGAAAGCGGCACTTTGGACATTATGATGGCTGCCAAACCTGTAAAAGAAAGCACATGTGTATAGAGTTTTATTTGTAATAAATTATGAATATATTGAAATATAAACATTAAACAATGCATCATTAATGAGTATATTAGCGGAGGGATATAAATGGAAAATCAGCATTTATACAAACGTGATGATACAGAAATATTAGTAGAACGACATTTTTCAGATTTAGGTTTCTATTCAGATATCATTAAAGAATGTTTACTTGAAAGTGTACAAAACGTTGCAAGAAATCAAGAAATATGTTATAATCCTTGTAGCAATGCATCTGTTGCATCAAACAAGGAGGATAGATAATGAAAACGCAACAGTTGCTTTATATAGCAGGAACATATATGCGTCTATCAAAAGATGACGAAGGCATATGTGAAAGTTCAAGTATTTCGACTCAACGTGATATTTTGAATGAGTACGCACAGAAACACGAAATAATTGTGAAAAGAGAGTATGTTGACGACGGATACTCCGGTACGAACTATGATCGACCCGGATTTAAAAGAATGATTCACGATATTGAGTGTGGATATATAAATTGTATTCTCACTAAAGATTTATCAAGATTGGGCAGAAACAGTGCAAAGACTTCGGAATTGTTGGATGAATATTTCCCGAAAATGAATGTGAGATATATTGCGGTAATTGAGGGTTATGACAACCTTAATCTTACGAATGGCAATGCAATTGCCGCCCCGTTTATGCTTTTGATGAATGAGATGTACGCAAGAGATATAAGCAGCAAAATACGCACTTCATTTCAGGCAAAAATGGAGAAGGGCGAATACATTGGCAGCTTTGCACCATATGGTTACAAAAAAGATATAGAGCACGGCAATAAAAATCATTTGTTAATTGACTATCAAGTTGCACCCATTGTTCAAAAAATATTTAGTATGGCCGAAAATGGCGACACACCTAAACAAATATCACAATGGCTAAATGATAATAATGTTGCAACTCCGGCAATTTACAGGTGCCAAACAAGACCGTACTTAAACATTGACAATTATACCAAAAGAAAAGAATGGACATCTTCAATGATCTGTAAGATGCTGCGAAACAAAGTATATCTGGGCTGCACCCAACAAGGAAAAACTTCTAAAGTTTCCTTTAAAAGCAAAGACATTATCACAAGGGACGAAAAAGAATGGATCACTGTTATGCATACGCACGAGCCTATAATATCGCAAGAAACATATGACAATGTACGAAGAAGAAGTGTCGCACGCAGAAATTTGCCAACAAAAGGATTTACAAATGTTTTTTCTGGAATTGCGAAGTGTGCAGATTGCGGAAAAAATATGACGACTGCACCGACCAGGAAAAAGAACTCAACATACAATTTAGCCTGTGGTGGATATAAATCTTATGGAGCAAAGGAATGCAGTAATCATTTTATTGAGTATGACCTATTGTATGATGTTGTACTAAAAGAGATACGTTCTTTAATATGTCTCACGGATGAAGAAAAACGGAATATGATCCTTCAAGTTCAGAAAGCAAAAAGAAATATTTCGGATAATTCACGAGTGGAAAATGAAATAAAAAAAATTAGAGAACGAATGACAAAAATTATTGCTTTATCTAAAAAACTATATGAAGATTTTTATGCAGAACAGATTTCGGAAATTATGTATAATAATTTATCTCAAGAATACGAGTCGGAATATATTGTTCTAAAAAAAGAGTTAAATGCTTTATCAACATATACGGAGGCTGATTTATCAAAAGAGAAGAATTTTGAAACTTTTTTTGCACTCTTGGAAAATATTGTATATGTGAGCGAATTAACACCAAATCTTCTGAAAAAACTAATTGATAAAATCGAAATAGGGCAGGGGTATTATTTAAAAAAATCAGACGGAAAGTCAGTAAAGCACCAAAACATAAAAATATATTACAAGTTTGTGGGAGAAATAAAAACATCTTAAATTTCTCTTTACACATGGTAAGCGCCTGTTTGCCGCAGGCGCAGCACTTTTTAAACGGTTTGTCAAGGTTATATGCAATTCTCGGCAAATATCCGGCATCCTCCAGTATTGTAAAAAGCGGAAAAAATATTGCCATCGGAGGAAGCATTACAGCCACAACCCATGCAAGAACCCGATACATTCCGAGAACCAGGACTCCGTGCAGCCATTTTGGGGCATTCAACTGCAAAAACAATTCCGTGAGTTTATCCTGAATTGCAAACAGAAATTTTGACAGGAGCGCCGAGGGATAATTTGCTCCGATTATAGTAATCCAGAATACGAGTGCAAGCATGGCAATCATTGCGGGGTAACCTACAATCCTGCTTGTAAGAAGCTTGTCGGCTTTTCTGTCAAAATTGCTGTATTTTTCGTGCTTGTATCTTACTGCCGAGCCGGCGATTTCCTCGGCGGCAGTTACAATGGAAGAAACGACCTCATCTTTGAATTTTACGGAATCGATTTCTTTGATTCTCAGATAATTCTGCGCGGCATTAACTGCGTCCTGAATTTCCGGACATTCCAGAAATTCACTTCCCAGATACAAATCTAATTCGTTTGTAAGAGATTCGTCATTTTCAATGAGTTTAAGGCTAAGCCATCTTGTATTTATATTTTTGTCAAGTTTTTCTATGACGGTGTCCTCTACCATAGAAATTGCTTTTTCGATTTCGGCAGAGTATGTGACTTTGTACGGTTGACTCACCTTTGGAAGCAAAACGGCATTATCAAGAGCTGCCAAAAGATTATCAAGCGTTTTCTTCTTTCTGGCTATTGTGCTTACTACAGGCACTTGAAGTTTTTCGGCAAGAATATTAAGATTTATTTTGATATTTTTCCTTTTTGCTTCATCCATCAGATTTACGCATACGATTACATTAGAGGATATTTCCAACGTCTGAAGCACAAGATTCAGATTTCTTTCAAGGCATGTCGCGTCGCATACTACTACCACTGCGTCGGGCTGTCCGAAGCAGATAAAATTACGCGCAACTTCTTCTTCTGCAGAGTGCGCCATGAGTGAGTATGTTCCGGGTATATCGACCATTACATACGAACACTTTTCTGTGGAGCAGAAGCCCTGTGCATTTGTTACGGTTTTTCCGGGCCAGTTTCCTGTATGCTGATTAAGCCCGGTAAGGGCATTGAAAACTGTACTTTTGCCTACATTCGGATTTCCTGCAAGCGCTACAACTTTGTCATCGGGGGATTGTTTTTTGATAATCAGTCCGTTGTCTACGGCATTTGTGCCGAGTGAACTATTTGTTAACCCCAAGCTTATGACCTCCTTGTATATTTTTTATAATAATATCGCGGCAGTCTTCGGAACGTATGGCGATAACTGCGCCGCGTATAAGATATGCGGACGGATCGCCGCCGGGACTTGTGCCGACACACTCAACGCTGGTATTTTCTATCAGGCCTATATCGAGCAAACGCCTTCTCATATTGTCTTTTGAGCACAATTGTGCTACAGTTGCGCTTTGCCCCGGCTTTATATCACATAAAGAATATTGTGTATTCATGGTACATATTCCTTTCAAATCAATTTGGTATATATTATATATTTAAAGAGTAGTCTTGTTTATTTACAATATATGATAGGGCAAGTTTTAGTGTGAGAAAAGTTTGCAAAACAAAAAGTGCAGCAATTGCTGCACTTTGAAAAATTATTTCAGAAATCTGTTTAAAACATAATTATGAGCAAGTTCTTCAATATCATCATCAATAGGGGAAAGAACGGCATCCGGATATTTCTTTTGTACGGAGCAGCTCAGAATATAATCTGCAAGCTTTGGGTTTTTCGGAAGCAGCGGACCGTGAAGATATGTTGCGATAACGTTTTTGTACACGACACCTTCGGCACCGTCTTTTTCATTGTTTCCGAATCCGTAAAGCACTTTGCCGAGAGGCGTGTGGTTGCCGATATAAGTCCGCCCACCGTGATTTTCAAATCCGACTATTGTATCATTTATGAGATTGCTCTCAAGAATAATGTTGCCTATAAGTCTGCCTTTTTCCTGCTCTGTATAAATGTCAAGCAGACCGATGCCTTCGATAGTTTCGTCGTTAAGCTTATAGTATTTTCCCAAAAGCTGATAACCGCCGCATACGGCGACGATAACACCGCCGCTTTCGGCATAAGATATTATCTTATCTTTAAGTTCACAAAGCCGTCTGCATACAAGCAGCTGTTCGCGGTCGGAGCCGCCGCCTATAAATATTATGTCGGCATTTGCAAAATCTATTTCGTCACTCAGTTCATATTCTGTTACATGTGCGGTGATTCCGCGTTTTTCAAGACGCCTTTTCAATGTTATGATATTTCCTCGGTCGCCGTAGAGGTTCAAAAGATCGGGATACAAATGTGCAATTGTTATTTCCATTTTATTTGTCCTCCAAAGCTTTAAGATTATTTTGTGTATCAAAAAGGGCGGTGTAATTAATCAGAACATATACAATTTCGCCGCTTCCCTCCGTGATTTTCTGCAGGGTTTCACGGGTGTTATCATTTATGCCGATATTCTCAAAGCCTGCATATTTAAGTCGGAGTGCCATATCGTATTTGCGTATTCCGGATGCAGTCAGCGAAGAAAGATTTTCTCCTGCGAGCTTTTCATAATCGACATCCCATATCCAGGAAACATCTCTTCCGTCCTGTGCGTTGTCGTTCAAAACAATCATTACATCTTTTTTGTGAGTATCGCTGCATAAAGCGGAAATTGCCTGATTAAATCCGGCAGGATTTTTTGAAAGGTTAAGTATAACGGTTTTTCCGTTGATTTTAAATGGCTCCATTCTTCCGATTTGCGGTTTGTAGCTGTCAAACACCGCTTTTGCGTTTTCTGTCGGACATTCGAGAGAATCATATGCGGCAAACGAAGCAAGAATATTATATATGTTGTAAAAGCCGCGGTAATTAACATTAAACTTCATTTCTTTATTTCTGAATTTTAAATCGAAAGAAATACCGTCGGTAAGATCTACGTTTACAGCGTTGTAGTCCGGAACCGGGCGCTTGAATCCGCAGTGTGGGCAACTGTAATCGCCGAGCTGGCTGTAATGATAGTAATTATATTGCAGCTCATGCCCGCAGTTAAGGCAAAACCTGCCTTCTTTGGTTTCGTGAACATTGAGGTTCAAATTCTGGCTTACACCGTAGTACAGGCATTTTCTGTTTTTGCCGAACTGAGTGCACAGCGGATCGTCGGCATTTAAAATAAGCTGAACATCAGGCAGCTTGTCAAGAGCTTCGTTTAATAATTTTATAGTAATATCAATTTCGCCGTATCTGTCGAGCTGGTCGCGGAAAAGGTTTGTTATAACAATTTTGTTTGGTGTAACGTGCTTTATGATATGTCTCAGACTTGCTTCATCACATTCGATTGCCGCATAATCCGCGTCAAGCTTCCCGAAAATATTTGCTTTGCTTATAAAAGCGCATGCAACTCCCGGGAGCATGTTTGCTCCGACCTTGTTGCAGACTACTTTGTTGTCTGCGGATTCCAAAAGTGAGCAAAGCAGATTGTTTGTAGTGGTTTTTCCGTTTGTTCCGCAAACCATAACAGTTTCGTTTTTTACCTGGGCGGCAATGTATTTAAGAACATTCGGCGCTATTTTAAGCGCTATGCTGCCTGGTGTGGAGGAACCTTTTTTTCCGGCGAGCCGTCCGATTACTATAAGCATTTTACATACGATAACCGAAATTATAATTTTTAATTTATTCATAAAATCTCCGTTCTGACGAAAGTACAGTGCAAAAAACTGATTTATTACTTTCGGACTGTGTATAAATTTTTTAAAAAGGGGATACAATTATTTTGTAAGCTTGTTTTGGCTTACTCCCCCTTTTTAATGCCGCAGTAATTGCCTTACTGCGGCTCTCTGTTTTGTAATTATATATTCAGTTTCAAATCTTCGTTTTTTATCCAGCCGAGCTTTTTAAACGGTTTGGCAATAATCCATGTCAGAACTGCCGGAAGAATGATGCAGACTGTCAGTGTTACAAGCACATCATTTACATCGGTTCCTTTAGCACTCAGAACGCCTATCGGCCCGACCATACCGCATGTGCCCATTCCCGAAGCAATGGCAACCGGATTTTCCATTTTAAACACAAAAGCGGCAAGAGCACCGGTTATGGCAGATGTGATAATCGGCGGAATCCAAATAATCGGTTTTTTTACTATATTGCCCATTTGCAGCATGCTTGTTCCGAGTCCCTGAGAAATCAGACCGCCCCATTTGTTTGCCGAAAAACTCATTACCGCAAAGCCTATCATTTGTGCGCAGCATCCCGCGGTTGCCGCACCTCCGGCAAGCCCTGTAAGACCGAGAGCTGCACAGATTGCGGCGGAACTTATCGGAAGAGTTAGGCAGATTCCTACAACCACCGAAACCAAAGCACCCATAAATATCGGACGCATCTCGGTAAACATCATAATGATATTGCCGAAATAAGTCATGATTTTTGAAATCCCCGGGCCTACGAGAAGCGCCACGGCAACGCCGGCTGCGATTGTAACTGTCGGTGTTACTATGATGTCAACTTTTGTTTCTTTATATACAAGCTTTCCCAATTCGGACGCTATGACAACGGCAATATATGTACCGAGCGGGCCGCCGGCTGCATTTGCCGCACATCCTACGGTGCAAAGAGAAAACAATACAAGTCCCTTGCTGTCGAGCGCGGCTCCGATTGCAACTGCCATTGCAGCTCCCTGGGCAAGCTGACAATACTTCTGCATTTCTTTGAAAAATTCGGAGACAGGCTTATAGCTTATGTAATCTGAAATTGTGCCGAATATAGTTCCGATGAGAAGTGAAGCGAAAAGACCGAGAGCCATGGCGCTTAAAGCGTCTATAAAATATCTTTTCGGAGAAATAATAATACCTTTCTTTTTAAGAAAACTCATTTTGTCACCTCGTAAGTAATTTTAAATAAGTATATAACAAAAACTTTTTATTTTCAATAGTAACATGTTCTTTTTGTAAAAATAATACATATTATATATACATGCCGAGCGTATTTATGTCTGTAGTACGGAGGGATTTGATATGTCTGATGTGCTTATTTTTGATAATAAGTCAAAAGATAAAGTAATATCGGTTAATGCTTTGAATGAACTTTTATATTCTGTCAAAGATGAAAAAACCGATATTATTTACAAAAACGTGAGTACGGATTTTGATGTGATTGCGGAAGAAAACGGCGCGGTAAGCATTCTGGCGGTTACTTTAAGCGGTTCGCTGGTGTTTTTTAAATTTTTAAACGGTGAATGGAAAAAGTATACTGTTCTTGACAGCCGAGGCGGCGGTAAAAAAATCAATGCGGTAAAAATGCTTAAAATTAACGGCAGAATACACGCTTTTTACTGCATTTCATATGACGGACGAATGATGCTGATACATCATATATTTGAAGGGACGGATTTTTCGAGAGAACCGCAAGTTGTAGATTACATAGGACTCAGATGCGCATACAGCGTCTGTGCGGATGACGGCTGGAATATACACATAATGTATTCGGATGAGAATGCAAGTCTGAAATATACCGTGTTTTCCAATTCGCAGAAAAGATACAGTGCGTCATCCGTTATAAGCGAGGAAGAGGTGCGGAGCATTAACTGTGTGTTTTCGGATAACACCGTCTTTGCGGCATATCTGTCACGCGAGCATGAATATAATGTAATAAACTGTGTCCGTGCGGATAACGGAGAAAAGCATACTGTTGGGTTTGGGGTGGATTCGCTCAGTGAACCGTGCATATTTACGGACGGTTTTAAAATTTATGTACAATGGTGCGAACGAGGCAATTCTTTTGAGTGTTCGGCAGGATTTGACTTTAGATTTTCAAAACCGGTTTCAATCGGGCAGAATGCCGGTATACTGCGGGTAAGGTGCTTTAAAAATGAGAGCCTTGCGGGTATAAACAAGTGTGCAGGAAATAAACGCGGCGTTCTTGCTTCCGCCGAAAATATATGCAGAAAATACATAAATGAAAATGAACCGGGTTTTGAGGCAAAGGGCACACAGATAGAAAAGTTTGCACAGGAAAATAACGATTTTTTTGATGAAAAATATAAAAATGCGGTTTTTGACCGGCAAATATATGAGCTTGAACAGCGGGTTGCCGAACTTGAAAAATTTGTATGCGTTCTGAATAATTCAGACAGAAAAAACGTATCTGCTTTAACGGAAGAACTTACCGATGTGGGCGAAATAGACGAAGAAAATCTTGCAAAATTCAAAGGCGAAGAAACAAACGGTGTCAATTCGGACGATACCGAATATAATGAAACTGTGAACAGCGCAAATAATGAAAGCGAGGAGAATTTATAGTGGACGAAATAAGAATAGAGAATTTTTTGTATCCGTATGTAAGGTTTTTTAATGCAGTACCCGACAATCAGAATGCAGATTTTTATATCGGAAATGCTTTGGTTGCTTCAAACATAACTTTCGGTACGTTTTCGCCGTACATCAAAGTAACAAAAGGCAGACAAAATTTTATTGTAACAAAATCCGGAAATAAAAACGATGTGCTTGCAACACTTACTCTTAATTTTGACGACGGCGAAGTATATACTGTAGCTGCCGTGACCGATGACGGAAAGGTGCTGGCATACGGCATAAACGAGCCGACGGAAAGAAATAATCTGGAATACGGGCATATACGCATATGTCAGCTTTCACCGGATTTGGGCAAAGCAGACGTGGTGGCAAATCAGTATAAAATTCTCGGAGATATAGACTATCTTGAACTGAGCAAATATATATGTATCTCTCCCGGCAGGTACGATTTTAACATTAAACGCAGCGGTGAGGAAAAGAGTGTGCTTAACGTATCCGCTCAGACAATGAGACCGGGAATATACAACACGCTTTACATTATAGGCCTTGCGGACGGAACGCCGAATATAAGGGGTGTGCTGTCTATAGATGCAGCAAGCTATAACGGCTATTATCTGTAAAATAAAATTTTTAAAAAACTATTGACAAATGTATACTTCGGTGGTAATATATATGAGTAAAGCAAAGCAGAAGTCCACTTCTCACCTTACGGTTTCAATGCATCGTTAAGGTTAATAACTTGTATTAAATGTATAAGTGGGTGGATTTTGCCCACTTTTTCTTTTTGCTTTTCAGAAGAAAAAGCGGTTATGGCATTGGTAGTTTATTATGATATTTTGTTTTGGAGGTGCTTTGTCATCAGTAACAAAGAAATGTTGATTAATGATCAAATCAGAGAAAAGGAAGTCAGATTAATTGGTTCTGACGGTTCTCAGCTTGGTATTTTACCCTTGGCAGACGCAATGAATAAGGCAGACGCTCAGGGACTTGACCTTGTGCTCATTGCTCCGCAGGCAAAACCGCCGGCATGCAAGCTTATGGATTACGGCAAATATAAGTTTGAGCAGGGGAAAAGGGATAAAGAAGCTAAGAAAAATCAGAAAACAGTTAACATCAAGGAAGTACGCATTACACCTTCTATCGATGTTCACGACTTTAATACGAAGGTTAATCAGACGATCAAATTTTTAAAATCGGGTGATAAAGTTAAGATTACCGTCAGATTTCGCGGAAGAGAGCTGCACCATGCATCTCTCGGTCAAGAGCTGCTTGCTAAATTTGCCGAAGCCGTTTCGGAAAGCGGTAATGTCGAGAAAGCTGCAAAGCTCGAAGGCAGAAATATGACTATGGTAGTTGCACCGAAATAACATTGTAACCGTAAAATTTGGAAGGAGTGTAAATGTAATGCCTAAAATTAAAACTCACAGAGGAGCTGCAAAAAGATTCGGTCTTACAAAGAATGGTAAGGTTAAGCTTAACCAGGCTTTCAGAAGACATATTCTGACAAAGAAATCCACAAAGAGGAAAAGAGCTTTGAGAAAGCAGGCTTATGCTTCTAAAGCAAATGCAGCAACGATTAAGAGATTGATACTTTATAAATAAAATATAGGAGGCGTTTTAAATGGCTAGAGTAAAAGGCGCTATGGCTACAAGAAAAAGACATAAGAGAGTATTGAAACTTGCTAAAGGATACAGAGGTTCAAAGAGCAAGCTTTTCAGAGTTGCCAATCAGGCAGTTATGAAGTCTTTGTCTTATGCATATATAGGCAGAAAACAGAGAAAGAGAGATTTCAGAAAGATTTGGATTACAAGAATAAGCGCAGCATGCAAGCTTAACGGTATAAACTATTCACAGTTTATGAACGGTCTTAAGAAAGCAGAAATCAACATGAACAGAAAAATGCTTTCCGAAATTGCTATTGCAGACCCGGCTGCTTTTTCACAGTTGGTTGAAAAGGCTAAGGCGGCTCGCGGTTAATTTTAAATTTTGTACATGCAACCACTATATTTCTATGAAATATAGTGGTTTTATGGTATATATATAACTAAAATCACAGGTATTAACGGGAAAGATACTTTCACGTTAATACGCGGCGAACCTATTACTGTTTGTGCCAGCGCATGGCGGCGGAATGGAGATTATTGTGGATATTTTAAGAATAGAAAGTACATCAAATCACATTTATAAAAGCACCAAAAAGCTTCTTGCAACGGGCACGCGCAAAAAAACAAGGACTTTTATTATAGAAGGCGAACGCATTGTACGCGATGCGATAAAAAACGGTGCGTCTGTTGAATATGTCATTTTAGCCGATGATGATATTTCATTTGACGAATTAAAAAATATTAAAACATATCAAATGCCGCATAAACTTTTTGATACTCTTAAATCAACCGTCAATTCGCAGGGAATTCTTGCTGTCGTGAGGTATACTGAAGCTGATTTTGATAAAATAGATTTTTCTGCCGGCGGTTGTTATCTTTATCTTGATTCTGTGACAGATCCCGGTAATATGGGCACTATACTACGCACGGCCGACGCCTTCGGAATAAGCGGAGTTATCATATCTTCCGGCTGTGTTGACGTATATAATCCAAAGGTACTGCGCTCTACGATGGCAGGTATTTTTAATATTAAGCTTTACTTTGATGACGGAACCGCTCTTAATTCATTCAAAAAAAACGGTTATAAAATCGCAGGAACTTTTTTAGACGGTACCGGTATTGAACAGGGCATTGACTATACCGAAAAATCTGTTGTGGTTATGGGCAACGAGGCAAACGGAATATCTGAAGAAATTGAAAAATTTTGCGATGAAAAAATCACAATTCCCATGACAGGAGGCGCAGAGTCCTTGAATGTTTCCGTTGCATGTGGTATAATATTATATGATTCATTTGTTTACAGAAAAAATCTCCGGAATGTGAGGTAATACACTATGGTTAATTTTGAGTATTATGCACCTACGAAAATGTTTTTCGGAAAAGATGCTCATTTAAAAATTGCAGAAATTATAAAAAATTACGGCTTTGACAAAATACTGCTTCATTACGGAAAGGCTTCCGTCATAAAAAGCGGATTGTATGATGAAATTACAGCGCTTCTTGATAAAGCAGGAATTAAACATACAGATTTGGGCGGTGCAGAACCTAATCCGAAGCTTTCTTTGGTAAAAAAGGGAATAGATATTTGCCGACGGAATGATATTCAGATGATTTTGGCAGTCGGCGGCGGAAGCGTTATTGATTCCGCAAAGCTTATTTCTATAGGTGCGGTTAATGACGGTGATCCGTGGCTGTATTCGTTAAAAGAAAAAACTGCAAAAAAATCTCTGCCGGTAGGAACTGTTCTTACTATTTCCGCTTCCGGAAGCGAGATGAGTGATTCGTGCGTTATAACAAATGATGACACACATGAAAAGAGGGGGTTCAGCAGCGAACAAAACAGACCGTTGTTTTCTGTCTGCAATCCATGTCTTACATATACGGTTAATAAATATCAGACCGCATGCGGCATCGTAGATATTATGATGCATACTCTCGAAAGATATTTTGCGACTTCAAAACCTCTTGCAGTTACCGACCGTATTGCAGAGGGAATACTGAAAACGGTTATTGAATACGGCAGTATTGCTATGGAAAATCCGACAGATTATGAAGCAAGGGCAAACCTCATGTGGGCAGGTTCGCTTTCACACAACGGTCTTACAGGGCTCAGCGCTTCATATATGATGATTTGCCATCAGCTTGAACATGAACTCAGCGGGCGCTTTGACTGTGTGGCGCACGGCGCAGGACTTGCGGTTATTTTCCCTGCATGGGCAAGATTTATATATAAATACAATCCGGAGCGATTTGCAAAATACGCTGTAGATATATGGGGAATTGACAAATGCGGAAAAACTGATGAAGAACTCGCCGTTGCCGGTATTGACGCTACAGAAAAGTATTTTAAAAGTATCGGCATGCCGACTGTATTAAGTGAGCTCGGTATAAACGTCGATGATAATGATATTGATGTAATGAGCGAAAAATGCACTTATTACGGAAAACGTACCTTGCCGGATTACATTGAACTCAAAAAAGAAGAAATATCCGAAATATTTAAAATTGCCGGAGGTGTTTCAAAATGAGCGGAGCACTTGAATTTATTGTACAAAATCTCAGACTGATAAGACTGAGGGACATAATTGATATTTTAATAGTTGCATTTATCATATATAAGGGCGTTATTCTGGTCAAAGAAACAAGGGCCGTCCAGCTTATAAAAGGTATTATTATACTTGTCGTTGCAACCCAGGTGGCAAACTGGTTTCAGCTTAATGCAATCGGATATTTGCTGTCAAATACAATGCAGGTCGGTGTGCTTGCAATAATTATAATGTTTCAGCCGGAAATCCGCAGAGCGCTTGAAAAAATGGGAACGAGCACAATTGCCGGAACCTTTTTTTCAACCAATGATGAAATAGCAGATGTGGCAGACGCTGTGTGCGAAGCGTCAAAATATATGTCTGAGCACAGAATAGGTGCGCTTATGCTTTTGGAGCGCAACACCAAGCTCGGCGATATTATGAAATCGGGTACGGCACTTGACGCTCAGATTTCGCCGCAGCTGCTTATAAACATTTTCATGTCAAATACACCGCTTCATGACGGCGCTACAGTTATCGGCGGCAACAAAATCAAGGCAAGTGCATGTTTTCTGCCGCTTACGCAGAATAACAGCTTTTCAAAAGAATTAGGTACGAGGCACAGAGCAGCGATAGGTGTTTCCGAAATTGCTGATTGCATTTCGGTTGTTGTATCTGAGGAAACCGGCAAAATTTCGGTTGCCATGAACGGAGAACTTGAAAGAAACGTAAATATAGAACAGCTGCGAAGCACAATTATAAATATTATGGGCAGCGATAACGAACAGAAAGAAAACAGCAACACTAAGCAGGGCTTCTTTGAAAAAATCGCGCATTGGATGGTGGAAAGAAAATGAAAGATATTTTTAAAACCAACTGGTTTCTTATGGCAATATCGCTTTTGAGCGCAGTTCTTATCTGGATATATGTTGTATATGAAATTAATCCGATGTACGAGATGGTTGTAAGGAAAATTCCTGTTTCTTATCTGAGCCAGTCTGAAGATTTTGACAGCGGAAAGCTTACTGTACTGTCGGCAAACAGCGATACGGTTGATATAAGGATAAGAGGAAAGAGAAGCACAATATCCAAGCTGAAAAGGGACGATATTAATTGCAGCGTGAACATGTCCGATGTGAAAAACTCAGGTTCTTATTCGCTTCCGATTTCAATAAGTTTTAATACAGACGGGGTAGAGCTGCTGTCAAAAAATCCGTATAAAATTTCAATGACGGTAGATAATGTTGTGTCTGTAGAAAAGAAAATTGAAATAGAAACAACCGGTAAACCGGCAGACGGTTATATAGCCGAAAGTGTGGAATACAATCCGCTGAAAATAAGACTTACAGGAGCAAAAAGCATTGTAAACAAGGTAGACAAAGCACTTATTTCTGTAGATTTGTCAAATGCGGAGGATACAATTGCCGGACGCTATAAAGTAAAGCTTTACGATAAAAGCGGAAATGAATTTAACAATGAGAATATAAACAAGAACATAACCTATACAGAGCTGAAATATAAAATATATCAAAGCAAAAGTATAGGAATAAATGCGGTATTGTCTTCCGATACAAATATTTACGGCAAAGTTACCACCGCAAAAATCAAGCCTGACAAGATAACCGTGCTCGGCGACAAAAGGGTTATGCTTAAGCTTGATAAAATTGACACGAAAAAAATTGACACGACTTATATAAAAGACGGCGATACAATAACCGTAGAATTGGAAGATATTCCCGATGAGGTGTATCTTGAAGATGATGTAAAAAAGGTTGAAATCACTTTTAAAGTTGAGGATAAATAATCATAATTCAAAAATACGGAGGTAAAAAATGGGAAGATTATTCGGAACAGACGGAGTAAGAGGAATTGCAAATAAGGAACTTACAGCTTCGCTGGCATTTAAGCTCGGTCAGGCGGGAGCTAAGGTACTTACCAAAAATACAGACGGCGCGCCTAAAATTATAATAGGCAAGGATACGAGAATATCGGGCGATATGCTCGAAGCAAGTCTTATTGCGGGATTTTGTTCTGTCGGAGCAAAGGTATACCGCGCAGGAGTTGTTCCTACACCTGCAATAGCGTATTTAATAAAAAAATATAAAATGGATGCAGGCGTTGTAATAAGTGCGTCACACAATCCTATGGAGTACAACGGTATTAAGTTTTTCAGCAGCGAGGGATACAAACTCAGTGATTCTCTCGAAAATGAAATCGAAGAGTATATTCTCGACGGCAAGGAAATCGGAAAACTTCCTACAGGCTGTGGAGTAGGCGATGTATTTGAAGAAGAAAATGCGGAAGACGATTATGTTGAATACATAAAAAGCACTGTTGACGGAAACTTTAAAGGTATGAAAATTGCTGTTGACTGTGCGAACGGAGCCGCATACAGGTGTGCACAAAAGCTTTTCGGTCTTATGGAGGCAGATGCAGTTTTTATTAATAACAATCCCGACGGATGCAATATTAATGCCGATTGCGGTTCGACACATCTTAAAGGATTGTGCAATCTTGTTAAAAACGGAGATTTTGACCTCGGACTCGCTTTTGACGGCGATGCAGACCGATTGCTTGCCGTTGATGAAAACGGCAGCGTGGTAGACGGAGATAAAATAATGGCTGTATGTGCCAAAGAATTGAAAGAGAACGGCAAGCTGAAGAAAAACACTATAGTTGCCACCGTCATGAGCAATCTTGGATTTTTCAATGCTCTCGATGAGTGCGGAATAAACTATGAACAAACAACGGTAGGCGACAGATATGTGCTTGAAAACATGCTTGCAAACGGATATTGCATAGGCGGAGAGCAGTCCGGACATATAATATTTTTGGATTATAACACTACCGGTGACGGATTGATGACTGCTGTAAGACTTACAAGTGCGCTCAAAAAAAGCGGCAAGAAAATGAGTGAAATGAGCAGCTTTGTAAAAATTCTTCCGCAGGTATTGGTTAATGCACAGATTGCAAACGAAAACAAGAACACATATATGCAGGATGAAGTAATTGCGGCTGCAATAACAGAAATTGAAGGCAAATTTGCGGGTAACGGACGTGTGCTTATAAGACCTTCCGGAACAGAGCCGCTTGTAAGGGTAATGATAGAGGGTACAGATCTGGATATATTAAAGGAGGAAGCCGAGTCGCTGGCAAAGCTTATTGAGCAAAGACTCGGATGAGTGCTTAATGACAAAAAAAGAAAGAGCAGAAGAAATACAGAAAATTTTTGATGTTGTCTATGCTGACGCTGAATGTTCACTTGATTATTCCACAGAACATGAACTTTTGGTTGCGGTTCAGCTTTCTGCACAATGCACCGATGCAAGAGTTAATATTGTGACAAAAGATTTATTTAAAAAATACAAAAGTGTTTACGATTTTGCAAATGCTGATTTGGGCGAACTGGAGGAAATGATACGTCCGTGCGGTTTTTATAAGAATAAAGCAAAAAACATTATAGCTTCATCAAAGGATATTGTAAACCGTTTCGGCGGCAGGCTGCCCGATAACATGGAACAACTTGTTTCACTTGCGGGTGTGGGAAGAAAAACTGCAAATCTTATACTCGGCGACGTTTTTAACAAACCGTCTGTTGTGGTAGATACCCATTGTATAAGGCTTTCTAACCGTTTCGGACTTGTAAGTGAAAAAGATCCGGTAAAGATTGAGCTTATGCTGAAAAAAATATTAAATCCTCAGACAAGCACAAGGTTTTGCCATCAGCTCGTATATCACGGCAGGGCTGTGTGCAATGCAAGAAAACCGCGTTGCGAAACCTGCCCGATAAATCATTTGTGTAAGTATTATTCAGCCGGCAAGGAGTGATTTTATGGCTTTTTTCGGTCCCGGAGGCAATGAAGAACAGTTTTATGAGCAAGGTTACAAATCTTCTGCCGATATGCCGGAATATCTCAGCGGTCTCGGTTTAAATGCCTATGAGTACCAATGTACCCGTGGTGTTAAAATAAATCAGAAAACCTCTGAAAAGCTCGGCGAAAATGCAAGAAAATTCGGCGTAAAGCTCAGTATTCATGCGCCGTATTATATAAATCCGGCAACTGATGATGAAGAAAAACGGCAAAAAGGCATAAAATATATTACCGATACGCTCTGCGCCGCAAAGCATATGGGTGCAGAGAGAATAGTTGTTCATTCCGGAGGCTGTGCAAAAATGCCGCGCAGTACCGCTTTGCAATATGCCAAAAAGACGCTGCGGCTTGCACTGAGGTCTGCCGAAGAAATCGGCTGTGCCGATATATTTATTTGCCCCGAAACTATGGGCAAAATAAATCAGCTCGGAACATTGGACGAAGTTCTGGAGCTTTGCAGTATGGATGAAAGGCTTTTGCCGACAATTGATTTCGGTCATATCAATGCACGCGGTCTGGGATGCCTGAACACACCTGAAGATTTTGAACTGATTTTTGATAAAATCGAAAATAAACTCGGTCTGTACCGTCTTGAAAATTTTCATTCTCACTATTCGAGAATTGAATTTACGGACGGCGGTGAAAAGAAGCACCACACATTTGATGACATTCAGTACGGACCGGAATTTTTACCGATTGCCGAGATTATAGCCAAGAAAAAGCTTAATCCCACAGTTATATGCGAATCGGCAGGAAACATGGCACAGGATTCGGTAAAGCTTAAAAATATGTATTTATCTTTTTGCGTATAGAGGACAATTATGAATAAAAGAATAGAATTATTGCGAAAATATATGCAGGAAAATAACCTTGACGGAATTATTGTCACAGACGGTAAGAACATGCGCTATTTCAGCGGTTTTACCGGCGGAGAAGGATATTTGCTTGTTACGGAAAGTGAAAAATATCTGGTAACGGATTTCAGATATACCGAGCAGGCTCTTAATCAGACAAGCGGATTTAAGGTTTGCGACTCAGCTGACTTTGACTTGAAATCCGAAACGAAATCGCTTTCCTCTGTCGGCTTTGAAAATATAAGCATAAGCTTTAACGGTTATGTAAATCTTACCAAAAGCATAAAAAAGCTTGTTCCGCTCGGCTTTGCCCTGCTTGATATACGGGCTGTAAAGGACAGTGACGAAATACAAAAAATCAAAATGGCAGAGCACATAGGCGATATGGCATTTGAACATATACTGGATTTTATCAAAGCCGGGGTTTCGGAAAGAGATATAGCTCTCGAAATAGAATTCTTTATGCGCCGCAACGGCGCTGAAGCACTGAGCTTTTCGACCATTGCGGCTGCCGGTGCAAACGGCTCCATGCCTCATGCGGAACCGGGCACAAAGACTGTTCAAAACGGAGAATTTGTTGTTCTTGATTTCGGATGCGTGTATGAGGGATATTGCAGCGACATGACAAGAACCGTGTGTGTAGGCAAGGCAACAGACGAGATGAAATCCGTGTACAATACAGCCCTTGAAGCACAGCTTACTTCAATCGATATGCTGAAAGATGGGGTTCTGCCGTGTGATGTGCACAATAATGCACAGAAGATTATAGACAAAAAGTACAGCGGCTGTTTCGGCCATTCACTCGGTCACGGTGTCGGGCTGGATATACATGAAAGACCAAATCTGTCGCCGAAAAACAGTGTTCCGCTCAAATGCGGCAACGTTGTCACTGTTGAGCCGGGAATATATATTAAAGATTTCTGCGGCGTCAGAATTGAAGATTTGGTGCTTATTAACGGCAAAAACGTGGAAAATTTTACAACTTCCACAAAAAAATTAATAGAAATATAGTAAAAACGGCTTTTTTTTGAAAAAGTACTTGAAAAATACAAATTTTTCTATTACAATAGTATTATCTATTTTATTGACTTATCGGAGGTATTAATTAATGATTACAGCAGGTGATTTTAGAAACGGAAAAACATTTGAGCTCGAAGGCGGAGTTTGGCAGATTGTTGAATTCCAGCATGTTAAGCCGGGCAAAGGCGCAGCTTTCGTAAGAACAAAAATCAAAAATGTTATTACCGGTTCTGTTGTAGAAAAGACCTTCAGACCTACGGAAAAGTTTGAAGAAGCTTTTATAGAAAGAAAGGACATGCAGTATTCTTATGCAGACGGTTCGCTTTATTACTTTATGGACCTGGAAACATTTGACATGCTTCCTATTAATGAGGATCTCATAAAGGATAAGATGGTATTTGTAAAAGAAAACGATACCTGCAAAATTCTTTCATACAAGGGTAATGTATTTGACATTGAGCCGCCTACATTTGTAGAGCTTGAAGTTACCGAAACCGAGCCGGGATTTAAAGGCGATACTTCAACCGGCGCAACCAAGCCTTGCACATTGGAAACAGGTGCACAGCTGATGGTTCCGCTTTTCATTAACCAGGGTGACAAAATCCGTGTAGACACCAGAACCGGTGAATACATGGAAAGAGCATAATTTAAGGAGATTTAATATGGAAAATATTTCAAAAAGAATTGAGTATTTACGCGGTTTGATGGATGGTATGCAGTATGATGAGTCTTCAAAGGAAGGAAATATATTTTGCAGCATATTGGCTATCCTTGACGAAATGAATGATACAATTGATGATTTGTACAGCTATCAGGACGAAGTTGCAGAGCAGGTTGACCTTATTGATGAAGATCTCGCTGCAATAGAGAGCGAATTTGCAGAAGAGTGTGACGGCGATTGCTGTTCATGCGATGACGACTGCGATTTTGACGATATGGAATATTATGAGCTTGAATGCCCGAAATGCGGTGAAACAATCTGCCTTGATGAAGATTTCTTTGATTCTGATGAGGACATTGTTTGCCCTAACTGCGGTGAACAGATTGATATTGAACTTGATGATACAGATAACGAGTAGTTATCATTTCATGATTAATTTTTGAATATCAAAATTCCCTGCGGTATGCATACTATATAAGTAAGAAAGGTATATTTTTTGCTTAAAATATGCATAACGGGGGATTTTTTATGTATGAATTCAAAATAAATGAATGTAAAGTAATAAATATTGCAGAAAGCGAGAATAAAGAGATTATAGATTACGGCGTAAAAATGGTAGGGGCGCCGCTTGAATGGAACGAAACAATGGGAGAGGGGATAAAGGTAGGTATAATTGATACCGGTGTAGACAGCGACCACCCGGAGCTTGTTAACAGAATAAAAGACGGGGCGAATTTCAGCGGCGGAAGTACGGATAATTTTGAAGATGAAAACGGTCACGGCACACATATTTGCGGGATAGTAGCTGCGGAAAAAAACGGCATCGGAGTAATCGGTGTTGCTCCGAAATCGGATTTGTATGTCGCCAAGGCATTTGGCAAAGACGGCAAAACCACTTTCCCGGCAATAGAAAAAAGTATAAAATGGCTGGTTGAAAAAAATGTAGATGTCATTAATATGTCCTTTTCGTCATCTAATGCTTCGCCGCAGTATAAGTCGCTTATAGCCGGCGTTCATAACCGCGGAATAAGTATAATCTGTGCTGCCGGAAATGAGGGAGAGCTTGGCGAAAATACCATAGGTTATCCTGCAAATTTTCCTGAAACCGTTGCTGTATCGGCGGTTGATATTAATAAAAATATAGCGGATTTCAGTTCGCAGGGACGCGCGGCTGAGATTTCCGCTGCCGGAATAGATATTTACTCTACCTATCTTAACGGCGGATATGCGACACTCAGCGGCACTTCAATGGCAACTCCCATAATTACCGGTGCGGCAGCAATTCTGATGGGGAAGGGAATGCTTCGTTACGGCAGACGGCTTACACCGGACGAAATACGGCTACTGCTGAATATATACACAGAAAGCATAAACAGTACCGGACGCGACAAAAGATACGGCTACGGCATATTTTCATTTGGCAGAATAGGCAATCAGGAATATATTATGAACGAGCTTTCAAAGCAAAGTTTACAACAGGACGGCAAAAAAAACAGTACAGTCATGGATATTGCGACTGTACTGATGGCATATAAATTTTTGGATTTACTGTAGTTGTTCAAAAATCCTGTTTACTTCGTCATAAGACTTTGGAGTGCCTATATCGTAACACTCACCGGTAAATTCGTATGCATATACATCTTTTTGCTTGCAGAGCCATGACGGGAAGAATCCGGGCGCGTCAGGGTTGTTTCCGTCATCAAGATATTTTTTAAACAGCGGAACAGTATCTTTTTTATATATGTATGAAGCAAATGCGGCACGGCTCGACTTGGGTTCGCTCGGTTTTTCGACCATATCTGTTACTCTGCCGTTTTCATCATATATAACGTTTGCCATACGCTTAAGGTCTTCCGGGTCGGACATTTCTTTAACTAAAATCATATCCTTGTCTAAGCGCTTATATTCATTGTAATAATCAAGAAGCTTAAATGTAAAAATATTGTCGCCTGCCATTATCAGAATATCTTCGTCTATATCGAGAGTATCAATTGCATATGATATATCTCCGATTGCACCGAGCTTGTTTGAATCATCGGTAGTTCCGTCATCCAATACAGTGATTTTAAGTCTGTTGCTGTAAGTATTGCTCCATTCATTGAAGCACTGATAAAATTTTGCATTGCTTATTATAATCAATTCGTCAATTTCCGATATAGTTTCAATCTCATCCGTAATGTAGTTGAGAATAGGTTTTCCTGCAATAGGCAAAAGAGCCTTAGGTTTGTTTAATGTAAGCGGATAAAGCCTTGTGGCGTATCCTGCAGCAAGTACAATAGCTTTCATGGATAACCTCCGTGTATATTAGTATTTATATATGAGTATATCATATTAACTGCAAAAAATCAAATGTTTTTGTATTTGTTTTTGGTAGCTATGCCGCCTCGTATGTGACGCTCAGCCTTGTTTATATCAAGAAGCTTTTTGGCCTGGGCTGCCAGCGCAGGATTTATTACCGCAAGCCTTTCGCTTATGTCTTTATGTACTGATAGATGAACATTGATACTTTTCGTCTAATCCTATGTCTGCAAGGAGCCTTAAGTATATGTCAATATGCCCGTCTTCAGCCACTTCAATGCGGTCTATGACCCGTTTCAGCATTTCATTGGTAATTTCGGCAGTACTCAGGATATCGCCTATGCTCTTGAATGTATCTGTCAGCCCGTATTCAAGCTTGTCCGCCTGTGTGATGCCGAACTTTATCATCTTAAGCTTTTCTTCAAGCTTTTTGATTTGGTTATTGGTTGAGCCGGTCTTCTCCTTTAAGTCTTCCATTGAAATAATGTCATTATCATACATATCGACATATTTTTGACGGCTCTTTTTCAGTTTTTCTATCTCTTTTGTTATTTCTTTTTCAGTTTTAAGATTTTGGTGCATCGGTGCGTAATTCTTGTTAAAGTCGCTTACGATTTTCTTAATAACTTTTTGCTTATCTTCAATCAGTTCTGTAAGATATTGCTTGATGGAAGCAAGCAGTTCACCTTCGTCTATGACCGTTTTGTTATTACAGGAATCTGCTCCGTTGGTATTCCGTCCGCAACACACCCAAGTATATTTATAACCGATTTTAACTTTTCGTTTGGCTTGCCTGAAGAAGTGTCCGCAATCACTGCATTTAAGCAAGGTGCTGAATACATGCTTGCAGTCTTTTCGCTGCCCCTGAGAGAATTTTTGTTTGTTTATCTCCATCTTTTTTTGAGCAATCTCAAAGGTATCTATATCTACAATCGCAAGATCAGGTTTCTCTGTGACTTTCCATTCTTCTTCAGGCTTATCAATTCTGTCGCCTGTCAGGAAATCCTTTACTTCTTCTTTGCCATTGATAATAATTCCGCAGTACATCCTGTTGGTAAGAATTCTGCAAATTCCGTTTTGCGTCCATTTGCATCCTCGCTTTGTTTTAATATTTTCTTCGTTAAGAATTTTCGCGATTTTGCTTGCGCCATATTCTTCGTTTATGTACATTTGATATATTCGGCGAACTACATTTGCTTCAAAGGGGTTAATGTTTAGGTTAAAGTAATCGCCGATAATTTTATCATATCCATACACAAGATTCGGCACCTTGCCTTTTTCAGCGTTTAAGCTTTT
Organism: uncultured Clostridia bacterium; assembly: GCA_934481345.1. Classification (GTDB taxonomy): domain Bacteria; phylum Bacillota; class Clostridia; order UMGS1810; family UMGS1810; genus CAKSIN01. The sequence goes on from CAKSPF010000005.1 coordinate 49,931, forward strand.
ACTAAATTTGATTCTCTTGGATGTGTTTTCGCTTTCCTGTTGTGCTACCATCGCAAGCATAGTGAGCACCAATTCTCCGTCCTCAGTTGACAAATTAGTGTTTACGAACACAACAGGTATTCCTATAGCTTTCAGTTCCCTTATTGATTGCAGGAAGTCGACCACGTTTCTTGCCATTCTCGATATGTCTTTTGTTACCACCATATCAAATTTGCCAAGCCTTGCATCCCGCATCAGTCTCATAAATTCAGGACGCTTTCGCATCTGTGTTCCTGAAATGCCTTCGTCTGCATACATATGAGTAATTTCGTGATTGTTTCTTTCTGCAAATTCACCATAGAATTTTTTCTGCATTTCCAAGCTATTTAGCTGATCTGCTTTGTCAGTTGATACTCTGCAATAAGGTGCAATTCTCATAAATAATTACCTCTCTTTCTTGTTTTGTACGCTGTGCTCAACACACAACATACCACACAATTTTTCAAAAGTCTACGAAGGAATTTTGATTCCCTCTTAAAACAATACCCCGCCCAAAAAATATCGTTCAGGCGGAGTATGTTTTCTATTTATTTCCTAATCCAAATCACTTTCTGATTCAGAGCTATTTTTTAAGGTTCGTTTTTCTTGATCATCTAAAATCATCTTGGTCAATACTCCCGTTGCCACCCGTGAAATAAATTCACCGGCTATTTTTTCGGAGTCCGACCTTGTATTTGGATTATGGAAGGTTATATGTAAAACTTGTCCTTTCATATAATGTCCTCCATTTCCAAATCAGATTTATATTACATACTATGTCCGTCAAAATCCAAATATTCAATTTTTATTATTTAATTTTACTGCATACTTATACCGCCGAGCTCGTTTTCTTCATTTTCGCTGAGTTTTTCAACCATCTCCTCTATGTAGCCTTCCGTCAAATCTTTATCACGTGCGTTTTTAATCAGCTCAATCAATATGCAAACCGATGCGGCGGACAGACCTGTTATAAGAGATATTGCTGCCGTGTCGTCCTCATCATAGCCTTTCTTTTTGCTTATCCCCGAAACAGATTTAACAAGGCTAAACACCCTTTTACCAATGCCGTAATTGAGATTATTGAAATCACTAACGCCACTGTTATGCGATACACCGCTATGCGGATTTTCTTTAATCCTTTCTCGGTTTTTGTAAAAAGTTCTTCTTGAATTTTCCCAACCTGTGTTGAAAGCAAATTCAATTCCGCCGTCAGTCTGTCCCTGTTCTGATGTGACAGAGCGTCGATTTTCTCCTCCAAAATATCCAGGCGATTTAAAATCGGTGTTAAGTCCTGCATCTGTCGGTTCATACTTTTTAATTCCTCTAAAGTTGAATTCATTTTCCATATTCTCCTTCAAAAACTTATCTTCATGCAGTCTGTAATCTCTGCATTTCTTGCCGCCGGGTGTGGTGTAGCAAATAGATTTTCGCTCGTCTGTCCAGCCTACTTTATAGCCCTCGCTTTCCATATAGGATATAAATTCTGCCTTGTTTTTGCAGATATTCATTGCAGCTTCAATGGTGTTTATAAGCCTGAACTTCCAACTGTTGCCGAGAGTTGCCGCCGTATATTCGCCGTGTGTCATTGTTTCGGACGATTTTTGCTCCTTTCGTTTTATAACCGAAAGACCGTATTCGGAGCATATTTTATCGGAGACGGTTCGGATATTTTCAAGCGACTTTTTATCCTGATGAAGCTTTTTTCCGCTTTCAAAACTGACGCTGTTTACGATGATGTGATTGTGCAAATGATTTTTTTCAACATGCGTTCCGACGATTACTTCGCATCCGTCAAAACATTCTTTTGCGAGTCTGACACCGATTTCGTGTACGGTTTTCGGTGCGACTTTTTCTTCCGGACTGAACGACTGGCAGTAGTGATAAAAGTATCTGCCGTTCATCTTTGAGTGCAAGTGTTTTGTCAGCATAAATTCATCGTAGGCGAAGTGGGGAGAGCAATTTATTCCCGAAACCAATTTTTCACCGCTTTGCAAAAGTGTTTTTCTGTCGTTTGAAACATAATTTATAACACCCGACAGTCCGGCTCGGCTTTGGCGCTTATTGTTCAGTGCAACCACGATTGCCATTTACGAACACCTCTTGCAAATTTTTTGAAGCTCGGCATATATATTTTGAAGTTCCGCACTGACCTCTTGCAAATATACAGTGTTTATTTTACCCATATTCGCAAGCAATGTAAGCCTGTTTATGTTGCCGCCGATTCTTTTTACTTCGGTTATCAGGGGTTTAACATCTATCACATTGATTTTCTTTTGCATCGCCGGCTAAATTTTTAATTACATTGTACTCAACATCTGATGCTCTTATAGATATAACCTTGTTTCTGTGTCTCATTTTATTCCTCCTTTGCTTTGAAAAGTGGGTACGGGCTGCCGCCCGAAAGTCTGCGCCGTTTTCGGTGCGAGTGTGCGTGCGGTAAAGCCACGCGCGATGCTTGCAACCTCTTAAAGAGGTTATCTGTTTTTGCCGACAGGGTCGGCAGGGACGGTTATTGGGATATAAGAATTACCGTCACTATCGACACTTCGTCGAACGTCACATCGCTTAATCGTTTTGTTGCAAGCGACAAAACTCTCTTGCTTTGTGCGTTCTCCTCCTCCCACAAAATCCAAATGATTTTGTGAGACCCTTGATAACAATATTATCCGCTTTCCGTTGCTCCGTTTTGACTGATAGGCAATTCCAAACTCTTTGAGTTCCGGGGTATTTTGATTGAGCCTTTTTGACAAAACGATAGGGGATATTTCTTCGTCAGTATATTTTGACAGTCTTTCCGCCAGCTTTGCAGGTGTTCCCGAAAAAAATTTTTCGTTCTGCATAAACCGAACAACAGTTGCGGTAATATTTTCGAGAAGTATTTCGGGGTTTTCTGCACTGTCGGAAACCAATTCCCAGCTTTTGTTGCCGGTATTAAAATTAAGTTCCAGTTCCCGATATTCAATATCACGTCCCGTGCAATAAAGTGTTGCCCGTGAGCCAGCGCGCTTTGACTTACAAAGAACAAAACTCGAATCTGCACCGCCGGTAATTCCCGTTGTACACGACACCATATTCATTGGATCGTCATCTTTTTGCTTTCTCAAATGATGTATGAGAACGATTGCAATTTTCAGCTTGTCCGCAATATTTTTAAGAATACTTATATCTCTGTAATCGCTTGCGTAGGCATTATCATTTGAGATAGTACGTATTTTTTTGAAAGGTGTCGATAACGACCAGTTTGGTATTTTTGTTACTCAAACAGAAATTTTCAATCTGTTCCTAAATGCCGCTGCCGATGCTTTCTGCAAAGGTTGCAAAGTGGATATTAGGCGGAGCATCGTCTGTTATGTCAAACAATCTGCTTTGGATTCTTGCAAGACTGTCTTCAAGGCAAAGATACAGTGCAGTGCCTTGCTTGGTTTCAAAATTCCAAAGCTTTTCTCCTTTTGCAACCTTTAAACACAGCATAAGCGCCAGCCACGATTTACCGATTTTCGGACTTCTCGATAAAATATGCAGTCCCTGCGGAATTAAACTTTCCACCGCAAATTCTATCGGCGGTAAAAAGGTATTCATCAGCATCTCACCGTTTACGGTTTTTAAAACCTTGCTCATATTTATTTCACCTCCTCCATTAAAATTATTAAAACTATTGCAAAAAATAAAAAATAGTGGTACAATAGTTTCAAGCGATTATCAAGAATAAGTATTCTGTAAATATAATAGTGTGTACAAGAGATTTTGTCAAGTGATTATTTAAAATAAATATCGCTTGAAATATTTTTGTAATATTCCGGAGGTCAATTTATGAAGTTTCAAGCGTCATTTTTAGAAAATTATATAAATATTTCAACTAAAGAATGTAATCGGATTTTTGGATTGGGAAGGATAACTTTTGGGGTGGCGACAGGCAATTACGGAGCGCTTTCAATTTTGTTTCCCATTCACGAATTAGACGCATTAAGAGATAAGGCCAATTCGCTTTTGGAGCTTTGTTTTTCGAGTAAGAAAGGCGAAGACAAGCTATCTGCCTATTATAAATGTGAGGAAGAATTTAGTTTGAACGGCGGCTGCATTATGTCCGAGAAAAAAGCCGTTGTCAATACTGACGATAATATTGATATGGTTGAAACTTATTGGCTTACAAAGCTTTCGGGACTGCTTTTGGTTGAAATGATGCACGCAATTCTTCATAACATTCCGATTTTAAAATGCCCGGTATGCAAAAGATTTTTTATTGCTGATAACCACGGCATTCAATATTGCGATAATATTTATAAGGACGGAAAAACATGCAGACAAATTGGGGCAAAAAAACAGTTCAAGGAAAAGGTCAAATCGGACAGCGCGCTTTCTTTGTATGAGAAAAAGTATCAGGCGCTCTATTATAAACGCAAAAAAACAACTGACAAAAAGGCTTTAACGGCGATTAAGGAAAAAATTGCCGTTTATCAAGACGCACGCTCAAAGTATAAAAAAGGGGAGATTTCTTCCAACGAGTTTATTTCTGTGCTGGAAAAATAACACATACCGTGCCGGATTTTTTTATAAGGCGCGAAAATACGCAGGCGGGGGTTGTACCCTGCCTGCGTATCTTTTGCCCTGTTACGGGGCTTAAACGCCGTTATATCGGCCATTAAAATTGATTTTCATTCAGTATATAGGTCATCATTTTCGACACATTCCATAACAAACCTTGTTCCCAGCTTAAAGCCTTTTATGAATGTCTGACACTCTGTAATTTGTGTCATTTCATCTTGACAATCTTTGTATTTGTCAAACAATTCTTTTTCTTGCTCGTTTAAGGTTTCAAGCAGTTTTTCTTCGTTTCGGGTCAGTAGTTTGAATACTTTGTCAAATTGCCTTTGTCGTTGAAACGGTATTTCAACCGGATTGATGTTGCCATACCAAAATTCTTCTAATATTCGCATTGTTCTGCCTCCTCACATAAAAAGAGCGGCTCAAATTCCGGTATATCCGAAATCGAGTCGCCCTCTTTTAATAATCTTAACGTTGTCTTGATTGCCTCTCTAACATACAACATCTGTAGCTGCTCTCGTATGTCCGCCGTTTTTGTCCCTTGCTTTGCAAGCTCATATGCCGCCATAAATAAAAAGCTTTCAATGTTGTACTTCTCTCCATACATAATTTCTTCCAATGTGTACTTCGCCATTCGCGCCACCTCCTTCGGCAACACAGACAGTATCACAAGAAGGGATAGAAGTTAACGAAGAAATTCGTCTAAATTTTTTTATAATATTTCATTACTGTTTCCACCGTTTTGAAATATTTAGGACTCACAAATACTAAATTATTGGTTCAACAATGCTTCTCGAATTTCCTCGGCTTCTATGTTATTATGAACAGTCTCAATCATTTTGTTAATCTTATTTTTATGCTTAAGATATTTAATGCCATTTAGATGCGGTAGCAATGTTTCAAAATATTCGATAAAACCTGATAAAATTGGTACTTCACTACCTGACCAAGTATAATTTGTAGGAAGCAACGGCAATTGAGCAAACGTTTCATAATCAGGATTTTTTTCTATGAACAAAAGTAAATATTCTTTTTTTCTTTTGTTTTCTAATTGTGAAAGTGCAGCAAATAAACACTTGATTTTAATGCAGTCTTGTGAATTCTCTTCTATATAATCTTTTATCCATTTATCTTGCTTTTGAAGTAAATCCTGTTTTTCGCTAATAGGAGTAATCAGGCATGACATCATTTGTTGTATGTTATATTCAGGATATTTATTTTTGTTAAGAATTTTATTTACAATATAATTAAATATAGATATATATTCATCTTCGCTATAAAAAGAACATAGTCTATGATAAATATTATCCTCATATGTTATCCCTGCATTAATAATGTAATTAACATATATATCTAAAATCGACTTGTCTGCACAATAGATTTTATTCAAGAAGGCTCCATCCTCATCCACACTCTTTTTTACTGATATGATATACATATATATTTCAATTAACAACTGCAAATTTCCATCAAATAGTTCAAGTGCTTCTTTTGGGGCATAACGAAACGGATTAAACAACAATTCAAAATAAATGCACGGAATAAAAGAAGAAACATCTTTCTTAGATAAAATCATCCTACAACTTTTTTCAAAAGCATCATTTTGAATTCTATTGAATTTTTTTATAAAACCAATTTCACGCAAAGGATATTCGTTTGTCTTAAATCCTGTTGTATCATTCAAGAAAATATAAAATGAGTCTAATTCCGTTTCAGTAATACATCCCTCTGGTAATTGATAGTAATATTCGTAATTCCATGTGTTTTTGTTACAATAGTCATATGAATTTATCAAGATAGATATATCACATGCAGAAATGCATTTAAACATTTTTTCAATTATGTATCGGGGATGTAAACTTAAAGGGGTATCCGTTTTAAGATAATATCCTACCATTTTTAATAATATATCCTTATCATTAGGCAGTTCATCAAAAGCTATTTCCAGTCCATTTAAAACAGTATAAAAATTCTTGTCAAACGGACAATCAGAAAGTTCATTGCACACATCTATCATTCTAATTAGTATATTAGCATCCTCAAAAATACACTGTTTAATTTTTTCTTTTTTCTGTTCCTCTCTTTCCTCGCAATTAGTGCCAAAGTCGCAATCGCCTGTGCTCAACAAAGAAAATAACGACATTTTATCACTATTAATATATATATCAGGAATAATACATTCTTCTTGTAATTTATGCCTAACTACAGAGTTTTTAATTTGCTTTGCCAATATGTTTACAATCAATGATTCTTTATATGGTAATTCATTGAATATATCGATAATATATTGGTGTTCTTTTTCTACCACATCCTCACTCTTTTTACAAATATATGTACTATATTTATTTAGAATCTTATACACTTTAGGTTGATAATTATTCTTTTTACTAAATTCAATCAACATATTCCAAATTAGCGCACGATACTCCATGGAATTATTATCATTCAATAGATTAACTTTGTACAATATAAGTGACCTATCCCCTGACGATTCAGCAGAACTAAATGAAAAGGATAAAAATTCAGGAACCAATTCCAAAAATAACAAATTTATATATTCATTTTCAAAATTTATTGAGTTCTTTTTTAGATTTTTAAACAGTTTAATTTGCAAATCATACTTTCTAATACTTGCAAATCTATCTATTCTGTAGGCAATATTAATTCCATGATAAAACTGTATAAACAAATCTGGTCGTTTTAAATAATATTGAAGCAATAAATCTAATCCGATTTCCCAATTTTCATCATTTGCAAATCCTATTAATATGTTGATTATATCATCATCGACTTTTTCATAATTCTTTCCTTCACTTGTATTTATATTCTCTACAGGGAGGTATACTGTTTCGGTTTTATTTATTAGTTCTTGTACCATCAATAACGATTCTGTCGGGTTGATTAAATAAAAAGATTTTACAAATTCAAAGAATTTTTCTGTATCGTCATTTTTCAACTTTTCCCATACGACTTTAATTTGTTTTTCAGTAAATACAATAATATCATCATTTTTAAAAATATTATTAAGTGTGTTGATTGTCTCAATCGTCTTATGTTTGAATTCAAAAAAACCAATCTCTATTAATTCCGATAATTCAATGGCCTGTTTATCATAAAAAACATACTTTAAAAGAAAATTTGCAAAGCACTGTTCTGTTACCTTAACCGCTTTATCATAGTATATATCTACAATTTCACATTCAAATAGTCTTTTAATGCTTTCCATAAATAATTCTTTATCAATATTATGAGCTTCTAAAAGTGGCATAATCATTCCAATATTATCTAGATGGATTGATTTTAAAACAGACATAATCCCGGCAACAATCAATACTTTAGAATCATCAAATAGATCATTACCTCTTACGACTGCTCCATAATATTCATCATATAATTGCGAAACATCATTTATTGAATCTAATCTATTAGCATCACTGGATATTTTTCCTGCAAGCATAGCCAATCTTGCATTGCCCTGAGATATTCTGTTTATTCGTTCAAAATAAAGAGGATTGCGTATACTAAATTCCTGTTCTAATAAAGTTTCAATTTCCTCTTTTTTAAATGTTTCTACTCTTATTTCTGCAAAAGAAGTAATGCTACTTATATCATGTTTCAACTTCTCTGTTGCATAATCTCTAGCTGACACTAAAATTTTCACATCATATCCATCTTCTTTCATCAAAGTATATTGTAAAATATGTTTTAACTTTGGTCCATTAAGTTGGTTTGCATCATCCACAAAAACAATATATTTACCAGGACTATCAATATAGAATTTTAAATCGTCATAAATTGGTAGTGCGTTATCTCTAACACACAATAATTTTCTTGAATCTTTTTGCGAAAATTGCTCTGCAAAATGTATACAAATCTTTGTTTTCCCTACGCCAGGGGAACCAGATACTATTATTACATCTTTTGTTTTAAATGCATCTTCTATATCAGAAAGTTCCTTTTCCCTATATAGAAACGCTGTGTTAATAGGTGCAACTAATGTGTTTTCATTGTATGCCTTTATGAAATCATCTAAATTCTTAATTTGATCTGTATCAATAGAAATACCTAACATATCTTTTGCAATTTTTTTGTGTTTGAGATATAAATCTCCTGCTAATTGATCAATGCCATACATTCTAAATGCAATTCCTAAGTTCTCGCACATATTTCTTATGTCGTTATCATCTTTGGGTTGGATGTTTGAGGATGTGTGAAAATAAATAATTTCTGAAATATCGTCCGTAGAAATTCCTGTTTTACTAACATCCAAACATTTTTTAACATCATCCTTTATTTTAGTAACTAACCCTGTTTGTTGTGTTGTATATTCTACAAAAATATATTTCTTGTTATCGTTATCAAAAAAATATGTATCAGGAGTGCCACGGGTAGTTTTTTGCGTTCCCACCTGAGTTCCCAATGATAAGATATTAGTATATCCTTCTTTTGCCAAAATAGCATCGCACATAATTTGGAAACTACCTGCGTCTTGCTGTAGTATCTTTTGTTTTATAGTATTAATCAATTCTACACCTCCTGTCAATTTCTTTTATTTGTATCAAAAAACGTAAGTGTTATTTTACCTTATTTCCTACATCAAATGCCTTGCCAACCACATCGCCAATTTTACGATAAGTATGGTGTACGGGGTCATAGGTGATAGGGGAGAATTTGTTCAAATCAATTTTACCATCATCACCAAGAATTCTTTCATCGGCGCAGACATTTATGATTTTGCCGACCAGTCTGCAAGTTTCTTCGTCATAGCTGATAAGTTTACATTCCAGCGCCATAGGCAGCTCATCAAAAAGCGGAGCGTCTACAAATTCACTCTTTGCGGCGTGCCAGCCTGTTTTTTTATTTTGTCCGGCTCTTTATTGCCTGAAACGATGCCGACATAATCGCAGGCAACAACATTTTTCGCATCCGCAATGCTCACCGTAAACGCACCTCTTGCAATGATGTTTTTCGTTGTTTTATGCTCTGCACTTATGCAAATTGAAATTTCCGTTTCTTCACTGATGCCGCCCCAGGCAGCATTCATCGCATCAGGTTTTCCGTTTTCGTCATACGAGCCGATGATTAGCACCGGCATAGGGTAAAGATACGCTTTTGCTCCAAAATTCTTTCTCATAAATTTTCACTCCATTCTTTTTCTTTAAATCCAACCAAAACAAAATCTTTGCCGATTAAAAGCGGGCGTTTCACAAGCATTCCGTCTGTTGCAAGTAACTTTAACTGTTCTTCTTCCGACATAGCAGCCAGCTTGTCCTTTAGCCCCATTGATTTATACAAAAGCCCCGATGTGTTAAAGAATTTCTTTAACGGCAAACCACTTATTCTGTACCATTCACTCAATTCTTTAAAGGTCGGATTATTCTCTTTTATGTCTCGAAGTTCGTATTCAATATTGTTGTCATCAAGCCATTTCTTTGCCTTTTGACAGGTTGTGCATTTAGGGTAGCAAATAAATTTCAACATAAAGCTCTCCTTTTTACATATAAGCAGATTTTATTCTATCTAATATCTTTACATCAGCCGGACAGAAATTATAATTATCAATTTCAGATACACTTATCCACCTAATATCGTTATGCTCCAATTTTTGTGGAACACCTTCAGCAATAGTTGCATTAAACAAAGTCAAATGCACGGTAATATCCGGATATTCATGAACAATCTCCATAAACACATCACCAACTGATAATGTAACTGCAAGTTCTTCTTGACACTCGCGTACAAGCGCCTGTTCTTTGGTCTCACCTTGTTCAACTTTACCGCCAGCAAACTCCCACAAAAGTGCTCTTGCTTTGTGGGCCGGACGTTGACATATCATAAATTTATCTTTATCCCATATAAGAGCTGCAACTACTTCTATCATATTTCCTCAATTCCCAAACTCCTTAAATATTCATATGTATCATCATAAAATTCCGGCAAACGAGTGCTATCCTCCCAAAAACCACTTAAAGTCTTATTAGAATTACCTTTAGGAACGCATATTATCATTCCGGATCGTGCGCGAGTAAGAAGTACGCGATATGCATTTAGCATATACTTGCACAATTCTTGCTTGCTTTCGGTGTTTGGAAGTTGTTCATTCCAGTTTGTAGTCCCATTGAACTTATAAAAATACCATTTTCTATCATTGTATCGCATATCAGCGTCCCACAGCAAGCAAGTGTAATCGAGCTCTAAACCTTGAACCTGAATTTCCGTTGCGGCATCCTCAAGGTAATTCGATGACTTCGTGTTAGCCTTATCATCTAAAAACCAATGTACCGCATTTTCATCACCAGAAGGTAATACGTGTATTCCCAATGGCTTAAATCTTGCAGATTCTTTTGTTATAAGAACGCCTGTGCGTTCTGTTCCTCGCACCTTGCTATGTAACCACTCTTTGGCTTTCTTCATATCCCTTGTCAATACAATGGGATATCTGTCCTTGATTTCATTGTACAATTCTGCCGCTTTTTCAGGCTCAACAGCTAACAAAGCATGCACAAAAGCAGAAAGTTTTTCTGCCCTAAAGGAACGCAACGAAACGCCAAGATGCAAGTTTTCGGAATATGTAACGTTTCTATTTTCCTTTAGTAATTCATTTACTTTTCCTTCGGCATATTCAGGCTCTGTCAATTTTGGTGAAATATAAACTTTCCAATGCGGGAATTTTTCATTTAAAGCATAAATCCATTCGGATATACCTGCTTCACCGTCGTGAATTTCCTGCCCTCCGCCAACAAGGCATACAATAGTTGCCCAGTCTTCACGTTGGTCAAGAGACCAAATTAGGAAGGCGGATTCGGACATAGGGAAGTTGGGAACCTTTAATTTGTTACCATAGGTACCGCCTCTTTTGAGATAATTAGCAATTCTTTTATGAGTCCACGCACGTTGTGCCTCGTCAAAAATTGCAACATGTTCAACTTCACCGTATCCCGCCTTTTCCTGCTCCACAGCTTTCGCCGGATCAATCTCTAAAACGCCATTTTCAACAGGATTCTTTATTTTTGCTAACATGTTATCGCGGTATCTATGAATAATCTGTATGAATTTCCCTACCTCGCGGCGAGAATCTGAAAGATTTTTTCTTTCATTTCTGTCTCTGCATTTTTTATAATTATCTTGTGCGAGCGCTTCATTTAACACTGCTACCAAGGGACCGTTTCCGGAAAGATAAACTGCACCTTCATCTTCCACAGGCTCATTGTTACCCTGATACGTTTGACGAACCGCGACATCTAACCCCACCAGTGTTTTCCCGGCGCCGGGAACCCCCGTTACAAAACAAATGCTTTTCTCTCCGTTTGTCTTACTTTTGTGAATCACATCTATAATATATTGAATTGTTGTATCAGTGGAGACTTTATCAGCCTCATGCCTCGTGATATTTTCCACCGAGTGACTTTCGTAAAGTGTTTTAGCAGCTTCAATTATTGTCGGTGTAGGTGCATAAGGACTAATAACCCAGTTACTATTTACAGGTGACTCATTTGGAAACTTGCATACTACTTTTGTTATTAAATCAAGTATGCCGTTTTTCCCAGTAACGAGAGGATTAACAACCATGTCGTCGTAAACTGACATGCGAATATCCGTAGAACTGTTCGGAAAATTTGTGGCAACCAAAATCGGTACAATTACTTTGTCTTGACTGAACTTGTGAAAATTTTTTAAATCAAGCGCATAATCCAATACTTGATCAATATCTCCTTCAAGTATTCTTGATTCGCCAACTTTAAATTCAATACAAAAAACAATTCCCCGATAAAGGAGCACTAAATCAATTCTTTTGCCCAAACGCGGTATATCATATTCAAAGATAATTTGCCCATCACGGTCATTCAGTTTGGAAACTACATCACGCATTATTCCAATTTCTGATTTCCACGCCTCTCTTGTAGTAGTAAGAGCGTCACCGTGATAGTTATCACACAATGCTCCAAAAACAGAATCAATATCTTTATATAAAAATGATGAAAAATCACTATTAAATAGGCAACGTGGGCTCACGCTCATAACAAAAACTCCTTTATTTTAATATTTCCAAGTACTGTTTCATTCGTTCAATTACATACTTTGCTACGAGTTCTGTCATGGGTTCGGCATTGTTATTTTTATAAAACTCGTCAAATGCGGCGTAATATGTTTTTCTATCGGCAAACTTCACGTTGATTGCCGGATAGCCATTTTGGATAAGATCAAGGTTCAAGAGCAATCTTCCTGTTCTGCCGTTGCCGTCAATAAAGGGGTGAATGCCTTCAAATTCAAGGTGAAACCGTGCGATTCTCTCGATGGGGTGCATTTTCTTTTTGCGTTTTTCGTTCTCGGCAAGTAGCTTAGTCATTTTCGGTTCAATCATATACGGCTGAACAGGCTCGGTATATGCGCCCATAATGGTTACGGGAATTTTGCGGAACACGCCTTTATCCTCAGGTCTGTTCATCAGCACAAGCGAGTGAATATTTTTAATCACCGTTTCGCTGATTTTTGTGTCCTTTGCAATATCTTCGATATACAAAAATGCATCTCTGTGACCGACTGCTTCAAGGTGATCCTTCAGCGGTTTTCGGTCGATTGTCATACCTTCCAAAACCATTGCCGTTTCTTTTAATGTAAGCGTATTGCCCTCGATTGCATTTGAATTATAGGTGAAGTCCACCATAAATTCGTCACGCAGTCTTTCCGCCTCGCCTTGCGTGAGCGGACGCTTTTTGTCAAGCTCTGCTTTTAATGCGTCAATTTTCAGCAGCAGGGGAGATAACTCTTTTGACATTTTTATTCCTTTCAGTGTTCTTGCGTCAACGGGCTTTGGTGCGTTTTCGGGAATCATATATAATTTGCCCTTTTGAACAACGCCGTCTATTCTGTTTTGAGCGCATAAAAGTCGGACTCTGCGCGGTGAGAGTCCCCACTTTTCCGCCGCTTGTGAAACCTTAATATATTCCATAATCATACCTCTTTCGGGTTGTTGTGTATAGTATATCACATTTCGGGAATAAAATCAAGTTTTAATGTGAAAATAATCATTTTGTATTATTCCTAAAATATTATCTGTTTTTTTGTGGGCAGGTAACAAAATTTTCTCATGTCTTGTTGCAAGATATGTATTATAAAAAATTCCTTTCCGCCCCACAAAAAACGTATAGCATCGGCTAAAATACAAATGCTATACGCAAGTAAAAATTCCATACAGATGTAACAATAACGAAACAGTAAAAAATCCAGAAAGCCTTATTTTAAGCGGTTTTCTGGATTTTTTGTTATGCATTTTCTATTCGGTTGTTACAGAGAGATTTTGGATTGTGCAAAATCTCTGAAAGGCGCAACATTACGCCACTTCTATATAAAAAGTTTCCGTCTTGTTACAACTGTATGTACGGTAGTCATTCAAATGATACTTTTTGTCAAGCCCTATGTCGGTCAGAAGTTTTAGGTATATGTCAACCTGTCCTGTGGGCGATACTTCAATTCGGTCGATAACCTGCTTTAACATCTCGTTTGTAATCTCGGCGGAGTTTAATATGTCGCCGATGGTTTTGAAGGTATCAACAAGACCTGTTTGCAGTTTGTCGCCCTGTGTAATTCCGTACCGCGCCATTTTCAGCTTTTCTTCAAGGTGTTTTATTTCGGTATTTATTGAAGCCGTTTTCTCTTTTAAATCCTCCATTGATATGACTTCATTGTCATACATATCAATGTATTTCTGACGGCTCTTTTTGAGCTTTTCTATTTCTTTTTCAAGCTCTTTTTCCGTTTTTCGGTTCTTGTTCATCGGCTCGTAGCTTTTGTTAAAGTCGGATACGATTTTTTTGATAACCCTTTGCTTGTCCGAGATAAGCCCCGAAAGATATTCTTTGATTGAGGTTAATGGCTCGCCCTCGTCAATAACGATTTTGTTATTGCACGTATCCTTGCCCTGTGAGTTTCGTCCGCAGCACACCCAGCTGATTTTCTCGCCGTTTTTAACCTCGCGCTTTGTACGGCGGAAGAAATGCCCACAGTCGGCGCATTTAATCAGGGTGCTGAATATGTCTTTGCAGCTTTTTCTCGTGCCGTCTGCTTTGAATTTCGTTGCATTTTCCGCCATAATGCGCTGTGCCTTTTCATAGGTTTCACGGTCTATGATTGCAAGGTTTCGCCGCTCGAAGATTTTCCATTCTTCTTCGGGTTTGTTAATTCTCTCATTTGTCAGAAAATCGCCGATTTCCTGTTTCCCGTTTACAATTAAGCCGGTGTAAATTTCATTTGCTATCAGTCTGCAAATTGCGTTTTGCGACCATTTATATCCCCGTTTGGTTTTTATTTTTCTTTCGTTCAGTATCTTTGCGATTTTGCCTGCACCCAGATTGTCGTGGATATACATTTTGTATATCTGCCGCACAATGTCCGCCTCAAATTCGTTGATGTTAAGATTAAAGTAGTCGCCGATCATTTTATCGTAGCCGTAGACAAGGTTCGGAACTCTCCCTTTTTCGGCATTCAGTCGCTTGCTGAATTTTATTCTTGACGAGGTATTTCTGCTCTCCTCCTGTGCAACGGTCGCAAGCATTGTCAGCATCATTTCGCCGTCCTGTGTGGACAGGTTTGTGTTGACGAACAGAACCGGTATCCCCATTGATTTAAGTTTTCTGATGGATTGCAGAAAATCCAGAACGTTTCTTGCCATCCGTGACACGTCTTTTGTCACGACCATATCGAATTTTCCAAGCTCCGCATCGTGCATCATTTCCAAAAATTCCGCCCGCTTTTTAAGCTGTGTTCCCGAAATCCCCTCGTCGGCATATATTTTCACAAGCGTGTGATTGTTTTTTTCGGCAAATTCTTCAAAGAATGTTTTTTTGAGTTTCCAAACTGTTTAGCTGGTCTAATTTGTCGGTCGATACTCTGCAATACACGCCAAGTCTCATAAATCTAACTTCCTTTCGTTTTTTCAAACACAACATACCACATAGTGGTCTGTAAGTCCAGATATAATTCCAAAAATGCTCCGCATTTTTTGGTGCGGAGCATTCTATGTATTTCCTAATCCAAATCACTTTCTGATTCAGAGTTGTTTTTTAAGATACGCTTTTCTTGATTATCTAAAATCATCTTGGTCAATACTCCCGTTGCCGCCCGTGAAATAAATTCACCGGCTATTTTTTCGGAGTCCGACCTTGTATTTGGATTATGGAAGGTTATATGTAAAACTTGTCCTTTCATATAATGACCTCCTCGTCGAATCAAAGTACACTCACTCAAATTTTTAATTTAAAAATTTTCGCCCGTTCCCTTGCTTCTCCTCTTCCCAAAAAGCTATTGCTTTTCGGGAACCCTCAGGAACTTGCGTTATGTTACATACTATGTCCGTCAAAATCCAAATATTCAATTTTTATTATTTAATTTTACTGCATATTCATACCGCCGAGCTCGTTTCCTTCATTTTCGCCGAGTTTTTCAACCATTTCCTCTATGTAGCCTTCCGTCAAATCTTTATCACGTGCATTTTTAATCAGCTCAATCAATGTGCAAACCGATGCGGCGGACAGACCTGTTATAAGAGATATTGCTGCCGTGTCGTCCTCATCATAGCCTTTTTTTCGCTTATCACCGAAACAGATTTAACAAGGCTAAACACCCTTTTACCAATGCCGTAATTGAGATTATTGAAATCACTAACGCCCCCGTTATGCGATACACTATTAGCCGCCTTTATACAATGGAAAGCGGAACAGAGCATATAAAACAGCTTCGAAAGCTCGGTTTACTGCGATGTTGACAAATTTTTTGAAGAAATCTTATGAAAACCCTTGACAAAGTGTTTCCGAGTTAAAATTATTTCCGCGTGTAATCGCAAATGTTCGGTAATGCTCAAACTCCATCCGAGGTTGCGCAGGGAACCAAACCGTTCGTCAAGGTTAAATTACATTTCCTTAATCACAGATACGATTCATTTGACTTTTTACGATATTCCAAAGGGGTATATCCGGTTTTTTTCTTAAATATTTTTCCAAAATACGGCTGGTCATTAAATCCGCAGCTTGATGCAATCTCGAATATTGAATAATTTGTTACGGAAAGGAGCTGCATCGATTTTTTTATTCTTCGGTTAATCACGTATTCAAAAGGCGTCATGCCGAGCGACTCAACGAAAAGCCTGTGCAGATGTGTTTTACTTATGCAGGCAGCGTTTGAAATATCATCCAGTGTAATGTTCGTGGTATAGTTCAAATCGACATAATTTAATGCTTTTTCAAAAGGCTTTATACCTGTATCTCCGCTTTTTACCGTGTTGCTTTTCGAAGCTATCAGCTTTGATTGAATTTCATTGAACAATTTAAAAAGATTTATATAAAACGTCAGTGTAAAATTGTGCAGATTCCGTGCGTACTCAAGTATTATTGAATCAAACAGCATAGGGATTTTGTCATCATAATTCAGTTTAATCGTGTCGGGTGTTTCCGAAAGTAAATCGCAGATTTCGCTGTCACTTGGTATCAAATGAATATATTGGCAGCTGAACGGTGCTTTTGTGTGTCTCCATTGTCCGGGTTTTGCGCATATGAGTCTGTCTTTTTCGGTAGGGTATGCATTGTTATCTATATATGTCATACCGCCGTCGCTTATAGGTAATTCAATTTCAAACTTTGTTACAAGGCGTTTTTCGGTCATCTGATTATTTGTATGTGTCAGACTTAAGTCAAACAAACCGATGTTTTCAATTTTTGGAATAGAAGAAATCAACGTTATCATACCGCACCTCATAAATATAATAATTATAAAAAATGGTAATATTGTTATATAATTTTGTGACAATGTTATGATACAATACATTATACAATGTAGTATCGATACTGTCAAGAATGTTTGTTAAGAATTACCCGAAGATTCATACAATTGCAGAATATTGGAGGAAAAATGACATGACTATACCCAGAAAGGAACACCCCAACCCCCAGTTTGAAAGGCAAAATTGGGAAAATCTTAACGGAATATGGGAATTTCAAATTGACAAAAGCAACAGCGGAAAAGACAGGGAATTGTATAAATCAGAAAAATATGGCAGTGAAATTTTGGTTCCTTTTTGCCCGGAGAGTTCTTTGTCGGGCATCGGAGAAACCGATTTTTTAAATTCTGTGTGGTACAAAAGGACGGTTTGTATTAAAGAAACGGATGAGCTCGTTTTTCTGCACATAGGAGCCTGCGATTATTACACAACGGTTTATGTGAACGGCAAAGAAGCAGGAACGCACAAAGGCGGCTATACATCGTTTGCTTTTGATATAACAGATTATGTGAAAGCCGGTGAAAATACTGTTGTAATCAATGCTCAGGATGATAACCGCAGCGGCCGTCAGCCGCGCGGAAAGCAATCGTCACTATATTATTCAAATGTATGTGACTACACAAGGACGACCGGAATCTGGCAAACGGTGTGGGTTGAATATGTGCCGAAAATTCATATCAAAAACTTCAAAATATATCCCGACTATGCCAACGGCAAAGTGACTGTTCGTTCATTGGTAACAGGCAGTGCCGAATTATCCGTGAAGGTTTTTTATGATAATAAAGAGGTCAGCAGCGCCGCGGTAAGAAATTGCGGAGCTAATGCAGACGTCACTGTTGAATTATCGGAAATACATTTGTGGGAAGTCGGTAACGGGAGATTGTACGACTTGTACCTAACCTATGGAAAAGATGAGGTTAAGAGTTATTTCGGACTCAGAAATGTTGCAATTGAGGGATATAACTTTATGCTTAACGGCAAAAGGGTGTTCCAACGCACCGTCCTTGACCAGGGGTATTATCCCGACGGGATTTATACCGCTCCCACGGAGAAAGCGATTATAAACGATATTCAGATATCGCTTGACGCTGGATTTAACGGTGCAAGGCTGCATCAAAAGATTTTTGAACCACGGTTTTTGTATCATTGCGATAAAATGGGATATATCGTGTGGGGAGAGCACGCAAGTTGGGGATTGAACCACACGGATATTGCAGTGTTGCCGACGTTTTTGCGTGAGTGGGAAGAAGCATTGGAAAGAGACTTCAACCACCCGTCTATAATAGGTTGGATTCCGTTTAACGAAACATGGGATATAAACGGCAGAAAGCAGGATGACGAACTGATAGAGTTAGTTTACAAAACCACAAAAGCGCTTGACAATACACGCCCGTGCATAGACACAAGCGGCGGATTTCATGTGAAAACGGATATTTTTGATTTTCACGATTATGAACAAGATGTGGATAAATTTTCAAAAACATGCGACGATTTACAAAATAAAGGTATTCTTAACGACCAACTGGAAAGAAACCCTGTACAGAAAGGACGAGAAATATACAACGGCGAGGTGTCGTTTGCATCTGAATACGGCGGTATAAAGTGGGATATCGAAAACGATAATGCCGATTCCTGGGGCTACGGTGACGCACCAAAAACTGAAGAAGAATTTTTGGAAAGATACAAGGGACTTACCGAGGCACTTTTGAAAAACGACAAAATTATAGGATTTTGCTACACTCAGCTTTATGATGTAGAGCAGGAGAAGAACGGAATTTACACCTACGGCAGAAAACCTAAATTCGATATTAGTTTAATCAAAAAAATCAACACACAATCGGAAACAAGGTAGATTATGAAAGGATTGCACACAATGGAAAGACTGAAAAAAATAGGTAAAATACAACCAAAAAGTTCAAAAGATGTAAAACAATCAAGGCTGGGACTCGGGTTTGAAAAGCTGGATAGAGGTCTCTTTGATCCCGAAAAGGCATACGACAAGGTTGAGGCACTCGGAGTAAAGTGGATAAGAATACAGTCCGGTTGGGAAAGAACGGAAAAAACAAAAGGCGTATACGACTTTGGGTGGATAGACAGCATTGTGGACAATCTCATTTCAAGAGAGCTCATTCCGTGGGTATGCCTTTGCTACGGCAACGGAATTTACGGAATGGGAGCCGAAAAAGTTTACGGCGCTGTCGGCTGCCCTCCGATATTTTCGCAGGAACAGAAAATTGCATGGAAAAACTATGTAAAGGCATTTTGCGAGCACTTTAAAGGCAGGGTAAACTATTACGAGGTATGGAATGAACCGGACGGAATCTGGTGTTGGAAGCACGGGGTAAACGCAACCGAGCTTGGAAACTTTACATGCGACACTGCCGAAGCAATACGCGAGGTTTTTCCCGATGCAAAAATAATCGGCGGCGTTTTGTGCCTGCGAAATATCAAATACATAAATGAAGCGCTGAGCACAGGAATGTATAAATGGATTGACTATCTGTCTTTCCATGAATATACCTCCGACGAAACGCTTGTATTTGAACGTGTAGATGCTCTTTCAAGTCTTGTAAAGGAGTACAATCCGAATATCGGGATTATTCAGGGCGAATCGGGTTCACCCTCAAAAAGCGGCGGAGCCGGTGCTCTTTGGAGAGGTTCATGGACTCCCGAAAAGCAGGCAAAACAGCTTGCAAGGCATACCGTTGCCGATCTCATGACGGATGTTTTGTTTACTTCGTATTTTTCTTGTATGGATATGGTAGAGGCACTCGGCGGAACAGTCGGAGACAAAGAATCGCACCTTGACTATGCATATTTCGGCATACTCGAAGCGGATTTCGACGAAGACGGCAACTCGGTTGGCGAATACAGAGAAAAAATGTCATATCACGTGTTGCAAAACATTGCATCATTCTTTGCCGAAGAATTTGAATACACAGAATTGCCGGTGATATTTTTTCCGCAGGTATCGGAGCGAATTTTCGGAACAGATCTCAAACGCACCGATGTAACAACCGGCGGATTCAAACGCGAAAACGGCACTGTGTTTGCATACTGGAATCCCACGGATATCATGACTTCGTCGTACGAGGGCACAATAAGCTTTGAGATATATTCTCCGTATGACAAGGTAACGCTTGTGGATGTTATGGACGGAAATATATATGAAGTTCCCGGGGAAATAATGACTCGTGATGAATTCGGCACATACATTTTTACAAACATGCCTGTTAAGGACACACCGCTTTTGCTTGTTTTCGGTGAGTTCTGACTTAAAGGAAAATCGCATGACATCAAATAAAACAATAACCAGGTACAGTGGTTTTCTTCACGGCGGCGATGTGTTTTACTTTGCGGAAAACTACAATGAAACATCCGAAAAAGTTTTTCTCGGCGGAAACTATACAGATGTTCTCACAGGTGAAAAGGTAACGAATCTCATAAAAACAGACGGTTACGAAATCAGGATACTGAAAGGTGATGTGCACGGTGATATATAAAAATATAGAAATACACAATGCCGCTGCGTTCGACGCGGACAAATCGGGCGCAACCTGGTACAGATTTCCGAAGAACGTTTGCAATGCTCTGGAGCTGGACAAAGAAAGAAAAGTCTGCACAAACTCGACCGGTGTGGAATTACGTTTCAAAATTTCGGGCGAGAGTGCCGCAATAAAAATGGAATCCACAGACGGCAAAGACGCCGGCGTTGTGAGTTGTTTTCATATTTTCCGCGGCGGAATACAGGGCGGATGGCAGGATGTTGAATTAAATTGCTATGTTCCGCCGAAACCGCATTTGTTTGAAATAAAGAACGCAGAAAATATGGATACCCTCAAAAAAACGGCCGAGGAGATAAATAGTCCGTGGTCACCGGAGGTGGTGCGCTTGATATTCGACAGAGGCCACTACCGCATTATAGATGTTATCGGCGATGTTGAGGCGCCGTCGGCAAAAGATGTTCCAAAAGACACACTGCTGTGCTACGGTTCCTCCATTACCCATGGCTCAAACGCCTTGGATCAATCCCATACCTGGGCGTCTATACTCGCTGATAATATAAAAATGGATTGCCGCAATCTGGGCATGGCAGGCACATGCGCCATGGAACCCGAAGCGATAGATTATATTGCAGACGAGGGCGAGTGCGGCAAATGGTCAGCGGCAACACTCGAACTGGGCATAAACGTGCTTAACTGGGACGAATCTAAAATATACAGCCGCGCCAAATACACTGTCGAAACAATCGCAAAGCGAAACAAAGACAAACCGATATTTGTGATATCACCGCTTTATTGCGCAGACGAGATTGATCCGAAGCACAGGGCGGATATATGGAGAAAGCAGCTCAAAATTATCACCGACGAGCTGAATCTGCCCAATGTGACTATGATAAACGGTTTGGAGCTTCTCGGCGATGTGTCGCTGCTCTCTGCCGATATGGTGCATCCGAATATATACGGAGTTCAGCAGATAGCGGACAGACTAACGGATATAGTAAAAAGAACGCTGACAAAATTTTGATATGAATATATTTCCTCTTGAAATAGTCGTAAGCGGAGTATAAAATGAAAGGAGAAATACGAACAGTGAACAGATTTTCAATAGAAAACCATGCCGACAGTATTTTACCCGACGGCGCATGGAAACTCGCCTGGAGTGATGAATTTGACGGCGATAAATTGGACGAAACAAAATGGAATTACCGAAAATATTTTTGGGGAAGAGAATCACCCACATTTACCGATGAAGGTGTAGAGGTAGACGGGCACAGCAATTTGCATATAAAGCTTGTTAAGAAGGGGGAAAACTATTATTCGGGACATCTGCAGACCGGCTCGCTTACATATGATATCCCCAAAGACTCCGACGGATTCTGGCCGTTCGGCAAATATGAACCGGCAAAATTCATGCATAAATTCGGCTATTACGAAATTCGCTGCAAACTGCCGAAAAATCCCGGCTGGCATGCGGCATTCTGGCTGCAGGCGCCAGGGATAGGCTCTTCACCGAATGCCGAGGAGTGCGGTGTGGAGACGGATATTATGGAAAACTACATGCAGCATACGGACGGAATAATTCTTTGCGGCAACGGCTATGACGGATACGGAAAGAACACCAAATGGCCCGGACATTTCAAACATCCGTTCAAGGAAACCGCCGACGGCTGGCATTATTACGGGGTTGATTGGAGCAGTGACGGATATACATTCTATGCTGACGGCGAACTTGTCGGAAGACAGGGAGTTCCCGATATGCCGGTATCGAATGTTGAGGAATTTATACTGATAAGCACCGAGTGCCACGGATACCACAGACGTTTCGGAAAGGAATGCGGCTTTGAAGGAGCCGGAGATGTCTGGGCATGCAAACCGGTAAAGGAACTCACGCAGGCAATTTTGCCGGATGAGTTTGTTGTTGACCATGTACGTGTATTTGATAGGGTTGAGTGATATGATGAAAAAGTCGATATTATTGGTTGCTTTAGCTTTTATGCTCCAAACAAGCGCATTTGCGCAGGAGGCGCTGATTATCCGCGGGCGGGTTGATCCCGCAAAGGTGCGCGGGATAACCGTTGTCACTTCAAAAGACGGAAAAGTGATCAACGATAATCTCAAAACCGAGGATATCAGCTGGATAAATCAAGTCGGAGTGGACAGTGACGGATACTACAGCATCAGTATTCCGCAAAGTGTGCTCGGTGATGTATTTAAATCCAATGTAATATCCGATCCGAACGAAACTGACAAAGTTTATGTTTCGCCAAACGGCAGCGATAATAGTGACGGAACCACGGGCGAACCGTACGCAAGCCTGGAAAAGGGACTTGCAGAAGTCCCCGACGGCGGCGAAATAGTGCTGCTCGGCATGATAACAGTTCCACCCGGTGCGTGGTACACGTTTGATAAGAGTGTAAAAATCACCGGCAGTACACAAGCTTGCGGTCTGGACATGAGATCGGGCAGTAATGTGTCCGTTCACATGAATTTCAGGGGCACATTTGAGAATATGACATTTAAAACACGTGAATCGAATAGCACCTACGACGCATCGGCAAGCAAAATCTTTGCCTGCGGCAACAAATTTGTGTTCGGAGAAAATCTGATAATGACAAATCCGATGGATGTTGTTGCCGGGCACTCAAACAAAGCCGGAGTCAATTCAACGGATCTGACAATCAGGAGCGGAACATACAGGCGGATAATCGGCGGCGGCAGCGGTTCTCCGGTGTCGGGCGATACGCATATAACGGTTTATGAAATGAACGAGCAGTATTCGGCAGATGATGACAAAAGCAACTACTACGACAGCAGAATATTCGGCGGAGGTACAAACGGCGGCACGGTCGGCGGCGATACATATATAGATTTCATGGGCGGCACGGTCGGATATATTGTAGGCGGCGGCAACGGAACAACCGTTTTGGGAGATACCAATATCAATATCTCCGGCGGACAGATAATGAATGTGTACGGCGCTCAGGTAAGCGAAAACGAATACAGAGGAAACACAAATATCACAATGACCGGCGGAAAAGTCGAGGGACTGTTCGGCGGCTCCAATGCAGTCAACATGATAGGCAATGCATGCATCAGCGTGACAGGCGGCGAAGTTACAAGGCGTATTTACGGCGGCTGTTACAATGATTGGGGATTGTCCGGCTGGAAATCCGACGCAAAGGTTGTCGGAGACACGGTTGTCACCGTATCGGACGGAGCCAAATTCGGCAGTGACAACGATTTGAACAAGGGGATATTTGCCGGCAGTCGCCGTGCAGATAACTCGGATGAGGAAAACTCGGTATTGATATTTACAAACGGCGCTTATGAAGATTTAAAGAAATGGATTCCGACAAGCGGAACATTTTTGTCACATCATGATTACCTCGTAATGTGTTCGGGCGGAATCAAATGTAAATATAAGCACAAAAACACAGTTGAAATACCGCCGCATAGCGGTACGGTTACTGTAAACGGCATGGAATTTGAGGGCGGAGAACTGCCGCTTGCGGCAATGGAAACAAATATATTGCTTACAACCTACAGTGTAAGTGCGGACGTCCCGATATATACCGAAAACGACGGATTGACAGTCAAAGCTGATGTAGTGGTAGGCAATGCAAAGATTATACCTGTCGATGCGGTGGTTGTCGCCGGAGTATATGACAGGCAGACGGGCAATCTGCTCGGAGCGAACCTGTCGAAACTGAGCAAAGACGGCGATTATGTTATAAATATTCCGGAATTCAGGAAAACAAACAATGCGGCATACAAGATTCGCGTTTTTGTGTGGAAATTTGATACTTTAAGGCCGCTGTGCAATTTATATATGGCGGATTATGAGTAAATTTTAAAAAGGAAAGGATTAGAAAAATGAAAAAGGTTAAAAGAATCATCGGTATTGTCCTTGCGGCTTCGCTTATGGCGTCATTTTTTGCAGGCTGCGGCAACAAAACCGAAAGCGATGTGGTTACAACAAAATATGTTGCCGATAAGAATTTGAATAAACCGGGCGAATTCCCGGTGTGCAAAGAAAAAATAACCATAACAGTGGGAATACCGAAAGATCCGCTTGTTACGGATTACGACACAAACCTGTACACAAAGGCACTTGAGGAGAAGATGAACTGCGACATCAAGTTCAAATACCTGCCGGCGGCAAATGCCGAAGCTCTCCAAAAGGTTGAACTTATGATGTCATCGGGCGGCGACGACCTCCCGGACGTTATAGTAAACGTTCCTCTTTCGGACAGCTCACTTATGAAATATGCAAAGAACGGATATATTGTTCCGCTCAACGACTATTATGAAAAATCATCCTACTATATTAAGGATGTAATGGAAAAAGAAAAAGATTTGCGTTCAATGATAACAATGACCGATGGCAATATCTACGTTGTTCCGAAGTATCAGAAGATTATGCAGAACGAAATCGGCTACCGTATGTGGATATACGAACCCTGGCTCGAAAAATTGGGCCTTGATATGCCCACAACGGTTGATGAGTATTATAACGTGTTAAAAGCGTTTAAAGAAAAAGATCCGAACGGCAACGGCATTGCCGACGAGATTCCGCTGCTCGGAGCAACAAACGGCGGTGAATCATGGTTTAAGGATTGGATTACGGCGGCTTGGCTCCCGGTAGATCCGCAGAGCAATTACTTGTTTGTTAAAGACGGCAAAGTAAAAGCTACATACTACGATTCAAAATACAAAAACGCAATAAAGTACATGAACAAGCTTTGCAAAGAGGGATTGCTTTCGCCGACATCATTCACGGCTGAGGGTGCGCAGGCAAGACAAACCATTCAAAATCCGAATGCCGTTCTTGTCGGCAGTTTTACAACCATGGCGCCCACATACCTTAACAGCTCGGATGAGCGCAAAGACGGCTACAAGATTCTGCCGCCGCTAAAGAGCAAAGGCAATACAGGCTATGCTGTGTATTCGCCGAGTATCCCCACAAATTCGTTCTATATAACCAAAAATTGCAAAACTCCCGAAGCGGCATTCAGACTTGCCGACATAATGATGAGCGAAGAAATGACAATATGGTCAAGATTCGGCAAAAAGGGGACAGACTGGCTGGAGCCGACGGCAGGACAAAAGAGTATGTTTGCCTCTCTCGGTTACGAAGCAAAAATCAATCCCGTACTTGCGTGGGGTTCGCCGCAGAATTCTCATTGGCAGAACGCTGCACCGGGATACAGAGATTACGCGCTTTCGTTCTCGACGGTGGGAAGCAAGGATAATATTTTCGAAACTGAAATAGCAAATAAATTCGGAGCATATAAAGACAGAATCCCGAAAGAATACATTACAAAAAATGTATATACCGAAGAGGAAACGGAAACAATCAGCGAAATTCAGAAAAACGTTAAGACATATATCGATGACACCACCACAAGATTTATAATCGGTGACCTCAATATAGACAAAAACTGGGATTCGTATATGAATGAACTCAAGAAAATCGGGGTTAAAGATATGCTCGATATAGCTCAGAGGGCATATGACCGCTCCAAAAAATGATCAGGCATTAAAAACATTCGGATTTGCCTTGCTCACAGGTTAAAGAAAATGTTTTGGAAAGGAATAACGGTACGATGAATACAAAACCATCTAATTCCACATCGGGCAGTGTGTTTTTAAACAATATAAAAAGATACTGGCAGCTGTATCTTCTGTTGCTTATTCCGATTGTGTATATACTAATATTTGCGTACGGGCCGATGTTGGGACTGCAGATAGCGTTCAAGGAATTTCAGCCCGCAAAAGGCATTTGGGGAAGCCCGTGGGTAGGACTCAAGTATATAAAAAAGTTTATTGATTCCTACAACTTTGCCAGGATAATCGGAAATACGTTTTTGCTGTCGATATACTCGCTTGCGGCAAGATTCCCTATTCCTATAATACTCGCACTGAGTATAAATGTTATACGGAATAAATTTTTCAAAAAATCAACGCAGATGATAGCATACATGCCGCACTTTATTTCGGTAGTCGTGTTGGTCGGAATGCTGAATCAGTTTTTTAACCCGTATGTCGGATTGTACGGAAATATATATAAGCTGATATTTTCAAGGAACGCTCCCGATCTTATGACAAACCCGGCGTCATTTTTGCACATGTATGTGTGGTCGGGTATATGGCAGAACGCCGGCTGGGATTCAATAATTTACATAGCCGCGCTTTCCTCCGTATCTCCGGAACTGCACGAGGCTGCACAGATAGACGGCGCGTCGAGATTCAGACGTGTATTGAGTGTTGATGTACCGGCGATTATACCTACAATGGTAATACTGTTAGTCCTAAATCTGGGACAGCTGATGAATCTGGGATTTGAAAAAATATTCCTTATGCAAAACAATGTTAATCTTCGGTTCAGCGAGGTTATTTCAACATTTGTGTATAAAGAAGGTATCTCCGCGTCCGGCGGCAACTACTCTTATGCAACGGCAATAGGATTGTTCAACTCGGTAGTTAATTTTGTACTTGTTTTGGCGGCAAATAAAATATCGTCAAAATTTAACGGCGGTACATTATGGTAGGATTTCTGTTGCTATCGGAGAGGAGAAATATAATGACTAAGACTAAGAAAAAGATAAATATATCCAAAGACGACAGAGTATTTTACATAACAATAGATGTCATTCTTACACTGATGCTCATAATCATCCTTTGGCCGCTGATATTTATATTGTCTTCATCGCTGTCGTCGAAAGAGGCTGTTATGGCAGGAAGAGTTTTTCTCTTCCCGGTTGACTTCAGCCTTGAGGGATACAAGGCAATATTTAAAACCGGCGAGGTTCTTGTAGGTTATCGAAACACAATACTGTATACGCTTGTCGGTACAACGCTCAATGTTTTGATAACATTGATTGCGGCTTATCCGCTGTCAAGAAAGGATTTGCCGTACCGCAGGCCGCTGTCGTTTATATTTACATTTACAATGTTCTTTTCGGGCGGCATGGTGCCGACATATATCCTGGTGAGCAATCTGGGACTGCTCAATACCCCGCTTGCAATGATTTTCCCCGGGGCGCTGTCGGTGTACAATATGATTATCTGCCGAAGCTTTATCGAAAACAGCATTCCGCACGAGATATACGAGGCGGCGTCAATAGACGGCTGCAGCGATTTTGGATATTTTACCAAAATACTGATACCGCTGTCGGGACCGGTAATTGCGGTAATAACGCTGTACTATGCGGTTGCACACTGGAATTCGTATTTCAACGCGTTTTTGTATCTGACAAACGATAAGCTGTATCCGCTGCAGCTTGTGCTCAGAAACATTTTACTTGCAAATCAGATGGACGCGGCTATGGTGACGGATATGGAACAAATGGAATCAAAGCAGGGGCTTGCGGATTTGATAAAATATGCACTTATAGTGGTGAGCAGCTTGCCGGTGCTTATAATATACCCGTTTATACAAAAATACTTTGTTAAGGGAGTTATGATTGGTTCCGTGAAGGGGTGATGAAGATGTTAAAAAAAGTAATATCGTTTTTGATAATTATATCTTCTGTAATTTTTGCACTTCCAGTTCAAAATGTATCGGCAGACGAAAGAAACTATTCCATAAGTTCAACGCTCAATGACGGATGGACAAACGACGCTATATCTCGAACGCTCATTGCTGCCGCAGACCTTGGCGAAAATCTCGAAATGACAGGATGTACTGCTGCCGTGGGGGATGACGCGTCAGCGATAACTGTATCGAGGGCGTTGGGAAATGACGGTTGGGTGCTTTCGCCCGATAAGGGCGAGAGTGCAAAATACATCAATATTGATGTGGACGAAGACGCAGCATATTCAATTGACGACGGAACAAGTTATGCTGTCGAAATTGAATATTACGATAATGATGATATTTCCAGTATTGCCATGGAATATGCTTCAAAGCAATATCAAAAGGATTATCAGCAGCACCCGGCAGGATATTATTCACAGCCCGCTTTAAACAGTCCGGCGGTTATCAAAGAGGGAGAATATGTAATTTTGAAAAATTCGGGTATGTGGAGGACATACACCTGGTTTCTGGACAACCCCACCTTTGATAATTCATTAGACGGGTTTGATTTGAGAGTCGGAATATACAGCGATTCAATGTCATTTTCACGCGGCTCGGAGGTTGTTATTTCAGGGATTAAGATTTACAGATTATCCACGGCAAGCCGTGTGCAAATTGAAAATGTAACCTTAAAAGGCCATATCGGAAATATATATTTCAAAGGCGAAGAAATACAAATTCCGGCAAAATTTTCAAGCGACATATATCCGATGCACAACAAAAGCGACGGCAGTTATTCGCTCGATTTAATATACACGGTTAAAGATTCCGACGGTAATACGGTTTATACCGCAACCGACAGAGTCAATATAGAGCCGCTTGAAACTTTGGAGTACATAAAAAAATTTAAGGTAGATAAATTCGATATATACACAGTGGATATCGAGGCATATAATACCGAAAAGAAATTGTACAGCCGCCTTGCAACGGAGTTTTCCTATGTGAATACTGACAAGGGTAAGACTGTAAATAAAAAAACCGGAGTGCAGATAGCATTGCCCAGCACGGACGATACAGAGATTGCGAAACTTGCAGCAAATGCCGGTTTTGCGAATGTCCGAATGATGTGCTATTACTATAACTGGCGCAAGAGCGCGGAAAATTATGAGATAACCGGAGTAAACATTGCAGAGGCTTACAAATCGATGTTCAGAGCGTTTAAGAGGGCAGGACTGGATATAGACGCAAATCTTCATTCGGCGTCATGGATGGGCGCCGCATACAATTTCAGCCCTATCGAGCGCACACCGCCATATACGGAGAACGGACTTAGGCGCTGGGCAGATTACTGCGCGATGATGACGGAGCTTTTCGGAGATACCGTGGATTCAATTGAGATATGGAATGAATATAATCTCGGGCCGAACCACAGCTTTAATATGGAAAACAGGCCTGCTTCCGATTACGGTAAGATGTATGAGGTTTCCAAAGACGCAATTAAAAAAGTAAACCCGAATATGCCTGTCGTTGCATTCAATACATCCGGTGCACCCGACGCGTGGATAGAAGAAGTGTTAAAATCAGGAGTTACGGATATCGATGTGACATCCGTTCATCCGTACAGGTGGGACGGTGATCCCATAACTTATGACGCAACAAATCATTTGATAAAGGTCAATAAATTGCTGGAAAGTTATGGAGTAAAGGATAAACCGTTCTGGATAACCGAGTACGGTTACTCATCTCACTATGAAGAAGTAAACACAAACACGCAGCAGGGAATGTATAATGCCCAGTCCTATGCGCTGATAATGAATACGGGTGTTGTCGACAGATTTTATTTTTACTGTTTCCTCGACAAAAACGACGGTCCCAGGGCAGACAGAGAATCCAATTTCGGTATGGTAAAGGGCAAATTCACGTCGCCTTTGCCGTACACGGTTTCCTACGGTGCAAAACCCGGTTACCTGATTTTGGGTAATATGAATATGCTCTATCATGATGCAGAGTTTACAGATTGTATGGAAATAGGCTCAACGGGCAGAATAGTGCGAAGCAGAAGCACCGCCGACGGAAAGCAAACCGCTATGATGTTTTCGAACAAATCCGGCGGCGAGCTCGTCACCCTGGATTTGGGATGCGATAAGGTAACCCTTATCGATGCTTATGGAAATGAAAAAGATGTTTTCGGAACAAAGGGAATTTTCAGCTTCAGCATTGATGAGAATATCCAATATATACAGGGCGATTTCAAATCGTTCAGCCGTGTGGTAGGAGGCGCTTATCCCACAAAAACGGAATTTGACGCGATTTATAAAGACAATATCAGAATTCCCATTGCAAATTACAGCGGCCGCGCCGTTTACGCAAAGGCAGAACCTATGCCCGGCAGCGGATTAAAGGAAACGCAAGCTTTGATAAGCGGTGAAAACGGTGAGATTGTTTTGAATAATACCGGGATTATAAAGGGCAGAGAAAAAATGAAGCTCACGATTTATGATGGCGATACCGTTTATTTCAGCGGTGATGTTTTTATAAAGTACCGGTCAAATGTCAATCTTGAAACAACACTTATACCGCTTGAAAAGGGCTGGAGCATGAGATGCACGCTTGAAAACCTTTCAGAATCAAACGGCTGCACCGGAAGACTCACATTTATTACTCCGTCCGACTGGCAGGAAAAGATAGGCGACAGTGTAATAACTCTGAATCCGGGAGAAGTCAAAAAAGTTGATGTGTCATTGCCGGTAGCGCTTGTTGCAGCCGATGAGGTTATAGAAATCGGTTTTGTGACCGATGAGACAAATATGCAGGGTACCTACAGCAGCGGAACATACAACTTCAGCGCCGCGTTGAAAACAGAGACGCCTGTTGTTATCGACGGCAACGGAGACGAATGGACAGAGGGATTTATCAATCTTAACAGAAGTGATCAGTTTCACAGTCTCCTGAGTCTCGGAAATCCGTATGCAGGTCCCGATGACCTGAGTGCAAAAGCGGCGGTTAAATGGGATGATGAAAATTTCTATCTGTTTGTGGATGTGCTGGACAATAAACACTTTTCAACGGGGGTAACACCAAAGAATATATGGCAGATGGACAGCGTGCAGTTTGCGCTTGTGTATGATCCCAAAGACGAGCTGTCGCGTTCGGAATTTGAGGAAATAGCAATCGGTGAAATCGACGGCGAAAATGTTATCTATCGTCATAAGACAAGGTTCAAGGGAGACGATGACTATACCACGGTACCCGGAGCCGAACTTGCCGTGAAAACAGACGGACTCCACACCTATTATGAGGTAAAGATTCCCTGGGACAGCATTATGACGGAACGCATTGCCATAGAACCCGGCACCGAACTTAAATTTGCAATGGTTATTAACGAAAATGACGGCGTGGGAAGAGTTGGTTATCTTGCACTCGGTGACGGTATCGTTTCGAGTAAAAACAGTTCGCTATTCAAAAAATTATATATCAGAAACTGATATATTAAAATATAACTGCAAATTGAATTAAAATCATTTATTCGTAAATTAAGGAGGAAGAAAAAATGAGGAACAAATTTTTCAAATTAGGCGCAGTATTGCTGGTTGTATTTCAGCTTGTTAGCATGACCGCGTTTGCGTCAATTACATCTCCGGGAGGCAGCGATTATTATTGGTATGAGGATTTTAACAGCGGTATTGCATCGATGAAAAAAAGCAGTGCGGGAATAACAGCCGAGGAGTATCAAATAGACGATTCAAACAAGGCTGTTAGGCTGACAACGACGGCAAACGGTAAAATGGGATATATCCCACTCGGAAAGCTTGATTTTTCAAAGCCTATTGTAATTTCGTATGATGTTATGACAACTGCGTCGACAGTTTTGTACGGAACGCTTGCATATTACGATACAGCGGCAAAGACTGATATAAACCTTGCATTCTTGCCCCGATTTGATAACAGTTACATAATTCAGGGATATGCAAAGAAAGCGGCTGTAACAACCGATTATGCTGTAAACGGAAATGATGTATGGAATAAACCGTCATCATCAAAATATGCCGCAAATAATTGGAACAGCGTACAGTCGGCACTGATTTATGATTCGACAACACAAATACTGACGGTAAAACAGTATATTGACGGTAAACCGCT
Source organism: uncultured Clostridia bacterium (assembly GCA_934481345.1). Classification (GTDB taxonomy): domain Bacteria; phylum Bacillota; class Clostridia; order UMGS1810; family UMGS1810; genus CAKSIN01. The sequence goes on from CAKSPF010000005.1 coordinate 82,422, forward strand.
GAAGGACGCAGACGGCAACGTAATTGAATATAAAATGAAAAGAAATAATATGGCAGATGCAATGGCATCAAATATGACTCTGCGTTTTAATTTTGGCAGCGGAAAATCTGCCGTTATCGATAATGTTATGATACGTCAGGAGGGAAGTATTGACCTAAACAACGGCGGCTGGATACAGGATGGTAATACGACTATACCTTTTACCGATACCGCGAGCTATGCCGAAGATGCGCTTAAGGACAAATACAGTCTTGCATCGGATACGATAACTTCAAAAGATGATTTTGAACTTACCCGTTATGACAAGGGCGATGAACTTTTGCTTAACGGAACAACGGTTGAGGCTAAAAGCAGCTTTACGGCAGGCGCAAACTCAATATCGCTGTACGGTCTGCCAAGAGATAATGATAAGCAATTTATAATATTCAAACTTAAAGATACCAAAAAGGTAACAAGCTTTTCGGGGACACCCGTAAAAAGTCCGTATGCGCTCTTGCACAGCGGAACCACAACAATTGTCAGAGAAACACATTTATATGATGCTGACGGCACAGAGCTTAAATCAGAAAACGGAATGCTTCCGCAGGAAACGGCAAAGATTGTGATTACACTGTCTTATAAAGATTATGTAAATGTAGATGCAAAAGATGTAAAGATTACAAGCGGCGATTACAATGTTAAATCAACGAAGTCAGACAATGTTTACACAATAGATTTAAGCAGCAATCCGCTTTCACCGGCAGAGCAATATACAATAAGTGCAGGCAGCGTATCGGAAAAACTCACAACAACAGGTACAAAACCCGCAAATCCGTATGCTACAGCACATCTTCAGACATTTGACAATGGCGTGCCGTTTACAAACTCTAACAGCGAAATTACCTTAACAAATGAAAACGGCAGGATATTGTATAAAAACAGCTTGGGAGCAAGTGATGATACTAAGTATGTTACATACAACTTTGGCGAAAAATTCGACTTTACAAAGGGTTCGATGCTTGTGTCTTTTGACGTGACACTTAATCAGAAAATCGAATATTTAGGAAAAGGTTCTTACTATTTGTCGCCCGCAATGTATCTTGGTGATAAACCAATCGGATATATGCCGGCAATTGAGGTAACTGGTGTAAGAGCGAGAAAAGAGGACGGCGGACGAGTAGCGGTGACTGATTCAAAAAATAATATGGCAGTCGGCGATACCGTAACAATAAGCACACTATTTACATACTATCCCGACAAAAATAAAATAAGGTATATTCAGTTTGCGGACGGCAAAAGGCTCTATAATAACACGAAAGAGATTATCCCCGAATACTTCATCGGAAGTGTTGATTCATTCATTCAAAGCAATGCATCAATGCGTCTTTACGGAAGAAATTTTAACGGCGGCGGACTTTATATCGATAACCTTATGATGACAACGGTTGACGGAATTACCGCGGACGATGTTTTATCGGTTGTAAACAAAACAGCTGCGGTAAATGTTAAAAGTACGGTTGCCTTTGCGGACGGAACGGATGTGGCTCTCACAAATCCGATATTCACCAACAATGCCGGCAAAGATGATTTTAGTATCGATAAGTATGCAAAAGACGATAAACTCCGTCTTAAGGGTACATTGACAAATGATGTAACCTATGACAAAGGTACTTTTACATTCGGAAATCTTGACGAGACATATGATTATGTTGTAAAATTAAACAACGCTTCGAAGGTTAAATGTATAAACGGCAAAGCTATAGACAATGTGTATTTCACAACTGCCGGAAAAAGCGTTTTGAAAACAACCGTTCTCGACGCAAGCGGAAACGAATTGACTGTCGACTCGGCAGGAAAGGTTCCGTCAAATGCCGCAAAAATAAAAATCAGATTTACCAAAGATAATGATGATATTACAGATGTATTTATAGACAGCCGGAAGGCAACGCTCGAAGACGGCGAATACGTATTCGACTTCGTCTCTGCACCTCTTGATGCCAACACAAATTATGATCTTAAAGTTAACAATAAGACATACGGTTCATTTGAAACAACTGACGGTGCGATGACAGTTAGCACGCCTGTTATTTCAAATGACGGCAAAACAAGCGTATTTATTCAGAACACGACAACGGGAACACCCGATGTATATATTATAAGCGCAACCTACGATTCAAACGGAGCGATGTTTGATGTTGTTTATGAAATGTTTACGGTAAAAGAGGGAAATAATACTTATGAACTGCTCTCAATACCCAACCGCGGCACGGGTGCGGTGACTCAAAAAGCTTTTGTATGGGACGGATTCGCAGAATTGAACCCGTATTGCGCGGAGACAAGTGTAACAATATCAGGTAACTGAGATGTCGGTTACCATGCGGTAATCAAGGAAAGGATTCGGTAATTTCAATGTTAAATGCAAGAAGAATTTTTATTGGTCTGTTTACAGCCCTAATGGTTTCAACATCTGCCTATGCGGCAGATGTTGAAGTGAGCGTTTTTGATAACAATGACAATGCAAACATTACAGGAATTGCAAACAATCAAACAGGACGTGTTTCGGCTTGTGTATTTAACATTGGCAAAACCGCGTCCGACGCCGAAAATATGGTTGCAGACTCGGTGGTATTCGTAAATCAGACATCACCGGAGGCAGACAAATCATTTAATTTTCCCATTAACATGGCAAAGTATTCCACAGGAGAATATACCCTGGCGGTTTATCAGGAGGGAGAAAAAATAGTCGGAAAAGTATTTCCGTTCGCCAAAGCTGCGGATAATCGTGCGGCTGTTGCCGAACTGAATGATATCATTAGAGCCGCAAACGGGAACATTAGTTCGGTTGTGCAGTTTTTAGAAGGAACAGATTCGGTATCGGGCATATTGAACCGTGTTCGCCTTGAATGTTCAAGCGATTATGACGGTGTTGCGTCAATTTCAAAAGCGGCAGCATATATGACTGAAAATGCGCCGTATGACGTTAACAACAAGGGCGCTGTTGTTGCCGCGTACAAAAGAGCTATGCTTATTTCTGCATTTGCAGACAATAAAATCAGCAATATTGAAGATGCAGAGAGTGATATTGATATTCTTAACACGGCGCCGCTTGACGCGGTTTATTCGGCACGGTATATCACACAAACCGTAAAATCAAATCTTGCCGCTAAGATTTCATCGCTTGCACCGTATACAAGCATTGAATCTTTTGAAACTGCAGTCAAGGACGCAATGGTGCTTACGGTTGTAAACTATTCCACGGGTTCGGGCGATATTTCTGCTGTTATATCTGCCGTTTATCCTCAATTCCCCGGAGAACTTCTTACCCCGGCTGTATGCAGAACTGTTGCAAACAAATCATATGCAACCATGGATTCGCTGAGGAAAGCTATGGAGACAGCTGCAAAAGGCAGCAGCGACAAAACCTCGGGCGGAAACAGCAGCAGTGGCGGCAGTGGCGGCGGTGTACCGATGAAACCGGGCACTTCGGCCACAGTGCAGAATTCGTCTGTAACTCCCGAAAATTCAACAGGCTCAAAAGGTTTTTCCGATATCGAAGATGTAAGCTGGGCTGCCGAGGCGATCAATGCGTTAGCGGCCAAGGGGGTAGTTTCGGGCAGGGGAAACAATATGTTTGCACCCAAAGATAATATAACCCGTGAGGAGTTTGTTAAAATGTGTGTGGTATTGTTCAAAATACCTACCGTCAATGATATCAGCCTGAATTTTGCGGATGTAAATTCCGAAAGCTGGTATTATCCGTACATAAAGACCGCCTACGGTGCCGGAGTTATAAACGGTACGAGCGAAACTTCCTTCGGTGTGGGTTCGTATATTACCAGGCAGGACGCTGCGGTGATAATAAATAATTGTATGGAAAAGTTTAATCTGAAACCCGGTGAGGCAGAAACGTTTGCGGATTGGGAATCAATTTCGGATTATGCAAAAGATGCCGTTATGAATATGCGAAAATTAAATATTATTTCCGGGTATGAGGACGGCAGTTTTCTCCCGAAAAATAATATAACACGAGCCGAGGCCGCCAAAATGCTGTTTGCTGCAGATGAAAGGAATGAGGGAATATGATGCGAACAAAATTAATATCACTTCTTATTATTGCGTGTGTGATTGCATCATGCATAGCCATTCCCTCATTTGCCAAGGAATCCACTGCCGCCGATTCGGCATCTCAGGCTTATGAATTGATGCTTGATCTTGGCGTATTTGATACTTCGGACAGCTATGAAGCTGTTAAAAACCGCAGTGTGACAAGAGGTGAGCTTGCTCTTTATATTTCAAAAATGTTTCGTCTTGAATACAGAGACGGGGTGAAGTTATTTAGCGATGTTGACTCGAATTCCGATATAGGCAGAGCTGTACTTTCGCTGGCTTATGCCGGGATATTAAACGGCTATGGTGACGGAACAGTACGCCCGGATGAACGTGCAACATTAACCGAGCTTGTGATTATGTCAATGCGCGCTTTGGGATATAGTGGTTTTAATAATTGGACTGTCAACGATTACATGCGTCAGGCAAAAAAACTTGATTTGTATGACGGAGTTAATAATTTCGGTATTATTACGATGGGTGATTGTACAGTTGTCCTTTACAATTTGCTCCATACAAATTATGTTTTCTTTACCGGAGAGGATTTGCAGAAAACTTACACGCCTCTCGAAGCAACTTTCGGGCTTAAATATATAAAGGGCGTTGTTACGGATAATGCCTATACTTCACTTTCGGGTGAAAGAACAGCCGGTACCGACAAGGTTGGGATAGATTATGTTATTTATAACACCGAAGTTGAGGAAGTTAAAGATATGCTCGGCTGTAGTGTTGTGGCATATGCCTCGGTAGACGATAATGTAATCAAGTATTGTTATTATGACGACAGCCAAAATTCCGAGGTTGATATTGATTCGCAGCATTTTTCGAAATACAACGGTTCATACATAGAATACTACAAGGATGAAAAATACTCAAAAACCGGAAAAATTAATTTGTCGTCCGATGTGGTTATCGTAAAGAATTCAATTCTCGTTGAAACCGATTATAAGTCTGCATTTGATATAGATTACGGAAATTTCAGATTTATTTCAAACGGAAAAAACAGCAACGGGTACAATGTTGTCTTAATCGATTCGTATGAAAATTATATTGTAACCTCGGTGGATGTTTCGAATAAAGTGATTTATACAGACAGGACGGATAAAGACGGTAACAGAATTAAGTTTAATTTGAAAGATAAAGCTTATGTTGATATAAGAATGACTCCATATAATAAGCCGGTCAATGAGAATACCATTGAACCGGATGATCTCTTGTGCCTGTCTGTATCGGACAACGGAGAGGTGATACGCGGATTTTTATGCGAGGACACAATCACAGGAAAAATCGATAAGTTACATGTGAACGGTTTTAATTCTTATGTTGTTATCGGCGAAGAAAAGTACGATATTACACCTGAGTGCATTACAAAATACCATTTGAGTGCGGGAATGACCGGAACATTCACTTTTGATATTTTTGACAGAATAGTGATGTTCACCAAAGACGCCGCTTATATCGACAGCATAGGTTATATTTACAGATTGGCTGAAACAGATGATTTGAAAAATAACATCATGCTGAAAATTTACGGGATTAACAAAAAGCACATAACGGCTCCGCTTTCACGCAAGGTCAGATTTAACGGAGAATCTAAAACGGATGAGCAGGTCAAGACGGCTCTTTGCACTCTTGCCCAAGGGGAACTGAAAAGACAATTGGTTGTATTTAAACTCAATTCCAAGGGTGAAATAACTTATATAAGCACTGCAAAGACTTCAAAAGAAGAATGTATTGACGGCGATACGCTTTATACTCAGCTTGAGGCCGGGAGCTATAAGTGGTATTACATAATGAGAAATTTTGAAGGAAAATATCCATTAAGTAAAAACACGTATTACATGCGTGTTCCTTCGGACGCGTCGGATTTCAGAGATGAAACATTGTTTGGGTGTCAGACATTCAATAATGTCACATGGTTTAATACCGATACAACAAAATATATTTTGGGATTGTATAAATTTGATGATGATACTCCGTATTCTGATATATTGCTTGTATCAAATACAGATGGCAATACGCTTACTACACAGACAGAAATTACGGTTGTTTCCTCTGTGGCTAATGAAATCGGTCCGGACGGAGATGTTGTAACAGCAGTAAGAGGATACAGACGAGGTTCTGAAACTGTGGCGTATTTCCCGACTAAGATATACAAAAACGATATTGAAGAGGGGGATATCATAAGATTTGCAAATAACGTCAATGGGTTGGTGTCGGATTATGAGGTTGTATATGATTACAGTCTTGATAAGGTAAAGTGGGACACTTCGGCAGACTCCTCAACCGAAGAGGCGCAACAGCTTAAATATACCAATTTGAATGTTAGAAAATCAAATGACCCCGTATATAAATTCGGATATGTAAATACATTATACGTTGCACCGTATACATCCGGACTTAACAGTGTGCTGCAGATTGGTGCGGTTCCCGGAGTAATACAGGACACATATCAGACCGATACTATATCAAGTTCAAATACACGATTTGTGGTAGTTGACAGCTCACGAAGAAATAACAAGGTGTACATGGGAAATTTCGATCAGATGACTTCATATGAAGATTCGGGCATACTCAGCGAGACCTCAAAGGCATTCGTGCACACCAGGTCCGGGTGGCTTATTGCGGTGATAATATATAAGTGATAAATTTCTGCGGCGTAGGGAACGATCTATGTGTCGCTTTACGCTATCTGGCTCCCGTTTCGAGAGAATTATTACCGTGCTATGCAACCACGGAACAAGTCACGGTTACCATATCCTATCATATCGTATCAAAATGCCCGCTGCGGATTTTAATATCTGCAACGGGCATAAGTCATTATCAACAAATTTGATTGTATAATTTATATTCTTTGCATAATCCTTATGAAAACCCATGACAAAGTGTTTTCGAGGAAACATTCATAAATCCGGATGATAGTATGGATAAAATCAAGAAGTTGGTTTGGCGCGGCGGCAGCATAATTTTTGCGTTTTTTGTTCTCAGCAAGAAGTTCAGTCATTTTCGGTTCAATCATATACGGCTGAAATGGCTCGGCATATGCTCTCATAACAGTTACGGGGATTTTGCGGAACACGCCTAGTGTTCTTGCGTCAACGGGCTTTGGTGCGTTTTCGGGAATCATATATAATTTGCCCTTTTGAACAACGCCGTCTATTCTGTTTTGAGCACATAAAAGTCTGACTCTGCGTGGAGAGAGTCCCCACTTTTCTGCTGCTTGTAAAACCTTAATATATTCCATAATAATACCTCTTTCGAGTTGTCGTATATAGTACATCACATTTCGGGAATAAAATCAAGTTTTAATGTGAAAATAATTATTTTGTATTATTCCTAAAACTATATTAATTTTCTGTAGATAGTCAACAAAATTTTTCGTATCTTGCTGTAATGTATGTTTTATAAAATCCTTTGCAAATGCGGTTAATTTCCGCCTGACAAAAAACGCATAGCAACGGCTAAAATACAAATGCTATACGCAATTAATAATCCAATACAGATGTAACAATAACGAAACAGCAAAAATCCCAAAAGCCTTATTTTAAGCGGTTTTCGGGATTTTTTTATGGATTTTATATTCGGTTGTTACAGAGAGATTTTGAATTGTGCAAAATCCTTGAAAGGCACAATGTTACGCCACTTCTATATAAAAAGTTTCTGTCTTGTTACAACTGTATGTACGGTACTTTTGGATATTCCAAACTTTTTTGCTGCACTTCTTACGGTTGAGCGGTGTTCGACCATATATTGTCCTATAGTTACAGCTCTTTCTGATATATAATCTTTCATATATCTCCACCTCTACAAAATATATTGGTAAAATATATGATTGATTTTGAAAAACTATGTTTATTTTTTAGTTTTACGGCTGCGGAGGTTTACATATATTGCAGGGAGTAAACCCGTCTCCGACAGCTTTTTCTACCGTAGTTTTTATTTTACTTTTCAGATATGTACATTCACTGCGGTGATATTTTCTGCCGGTTTTGGTTACATAAACCGCATCATAGCTGCTTTCGTCAAGGTCCGATTCGCCCGTTTGATTATCTGAGTCGTTCTTGTTGTCTGAATTTTCGTCGGGAGGAGCGTTTTCCTTAATTTTTGATTTCTTTTTGTCTACAGATATTTTTTTGTTTCCGTCTGCGGTAACAATTACTGTGCCGTCATTATCGGTTCGGTAAATTTTCACTTTGCTGTTTTTTAGTATATCGAGCGTCTGCGCGGAGGGGTGTCCGTACTGATTGTTTTTGCCGCAGGATATAACAGCAATTTTCGGCGACACTGCATTTATAAATTCCTCGGAGGAGGCAGTATTTGCACCGTGATGTCCTACCTTTAAAATATCGGCTTTAATGTCTGATGCCGGTAAGCTTTTTTCAACGGTTTGTTCTGCGTCACCGGTGAAAAGCAAACCGGTATTTTTGTATGTAATTTTTACCACAGCGGAAGCATTGTTAATATTTGAATATGTCTTTTCCTCAGGAGCAAGAAGTTCAATCTTCAAATCTCTTTTTTTTAGAATTGTTACACCTTTTTTTGCATTTTTGACGGTGAGTCCGTTATCTGCTATTGTGTCAAGCAGATTTTCAAATACTCTTGAGGTGGATTCAACATTCGGCATGTACAGCTTAGCTGTTTTCAGATTGCTTATTACAAATGCCATGCCGCCTATATGGTCTGCATGAGGGTGTGTTGCTACGATGTAGTCAATGCCGTCATAATTCAAAGATTTTATGTATTCGGCGACCTGCGGCCCGTTTTCGGGGTTCCCTGCGTCTATGAGCATTGTTTCGCCGTTCGGAAGTTCTATAAAGGTGCTGTCAGCCTGGCCGACATCTATGAAGTGAGCGACAATCTTTTGAGATTTATCTGTATTGCTTCGCATAATGGCAGCATGAGCTGCCGCTATGCCGATTATTATGAATAACAAAAGGACTGTTAACGAAATTTTTTTATTTTTTCTTTTCATATATATTTTCCTTTCCGATTTAATGTATAATATAATTGATTTTATGTCATAACATAACCGAGTCAAATATTTTTTGATGTTTTGTGCAAAAAAACTAACATAATACTACTATAACATATAAAGTTTGTTGTTTCAATGTATTTAACGTATTTTATTCGACTAATTTTGACAATTTTTGGTTTATAATAATATCAAAGCAATGGGAGGAAACAAAAATGTACGAACAGTTTATAAGAAACCGTATCACACAGCTCAGAATAAAAAAGGGTGTTTCAGAATATCAGATGAGTTATGACTTAGGGCATAGCAGGGGATACGTTAATAATATATCCTCCGGTAAGTCATTGCCGCCAATGGGCGAATTCATTGCTATATGTGATTATTTTCACATTACACCGCAGGAATTCTTTGACGAGGAATCAAAAAATCCCGAACTTGTTCAAAAAGCCATTGATGGCTTGAAGAAACTCGATGACAGTGACATTGTTATGATTTTGAACCACATATATAGGCTTCTTAAAAAATAAGGCTACGTTTTGCCTTATTTTTTTGTTTTTAGAAATTAAATAACAATATTATTATAACAGTTAAAACATAAAATTCCTTATATCACACCTAATGTTTCCTATATACTATCATATAATATTTAAGTTGTCAATGTTTTATAATAGGTATAGGAAGTAGGTGAGTTTTTATGTTGGATAGTCAATACAAAGTTAATTTGATAAAAATTGGACTTAAAATTGCATATTATAGAAAGTTATGTGGCATGACACAAGAAGAACTTGCAGAAAGTTGTGATTTATCAACAGGATATATTTCTCAACTTGAAGGTCCGAATAGTTATTATTGTCCTTCGTTAAAAACATTGTTTATTATTGCTGAAGCACTTAACATACCTATGTATAAACTTGTTGACATTGAAGAAGATTAAAATTTTATTTTTCTCTTGAAAAATGACAAAATATGGTATATAATATTATTTGTCGGTTTTATCCGGCAAGGCAAGATCACTTAACGGTGTTTACACCGGCGGTTATGCCCGCTTTTATATTCACAGGCTTAATGCCGAGTATATGAAAGGGGGGATGCTTATGAAAAGTAAGCATCATACATATGGCAAAAAAATTGCTGGTTGCAATTTTAGAAATTATCATTTTTCTGATAATTTTTTCCGTAAAAGTAAAGTAACCGCCTCAGCCAAGACGGTTACTTTTAATTATATAATCGTTATATAGGGCATAACCGTGTGTGGTTTTGCCTTTTTATATATTTATTATACAATCATTTTTTATTTTTGTCAATCAATATTTGCAAAAAAATAACCGCCTGCACAGACGATTATTTTTTAAGTTAACTGGATTTGGCATAACCGTGTGTGGTTTTGCCTTTTATATATTCATAATACAATAGTTTTTCGGTTTTGTCAATAAAATATCAGTATTTTTATTTGCAAAAAGAGAACGGAATTCATTGACGCTCCGTTCTCTTTTGCTTTTTAGTTATCGGTTACCGGTATTTTGTCTTTAAACAATATACCTATCGACCACAAACCGGCAATACCTACGACGGTATAAATTATCCGCGAAATGATTGCTCCCTGTCCGCCGAATATCGACGCAACGAGGTCAAATCCGAATAGACCTATAAGCAGCCAGTTAATTGCACCGATAATAACCAAAACAAGCGCTGTATTATCCAACACAACTATCAACTCCGATTCTGTTTTACGTTCCTTAGAACAATATTATTTTGTGCTGTAAAAGCATTAATAAACCTATAAAAAATTACCATATCAGTAAATATTTACAAAAATAAAAACGCAAATTCATTTTTAAGAATTTGCGCTTAAAAGTGATTATTTTTTCCATGTATGCGGTGAGAATAATATCAGAATAGGGAAGATTTCCAGCCTGCCCACGAGCATATCAAAGCTTAAAACAATCTTTGAAAACTGTGAATATCCTGAAAAATTGCTCATGGGTCCGACTTTGGCAAGTCCGGGTCCTATATTGTTAATTGCCGATGCAACAGCCGTAAAGTTGGTAGTGAAATCAAAGTTGTCAATGCTTATGGCAAGGAGCGAAGCTGCAAAAATCGCAAGATAAGCCGCCATGAAAACATTGATTGTCCGTATAGTTTCATGTTCTATTGCGTGACCGTTCATGTTAACCTTTAAAGTTGTTTTAGGATGAGCGCCTATTTTTATCTCTTTTGCGATAGTTTTGAGCAATATAATTATACGCGAAACCTTGATTCCTCCGCCTGTGCTGCCGGCGCAGGCACCCGTAAACATCAGCAGTACAAGTATTGTTTTTGAAAACGACGGCCATTTGTCAAAGTCACAGGTCGAATAACCTGTTGTTGTAATTATTGACGCCACTTGAAACGCACTGTGCTTAACCGCGTCAAATATGTTTCCGAACAAATTGAAACAGTTAATGCTTATAGCGGCAATAGCTACCGCTATAATTCCCAGATAGCAGCGCAGTTCGTCGGATTTTAATGCAAGCTTGAATTTTTTTATAAGCAACAGATAGTACAGTGAAAAATCTACTCCGAAAATTATCATAAAAACAGTAATGACTATCTGCTGATATGATGTATAATCGGCAAGTCCCGAATTTTTAATCGCAAAACCGCCTGTGCCCGCAGTTCCGAAAGAAAGCGTCAATGCGTCGAATATGTTCATACCGCCGGCTATGAGTAAAGCTATTTCTATAACAGTAAGCACAATATAAATTTCGTACAGAATCTTTGCACTTACCTTTATGTTAGGAACGAGCTTGCTTACTTTAGGCCCCGGGCTTTCGGCTTTTACGAGGAAAAAGTTGTTACTGCCCGAAAGCGGAAGCAGCGCAACCAAAAATACCAAAACCCCCATACCGCCAATCCAGTGCGTAAAGCTGCGCCAAAAGAGCAGGGAATACGGCAGAGCCTCAACGTCTGTCAGTATAGAAGCTCCTGTTGTCGAAAATCCCGATACCGTTTCAAAAAAGGCATCGGCATAGTTTGGTATGCTGCCGGAAACAGCAAACGGAAGCGCACCGAACAGACTCATTAAAATCCAGCTCAGAGCGACTGTTACAAACCCCTCGCGGGCATATATATTTCTGTTTTTCGGAGTGCCGAGAGAGAGCAATATACCCATGGCAAATGTAATTATAATGCAAAATGCAAATATATAAATTTCGTTTTTTTCTTTGTACACAAGTGAGCATATGAGCGGAAAAATCATGCACAATGCCTCGATTTTGAGCACCCAGCCCAGAATGTGTCTGATAACTCTGTAATTCATTTTAATCCCTTACTTTAAAATATCGTTAATGTCCTTAAATCCTGCCTTTAATGCGACAACAATTACCGTATCGCCCTCTTGTATCACATCGCGTCCGCGCGGGATAATTACCTTGCCGCCTCTGTTTATGCAGGCTATGAGAATGTTTCCTTTAAGCGGAAGGCTGTCTATGCGCTTGTCAAGTATCGGCGAATTCTCTTTGATGCGAAATTCAAGCGCTTCGGCTTTGTCGTCAAGGATAAGATGCATTGTTTCAATATTGCTTCCGATAGAATTCTTTTTTGCACGTACAAAACGCACAATGTATTCGGCAGTAATATTTTTGGGATATATTGTTGTGCCGAGGTTAAGCCTGTCTATGACTTCGTCATATGCAATGCGGTTGATTTTGGTTATAATTTTTGCCTTTGATTTGCTCTGTGCAAACAGCGAAAGCAAAATGTTTTCCTCATCTATATTTGTAAGCGAAACGACCGAGTCGGCATTTTCAAGACCTTCTTCGAGCAAAAGCCGATTTTCGGTGCCGTCACCGTTGATGATAGTTGCCTTTGGCAGAAGCTGGCAAAGTTCTTCACATCTCTTTTCATTTTGTTCTATAATTTTTACGTTTATTCCCGTCTGCACAAGCTGTGACGCGAGATAATATGCGGTTTCTCCTCCGCCTATTATAATAGTGTCTTTTACGCTGTTGGTTTTTATGCCGATTTTCTTGAAAAAGTAGGTTACGCTCTTGATTGAACCGACAATGCTTATGGCGTCGCCGCTTTTAAGCACAAAATTACCGCCCGGAATAAAGGCTTCATTTCCGCGTTCTACACCGCATACCAAAATGTCGCAGTTGAGCTTTGATACAATTTCATATACCTGAAGATTGTCAAGACATGAATTTTCCGGTATTATAAATTTCAGAATTTCTATTCTTCCTTTTGCGAAGGTATCTATTTCAATTGCTGACGGAAACCGCAGTATTCTTGCAATTTCGCTTGCGGCGGTACGCTCCGGATTTATTACCATTGCGAGCCCCAAATCTTCTTTGATAAGGTGCAGATTTTTGCTGTATTCGGGAGTACGCACTCTTGCAATCGTTCTTATACTTCCGAGTTTTTTTGCCATAAGGCATGCCATGAGATTAAGTTCATCAGATCCGGTTACCGCGATAAAAATATCGGCTGTTTCAACGCCGGCTTCTTTTAACGTTTCAACGTTCATGCCGTTTCCTGCCACGCCCATAATATCATAATTATTAATGATGTTTTGAATAACATTATAGCGAAGGTCAATAACGGTAATATTATGTCCGTTTTCTTCTTCAAGGCTTACGGCAAGTGTTTGACCGACTTTTCCGCAGCCGAGAATAATAATGTTCATTACGATTCCCCTTTGAATATAATAATTTTATCCCAAAATTTTCATTTTGGCATTAAGTACATTGTATACATTGCAGATAGTTATGTCAAGTATTTTTTGGTGATTGGGAATAAAATTTAAATTATTGAATTTTTTTATTATATGTGCTAATATATTATTGGTGATTTTAATGTTAAATATTATAAACAGCAATATAAAGGCAAAACTTGAAGAAATACTTGATGAACACACACTTAAAATTATATATTCAAACAGAAATATATGTCATAAAACAAAAGACGGATATATTATTTTGTTCAGATTTTGTGATTTAAAAAGGAATTCAAGACACGAAGATAAGGTTTTTATCAATTTAACAAATGAAGCTGTAACTTTTTTTACAGAGAACAAAAACGTTTCTAAAATGATTTCAACTATTAAAAGCGAAAATTCCGTTGATGTACTTTATGAATTCTTTGCAATTCTGACATCAACCGATATTAATGAACTTGAAATTATAGAAAACAAAATAAATATTCTTGAAGATGACTTGCTCAAAGGCTTAAATCCGGACAAAGATGTGCTGAGCGCAATTATGTATTTGAAGCATAGCGTTTTAAGAATAAAAAGATATTATGAGCAACTCACGGAGATTTGTGAAACTCTTTGCGAAAATCTGACGGAAACGGAACATTTCAAATATGTTTCTGCCAAAATGAACCGCCTTTTGAACGGAACCATGCATTTATATGAACGCGTCAATCAACTGCGCGAGGTGTATCAATCTCAGATTGATATTAATCAAAACAACATAATGAAAGTATTTACTATGTTCACTACCGTGTTTTTCCCGCTTACTCTTATAGCAGGGTGGTACGGTATGAATCTTAAAATGCCGGAATTCAGTTGGGAGCACGGATACTTATTTGTTATTTTTCTTAGTGTTTTTATTGCCGTTTTGAATATATACATATTCAAAAAGAATAAATGGCTTTAAAGGATGGTGCATTATGAAAAGAATTTTTGCTTTGACAATACTGCTTTTGACAATCCCCGGTTTCGTACTGGCAAACAGCACTGCTTCGACTTTAGGAACAGGTATAAATAATGTAGGGATAGTTACCGATAAAGGTCAGCTTATGATGTGGGGGAAAAATGAGTTCGGAGAATTCGGCACAGGCGAAAAGAACAGCGGCAATGAATACTGCAAATTTACCGAAAGTATTAATGATGCCGCGGCTGTTACGTTCGGATGCTATAATTCAACCGCAGTCATAAAAACAGACGGCTCTTTGTGGACTTGCGGCGCAAACAATTGCGGTCAGCTCGGAAACGGCACAAAACAAAGCAGTGCGGAATTAATAAAAATTGATGAAAACGTCGTGAAAGTATGCGGAGGCGAAGACTTTTTTGTTTATCTGAAAAAAGACGGCAGTGTTTGGATGACGGGGAATACAAGTTATTTTAAATTTTTCAAAAACTTCTCGGAGTACGGTCAGCAAACTACGCCCATAAAAATTCTTGACGGTATAAAAGATATTTCGGCTTCTGCAAGAAATGTGGGAGTTATTACATTAAATAATGAGCTATATATGTTCGGCGGAAATGTCCTGGGACAGCTCGGAACAGGAAACACGGAAGTAAATTACGAAGTTCAGCCCGTTAAAACGCTTGACAATGTACGCTCCGTTTCGTGCGGCACGGATTACGTCCTTGCGGTAAAAAATGACAATACGCTTTGGAGCTGGGGAACCAATGATTACGGTCAGCTAATGAACGGTCAAAGCTCCTCGGAATGTGTTTCTACGCCTGCCATGGTGGCCGAAGATGTACTGAAAGCATGTGCCGGAACAGATAATTCAGCATACATCACTACCAAAAACACTCTTTATATGTCGGGCAACAATCTATACGGCGAGATGGGTTCGGGAGTAAAGAACGGCAGTTCTGAAACCGTGCAGAAAATATCGCTTAACGTTCGCGATGTCGCGCTCGGCAAGAGGACTGTATATGTAACAACTGACGGCAAAGTATATACGGCAGGGCATTATATCAACGAAATCGGTAAAGCCTCCGAAGGCTTCAAAATGCAAAGATTCAGAGCCGCCGAAGAAAGCAAGTATACAATAGAAGCACCGGTATATATCAAAAAAACAATAACGCTGAAAATAGGCAGTGACATTTTAAACTGTAACGGCATCGAAACCAAACTTGATGTTCCGGCTCAGACAATAGACGGAAGGACAGTAGTCCCAATGAGGGTAATTTTTGAAGCGCTCGGCGCAAGTGTTTCCTGGGATGGCGAAACGCAGACCGCTGCTGCTGTAAAGGACAATACAACAGTGAATGTGCAGATAGAGTCGGACAGCATTGTTAAAAACGGCGAAAAAATCCCCGTGGATGTTCCTGCACAAATCAAAGACGGCAGAACGCTTGTGCCTGTAAGAGCGGTGTCGGAAGCGTTTGAATGCAGTGTGGAATGGAATGAGGATACCTCAACAGTCACTATTACACAATAAAACTTGCACCAAGGCGTACTTTTACATGCAAAATGCGGTTGACAAAACTTTCAAAAAAATATATAATACTTATTAATTAAGGCACAGAAAGAGGGGCGATGGGTAGTTTTTATACTATTCGGAACCCCTTTGTTTTTTTGCTATGCGGAGGTGCGGTATGAGAATTAATGTTAAGACTTCGGGAAACGGATATGACATTATAATTGAAAATAAAGCTTTTTCAAAACTGGCAGATTTAATCGGAAATTTTGCTCATGACAAGAAAATCTTTGTTGTCACCGATGATATTGTAGACAGTATCTACGGCACACAGCTTGAACATCAACTCGAAAACTTTGATTTCAAAAAGACAGTTCTGCCAAACGGCGAAAAGACAAAATCAATCAATTATCTGCATAAGCTGTACAAAGAGTTCGCCGAAGCCGGCATAAGCCGAACCGACTGCATAATAGCATTCGGAGGCGGCGTCATAGGCGATTTGACAGGCTTTGCGGCCGCTACTTTTTTGAGAGGTGTGCCGTTTATACAGATTCCGACAACTCTTTTGTCGCAGGTTGACAGCTCGGTGGGCGGTAAGGTGGCAATCGACCTTGAAGAAGGCAAAAACCTTGTAGGAAGTTTTTATCCGCCGTGCCTCGTAGTAATAGACCCGACACTGCTGTCTACGCTTCCGGAACGCGTATTCAATGACGGTATGGCAGAAGTAATAAAGTACAGCGCAATACGAAGCAAAGAGCTTTTTGATATTTTGTGCGGCGACATATCCGATAAACTTGTTGATGTTATTGCAAAGTGTGTAAACATAAAAAAGCAAGTTGTGGAAAATGATGAATTCGACACAGGCGAGCGAATGATACTGAATTTTGGGCACACATTCGGACATGCAGTTGAAAAGCTATATAATTATACGACTTATACTCACGGCGAGGGTGTGGCAATCGGTATGCTGAAAATTACGGAGAAATCCGAAAAAGCAGGTATTACCGAATTCGGAACTACTGAAAAACTAAGAAATCTGCTAAAAAAATACGATCTTGTTTTTGATGATTTTGTATATGACCCGGCAGATGCCGACAAAGTTATTATGCTCGACAAAAAAGGCACAAAAGATACTGTGAAATACATTATGATTACAAAAATCGGCGAAGCAATAATAAAAGAACTTCCGAAAACCGATAAATTTTTAACGGAGGCATAATGGATAAATTAACTATAACAAAAACAGGTTGTCACAAAATGACAGATATTTCCATACCGTCGTCAAAATCATACATACACAGGTATTTGCTTGCGGCGCTTTTGTCCGAGGAAGAGAGCACTGTTGAAAATGTTACGTTTTCAAACGATATAAAAGCAACTCTGGGCTGCATAGAAAATCTCGGTGCAAAAGTTGATGTTTCAGACGGCGGAAAAACCATAAAAATTAAGGGCGGATTAAAAAAATTGAATAGTGTTTCGCTGTATTGCGGTGAATCCGCATCTACGATGCGCTTTATTATTCCGGTAGCTATGCTGTTTTCCAACCAGGTTACGGTAACGGGCGAAAAAACTCTTATGCAGCGGCCGCTTGAACCGTATTTTGATATTTTCAGAAAAAACGGTGTAACCTTTGACTATAAAAGCGGAGAATATCTTACGGTTTACGGTTCTCTTGCAGAAAAAGAGTATGTTATCAACGGTGCAGTAAGCTCGCAGTTTGTTACCGGTCTGCTTTTTTCACTTCCTTTAATGAACTTTGACAGTACGGTTAAAATCAAGGGCGCTCTGCAATCGAAGCCGTATGTTGACATAACGCTTGAAGTTTTGAAAAATTCCGGTATAGAAATTATAAACAATGATTACAAAAGCTTTTTTATAAAAGGAAATCAAAAGTATACCGGCGGCAAATTTTTTACGCAGGGTGATTATTCTCAGGCGGCATTTTTCCTTACGGCAGGCTGTTTTTTGGGAGGAATATCCGTAAGCAATATGGAACCGGATTCGTTGCAGGGCGATAAAGTAATTGTGGATATTCTCAGAAAAATGGGCGCTGACATTAAATCCGCCGAAAAGGGATATATAGTAGAAAAATCGGATTTGAAATCACCCGGAGTTATTGATGCAACCGATTTTCCCGATATAGTGCCGATTCTTTCGCTTGCGTGTGCGCTTTCGGAAGGAAAGACAGTTATAAAAGGGATTCACCGATTAAGAATAAAAGAGTGCGACCGTGTCCAGGCAACATATGATGTGTTAAAAAGGCTCGGAGCAGATATTTCTGTTGAAAATGAAACTATAATAATCAGCGGCAAGCCGTATCTTTCGGGCGGCACAGTAAGCAGTTTCAACGATCATCGCATGGCAATGACTGCCGCTGTAGCTTCACTTGTTTGCAAAAACAGTGTGAGTATTCTGGAACCTATGAGTATAAACAAATCCTATCCGGGATTTTATGATGATTTATTAACGACAGGCGGTGTTAAGTATGAGTGGAGTATGGGGAAATAAAATTCAGTTTTCAATATTCGGAGAATCGCACGGTGTTGCTATCGGCGGCGTTTTGGGAGGTATCAAGGCGGGTACGGAAATTGATTTTGAAAAAATTGATTTTGAAATGAAACGCAGAAATCACAGAGCTTTCTATTCAACCGCAAGAGATGAAAAGGATGAATATGAGATACTTTCGGGTATAAAGGATAACAAAGCCGAAGGTTCGCCTATAGCGTTTATGATTCGGAATAAAGACCAGCACAGCAGTGACTATATAAATCTGAATGAAATACCGAGACCGGGGCATGCAGATTATCCTGCTGCTGTAAAATACGGCGGTTTTAACGATTATCGCGGCGGCGGTCACTTTTCCGGCAGAATTACAGCTCCTCTTACGCTTGCCGGGGCAATTGCACGGCAGATTTTAGAAAGTAAAGGCATAAAAATTGTATCGCATATTTATTCAATCGGTAATATAAAGAGCAAAAGCATACTGGATAATCCGCTTAATGCGGAACAGATTGAAAAGCTTCATAATATGCCGTTCGCTGTTTTGGATGATGAAACACATAAAAAAATGGAACAGGAAATCGAACGGTACCGAAATGACAAAAACAGCATAGGCGGTATTGTGGAATGTGCTGTTTACGGCATAAAACCCGGTATAGGCGAACCGTTTTTTAATTCTGTGGAAAGTGAACTGGCACAGCTCCTGTTTTCTATACCGGCAGTTAAAGGCGTGGAATTCGGCAGAGGTTTTGATATAACATCTATGTGCGGCTTTGATGCAAATGATAATTACGAAATTAAAAACGGCAAAATAACTGCAATGACAAACAACAACGGCGGAATACTCGGCGGAATAACCAACGGTATGCCCGTTGTTTTCAAGGTGGCAATCAAACCGACGCCGTCAATTTTCAAGACGCAGAACACGGTAAATCTTTCGGAAAATACAAACTCTGAAATAACGCTCAAAGGCAGACATGACGTGTGTATTGTTCCGCGTGCCGCTGCGGTTGCCGAAGCTGCGGCTGCGCTTGCGCTTTTGGATTTATGGGAGGACTGACATATGCCTGATATCAAAAAAATAAGAAACGAAATAGATAAAATAGATTCTTCAATGCTTGAGCTTTTTGAAAAACGCATGAAAATATCGGAGCAGGTAGCGCAGTACAAGCGCGAAAACGGACTGCCGACTTTGAATGAATCCCGCGAAAAGGAAGTTCTCAAAAAAGCGGAATCCGGTCTTGCGGACAAAAGCTTTGCTCCTTATGCGGATAAATTTTTCAGATGCATGATGGATTTGTCAAAGGAATATCAGAGAAATATCAATAATACCGAAATTTCAATAGGCTACCAGGGAATAAAAGGCAGCTTTTCATATGATGCGTGCATGCAGTATATAGAGAAAAATGAAAACGGCTTGAAATATAATATAAACAGTTACGAAACCTTTGACGATTTGTGCCTTGCTCTTTTAAATGATGAAATTTCTCAGGCGGTCATACCGTTTGAAAATTCATCCACGGGCCCCGTTATTGACGTATATGACTTGCTTTTAAGCTACGATTACTGTATTGTGGGTGAAACCTGCGTAAGAGTCAATCAGAATCTTATGGCAAAACCCGGAGCTGAATTGCATGATATTAAAGAGCTGTATTCGCATCCGCAGGCATTTATGCAGTCAAAGGAATTTTTGGACAACTACTCGTTTAAACAAATACCGTACAAAAACACTGCAATAAGCGCAAAATTTGTAAGCGAATCCGAAAGAGGGGATATAGGGTGCATTGCAAGCGAAAGTGCGGCAAGTCTTTACGGTTTAAAAATACTTGAACACAACATTAATTACAACAAAAATAATTATACCAAATTCATCGTGCTTGCAAAAACTCCTTCCGTCAGTGAAAAAAATGATAAAATCAGCATTATTACCAAACTTCAGAATACACCGGGACAATTATATTCGCTTACAAAACTGTTTTCGGATTACAATATAAACATGGTAAAGATAGAGTCGCGTCCAGATATAAGCAATCCGTTTGAATACGTCTTTTTTATTGACTGCATAGGAAATATTGCAGACGAGCGTATTTCGGGAGCTCTTGAGGAAATAAAAGCTGCAAATAAATATTTTAAATATCTGGGTAACTACAAAAAATTTGATTTTTAGAAGGTGCTGCAATATGACAAAATATGCTCTTATAGGCGAAAAACTCGGACATTCATATTCAAAAATTATACACCGAATGTATTTCGAAATATGCAAAATCAATGCCGAATATTCGCTGATTGAGTACACAAGAGATGCTCTGCCGAATTGCTGTGACAATATGCGACAAGACGGTTTTTCCGGTTTTAATATAACAATACCGTACAAGCAGGATATTATGAAGCTGCTTGACGGCATTTCGGAAGAAGCCGAGAAAATAGGCGCGGTAAACACAGTAAAGCTTTCAAAAGATAAGGCGCTTGGCTATAATACTGATTATTACGGTTTGATAAAAACATTTGAAAAATTTGAAATACAAATTCCTGATAAAAGAGTTGTAATACTCGGTACAGGCGGCGCATGCAAAGCAGTTTGTGCCGTATGCAGGGATTTGAGGGCGAAAGAAATTGTTCTTGTGTCGCGGAATCCGCAAAAATGCAAAGATTTTGAAACCGTAAGCTATAACGAAAAAATTTACGGAGATGTATTGATAAATACAACTCCGGTAGGAATGTTTCCGAATGGCGGTTTTTCGCCTGTTAATACAATTGACAATGGATTTGAGGCTGTTTTTGACCTTATATATAATCCGTCAAAAACAGCTCTTATGCAGATTGCCGAAGAAAACGGCATTAAAGCCGTAAACGGCTTGTATATGTTGGTTGCACAAGCTATGCGTTCCGAAGAAATATGGCGCGATGAAAATATCGGCGAAGAGATAACGGATAGAATATACACTGACTTGCAAATCAAATCCGAAAAAGGGGAGTTAAAATGAAAATTTTGGTAATAAACGGTCCGAATATTAATTTTGTAGGCATACGCGAGAAGGGAATATACGGCACCGAGAGCTATGCGGATATATGCGGTGATTTAATTCGGTATGCCGAGAAAATCGGTATTGAGCTTGAAATATGGCAGTCAAATCACGAAGGTGCAATAATTGATAAAATACAGAGCATCTACAACACCGATGTTTTTGGTGTGGTAATAAATCCGGGAGCATATACTCATTACAGCTATGCAATAGCCGATGCCATAAAAAGTGTGGAGCAGCCTTTTATAGAAGTGCATTTTTCCGATATTAACAGCCGTGAAGATTTCAGAAAAATTTCTGTCACGAAACCGGCGTGTGTCAGACAGATAAGCGGTTTGGGACCCAAAGGCTACTTCGCAGCGCTTGATGCACTGAAAACTTTGTATGAGGAAAGCGCCAATGAATAATTTTTACTTTATCGGAATGCCCGGCTGCGGCAAAAGTACAATCGGAAAAATTGTTGCACAGAAATTAAAGCTTTCTTTTTTTGATTTGGACGCATACATTGAACAGACAAGCGGAGAAACAATTGAGGAACTGTTTAAAAAAGGCGAAGAATACTTCAGAACGGTTGAAACCGACTGCTTGCAGAAAACCGCTGATATGAAAAAATATATCATAGCAACCGGCGGCGGTATAGTATTAAAAAAAGAAAATACCGATATTATGAATAAAAACGGAACGGTAATTTTTATTGACGCCTCGCCGCAGAACATTTTGGATAAATGCGAGCTTAACGGGCGTCCTCTATTAAAAGATAAGACACAAATTTTTAACTTGTATGCACAGAGAATAGAGCTTTATCGGAAAAGCGCCGATTACACATTGGAAAACAGCGGTTTGCTGAGCAGTGTGTGCGATAAGGCAATACAAATTATTCAGCAGAATATAAAAAACAAATAGAATTGCCGTCCGAAAGGACGGCTTTTTTATTCGTGCATTGAAAAATTACTGTTTTTGTGTTAAAATATATTATATTTTAGTTATTGCGATGCTGTTTATAACGGAGGTGCACATGGAATCTATAAAAATTTTGCATATTGCCGACTTGCATTTGGATAGTAAAATAGAAAATCTCGGCAGCAGAAAAAGTTCTCAGAGAAGAACGGAAATATTGCTTTCGTTAAGAAATGTGTTAAGCAGATTTTCTGATGCAAAAATAGTACTGATTGCAGGTGATTTGTTTGACGGATTGTATAATCAATCTACCATAAATTATTTATGTAAACTATTTTTGGATTATGCAGAAACTCGATTTTTTATTTCAGCGGGCAATCATGACAGTTTGAGCAGTGAACCAATGATTAAATTTGTTGAAAACATTCCGAAAAATGTACATGTGTTCGGCGAAAGTGTTTCCTGTGTTACGGTTGGAGAATTAGGAATAAATGTATATGGCGCAAGCTTTTCTTCACCAAGTTTGTATTCGTCATTTCTCAATGGATTTCATGCAGAAAATAACGATACGGTTAACATAATGCTAATGCATGGCGAAATTGCAACAGAAGGAAAATACAATCCATTTTCTTTAAAAGATATAGCGAACAGTAATTTGGATTATCTCGCTTTAGGACATGTACATACTTTTTCTGGTATAAAAAAATCCGGAAAAACCGTTTACGCGTATCCCGGTGTTTTTGAACCGCGCGGTTTTGACGAATGCGGAAGCTGCGGAGTTATCTATGGGGAGGTTTCAAAAGGCGGCTCCAGCTTAAATTTTTATCCGACTTGCGTGAGGGAATATCACGAACTTGATTTTAAGATTACCGGCTGTTCCTCGGACGCTGAAGTTATCAACAGCCTTGCAAGTATTGTTTTGACGGATAATATTTACAGAATTAACCTGACGGGCACAAAAACGGCAGGATACATTCCGAATGTAAATGCTGTTTCCGATTCTCTCAATGTGTTTTGGTGCGAGGTTAATGATAACGCCGCATCCGAAAACAGTATTTTTGATTATGACGGCGAGCACACTCTGCGCGGATTTGCAGCAAAAAAACTGAAAGAGTATTCCGAAAAATCCGTATATAGTGAGGACGAATTAAAGGATGCGGCGGAAATACTGACTTCTGTCTTGCTTGGGAGTGACAAATTATGATTATTAACAAAATCGACATTACGGCATTTGGTATGCTTGAAAACAGACAATTTGATTTTTCGGACGGATTAAATCTTTTGTATGGCTCAAATGAATCGGGCAAAACCACTGTGCTTTCGTTTGTGAAATTTATGCTTTACGGAACAAAAATTCACAAGGAATACTCCGCTTCCGCATTTAAAGAAAAATATATGCCGTGGAGCGGAAAACCGATGAGCGGAAGTTTGACGCTTACAGATGAAACCGGGCGGCAGTATATTATTACCCGTCTTGTTTCCGACACACGCAGTACCATTAAAATAATCAACGCAACTACCGGTGCCGATATAGCGGATAAAGATGCTTTGCGAAATCCGGGTAAGTATTTTACGTCTTTGGGCGAAGAAGCATTTTCGTATATAGCATTTTTGTCTTCGCTTACTGCCGCGGTTAAAAACGACCGCAACGGCGAATTACTCGCAAAATTGTCAAACATATCTCAGACAGGTACTGAAGAAATTTCATATCAGACAGCGGCAGGCAAAATAAACGAGGAAATTCTGTCACTTTCCTCAAACAAGAGAAGAAATGCTGTGCTTCCCGGACTTCAAAATGAGATTTCGGAAACAAAGAACAAAATAGCATATCTGAAAAAGACATGCCTTGAGTATGAAAAAACAAATAACGAAATCCGTGAACTTGAAAGTAAAAAAAGTAAACTTGAACATGAACTCAATCAGCAAAAGGCAGCGTTTTCTTCCGAATCCGATGTACTGAAATTAAAAGAAGCCGCAGATGCTATGTCAATAATCAATTCAGACTTTTCGATGCGTTTTTCAACGGTAAGCGATTTTGAAAAAAGTTCCGTTGACAAGTATAAAACATTAATCAATAAAATCAAATATGCAAAAATATCAGGGTATTTCTTCATATTAGCCGCTGTTATATTTGTTATTTTATTTGTTTACGGCGGTATCGGTTGCAGACTCGCCTTCGGTGCATGTGCTGTCGTTTCGGTATTGCTTTGTTTATCAGCAATGTTTTTCGCACGCAGGAGTTTGCAAAAAACGGATAATATTAAAAGTATTCTGAAAAAATATAACTGCAAAAATGCAGACGAATTCAAGGCAGGATTGGAAAGATTAAAACAGATTCAACGGAAGAAAGAAAGTATTTTAAAAGAAATCGGCACAAATATTTTTGACGATAATTGTAAAAAAACACTAAATGACTTTACTTTTTCAAATAATAGTGATAAAATAGGATTGGTTTCCGATAAACTCAATGAAATCAATGCCAGACTTGCTGTTTTGAAAAGCACATCTGACAAATTTCAGGACTGTGAAGCAGAACTTATGGAAGCCGAAGAAAATCTTGACGTTCTGGAAAGTGGAATGCATAATACGCAAAAGCGGTTAAAATCTCTGCAAATAGCTCTTGAGATTTTAAATTCGTCATTTGACGAGGTGAAAAGTATTTTTGCGCCGTCGCTTGCGGACTGTGCCGGTGAAATGTTTTCATATATAACATCCGGCAAATACACCAAGCTTAAATCCGACGAACATTTTACCGTTAAATTAAAAAGTACCGCAGACTACAATAATGCGGATTTGTACAGCAGAGGTACATGTGAGCAGCTTTATCTTGCTCTCAGACTGGCATTGTGCAAAACTGCCGTCAAAGATATTGAACTTCCGGTGTTTTTGGATGATGCATTCTGCACTTATGACGACGACAGACTGTTTAATGTACTCAGACTTATTAAAAACGAATCTTCCAACCGGCAGATGTTTATATCTTCCTGCCGTTCGTCGGAATTTTTGTTTTTCAGAAACGAGAACGTTAATATAATTAAACTGTAAAGTTTGTTTTTTGTTTAATAAATCAGTTAGTATTGAATTGAAAGGAAGGATTATTATGTCCGGTAATGCAAGCATTGAACTGGCAAAGGGTTCAATCATAATTGAAACCGATGTTATAGCGAAAATAGCGGGGTATATAGCAACGGGCTGTTACGGCGTGGTTGGTATGGCATACCGCTCCAAATCCGATGAATTCGCGAGCCTTTTAAAGAAAGACAGCCTTACCAAAGGTATTAAAGTTATTGCAAATGATAAAAAAATCAGCCTTGACATGCATGTTATAGTTGAATACGGAGTAAACATCAATGTGGTGAGCTCAAGTATAATCAAAAATGTTAAGTATCAGGTAAATCAAATGACCGGGCTTGACGTCGAAAATGTCAACATCTATGTTGAAGGCTTTAGAGTTCAGGAATAAGAGGTGACTTCGTTGATTAGAGAAATTAGCTCTGAATTATTATGCAAAATGATAATTTCTGCCGCTGCAAATCTTGCAAATCACAGGCAGGAAGTTGACAATATGAACGTATTTCCGGTGCCGGACGGCGATACCGGTACCAATATGTCTATGACGATGGACGCATGTTTTAATGCTGTAGGCGAGTGTGCGGATGAAGATAATGTCAAAATAACAAAGGCGGTTGCAAATGCAGCGCTCAGAGGTGCAAGAGGAAATTCGGGAGTTATACTCTCACAGCTTCTTCGCGGTGTTCAAAAATCCGTTGCAAACGGCGGCGTATTTGACTGCAAAGCAGTATCCGCGGCGGTTCAGAATGCAGCAAAAACGGCGTATAAAGCTGTTATGAAGCCTACTGAAGGCACGATACTGACTGTCGCAAGGGAAATGGCTGAATGTGCTGCAAAATACGAAAATGATTTTGATAATGTTGCGGATTTTGCGGCAGTTATAGTAAAAGCCGGCAATGATGCTTTAAAGCATACGCCCGATATGCTTCCGCAGCTTAAACAGGCAGGTGTTGTCGATTCCGGCGGACAGGGGCTTATGTATATTGCCGAGGGCTTTTTGTACGTTCTGCAAAACGGTGAATGTATTGAAAGAAAAGACTCAAGTGCAATTGCTGCCGGGACTGCTGCCGCAAAAACAGAGATTACGGATCTTAAATACCAGTATTGTACCGAGTGTATTATTGAAAAGAAAAATAAGAACGCCGATGCTTTCGCTTTTAAAATGAAACTCGAACCAAAAGGCGACAGTATGGTAATTGTTGATGATGACGAGGTTATAAAGGTTCATATCCACACGAATAATCCGGATTTTGTGTTAAACGAGGCTTTGAAACTCGGTGAGCTTTACACTGTAAAAATAGAAAATATGAAATTGCAGCACAACAATCTGATTTCGCCGTCAAAAAACGCAGAGAAATCAGACGCAAAATCACAGCCCGAAAACGCAAAAAAATATGGTTTCATATGCGTTGCTGCCGGAGAAGGTCTTGAAGAAACATTTAAAAAACTTGGGGTTGACTGCATTATAAAAGGCGGTCAGACCATGAATCCGAGTACGGATGATATTTTACATTCCATAGAAGAATTAAATGCGGAAAATATTTATGTTTTCCCAAATAATAAGAACATAATTATGGCTTCCGAACAGGCAAAACAACTCTCGGACAAAAACGTTTATGTTGTTCCTACCACAAGCATAACACAAGCCATGAGCTGCCTTTTGACTTTTGATGATGAAGTGTCGCCTGATGATAATTTTGATGTTATGCGCGACGCGGTTTGTGATGTTAAGAGCGCACAGATTACTTATGCGGTACGCAGTACGGTTATTGACGGTAAAAGCATTGAACCTGGTAACATTCTCGGCATGCTTGAAGGGAAAATTGCCGATGTTGACAAAACAGTAAAAGATTCGATGTTTAATCTGCTTAACAAAATGGTGGATGATGACAGCTCGGTAATAACTCTCTTTTTCGGCGAAGGTGTTACCGAAGAAGAAGCAGAAGAATTGCGGACGGAAATAGAGGATAAGTTCGATGAATGTGACGTTTGTATGCATTTCGGCGGACAGCCTGTGTACTATTATTTAATTTCAGTTGAATAATGAGGTCAATTATGGATTTTGATAGCTATATTTCCAATCTTAATTCTGATCTTCGTATATTAAAAGGAGTTGGCGAAAAAAAGTCAGCTCTTTTTGCTAAAATGAATATTAATACAATCTGGGATTTAATTCATTGCTTTCCGCGTACATACGAGGATAGGACTGTTTTTTACAAAATAGTCAATGCACCTGTCGGCGAAAACTGCTGTATAAAAGCCTCTGTTGTGATGAAACCGACCGAGAAAAAAATCAAAAAAAATATTTCGCTGTATATTCTGAAAATAAGCGACGGAAGCGATTATATGACAGTTAAATGGTTTTCGTCGCCGTTTAATAAAAGCAAGATAGTAAGAGGTGCCGAGTATGTGTTCTACGGGTACATATCACGAAACGGCACGGCGAAGGAAATGGATTTAAAAACAGTGGAGCAGGCAGGCAAAAATTGCGACACGGGATGTATCGTCCCGATATATGCGCTTACTTCGGGACTTACGCAAAATGATTTTAAGAAATCTGTTTCGGCAGCGCTGTCTATGTTTGATAATTTTATAGATTCGCTTCCGAAAAGCGTTATTTTTGAGAATAATCTCATGAATAAAAATCTTGCAATACGCGAAATGCATCACCCGAAAAATTTTGAAACATTAAAAACGGCACGGCGCAGTCTGGCTTTTGAAGAACTTTTTACACTGACGCTTGCGCTGAAAAAAATACGAAAAACAAATGATGCGGTAACCGATGTTAAAATCAAAAATGTCAAATGCGCTGCGGAATTTGCCGCTTTATTACCGTTTGAACTCACTGGAGATCAAAAAAAGGTTATAAATGAAATCTGCTCTGATTTTTTGAAAAGCACACCTATGAACCGCCTGCTGCAGGGAGATGTAGGCAGCGGAAAGACTGCTGTTGCTGCTGCTGCAGCTTATGTCGTTGGCAAAAACGGATTTCAGACCGCTCTCATGGCGCCGACGGAATTACTTGCACGCCAACATTACGAGGCATTGACAAGGTTTTTCGAAGGAACCGGAATAAGAACCGGGATTCTGACAAGCACGGTTAAGGATAAAAAACAAATTCTTTCCGATATTGAAACCGGCAAATACGACGTAGTGGTCGGAACGCACGCTCTTATAGAGGATGCTGTGAATTTCAACAATCTCGGTTTGTGTATCACTGATGAACAGCATCGCTTTGGTGTAAAGCAGCGCGCAAAGCTTTCAAACGATAAAAACAGACCGCATGTGCTTGTTATGAGTGCCACGCCGATACCGCGGACGCTTTCTCTTATTATTTACGGTGATTTGGATATTTCTGTAATTAAAGCACTGCCCAAAAACAGGCAGGTAACAGAAACTTATTTGATTTCCCCCGATAAGCGTAACAGAATGTATGAGTTCATGCGGAAACAAATAGAATCCGGCAGGCAATGCTTTGTTGTGTGTCCTTTGGTGGAGGAATCGGATAAGCTTGATGCAAAAGCAAGCACAGAGATACATGAGTTTTTAAAAAAAGTTTTCCCGGAATACAATGTAGGGCTTGTTCACGGTAAAATGAAAAGCGATGAAAAAGACGCTGTGATGGAAAATTTCAGAAAATTTGGTACACAGATATTGGTATCCACTACAGTGATTGAGGTCGGCATAGATATCCCGAATGCTGCCGTAATGGTCATCGAAAATGCCGAACGTTTCGGTCTTTCTCAGCTTCATCAGCTGCGCGGAAGAGTTGGAAGAGGCAGCAATAAATCTTATTGTATTCTTGTGTCGAAGTGTAATACTGATGAGAGCCGCAAAAGAATGACAATTATGTGTTCTTCGTCCGACGGATTTGAAATTGCACAGAAAGATTTGGAAATGCGTGGCTGTGGCGAATTTTTCGGCACTCGCCAGCACGGCTTGCCGGAACTCAAAGTCGCGAATTTGTTTACCGATTCCGAACTGGTGAAAACGGTTGCCGAGGCTTGCGATAAACTTATAAAATCCGACCCCGATCTTTCGTCGAATGAACTTGTTTACATTAAGGGCAGAATAAAAAAACTGTTTGCTCAAAACGGCGGTTTGGAAATCTTTAACTGAATATACGGCAGACATGTATTTATGCATACACAATATATATTACATAATTATAACAATTGAAAAAAACTCTTTATTTATTTCGGCTTTTGTGATAAACTTAATACATGACTACACAAAGGCGACTATGAGGTGGATTAATGTTTGAAAAACTTTCATTTATAGAACAGCGTTTCAGCGAACTTGAGGCGAAGATAAGCGATCCGGAGGTTATTGCGGATCAGGAACTGTGGCGCAAGCTTTGCAAAGAACACAGTGATATCGGACCTATTGTTGAAAAATACCGCGAATACAAAGCATTAAATGAAAATATAGACGAAGCGAAAGAAATGATTTCGTCCGGCGAGCTTGACAAAGAAGAAAAAAGCATGCTTGAGAGCGAAATCGAACAAAGCCGCGATGGAATAGAAAGAGTAGGGGAAGAACTTAAAATTTTGCTTTTGCCGAAGGATCCGAATGATGACAAAAACGTTATCGTTGAGATACGCGGCGGCGCCGGCGGTGATGAAGCTGCGCTTTTTGCTTCCGACCTTCTCAGAATGTATTCGATGTATGCCGAAGCAAAGCACTGGAAAGTTGAAATGCTCAGCGCCAGTCCTACGGACATCGGCGGTTACAAGGAAGTTTCATTTGCAATCAACGGAAGCGGCGCATACAGCAGACTTAAGTTTGAAAGCGGTGTTCACCGCGTGCAACGTATTCCGGCGACCGAATCGGGCGGCAGAATACACACTTCAACCGTAACGGTTGCTGTTTTGCCGGAGGTTGAAGAAGTTGAAGTTGAAATTAATCCTAATGACTTGAGAATAGATGTATTCCGTGCCGGCGGTCCCGGCGGACAGTGCGTTAACACAACGGATTCGGCAGTTAGAATTACACATATACCTACCGGTGTTGTTGTTTCCTGCCAGGATGAAAAATCTCAGCACAAGAATAAAGATAAAGCCATGAAAATTCTTCGTTCGAGAGTTTATGACATTTTTTTGCAGCAGCAGAACGATGCAATAAGCGCTCAGAGAAAAAGCCAGGTCGGTACGGGCGACAGAAGCGAACGTATACGGACATACAATTACCCGCAAGGCAGAGTTACTGATCACAGAATAGGACTTACTCTCCATCGCCTTGAATCCGTATTAAACGGTGACCTTGATGAAATAATTGACGCACTGATTACAACCGACCAGAGCGAAAAATTGAAAATGAGTGAAAATCAATGACAAAGATAATAACTGAAGAAAATATTGATGAAGCGGCAAAATGTCTGAAAAACGGCGGAACGGTAGTTTTTCCTACAGAAACGGTTTACGGTCTTGGCGCAGATGCTTTTAACGACGTCGCTATAGATAAAATATATAAAGCCAAAGGAAGACCGAGCGACAATCCGCTTATCGTTCACATTGCCGATGTTGCAGATTTAGAAATGCTTGCCGAAAGTGTTTCGGACGATTGCAAAAAATTAATAAATGCATTCTGGCCCGGACCTCTTACCATAATTTTTCCGAAAGCAAGCGGCGTACATATGCGTGTGACGGCAGGACTCGATACGGTTGCTGTTCGTTTCCCGTCTAATCCTGCAGCACAAAGGCTTATTAAAGAAAGCGGAGTTTTTGTTGCTGCTCCGTCTGCTAATTTGTCAGGAAGCCCGAGTCCTACTGCGGCAAGGCATGTTGTTGACGATTTGGATGGCAGAGTAGATTATATCATTAAGGGCGATGATTGCGATATCGGTCTTGAATCAACTGTGATAGATATGACGGGCGAGTTTCCGAATATTTTGCGGCCGGGTGCAGTTACCAGAGAAATGATTCAGAAAATCCTTCCGGATGTCGCAGAAGATAAATGTACAACTTCTGATGTAAAAAAGCCCAAATGCCCCGGAATGAAGTATAAGCACTATGCTCCGAAAGCTGATGTAGAGGTCGTAGAGGGCAGTAAAGAGAATGTAAGAAATTACATTAAAGATCGCTTGAAAACTTGCAAAAACGCCGGGGTTATGACATACCGCGGCGGTGACTATGAGGATGCCGTGTGTGTACTTTCCGGTGGCGATACCATGCAGCAGTATGCAGCAAAATTATTTTATAATTTAAGAGTTTTTGACGAATATAAAGTAGATAAAATTTTTGCCGAATTTGCGGAGGAAAACGGTATAGGCACAGCAGTACGCAACCGTTTATATAAATCAGCCGGCAATAATATAACAGAGGTCTGACTTATGAATATTTTGTTTGTTTGCACCGGTAATACCTGCCGGAGTCCGATGGCTGAAGCTTTGTTCAATGATGTGTGCCGCAGACGCGGTATTGATCACTTTAGTTTTTCGCGCGGTACAAATGTATTTTATCCCGAACCGGTCAATCCAAAGACTGTAGCTGCACTTAAAGCGATTGGTACCGATATTCCCGCAAAAATGTCTGCAGCTGTGTCGGAAGAGGATATGATAAAAGCCGATATAATTTTAACAATGACATCAGCTCACAAAATGGCACTCAAAAGCATGTTTCCGAAATATTCGGAAAAGATTTTTACTCTCAATGAAAAGGCATACGGAAAAGATAAACCTATTTCCGATCCTTTCGGCGGAACGGAAAATGTATATCTGCAATGTGCAAAAGAACTGAAAAATGCTGTCGAAGCATTGGCGGACAAGCTATGATGATTACCTATAAACCGGCAGATTTAACTTTGACAGGAGATATTTACAGGCTTGAGCAAGAATGTTTTAAAGATTATTGGTCATTTGAGTCTGTAAAAAAAGATATAGAAAATGACATGACAATATGGATAGCGGCACTTGACGGCAACAGCCTTGTCGGTTACATTAATGCAGTTTGTTTATGCGGCGAAGCAGAGCTG
Source organism: uncultured Clostridia bacterium (assembly GCA_934481345.1). Lineage (GTDB taxonomy): Bacteria > Bacillota > Clostridia > UMGS1810 > UMGS1810 > CAKSIN01. The sequence goes on from CAKSPF010000005.1 coordinate 115,086, forward strand.
AACCGAATTGCCGTAAAAAACGGATACAGAAATTGCAGGATAGGGCAGACTCTTATGGAAATGCTGACAGATAAACTCAGACAAGAAAATTGCAGTAAGGTTTTTCTTGAGGTTCGCCAAAGCAATATTGCAGCATTGACGCTATACAGACATAACGGCTTTGAAACAGTCGGTTTAAGAAAAAAATATTATTCTGATCCAAGCGAAGACGCAATAGTCATGAAGCTTGAATTTAATTGATACGGCGGTGATAATTTGTCTTTAATACTCGGTATTGAATCGTCCTGCGATGAAACCTCGGCGGCAGTTGTCGAAGACGGACGAAAAATTCTTTCAAATGTAATTTCATCACAGATTGATATACATAAGCTATACGGAGGTGTTGTGCCCGAAATTGCCTCCAGGAAACATTTAGAGGTTGTTAACAGCGTTATAAAAGAAGCTGTCGATACAGCAGGCATTACTCTTAAGGATATAAATGCTGTAGGCGTGACATATGCGCCCGGGCTCGTCGGAGCACTTCTGGTGGGTGTTTCCGCTGCAAAAGCATTAGCATATGCTCTTGATGTTCCGCTTATACCGGTTCATCACATAAGAGCGCATATATGTGCAAATTTCATTGAGCACACTGAACTTGAACCTCCGTTCATGTGCCTTGTAGCGTCAGGCGGACACAGCCATATTATTTTGGTAAAAGATTATACCGAATTTACGGTAATCGGTCAGACAAGGGATGATGCGGCAGGCGAAGCTTTTGATAAGGTGTCAAGAGTTTTGGGACTTGGTTATCCCGGTGGTCCGGCAATAGACAGAATTTCAAAATCGGGCAATGAAAACGCCGTTCAGTTTAAAAAAGTCAATTTCGGCACAGACTGCTTTGATTTCAGCTTCAGCGGCATTAAAACAGGAGTAATCAATTATATTCATAACATGGGACAAAAGGCTGCCTGCAAAGAAGACATTGCCGCAAGTTTCCAACGCAGTGTTGTTGAAGTTTTAGCCGATAATCTTCTTAACGCGGCAGATAAATACAATATAAACAAAATTGCTCTTGCCGGCGGTGTTGCATCAAATTCAAGACTGAGGCAGGAACTTGAAAAACGCAAAGGCTCAAAAAAACTGTATTATCCGGCGCCGATACTCTGTACAGATAACGGTGCAATGGTTGCATGCAGTGCTTATTATGAAGGTTTAAGCGGTAACCATGCGGATTTAACTTTAAATGCAGTACCATTTTTAAGTGTGGATTTACAATAACTTAGGAGGGTTTTAAAATGAAAAGTTCAAAAATTCTTTCGCTTGCTGTAGCAATATGTGTAATGCTTTGTTCGTTGCCTTTTGCAAGCGCCGCAACATTTAATGATGTTGATTCAACTAAGTACAGTTGGGCAGTAAACGAAATCAACTCAATGGCTTCAACGGGAATAATCAAGGGCTATGAAGACGGAACGTTCAGACCCGAAAGAACGGTTACCAAGCTCGAAGCATTAGTGCTTACCGCAAGAGTTTTGGGCGTTAATGACTCTGAAAATGAGCCTGTATTGGACGCAGCCATTGAAGCATATTCCGAGAAAATCGACAAATATGAATTAAGCTATGGTAACAACGAGATTGCGTATCTGTTAATTAAAAATATTATATCGGAATCTGAGCTTTCAAGCTATATCGAAAAAAATATTGCTTCCGAGGGTATGAAAAGATATGAAATAGCAGTTTTGCTTACAAAAGCCCTCGACGCTGAAAAAACAGTCAGCCAAAATGTTATAACATCGCTTGAATACAGCGATGCGGCAGATATACCGGCATATGCAAAAAAATATGTTGAGTATGTAACAAACAACGGACTTATGAACGGTATGGACAACAACAGTTTTTCTCCGAATACCGATGTAACCCGTGCACAGGCGGCTGTATTGCTTTCAAAACTTATCGGAATGACGAATTACACATTCCAAAGCGGTCTTGTTTCAAGCATGGATACTGCTTCGAGAATTATTAAGGTTAAAAACAGCAGCAGCAAATCATTTGACTATACAGTAAATTCTTCTGTACTTTTGAGATTTGAAGGCGCTCCTATAACAATAAACGATATTGCAACCGGTTATGAAGCCGTTATTACCTTAAAAGGTGATACACTTTATGCTATTGACTTTGTAACCCCGCTTTTGGATGATGAAATTTACGGTGCAGTTACAAGTATAACTACAGGCAGCAAGCCGGCTATAGCAGTAAACGTTTTTGAAGATGATTCTGCTGAAGCTACCGGAAGAAAAGAAAGCTTTCCGCTTGCCGATAATTGTGTAATACTTTATGGCGGCGACAGTTCTTCACTCAACAGTCTCAAAGCAGGCATGTACGTCCGCCTTACGGTTAAAAGCGGAAAAATTACTACAGTGGACGCTTATGATAAAACTTCCACCGTATCCGGAAGAATATCCGATATTCAGATTACACCGGTATGCAAGCTGTTTGTAGAACTTACCAACGGAACTGAAGAAGAATACCTTGTTACGGATGACGTAACCGTAACCCGTAACGGCTCAAAGGCGACCGCTGCCGATGTTGTAACAGGTGATACAGTCGGTCTCACACTTACTTACGGCCGTGTATCAAAAATCGTAGCAACAAGCAAGAGTCAGACTAAAAACGGTATTATTACCCAGGTAATTATCTCTGCTTCACCTAAACTCACTTTGAAAATTGACGGAAGCGAAATAACTTATCCGGTATCAAACGGATGTACTTTTAAAATTCCCGGAAAAGCCGACGCTAACTTCTATGATTTGCGTGCAGGTGCTTCGGCTGAAGTTAAAATAGAGAGTGATACAATAGTTGAAATCGCAACTGATGTATCCGACGGAATTACACAGATTTCCGGTACTGTAGCATCTGTTAATACATCATACGCGGTAATTCAGCTTAGCTATGTTGATTCTGCGAGCGGAAATGCAGTTACCGAACCGGTATTTGTAAAAAGCAAGGCGACTATTATAGATATTACCACGGGTAATACTCTTAAAATTTCTGCAATTAACCCGGGCGCAAAAATAACTGCATTCGGTTCAAGAAATTCAGGCGTTTTTGAAGCTACAACAATTAACGTAACAACTAATTAAAACATAACAGCAGCCGCAGTATATACAGACGGTAATATTCTGTATTTCTGTAAATGTGCCTTAATTTAAGGCACATTTTTGGCTGTTTTATTAAAGGTGCAGATATTTACTGCGTTTTATTATTTTCGGAGGCAGTTAGTAAATGATAAAGTTCAGCAATACTCAAAACTCTTTCACGGTAAATAACATTTTTGTAGACAAATTTTTATGTGACGCTAACGGGTCATTTGTCAAGGTATATCTTTATACATTAAGACATGCTTTAAAAAGTGATATATCAATATCCAAAATTGCTTCCGACTTGAATTTGCTTGAATCTGACGTTGTGCGTGCCTTCAAATACTGGAATAAAGCAGGTGTTATAAAATTCAAGCATTACAGCGATGATGATTATTCGGTTGAATTTTTAAACCTTTCGGATTTGCCGCATGAAGATAAAGACGGCCGTGACAGTGCGGCTGCCGATAATACGGAAAAATTTGAAACCAAGAGCAGTGCCCGAACAAGCACTTTGCCCACTGCTGTCATGTACACCAAAAGCGATATTAACAATTACATGAAAAACAATGATGGCATCAGACATATGTTTTTGATTTCATCACAGCTTTTGAACCGTGCCTTGTCAGATACGGACAGAAAGATTATTTTCAGTTTTTATGATTACTTAAAGCTGCCGGTAGAGGTTATTTTTACTCTGCTGGAATACTGCGTATCTATCGGAAAAACAAATATGCGGTATATAGAAAAAGTTGCGTACACATGGGCGGATTCAGAAATAAATACCCTTGCAAAAGCAAGCAACTTTGTAAAAGAGCAAACCGAGGTTTCCAAATTGTCAAAAAAGTATAAGGATATGTTTAAAATAACCGGACGTGATTTGACCGAAACAGAAGAAACGATGCTGAAATCATGGATATATGAGCTTAAAGCAAGTGATGAAATGATTAAATCAGCGTATGAAACCACAGTTGCAAATACCGGAAAAATCGCTTTTAAATATATGGATGCCGTTCTCAGAAATACTTTCGAACCAAAAAAAAGCAATGTTTCATATTCTGCTGCAAGAAAAGAACGTCCGCAATCAAAAAATGCATTTCAGAATTATGATGAAAATGACATAACCGATTTTGACCTTAAAATTATGAAAGACAGGCTTAATAAAAGCGTGGGCGGATACGAGGGATAATCAATGTACAATTCAAATCTTTTACATGAGCGCGTAATGCGCAAATATGACAGAATTAAAACCCAAAAGGCAAACGAGCGCAGAGTATGGCTTGATTTTGTTTATGAAAAGCTGCCTCAGCTTCGCGATATTGATAATTCAATTTCTTCTCTTGCACTCAAGCATGCATCAAGAATTATTACGGATAAGATTACTCCCGAGCAAGCCGTAACAGAAATGGAAAAAGAGAAAAAAACACTTGAAGACAAAAAAAACAAGCTTATAGAAGAATCTGCGCTGAGTATTCCGGATTTTAAGCCGTATGTATGCGATAAGTGCCGCGATACCGGATTTGCAAACGGTGAAAAATGCGAGTGCTATATGAACTATCTGCAGGAAATTATGCGTTCCGGAATCAAAGGCTCCACGGGAATTACCTCTGATTTTGCAATCAGTACATTTGATAAATTTGAATTGAAATGGTATGATAAATCTCCGGATGTCAAATCAGGAATTTCACCGTATGAAAATATGAAGTCGGTGCTGCGTGAATGTAAGCTGTTTTGCTTTGATTTTGAAGAAAAAGGCGGTAATTTGTATTTTTACGGTAAATCAGGCACCGGAAAAACCTTCATGGCAAGCTGCATTGCCAACGACCTGATAAAACAGGGCAGAACTGTAATGTATCAGTCTGCGTACAAGCTTTTTCAGCTTATGGAGGATTACAAGTTTTCAAAAATAAACCGTGATGAGTATTCGGACGAGTACAACAGCGTTTACAACAGCGATTTGCTTATTATTGATGATTTGGGAACAGAATTTACCACTACATATACATGTTCGGTTTTTTTTGATATTTTGAATACACGCATACTTAATAAAAAAAGTACGGTTATAAGTACAAATTTAAGTGTGAATAATCTTGCCGAGAAATACACAGAGCGTGTTTCGTCAAGAATAATAGGTAATTTTGAGATGATGCGGTTTATGGGCGACGATATACGCATAATAAAAAAATACGGTAAATAAAAACATTTCACAGGAGAAAACATATGCTTAAAGCAGACAACTGGAAGGATTATGAGATAATAGACGCCGCAGACGGCATGAAGCTTGAACGTTGGAACAACTTTGTTTTGAGCAGACCCGATCCGCAGATAATATGGAAAGAAGCGTCAGATTTGAAGTCGTGGAAAAAAGCGGATGCAGTATACCATCGCAGCAAATCCGGCGGCGGTGAGTGGGAATTTGCAAAGCAGCTTCCGGAGTCTTGGCAGATTAAATATAAAAATTATACTTTCAATGTTAAGCCTATGGGATTTAAGCATACCGGCATTTTTCCCGAACAGGCTGTAAACTGGGACTTTATAGACAAAGCCATATCTTCCCGAGGTAATAAAACTAATGTTTTAAATCTTTTTGCCTATACCGGAGGCGCAACCGTTGCGGCTGCTGCTGCCGGGGCGAGTGTTGTTCATGTTGACGCCGCAAAGGGTATGGTTAACTGGGCGAAAGAAAACGCTGTAGCATCCGGGCTCGGGCAGGCAAGCATACGTTATATTGTTGATGACTGCATCAAATTTGTAGAACGCGAGATCAGACGTGGCAGAAAATACGACGGCATTATTATGGACCCGCCGTCATACGGCAGGGGGCCAAAAGGTGAAATCTGGAAATTTGAAGACGAACTGTACGGTTTGGTTTTAAAGTGTTCAGAACTTTTAAGCGACACACCTTTGTTTTTTATTGTTAATTCATATACGACCGGTATTTCACATACCGTAGTTGCAAATGTTCTCAAAATGACAATTGGCAAAAAATTCGGCGGAAAAATCACTTCGGATGAAATCTGCCTTCCGGTAAAATCATCCGACATATTGCTTCCGTGCGGTGCTGCAACAAGATGGTTTAATTTCTAATTGGAGGACTTACATTGATTAAGGTTGACAATTTGACTTTTGCATACAGCGAACCTGATGAAAAGACACAAAACATAATACTTAAAAATATAAACCTCAGCATAAATGACGGCGAATTCACAGCAATTCTCGGGCATAACGGTTCGGGGAAATCCACTTTGGCAAAGCATTTTAATGCGATTTTGCTTCCGCAGGGCGGCAAAGTTTATATAAATGGCTTAGATACGGCTGATGAAAAAAATGTGTGGGATATTCGTTCAAATGCCGCAATGGTATTTCAAAACCCCGATAATCAGATTGTTGCTACCGTTGTCGAAGAGGACGTTGCTTTTGCTGCAGAAAATCTCGGAGTTCCTCCTGCTGAAATACGCAAAAGGGTAGACTATGCGCTTGAAGCCGTAGGAATGTCCGATTACAAAAAAAATGCTCCGCATCTGCTTTCCGGCGGTCAGAAACAGCGTATCGCCATTGCAGGTGTTATTGCCATGAAACCGAGTATAATTGTTTTCGATGAACCGACTGCAATGCTTGATCCTTCCGGAAGAAAGGAAGTAATGAAAACAATAATGCGTTTAAATACCGAATATGGCATAACGATTGTTCTTATTACTCACAATATGGATGAAGCAGTTCTGGCAAAGAGGATTATAGTTATGGACGACGGCGAAATTGTAGCAGACAGTGTGCCCGAAAAAGTTTTTTCAGATGTTGCAAAAATGAAAAAACTCGGTCTGGATGTGCCGCAGGTCACATACCTTGCATATTTGCTCCGAATACGCGGTATTGACATAAGAAATGACATTTTAAGCGTTGAAGATTGCGTGAAGGAGATAAAAAAATTATGTCTTTGAAGGTCAGTCACTTAACACATATATATTCAAAAAACGGTCCTTATGAGAATGCTGCCGTAAAAGATGTTTCGTTTGAAATTCCAGACGGAGCTTTTGTAGGAATTATAGGGCGCACCGGAAGCGGCAAATCTACACTTATTCAGCATTTAAACGGGCTTTTAAAACCCGACTCCGGCAGCATCGTAATCAACGGCACAGATATTACAAAACCGGATGTTGATTTAAGAAAAATCCGTTCTCAGGTCGGCATCGTTTTTCAGTACCCGGAATATCAGCTCTTTGAAGAAACTGTTTATAAAGATATAGCATACGGGCCGCACAATCTCGGCTTTGACGAACAGCGTATAAAAGAGCTTGTGTATGACAGTATCAGCTTTGTCGGACTTAGCGAGGATGTTTTGGACAAATCTCCTTTTGAACTTTCCGGCGGACAAAAGCGCAGAGTGGCTATTGCCGGTGTACTCGCTATGAATCCGTCTGTAATTATACTTGACGAACCGACAGCAGGTCTTGACCCTGCCGGAAGAAACGACCTTTTATTCCGGCTAAAAGAACTTCACACTGCAAAAAAAACTACAATAATACTTGTATCACATTCTATGGAAGATGTCGCAAGCACGGTGTCGCATGTCATGGTCATGGCAAACGGTACGCTTGCCGCATACGACACGGTGGCAAATGTTTTTTCAAATCCGGATATGCTTGCCGGTTACGGACTTGATATTCCGCAGATAAGCAGCGTGGTAAATGAGCTTAAAAAATGCGGAATAAAGCTTTCCGACAACATATACACGGTAGAAAAAGCTGCCGATGAAATATACAATTATATTAAAGGAGCAAAAAATGCTTAAGGATATCACCCTGGGACAGTATTTTCCCGCAGATTCTGTAATACACAGCCTTGATCCGCGAATAAAAATAGTTTTTACTTTTTTATTCATTATAGCTGTATTTATTGCAAATTCGGCTGCTTCGTTTGCTTTTTCGGCAGCGTTTATACTGTATATAATATTTCTGTCAAAAATAAAATTAACATATATTTTAAAATCATTAAAACCCGTAATGTTTTTAATTTTGTTTACTGCTGTTATAAATCTCTTTTTTACGGGCGGTGATGATGTAGTTTTTGAATTTTCATTTTTAAAAGTTACAAAAAGCGGACTTTATTCAGCTCTTTTCATGGCGCTGAGAGTAATAATACTTGTAACGGCAACTTCGCTTCTCACATATACAACTTCTCCGATTTTGCTTACAGACGGCATAGAAAAGCTGCTCGAACCTTTCAGCAAAATAGGCGTACCGGCTCACGAGCTTGCTATGATGATGACTATTGCACTGCGTTTTATACCTACTCTGCTGGAGGAAACGGATAAAATTATAATGGCACAGAAAGCACGCGGAGCAGATTTTGAGAGCGGAAACTTTGTCCGCCGTGCAAAATCGCTTATACCGATACTTGTTCCGCTTTTTATAAGCTCTTTTCGCCGTGCCGATGAACTTGCAACAGCCATGGAATGCAGATGTTACCGGGGCGGTAAAAACCGCACAAGGCTCAGAGAACTCAGATTTACCCGCCTTGATGCTTACGCTGCAATACAAATGTGTATGTTTATGATAATTCTCATAGTAATGGGAGTATTTAAAATATGAATAGCAGAAATTTAAAACTTACCTTGCAGTATGACGGTACTGATTTTCACGGATTTCAGATTCAGCCGGTGGCTGTAACGGTACAAAAATGTATTGAAGACGCGCTGAGCGCGATAACATCTGAAGATATTAAAATCAACGGATGTTCTCGTACAGATGCAGGTGTGCATGCAGTAAAGTATGTGTGTTCGTTTTTTACAGCATTCCCAATCCCGGCAGAGAGACTGCCGATTGTTCTCAATCATAAACTTCCGGACAGCATTAAAGCTCTTGAATGCTGTGAAGTAAGCTGTGAATTTCACGCACGTTTCGATACGTCAAGCAAAACATACCGATATATTATAAATACAGATGTCAATCCTGATGTTTTTTCACGCAGCTATGAGTGGCAGCTCGGAAAAGCTCTTGATGTTGAAAAAATGCAATCGGCAGCAAAATACATTGAAGGTGAACATGATTTCAGATGCTTCATGTCTGCCGGCGGCAGCGTTCAGTCAACGGTAAGAACCGTTTACGGTGTAAAGCTTGTATCTGACGGCAGCCGCGTTGTGATGTACATTAAAGCCAACGGTTACTTATACAATATGGTAAGAATTATTACCGGTACTCTTGTGAATGTTGGCTTGGGTATTTTCAAGCCCGAATACATAAAGGAAATTATTGAAAGCAAATTACGCGAAAAAGCAGGCCCGACAGCACCGCCGCAAGGACTTTATCTTTATGATGTTCAATATTAACGAAGCAGGTGATTTGTATGAATAAAAACCGCAATGAATCTGACAATACCAATATACTTGAATTTCCGACGCAGCAAAATGATCCTGTTGTGCAGAGGCATAACAGAAGAATGCAGAAAAACGCAAAAAAAAGATATATTAAGTATATACTGCTGTGTTTTTCGGCAATAATAATCATTGCTGCTTTTTTTGCAATAAACAGCGGAAAAGACAATTTTAAAAATACTGATGAAGTTAACAGAACTGCAATTGACACATTGAGCAGTGAAAACTATGCATTTTCTGCATACCGCGAAGGATATATATATGCCAAAGACGGGAAAATATCGTGTTATAATACAAACCAGGAAATGCAGTGGGAAATAAACGGTTCAAAAACCGAGCCGAAAATTGCAGTTAATGAGGAATATGCGCTTATATATTACCCAAATGATGCTTTGGCTGTAGTTACCGACGGTTCAAAAACGAAATCCATCAAAACCGACGGCAATGTAGTTTACGGCACAGTTAACAAAAACGGCTATGCCGCACTGATCGTCGAAGAAGACGGTTTTAAAAATCAGATAGCGGTATATAATGCTTCTGGAAAATCACTGTACAAATGGCACAATTCGGATGAATACATAACTGCCGTGCAGTTCTCGGACAATAATAAATACCTTGTTGCATCGGGTGTGGGATTTGATGAGAAAAAAGTCGGCGCCGAAGCATTTGTTTTTGACATTACCACAAAGGACAGTGCAAAAAAAGTTGCTTTGGGCGACTCGGTTATATGTGACATGAAATTTATAAGCAAAAATGATTTTATTGTCATTCTTGATAATAAAACTGTTTGCTACAATATCGGGCAAAAAGAAAAATGGTCAATAGACTACGACGGCAAAAATTTATGTACCTATGATATAAGCGATATAGGAAGTGTTGCGCTTGTATTCGGTGATGATTCCGCCATGTCGGGTTCTGAAATTATGTTTTATAACCGCCGCGGAACGCTTAAAGGAAAATGCAAAACCGACTCCAAGGTTTCACAGATAAATATGCAGGGCAGCACTGCACTTGCCATATGTGACAGAGAACTTGCGGTTTTGAATTCCAAAGGAAAAAAGATTTATTCGCAGGAGCTTAATTATGATGTTCGCAAGAGCTATTTTCTCGGTGACAAAAAAACTGCTCTTACCATTGCCGGTTCGGGTGCCTATCTTGTATCTGCTCATTAAAAAGTCCTGCTGAGGAGATATAAATATGATTTTGGATTTTGTGTTTATTTTTTTGTTTTTAATAACATGCGTCACAGGTTTTAAGCGCGGTTTTGGTGCAATGGCACTTGCTTTTTCGGCTTTTATCCTGTCAATAATAGCTTCATACTTTTTGTATGGAGCAATATATGACTTTTCGGTAAACAGCAATTACGGAAAGCAAATTGAGTCTAATATAACGGAATATATTTCGGAAAAAATCGGCGAAACCGCCGATGGCAACATTGAAAAGCTGAATTTACCCGTATTTATAAAAAAAGATATAAAACAAAGCGATATAGACAATTCATCTAAAACCGCAGCGGTAAAAGCTGTTAAAGTGCTCAGTGCAGTAGCCGTAATGTTCATATCTTATGTTTTGGCACGATTGATTATTCTGATTATAAAGCATATCATACATTCGGTTACTTCTCTTCCGGTGATTAACGTTGCCGACTCGCTTTTGGGGCTTGTATTCGGTTCGCTGACCGGTATAATCTGGTGCGCTTTGCTGTATTTTTTTGTAAGTTATCTTACACTGATTCCCGATTTGAAAATAATAGGGGAGCAGTATTATTCATCCGTGATTGTAACTGTAGTTTCAGATTTTATTATATGACATATGGAGGAAATATTTATGGTTTATATTTTACTGGCAGACGGATTTGAAGAAATCGAGGCATTGGCAACCGCTGATATTTTAAGACGGGCAGAAATCAAAACCGAGCTTGTTTCAGTGAACAATACCGAATATGTAAAAGGCGCACACGGCATTTGCGTGAAAGCGGATGTGTTTATCAAAAATATTTGCGATGATTTTGATATGCTGATTTTTCCGGGCGGCGCTCCCGGATATGTAAATCTCGAGAAAAATCCTGGTGTTAAACTCTTAGCGGATAAAGCGTTAAGTACCGATAAGTTTATTGCCGCAATTTGCGCTGCTCCGAGTGTATTGGGCAAATGGGGGTATCTTAAAGGCAAAAAAGCTGCCTGCTATCCGTCATTTGAAAAATACCTTGAAGGTGCAGAGGTGGTATTTGATGATGTAGTTCATGACGGCAATATTATTACTTCAAGATGCGCCGGAACGGCTCATAAATTTGCTTTTAAAATTGTAGAAATTTTGAAAGACAAAAATTTGGCACAAAATATAGAAAAGTCGATGATATACCGACATGAATAAATCCGAAATACGAAAAAATATTATAATCAAACGAAAAAACATGCGAATCGGCGATGCTTTGGAGAAAAGCAAAGCAATATTTAACAGATTGATTTCGACAGATTTTTTGAAATACAGTAATTTTTTGTTATATGCCGATTTTAAAAATGAAGTGCAGACAGGGAACATAACAGAATTTTTGCTTCAAAACGGCAAGAATGTGTATTTGCCCGTGTGCAATACAGAAAACAATACATTCAGAGCCTGCAAAATACATTCAACGGATTTTGATTCAATAACTAATTGCTACGGAATCTGCGAACCGACCGAACAGAGCAATGCGACAGATGAGATTGACTGTGCAATAGTACCGGGCGTGGCATTTAACGAGTATGGAGTCAGAATCGGATTTGGCGGCGGATATTATGACCGTTTTTTTGAAACTGAAAAGAATTTATTCAAAATCGGTTTGTGCTATGACTTTCAGATTTGCGGTTTTACCGAATGCGAAAAGCATGATGTTCCCATGGATTTATTGGTTACGGAAAAAAGGGTAATAGTTTGCGGAAGTAATTGTAAAAAAGACAGTTAATTTCGCAAAATAAAAATTTTGCGAAATGAGGGAGTGTTTTTACAAATGATTACCGATATAGCTAACAAGCGCTACTCGGATGTTCCGGACGTTTTGCGCGGATATTTGAATTATATGACGGTTATAAAAGGAAGATCTCCCAACACTGTCAAGGAATACTATTATGATATAAAAATGTTTTACAGATTTTTATATGTCTCTTTAAATAATATTAGCCAAAACGAATTTAATAAAATAGATTTGACTAATTTTGACGAAAGCATTTTAAAAAATATTACCCTCAATGACTTATATGAATTTATGGCATTTGTAAACAATACATATTCATCCAACGATAATTACCGTGCGCGAAAAGTTTCAAGCCTCCGCTCATACTTTAATTATCTTCATTCACGTCTTGGATTTATAACTTCAAATCCTGCGGCAGATCTTGATTCGCCGAAAATCAAAAAACGCATGCCGAGGTATCTGACTGTTGAAGAAAGTGTAAATTTTTTAAAAAGTATTAAAGGAAAAAATCAGCAGAGAGATTTTGCAATGTTTGCCATTTTTTTAAGCTGCGGCTTGAGATTGTCTGAATTAATCGGAATTAATTTAAAAAACATTAATCTTGAAAAGCGAACCCTGAGGGTTATCGGTAAAGGCAATAAAGAACGCATTGTGTATTTAAACAATTTATGCGTCGATGCCATTAACTCATATTTGGAAGTCCGTCCGGAAGTCAAAGTACACGAGGATATGGACGCGCTTTTTATAAGTACAAAAGGCCGAAGAATAAGCAACCGTATGGTTGAGATTCTTGCCAAAAAGTATTTTTCCGACGCAGGAATTGATCCGGAATTGTACTCGCCGCATAAACTAAGGCACACAGCCGCCACTCTTATGTATAAGGAAGGAAATGTTGATATAAGAACTCTGCAAGAACTTTTAGGTCATACAAGTCTTTCCACAACGCAGATATATACGCATATTAACAACGACGACCTTCGGGCTGCAGCAGACAGCAATCCGCTTGCAAATATAAACATAGAAAAGGAATAGGTTTTTGCCTATTCCTTTTAAAATAAACATAATGCTATTCGTCAAGTTTTAATACAGACATAAAAGCTTCCTGCGGAACTTCTACCGTTCCTATCTGCCGCATACGCTTTTTGCCTTCTTTTTGTTTTTCGAGCAGCTTTTTCTTTCTCGTAATATCACCGCCGTAGCATTTTGCGAGTACGTCTTTTCTCATTGCCTTGACAGTTTCTCTTGCTATTATTTTATTTCCGACAGCAGCCTGAACCGGTATCTCAAAAAGCTGCCGCGGTATAGTTTCTTTCAGCTTCTCAGCAATTCTTCTTCCTCGTGCGTAAGCCTTCGATTCATGTACAATAAATGAAAGCGCATCCACAACTTCGCCGTTTAGCATCATATCAAGCTTGACAAGGTCTGATTTTTCATAACCTTTGAGTTCATAATCAAATGATGCGTAACCCTTTGTCCGTGATTTAAGCGCGTCAAAAAAGTCGTAAATAATTTCGTTCAGCGGTAAATCATAGTGTAATATAACACGCGCCGCGTCAAGATATTCCATTGTTTTGTAAACGCCCCGTCTATCCTGGCACAGCTCCATAATATTTCCGACAAATTGCACCGGAAGCATTATATCGGCATTGACCATGGGTTCCTCCATATGCTCAATTTCAGACATCGGAGGTAAATTTGTCGGGTTTGCAATTTCGACTACGCTGCCGTCTGTCTTATAAACCTTGTACACAACGCTCGGCGCTGTCGTGACAATATCAAGATTGTATTCCCGTTCGATTCTTTCCTGAATGATTTCCATATGCAACAGGCCTAGAAAACCGCAGCGGAATCCAAAGCCGAGAGCTACGGAAGTTTCCGGTTCAAAAGAAAGAGCCGCGTCATTTAACTGTAGCTTTTCAAGTGCGTCGCGCAAATCACCGTATTTTGCACCGTCCGCAGGATATATACCGCAGAAAACCATAGGATTAACTTTTTTGTAACCGGGAAGCGGTTTTTCGGCAGGTTTGTCCGCGTTGGTGACAGTGTCCCCTACTCTTGCGTCCGATACGGTTTTTATGCTTGCCGCAATGTATCCTACTTCGCCGGCTTTTATTGATTTTGAAGATATTGAACCAAGCGCCGAAAGATACCCGGTTTCCACAACATCAAATTCTTTTCCGGTTGACATAAATCTGATTCTATCGCCCGGTTTGATTTCTCCGTCAAATACTCTTACATATACAATTACACCTTTGTAGGCATCATAATATGAATCAAAAATAAGCGCCTTGAAAGGTTCGCTTTCATCTCCGGACGGAGGAGGAACAAGCTCCACAATTTCTTCAAGAACATCTTCTATACCAATTCCCTGTTTTGCCGAAATAAGCGGAGCGTCCTGTGCGTCAATACCTATTATGTTTTCGATTTCATCCTTAACGTAATCCGGACGCGCGCTCGGTAAATCTATCTTATTTATTACCGGCACTATTTCAAGATTATTATCAACCGCAAGATAAGTATTTGCAAGCGTCTGCGCTTCAATACCCTGCGATGCGTCAACAACAAGAACGGCGCCTTCACATGCCGCAAGGCTTCGGGAAACCTCATAATTAAAATCGACATGTCCGGGTGTATCTATCAGATTAAAAATATATTCTTCGTTGTTTTTGTCTGTATATACGAGCTTTACAGCTCTTGCTTTTATTGTAATTCCCTTTTCGCGTTCCAAATCCATGTTGTCAAGAATCTGATCCTGCATTTCCCGCTGTGTAAGAACTCCTGTTTTCTCAAGTATTCTGTCGGCGAGTGTAGATTTACCGTGATCTATGTGTGCAATAATGCAAAAATTTCTTATGTGCTGCTGTCTTTCGGACATGTACATTCTCCTTACAAATTATGTTAATGTTTATTTTAACATATTATTCACCTTTTGACAACCCAAAAACGTTTTTTTTTAATAGATTTTTTACATTTAATTTACTGTTTGCAGTTGCAAATTATCTTATTTAGTGTTATAATAATCATTATTAATGTAATTAATCAGAATGACCGCAGTATCGTTCGCTGTATAAGCATATACGGTCATTTTGTCTTTGCACATTCCAAACATACATAACAGTTTCCGGAGGAAATATGACAAATATAAAACAAGATATTAAAAAATTAATAATCGCCGCAGCTGCAATTATTTTGTCAAATATTACGGCATACGGAACAACAGCTGCCGCAGTAACGGCTCCTTTAGCTGCTGCCGCTGCTGCATATCTGACATATTCCTGCGGTATTAATGCCGGTATATTGCTCGGCTTAGCCGCTGCCGTCTTTAATGCCCTTGTCTTAATTGCAACGGACATTTCCAGCCTCGGCTGCATTTGCGGTGCTTTGTTTGCGGTTATTCCAGGCATTGTGTGCGGTATTGCTTTTTTGAAGAAAGCCTGCGTTCGAAACGCAGTTTTTGCCGTAACCTTTTCGGTTGTTGTTTTTCCGCTGTTATATCTGGCATATGTGAAATATGCTGTTAATTTTAACATAGCCGAATTTTTCAGCACAACAGTTACTCAAACGCTTAATAAGTATTTTCTGCTGATAAAAAGTATTTATCCGGATGCCGTGCAAAATATATCCGGCAATGAAACTGAGATTTTTTCACTGCTCGGTATATATATTCCGGGTCTTGTGCCATGCATTCTGATATTGCTTTCATTTGTATATTCGGCTTTTGTATATTGGCTTGCAAAGAAAGTATGCAGACGTTCTATGATAAGCAATTCCTTTTTCATTCAGGGGCTTGACAGCTTTTTCATGCCGCGTATTACTGCGGTAATGTTGCTTTTTTCCATGATAATAATGTTTATTGATACCGATAACATTACATATATGATGTTTTTAAATGTTATAATTATAATTTTTATGATGTATGCCTTTGAAGGACTTTCGTTTATCGAGTATAAACTTAATCAGAAAAATTATGCATTTTTTTTAAGGGTTCTGCTGATTTTCGGATTGCTTATCGCTTTGACTGTGATTTCAACGCTTGTTCCGCTTTTGAACGCATTTTTTGTGCTTGCTTTTATCGGCATGACAGATTCCGCGCAAAACCTGCGGAAAAACGGTTTTAATAAAGGTGAATTTTATGAAAACTAAGAGAATTTTCAGTTTAATATTTTCTGCAGCAGGATATTACATATGGCTTTTGTATGTGTGTGCCGCTGCCGTATGCCTGTACGATTACCGTCCGGGAGCAGTTATCGCTGCCGTTGCAAGTATTTGTCTTGCTGTGGCTGTTGCTACCGGTGCGGTTCGGAGAAATTCCGTAAAAAAATTTGTTGAAACACTGAGCAGCGGCATGAACGAAACCGAAAAAGCAGCTATGGGCGACGGCCTTTTGCCGACGGCGATTATTCGCGGCGACGGTATAATTGCATGGACAAACAAGGCTTTTGAAGATGTTGCAGGTCTTAAATCTTCTGTTAATTTGCATATAAAAGAAATTATACCTGAGTTTAATATAAAGAATTATACTTCAAATTTAAATAATGATGTAAAAGAGCTTACACATAACGGAAAATTATATCAGATTAAGATGACATGCTCCGATAACACGGACGATAAACTGTTCGGCAGATATTATGCAGTATATTTTAATGACTGCACGGAGCTTTACAACTTAAGACAGAAATATGATGAAGAAACTTTTGTCAGCGCTGTAATCCTCGTAGATAATTATGATGATGTGATGCAGGATATATCCGGAACCGATAAACCAAAAATTTCTGCCGCGATAGAAGAAACGCTTAATGCATTCGCGCAAAGCGCAGACGGTGTAATGAAGCAGTACGAAAAAGATAAATTTCTTTTTTATTTTTCAAAAGCCGGTTTGGACAAATTTATAGAAAAAAAGTTCGATATTCTTGACAAAATAAAGGAAATATCCGTTGGCAACAAGCTTCCTCCCACAATAAGCATGGGTATAGGCTATGGCGGCGAAACAATGGCGCAGGATGATGCATTTTCTTATTCTGCTCTTGATATGGCTCTCGGACGCGGCGGCGATCAGGTTATAGTAAAAAGCTATGAAAAATATATGTTTTTCGGCGGCAAATCCCAGGAAACCGAGAAACGCACAAGAGTTAAAGCGCGTGTTGTAGCATATGCAATGCGCCAGCTTGTAAGCGAAAGCGACGACATTATAATTATGGGCCACAAATATGCCGATGCTGATGTTTTCGGTGCGGCAATAGGACTCTACAGAGCTATTAAATATCTCGGAAAGTCATGTAAAATTGTGATGGAAACATATAATAAAACCGTTGCAAGAATACTCGAAAGATTTACTGATGACGAATACAATGACGTTATTATAAATAAAGCATATGCAAATGAAATAATAAGCAAAAAAACTTTGGTTTTTGTTGTAGATACGCACGTCAAGGCTATCCTTGAAGAACCCTCGCTTCTTGATGTAAGCAAACGTGTTGTGGTAATCGATCACCACCGAAGAAGTACGGATTTTATACAAAATCCGCTCATTGCCTATCATGAACCGTATGCTTCTTCAACCGCCGAACTTGTGACGGAAATTCTTCAATATGTGGGCGACGGCATCAAGCCCCGCAAATGCGAAGCCGAAGCCATGTACGCAGGCATGTATCTTGACACAAAGAATTTTACATTTAAAACAGGTGTTCGTACATTTGAAGCAGCATCATATTTAAAAAGACTCGGTGTTGACACCGTATCTGTAAAAAAGCTGTTCCAGATTGATATGAATACATTTACAAAAAAGTGGTCTATCATGGAGAATGCAACCACCTATAAGCACAGTGTTTCAATCGCCACCTGCCTTAAAAATGATACGGATATGCAGACAATTGTGGCGCAGGTTGCTGATGAAATGCTGAATATCACCGATATTACAGCCTCGTTTGTTGTGTGCGATATGGGTGGAACCGTAATTATCAGCGCGCGTTCTTTGGGCGATTACAATGTTCAGGTTATCATGGAAAAGCTCGGCGGCGGCGGACATATGACTGTTGCGGCAGCACAGCTTCCGGGTATCAACAATGAAATGGCGGTAAGCAAGCTCAAAGATGCTATTGACGAATACTTAACAGAAAACAGGAGGAATTAACAATGAAAGTTATCTTTATCAAAGATTTAAAAGGTCAGGGCAAAGTCGGTGACCAAAAAAATATAAGCGATGGTTATGCAAAAAACTATCTTATACCAAAGGGATATGCCATTGAAGCTACATCTGCAAATCTCAATGACTTAAAAGGTAAGAAGGAATCACAGGCATACAAAAAAGAGCAGGATATTATGCATGCAGAGCAGTTAAAGAAGTCGCTTGCGGATTTAACTGTTACAATAAAAACCAAATCCGGCGAAAACGGAAAACTCTTCGGTTCAATAACATCAAAGGATATATCGGAAGAATTGAAAAAGCAGCATAATATAGAAATTGATAAGAAAAAAATTGTTTTGCCCGACGGAATTAAAGTAACAGGAAGCTTTTCGGTTGATGTAAAGCTCTACCCTTCTATTTCGGGAAAACTCAACGTTTCGGTTGTCAGCGAATAATAATTTTACGGGAGTGATACCTTTGGCAAACGATGCAGTACGCAGTATGCCATGCAGTATAGAAGCCGAACAGTATGTTCTCGGCGCTGTAATATTTGATAATGAGTGCATCGGCGATATTGTGTCTGTTCTGAAACCGGATGATTTTTATCTTGAACAGCACAAAAGAATATTTGAAGCAATGATTAATATATCAAACCGCGCCGAACCTATAGACCTTATTACATTAAAAAGCGAGCTTGAAAGCATATTTGACAGTATTGGCGGTGTGGATTACCTTACCCAGCTTTATTTGATGGTTTCCACGACTGCTAATTTAAAATATCATATAAAAATTATTGAAGAAAAGGCTATTCTTCGCAGGCTTATCCGATCGGCAAATACGATAACAGAGCTTTGCTTTGATACGGCAAAAGATGTTCCTTTGGTTTTGAATTCTGCCGAAAATGAAATATATAAGGTTCTGCAAAGTAAAAAAATGTCTGATATGTACCCGATTAAGGATGTATTGGCAGAAAATCTTTCAAGGCTTGAACAGCTTATGAAAAACAATGCCAAAGTCACCGGAGTACCTACAGGCTTCAGGGATTTGGATCTCAGAACCACAGGCTTGCAGCCGTCTGACCTGGTTTTGATTGCCGCAAGGCCGGCAATGGGTAAAACCAGTTTTGCGCTTAACATTGCCACTAATGCGGCTGTAAGGCATAATGTACCTGTTGCAATATTCAGCCTCGAAATGAGCAAAGAACAGCTTGCAAACAGAATATTAAGCTCAGAAGCTCTCATATCAAGTGAAAAGCTTCGTATTGCAGATATAAACGGCGACGACATGGCTAAGCTTGCCATGTCCATCAACGAACTGTCAAAGGCACCGATTTATATTGATGATACAGCTGGTATCACCGTTTCGGAAATCAAAGCTAAGTGCCGAAGACTTAAGCTAAAAAATAAACTTGGATTGGTTGTTATAGATTATTTGCAGCTTATTCAGGGTACAAGCCGTGAAGGACGACAGCAGGAGGTTTCCGAAAACAGCCGTTTGCTGAAAATTCTTGCTAAGGAACTTGATGTACCGGTAATAACACTTTCGCAGCTCAGCCGTGCTCCCGATCAAAGAACCGATCATCACCCTATGCTGAGCGATTTGAGAGAATCCGGCTCAATCGAGCAGGATGCAGATATGGTTATGTTTTTGTATCGTGAGGATTATTACGACCCGGAAACGGAAAAGAAAAATACGGTAGAATGTATGATTGCAAAGTTCAGAAACGGCAGTACGGGCAGCGTGGATCTCGGCTGGAGAGGAGAATTTACCAAATTTATGGATTTGGACAACTCTCACGGTGCACCGTTTTGATTTAGTCTGGAGTTGGATTGTTATTGAATTTGTTTGAAGAAAATATTATTAAAACCGTACAAAAGTACAATATGATAACTGACGGTGACAGAATTGTAGTCGGGCTTTCGGGCGGTGCAGATTCATCTGCTATGTTGTGTGCACTTAAAAATATCTGTAAAAACAAAAATGTAACTTTGGTTGCCGCTCATCTGAATCATGGCATACGCGGTCCGGAGGCAGAACGGGACGAGCTGTTTTCAAAAAAACTTGCAGACAGCTTTGATATATGCTTTGTTTCAAAGACTGTTTCCGTTCCCGATTACTGCAAGCTTCACAAAGTTTCGGAAGAAGCCGCCGGCAGAAAATTCAGATATGATTTTTTTGAAGAAGTATGCGAAAAATATCAGTGCAATAAAATTGCTGTGGCTCATAACAAAAACGACAAAGCCGAAACCGTTATTATCAATCTGATACGCGGTGCGGGAATGTCGGGAATGTGTTCTATCCCGCCTGTAAACGGCAAAATAATAAGACCGCTCATCGAAACCGACAGAGCCGATATAGAAACATATGCACATGATAACGGCATTGATTTTGTAACCGACTCTACAAATTGTATTGATATGTACACGCGAAATACAGTAAGAAATCAAATTATTACAAAAATGCAATGTATTAACAGCAATGCGGTGAATAATATATTAAGGTGCAGCGCGATTTTGAATGAAGAAAATGATTTTGCCGAGAGTTATGTAACCTCTCTGAATGCTGTACAACTAAAAAACAATAAGGCGTACATTGCGAGAAATACATTTGAAAATGAACACCGCGCAATAAAAAAACGGCTTATTCTCAGAGCTTTTGAATTGTTTTGCGGTACAAAACTCAATATATCGTTTTCGCAGATTGATTTGGTGTTAAATTCTGCGAAAACAGGAAACAAATTTTACTTTTTTGGCAATACGGTGCTTACCGTTGAAAACGAATACATCACTTTATCATACATCAGCGAAACTGAAGAATACGAATATTTTCCAACTATTCCGGGCAAGATAACCGTTGTTCAGACAAATACAGCTTATTGCTTCGAGCTTGTGTCTGAAATGGGTTCAAACAAACCGGACAGTATTTATCTTGATTATGATAAATTAGAAGGTAAAAAACTTGTTTTGCGCTCAAAAAAAGACGGCGATTGTTTTTCTCCGTCAGGCATGACAGGCACCAAAAAAATCAAAAAATTTTTTATAGACAATAAAATTCCGGCAAACCAAAGACTTTGCTATCCCCTGCTTCTGGCAGACGGCGAAACGGCGGCAGTTATTCCGCTGAGGGTAAGCAGGAATTATATCATAGATAATAACACAAAAAATATACTAAAGATTACTGTTTTGGGAGGCACAGATGTTAAATAACGAAATATGTGAAAAAGTACTGGTTTCAGAAAATCAGATAAAAGAAATTACCGAAAGAATAGGAAAACAAATATCGGAAGATTACAAAAATGACGAAGTTGTTTTTGTGTCCATACTTAACGGATCATTTATGTTTACCGCAGATTTGCTGAAACATATAAATATTGATTGTCAGATAGACTTTATGCAGGTTTCCACTTACGGAAATTCTACTACTACAAGCGGCAATTTTGTAGTCAGAAAGGATTTGAGCTTTGATGTAACCGGAAAAAATGTCATAATTATTGAAGATATACTGGACACCGGATACACTATGAGAAATTTAATCGAGTATTTCAAGATTAAACATGTAAAAAGTTTAAAAATTGCTACATTTATTGATAAACCGCTGAGAAGGACAGAAAAAAATGTTCGGGCGGATTATGTGGGTTATACAATGGAAACCGATGAGTTTATTGTCGGATACGGGCTTGACTATGCTCAAAAATACAGGAATTTGCCGTATATCGGAGTGCTTAGAAGTGAATTACATTCATAATTATACACTATTTGGGAGGCGATAGATATGAAGAAATACATAAAGGGTGTTGGCGTTTATGCCGCTCTGCTGCTTGTAATTTTCATGATTTACACTTTTATGAGCTATAGCGCTGAACAGCCTACAATCACCTTTTCGGAGCTTGTAGAAAGCATCAATCAGGGAAAAGTCAAAGAAATTAAAGTTATTGAGGACGAGGCGACCGTAACATTTGCAGACGGCAAGGTATCCGATTGTGAAATCCAATCTGTTATGGTGCTCTATTCCTTTGCCGGCGAGAACATTAACAAACAGGTTGAAAAAGGAACTCTTAAACTCGAAATTGAAAAACCGACCAGTCCGCCGTGGTGGCTTACAATGCTCCCGTCGCTGATATTTATTGTTATTGTGATTGCATTCTGGATTTTTGTAATGCGTCAGTCAAGAGGCGGAGCCGGTACAGGCACAATGAATTTCGGCAAGAGCCGGGCAAAGGTTCACATTAACGATAAGGATAAAATAACATTTAAGGACGTTGCGGGTTCAGACGCTGAAAAAGGCGAGTTGGAAGAAATTGTTGAATTTTTAAAAGCTCCCGAAAAGTATAATTCTCTCGGAGCAAAAATCCCCCGCGGAGTTCTGCTTGTGGGACCTCCGGGAACCGGTAAAACTTTGCTTGCCAAGGCTGTTGCCGGAGAAGCAAACGTGCCGTTTTTCTCGATAAGCGGTTCGGATTTTGTAGAAATGTTTGTCGGTGTTGGTGCTTCGCGTGTAAGAGATTTGTTTGAACAGGCAAAAAAGAACAGCCCGAGTATAATATTTATAGATGAAATCGATGCTGTCGGACGTCAGAGAGGTGCCGGACTCGGAGGCGGACATGACGAACGCGAGCAGACACTCAATCAGCTTCTTGTTGAGATGGACGGCTTCTCGGCAAATCAAGGCGTTATAGTAATTGCCGCAACTAACAGACCTGATATATTGGACAGCGCTCTTTTAAGACCGGGCCGTTTCGACCGTCAGGTTGTAGTTGATACTCCGGACATTAAAGGAAGAACAGAAATTCTTAAAATACATTCGAGAAAGAAACCGCTCGGCGACGACGTTGATTTGTCTGTTGTTGCAAAGACCACGGCAGGCTTTACCGGCGCCGACCTTGCAAATCTTTTGAATGAAGCTGCCCTTCTTGCGGCTCGCCGTAATAAAAAGGTTATTAATATGCCCGATATTGAAGATGCAATGATTAAGGTTATGGTTGGTACGGAAAAGAAAACACGCAACATGGGTGAAAAAGAAAAACGCCTTACCGCATATCATGAAGCAGGCCATGCAATTGTCACCAAGCTCCTGCCCTCACAGGATCCTGTACATCAGGTATCTATTATACCGCGCGGCAGAGCCGGCGGCTATACTATGAGTCTTCCGAGTGAAGATAAATACTATAATACAAAAAATGACATGCTTGACGATATTATAGTATTGTTAGGCGGACGGGTAGCCGAAAAACTTGTGCTTGACGATATAAGCACCGGAGCTTCAAACGATATTGAACGTGCATCAAAAATCGCGCGCCAGATGGTTACAAAATTCGGCATGAGCGATAAACTCGGTCCTATCAATTACGGAAGCGACAGCAATGAAATATTTATAGGCAGAGATTTTGCGCACTCCAAAAATTTCAGTGAAAAAGTATCTGCCGAAATAGATGATGAAGTAAGAAGTATTATAAACAACTGCTACAATAGATGTTTTTCCATGATAAAAGAAAATAACGATAAGCTTGAAGCCGTTGCGCAGGCGCTTATTGAAAAAGAAAAAATCAGCGGAGAGGAATTTGAACAAATATTTAATGAAAGCTTAATTTCTAAAACCGAAGAAATAACTGACGCTGATTCTCAGACCGATACGGAAGAATAACAGTAAAAATGCCTATCTTAGTTAATAAGATAGGCATTTTGATATTTATAAGTTTTATTTGTTTTTCAGTGCCTTGTCTATTGTTGCGGCAGCAGTTTTGCCTGCGCCCATTGCAAGAATAACAGTCGCAGCACCGGTGACAACATCTCCTCCGGCATATACCATTGCTTTTGAAGTAGCTCCGTCTTCATCAGCAACTATGCAACCCCATTTGTTTGTATCAAGACCGTCTGTAGTCTGTTTGATAAGCGGATTTGGAGTCTGACCGATTGCTATTACGGCAGTATCAATATCCAATACATGTTCGGAACCCTCAACAGGAACCGGTCTTCTTCTTCCGCTTGCATCCGGTTCGCCAAGTTCCATGTTTATAAGCTCTACGCCTTTTAGCCAGCCGTCATCTGTTCCGATAAATTTTGTAGGATTCTGCAAAAGTGTAAATATAATTCCTTCTTCTTTTGCATGCATTATTTCTTCAGCTCTGGCAGGAAGTTCCTCAAAACCTCGTCTGTAAACAATGTATACATTTTCTGCGCCAAGTCTTTTTGCACTTCTGGCAGCGTCCATTGCAACATTTCCGCCTCCGAATACAGCAACATTTTTGCCTATATAAACCGGCGTGTCATATTCCGGGAATTTGTAGCCCTTCATAAGATTTATTCTTGTCAGAAATTCATTTGCGGAATATACACCGTTAAGTGTTTCGCCATCAATTTTCATAAATGACGGCAATCCTGCACCCGAACCGATATATACTGCGTCATATCCGAAATCATCAAATAATTCATCTACCAAAATTGTTTTTCCGATTATGACGTTTTTCTCGATATCAACACCCATTTTTTCAAGCTTTGTGATTTCCTTCTGAACAATTTCTTTCGGAAGTCTGAATTCGGGAATACCGTACATAAGTACGCCGCCGGCTGTGTGAAATGCTTCGTAAACAGTTACCTTATAGCCGAGCTTTGCCAAATCTCCGGCAACGGTAAGTCCGGACGGGCCGGAACCGACAACAGCAACTTTTTTGCCGTTGGGTTCTGCTACTTCAATATCATCGCTGCCGTTTTTCATGTGATAATCCGCAACAAAACGCTCAAGACGTCCTATACCCACCGGCTCGCCCTTTATACCTCTTACGCATTTGGACTCACACTGGCTTTCCTGCGGACATACTCTTCCGCAAATTGCAGGCAGTGCATTTGTTTCGGTTATTTTTTTGTATGCATCTTCAAATTTGCCTTCTGCAACCAAAGAAATAAATTCAGGTATTTTTACCGCCACAGGACATCCCTGCATACATGGCTTGTGTTTGCAATTAAGACATCTTGCAGCCTCGTCCTTTGCCATAGCTTCGGTATAACCTGTTGTAACCTCGGAAAAGTTCTTGTTTCTTACATTCGGTTCCTGCTCCGGCATCGGATTTTTTTTAAGTGACATATTAGGCATTGTTATCCCTCCCTATTCTGCACTTGCCTTTTTCGCATGCTGTTTTTTCGTAATCTTTAAACATCTTTTGTCTGTTTAATGCACAGTGCCAGTCAATAAGATGACCGTCAAAATCGGGGCCGTCCACACAGGCAAACTTTGTTTTGCCGTCGACTATAACCCGGCATCCGCCGCACATTCCGGTTCCGTCAATCATAACGGGATTCATCGAAACCGTGGTAGGTATATTATATTTTGCGGTAACATCGCAAACGGCTTTCATCATTACAAGAGGTCCGATTGCTATTACTTCGTCAAATTTTTCACCGTTTTCAATTTCTTCTGTCAACCTGTCCGTTACAAAGCCTTTTATGCCGTTAGAGCCATCGTCGGTTGTAATTATAAGCTTATCAGATACTTTTTGAAGTTCGTCTTCAAGTATAACAAGGTCTTTATTTCTAAAACCGGTTATAACGGTAACATTTGCACCGAGCGAATGCAGTTTTTTCGCCTGCGGATATGCAATTGCCGTTCCGAGTCCGCCGCCTATAACAGCAACTTTCTTCAAACCTTCAAGCGGTGTAGGCGTACCCAGAGGACCGGCAAAATCCGATATACAATCACCCTCGTCGTATAAAGAAAGCTCCTTGGTGGTTTTACCTACAATCTGCACAATAATCGTTACTGTGCCCTTTTTTCTGTCAAAATCCGCTATGGTAAACGGTACTCTTTCGCCGTATTCATCAGTACGCAGAATAATAAACTGCCCGGGCTCTACCCTTCGTGCAACAAGCGGAGCCTCAACTTCCATCAGAAATATCTGAGGATTCAAAACTTTTTTGGTTACTATTTTGTATGACACCCGTAACACTCCCATCAGTATTTTTGCATCAGTAAATCTACAAATGCCTTATAAAACATATAATTTATTGTATCACATGAGATTTTTGATGTCAAGCAAACGCATATCCAAACAGTTATGCAAATTAAGGTAAAACTTAGTGCATAATTTTATATATGCAAACCCGTTTTGCCAGGTATACATGCATTAATCCCAAAAAAATTTATACATAATTATTCGCAAATACTGTATATATACATAAAGTTATATAAATTTTATATTTCCTATTGCATTGACAATATAATAGTGGTAAAATAATATTTGATTGGCATGTTATTGCTTTGCATGTACAAAGTATACATAAAATATACATAAGGAGGCTATACATAATGACATATGTAGAAAGAGTTCTTGAAGAATTAAAAGCAAAAAATCCGGCACAGCCGGAATTTATTCAGGCTGCAACAGAGGTGCTGACAAGCTTGACACCTGTATTTGAAAAGCATCCTGAATATGAAAAGGCTGCTCTTCTATTCGACTACCCCGTTTTAATAACATTTGGGAACTTTTTGGAGGAATAAAATGGAAACGAACGAAATTTTGATTAAAAAAACCGATGCGGATGTCACCGCCGAAGTGCTTTCGGCTCTGGCTAAAACAGAAAAGGGAAAAAAGAACATAATAAAATTTGAAAACGCGGTCTATCATTTTCAACGTGAAAATGCATTATATGACTACTTTTATCCGGTATATAATCCTAACGGTTATAAATACGTACATTTCCCTATAATAAACAAAGAAAACGTCACCATCGACGGGAACGGCGCCGTGTTTATGTTCCATGACAGAGTGTATCCCTTTATCACTCAGTGCTCCGGTAATATAACTTATAAAAATTTCACTGTAGACTTTTCCTTTGCAAGATATGCTTATGCCAAGGTTACCGAAGCGACAGATGAAGGCTTCACGCTTAAAATTCTCCAGAACGACCTTACATATAACGTTGAGGATAATCACAATCTTTCTTTTGTTTCGGGATCTGACCGCATATGCACGGGAGAGAAAAGGTTCTTCCTTCAGAATCTCACACGACAGGCACATTGCTATCTCCTGGCCGGAGACACAACCGATCCTTTGATCAATCCGGCGACTATCTTAGTATATACGGACGCTTATGATAAAGGCGAAAACACGCTTCATTTCAAATACCGAAGCGAAAGCAATCACTTCGACTGTCAGATCGGCGACACGGCAGTTTTAAGCTTTGATGAGAACAGGGAAAACTCGGTATTCTATCTTGAAGACTCGAAAAACATAAGCTTTGAAAACGTAACCGTTTCGCGTGGTGCCGGATTCGGGATTTTAGCAACGGTAACGGAAAACATTCACATTAACGGGTGCAGTTTCTCTATTCCCGATGCAAGAAAAAACTCCGAGATCATCTCTGTCACAGCGGATCTTATTCATTTTATGCACTGCTCCGGAACGGTTTTGATCGAAAACAGCGTGTTTGAGGACTGTCTTGACGATGCAGTTAACATTCACGGTCAATATATGCGGATTAAAAAGCTTCTCTCGGAAAATTCGGTCGAGGTTGAATTCTGCCACCAGAGCCACTCATGCCGGACGCTTTATAAAAAAGGTGATCTTTTGACCGTGTCAGACGGTGAAACAATGCTCGAAAAGGGCAGTGTCACTGTTATTTCCGAGTCACAAATTTGTGACGGCGGCAACCTCTTGGTTTCTTTTTCAGAAAACATCAAAGACACGTTATCCCCCGGCGACTATCTTGAAAATCCCTCACGAATGCCGGTCATAATTTTCAGAAACAACTCCGTTTCCCGTTGCCCGCATATAAGAATTTCTTCTTCAAAATACATGGAGGTTTCGCACAACTACTTGAATCTCGGCGGAACAGGCGTCTATATTGCCGATCTTTTCAGCTACTGGTTCGAGTCTGGAAGAGCACACAGTGTTCTGATTGAGAAAAACCGCTTTGAAGACTCAACAGCTCACGGCACGGCTGCAGGAATCGAGATTACCTCAAAACGCCCGGGCGGATACAAACACGAAAACATCACCATAAGAGACAACACATTTAAAATGCAAAAAGGCGTCGCAATTTACGCGGAGAATATTGACAATCTCACTTTGAAAAGCAACGACTTTGGCGGGGCTGATGAAATTATCAAAAACTGTTCTTTGAAATAAAAAATGCTGTGATACAACAGGTGGCAAAGCATCTGTTTTTGACGGGCAGGATGGCTAAGTTTATACTTCTTGTGTTGTAGTATTCATAACAAGCTGCTCTTTGAAGCTTCACTTGCTAATATTTTATACCGGAATGTAACACATCTATTGTAAATCTTCAAAACCTACATATAAATTTTATATTTCCTATTGCATTGACAATATAATAGTGGTAAAATAATATTTGATTGGCATGTTATTGCTTTGCATGTACAAAGTATACATAAAATATACATAAGGAGGCTATACATAATGACATATGTAGAAAGAGTTCTTGAAGAATTAAAAGCAAAAAATCCGGCACAGCCGGAATTTATTCAGGCTGCAACAGAGGTGCTGACAAGCTTGGCACCCGTATTTGAAAAGCATCCTGAATATGAAAAGGCTGCTCTTCTCGAAAGAATAGTTGAGCCTGAAAGACAGATAATGTTCAGAGTTCCGTGGGTAGACGATAACGGCAAGGTTCACGTTAACCGCGGATTCAGAGTTCAGTACAACAGCGCAATCGGACCTTACAAGGGCGGCTTAAGACTTCATCCGTCTGTAAATCTCGGTATAATTAAGTTTTTGGGATTTGAGCAGATATTTAAAAATTCCCTTACAACTCTGCCTATAGGCGGCGGTAAGGGCGGAAGTGATTTTGACCCGAAAGGCAAATCCGACAATGAAGTTATGGCTTTCTGCCAGAGCTTTATCAGCGAGCTTTACAGACATATCGGTGCAGATACAGATGTTCCTGCAGGTGACATCGGTACAGGCGCAAGAGAAATCGGATATATGTTCGGTCAGTACAAAAAGCTTACAAACCGTTATGAAGGTGTTCTTACAGGAAAAGGTCTTACCTGGGGCGGTTCGCTTGTAAGAACGGAAGCTACCGGTTACGGTCTGGTATATTTCGCAGCTGAAATGTTAAAAGACCTCAATACTTCTTTTGAAGGTAAAACAGTTGTTATCTCCGGTTCGGGTAATGTTGCTATATATGCTACACAGAAGGCACAGCAGCTCGGCGCTAAAGTAGTTGCACTTTCCGATTCAAACGGATATGTATATGATCCGGAAGGTATCGACCTTGCAGCAGTAAAAGAGATAAAAGAAGTTAACAGAGGAAGAATCAAAGAATATCTTAAATACAGACCTAATGCAAAATACACAGAAGGAAAAGGTATTTGGACAATCAAATGCGATATTGCTCTTCCGTGTGCAACACAGAATGAACTTCTCATAGATGATGCAAAGGCTCTTGTTGCAAATGGCTGCATACTTGTTGCCGAAGGCGCTAACATGCCTACATCTCTTGACGCTACAGAGTATCTCCAGAAAAACGGCGTATACTTTGCACCGGGCAAAGCTGCTAATGCCGGCGGTGTTGCTACATCTGCTCTCGAAATGAGCCAGAACTCGCAGAGACTCTCATGGTCATTTGAAGAAGTTGACGAAAAGCTTCAAAACATAATGGTTACAATTTACAAAAACGCTTACAGCGCTGCCGAAGAATACGGAAAAGAATTTGACGGCAAGAAAGACCTTGTATCAGGTGCAAATATTGCAGGCTTCTTAAAGGTTGCTACTGCTATGATGGCACAGGGTGTTTGCTGATAAATAAACTTATAATAAAAAAATCATATCGTTTTCGGACGATATGATTTTTTTATTTATTCAAACAAATTTTTCACATATTTTTTATCTTTTTCAATTTGGCTTTTTAATGCATCTATATCTGTAAATTTTATTTCCGGTCTGACAAATTCCATAAACTCCAGACGCACTTTTGAACCATACATGCTTTTGCCTTCGTAATTTAAAATATGGGATTCGATTTTTATATTTTTACCGTCCTCGACAGTCGGATTTATACCTACATTTGTCACAGCGTTATATTCACTGCCGTTTGCGTACAATTTAGCCGCATACACGCCGAAACGCGGAATATAAATACTTTCGCCCGGATAAAGATTTACTGTCGGAAAACCGATTTTTCTGCCGAGATGTTTGCCTTCTGCCGCACAGCCTCCTATACTGTAGTATCTGCCGAGACATTCTTTTGCTTCTTCGGTTTTTCCGTCATCAAGCAATTTTTTTATTCTTGTGGAGCTTACCGGTTCACCGGCAGCCGAAACTCCGGCTATAACCGTCAAACCGATATGACATTCCGAGCAAAGATTTGCAAGTGTTCTGACATCGCCGCATCGGTTAATTCCAAAGCGGAAATTATATCCCACTGCCACATGACCTGCATTGAGCTGATTTATCAGTATATTTTTCACAAATTGCTCCGGTGTAAGAGCTCTGAACTGCCCGTTTAAATCCTGTTTAATTATTCTGTCGGCGCCGTTTGATTTCATAAAAAACTCTTTTTGATGAAAATCTGTAAGAACCTTGCCGCCGCTCGGGGCAATGACATAAACAAGAGTTTTCATGTTATTTTGTTTTGCGGCATCTGCCGCTGCTTTTATAAGCCTTTGATGACCTAAATGCATACCGTCAAATTTTCCTATTGCAACAACATTTTTTGTATTAATATCTGTAGTCATAAAAATCACCTGTCACAAAAAGCTTTAACAATTTTTATTGCATTACCCTTTTCGGATTCAAATACTTCTGCAATACCCACAAATATACTTTTAGCATCATACACGCGGTATACTCCTGTGTTTTCCGCACTTCTTGATACCGCGCCGTTTAAAAGTCTTTGACGCACAATATCCGTTACGGTTATTTCATCATACTGTCCGAATACGCTGTCAACAGGGCTCAATACAGCCTCGGGACCTTTTTCTTCGACAGTGCGTCTGATTTCTTCAAGCGTAAGAGAATCTTTAATATCAAAAACAGAGGAACGTGTTCTTACAAGTTCTGTCATTGCGGCACCGCAGCCGAGTTTTTCTCCTATGTCATGACACAGAGAACGAATGTATGTTCCTTTTGAACAAAAAACAGAAAGTTTGAAACTGTTTCTGTCAAAATCCGAAATTTCAGATTTATAAACAGTTATCCTGCGTGGCTTGCGTTCCGCTTCAATGCCCTTTCTGGCAAGCTCGTACAATTTTTTGCCGTTGATCTTAACGGCACTGTACATAGGCGGAAGCTGCATAAATTCGCCCGTAAAAGCAGCTACGGCATCGCTTAGCTGCTGATAACTGACATTTACGCTGTTTTCGGACAAAACCTTGCCCCAAATATCATATGTATCGGTAGTAATTCCAAGCTGAATTTTAGCAGTATATGCTTTGTCGGAATTTACAAGCATATCGGAAACTTTGGTGCTCTTACCGACGCATATGGGCAAAACTCCCTCTGCATTTGGATCAAGGGTTCCTGTGTGTCCGACCTTGCGGGTACCGAGAATTTTACGGATTACATTAACTACATCATGAGATGTATAGCCTTTTTCTTTATTTACCGAAACTATTCCGTTCAACTCGTTCAATATTTTCACATCACTTTTTTAATTTCATTTAAAATAAGCTTTTCGGCTTCTTCGGCTGATGCATTGAT
This sequence comes from uncultured Clostridia bacterium, assembly GCA_934481345.1. Taxonomy (GTDB): domain Bacteria; phylum Bacillota; class Clostridia; order UMGS1810; family UMGS1810; genus CAKSIN01. The sequence continues at coordinate 147,297 of CAKSPF010000005.1, forward strand.
TGTTACACCGGCAGCGCGCTTGTGACCTCCGCCTCCGAGGGCCGCGGCAACTGCCGACACATCTGCATAGTCATTTGAACGCAGGCTTGCCTTTACCTCGTTATCACTTTTTATCTTCAGATAGACGCCGACTTCCACACCTCGTATGCTGCGCGGAAGCTGGGCAAGGTCGTCTGTCTGCTCAAAGGACATATTGTATTTATCGAGAAGATTTTTGTCTACAGAAGCAATGCAGATTTTGTTACCTTCGTAAAATCTCATATCTGTTACAACATCATTTCGTATTCTCAACTGATTAATGCTTTTTTGCTCAAACAGCATACGCATGACAATCGGTGCATCAATGTTGTATTTCATTAGCTTGGAAGCAATCTCATGAGTTTCTGATGTGGTATTTGAATATCTGAAGCCGCCGGTGTCGCTGGCAATCGCAATATATAAATAACGTGCGATGTCATCGGTAATACTGATACCGAGCTGATTTTTAATCAAGTCAAACACAACCTCTCCGGCTGCCGAAGCATCAGCGTTTATACAGTTGTACATGGCATAGCCGTTATTTGTGCCGTGATGATCGATGCAGCAATTGCATGCAGTTTTGTCAAATACAGTTTCTTTAATGCTGCCCATCATGTAATCAGCCGCCACGTCTACGGCTATACACACATCATAGTGTTTGTTTATATTTCCAAAAAAATCTTCTTTCCATACAAAGCTTAATCTGTCCGGGATTGTGCCGTCCAAAAATATGTCGGCACACTTGCCCATGCCTCTTATTGCCGAAACCAAAGCCGCAGCCGAACCCAGGCAGTCACCGTCCGGGTTTATATGAACGGCAACTGCAAAGGATTGGTTTTGGTTTATTACACGGACGATTTCCGAAGCGCTCATATTATCTGTCACCGCCGTCATTAATTTTATTTATAAGTTCGTTTATATGCATGCCGTAATCAATTGAAGCGTCAATAACAAAGCTTGGCTGCGGAACGCATCTTAAATCAAGCCTTGAGCCGATTTCTTTTTTGATAAATCCGGTTGCACTCTTAAGTGCCGCCAGAGTGTTTTTCTTTTCTTCATCGGTACCCATGACTGAAATGTATATTTTGGCATACTTTAAATCCTTGGAAACATCAGCTGCCACAACGCTTGTCATAGGTGCTATGCGAGGGTCCTTGAGCTCGCGTATAATAGCTGACATTTCACGTTTTACTTCTTCTTTTATTCTATCAAGTCTGTTAAATGACATAACAGCACACCTCTTAATTTTTAATTTCTTCCATGACAAACGATTCTATAACATCGCCGTCTTTGATGTCATTGAAGTTTTCTATGCCTATACCGCATTCATATCCTGCGGCAACATCCTTAACGTCGTCTTTAAATCTCTTAAGACTCGAAAGTATACCCTCATGAACAATTATGCCGTCACGCACTATTCTTACCTGAGAGTTTCTGGAAATCTTGCCGTCCAGTATATATCCGCCGGCAATTGTTCCGACACCGCTTACTTTAAAGGTGTTTCTTACCTCGGCGTGACCGAGTACGTTTTCTTTGAATTTAGGCGCAAGCATACCTTTCATGGCAGCTTCAATTTCATCTATTGCGTGGTAAATTACGCGGTAAAGCCTTATATCCACATTATTCTGCTTTGCGGAAGAAAGCGCACCGTTATCCGGTCTTACGTTAAATCCTACTATAATGGCATTTGAAGCAGCCGCTAGCATAACATCGGATTCTGTAACTCCGCCTGCACCGCCGTGTATACAGTTAACTCTTACTTCTTCGTTGGAAAGCTTTGTGAGCGACTGCTTAACAGCTTCAACCGAGCCCTGAACATCTGCTTTGACAATAATATTGAGTTCCTTAACTTCGCCTTGCTTTATCTGATCGAAAAGTGCGTCGAGCGAAACTGCCGCACGGGACTGTATGCTGTCGGATTTGATTTTTTCCTTGCGTTTTTCAACAACAGCTCTTGCTTTCTTTTCATCATTTACGGCATGGAATATATCTCCGCCCTCCGGAACTTCGCTCAGACCTATGATTTCCACCGGAACAGACGGTCCGGCTTTTTTAACTTTATTTCCGCGGTCGTCTACCATAGCTCTCACCTTACCGACAGCGGTACCGGCAACCACAACGTCGCCTACCTTTAGCGTACCGTTCTGTACAAGTACGGTGGCAACAGGTCCCCTGCCCTTGTCGAGCTGGGCTTCTATAACGGTACCCTTGGCATTTCTGTTCGGATTGGCCTTTAGTTCTTTCATTTCGGCAACAAGTATAACCATTTCCAAAAGTTCATCTATGTTCTGGTTGAATTTAGCGGAAATAGGAACACAAATCGTATCGCCGCCCCATTCCTCCGGAACAAGATCATATTCTGTAAGTTCCTGTTTGATTTTATCCGGATTAGCGCCCTCTTTATCTATTTTGTTTATTGCAACAATTATTGTTACTCCCGCAGCCTTTGCATGGTTAATTGCCTCTACAGTCTGCGGCATGATACCGTCATCGGCGGCAACAACCAAAATAGCAATATCGGTAACCTGTGCACCTCTCATACGCATTGTAGTAAATGCTTCGTGTCCGGGTGTATCAAGAAAAGTGATTTTTTTATCGTGTATTCTTACTCTGTACGCACCGATATGCTGAGTTATTCCTCCGGCTTCTTTTGCGATTACGTTTGTCTTGCGTATAGTATCAAGAAGTGATGTCTTACCGTGGTCAACGTGACCCATAACGACAACTACCGGCGGACGGGGTTCAAGCTGATCCTCGGTATCTTCAACATCATTAAAGAGTCTGTCCTCATCGGTTATTATAACCTCTTTTTTGATTTCAAATCCCAAATCATCGCCTATCAGAGCTGCCGTATCAAAATCTATAACCTGGCTGACAGATGCCATCACACCTACCTCAAAAAGCTTTTTGACAACAGCGGTCGGCGAAACCTCAAGTCGGGCTGCAAAGTCGCCGACGGAGATTTCGTCGGGAATTTCAACAACCTTTTTCTCAGCCGGAGCTTCCTTGACTTTTTTCTCCTTAACAGGCTCCTGTTTCTTTTCCTGCTTTTTGGAAGGCTGGTTTGATTTTTTGATTTTCTGCTTTTTCTCTGCTTTTTCTTCAATATCGAGATCAACCAATTTTTCGATTTTATCGGTATCAAGTTTATTTAAGTCTACAGTATTTTGTCTTGTATCAACAATCTTCTGAGTATTTTCTTTTTTGATTTCAACCTCTGCCGGTTCTTCTTCATCCAAAGCTTTTTTTTCATTGATTTTATCTGCTTTGTCGGTTTTCATTTCGTTCTTGGCATCTGCTTCGTGCAGTTTTTCATAGTATTGTTCTATTGTACTGCCGTCATCATATTTGTTGAGATATGATGTTAAAATAACATCTGTCTGGTCAAGCTCCAAAACAGTCATGTGATTTTTAACCTTTATATCATATTTTTCCAAAAGTTCTATAAGCACCTTGCTTGAAACGTTTATGTCCTTACCTAATTCATGTACTCTCGGTCCGGTCATAATTATTCACCTCCATTAATATTTGCCTGCAAACATTTTTCTATACTTTTTGCAAATCCTGCATCGGTAACACATAGGGCGGCATTAAATTCATGGCCTATTGAGTGTCCCAAAGTATCCTTAGTACCATATATATAATACGGAACACCGTAATATTTGCAGCTGTCCGTAAGACTTTTTGCTGTGTTTGCGCTTGCATCGCCGGCAATTATGACAAGATGCGCTTTGCCGAAACGCACAGCCTCCTTTGACGCACTTTCTCCGCTTAATACTCTGCCCGCTCTTTTGGCAAGACCTACAAGTCCGAGCACCTTGTTCATACAATCACTTCCTGTCCGCAAGTTTTAACAGTTCATCATACAGATTATCAGAAATTTCACATTTAAGGTTTCTTGAAAAAGTTTTCCTTTTTTTTGCCTTTTCGATACATACAGCGTCTGCACATATGTATGCACCGCGACCGCTGCCTTTTTTTGAATAGTCTACGGAAACACTTTCGTTCATTCGTACTATTCTCAGAAGTTCTTCTTTGGGACGGCGCTGCATACAGCCGCAGCACATTCTTACAGGAAATTCATTCTTGCTCACTTTTTCACCTCAAAGTCTACTGAGCGTCGCTTTTGATATCGATTTTATATCCTGTCAGACGTGCAGCGAGTCTTGCATTCTGGCCTTCCTTGCCTATAGCAAGAGAAAGCTGGTGATGCGGCACAATAACATAAGCCTCTTTATTTTCTTCATCAACGTCAAGGCTTATAACCTCCGCCGGATTAAGGCTTGCTGTAATAAACTCCCTGGGATCTTCACTGTATTTTACAATGTCGATTTTTTCACCGTTGAGTTCATCTACAATTCCCTGGACTCTTGTGCCTCTTGCGCCGATACATGCACCGATCGGGTCTACATTCGGATCGGATGAATATACGGCTATTTTTGTTCTTGAACCGGCTTCGCGGGAAATACTCTTTATAGTTACAATGCCCTCTGCAATCTCCGGAATTTCAGCTTCAAAAAGTTTAAGCACAAGTCCCGGTCTTGTTCTGGAAACATTGACAATAGTTCCCTTTGTGGTTCTTTTAACCTCTGTTACATAGACTTTCATTCTCTTGTGGAAATTATAGTTTTCTGCAGGAACCTGTTCGCCGGGTGCCAAAAGCGCTTCGGTTTTTCCGATGTCAAGATAAATGTTTTTTCTTTCTATTCTCTGCACAACGCCGTCTACAACTTTATGTTCCTTTTCCATAAATTCTTCATATATCAAGGAACGCTCGGCTTCTTTTATGCGCTGCATAACAACTTGCTTTGCAGTCTGAGCGGCAATTCTTCCGAATGCGGACGGAGTATCCTCAATATTGACTATATCTCCGATTTCGTATTTTCCGCTTTGCTTTGAGGCATCTTCTACGGATATTTGAGTCAGATTGTCTTCTACTTCCTCTACAACCTCTTTTTGAACAAATACCTTTACTTCGCCGCTTTCTCTGTCAATATTTACAAAAACATTGCCCTGGTTGGTATTGTAGTTTCTTTTATAAGCAGAAACCAATGCTGCGTCAATTGCATCAAGCAGAATATCCTTGCTTATATTTTTTTCTTTTTCTATCTCGTCAAGAGCATTAAGAAATTCACTGTTCATTTTTATAATCATTCCTTTCAGATTAGTTTTTAAAATATTACCGCAAGTTTTACAAATGCGGTATCGCTGTAATTGATACTTACGGTTTCATCATCGCATTGAAGTGTCAGAATACCGTCTTCCAGACCTTTTAAAGTTCCGCACAGAGTTTTGCTGCCATTTACCGATTTATATAAACCGACATCAACCGTTCTGCCGGCGAAACGCACAAAATCTTCCGGCTTTTTCAGCGGTCTGTCCAGACCGGGTGATGTTACCTCAAGCATATATGCCCCCGATACAGGGTCTTTTTCATCCAGAAGCTCACTCAGCTCTCTGCTTACCGATTCGCATGCATTGAGTGAAACAAACGAATCACTGCTGTCATCGGGTGTATCGAGAATTACTCTTAATACATAATCGGAACCTTCTTTTTTATACTCTACTTCATATATGGAAAGCCCGTTTTTTTCAGCTATCGGCTGCGCCAGACCGTACACGGTATCGGTAATTTTTTTGTTAGCCATATTAACACCACCTTTCATCAGTATGACAAAATGCAATTTATGCAGACTGTCAAACCAAATTAAAATTTGTCATATACAATACGAAAGAGTGGGTAATTAACCCACTCTCAATGAAAGCTATAAACCAATGACGTACCTTAAAACACTATTAGTATATCACAGATATTTCAAAAAATCAAGTATTTTTTTGGAATTTATTTGATTTATTTTTAAATATTTATATACGGACTGATGCTTTGGCTTTTGCCGCAAAATCAATCATAGACGAAGTATTCTGCGCCCCTTGCCTTGATGTCAAGCGAAAGTATTTTTTTGCCGTTTACGGTTTTGTTCGGAAGTTCGAAGTCGAATACAGCATCATATTTAGGGAAAAATCCCAGTATTCGGTTATCTGCATACACCGTGCAGTTAAGCGGTGCATACATAGTGCAACCTGCTTTTTGCGCCAGACTTCGTATATCTGCCGCCGTAAGCGACGGAAACGCACAAAGTACGCTTTTTCCGCCGTTATGTTCCTTTTCGGCGCACATAGTGTATCCGTTCGGATAGCGGCTTAATATACAGTCTTTTTCATCTGTCAGTATTTCAAAAAGCGGAAAGTCCTTTTCTATCTTATGAACGGGTCCGAAATTCTGATTTGCAATCGAATACCCGAACTGTTCAGCCTCATAGTCCATCTCAAATTCCCGTATTTCAAAGCCTGTAAGCTCCTTAGTGCCGTCTGTACCAAAGTGCGGATTAAGTATTCCTGCAGCATAGTTCCACACATAGGTTTTGCCCGGTGCATTGTCTTTCAGAATTTTTCTGAGTTTACCGTCAACCGAAAAAGCGTTTGCAAAGACAATCATTTTGTAACGGCTCAGATCCGCGCTGTATAAGTCGCTCAGCCTCAGAGTATCAACCGGCGCTCCGCATAGCTTTACCTCCGACTGAAGATTGTACATCAGACCGCCTGTAAGACCGTAGCTTGCCGACATTGATTTTATGGAATTTTCGTCCACGACAATAAGTATCTCTGCAGCGCTTTTGTGCTTTTTATTTAAAATTTTCTTTTGAGCTGCGCTTAATCCTTTAATCAAGTCCATGATTTCGGGCATATCGTACCAACCCTCGCCGAGATCCATCCACCAGAATCCTTGGTCGGAGGCAAGGTTTTTTATACCCTCCCGCAATATGAGCGTGCGCGTCTGAAAAAAGTTTTCGGCTCTTCCCTCGCGTCTGTCGAGGTGCGTCCAGTTGTCAATTTCGTCAAGCCAGATTTTCTTTTTGTTTATCGAATATGACGGCCCCTGCTCACCGCCGGGATCACCGGCAAGTGTGCGAAAATACGCTTTCGGCGAAGCAAGGAAGTCTATGTACGGCGAGTTTAAAACATAGTCAATATCGCAGTGCGACATATATGCCGACTGAGGCATGTATATGTATCCGTAGAAAATTCCGGCAGCAGCCTCGCCGTCCGTTTTGTCCTTTACCACCTTGCAGAAGCTTTCGCATGCTTTGACATTTGCACGCGAAGAAAACTCGTTGTAATCACGGCAGATGAGGTTATGCGCGTCATCATAAAAAAGCTCTCTCAAAGAACTTTTTGGCAAATCGCGCTGTTTCAGCGAGGGAACTTCTATACTGTCAAGGCTGTCAAAGCCCCATTTTTTCAAAAGTTCCTTTTCGCTTCCGTATTTATCTAATCCGAACTTTACGAACATCTTTGTATTTGTCTTGCCGAAGTCACCGCGGCTGAGTTCGTTCTGATCTCGCCATCCGCCCCACAGACAAGTTTCTCCGCACTGACCGTATGCCACATGATAGCCGATAATCTGCTTGGCATACGGGCTTTTTTCAATGTGTTCAATCAGATTTGCAAGTGCCTCGGAAGCGTCCTCAATCCATTTCGGCGAGGAAAAGCTCTGCAATCCTATTTTATTTCCCAGATTCGGGCGTGTGTCCTTAAATCCGCCGTCACCGCCGTTTACGGCATATCCGTTGGCGCAGTTAAAGCCGAACCAGTCGTGGTCTGCCGTGCCGACAAGCGAAGCAATTTCCTCAGCTGAAAGATTTTTGTATTTCTCATAAACAAACACATCTTCAGGATGGTTTCTGCACCAGTCAACCGGAACATTGAGCTTAACGCGCGGCATATACATAATATTCGGATTATCCTTCAAAAGCGCTTCAAGCGTTTCATCGGTAAGAGAATAGTCATATTTCTTATCTCCTACCCAACCCGAATGAAGAATTGTAGTGTGATATTTAATACCGCTGTTTTCAAAATCCTTGTGAAATTTTCTGTATTTGTCATAGTTTCTTGAAAATATTATCGGGTTTCCGTTTTCGTCCGTTATCGGCGGATCATAGCAAAATCCCAGCCTTGACCAGAAAAACGGGGTGTTTCTGAGATAGTCTTGTTTTTTCATGTGTTTCACCATTTCCTTTACCGGCAAAACATACTGCCGGGTAATATTTTAATTAAAGCTTTGTCATACAGATACTTTAGCACATAAAGTATCGACATACAAGTATGAAAAATTGTCAACCCTATACGATATTTAATATCTGCATATATAAGTATAGTTGTTTAAATTCAAGTTTATACAAAAATACTTTAGCATAAAAAAATCAGATATACAAGTTCATCACAATAAATTCATATACAACTTTTATAATTATTTTGCATTGCTTACAAAAAGCTCCGTACAAACGTTAAGAAACCGTTTGTACGGAGCTTTTGCTTTATTTCAAATCTTTCAGAGCAAGATATACACCTGCGCTCCACCCCATCATTGCAGGCATTTCTCCGCTGCCTTCCTGACATATATTTACATTTCCCTCGGCAACATTGTATTTTTCCCATAGATTTCCGGTTTCTTCAAAGCATTTTTCCACAAGTGAAGTATACTTTGCCGCAAGCCGTGAAGCGACTTCGCCAAATCCGTAATTTTTAAAACCGATTACTGCTATATATTGCAGACACGCCCAACCGTTCGGATAAGACCATTGATACGTTCCGTAAATATCATTTTTCTCACAGGCAGCCAACCCGTAGCTGCATTCAAGTCTTTCAACCCGGTTTGCCATAAGTGCTGCATAATTTTCATCTGCCATGTTAACAAACAGCGGATATAACGAAGCAACCGAAAAAACATTGCTTAATTTACCTGTTTTGTAATTATAATCAAGCATTATGCCGTTTTCGTCCGTTAAGTATCGGTTCATAAGCTCTCTGCGTTTTTCTGCCCTTTTATGCCATTCTTTCTCCTCACCGTCAGAAAGAATGAGCGAAAAGTATTCCATGTTCTTTTCAAACATATACATTATAGAGTTTAAGTCAACAGGATTATAATTATATCCCTCAACTCCCCATCGGGGGCTCATATCCCATCCGCTTTCCCAGCAGCACATGTAATGAAGAGCGGCGCAGTCATCGCTTATATCAGGAGTGTAACCTATTCTTTCCGCAAGCATTCCGGCAATAAGATGAGTTATTTTTTCGTCCGTAAGTTTTCCACTGTAAAAATTCAGACCGTTCGGCGAACGTCTTTCTGTCATCCAGAAGTCATATTCTTTTTTCAGAATCATGTATGCACCCGACAGCCACACAACATCTTTGAAATGCTCATACACATCTCTTACCATTTGCGAAAGAAACGGCGGCTGCGAAATTCTGTCCCTTATGTAATAAGTTTTGTTGGCATTCGGCATAAATCCGTACTTTTCTATCAAGTACAGCATATTATCGGCATTGCACTTGGCAAGAAGATGTTTTTTGCTTATTTCAAGACCTTTATTCAGAAAATAAGTATCCCAGTAGAATAACTCTTCAAAATGCCCTGCTGCCGGAATTGCATACGGATACGGCAAGCCTATTGTTTCGCCGCTGTCCTCCTGCAATTCCCTCACGCAGTCGTCCCAGTGTGAATTTATATATTGTGTAACATTGTTTTGCATAAGCTTCTCCTTTTTGATACAGATGGTTTGCTTCGGAATTCAAAGTAACCGGTAAGCCGGCTCAAAAGTTCCGCAAAACTTTTAATTCCGATACCTGTAATATACACTATAAAGCCGTCTTTGTCAATGTCAACGCACTTATCGGGGCGAAATACAGGAAATACCTCGGTTTCAAAGCCGTCATTTTTATTTTATGATATTTCATGTCATCGGCATTTCCCGTTATAATTACTCCGCATAAATTTGTTGTTATGAGCAAGTGAGTTGTATAAAAACAGCTTTTATATGCCAAAACGGTATGCTTTTGCAAAGAAAAACATACCGTTTTATAGTTATTCATTATTATTCTTATTTTTTATAAGCAGTCCTATTTTCGGATATCAGCCCATTATCTCATCCGGATCATCATATGCGGTTCTGGCGGGAATAACCCAAATCATCTGAGTGCTTTCGTCCCACTCAACGCGGCAATCAAGCGCGTCTGTTATATCGCGAAGCTTGAAATAATTGTTTCCTTCTATATTATAGCAGGTAGCCTTAATCGGCACGCCGTCGAGCGTTAAAAATGCTGATGATGAAAGTGCAGTCCTTTCGGTGCCGTCACCCGGTGTTAATTCACCGCCGACCGAGGTATAATCATAAAAGCTTAACATGTCAATAGAATTTGTTGCACCGTCATACTTAATGTCAAAGGTTTTAATGGTTCCGTCAAGGATTTTTGCAATATCTCTGAGCTTAAAGTAGTTGTTGTCATCTATGTTATACGCAACCGTGTTATATTTACGGCTGTCCAGGCAAACGGTCTGGGTTTTTGCAACAGAGTTTTTGCTGAATCCGTTTCCGGGATAATATGTAAATGTATCCTGCTGGTCATCCTCATGAACCAGATAGCGAATCTCTCCATTATAAAAAATAGTGTAGATTTTTCCCGTTATAATCCACGGGTCTATATCGGCAGGATCTACTCCGGGAATATCCAGCATATCCGCATCGCGGTCAAAGGAAAATTCCTCAATACCGTATACATTTACCCATTCTCTGTCATGTATTTTATTGATATCACCGTTGTTTGAAAGTACCCATTTGCTGTACTCTGTCATCTTATCCATATCAGCGTTGATATATCCGTAACGGTAATTTTTCAGCTTTGTAATTCCTTCCGCCGAATAGGTCAGTGCGCCCCATTCGCCCCAAGGCGTATCTACAGACAGCACGCCGATAGGTGTACCGAGCGCCGCCGTGTCTGCTGCGGACAGGGTTTTTGTGAATTCATCGAGATTGCTTGTCGGAATGTAGCATACCTTTGAGTTAAACCAGATTTTTGAATTTATTCCGTCATAGTCTTTCTCGATAACATCGATTGCCGCGCCTTTTTTAACCGAACCGGAAACCGAGGAACCGTCAGAAATATCGCAGTCAACGGCCGCTATTGCTTTGTACTGAGTTGTCGGTTTTTCGGTGTTTGCGCGCTGTGCATTAACATACTTTGCGTCAACATAATAAAGACCTTTTTTATAGTAAATCTTATAATGGCCGTTCTGCGGAGTGGTGTCTACAATCTGAACCGACTGGTTGATTTTAATAACGCCCGATTTTACATAATCCGTATTGTCGGGAGTGGTCTTAACCATTAAAAGTCCGGTTGCTTTGCCTACCGCCTCGATTTTCGGAGCGGTTGATACCTGATTGTTAATATCTAAAATATAACAGTTTTTTCTCGGCAGAAAATATACAGCCGGTTTCCAGCTTGTGAAAGCAGTACCGTCTTTCTCACCGCACTGTCTGATTGAACCGCGCGATTCGTCAACGCCGCCCTCGCTCCATACGGCAACCCAATTCTCATTATAGGCAACAACCTCAAATTCACTCGTTGTTGTAGCATAAAACGCTGTGTTAGCATTTGCTTCAGTTCTGCTCTTTTCAGCAAACGGGGGATCATATCCTATTACTTTGAGCTCATCAAGTCTTTGGGAATGATAGTTAATCGGCGGATTGCCGGGATAGAACGAAGCTTTTACCGAGCCGATTTTTCCCTCATCGCCTATATGTACAATAGCCATTCCCACAAGCGGCAATGATGCCGGGCGGTCATGTCTTACCCATTCCGTCGGTACTTTTGCATAAAAATTTCTTTCCTTGCCCTCGGTTGTTTTGCTTCCGCCGTAGATGTAATCGGAAAGAAATGTCATCTCTATTGCGTGCTGATACTTGTCAGTATCGGAAGACGCCCATTGCTTGTTTAACTCCTTTTCGGCAGTCGCGCCGGCTTCCAGTATCGGTGTTGTTTCCCGAGCCGTTGTATAAGCAAGGACATATCCGACTCTGCCGTCCGAAAGCTGAATTTTATGGAACTTTCTGTTATCTTCGCCGATTACATAAGGTTCCAAAACCGTCACTTTGGTTCCTTTGCCGATCTCAGTTACACCTCCTGAGTAAGTGGGGTTTTGTGTAACATTTACTGTGCCGCCGTATACAACATAGGCGGTATCGCCGGCCTTTAGATCGGCTGCGGCAGACACATTCACAGAAAGCAGAATCAATGTGCAAAGCACTGCCGCCAAAATTTTCTTCAACATAATATTCCTCCTTTATATTTTTTACGTTGATTTATTAAAAATTTCGTATTATAATAATTATATACCATATCAATGCAGTATGCAAGTGGATTTTGAAAAAAATGAAAAACGTAAATAACCAGTTTGCTATCGGCGAAGACGCGAAAGCCGAAACAGCAGCACAGATTACCTTTTGCGGAAATTTAGTGCATTTGTGCCTATTGAAAAACAATAATTAATATGATACAATAGTAAAGATTTGAAACATTGGTATTATAAAAAACAGTGTAATTTTGGTGTAGTAAAAAACATTTTGCTATTTGAAGTTATATTTTACAGTGCGATTGTATAAAATTAATTCATGAAATTATCGCATTTCATCATATCTCCATGTAGTTTAATGTGAAACGGCGCGAAACCGGTATAAACGGTTTTCGCATGCACCTGAACATAAGTAAAACAAGGAGATGTAAGGAAAAATGAAATTAGGTATAGTTGGTTTGCCCAATGTAGGCAAGAGTACGCTTTTTAATGCTATTACACAGGCAGGAGCAGAATCGGCGAATTATCCGTTCTGCACTATCGAACCGAATGTAGGTATAGTGGCAGTACCGGACGAAAGACTTGACAGCCTGGCAAAGATGTACAATCCGCAGAAGATAACTCCTGCAACGGTTGAATTTGTTGACATTGCAGGGCTTGTAAAAGGCGCAAGCAAGGGCGAAGGTCTCGGAAACAAGTTTTTGTCGCACATTCGCGAGGTTGATGCAATTGTTCATGTAGTACGCTGCTTCGAGGATCCGAACATTGTTCATGTTGACGGCAAAATCGGTCCCGCAAGAGATATAGAAACTATCAATATGGAACTTATATTTGCCGATATGGAAATGGTCGAAAAGCGCATAGACAAGACCAAAAAGCTGATGAAGGGCGGCGACAAAAAATATCTTGCCGAGCTTAATATGCTGCAAAAAATTTATGAAACGCTTGAAAACGGCAAACCGGCAAGAAGTCTCGAATACAGCAAAGAAGAAAAAGAGATTTTAAAGGAAATATCTTTGCTTACCTTAAAGCCAGTAATATATGCCGCAAATGTAGCCGAAGACGATTTTATAAACGGAATTGACGATAACAAGTTTGTAGCAGAGCTTTCCGCGATAGCCGAGGCGGAAAATGCCGAGGTACTTCCTATATGTGCAAAAATCGAAGAAGAAATTGCAGAGCTTGACGAAAGCGAAAAAGGACCTTTCCTTGAAGAACTCGGAATTAAAGAATCCGGTCTGAACAGACTTATCAAAAAGAGTTATCACCTGCTCGGCCTTATAAGCTATCTCACAGCCGGCGAACCGGAAGTAAGAGCATGGACAATAACAAAAGGCACAAAGGCACCGCAGGCTGCCGGCAAAATACACACGGATTTTGAAAGAGGTTTTATAAGAGCCGAGGTTGTATCGTTTGACGATTTGATGGCTTGCGGTACATATGCCGCCGCGCGCGAAAAAGGTCTTGTCCGCCTTGAGGGCAAGGAATACGTTATGAATGACGGCGATATTGTTTTGTTCCGTTTTAACGTTTAAGACAGATTAACAAACAACGTTTCTTATTGCTAATTTTGCAAACAAAATCATCTTATTGTAAAACACGTTGATTTTGCAAGATACTCAAAGAATATCGTTGATAATTTATTGTAATCGCATTTAATCAAATTTGCATTTAATGTATCAAATGGTTAATATAGGGTTTAGTGGTTAGCACTCAAACATAACGAGTGCTAACAAAGAAAATTAACATATAAATTCCGTTAAGGATATTTTCAGGAGGTAATAAAAATGACAATCAAACCATTAGCAGACAGAGTTGTTATTCAGATGGTTGAAACAGAGGAAACCACAAAAAGCGGAATAGTTCTTCCGGGCAGTGCCAAAGAAAAACCGCAGGTAGCAAAAATTACGGCTGTAGGCCCCGGCGGTATTGTAGACGGCAAAGAAGTTAAAATGGAAGTAAAAGTCGGCGACAAGGTTCTTATAAGCCAGTATGCCGGCACGACAGTTAAGCTTGACGGTGTTGAAAACATCATTGTAAGACAGAGCGACATTCTCGCAATAGTTGAATAATCTACCAACAGGAGGTTTAATTAATTATGGCTAAACAAATATTATTCGGTGAAGAAGCAAGACGCGCTCTTCAGGCTGGTGTGGATCAGCTTGCGGACGCTGTTAAAATTACACTCGGTCCAAAAGGCAGAAACGTTGTTTTGGATAAAAAATTTGGTTCTCCGCTCATTACCAATGACGGTGTAACAATCGCAAAAGATATTGAGCTTGAAGACGCTTTTGAAAACATGGGCGCACAGCTCGTAAAAGAAGTTGCTACAAAGACAAACGACGTTGCCGGTGACGGTACTACAACCGCTACCCTTCTTGCACAGGCAATTATAAGAGAAGGTCTTAAAAACGTAGCAGCAGGCGCAAACCCGATGATTGTTAAAAAGGGTATTCAGAAATCCGTAGACGCAGCTGTTAAATATATTCTTGCCAATGCCAAGAAAGTTGACGGCAAAGACGATATAGCAAAGGTTGCATCTGTTTCCGCAGCAAATGACTACATCGGCAAGCTCATTGCAGACGCTATGGAAAAAGTTACTGCCGACGGTGTAATCACTGTTGAAGAGTCCAAAACTGCAGAAACCTACTGTGATGTTGTTGAAGGTATGCAGTTTGACCGCGGATATATCTCTCCGTATATGGTAACAGATACCGAAAAAATGGAAGCTGTGCTTGACGACGCATATATCCTTATTACAGATAAAAAAATTTCAAACATACAGGATGTACTCCCTGTTCTCGAACAAATTGTTCAGCAGGGCAAGAAGCTTTTGATTATTGCTGAAGATATTGAGGGCGAAGCTCTCACAACTCTCGTAGTAAACAAACTCAGAGGAACATTCACCTGCGTAGCTGTTAAAGCTCCGGGATTCGGCGACAGAAGAAAAGAAATGCTCAGAGATATTGCTATCCTCACAGGCGGCGAAGTTATCAGCGATGAACTCGGCTTTGACTTAAAGGAAACTACTCTTGACATGCTCGGTACCGCAAAACAGGTAAAGGTTCAGAAAGAACTTACTATTATTGTAGACGGCAACGGCGACAAGGAAGCTATCAAAGACAGAATCGCAGTAATAAAATCACAGATTGAAGAAACAACAAGCGAATTTGATAAAGAAAAACTCCAGGAAAGACTTGCTAAGCTTTCCGGCGGTGTTGCAGTAATCAAAGTCGGTGCTGCTACCGAAACAGAAATGAAAGAAATGAAGCTCCGTATCGAGGACGCTCTTGCAGCTACAAAGGCAGCCGTTGAAGAAGGTATTGTAGCAGGCGGCGGTACATCATATATCAACGCTCTCCCTTCAGTTGAAGCAGTTCTTGACGAAGTAACCGAGCCGGATGAAAAGACAGGCGTTAAAATCATCATGAAAGCTCTCGAAGAACCTGTAAGACAGATTGCAAAGAACGCAGGACTTGAAGGCTCCGTAATCGTAGACAAAATCAAAACAAGTGACGCAGGTGTTGGATTCAACGCTCTGTGCGAACAATACATGAACATGATAGAAAACGGTATTGTGGACCCTGCAAAGGTTACAAGAAGTGCTCTGCAAAACGCAGCAAGCGTTGCAAGCATGGTGCTTACAACCGAAAGCATAGTTGCCGACAAGCCGGATCCGAATGCAAACGCAGCTGCAGCTCCCGGCGGCGCAGGTATGCCCGGCGGAATGGGAATGTATTAATAAATAAATTCGGTATAACCGAGCCTTACGGCAGATATTTGGCTGAACAAACTGATTTTGTTCAGCCATTTGTTGTACCGCATATTATATGACAAGGAGGCAAACCGATTGAGCGAAAAAACAATTGAAGCGCTGTTTGAATTTCTGAAAATTACCGGACTTAAAATAATTGCGGTAATCCTTCTGCTTACCATAGGCTTTAAGCTCATAAAGCTCTTAGTCAGAGGCTTAAAAAACGGCAAAGGATTCTGTCACCTTGATGAAGGTGTGCAGTCCTTTACACTCGGATTTGTAAGTATCGGGCTAAAAATAATCGTCATAATAACCGCCGCAGGAATACTCGGTCTGCCGATGACATCGTTTATTACCGTTCTCGGTTCGGCAGGCATAGCTATAGGTCTTGCTTTGCAGGGAAGCCTTTCAAATATTGCCGGCGGAATAATAATACTGGCATTCAAGCCTTTTAAAACAGGTGATTTTATAAGCGTATCGGACATCATGGGAACCGTAAAGGAAATCGGGATTTTTTACACAAAACTCAGAACACCGGACAATAAAACGGTCGTAATGCCGAACGGTACAATATCGGCACAGACGCTGACAAACATTTCCGAAAACAACATCCGCCGTATTGATATGACTTTTACCGCAGGATATGAGTGCGACACAAAAAAGGTAAAAAGCGTATTGCTCGAAACTGCGAAAAAACATCCGCTTGTGTTAAATGAACCCGAACCGTTTGCCGGAGTATCTTCTCACGGCGAGAATGCCGTTGAATATGTGTTGTGGGCATGGTGCAAATGCGAAGACTATCTTACGGCTCTTTATGACCTTGAAGAATCGGTTAAAGAAGAATTTGACAAAAACGGAATCAGCATCCCCTACCCTCAGCTTGACGTAAACGTAAAAAACATCAATTCATGAAAAATTATGCGACCGGAGGTGCCGCGTTGTTTAAAAAAATCGTACTTATCATACTGTGCCTGGCATGCATGGCGTCCATAACGTATTTCTCAAGCCAGGACGCACAGGAGTCAACAAAACTCAGCGAAAATGTTACCGAAAAAATAATTTCGCAGTCAAAGCAATATCAAAAGCTGGACTCCGCCGAACAGAAGAAAGCGGTAAAAAAAGAAAATGACAAAGTGAGAAATCTCGCGCACTTTTCTTTGTTTTTGGTACTTGGTATTCTCGTATATTCGGCACTTAACGAATTTTTCACGGCGAAAACAATATTGATTGCACTGGCTTTTTGCATCTTGTATGCATTGTTTGATGAAACGTATCAAAAACTGCTGAATAACGGCAGAGCCTTTGAATGGGCCGATATTTTAAAAGACAGTCTTGGCTCGGTAACCGGCATAGCACTTGTATTTGTCAAAAATCTTGCAGTCAAAAAATTTATATATCGCTAAACGGTTATAAAAAAAGATGGGGTTTTGCCCCATCTTTTTTTGAGTGATACTATTTATTTAATTCAACTGCGCGGCTGAGCAAAACGGCTGTTTCGGCTCTTGTAACATTACTGTCGGTATAGAGTTTACCGCCGTAGCCAACTGCGAGTTTTGAATTAACAGCGTATGCGATATACTTTCTGTTATCGTCTTTTATGGTTTCTCCGTCTGAGAATTTTTGATTTATTACATTTTCATCAACAGATGAAATATCAGCACCGAGCGCCTTTACAAGTGCGGTTATAATATCTTCGCGCTTTGCCGCCGTGGGCTGCGTATTCGTTTCGTCATAGTTGAACAGTCTTTTCAGAAGAAGTGAAAGCTGCTCGTATGTAACAGAATCATCTGCACCGAATTTACCGTCGCCGTACTCATATGACTGATATACTTTATCTTCATGGTTTGTTATAAAAATAATATATGCGTCTTCTTTTCTTTTCTGAATTTGTTCGGCAAGTTCAAATCCGTTTATTTCCGGCATATCAATATCTAAGAAAACTGCATCTGCAATTTGTGAATCCCATTTTTTAATCAATTCCCTGCCATTATCAAATATGCATATTTCACAAGTTCTTTTGTTTATAGTAATTTTTTTGATTTCTTGTTTTATTTTTTGTGCAAAATCAATATTATCATCACATATATAAAATATTAAGTTGTTTTTCATATTTGTTCTCCTTGACAATATAAATATTAACTAAATCAGTTGCTCATTGAAATTACATATTTATCATATCACATTTTTAACATTTAGTAAATGGTTTTTGGCGAATTTTGTAAAATAATGTAAAATATTACTTAATATCAAAAAAACTCGGAACAAGCAAAGCTTATTCCGAGTTTGGAGCGGAAGACGAGATTCGAACTCGCGACGTTCACCTTGGCAAGGTGACGCTCTACCACTGAGCCACTCCCGCGCACATATATTGTAAACCTGCAACAGTACAAAACATGCACAGTGCAGGATTACTTTAATACTTCATCAACTGCATAAGTATTATATCAAAATATATGCTTTTTGTCAATACATAAATTCCAAAAAATTTATATTACCGCAGCTTTTTATACACTGCCTGCACATAATTTATATGTTCAAACGCTTTCATGCCGGTATTTTTGATTATCTGTTTCTGAATGTCTGCAGGTTCGAGAATTTCATATGCCAAAAATCCGTAATCGGACAGCATCATTTCCATACTCACGCCGTCAAAACTGGATTTCATTTCTTCTCCGCCGCCTTTTGCCATTTCAATCATATTTCGCACTCTCGGTTCTTCTGACAGAAACAGTCCGGCATCTGCATAATCAAACAGCAGTGTGCTGCCGTCCGACATTATCTCAGATAAAGAGCGAAGCATATTTTCTATTTCGTCCCTATACAGGTAATAGCTCACTCCGAGCCAGGAGAAAAACGTCTTTTTGGTTTTATCAAATCCGTATTTTTCCAATTCTTCTTTTAAATTATCTTTTGTGAAATCAACACCGACGAAAACAAGGTTTTGCGGAACGGTCCACCCTGCTCTTGCAATCCGCAAAACCTTATCGCTTTGAGTTGCCGGGTGATCCACTTCATATATTTTATGTTTTTCTGCAATTTCTGATTTGCGAAACGCAAATGTATCAAGCCCTGCGCCGAGGATTACATACTGTTCTGTACCCGTTTGAAATGCCGTTTCGAGTGCGCTTTCGCAGTATGCGGCTCTGCACAGCGGCGTGGGAGCTATATGTGTATTTACGAGATAGCGGAGAGCCTCTTTATCACTTTTGAACCCGTTCTTTTTTTCGGGTGCGAAAAAGTCAATTCCGTTGAGAATATAGCTTGAAATCATATTATATTCTTCATTGCTCATCAGCTTTCTTGCCATGAAATCATTAAAAACGGGGTATTCTTCATTTTCGGCATGAAACGCCCTGCCGAAAGCAGACATCAGAGCAGTTATACTTGCCTTATTTTCCAATCGGACTCACTCCTTACAATTTTTGCTAATGTATATATTACACACGCGCCGCAAAAATCCTTTTTCGGAGTGAAAATTTTGTTTAAAATGCAAAACAGCCGCCAAACGGCGGCTGTTTTGCAAAAAATACTTATTAAAGCAAAGATTTATAAAGTTCGGAAATCTCTTCAACGCTTGTATCGCGCGGATTGCCGGGTCTGCATGCATCATCATATGCGGACTGTGCCAAAAATCCGATGTCTTCGGGTTTAACAATATCCTTGAGGTTTTCCGGAATACCAACGTCTTTGGAAAGCTTTTTAACTGCGTCGATTGCAGCTTTTCTGTATTCGTCCGTTGACATGTTTTCCGTGCCCTCTACGCCCATAGCAGCAGCGATATATTTATATTTATCGCCGGTAGCGGGTGCGTTATATTCCATTACTGTAGGAAGTATAATAGCATTAGCCACGCCGTGAGGAGTGTTATAAAGTGCGCCGAGCGGATGTGCCATTGAATGAACTATTCCCAGACCTACATTTGAAAATCCCATACCGGCAACATACTGTCCGAGAGCCATTCCTTCCCTGCCCTCAGGTGTGTTTTCAACTGCGCCGCGGAGGTGTTTGGAAATAATCTCTATAGCCTTTAAGTGGAACATATCGGAAAGTTCCCATGCGCCCTTTGTTATATAACCTTCAATTGCATGTGTGAGAGCGTCCATACCCGTTGCGGCGGTAAGGCCCTTCGGCATGCTTGACATCATATCCGGGTCAACGACAGCAACAACCGGAATGTCGTGAACGTCTACACAAACCATTTTACGGCTCTTTTCTTCATCTGTTATTACATAGTTAATTGTTACCTCAGCGGCAGTTCCTGCCGTTGTGGGCACTGCTATTATCGGAACAGCAGGTTTCTTTGTAGGAGCTACGCCTTCGAGGCTTCTTACATCGGCAAATTCCGGGTTATTGATAATAATACCCACAGCCTTTGCAGTATCCATTGCAGAGCCGCCGCCGATTGCGATAATGCCGTCTGCTCCTGCCTTTTTAAACTCATCAACACCCTCTTTAACATTTGTTATTGTCGGGTTTGCCTGAATTTTGGAGAATACCGAATACTCAATACCGGCTGCATCCAAAATATCCGTAACCTTTTTGGAAACTCCGAATTTGATAAGATCCGGGTCTGTTGCTACAAAAATTTTCTTAAAGCCTCTTGCCTTAACCTCATCAGGAATAACGTTTATTGCTCCTGCGCCGTGATATGAGGTTTCATTAAGTACAAATCTGTTTGCCATTTTCTGCATCTCCTTAATAAGTTTATTCTTGTGATTATCCAAGCCGCCTATCCATTGACTTCATTATAAATTTATTTTATCGCTTTGTCAATAACATTTATTTACAAATTTATTAAACAAATTGACTAAAAAAGCAACTGTGCTATACTGTTTTTCAAACAAAAAAATTGCATGAAGCGAAGGAAATTTATAATGAACATTACAGTAAGGAAATATGACAAAGCAGATATTGCCGAAATGGCGGATATATGGAATGAAGTTGTGGCAGATGGTATTGCATTTCCGCAGGAAGAATTTCTTACGGAAGAAACTGCAGAAAGCTTTTTTGCATCGCAAAGCTACTGCGGAGTAGCGCAGGAAAAAGCCGGCGGTAAAATCCTCGGTATGTATATTCTGCACCCGAACAACGTAGGAAGATGCGGCCACATATGCAATGCGAGCTATGCCGTTTCATCAGAAAGCCGCGGCATGCACATAGGAGAAAAGCTTGTGCTTGATTGTATAGACCGGGCGCACAATATCGGTTTTAAGGTTTTGCAGTTTAATGCAGTTGTAGCAACGAATATCCACGCAAGGCATCTGTATGAACGGATAGGATTCAAACAGCTCGGCACAATTCCGGGCGGTTTTCGCATGAAAGACGGCAGTTATGAAGATATATGTCCGTATTATATCAAGGTATAAATACATTTTTTATAAAGCTCTTTTTTTACAATTATTTATGAATTTTTTGTAAATTCTACACAAACAATTATAAAACAATTGTAAATTTTATATTTATATGTTATACTATATACACTACAAAACATATTGCAGGAGAAACACATGAGAATAATAAATTCACAATTAATAACAGACGAGGTTAAAAAGCTTTGTATGGAAGCAAACTATTATCTTCCCTGCGACATCAGAGAAGCATTGAAAAACGCTGAACAGTCCGAAAAATCCGAAACCGGCAAAGACATTTTACAAAAAATAACCGAAAACTATCAAATAGCGGAGAAAAAGAGAGTGCCGATATGTCAGGACACGGGAATGGCGGTATTTTTTATAGAAATAGGCAAAGACGTACATATCGAAGGTTTAAACCTGACAGAAGCGGTTAATCTCGGTGTAAAAAACGGATACGGCGACGGTTATCTTAGAAAATCAATTGTAAGCGACCCGCTTTTCCGCAAAAATACGCAGGACAACACGCCTGCTGTTATACATTATGAATTTACTGACGGTGATAAGGTTAAAATAACCATAGCACCGAAGGGCTTCGGCAGCGAGAATATGAGTGCCGTCAAAATGTTTTCTCCGTCTGCCGGTGCATACGGCATAAAAGAATTTGTAGTTGAAACGGTAAACAAAGCAGGAAGCAACCCCTGCCCTCCGATTGTAGTCGGAGTAGGCATAGGCGGAAATTTTGAAAGCTGTGCAATGCTTGCAAAAAAAGCGCTTACCAGAAGCATTATGACGGATAATCCGAATCCGTATTATGCAAAACTGGAAAAAGAGCTTCTTGAAAAAATAAACAAGCTCGGCATAGGTCCGCAGGGCTTCGGCGGTACGACTACCGCACTCGGTGTCAATATTGAAACCGCCCCTACTCACATTGCAGGCATGCCGTGTGCAGTAAACATAAGCTGCCATGTCACAAGACATAAAACCGTTGTCATATGATTTTCAAATTATATACCGCAAGGTTATATAATACACAATTTTAAAGAAAGAGGGTTTTAGCATGAAATTCAAAATTACAGGAAGAAAAATCGACGTTACAGAAGGACTTAAGGAATACACCACGAGCAAGCTTTCCAAGCTGGATAAGTATTTCGGAGCTGAAGCCGAGGCAAACGTTACCCTATCCGTCCAAAAGGACAATCATATCATAGAAGTTACCATTCACTACAACGGTATGATTTACCGTGCCGAAGTATCTGACACAGACATGTATGCATCTATCGACAGAGTTGAAGATGTGCTCGAAAGACAGATACGCAAGCAGAAAACCAGGCTTGAAAAACAGCTTAAATCCGGTGCATTTAATGATGTAGTGGACTTTGGTGATGTAGAAGAAGAAAAGGAATTTAAAATTGTAAAGACAAAGAAATATGAAAACAAACCGATGAGCGTTGAAGAGGCTATTTTGCAAATGAACCTTTTGGGACATGCGTTTTATATTTTCAACAACTCCGACACAATGGACAAAAACGTTGTATACAAAAGAAAAGACGGCAATTACGGTCTTATTGAGCTTGAAAGATAAATTTAATTAAAATGAATTGACAGGAGGCATACAAAATTATGCCTCCTGTTTTTATGCATTAAGCTGTTTGATGCAGGTTATTACAAGATTGTATTCACGTTCTGTTTCGCAATACAGTTTTCTTCCGCCTTCAATATCGCCCGAACGCAATATTTCTGTGATTTCCGAGCTGATTTTATATAAATTTTCAAATCCAAGATTTATACTTACAAACAATTATATCATTGACAAATATAACTGTCAATAAGGAGGCATACTATATGGAACAGAAAAAACAAGCAGACGGCAACTGCCGCGGCGGCATATTCGGCATGGGAGAACCAAACACCGCCTATGCAAAATATTTTATCGGTAACAGTTATCTAAAACCGCTTACCGATCCCGCAAAAACGGTATTTGCCGCAAATGTTACTTTTGAACCGGGATGCCGTAACAACTGGCACATACATCAGGCATCCGAAGGCGGCGGTCAGATTCTTTTGTGTATAGACGGAGAAGGCTGGTATCAGGAGGA
This sequence comes from uncultured Clostridia bacterium, assembly GCA_934481345.1. GTDB lineage: Bacteria > Bacillota > Clostridia > UMGS1810 > UMGS1810 > CAKSIN01. The sequence continues at coordinate 170,706 of CAKSPF010000005.1, forward strand.
AGGCAAGCCGCCGCAGAGTCTTAAAGCCGGCGATACAGTCACCATACCGGCAGGTGTAAAACACTGGCACGGCGCAAAAGCCAACAGCTGGTTTTCTCATATAGCTGTGGAATGTCCCGGTAAGGATACGTCCACACAATGGCTTGAAGCCGTAACAGATGAGCAATATCCAAAAAATTAAACGGAGGTTTTAAAAATGAAATTTGATTTTACCTACTACAATCCTACAAAGATTTATTTTGGAAAAAACTCGCTTGATAATCTTTCGGGTGAGCTTAGTAACTACGGAAAAACCGTTCTTTTGATGTATGGCAAAGGTTCTGTTAAAAAAAGCGGCCTGTATGATAAAATAACAGAAATTTTAAAAAACGCGGACAAAACCGTTGTAGAGCTTTCGGGCATAAAATCAAATCCGTCATACAGTCAGCTTCTTGAAGGCGCAAAGCTTGTAAAGGAAAACAATGTTGACTTGATTTTGGCTGTGGGCGGAGGCTCTGTAATTGACTGTGCAAAGGGCATTTCCGTTTCCGCATACTGTGAAAGCGATCCATGGCAGAAATACTGGGTAGATTTTGCTGATATTGATAACAAAATTGTTCCTGTCGGTTCTGTTCTCACAATGGCAGGCACAGGCTCCGAGATGAACGGCGGCTCGGTTATAACCAACGAAGAAGCAAAGCTTAAAAACGGAAGAGTTTTTCCGTCTGAAGTGAATCCGAAATTCTCGATTTTAAATCCGGAGTACACTTATACCGTTCCGAAATATCAAATGGCAAGCGGAATATTTGATACAATGTCACACTTAATGGAACAGTATTTTTCCGGTGAAGACGATAACACAACAGACTATGTTCTGGAGGGGATTATGCGCTCGCTTATACACAGCGCTAAAGCAGCTATAAAAAATCCGCAGGACTATGAAGCAAGAAGTAATATAATGTGGAGTGCAACCATCGGGCTTAATACGATAACCGGTCTTTCAAAACAGCAGGACTGGGAGGTTCACATGATTGAGCACCAGGTGGGCGCTTATACGGACTGTGCACACGGCGCAGGTCTTGCTGCGATTTCCGTCCCCTATTACAAGTATATATGCTCTTTCGGCATTGACAAATTCGTAAGATTTGCAAAAAATGTATGGAGTATAAACACCGATGGAATGGACAAAAATGCCGCAGCGGCTGCCGGTATAGAAAAGCTCAGAGAATTTATAGTGGAAATCGGTATGCCTCTGACACTAAGAGAGCTCGGCGCTACCGAGGATATGCTTCCGCTCATAGCGAAATCCACAGTTCCGGGCGGCGGATATAAACAAATGACCGACAAAGACATTCTTAATGTATTAAAAGAATGCTATTAAAAATACGAATTTTCACAGCATAAAAATCCCCGGCTAAACTTTAGCCGGGGATACTTACTTATAAATTATACAATTTATTTCGTGTCGTTTGCATTCTTGCCGTTAACGGAACCGTTAGTTCCTTTGCCGGTTGTTCCGTTCTGTGCATTTCCGCTTTCTTCCATACGGTCTTTTGCATTTTCGATTGTATCTTCCGCGTCGTCAATTAATCCGTCATCTTTAGTGTCGTTATTAGTAGTGTTGTCTTTATCCGTTGCACCGTCATTTGTTATATTATCGTTTGCATTATCGTCTGTTGTGTCATTTCCGCATGCTGTGAAAAATGTCATAACCGAAAATGACATTGCCAGTGCAAGTGTTATAGATAAAAATTTTTTCATACCTTACATTCCTTTCAAAAATTGTAGTTACTTTTCAGTAATTATTATTAAGCATTGCATGATTTTTATTCAAAATTATATGTGCAAAAATTTTTCCATAATTTGATACTTGATATATAAAAGTATATATAGTATGATATACCAGACAGTTGACATAAAATTATTATTGTTTACATCATTGCTTTAATTGTGCTATTTAAGTGCATTTTGATTTTGTAATACCATAAAATTATGTCAACTACATTAATTAAGCAGTAATACTGCAAAATTTGTAAGGAGGATTTTAAGTGTCAAAATTCAAGAAATTTATTTCTTCATTAACCGTATCTGCACTGCTTGTTTCAGCTATACCGACTTTTTCTTTGGCATATGTGGCATCAGATGTTGCGGGAACCGATCACGAGGACGCTGCAAAAGTACTCGGAGCTCTTGAAATTATGGTCGGCGATGCAGGTACCGGACTTTTCAGACCGGATGACGCAATCAAACGTTCCGAGGCTGCAAAAGTTGCTGTCGCATTAAAAGGACTTACCAAGCTTGCCGAATCTTCAACAGCATCTACAAAATTCCCGGATGTTGCAAGTGACCACTGGGCAAACGGTTTTATAAACGTAGGAGCATCCGAAGGTCTTATAATAGGCGATGATGTGGGAACATTCAGACCGGATGACAGAATAAGCTATGTAGAAGCCGTTATAATACTCGTAAGAGCATTGGGCTATGAACCGCAGGCTATTGCAAAAGGCGGCTATCCTACAGGTTATATAACAACAGCATCTTCAATAGGACTTTCAAAAAATGTTGTAAGCTCTGCAACTAAGCTCATATCAAGAGGCGACGTGGCTCAGCTTGCATATAATGCGCTGACAATCAAAAAGATGGAGCAGGTTGGTTTTGGTACAAATGTACAGTACAATGTGTCGGACAAGACGCTCCTTTCGGACAACCTGAACGTAAATCTTGTAAACGGCGTAGTTACTGCTGTAGGCAACTCGTCCATTGACGGAAAAACAGTTGATAAAGGCAGATTGATGATAGACGGCAAAACTTACAAGACCGGAAACGCAGATGTACGAAATGTTTTAGGTTTTTATGTTGATGCGTATATCACAAACAGCAAATCCGAAAAAGGCAGAGATATCCTGTTGGTAGCAAATCCGACCGAAGGACAAAATTCTACTGTTTCGATTTCTGCAGACAACATTAAATCAATAACCGAAAAGTCAGGTTCTAAAGTAATTGAATATTACGCAAAAGAAAATGACAGGAAATCAACATCTGCAACAATCAATTCAACTGCAAAAATCGTTTATAACGGCGTGCTCGGTACATGGGGTGATCTCGCAGAAATTGACTCCGGTTCCATAGTCCTTCTTGATACAACAAGAAACAAAAAATACGATATAGTTTTTGTAAACGAAACAGTAAATTATGTTGTGGATTACGTTACCGAATCATCTCACAGAATTATTGATAAATACAACCAGAGCGCTCTTACGCTTGATCCTGATAACAGCGACCTGACTTATACTATAGACAAAGATAATAAAGCGGTTGATATTTCCGAGCTTGAGGAATGGGATGTTATAACATTCACAATAAGCAAAGATAAGAATCTCGTCTACGGCACAACTGCAAAAAATCCCGTAACAGGCACCGTTACAGCCAAATCTTCTGACCATTATTATATAGATGACGTTAAATACAAGGTTGCATCTAACTATACAAATACAATAGACTTAAATGACAACGGTACTTTTTATCTCGACTCCGAAGGCAAAATTGCTGCCTTTGACGGAAAGGGAAATATAAGCACAAACTATGCATATATTAATAAAATGGCTGTTGAGTCCGGACTTGACGGAACACTGAAATTTGAATTTTTCAACAAAAACTCAGAGCTTGTTACACTGAAAGCTGCAAACAAAATACGTGTAAACGACTCTGCCGCATTAAATGCCAAAGAAGCGCTTAATGCAGTTGGTGAAACGAACCAGCTTGTAACTTATGAGTCAAATGAAAAAGGCGAAGTGACAAAGATTTATACAAGCAAAAAATCCGATGACATTGACGAAGATAACTTTACGCTTAACTTTGCCGAAAGCGGTGTTGAGTACAAGTCTACCTCCTCTACTCTGCTTGCCGGAAAAATGAATGTAAAAGTTGACTCGAACACTTTAATATTTGACATTCCGTCATCCGCAAAAAATTCCGATGACTATGCGGTAAGAGATAAATCCTTCTTTATAGACGGCGGAAAATATGATGTTTCTGTTTATGATGTAAAAGAGGATTTGACCGCAGGTGTAATAATAGTTACAAATTCGGACGGAAAAACAGGCGAAGACACTTCGATTGCCGTTGTGGATAAAATATCCGCTGCAAAAAACAGCGACGGCGATACAGTAGAAAAACTGGAAGCATATATGGACGGCAAGAAAGTATCCATGTATACCTCCAAAGCAAATGTGCTTGTTAAAAACGGAAGCAAGGCTATTGAAGCGGGCGACATTGTTCAGCTTAAAACAAACAGCACCGGCGAAATAGACGGTATAACTCTCTTGTTTGATATAAACGATTCGGACAAAGAATCGAGTGTTCAGCATTCGGCAAACATGCTAACCGAATATGGAAAAATAACAAAGAAATTCTCAAATTCATTCAACTTCCAGACAAATGACGGCGCAGTTAAAAACTATGCTATCGGAAACGCAGAAATCTATGTTGTGGAAAGCGGAAGAAACGACAAAAAGATAAGCGTCGGAAGCAAGAGTGATATAAGAAAATATGATGATGCCGATCCGGAAAGAGTATTTGTAAGAGTTTACAAAGATGAAGTTAAGGAAATCGTTATCATAAGATAAAACATTTAAAGCAGGATTTCATCTGAAATCCTGCTTTAGGCAAGTGGGACTTGAACCCAATATGCCTTACGTTTGAAAAATTGAAGTCTTTTCAACTTGTTGTCCTTGAAGGGCGACAGGCTGTCTGCGTCCTCCGCATTGAAAATTCAATAAATTTTTCTAAACGTAAGGCCGCAGAGTTTAAAAATAGGAAATTTTGAAATAAGACAAAGAAAATTCAAAAATAATACGGTCGTATATTTGCAGAATTTTCTGCTGTATTATGCGAAATTTCCATTTTTAAACCACATCGGGTTCGAGTCTCGCTTGCCTAAACTACATAAATTCAATTTAAAATCTGAAATCTCTTCTGTTGGAATTCTTAATATCCTCAATATTTTTTCTTGCAATTTCCCGTACTTTTTCTTTCGGAATTTTATTAAGTTCATCCTCAATGAGTTTAAATCCTATTTTCTTTGTATCCTCGCTTGCATAATCTGTCAGATACTCGGTAAGTGTCATAAGGGCATTCGGATGACAGCAATTTAGTATCTGACCGTTTTTGCAAAGGCTCATAAAACGGTCGCCGGTTCTGCCCTCTCTGTAACAGGCTGTGCAGAACGATGGAATAAATCCCATTTTCATCAGCCAGTTAACAACTTCGTCAAGAGTACGCTGATCGGAAACGTCAAATTGCTCCGAATCATGAGGACGTTCTTCCTCGCAGTATCCGCCGACAGATGTGCGCGACGCACCGCTTATCTGCGATACACCGAGATGCAGCATTTTTTCACGCACCTTCTGGCTTTCACGCGTAGAAATAATCATACCTGTATACGGAACAGCTATACGGATACATGCCGCAATTTTTTCAAAAATCTCATCTTCAAGACTGTTATCAAATGCATCGGGATCAATGTCATCTGCATGTTTTACTCTCGGTACGCTTATTGTATGCGGACCCACACCGTGAACCGCCTCAAGATGTTCGGCATGCATGAGCAGTCCGGCAAATTCATACTGATAGCCTTCCAGACCGAAAAGAACACCAAGACCGACATCGTCAATACCGCCGTCCATTGCTCTGTCCATAGCCTCTGTATGGTAATCATAATCATGCTTTGGTCCTGTAGGATGAAGTTCAAGATAGCTTTTTTTATTGTAAGTTTCCTGGAATAAAATATATGTACCGATGCCTGCATCTTTTAATTTGCGGTAGTTCTCTACGGTTGTTGCGGCAATGTTTACATTCACACGGCGGATGTCGCCGTTTTTGTGATGAATGGAATATATAGTTTTTATAGATTCCAGAATATACTCTATCGGATTATTTACGGGATCCTCTCCTGCTTCGATAGCAAGGCGTTTATGCCCCATATCCTGCAAAGCTATTACCTCTTTGCGAATATCATCCTGAGAAAGTTTTACGCGCTTTATATGCTTGTTTTTTTGATGATACGGGCAGTATACACAGCCGTTCACACAATAGTTGGACAAATACAAAGGTGCAAACATAACAATTCTGTTACCGTAGAAAGCCTCTTTGATTTCTTCTGCAAGCTTATACATTTCTTCGATTTTTTCGGGTATATCGCATGCCAAAAGAACCGATGCCTCGCGGTGAGTAAGTCCGGCGCAGTGAGTCTGCGTTCCGTCCGCTGTTTTTACCGGACGTGCTTTTTGCAGAATACTGTCGATAAGAGCAACGTTATGTTTATTCTCCTCAGCGTATTTTATTGTTTCGAGAATTTCTTCGTGGTTAATAAATTCCTCAGCATGGAGGGATTTTGGATTGTAATTTGACATAATATTTTTTCCTTTCTTATTATTGGAAGCCATGTTTACATGGCAACCTGCCGTCAGATTATTTTTTTATATCGCCGCGGTCGGTAACTATTTCAAAACCGATTGATTCCATTCTGCGGCTTAAGCATTGCCTGCACTGAGCCGATTCGTCGCCGGTGCATATTTTATTATCATAAAGGGCATATTTTTTTCGTTCCGAAACAGGTGACAAATTCGGCATTACAACATTTGCGCCTGCAAGTATGCCTTTTTCTCTGCCGTTTGAATCAATAGTTCCGAGTGCTGTTGTAGCCGGCAGAAGTATATTGGGCTTAATAAGCCTTATGAGCGACAGCAAATACACTGTCTGTTCGCATGAACCGGCTGTTTTATCGCCGAACGGAGTATCTTTCTGCGGAATAAACGGCCCGATACCGCACATATCGGGGCTGAATTCTTCTATAAATTTCAAATCCTCGGCAAGATATTCCGAAGTCTGATAAGGCGAGCCTACCATAAAACCGCAGCCAACCTGATAACCGATTTTTTTAAGGTCATAAAGACAGCGTATCCGGTTTTCAAATGACATATTATCAGGATGAAGCATGCGGTAATGCTCTCTGCTTGCTGTTTCATGCCGCAAAAGATAACGGTCTGCGCCGGCAGAATACATTTTTTCATAATCCTGCGTTTCACATTCTCCGAGCGAAAGCGTCACGGCGCAGTCGGGATAGGTACTTTTGATACTTTTTACGATTGAACATACTTTCCCGACAGAAAAAATTCCTTCACCGCCCTGAAGAACAAAGGTTCTGAAACCAAGTGCATATCCTTCTTTGCAGCAATTCAAAATCTGTTCTTCGGTAAGGATATATCGGTCGCAATCATCGTTTGATTTGCGTATTCCGCAGTAAAGACAATCATTTTTGCAGTAATTTCCGACTTCTATAAGACCTCTTACAAAAACCTTGTTTGAATAAATCCTTCGTCTTGATTCGTCTGCCATCTTCCGGGCATATTCGGCAATTTCGCTGTTTTGACCGTCTATCAGCATAACGTATTCTTCTTTTGACAGGGTATGTTCTTTTGCAAGCGCATCTACAAGCGAATACAGGCTACTCATTGCTTATCACATTAGAGTAAGCTGTTTTTACACTTACTCCGTCAATATTTCCGATTTTTCCCGCCAAAGCAGAAATAGTGTCCTGCGGTGCATCGAGAGCTATTGAAACAATATTTATGCCCTTTTGTCTGTAAGGTATACCCATTCTGCCTATTATAAAATCACCGAACTCATGCAAAACGGAATTAAGCCTTTCGACAGAATTTTTGTTTTCAACAATAACACTCATAACCGCTACGCGTGTTTCCATACTATAACCTCTTTTCATACCAATGTAATTATTTAACAACAAAAACGCACCAAGCGACGGGTGCGTTTTAAGTTACATATAAATATGTGCACACCCTGCATGCAGAGCACAAATGCTCTTAGTGTCGGGAATGTTATTAAACTGTTTATGTTAATTATAACATAAACAAATAAAAAATTCCACTAAAAAAATCAAAAATTATCTAAAAATTTCAGAAAAATTGTTTTTCAGAAAATCATACACATATGCCGCCATTACACCGTAACCGACTTCGGTATAGTGCAAACCGTCATTCGGCTGCATTACAGGCTCGTTTGCGGCAGTAAACAACGCACATGACGACAAATCAATGCATGGAATATTATTTCTCTCTGAAAAGCTTTTTACAAATTTAACGGCTTTTTCCGCCTGCGGCGCATATCCGCAGTTTGACATGCGTTCATCCGAAGTAGCATGCGGAGGTGTGCATACTATAATTTTTGCTTTCGGTGCATCGGATTTAATAAGATTGATTAATTCTTCGTAATCTTTGTTGCCCTGAGTGTCTTGCGCATCATCAAGTCCGCCGTTTGTACCAAGCATTACAATAACAAAATCGGAATCTGCGACATGGACACTGCCCGATTTATAATAATCCAGATAGCTTGTGGATGTGTAACCGCATTTACCGCAATTTACAACCTCGGCATTTGTAAGCTTTTTAAGATAGTACGGATAGTTTTTTTCATTAACATTTGCAATGCCGGATTTACCGAAAACCCCGTAATCCCCTTCGGTAAGGCTGTCGCCGATACAAGTGATTTTAATTTTGCTCATTTGATTCATAATATAAACTCCCCTATATTTATTATACTTCTATCACATCACCCGAATCAAGCAAAAACAAATAAGTTTGTTTTACTTTTTTGTTCAATGCTGTTTCAAGTGCCGCTTTGTAATACTTTAGCTGAGGTGCATATTTTGCTTTGATTTCACCGATATTTCCGTCAACTCTGTCGGTTTTGTAGTCTACTATAACAAGCTCTCCGTTTTCTTCAAAGTATGCGTCTGTCATACCCTGAACCACCACCTTATCATCGGTTCTGACCTCGTTGTTAAATTCCGATGCAGGCAAAAGATATTTAAAGCTGAACTCTCTTTTCAGATTCATACGGTTTTCTTTCATTCTTCTGCCGAGTTCTGTTTTAAACAGGCGGTATATATTTTCTGATTTTATATACCTCGCATTGTTTTCGGTCAAAAATCCTTTGCTTACAAGCCCGTCTATCTGCGCCCTCACATCATCAGCGGTTTCGGTATTTTCAAAATCGAGTTTTTCCATCACAAGATGCGTATATGTTCCTATTTCTGCTGCAGTAGGCTTGATATTGTCCGAAAGTTCAATTGACGCAAGGCTATGTTTTCTGTATATATCAAAGCTGTCATCACCGTCAAGCTGCATTTTTTTCAGCTCCGTTACCGAAACATTAGACGGTGTTTTGCATAATGCACTGTAAGGATACTCGTATTCAAGCAGTTTTTGTACAGCGCAATCAGCATCGGTCTTTGGCGCAAGCTCCGAAAACAAAAATTTCCTTTCGCCTGTTTCTTCTTCGAGCACAAGCTCAGACTTAGGTATCACATACGTATCAAATACCGAACCGTCATTGATATGTACGTCAAAGCTGTAGTCCTTTCCGATATTGCATGAATTGTTTCTTATAACAGCAGATAAAATCCATTCAAGATAGTTTTTACACCGCATTGTAAAAGCCGGATTTATTTTCTTATCGGAAGAAATCAGCTCCAAAGCTATCGCATCAAGTTTTTTTGACGCATTTTTCAGACTTCCCGTAATAATAAGTTTTTCTCGTGCGCGCGTAAGCGCAACATACAGAATACGCATTTCCTCGGAAATTATTTCCGAGTACATTTTTGACTTTATTGTATTTTTTGCGGGCAGCGGATACGAAAAACGCTTTTCGGCATCGTAATAATTAACTCCGATACCGTATTCCTTATGAAGAAGCACCTTATCGTTTATATCTGTAAAGTTAAAATTTTTCGACGCTCTGCACAAAAACACAACAGGAAATTCCAGACCTTTGCTTTTGTGAATACTCATAATACGCACAACGTTTTCGCCGTCACCGAGAGGTTTGGCGGCGTCTGCATCGGAATTTCCCGATTTAAGAGAATCAACATAGCGGACGAAGTTAAATATTCCCTTAAAGTCCGTCTGTTCAAAGTCGTATGCACGGTTAAACAATGCGCGGACATTGGCTTTTTTTAGTTCTGAGTTCGGCAAAAAGGAAAGATAAGCCATATAATCGGTATTTTCGACTATTTCCCAGATAAGCTTATCCGCCGGCAAAAATCCAGAACGCTCATAAAAGTATGCCAGCATATCTGTAAATTTTTTCAGTTTATCAGACAGAGCGTCTTCATTTTTTCGTATATATGCTTTGACGGCATCATAAATATATCCTTTTTTTCCTGATATGCGAATATCAACAAATTCATTATCCGTAAATCCGAAAACAGGATGCCGCATCACGGAAAGCAAGGCAATATCATCCAACGGATTGTCAATAATTTTTAATATATTTATCAGAAAAACAATTTCGGGAGCATCATAATATCCTCCGCCGATGTCGCAGTATACGGGAATTGAAGATGTCGTCAGTACATCGTTAAATACCTCGGCATAGCCCTTGATACTTCTGAGAAGAATAACAATATCCGAATACTTTACAGGTCTGTATATGCCGTCTGCTTTATCAAAAACCAGATAATCTCCGCTGTTTACCATGGAATTTATACGGTTTGCCGCATAGACTGCCTCCGCTTCGACGGCGCTCAATTCTTCGCTTTCGGATTCCGGGTCAATATATAAGTCAGTGCCGTTTTCATCAATTACAACAACATCCACGGAATTCATGTCTGAATTTACATCTTCATAAGAATTTTCGTTATAGTACAAAAATTCATCGGGAGTATATTCCAACTCGCCGGTTTCCTCGTTCATAAGCTGTTCAAAGATTGAGTTAACACCGTCAAGAACACATTTACGGCTTCTGAAATTTTTATTAAGCAGTATTTTGTTATACTGTACTTTTTCGCCGTCAAAAAGCTTATAATCATCAGACTTGCCTTTGAAAAGACGCGGATCGGCATCGCGGAATTTATAGATGCTTTGTTTCATGTCGCCAACCATAAACATGTTCGGTTTTCCTATATTTTTTTTGGAAATACATGAAAAAATCGCTTCCTGCACGCTGTTGCAGTCCTGATATTCGTCAATATAAATTTCGTCAAATTTTTCCATAAGCTTTACGGCAGCGTCACTCGGAGAGCCGTCTTCGTTTTTAAGAAGTTTAAGAGCAATATGCTCAAAATCAGAAAAGTCAACAAGGTTTCGGCTGCGTTTGAGCGCTGAAAATTCTTCGTCAAATTTTACTGTTATTTCTGCAAGCTTTTTTACAAAAATTTCCGATGTTTTAATATCTTCGCAAAGAGATTCATAAGTATCTGTTATATAGTTTTCTTTGATATTCTTTAAAATATCTTTACCCAAAGTGCGGAGAGTCTTTATCTGACCGCATATATCTTTATCCGCCTTTTTTGAAAACACAAGTCTTCCGCCTGAAAAACTATGCACAGCCCGATATGCATCGTTCCAGTTTTTGGCGGCAAATATGTATTCAAAAGCGTTTTTTTCGTCACACAAAAGTGCTTTCGGTTTTTCAAGGTTCTCATCAAAAGAACATAGCTCTATGGCTTTGTCATAATAACCGAGCGCCTGCCCTGCCAGTTTTACGGTTTTATCCAGCAGGTATGCAAAGCTTTTTTCACAGTCCGCACCGTTTTCGGCAACATTTTTGATATACTGTATACCATCCGGGATGCTCAGAGCAAAATTATGTATTTTTAAAATAAGACTTACAAGGTATGCATCATTTTTCTTGGTATAACAGTCAACTAATTTTATAAAATCCTTATCTTCGCTTTCGTAATATTCATCAAAAACACTGTCCATTGCCGTGTTTTTGAGAAGTTCTGTTTCTCCGGTATCCGCAATTTTAAAATTCGGATCCATACCTGCCCGATGAAAATTATTTCGTATAACATTGAGGCAAAAGCTGTGTATTGTGCATATAGAAGCATTTGCAATAAGCATAAGCTGTCTGTTCAGATTTTCATTATCGGTTCCTGAGTTGTCAAGATGCTCCATTATTTTAAGCATGAGTCTGCTTTTAATTTCCGAAGCAGCCGCATTGGTAAACGTAACAATAAGTAAACGGTCAATATCTGCCTCGCCGCTTACAACTCTTTTTACAATACGTTCAGCCATTACAGCGGTTTTTCCGGAGCCTGCGGCAGCGGAAACAATGGTATCTGCCACCGGAATATCTATAGCGGCCTGCTGATTAGCTGTCCACATTTAGCTTCGCCTCCATTCTTTGCCATATATCCTCAGCCTTGTCCAACGGTTCAAGGTAGTTGTAGGTATTGTTTTCAGCCGTTGTGTCAAACCGGCAGACAGACAGATATTTGCAGTAATCACACGGCGATTTGCCGCATTTTTTGTACGGATTTATGCTGATGTCGCCATCTGCCATATCCATGCATACGTTTTTAAGCAATTCATTAAGATATTCATTCATAAGTTCAAAGCTTTTAAGCGGGTACTTATTTCTTACAGACGCTGTTTTATCGTCGCATCCGTCAATAACTGTCCGGTCATCTGCAATCATGCCGTTCAGCTTCAAAGCGGCATCTAATTTTTTGCTTATTTCTTCATCGGAAAGCTTTCCTTTAGCCGAAACTATCGGATCATCTATCAGAAAGTACAGCGCTCCGCCGTATTTGTAATTTTTATCACTCTTAACAAGTGCATTAAGATACACCGCAAGCTGAACATCCAGACCGTAAAACACATCATCAAGTTTAAAGGTTTTGTTTCCTGTTTTGTAATCAATAACACGCACAAACTCTCCGTCTTTGCTTCGGTATATGTCTGCACGGTCGATTTTGCCCGTGAACTTAACCGTTTTGCCATTATCAAGCTCAATCTCTATACAACCGAGCTGAGAACCCTCTTTAAATTCCATTTCATAGCCGAGCGGTTCAAACATTGAATTTACAATATGATTCTGTATAGCTTTTATGCAAATAAAAACCGAACCCTTGAGCCGTTTGATTATATGAATATTCCGTTTGCTTAAACCGTCGCTCATAAGCGAAAAGTTTTCCGTAAACTCGCTGAGCATTTCGTCTATTGCCGAAAGAAGGTACTCATCGGTTACACCTTTAAATCCCATACCGCTCTCTTCTATTCTTCGGCACAGCCTTTCGAGAATTGAATGAGTGATATTTCCGATATCAAGGCTGTCAACAACAGTATCCTTTTTTTCTGTTACATTAAGAATGTAGTCCATAAAATACGAATAGCGGCATGCCATATAACGCTGTATTCTGGAAACAGACGTGTACTCATTGTCACCTGTAAGCATACTTAGTCTGTCGCGGTTGATTTTTTGCGGAATGTTTACCGCGTTTGCAAATCCGTCAAGCTTTTTTGCAAAATCTCCCTTTGCTTCAAAATATGAATAAACATTTTTCCATATCGGGTCCGTACTTCCGGTATGCATATATTTCGAAACAGCCTCGGCAAGATACTCCCGGCTCATTTCAGGTGAACAGATTTTTTCAAAAACGCTGTTTATTGCGCCGTCATTTTCCTTTACAGACATAACAGAGCATATCCTGTTTATAATATATGATTTGCGGAGCGGTTTAAAGTCATTTCCTGCCTTCGGGTATGAAATAATCAGTTTTTCACGCGGCAAAGTAAACGCGCGGTATGCCGCAAACTGTGAATAATACGCTGCAACGGAAGATGTGGTGGAAAAATCTACACCGATATTTTTAAGTTCTTCCTTGTCGCGGTCGGAAAGTATCCCGTCCGGTTTTGGCGCAACGGGAAAAACGCCTTCATTTACGCCCATCACAAAAAGCACCTTAATTCCGTCGGCACGGGTACGTTCCGTATTTCCTACTATGACACCGTCTACCGAAGAAGGAATAAACCCAATCTGATACTGCGAAAATGCAGTATATAAAAGACCTCGGAAATCGGCGGTGTTTGTGGTTTTGCTGCCGCACACAAGCACAATTCTTTTAAGACTTTCGGCGATAACCTGCCATATCTGCTCATATTCCTTTTTCAATCTGATTTCACCGTCAGTTTCAAAACGGGAAATATATTTTTCCAATGTGTCCCGAAGCTTAATTTCATTCAAAAATTCATACAAAGCAGAAACATCATCTTTTACGCTGTGCCGACCCTTGATTTTTTCGTGCATTTGTGCAAGCGGTAAAATATGTTTTTCGCGTATTTGATTTAGTAATTGCTTTATCCGTTCATTATCTTTATAAACGCTGTTTAAAACCGTATTCCATCTGTCGTTGTCAAGCCACGAATTTTTGCGTATACCGGTTTTTAAAATATAATTTTCCAGTATGCATATATTCTCGGGTTCCGCATTTATAAATGCCGTTTTGAGATAATTAAATATACTTTCATAACTGTATTCATTCAGGTATACGTCCAAAAGACTCAGCACAAACCGTATAATATGATGATTAAGCACATCTGATTTTTCATCTATAAAATAAGGTATGTTATATGCATCAAAAATCCTTTCCACATGCCTGCCGTAAGTGCCGATATCCGGGCATATGACGCCTATATCGCAAAAACGGTATCCGTGATTCTGCACAAGTTTCAAAATCCGCACCGCTGTCTGTTCGGTTTCGGCGCACGGATTTGCAGACGAAAAAATACTTATATCACCCTGCGGTGATTTGAGCTTTTCTGCCGGGAATTTATAAAGATTTTTTTCAAGATGTTCTAAATCCGGCGATTTAAAATGCGAACCTGATATTTGTGTAATCTCAATGTTTGATGTTACACTATTTTTTATTGCCGAAACAGTATCTCTCGAAGGCATAAAAAGTACCGGATTCTTCTCGTGCGTGTCACAGCAAAGCGTTATGCAAAGCTCCTTGCATTTCTTATTAAGCTGCGATATAACATTTAACTCCTGCGGAACAAAAGTAGAAAATTCATCCAAAAAAATATATTTATCTTTGTAAATTTCACTTTCCGAAATCCGTTTTGCAAGAATTGTGAGTGCATCATCCGAGTCTGAATATTTATCGCTGATTTGTTCCTCATATTCAGCATATATACGACTCAAATCATTAAGCTTAAATCCGAGAACTTCGTCAGCGGTTTTTGCGGAACTGTCACATATATTTTGCGGTGAAAGCATATATTTCTTAAATTCACCTACTGTTTTTACGCATAAATCAACAAATCCGTTCCGGCTGCAAACACTTTTAAAATATTCAAAACCGCCGTTTTTTAAAATATCATTTACTATAAGCGCCTTTCCGGCAGCGTCTATTTTTTCAGTTGAAGATAATCCAAGCCTTTTTTCGGTAATTGCCGCAAGGCGCATAAAAGAAAATACCTCTGCACCGTTATCTTTAATCGAACCTATGTTTTCCAGGAGACGTCTTTCGGCGGCGTGTGTATATTGTTCGGGAACAAGCAGTATAACTTCATTTCCGCAATCTACCAGTTCTTTTATTTTATTATATATATAACAGCTTTTTCCGCTTTTGCTTCTGCCCGTTACAATTTTCAGCGACATATTCTCACCTCGCATAACAGTATAACATTTTTTTGAAAAAAATTCAATGATTCAAATGAAATATAAAACCCCCAAAACAGAAAAACATCTGTTTTGGGGGGATAAAGCTGTAAATTAAGCTATTCAGCTTTTTAATACTTTCCTTTTAATAATATTGATATACAAAAGCGCAAGCTGAACAAAAGCAACAGCAAGCAGTATTACAGCCAGGCTTTTAAGTGCAAGATGCAAAAAAGTGTTTTGCACTGCAATAAACGTCATGGAGTCGCCTTCCATTTTAAATACGACGCAGCTGCCGTCCTGTGAAGTTTTCAGCTTTTTCAAACCGTTTTTTCCGTATGAAAACACTACTGTTTTATCGGCCTTGCCGCTCGGCGGCAAATAATGCAATTTTGAGTTTTTATCAAAAACATCCGTAAGCTTAACAGTATACGCATCCATAGTTTTGTAAAAACCGTCCACAGCTTTTACTTTGGGTTTTGTAAGCTTAAGCTTAGTATCTTCCGAGTATTTACCTTCTGCAACAACTTTTGCAAGACCGTTTTTTTGCTTTTCGGAGCTTTCAACCGATGTTATAAACGGCTTATATTCAGCGTTTACGACAATATCACGCTTTAAGTTTTTAAAGTTTTTCATATCCCAAACGGCATAGCTGTCTTTTTTTACGGGAAGCTTTGGTATCTGTGACTTTTCTATACTGCCGTTATAATCATAATTAACCGTACCTACAGTCTTTTCGTTAATTTTAAATACGGCGGTGAAAGTTTTGAAAATCTCACCGTTAGGACTTGCAATAATATCATCAATCCCTACCGGTTCGGCAATTCCCGCATAGCTTATGGAATCTACTCCGCCGTGAACATCATCACAGAAAATATTTCTTCCGCTCTCTCCGGTAATTTCGCCCGCTATGGCACCCGCTTTCTCGTTGGCATCCTCGATATAAACCACCGAACGGCAATCGTATATATGTTCTGCTTTGCCTGCAATTCCGCCGACATAATCTGCAGCAGACAAAGTGCATTTGGCATTGTTGTTTTTAAGAACAGACTCGCTGTATCCTGCAATTCCTCCGGCATAGCCTCCTGTTTTGCTTGTTATTTTTCCGCATCCGTTTGACAGAAGTACACAACCGAGATTAATTCTTCCGGCAATTCCGCCGACATGGTTTTTCTTTGCAGTTATATCGCCGTAATTTGTGCATTCTCTCACAATTGCCCTTGTTGTAAACATAAAGTTTGATGTTCTTTTCTGGCCGTTTGCAATATCGTCTTCAGGATCAAAATCATATTCGATAGCCATTTGTCCGGCAATTCCGCCGACATTCAAATCGCCTTCGATTGTGCCCTCATTTGTACAGCCGGATATTTTTCCGGTAGTCTGGGACTGCGTATCATCCTCGGATATATCCGAAAACCGGTCGGACAGTTCATCTTTTAAATTTAAGTTGTACGCATCCTCCACCGCGTCAATCAATATATCGGTTACTACAAACATCTGGTCGCTTACCGCCTGCAAATCGTTTGAAATGGAATTAAGCCTTGTTGAAAGCAAGCCGTTAAGCGAATCAAACGAACCTGATATGTTTGTCATTGATTTAGTAACATTATCTGCCGCT
Organism: uncultured Clostridia bacterium; assembly: GCA_934481345.1. GTDB lineage: Bacteria > Bacillota > Clostridia > UMGS1810 > UMGS1810 > CAKSIN01. The sequence continues at coordinate 187,768 of CAKSPF010000005.1, forward strand.
TCTATATATTCATCATCAATCGGATTGATGGTTATAATAGGAGAATCGGATAGTTTTTTCATTGAATCTGCAATTTTTCTCGCCATGGATTCCAAAGCATCAGCGGCATTTTGCAGATAATCGACTGATTTATCCGCTTTTTTTGCAATATCTTTTATTTTATTTGTATCTATTTTTGAAACAGCGTCTTTCAGAGCTTTAAGTGCATTATCAAGATTGCCCATTGCATTTCCGATGTTGAAAAAGGCACTTGCCATCTTTGACGCGCCGGATACAAGACCGCTCAAATTGGCATTTGCAATACTGTCGCCGAGTTCCCGTACAGCAGAAGCAACATTTTTTATATCATCCGCTGCATTTTTGAGCGACGTACCGAAATCAACAAGCGCAGAAGAAAGCTGTGCAAAATATATATCAAGATTATCCGCATTGCCGGACTTTAACTGGTCGGCAATACCTTTTAATGCGTCTCCTGCTTTTTTTACAGCGTCACCGGCGCCGCCGAGAGCGCCTTGAAGTTCCTCAAATGCTTTTGCAACCTTCTGTGATGCGCCCGATATTTTATTTAAATCGCTGATTGAATTACGCATATCTCTCAATGCATTCGAAAGCTGTGTAGATGCAATTTTGAATTTTTTTGTCGCCTTTGAAAGCTCGTCAAGTGCAGTGGTAAGGTCCGACGTGTCTGCTTCGTCTGCGCTTTCCTTTATAATTGCCGAAATATCCTTGAGTGTGCTTGTAAACAAATCAAGATTTTCGGAAAGCTCGTCAATGCCGCCAAGTGCCGCTGAAATATCGGAAAGCGATTCCGTAAGCCTTGCACTGGTGTTGTTTACGTTATCAATATTAGCATTAAGCATATCTTCGGTTTTTTTGGACAATACATTTATGCTGTCTATGGCATCATCAGCATAACCGTTAATCTCACGAAATTTTGCCGAAACAGTATTTTGTGTGTAATTTGCATTATCCAGCACGTTATTCAGAAGCTTCTGAAGCGTTTTAAGTTCGGAGGACAAAGATTCCATTGAGTCTTCCGAATATCTCAAAACGGTATACGGCTCCAGTTGTCCGGCTATACCGCCGACATCTTTTCTGCCGTAAACCTTTCCGTAATTGCTGCATCCGTTTAAATACCCCGACTGTCTGCCTGCTATACCGCCTATGTTGTATCCGACGTGATTATATCCTACCGTACCGCGGTTTTCGCAGCTTTGAATTATTCCCGAAGAAAAGCCCGCTATGCCGCCTACGTCAGTAATATCTGTCACATTTTCCGCAGAAATAAGTTTATCAAAATTAATGTTTTCTATATCAAGCTTGATTTCGGAGGTGTAGGTATTCACTTTTGCTTTGTTATTGCAGCTTAATATCGTTCCGAGATTCTGACCGGCAATACCGCCTGCATAATGTTCGCCGTATATTTTGCCCTTTGAAGAAGAATTGGAAATAACTCCTTCAAAAGTATTCAGTCCGGCAACACCGCCGACATAGCTCTTGCCTTTCATTTCGGCATTAACATTACAATTTATTATACTTCCCGAATTGGAACCTGCAACAACACCGATTTTTGACGCGCTTCCGCCCGGAGTTATTTTTGCCGTTACATTAAGGTTTTTGACTTCTCCGCCGTTTTTTACATATCTGAACAATCCCACATATGAACCGCTGTGTTTCATACTTATGCCGCTTATGGTGTGTCCGTTTCCGTCAAAGCTACCGGAAAATGACGGTATTCCCTTAAATTTGGTTTTTGACATATCAATATCTTTAGTCAAAACAAAATTTTTGCCGACAGACCATGAATCAAGAGAACACTTTTTTTCAAGTTCAACCAAATCTTTTGCCGAATTTATATTTACGGTATCATCCGCAACGGCGATGATATATCCGCCCGAAACTGCCGCCGAAACTATTATGAGGCACATTATAATACTCAAAATCTTTTTCATATTATATCTCCTCACTTTCGTTTTTGGTTGTTTCTCCGTTTGAATCTGACGTTTTATCCTCTATAGATTTTACATCATTCAATTTCGGTTCTTCGTCATCATCTTTCTTTATATTATTAATACTTCCTGTTCGCACGACCGCATTAATATCGCCGTGAATTACTCCGTGTACATCAGCATCAATGACACCGCTGACTTTACCGGTAACCCATCCGTTGACAAGCATACCGCCGCTCGATTTAAGAACAATATCCGGTGCTTTTACATTGAATGCTGTTTTTTCTATAATCGAATTACCGAGCATGAGTATCTGCGGCAATACACACAAAACAAGAACCATGGAAATAATGGTTCCGCGTCCCAGGCAAGTACCTATAGATGAAATAACTCCGTTTGTCGATATACAGCCTATGAGTATACCTGCCGCCGAAAGTATCGCTCCGGAAGTTATTATTGTCGGAAATGCCTGGTTAAGAGTTTCTATCATAGCATCATGCACATTCATTGTCTTTTTAAGCTCGGTGAAACGGTTTGATATAACAATGGCATAGTCGATATTTGCTCCCATCTGAATTGATGTTACTATCAGGTATCCCAGGAAGAACAGTTCCGATTTCATCAGATACGGGAATGAAAAGTTAATCCATATACTGCCCTGTATAACCGCAATAAGCAACACCGGCAAGCCTGCCGACATAAATGTGAAAAGCAATACAATTATAACAAACAGCGCCGAAAGAATACTTATTATAAGATTATCCCTCGAAAACGAGCTTGAAAGATCAAAATCACTCGTGGTATTTCCTACTATATAAGAATTCTTCGGATAGTATTTATACAGTATTTTGTGCATTTTGTCCAGAAAAGCAAATGTTTCGCTGCCTTCTTCATCAAGATTAAGATATACAAGCATACGGCTGTAATCATTGCTTTTAAGCTGCAGCTTTGCATCAGAGATAGCATCATTTATTTCATCTAAATCATCTTTTAGTTCGTCATCAAGTGTGACATATCCTTTTTCGGATTCATCATGGAGGAAAGTAATCATGTCTATAAGCGGCACATTGTACGAATCAAGATTGCTTATTATTTGTCCGTAATCCTCCTGCTCTGCCGCATAAGCAGCATAAAGCACCATTACTGCCTCATAATCTACATCGGTAAGTTCTCCGAATTCTCTTGCATTTAATCTATCGGTAAGCATATATCCGTCCATTGCTTCGGTGTTTGAAAGTCCTACCGTACTTTCAACTTCAGGATATTTTTCTAACTCGTTTAAAAGCTTGGCTTCCTTTTCATAATTTCCCGTAGGAACAACAAGCGCCAAAAGATTTGTCTGGCGGAATGTGGAAGTAATTTTTTCGCTTGCAATTTGAGATTCGTTTTTACGCAGTGTTTTAAGTCCGGTTTGACCGTAACAGTATGAGCAGTTGCTTGAAAGGAAAAAGCATACTATCATAACCACGAGAAAAACCGGAGGTATTATACGCTTTGTTTTTACATCAAATTTACCTATAAAATCAATTTTCGGAACGAGATTTTTATGAGCGGTTTCCTCCATTTTTTTGCCGAAAAGTATAATTAAACCGGGCATGAGTGTAAACACACTGAGCAAACTGAAAAATATAGCCTTTATAAGCACAATCGCCAGGTCGCGTCCGATGCCGAACTGCATTGTCATAAGAGCTGCAAGACCGGAAATGGTTGTCAGACTGCTCGATGAAATTTCAATTATAGCCTTTTTAAGCGCTGTGACTACAGCGTCACGCTGTGAAAGGTGTTCCCTTTCTTCGGTATATCTGTGGCACAGAATTATTGCATAGTCAATTGCAAGGGCAAGCTGCAGAACAATAGCAACAGAATTTGATATAAAAGATATTTTGCCGACAAGGAAGTTTGTACCTTTATTTAAAAGTCCTGCTGCTCCGAATGTTATTATCAAAACCGGAACTTCGGCATAGGACTTTGAAGTAAACAGCAAAACAAGCACAATGATTACGGCAGCAATTACCAAAATAATATTCATATCTTTTTTCAGTGAATCGTTGGCCGAGTTGCCGACTTCGCTCGAAATATATGTATCATAATTCTTAAGCAAAGCCTTTATTTTATTGAGTGCATTGATACTTACTTTGTCATCGGTCGTGCCGTCAAAAGTGACTTTAAACAATGCCGATGCACCCTTAAAGTGCTTATCGTTATTTTCAAACTCAACGGAAGATACACCTTTTATATTTTCAATTTTATCACTTAGCTTTTCGGCGCGGTTATACGATATATTTGAAACCATGACATCTGCAGTGGCATATGTTACAAATTCTCTGTCCATAACCGTAAGACCGCGACGTGTCTCTGTTTCATCGGGCAGATATGTTGTTATATCATCCTCTACCTTAACCCATGAAGACGAAAAACAACTGAATATTCCTGCAAAAATAAACAGTAAGAAAAAGAGATTTCTTTTGTCTACAATAAATGCCGATATTTTTTCCATTACATCAACTGATTTTTTTTGCTTCATTTCGTCACTCATAAAAAACTCCGTTTCTGCATTTTTTGAATATTTATATATGAGCACACCGCCAAAATCATACAGCGATTTTTTCAGATATATATCAAAATAAACTATAGCACAGCAGCATAAAAATGTCAATAAAATTTTGTCGTGATTTTACATCAAATTCAGCAGTTAAAATTTTAAGGTATTGACATTTTAATATATATATGTTATATTGATTTAGTATTCTGTTTTTGGTTATATATGCGGCTGTGGCGGAATTGGCAGACGCGCCAGACTTAGGATCTGGTGTCTTTGACGTGGGGGTTCAAGTCCCTTCAGCCGCACCAAACAGTAGAAATCCGAACCTTGTACCAATTGGTGAAGGGTTCGGATTTTTAATTTATTTGGATTATCCTAATTTTAATTGCAAGAGTAAGAAAAAATAATGTTGCACTTCAAAGAGATAAGGCTTTAATCGGTTTTGTCTCTTTTTTATTCTTCGTATTCACACATTCGTCAAAGTAATTGCCTTCTGATAAAATAAAGATACGAAACTTAAAGGAGGCGTTTATGCTATGAAAGAAAGATTTATTGAAAACGGAATTGTGTATGTAAGAAACGGAGATTACTACATTCCAAATTTAACTGGACCTGATGATAAAGTTTATAACATCGGGAAGTACGGCAGGATGCACGCAAAATTTATTAAAGAAAACAGACCTTGTTTTTATACTGCAAAGATGCTTGACGGAACTTGGCCTGCCTATCTTGAAGAAATTGACACAGCAGCAAAGGAAATGGTTAATAGATTGATTAAAGAATTAGTTGTCCAACGAGATGTTACAGAAGAACTCAAAGCCGATGACCAATTTGCTTGGATTTCTGCTATGGAGCAAATAAATCACACCGCAGAAGAAATTGTTTTTGAGAACATCGTTTATGCAGGAGGTGTTTCAAAATGAAAAAATCAATCATATCCAGCTTATTAATCATATAAATCTTAATAAGTTCTTTTTCTGTAAATGCAACAGAGGTGCCGAAAGAATCGGCACCCTGCTATGCTACCGATGAAGCCATAGCTGTTGTTGAAAATCTCGTGGGCGATATTTTTACAGAAGTCCAAACCGGATTGGGATATGCCGATGCAAGAGCAAAATCGAATGTAATTATATTTAATGATTAGCTTAACGGACAGATAAATGGTTATGGCTACGGTGAGCTTGTTGACATCACCAATGCTATCCAAATCAAATCTTTGGAACCATAGTAGACGCGTCCGGAGAATTGGTATTTATATTCCATATAGCTATCTTCATCTTTTTAATACGTTTACCATCACCGAAATCCAGCAAGTCCTCTCTTTTATAAACATTCAAAAGTTTATTTAACGAACCCATTCCAGCAGAAGTCAGCAAAAATGCTTCTTCTGGATCAATCAGTTTGCAATATGCCCACAGTTGGCCTAAATCACGGAGCGTTAAGTTTGTTTTTTTCGCCTCAATAAAAAACAGCTTGAATTTATCAGCTTTCTTTACGATTCCAAGTACATCAATTTGAATGTCAACTCCAATGGCTTCTTCTTGTATAATATCGTATTTTCTTAAAACTCGGTCTAATCGTTCGCTGTGCGCATCAACCACGATAATCTCGTCGGCAGATTTGTACTTATCCTTCAAGTATAATTCAAGCCAATGTTGCATTGGCGGATATAAATCAAATTCCTTCATATTATTACTCCTCGTAACCTAAATCTTTGGCTATTTGCTTCCAAGAATCATAGTGTCTTCCTCTAATTTCTGAAGGAATAAAAGCGTCGTTTTCACTGGGATGGTGTGGCTTGACTTTATTCTTTCCTTTCCCTTCCCAATAAAATTTATGAGTTACATTTTCAGGATTTTTCCCTTCTGATTTAATGCCATCAACTAATTCGATTGCAAATTGAGTGAGAGCTTCTCTTTTATGCAGAACAGCAAAGCCTATGGGCAAAAATTCGTTTGCCCATATTTTTATTTGATGTTCCTTTTTCCAAAAATCAGGTTTGCCTTCATTATATTTAACAAGATTTCCATCCCGCATATTTGGGTGGGCCCAATCTATCGCCTGAACGGGAATGTTAACATCTTTAAGCAATTGGCAAACATCACTTACTAAATGCCAATTATGCGGCACCTCTAAGTAAACGCGATGCATATATGTTTTAAAGAAGTAGTTACTTCTGCGAATGTAACCAGTTACATCAGCGAACCCTTGTAAAAATGAAATCTTTTCATCACGAGTGAATGCAAAAATTTCTTCGTCAATCCTTATATTTTCATGAGATACGGCGTTTCCAGTATAGCGCAAAATTTCTCTCATCATATATTCGTCATTTCTTTTGGTAAAAGAAATGATTGAATAATTATCCTGCTGAGTAAAGTTTAAACCTGTACCAATAAGAGGTTCTAAAACAGTACGAATATCGGTTATACTTGCACGCACATATATTCTAACATCGTTATTGTTTTCTGTTGCTAATTTTTTGTGCGGAATTTCAATAGAGATAGTTGTTTCTATAGCTCCGCGTTTTATTTCTCCATTGCCACAAATCATACCTAAGAGGTAAGACATTTCTCTGTTCATATAATCACAACCTTTTTAATTTATTCCAATTCTGCACCCTCTATCAAATAGTTCTCGAATAAGTTTATTATTGTTAAGACGATATGGATAATCAGTCTTATATACTCTGTTTCTTCCAAACAGATGTGCAATGTCATCAGGTGGAGCAACAGAGACATAAAGTCTTAATTCGAGAGACCATTTATTAGCGTTATCTTGTAAAACAATTATTCCATCGCTATTAACTGTAATAGAAGGAGCGTGTGTTCTATTGTATTCATTTATAAAAGTTGTCATTATTACCGGTTTAGCTTCAGCTTCGATGAAAAAGTCTTTGCCATCACTCTTAATATCATTTAAAAAATCTAAAATTTTTTCTACCATAAAATCCTCCATTTATAAATTATACCCACTATCAAAATCTGCAACATTTGCAGGGTGTAAGCGAGATACGGCTGCACGTATCGCTGTCACATCTTGATATTCACCAAAATGAAAACAATAATCTCTAACAATTTTCTCGACAAACTTCCCCTTATTGATTCTTTTTACATAACTGGTATTTCCCTCTCCTAAAAAGGGACGAAGAACAGCGGGACAATTATTTATATTATTAAAATAAATACGAAGTTGATGACTCCGTTTCATTGAATATCCGCCAGTTGTTTCACCTTGGGTTATAGGATAATATTCTTCATTGGGAAATTCTCTTTCGAACATAAATGCTTTTTCTTCTGGAATCTGTGCTTCAATGATTCCAATTCTTCCTGGACTGCATAAATACCCCAAAATCAAGCAAAAATCTGCCGTATTAACTTCTATGTCAAGCGCTCTGGGGCCTAATAATGGCATGGTAATTACTCCTTTATAAAAATTAATAAATATTCGTGCACTTTATTTATACGAAATCTATACGGATATCCGAGCGGACGCATATTGTTGTAGTCTGACTGTCTATCCCATATAATTAAATCGTCAAAAATAAACCCGACTTTTTGTAATGCTGTAGCCAAGTCACTGTGCAATGGATAAAAGTTGCTTTTTTTACGAATATCCATAACATTTACGATACAATAACCACCTTTTTTTAAAACTCTATTAACCGAAGAGAAAAGCGTTGATAATGTATCAATAAATTCGTTATAGTTAGCTATATTTCCAACGTCATTCGCTTTATCTGAATAGTTCACAGCATCTTTTTGATCAGCGCTACGTTTCATATTGAGAATGTCCCAATACGGTGGCGATGTAACGCAAATATCAAAGTGATTTTCGGGAAGCCTTTTTAATATTTCAAAGCTATCGCCATTGATAATTTCAATTTTATCATCCACACCTACACGTTGTCTTGCTATATTGCAAAAATCTTCGGATAAATCAATTCCTGTGGCATTACATCCAAGATTTTGAGCAGCCACAGTTGTAGAACCAATTCCGTTAAATGGATCTAATACGCACGAGTTTGCCCTTGAAAATGTTCGTATTAGTTTTTCACATAACGATACAGGATAAGATGCGGGGTGTTTAAAATCTTTTTCTTCTTTTGTTTTTGATAAATCTCGCCAAATGCTAAAAGAGTTTTGAAGCCACTCTTTTCCAGTGAGATCATTACACTTTTTAGAGTTGTCCATCTGAAATCCACCTCTTAGATTGAATTCTTTTTACTTCACAATCAATATAATCAGATTCTTTTTTATTAATGCCATATGCCTTGTATACAACCTGATTTAATTCTTCTAAACAATCAAACCATCCTTGGCTCATATAATCATTGTTTTCCAATCTACTAACCAAACTAAGTATGGAATCGAAATACACAGTTTGTTGGTTGGTTGATGGGAGCGGTATTTTCTTTAAGTATTTTGCATCAGTGTGCATTGTAAGTTTGGAATAATTATAACAGTATTTGTATAAGAAAAGATTACACAACCGAGAATGAAGTATACCTAATATATAACGGCACATTTTTTCGTCACCATCTGTAAATACAGTAACTGTCTGTGTTGCTTCCATATCTCCGCCAAACGCAGCTATTATACCCGCTTCCGCACTGTAAATATTTTGAATAAAAACTTTGTTTCCTTTCATGGGAACAATATGGTTTTTATATCCAAACTTACGTATTTCTTTTCCTGCAATCGCTTCTTTAGAAGTTGATTTTCCTCTACCAACATAACCATTACATAAATCAGATAATGTTTGATATGAAGAAATTAATTTTTTATATGTTGAATAATCTTCTGCGCAGTTAAAAATCAGTATTTCATCTTTATAAAACGACTGAGGAATACTACACATAGTTACAAAACGATTGCTTGATAATTTCTTCAATTTAATCTTATGTTTTTTATCGGCTACGCATTTTTTAACGGTAATGATGATTTGTTCTCCGCGCACATTCTTGAAATAGGCACCAATATCTATAATTGAAAGGATTGTCTTTTCTTCAAGAAGCGTTCTTCTCAGCAAACTGTATCCTGCTACATGTAAGAAATTTTTGGGAATTATGTAAGATACAATGCCGTTTTCTTTTACGATTTCAAAAGCTCGCATTAGAGCTGCTACAAACAAATTGTTTCCAGAATCAGACACTCTGCGTTTGAAAAGGTAATCACAGTTTAATTCAACGTCTCCTGACAAAGGTACATAGGGTGGGTTGCCAATAATTACATCAGGTTTTGTAAGTTCAAGTGTCTTTAATAAATCTTCACCGCTACTACTAATGGAATCGTAGGTATTAAAAGAAACGTTATTGATATTATTTAAACAAAATTTAATTGCATTTTTATCTTGGTCTATTCCACAAAGTTTCATGTAACCGTGTTTTTTTGCTGCATAGAGAAAAACACCCGAACCGCAACAAGGATCCATGATCGCAACATCCTTAGGTAATTTCAACTCACATAACATTTTCTCAGCAAGAGAGAGATCTGTATAAAAGATACCATTATCTTTTTTGTAGTTGTTCTCAAGTGAGCTTTCATAAACATTTGAAGCATCTATATATGCATTTTGAGCTAAACTCATAATAACAGTCTCCCTTCTATTGTTTTTCTATGACATCCATAATGTCGCCAACATTGCAACCTAATACACCGCATAGTTTCATAATCACTTCCATCGACACTGGCTGATTCTTGCCAAGTTTGGATAATGTTGTAGAACCTATTCCTGCAGCTTCTTTAAGATCCATTTTTTTCATATTTTTATCAATAAGCAGTTTCCAGAGTTTATTGTAAGATACAGCCAAAGCAATTACCTCGCTCTCATGATATATAAGTTTAACTATATTATAGCATATTAAACGATAGTTTGCAATAGATTTTTGAAAAAAGAGAAAAAAAGTCCTACCTGTCGGTTGTTTTTGGATACTAACTCTTGAATTCTATATATAAATTTGATATAATGTATAAGCAAGCTCAGAAAGGATAATAAAATATGCATATGATAAAAAAACTGACTAAAGCTCAATTTATTGCGGAAGATAAAACAAGATTTTCATGTACTATAAGTCTAAATAATATAATGACGAAATGCTATGTCCCTAGCACATGTAAACTTAGAAATCTGTTAGACCTTGAATGCTCAGATGCCTTGATAACAAATAATACTTATCAAAAAAATGCATCTCCGTATTCTTTATTTGCATTAAAAGTTAAAGGTGAATATGTTATAATAAATTCTGGATTTGCCAACAGAGTTGTAAAAAACATTTTGATGGCAAAACATCAGGAAATTCTTGTAGAGAAGGTAGTGGAAAATTACAAGTGTGACTTTTATCTGAAGCAAAAAAACAAGATCATAGAAGTGAAAAGTATTATTTCTGATAAAGCCACAATATTGCTACCAAATATAAAATCGCAAAGAGCTATGATGCAACTTAGACAAATAAAAAATCTTCTAACAGAGGGATATAATGCGGAATATTACTTCGTGCTTTTCACCCCATTTGTAAAGAAATGTGTAGTTGATAGTCGGAGCGAATATGGAGCATTGTTAAAAGATTGTATCGAAAACGGAATGAGGATTAAAATTTGTCGAGCTGTTTTGGATGACAATCTAAATCTTGTAACCAACATATGTCGAAAAAATTTTCTTTCATTTACTGAAGATTAATAGCTTAATAAAAATAAACAATTTTTTATGGTGATTATAAATTTATCGGTATTAGAAGTTGTTTTTTTCTTTATCCCCAAATTATTATTTGAGGATAAAGAATCATAGTAAATTTGTGTCCTACACCAATTTACTATGCAATCATCACGAGGCTCGATGCCTCTGTGATGATTGGAAAAAAGAGTATGTATCTGCGCTGTAATTGCAGATACATACTCTTTTTTGAGGGATTCCAAAGGGAAAGTTTGGCACACTTCTTTGCGTGCAAAGTGTAGTGTGTTACACCTTTGCCGACGGGGTGGGTGTTAAAATATATTGCTCGCCGTATTTGAGCGATATATTTTAACAGACGGTGAAATTACAAAGGGTTGGTCGTCTGCCGCCGGAGTTGGCAGACGGTCAGCCCTGCAGTAATTTGTAGAGTCGGCAATGGTGTATTCTGCTTCAAAGATCAGCCCCTATCGAACAGACCGTGCTTCATCATAATATCATCAATAACGCCTCTTTGTTCAAGACACCAGCCGTAATACATTTCATATGAAAGCAAGCCGTTATTCACTTGCTTTTTCTTTATTTTTGAAACTTCTTTGAATTTTACAAAAGCCTGTTCTATGTCGGAAATAGCCGCAATATGATTTTTTCTCTTTGCTTTGGAAAGACGATTGAACCAATACTGATATTCTGATTTATGGAGTTTTTCCGTAGAATCGCCTTTATGGGCATCATCATACTTTTTCTTGTTCATCTTTTGTTGTTTTGCCTTGCACTTATCCGAACAGATAAAGGTCTTATTGTTATCGGGTGCAAGAAACAGTTTGCCGCAAACTTTGCAATAGCTGAAAAATTTCTTTTTCTCATATATGGTTTTTAGATAATGTACAATAAGCGGAAATAATGTAAAATCTGATGCTATATATTCCGTAGTTCCTTTTGTTTGTGGAATTACCAAAGTCAATGCAGGGTACTTGTAATATTCGGTAGGCATATCCATAAGCGGATTAAAAGGCTTATGTTTCTGCCAAGTCAACACATTATTCATCAGATTATATCTGAACGGGAGGGTTAAATCCTCCAACCTTTCCAAGGCGGGGTAAGCCCCGTCTTTTTCTTTGCCTGCTTTTAGAATCCGGCTATATTCATCCCATAACGACAAAGCGATAAATTTCAAAACAGGATTTTCTGTTTCATATAAACCTTCAACCACACGCAGGTTTTCGGCATATTTTTCTTTGGAAATTTCATAAAAATTCGCTTTTATATCAGAGAAGTATTCAGACTCGGTAATAATGTCAAGCAAAAATGAGCCGAGAGGACGAATTTTTTCAAAAATTATCGGAATGTTTTTTTGACCTCGGATAAACGCATTTACATTGTCAAAATCACCGATTACAAGATGCTCTTTTTTCTTCTTAAAATCTATATTTATAGCTATTACGGGCTTTTTGAGCATTGGTATGTTCGGGAGTTCCATTTTCTTTTTCAAGTGTAACACCTTCTTTTTATGTGAATTATATTTTTACATTTATATCATTATCTAAAGTATACACCAAACCCCTTTACAAGTCAAGTTGTTTGTGATTTAATCGAATTACAACAGAGGTGCACATCTGTTTTGAAAACTACGATTTAAGGAGGCACAAACAATGGCTGAAAATCAAAAATATTACTATATGAGACTCCGTGCAGACTTTTTCAACCGGAAAGATATTATTCTTTTGGAGAGTATGCAAAACGGAGCTGTCTACTGTCTTATATTACTAAAACTTCTTACCGCTTCATTGGAAAACAACGGACATCTTATGCTGAATGAAGAAATTGTAATGACTCCGGCGATGCTTGCAACAATTACAAGATATGATGTCGGCACTGTCGAAAAGGCGCTGCAAATATTTATGCAGTTGGGATTGGTTGAACAGTTGCCTGACAATTCCTATTATATGTTGGAAATTGAGGGAATGGTCGGTAAAACATCAACCGAAGCTGACCGAAAAAGACTTGCACGGGCAAAGATTAAGGCACTTAAAGGACAAACAGCGGATAAATGTCTGCCAAATGTCCGAACTTTGTCAGACAATCCTCCGCCAGAGATAGAGACAGAAAAAGATATAAAGACAGAAACAGATTCAGATAGAGAGTTATACGGGCGATACAGAAATGTATCGCTCACTCCCTCGGAATATGAATCTCTAAAAAACGAATATCCGGTATATACAGATAAGTACATCGAAAGATTATCTGAATATATGGAGACCTCGGGTAAGCATTACAATAATCATTATGCAACAATCCTCAGTTGGTTAAGTAAAGACATTAAAACTTCAAACTATTCTTGCAAGGAAGGTGAAAGCTTATGACATCAAATGAATTTGAACGGGTTCAACGGGTAAATATGCTGAAATCTCTATGTTTTGAAGATGGTGCTTTGTATGGTTGGACTTTTGATAAGGATAATGGTGCAAATCCCGTTATGAAGGTTGCAAGAGATTATGTTACCAAGTGGTCGGAGGTTCTGCAAAACAATGTGGGGTTGCTGCTTTGGGGAGATGTGGGAACTGGCAAAACCTTCTTTGCAGCTTGCATCGCAAATGCCTTAATAGAACAGAATGTATCCGTCAGAATGACAAACTTCTCCTCCATTCTCAATGATTTGTTTTCCGAGAGTGACAAGAACAAATATCTTGACAGGCTTAACGATAACAATCTTCTAATCATAGACGATTTGGGCATTGAAAGAGGTACGGGATATGCTTTGGAACAGGTATATAACATTATAGATACACGCTATAAAAGCGGCAGACCTCTTATCATAACAACAAATTTGACATTAGAAGAACTGAATTACCCCACAGATGTTCAGCACAAACGAATTTATGATTGAGTGTTGGGAATGTGTGTTCCCGTAAAATTTATCGGGGTAAATTTCAGAAAACAAGAAGCCACAACAAAAATGTCGACGGCAAAGAGACTATTCGGAATGGAGGATAAATAATAATGGCTTATGTAGTTTTAAGATTTTCAAAACAAAAAGGCAATCCTGCTGCAAGGATAGAAGCACACCACGAGCGTACAAAGGAGGAATACAAAAGCAATCCCGATATTGACACTTCAAAGAGTAAAAACAATATTCATCTTATCACACCGCAGATGAGATACAAAGCGGAGGTTGACAGGAGAATTAAAGAGTCGGGATGCCGTATTCGTAAAGACAGCACAAGGTTTGTAGACACTTTGATTACCGCAAGTCCCGAGTTTTTCAAAAATATGACACACGAAAAAACGGTTGAATATTTCCAAAGAGCAGTTGATTTCATGAAAAGTAAAATCAGACCGGAAATGTTTTTTTCGGCGGTAATTCATCTTGATGAAAAGACACCGCATATGCACTTATGTTTTGTCCCCTTAACAGAGGACAACAGACTTACAGCAAAAGAAATACTCGGCAACCGTGCAAAACTATCCAAATGGCAAGATGAGTTTCACGAATATATGCTCACATTCTATCCTGATATAGAGCGAGGAACCTCGGCAACACTTACCCAAAGAAAACATATCCCGAGCTACATATTCAAATCAGCCGCAAAACTTGAGAAAATGCAATCGGAGATTGAGGAAGTATTAAAAAACACTAATTTCGCCAATGCTTCAAAGAATACCAAAAAAGCAATCAAGATGATTGAAAACTGGGTTCCTATGGCGGAAACCTTTGAAACAAAAGTAAATATGCTTTCTAAGTCCCTGCAGGCAGAGCAAAAAGACAACAAGGCTTTGCGTGAAGCCTATAACGCTGAATCCGATAAGGCAGATAGCCGCTTATTTGAGCTAATTAAGCTGAGAAATCAGGTTGAAGCTTTACAGAGACTTTATTCAAAGGTTCCCGAGGAAATCCGTCAGGAGGTCGAAGCTAAAAAACGCAGCAAGGAGGCTCAACGATAATGAAAAATCCCGAAATTATACCGATTGATAAATTAAAGAGTTTTGAAAACCACCCATACAGAGTTGAGGAGAATGAGGAAATGGAGCAATTAACTCAAAGCATAAAAGAAAACGGAATATTATCACCGCTTATTGTAAGACCTATTGATAACGGCGAGTACGAAATAATTTCAGGGCATCGCAGATTATTTGCAGGCAAACGGGCAGGGCTTACAGAAGTGCCGGCGTTTGTTACTGAATTGGATAGAGATAAAGCAACTATTGTGCTGGTAGACAGTAATTTGCACCGTGAACATCTCCTTCCTAGCGAAAAGGCATTTGCATATAAAATGAAGGTTGAGGCTATGAATCGGCAGGGCGAGCGTACAGATTTGACTTCTTCCCAAGTTGGGAAAAGGTTAAATACTTATGACGTTATTGCAGAGAAAAGTGGCGAAAGTCGCAATCAGATACATAGGTATATACGCTTGACTAAACTTTTGCCCAAACTCTTGGAATATGTTGACGAGGGACGAATTGCATTTACACCGGCGGTTGAGCTTTCATATCTCAACGATATTGAACAGCAGGATTTGATTGAAGCTATTGAAAGCGAGGATTGCACTCCGTCATTATCTCAAGCAGTGCGTATGAAAAAGTTAAGTCAGGCAGGGAACTCACCGACGATAAAATCCTTAAAATTATGTCAGAGGAAAAAGCAAATCAAAAGGAACGAATTAAAATTCCGACAGAGCGTGTGCGAAAATTCTTTCCCAAAAGTTATAGCAACACACAAATTGAGGAGGTAATCATCAAATTATGCGAAGCACATTACAAACGCAAACATCGTGATGAACCCGAACGATAATTTTATTTTGAAATACTAATGAAGGGAGTCTGAAACAGTGAGTGACAAGAGCAATGTAAATCAAATTCCACAGCACGAGATTGATGCACTTGCTCGCTGTTTGCTGCCAGACCTTATCGCTTTTTATGAGAGCGAAAACGGGCAAAAAGAATTTGAACAATGGAAAATACAACTTAGTGATAAAGAAGAAAAACAACCTTAATGGCACAAGGGAGAAATTTTTCCCTTGTGCCTGTATTGCCACACAATCGGCTTATTTCTATATAAATGCTATAATCAACATATATCAACAAAAGGAAGTGAATTTTATGAATGCGGTAATATATGCAAGATATTCATCAGATAATCAACGTGAAGAATCTATCGAAGGTCAGCTTCGTGAATGTCAGGCATTTGCAGAATCGAACGATATGATAATTGTCGATACCTACATAGACAGAGCATTGTCGGCAAAAACCGGTAATCGCCCTGATTTTCAAAGGATGATTAAAGATAGTGCAAGCGGTATGTTTGAATTGGTCATAGTTTGGAAGTTAGACAGATTCGCCCGAAATCGTTACGATTCAGCACATTATAAATCGGTGTTGCAGAAAAACGGTGTTAAGGTTATATCTGCAACAGAAAAAATATCCCAAAACTCCGAGGGCATTTTACTTGAATCTTTGCTTGAGGGTATGGCAGAATACTATTCGGCGGAACTGTCGGAAAAGGTTACTCGAGGACTTACCGAAAACGCATTAAAGTGTAAATATAATGGCGGCACTTTGCCGATAGGATATTCAACAGACAAAAACCAATGTTTTGTGATTGATCCGCTTACTGCACCGGCAGTTTTGGAGGCATTTAAGCATTACGCCGAAGGCTCCACTATGCAGGAAATAACTGATGAATTAAATCTAAAAGGTATTCGCACAAAGAAAAATACGCCTATAACGCTAAATACAGTAACAAGAATGCTTCATAACAGAAAATATATCGGAGAATACCGATACAGTAATTTTGTAACACCGAACGGAATCCCGGCAATCGTGCCGGAGGATTTATTTGAAAGGGTGCAGGATATGATGAAATCAAACAAAAAGGCTCCGGCAAAGCATAAGGCGGAAGATGAATACATACTTACAACAAAACTGTTTTGCGGAAAATGTAAGTGTCTTATGGCGGGCGAAAGCGGAACAAGTCACACCGGAATTGTTCATCGTTACTACAAATGCGTCAGTGTAAAATATCACAGAGGGTGTGACAAAAAGACAGTTCGCAAGGAATGGATTGAAGAACTTGTCATATCACACATTATGAAAATAATCTTTGACGATGAGTTAATGGATAGATTGGCTGATGCCTTGCTTGAACACCTTAACAAAGAGAATACATCATTGCCCATACTTCAAAAACAGTTTGCCGAAGTTCAGAAAAATATTGATAATATGCTAAATGCAATTCAGCAAGGGATTTTTACTCCGTCTACAAAAGAAAGGCTTGAATCGCTTGAACGAGAAAAAAGTGAATTATCAGTGCAAATCATAAAAGAAGAAATGAGCAAGCCAAAGCTGACAAAAGAGCAAATTCTGTTTTGGATATATAAATTCAGAAAGCTCAATCCCAAAAGATTAGACCATCGCAGACGGCTTGTAAACAGCTTTGTAAATTCAATATATCTGTATGATGACAAAATAATTATTGACTGTAACTATAAAGAGGGCACAGAAACTATTACATTCGAGGAAATAGAAAACTCTGCCCTCGGTTCGGATTTAACATCACTCGGTGCACCAAATAAGAACCTCAAGGTTGATAGAAACCTTGAGGTTTTTGCTTTATATTTCGGTTTCAAATAAACCTTTTGCCTGTGCGGTCTTCGGAATACATCGTGTAAAAGTGCTGCTATGCGTTAATGATTTCTCATTATCGGCAGCACATTTTTTATACTGAAATCGCCTGAAATTATCCGTTTCAATAAAAAATGAAACCGTAAATTTTGACCCCGACCTTTCGTGTCAATTGTTTACCCTTTCGTGTCAACAGTTGGACTTTTCGTGTCAAAGGTATGATTTGTTCACTGTATTACCTTATCTGTAATCACATTTTTTGCACTGTATCATCAAAGTATCTGAAGTTTCTTTGTGAAAAGCACCCACCCAATGACAAATACTTTGTAAAATCGGAATAACAGAAATACCTTTTTCTGTCAGAGAGTATTCCACACGGGGAGGAATTTCATCGTATGATTTTCTGTCTATCATACCGTTTTTAATGAATTCTTTTTCAAATGATGTTTTTGTCAGTCTGAAACTCTTTTGGGATGCCGAATCGGATGTTAAAACTTACACAGTTGCCTAAATCAAACAATCCGCCCTGCACAATGTGGAGCGGATTATTTTATGATAACGGATACCGTTACATCACCAATGCTTTTTTCGGGCAAAACCTTGCGCATTTACCGCAGCCAATGCATTTATCGTAATTGATAGTCGGAGCGTTGAAACCTTTCTGGTCAAGCGCACCAACAGGACAAACCTTCACTGCCGGGCAGCTATGGTTTTGCGGACAGTTTTCAATTATTATTTTTAATTGTTTCTTCATATTCATCACCCCTGATTCTTATACAGTTTCAATTCGTTTAAGATTTCGTCCTTTGGACGGTAGCCTACAGAAGTTGAAACAATCCTGCCGTTTTTGAAAAGCACAAGCATCGGAATCGATGAAACTTTGAATTTCATTGCAAGCTCAGGTTCATCATCAACATTAACCTTTGCCACCCTAATCACATCCGCATATTCGTCCGCAATTTCTCCTAAAACGGGAGAAAGCATTTTGCACGGTCCGCACCAGTCGGCGTAGAAATCCAGCAAAACAGGCTTGTCCGCATTTATTACTTCGTTTTCAAAATTTGATTTGTTGATTATTACCTCACTCATTTTTAAAGACTCCTTTCAGATTGACTTATAATAAAGCATACAATGGCAAAATCCCTCAAAATTAGGATCTGCAATTTGCTCTTTGAACTCTTTGCACATACATTTTGTATCCTCGGTTTGCTCCAATCTGCACGGGCAGTATCCGCCTGTGCGTTTAAGCCCTTCCCTGACTGTTTTTACAACAGCTTCATCTTGATTCACTGTTATTTTCATTGCAATCGCCTCCGTTCTTATGTGTTTATTTTACCATAAAGTTTTGAGAGGTTCTGTGACTAAGTCACACAAAAACAAAAAAATCCGGCAAACTTTCAAATGCCGGATTTTTTTATTGCAATATATCTTTTAATGATGATAAGTCATTTATTATAATTGTACCTCGGTTTAATTCGACCAAGCCGTCTTCCGAAAAAGATTTAAGCATACGAGTTGCCGCCTCTCTTGCGGAACTTATATTCTGTGCGATTTGCTCGTGGGTTATTCGGAGCGTGTTACTGCCTGTGCGTTCCGATTCTGAAACAAGAAATTCTGCCAAACGTTTGTCAAGGCTCTTAAACATAATCTGCTGCATAGACCACATTACATCGGAAAAACGTTTTACCGCAAGCTCATACAA
The DNA here is from genome assembly GCA_934481345.1 of uncultured Clostridia bacterium. Lineage (GTDB taxonomy): Bacteria > Bacillota > Clostridia > UMGS1810 > UMGS1810 > CAKSIN01. The sequence goes on from CAKSPF010000005.1 coordinate 207,245, forward strand.
AAAGCATTTTACATTTATATTCCTTTCTTTCAACAGCGCAATCGCATTAGCAGGAACAATGAGAACCTCGGTTTCTTGTTTTGCCGTCATAAAGGTGTCAAATGTTATCTGGCTGATTACGCAGGATGCCGAAAGCACACAAATATCATTCGGATATAGCCGAAACAATGTAATCTCTCTGCCTTCCTCGGAAAGCAGATATGTACGGATTTCGCCCGAAATGACCAAGAACATACCAAGACAGTCGTTTCCTGAACCGTGAATAAAACCGTCTTTTTCAAACCGTCGAAGAAACGATACGCTATTTACATATTCTCGTTCTTCTTTCGATAGTTTGTCCCAAAACGGCAGCTTTTCGGTTAAGTCTGTTATTCGTGACATTTGTGATTACCGCATCCGTGATCACCGCAGGAATGACCGCCGCCGTGTTCGTGATCGTGGTGGCTGCAATGAACATTCGGGTTATATCCGAGATTTCCGTCAAGGAGCGCTTTGACCGCATCGTCAGCATTTCCGCAAACTCCGCCGTAAAGTTTAATTCCGGCTTCCGAGAGCGCCGTCTGCGCTCCTCCGCCAATACCGCCGCAAATCAGCGTATCGACACCATTTTTCATCAAAAAGCTTGCCAAAGCACCATGTCCGCTGCCGTTAGTGTCAACAACCTGTGTGTTTTCAATTTTCCCTTCCTTGATTTCATAAATCTTAAATTTTTCGGTATGTCCGAAATGCTGAAAAATCTGTCTGTCCTCATAAGTTACTGCAATTTTCATGATATGATCTCCTTTTTGTGCGGTTTTGCACACATTTTTACTTGTACCGAAACTTTGTCGGCAACAGCTGCCGCAGCTTTCATGCTCTTTGCCGGCACAAATACGGTAATTCCCGCCGGAAATAACTATTTTTCGCCCGTAAACCAGACAGGCTGCCAGCTTTCGCCTTGCACTTTCGTAAATTTCCTGTACGGTTGAACGGGATACATCCATTTGTACGGCACATTGTTCATGTGTTTTTTCTTCCAAATCCACCAAACGAATAACCTCATATTCGTCCAATGTAAGTACAACAGGCTCGTTATTTCTGCAGTTTGTCGGATTAAAGGTGTCATTTTTCGGCAAA
>CAKSPF010000006.1 GCA_934481345.1 uncultured Clostridia bacterium
CCCTCTCTGTTGCTGACCAAATTGACATTATATCTTTTTGGTTCGGCTTTCGTGGCGCGCTTGATAGGAATCGAACCTACGGCAACCCGGCGTCGGAGGCCGGTGCTCTATCCGCTGAGCTACAAGCGCATAATATTAAAAGTGCGGTGCGGAAAGCGCCGCACTCTTATTTTCGTCATTTATTCAAAAAAATCTTTCTTTTCTCAGCCGCTCTTCCGCAACTCATTTTGCCCTCCGGGCAAGCGCCGGAAACACACGGCGGACCGGAAAACTTGAATATTGTCGGAGCAACCTCTTTTACAAGTTTAAGCATTGTACATGCCATGTCCCTTATTTCCCACTGTGCTCTTTCGCAGCAGCGTTCATTAAAAAAGTTCAAAAGACTTCTTGCGTTAAACGTAGCAATTATCTTAGTTTCACACGCGTTCGGCAAGACATATCTTGCGTCCTCAATTGCTTTCTTTTCGGCAAGTCTTTTCGCTGTTTTTTCGTCCTTGCCTTCCGCAATCATAGTATCATAGTGTTTTTTGAACAAAATGTCCGCGATTGCATTGTATTTTTCCACATCATCTGCCATTGCAGCTTCAAAAAGCTCTTTTGCCTCACGGTTTGCGGAAATCTCCGGCGGAGTTATATACTCAAATTTTGCTTCGTTTACATACCGCTGAGATTTAACACTATAGCTTGCGATACGGTGTCTTGTAAACTGTGCAAGCAGGCTCCTTGAAACACCCTCTATACCAAAGGTGAAAATTATATGTTCAATTGGGCTTTCATGACCCATGCTCATTAACCGTTCTATAAAGCTTCTTGTTTTTTCCTCGTCGAGACCGTTCAAAATGCCGTCGATTTTTGACGATGAGTAACACAGCTTTGCCGCCGCTGCAATTATTTTTTCGCAGTCCGGATTATATTGAAGTAATTCAACATTCATCAGTATCACTCCTGTGCGTATTTTTTACCCTTAAACAATACAGTGAAGCCAAAAACAGGCAAAACCATCATCCGACCGATTCTGCTCGGTGTTTTTATAAGTCTGTACAGCCACTCTATGCCAAGCTTTTGGAAAAACATCGGCGCTCTTTTTGCTGTTCCGGCAAATACGTCCAAAGTACCGCCGATTCCCATGCAAACACCGAAATCAAGCTCGTCTTTATGCTTGTTTATCCACAGTTCCTGTTTTGGTGCTCCAAGGCACACAAAGAGCATGTCGGGCTTTTTTTCATTTATATCTTCTATAATCTTTTTTTCTTTTTCTTCATCGAAATATCCGTCTGCAATTCCTGCAATTTTAACTCCCGGATATACTTTTTCAATTTTTTCTCCGGCGGCTGCCGCAACTCCCGGCTTTGCTCCGAAAAGATATACGCTCATATTGAGCTTTGCCATCTTTTCAAGCGAAGCACATGCAATATCAAATCCCGCCGCGCGCGACTTTATGGGATTTCTCAAGATTTTCGATGCATATACAACGCCTATGCCGTCAGCCGAAAGAATATCTGCCCTGTTTAAGACATCGCAAAAGCTTTTGTCCTTATATGCCATCATTATTATCTCAGAATTCGGCGTATAAACACATTTGCGCCTTTTGCCGTTTTGCATATAGTCTATTATCTTATCTGCCGCTTCTTCTATTGTATATTTGTCAACCCGAACACCGAGTATATTAACCTTGTCCATATTAACCTCCGAAACAGTACAGCAGGTTGTATATTTGCAGAATTTTCTGCTGTATTATGCGAAATTTCCATTTTTAAACCACATCGGGTTCGAGTCCCGATTGCATAAGCAGGTGCGTCAATATCCGAACTCGTTTTTTGCACGGATTTTTACGCCACTGCTGTGTTAAAATACTCGCAAATGCGTCAAGCATTAGCTCCGTTTTTGCCTTGCATTGACCCAAAAATCCAAAGCAAAAAATCTTTGACTCTAAACGGATAAAAAATCTTGATTTTTCAAGGCGAAAGGTCGCAGGAATACCGGCGTATTTCAAGACCGCCAACGAAGAAAAAGCTGATTTTTTACCGTTTGAGCGTGTTCGGATACTGACACATCTGCTTAAATATATTATACTATTAAAAATATATTTTTGCAACGGCTTTTTCACACATTTGGCGGAAAACTGCTTTTATATTCGTCCAAATGCCTGTCAAATCCCGAATATTCAAGTTCTTGCCTTTCCGAGCCGTAAATAACCGAGGTTACCGAACAATTGGAAACCCAAGGAACCAAAGCCGCTTTCTCAATCGGCAGCGAGCGCCAAAGACATTCCATCACTCTTATCGGCGTTGCATGAGTTACTATACACACGGTCTCTCCGTCATTTTCCGCAGCTATTTTTGCAAGCTCCCGGCTTATACGCATCTGAAGCTGTTTTACCGATTCGCCGCCGTCGCAAACCGCAAGTCCTATATTTTCGAGCCACACGCTGTAGTTTTTGAAGTTTTTTTCCAGGTAATCAAATGTTTTTCCCTGCCACAATCCGGCATTTATTTCCCGAAGCTTTTCGGTGCGTATCAGCTCTGCGCCGCAGCGGTCTGCTATGTGCTCTGCCGTATGGTATGCGCGCTTTAAATCGCTTGAATATATAACGTCTATATTTTTATCCGCAAGATATTTACCCGTTATTTCAGCCTGACTGTGTCCGAGCGGTGACAAATCTATATCGTTTTGCCCCACAAAAATGCCGCCGGCATTTCCGAGACTCTGTGCATGGCGCACTATCAAAAACCTGACCATAAAAATCTCCGTTATACAGAAAGCTCTGACTTATATCCGAGAATATCTCTGTTTTCATCAAGAATCGGTCTTACAAAATTCTCTATATATTCCTGCGTTTGCTGCGGTGCTCTTCCCACATAGTTTTCACTTTTAAGCACACCTTTAAGCTCCTCGGCATCTGCGCTGAAGCTCGGATCGGCAGCTATTCTTTCGATAAGGTCGTTTTTCTTGCCATCGACTTTTACCGTCTTGCCTGCCTCCATTGAATGGACTCTGATTCTTTCGTGAAGCTCCTGTCTGTCGCCGCCCTTTTTAACTTCGTTCATCATAATATTTTCCGTTGCCATAAACGGCAGTTCGTTATCTATATGCTGCTGTATAACCTTCGGGTATACAACCAGACCGTCTACTACATTTATATAAATATTAAGTATAGCGTCAACCGCCAAAAACGCCTCTGCAACGGCTATACGTTTATTTGCGCTGTCATCGAGGGTTCTTTCAAACCATTGCGTAGATGCCGTAATTGCAGGATTCAGCGAATCAACTATTACATATCTTGCAAGTGAAGAAATTCTTTCACAGCGCATCGGATTTCTCTTATATGCCATAGCGGACGAGCCTATCTGACTTTTTTCAAACGGTTCTTCTATTTCCTTTAAATTCTGCAAAAGTCTTATGTCATTGCTGAATTTGTACGCGCTCTGTGCCACAAGGCTGAGTACATTGAGCATCTGCGAGTCAAGCTTTCTCGAATATGTCTGCCCGGACACCTTGAATACATCTTTATATCCCATTTTTTCGGCAATGAGCAAATCCAGTTTTTTAACCTTTTCGTGGTCGCCGTTAAAGAGCTCCAAAAAGCTTGCCTGCGTACCCGTTGTTCCCTTTGAGCCGAGCAGTTTTGCCTTTGAAAGCTGATGGCATATATCCTCGTAATCCATCATAAGATCCTGAATCCAGAGAGTTGCCCTTTTGCCGACCGTTGTAAGCTGAGCCGGCTGGAAATGTGTAAATCCCAAAGTCGGCATGTCTTTATATTTCATTGCAAAATCCGACAAAAGAGAAATTACATTCAACACTTTTTTCCGAACAAGCTCCAGCGCCTCTGTCATAATTATAATATCGGTGTTATCGCCGACATAGCAGCTCGTAGCCCCGAGGTGTATTATGCCTTTTGCCTTCGGGCATTGCTTGCCGTATGCGTACACATGGCTCATAACGTCGTGGCGCACTTCTTTTTCCCTTGCTTTTGCGACATCATAATTTATATTGTCTGCATTATCCTTAAGTTCTTTAATCTGTTCATCGGTTATGTCAAGTCCGAGTTCTTTTTCCGCTTCGGCAAGAGCAATCCACAGCTTGCGCCAGGTTTTGAATTTTTTGTCGGGCGAAAATAAAAACTGCATTTCATTGCTTGCATATCTTGTACAAAGCGGACTTTCGTATTTATCAAACATTTTTTATCTCCTCTCAAAAATAAAGGCTGCCTTGCGACAACCTTTATGTTTTAGTTGTTTAAAAGATTTCTCAATCTCTTTATACCTTCCTTTATATTATCCATGCTTGTGGCATATGACCATCTTACAAAGTCGGGAGCTTCAAATCCGTTGCCCGGTACTACCGCAACAAGTTCTTCATCAAGAAAAACTTCGGCAAAATCATCGGCGCTTTTAATAAGCTTTCCGCGGATTTGTGTTCCTATGAGTTTGCTTATATTCATCATAACATAAAATGCTCCGTGAGGCATAAGACAGCTTACACCGTCTATGGAATTTATCTGCTCAACCATGTATTTTCTTCTCTCGTCAAATGCTTTTCTCATCATTTCCAGATCTTCTCTCGGACCGTTTAGCGCAGCTTCTGCCGCAGCCTGAGCGATAGTATTCGGGTTTGACGTCGTATGGCTCTGCACATTTCCCATAACCTTTGCAATTTCGGAGTTTGAAGCTGTGTAGCCTATTCTCCAGCCTGTCATTGCATATGTTTTTGAAACACCGTTTATAATAATTGTCAAATCTTTTATTTCATCATTAAGCGACGCTATGCTCACATGCTCTGCGCCGTCGTACACGAGATGCTCATATATCTCATCGGATATAACGTATATTTTATGCTTTTGTGCAACCTGTGCAATAGCTTCAAGTTCTTCTCTTGTATATACCATACCCGTCGGATTGCAGGGGCTGTTTAATACAAATGCCTTTGTTTTTCCGGTAATTGCATTTTCCAGATCCTGTGCTGAAATTTTGAAATTATTTTCTTCTTTTGTATGCAAAACAACGGGGATACCATCATTGTATTTTACCATTTCCGGATAGCTTACCCAATAAGGAGCCGGAATAATAACCTCGTCACCCGGATTTAAAATCGCACCGAAAGCGTTAATCAGCGAATGTTTAGCACCGTTGCTTACGACAATCTGATTCGGCTCGTAAACAAGACCGTTATCTCTTAAAAATTTATCACAGACAGCCTTCTTTAAAGACGGTGTTCCGGAGGCAGGAGTATATTTGGTCTTACCTTCATTAATAGCTTTAATGGCGGCGTCTTTAATATTCTGCGGAGTATCAAAGTCCGGTTCGCCGGCGCCGAAGCCCACCACGTCCATGCCGTCTGCTTTCATTTGCTTAAATTTAGAGTCAATAAGCAGCGTGGGTGACGGAGCGATACTTTCAAATTTATTTGACAGTTCCATTTTAAATTCCTCCAATTGCCGTTTAATATATCAGGGCTGAGAGCCAAATTTATCTATTATGTACATTTTACCATACGGCACTGTTAATTGCAAGTTTTTTGAAATTAAAATTCATATTTTTTAAATATTTCGCTGAAATTGTCAAAAAACAGCGAATTTATGAAGGATTTGCTATATTTTTTTGCCAACAGAATGTCATATATCAGCGAAAATGAACCGCAGTTTTCTATACCGCGCGGTTTTAGGTCCATTCCGTCAAAATCGCTGCCGAATCCTATACTGTATTCTCCGCCTATATTCAAAAAATATTCTATGTGCCGTACTATGTCGTCGGTATCTGCCGGTTTTTCCGACAGAAACGGATTGTAAAAATTTATCCCGGCAACACCGCCGCTTTGAGCTATCATCTTAAACTGTTCAGCGGTGAGATTTCTTGTGTTTTTGCACACCGTTCTTGAATTTGAATGGCTCGCGCAAACTCCGCCGCCGAAGGTTTCAATAATATCATAGCATCCCTTATCCGAGCTGTGCGATACATCCGCAACAATGCCCGACTGTTTCATCTCATTTATTACAGCCCTGCCGAGCGGCGTAAGTCCGTATGAATTGTTTTCTATGCCGCCGCAGAGCGGATTATCATTATTCCATGTGAGCGACATCATACGCACTCCGAGTTTTTTGTAAACCGCAATATCGCTTATGTCAAAATCCGGCTGATTGCCGAGTCCCTCAATTGACAGATACGCTCTGCCGTTTTTTATTTCGGAAAGACGGCTGTTAAAATACTTCATAATTTTTAGCATATCTTCCCTACGAAAGCTCCCGTCGTTAAACACTGCGTATACAACGTGAGCTTCATCTCCGTCTGCAATCAGGCTTCTGTCGCAGTCGCAGCCGTTACCGTAAAATCCGTTATTACTGCGGTACATTTCAACAAGTGTATCGCAGTGACAGTCAAAATATTTCAGAAAAACCACCCCGTCAGCAAAATGCATTTGAAATATAATTAATCTTTTTGCTTTCTGTATAAACTTCGCATACGTCAAAGGAGATTTCCTCATAATCACTAAGCTGTGCAATAAATGCCCTTGCAGTATGTATAATCTTTTGCTGCTTCTGATAATTCACCGCGTCTGCCGGATAACCGTAATCGGTGTTTTTTCTTGTTTTCACCTCGACAAAACAAAGTTTTCCGCCGATTTTGGCAATTATATCAATTTCTCCGTTTGCAGCCCTGTAGTTTCTCTTTAATATTGTATATCCGTTTTCCGAAAGATATTCGCATGCCAGGTTTTCGCCGTAATTGCCTGTCTGCACCGTGTTCATCTGACATACTCCTTAACTTTGCTGAAGGTCAGGCGGTGTACGGGGCTGGGACCGTACTCGATTATAGCCGCGGTATGCTCCGCCGTAGGATAGCCTTTATTTTTTTTAAAATTATATTCGGGATACTTTTTGTCAAGTTCAAGCATATATCTGTCCCTCGACACCTTTGCAAGGATTGATGCCGCCGCAACAGACATACTCTTGGAATCGCCCTTTACTATTGTTTCAACCGGCGTTGGAAATTCGCCGCAGCGGTTTCCGTCAATAAGGGTAATATCGGGAGTTACACTTAAACCCTCCACTGCCTTTCTGAAAGCTTTAAAAGTAGCGTTAAGAATATTTATTTCGTCTATTTCCTTTTCGTCAACAAAGGCTATGCTGTAGCTCAGCGCTTTTTCTTTTATAATATCAAAAAGCTGTTCGCGTTTCTTTTCGGAAAGCTTCTTGGAATCATTTATTTCCGGTATATAAGTATTTTTGTCAAATACGACTGCCGCAGCGACCACCGGTCCGGCAAGGGGACCTCTGCCTGCCTCGTCCACTCCTGCGATAATCTTGCAGCCTTTGGAGTAATACTTATTTTCATATTCAAGCATATTTATTTTTTCCGTCAAATTTATCGCTCCCTTTTTTCTATTCAAAATCCTGCGGTTTTTCCAAAGTAATTTTGCCGAGTTTTGCACCTCTGAATTCATCAAGAAGAATCTTAGCGGCTCTTTCGGTATCTATTTCACCGCCCGAAACAACAAATCCGCGTTTTTTACCCATCATCTGCAAAAGCTCATAGCCGTCCAGATTGTTAAAATCCTGCATTTTGTAGCGCTGTTCAAGGCTTTGCGGATAGTTTTCGCTCAAAAATTTTATAAGTTTTACGGCGATATACTCGGTATCAAGTATCTCGTCTTTAATAGCCCCTGTGAAAGCAAGCTTTTCCCCGACGCTTTCGTCCTCAAATTTGGGCCAGAGGATTCCGGGAGTATCCAGTATTTCAAAACCGTTTTTGAGCCTTATCCACTGCTGACCGCGCGTAACTCCGGGTCTGTCGCCGGTAATTGCGCTTTTTCTGCCGGAAAGTTTATTTATAAATGATGATTTGCCGACATTCGGAATACCCACAACCATAACCTTAACAGGACGGTTAACAAGTCCGCGTTGCTTATCGCGTTCTATTTTTTCTTTAAGAATTTCCCTGCAATCCGCAAAAACATCATTAAGTGATTTGCCGGATGTGGAGGAAACGGATTTTGCATACAATCCTTTATTTCTGAAATACCTTTCCCACTCTTTGTTGAGTCTGTCATCTGCGATATCCGCCTTGTTCAAAACAAGCATTCTCGGCTTCGAAGGGAAAATTTCGTCTATTGACGGATTTCTGCTGCTTAGCGGAAGCCGTGCGTCAACAAGCTCAATTACTATATCTATAAGCTTCTGCGTTTTTTCCATAACGCGTCTGGTCTTTGTCATGTGACCCGGAAACCAGTTTATATTTGCGTTGTTTTCGTTCATATTTTCACACCTTTGAAATCCAAAAAATATTTTTCGTAAAACACAAATTTGACACTGCTCCGTGAACAGTGTCAAAAGATAAATTATTTGTAAATTGAACCGAATGAATTTATCGGTAAAATTCTGAACTGTGCCTTGCCTATGATATTTTTCACAGGAACTGCTCCTACATCGGAATCACGGCTGTCATGGCTGTTGTTTCGGTTATCTCCCAAAACAAAAACACAATTTTCCGGCACGGTATAAGGGAACTGCATATCTCCCATTCTTGCTATAGGCTCTTTTATATACGGTTCGTCATACACCTTGGAATCTACACTTACAGCTCCCGTAAGCGGATCTATATCCACAGTCTGTCCTTCAAGAGCGATAATTCTCTTTACATACGGAGTTTTAGGGCTGTTCGGCGGACGGAAAATAATAACGTCGCCCACAGCAGGTTTATAAAAAAGCCTTGTTGTAAAAAGTGTATCTCCATGCGTCAAAGTAGGATTCATGCTTGGACCGTCTACTTTTACAAGGGTAAAAACAAAATGTCTTATAAGCATTGCAATAATCAATGCGACAGCTATAGAAAGAACCCAGTCGAAAGTTTCTTTTTTCCAGTTAACCGGCTGATTTGTTTCTGTTTCGGTGCTTTGTTCAACATTGTTTAATTCGTCCATAAAAACTCCTCCATGTTCCTAAATAGCATAAAAGCTATGGCCAAAGAATTGTCCATAGCATGTGCGCGTTAATTGTAAAGAGGGATAAACCCTCTTTACAAAAGAGAAATCATATTTTTTCTTTAACTCTTGTTGCTTTACCGATTCTGTCGCGCAGGTAATAAAGTTTAGCTCTTCTTACTTTACCTTTTCTTACAACTTCAATCTTGGCAAGCTTAGGAGAATTTACCGGGAAAGTTCTTTCCACACCAACACCGTAGGAAACTCTTCTTACAGTAAAGGTTTCGGTAATACCGCCGTGTTTCTTGGAAATGATAGTTCCTTCAAACACCTGGATTCTTTCTCTTGAACCTTCTTTAATAAGCACGTGAACCTTTACGGTATCACCGATGCAAAGCTCAGGAAGGTCTGTTCTTAACTGTTCGCTTGTTAAGCTCTCAATAATATCCATCTTTATATCCTCCTCTCTCCGTAGACGTTCGTGCAAAGCACTTCTACCCGTTCCCAAACGGGTATTTGCAGAGGACCGTCCGTATACACCTTGCTATTCTACCATAGTTTTCTTAAAAAAGCAAGTGTTTTTTTAAGAATTTTGATTTTCGTTATCGTTATTGATACGCGCAAGCATATCGGGGCGCTTTCTGCGCGTTTCCTCCAGCGCGGACTCATAACGCCATTTTGAAATCAATGCGTGATTTCCGCTGAGCAGCACATCGGGAACCTTGACTCCGTGAAACTCGGGCGGTCTGGTATACTGCGGATATTCCAAAAGACCGTTGTAATGCGATTCTTCGGTATAGCTGTCCTCATTGGAAAGAACACCCTCTATCATCCTGCTCACGGTATCTATAAGAACCATTGCGGGTATTTCGCCGCCGGTTAAAACATAATCTCCTATTGATATTTCCTCATCGACAATTTCATCAATAACTCTCTGGTCCACACCCTCATAGTGACCGCAGAGTATGATTATTTCATCAAAATGACTCAGCCTTACGGCAGCCGCCTGATTAAGCACGCTGCCCTTCGGCGACATATACACCACATGCGGCTTTTTGCCGCTTTGTCCGCATACGCTTTGATATGCGGCATATATCGGCGGAGCCTGCATTACCATTCCCCTGCCGCCGCCGTATGGGTAATCGTCAACCCTATTGTGCTTATTGTCTGCAAAGTCACGGATATTAACCGTATTAAATCCGATAATTTCTTTCTTTTCTGCCCTGCCCAGCATGCTTGAATGCAACACCTGCTCAAACATCTCCGGAAAAAGTGTAAGTATATGAAATTTCATTTTTTCCGCCTAACCGATAAGTCCCTTTGGTATATCAACCAGGATATATCCATCATTTATATTTATTTCCTTTACCACATCTTTAATTGCGGGAATTAAAATCTGCGGATATTTTTCTCCCCTTACAACGTACACATCATTGCTGCCTGTGGTGATTACATCGGCAACAGTTCCGTATTCGACATTTTCGTCCCTCACCGCAAGACCTACTATATCCGCAACAAGATAGGTGTCCTCGGGGAGCGAATCAAACAATTCCCGCTGTACATACAAAACGGTATTTCTCATTCTTTCGGCATCGTCAATACTGTCTATGCCTCTGAGTTTCAGCAATACACAGCCTTTCTGATACTTAATTCCATCTATATTATATTTTGTTCCGTCATTTTTAAACACGCAGTCAAATGCCTCAAAGACCTCCGGAAAATCCGTCCAGGGATTGACCTTAACCTCGCCTTTTAAGCCGTGTGTATTTACAATCTGACCGACCTCAATGTAATTATCCATATTTTATTCTCCCGTAATATGTTTGAAACCGTTAAAGAATATGAGGCTGAAAAATTCAGCCTCATACCAATGGTGAACTTATTGAACAATTTCAACCGAAACGTGTTTGTTTTCTTTGCCGGCAGCCGATTTCATCACAGCGCGGATAGACTTTGCTATTCTGCCCTGCTTGCCAATCACCTTACCCATATCCGCTTCATTTACGCGGAGCTCAAGAACAGTTGAATGTTCGCCTTCAATTTCGGTTACACTGACATCATCGGGAAAATCAACCAGTGATTTTGCGATGTATTCCAATAATTCTTTCATAAACCGAACCTCCATGAAGCTTATTTTATAATACCGCTGATCTTAAGCAGTTCCTTAACGGTATCTGTAGGCTGTGCACCGTTTGCAATCCATTTCTGAGCCTTTTCGGCGTCGATATTGATTGTAGACGGGTCTGTCTTAGGATCGAATGTACCGATTTCCTCGATAAATCTTCCGTTTCTCGGATATCTGGAATCTGCAACAACTACTCTGTAGAAAGGCGACTTCTTTGCACCCATTCTTTTTAAACGAATTTTTACCATTTAAAATTCACCTCCAAAAATATATTAAACAATTATTATATAATCGCTATCTTAAGAATTTTCCGAAACCGCCCATAGCGCGTTTCATTTTCTTCGGATTGCTAAATTGTTTCATAAGTTTCTGCATTTGTTCAAACGATTTTAAAAACTGATTAACATCCTGAACCTGCATACCGCTTCCGAGCGCTATGCGCCTTTTGCGGCTTGAATTTATAATCTCGGGATTCTGTCTTTCCGCCTTTGTCATAGACGTGATAATGGCCTGTATTCTGTCAATTTTTCTCTCATCAAAAGACATCCCGTCAATTGCTTTTTTGTTAATTCCCGGCAGCATACCGAGTATATCGGAAAACGAGCCGAGCTTTTTCATCTGCTTCATTTGTTCCAAGTAATCATCCAGCGTAAATGACTGCTGACGGATTTTTCTTTCAAGTTCTTCCGCCTGTTTTTCGTCAAATGCCTGCTGCGCTTTATCTATAAGAGTGAGCACATCGCCCATTCCGAGTATTCTTGAAGCCATTCTGTCCGGATAGAACCAGTCAAGATCGGTAAGCTTCTCGCCCTGTCCGATAAGCTTTATCGGCTTGCCGGTAACTGCTCTTACGGAAAGCGCCGCACCGCCTCTGGTATCACCGTCAAGCTTTGTGAGCACGATTCCGGTAATATCCAATTTTTCATCAAAAGCCGAAGCAACGTTTACCGCGTCCTGACCTGTCATTGCGTCAAGAACAAGAAGTATTTCCGTCGGCTCCGCACTCTGTTTTATATTTAAAAGTTCCTCCATAAGTTCTTCATTCAAATGAAGTCTGCCGGCGGTATCGACAATTACAACATCGTTTCCGTGCTTTTTGGCATGGTCAACCGCATCGTTTGCGATTTTCACCGCGTCATTGCATTCATCTATGGAAAAAACGGGAATTTCCAGCTGTGAACCGACTACCTGAAGCTGTTTCTTTGCGGCGGGTCTGTATACGTCGCAGGCGGCAAGCAAAGGTCTTTTGCCCTGTTTTTTAAGTATAGCGCCTATTTTTGCACTTGTGGTTGTTTTACCTGCGCCCTGAAGACCGACCATCATTATAACGGCGGGAGTCCTGGAACCGAACTGAAGTTTTTCGGATTTTGTTCCCATCAGAGCTGTTAATTCTTCATTTACAATTTTTATTACCTGCTGTGCCGGAGTAAGACTTTCAAGCACATTTGCACCGAGAGCCTTGTCGGAAACGGATTTAATAAAATCCTTTACAACCTTAAAGTTAACATCCGCCTCCAAAAGAGCAAGCTTAACTTCGCGCATTGCAACCTTTAAGTCGGCCTCTGAAATCTTACCTTTGCCTCTTAATTTTTTAAATGCTTCCTGTAATTTTTCCGATAAACTGTCAAATGCCAAAGGTAACACCCTCTCTCTGTTTGTGCACTGTAATATCCGTTTTTTAAGCGTTAAAAGCGTGTTCAAATCATTACGCTTTATTTCTTATAATATCCAAAAGCTTTGAAATTTCTTCGTATTTAACATTGTCAATGATTAGCCCGGGGGTTATAACTGCGGCAATTTTATCTGCCGAAGCCGTTATATCCATAAATTTAGCCAACAGCCCAAGCTTATTTTCATACTGTTTAAGCTCATTTCCGGCTCTGCGTATATTATCATACACACCCTGACGCGTCATACCGGCAATTTCACTGATTTCAGACAGTGACAAGTCCTCCTGATAATAGTTCTCCATGATAAGAAGCTGTTTTTCAGAAAGCAGATTGCCGTAAAAATCGAGCAAAAGCGAAATATTGAAATCCTTCATAGATTCACCAACTTGTGTGTAAAGCAAAAAACTTTACACATATTTTATTATATTTTTTTTCATTTGTCAAGACTTTTTTGCCGATTTGCCGCAATATTCATAAAAATCAATGCGGCAGTAAGCAAAACAGGAAATATTACCGCTGCCAAAATGCCTGTTTTTAAGTTATCGTTTGCAAGACTTGCTATTTTCCCTGCGAAGGTAGGACCGCCGGCGCATCCCACATCACCTGCCAAAGCCAAAAAAGCAAACATTGCCGTACCGCCGCCCCTGACGGCATCGGCAGTCTTGCTGAAGGTTCCCGGCCACAATATCCCGACCGAAAATCCTGCCGCGGCAATTCCGACAAGTCCGACAGCGGCGGATTTTGAAAGAGAAATTACCAAATACGAGGCAATGCACAAAGCGCCGCTGAAAATCATCATTCTGTCGAGATTTATTTTTTCGCCGTATTTTCCGTATATCATTCGGGATATTCCCATAAGCACGGAAAATATCGCAGGACCTGCCAAATCTCCTATAGATTTTGATATTCCGAGCGCCTTTTCGACAAAAGCCGACGCCCATTGGCTTACCGACTGCTCGCTTGCACCGGCACAGCACATGATAAGCACAAATACCCAAAAAGTTTTGTTTTTAAACAATGATCCGACCGAAGATCCGGTTTCGCCGTCCGGCAGGGCAGTAAGCGGAACCCTTGCAAACACCGCTCCGTTTACAATCGGAAGCAATGCCCAGATAAGCGACAGTATTTTCCAGTTTTGTATTCCGGCGAGAGTGAAAAATACAGTCGAGCATACTATAACGCCGACAGTGCCCCAGCAGTAAAAGGAATGGAGCATACTCATCGTCTTATCCTTGTGTTCGCTCGGGCATGCCTCGACTATAGGGCTTACAATTACCTCCAAAAGTCCGCCGCCTATGGCATAGAAAAACACCGCCGTTATTATTCCGGCAAAGGGATCTCTCAGCATATCCGGCAGTATAGCAAGAAAAATCAGTCCGACAGCCGAAAACGCATGTGCCAGAACTGCCGAAGTTCTGTAGCCTATTTTATCAACAAAAAATGCCGACGCAAAATCCACGCAAAGCTGCAGCGTAAAATTAAGCGTAATAAGCATCGTAATCTTTGTCAGCGGTATACCGTATCGGCTGCCGAACGTAACAAACAGCAGCGGCACAAAATTATTTATGACAGCCTGCACTATATATCCCGTAAAACAAGCTTTTATTGTATGATTATAATTTAATTTCATAAAATCCGCTCTCCGTGTTTCTTTCATAAAAGCATCAAAGAATTTTTTCCATTCCTATTTTCTGAACTTTAAGACCTATATGCTCATAAAACTTTACGGCGTTGATATTTTCTGCCCACACATTTAATGTGACGTTATAATAGCCTTTTTTTCTTGCATAATCAATCACATATTCATAAAGCCGGGTCCCGGTATGCAGTCCGCGGGCATTTTCATCAACGCACAAATCGTCGATATACAGCGTCCTGACGTCGGTAAGCGATGTATCATTTAAAATCTGTCTGTGAATACAAAAAGCATATCCTATTACGCCGTCATCACTTTCGGCGACAAAAACCGGTCTTTTATCGTCATTTATTATTTCTTTTAATTCATCATCTGTATATTTTTTGCCTCCCGGTCTGAACAAATCCGGGCGCACATCACTGTGAACCTTGTGTACCTGATACAGTAATCTGCTTATACCCGGAATATCATTTTCGGCGGCATGCCTTATTTTTAATTTTTCCATAAGTTACATCTCCTTAAAAAACTACTCTATGCCAAGCTCATCAAAGCTGAATTTTTTAAGATAATGCTGCTTCATGTTTTCATAAGCCACATATAAAATCCGCTCCTCGCGGTCGGCGAATGCGTGAGGATAGAAAACAAGCTCGTTTTCATCTTCTACATTTGCTATTATTTTGAAGTTATATCCGTCTGTGCTTTCGGCAATGCAAAGATTACGGCGACCTTCCCATTTTGCTTCTGCGACAAAATTATTAATCATATATATTTTGCCGTTAATTTTCAGGACGGTGACTTTCGTATCCGAGTTGGGAATATCGGAAATGCGCGGCTCGGTCCACGTTCTGCCGTAGTCGCTGCTTTCGCTTATTGCAAGATAACCGCTGTTGTTGCGGCCGTACATAATAATATGACCGTTTTCAAACTCCGCAGCGTTCGGTTCCCAGATATTCTCATCACCGAGAGTAATATATCCGTACTGCTGCCATGTTTTGCCGCCGTCAGATGAAATTACGGCGCCGCATCTGAACAGCTTCCCGTGATTTTTGCGTTCCTTGTTCCACGGAACCATTACATCACCGGTTGTAAATCCCGTTTCTCCGACAGTTTCCTGCCAGTATGACGGAAAAAACATATCCCCGTTTGAAAGGATAAATCCGCGGCGCAGTGTTGAACGTCCGGTGATTCCACAAAAGCTTACGGGGTCCGTCCACGTTTTTCCGTTGTCATATGTGTATGAAATGAAATTATTCAGCTCCATATACAGCATATCGGCATCATATGTAAGCAATGCGGCAAAAGGAACCCCACAGTCTGCAAATACCTCCGGACACCACACACCTCTGGTTTCATGAGAAAAGAGCTTTTCAACCTTTGTCCACGTTTTGCCTCGATCATAACTTCTGGCAATTCCCACAAAATTATCATTTGCCGGCTCTGTTTCACCGCCGGTAAGGCTGAGGCAAATAAGCGACTTGTCGCTCATCTGACATATAACAGGCTCTCTGCCGTGTTTTTCAAATTCTGCTATTAAATACTTTTCCATAATCAATCTCTCCAAATAAAATATTTCATTACGGCACATTATACTATATAAAATACCGTTTTTCAATGTATTTTTTATATTTTACCTTATTTTTACAAAACAACAGTTGTACAGTTACGTTTAATATGATATACTTAGTATATTAAGCAGATTATTTTTTCCTTAAAAACTGAAAGGTAATGATATTTATGTACGAAGAGATAAGAAACAAAAAAGGATTTATAAGCGATATGGACGGCGTCCTTTATCACGGAAACAATCTTCTTGACGGAGTTGTGGATTTTGTAAACTGGCTTTTGGAAAACGGCAAGGAATTTATATTTTTGACAAACAGTTCCGAGCGTACTCCACAAGAGCTGAGCCGCAAGCTAAAAAGAATGGGAATAGACGTTCCTGCAAAGCATTTTTATACAAGCGCTCTTGCGACAGCGGAATTTCTGGCAAATCAGCGCCCGGGATGCAGCGCATATGTAATAGGCGAAGCAGGTCTTGCAAATGCATTGTATGACCAGGGTATTGATATGAACGACGTTAATCCCGAATATGTAATAGTGGGAGATACCAGAACATATAATTTTGAAAAGATTGAAAAGGCAATAGCGCTTGTAAACAACGGCGCAAAGCTGATAGGTACAAATCCCGACATTACGGGTCCTACCGAAAGCGGAATTATGCCGGCGGTCGGAGCGCTTATAGCGCCGATAGAAATAGCAACCGGCAAAAAAGCATATTTTGTCGGAAAGCCGAATCCGCTTATGGTGCGCCACGCAAACAAGGCACTTTCCTGCCACACAGCAGAAACCGTATTTATAGGCGACAGAATGGATACCGACGTTATCTCAGGGCTTGAATCGCTTATTGACACGGTGCTCGTACTAAGCGGTGTAACAACACGTGAAATGATTGATGATTTCCCATACCGTCCGACATATATCATGGATGGTGTCGGTGATATTTTAAAATAATCGGTATACATTATAACACGGACTTCTTCTGCAGCGATGAAGTCCGTGTTTTTTATTTAATCCTATTTATAAATGACAAACTGATTTTTATCCCATACAAATACCCTGCTCATATCGGACGGATCTTCCGTATATGTTACAGCATCCATTACGGTTGTACCCCCCACTCTTTTTGTTTCGGTATCCAGCTTGGTATTATAATACTTTGCAGAACCGGAAGTAAAGGTATACACATACTGCTCGGGATTTGTTTTCGGAGACTTTGCATTCAGCAGGATTTCATCATCCGCTACGATGGAAATTCCGATTGCAGCTGCGGTATATGCATTTTTTACATTCTGATAAGCATAACCCAGATATGAACATCTTTTCTCTGTGATTGCCTGAATATTCATTATTCCGTCATCTGCCATCAGATCGTTTAGTATCGTGCCGTTTTTCTGATCCTTAAACATTCTCATAATTCCGGTAATTTCGGGAATTGATACAATATCGTTTTCGGGATCATAATCGCACACCTTTATGCCTTTTGTAATTTCGCCGTTTGCATTGCACTGCACCAAAATGTAATCTCCCTCAGAAATTTCATCGATATAAACTATATTTTCCGCAGTGCTGTTTGCCGCATCTATTATTTTATCAGCTGCGGTATATACAGTCGTAACAGTGTTTTTGTAATAACCGTCAAGCTTCATTACCTTAACTCCGTCCTGATTATTCACATATGATACCTTATTTACAAGAAGCTGATTACTGCTGCCGAACATTTGATATCTGCTGACGTTACTTATAATACCGTCGGTATTTACGGCAACTGT
The DNA here is from genome assembly GCA_934481345.1 of uncultured Clostridia bacterium. GTDB lineage: Bacteria > Bacillota > Clostridia > UMGS1810 > UMGS1810 > CAKSIN01. The sequence continues at coordinate 17,677 of CAKSPF010000006.1, forward strand.
TCCGTAATCCGGCAGTATTTTTCCGTCATGGCTGAATGCGTTGTATTTCAGATATGAGTTTTTCGTTACTATAGAATAATTCGCTACCGGTGTCTTTTTGTAATAATCTCTTATGTACTTGGTTGAAACCTCGTCCGGCGAAGTTATATCGGGCATAACTATAATTTCATCCGAAACGCTTCCGTATCTTATATAATTCTTTCCGTAATAGCTGTTCGGATCGCTTTCGTTTACAGCAGTTGCATTTTCCTTGCCGCCGCCGTAATATTCGGAAGCAGACCAGTAATGCTTGGAACATTCTATAAAATATTTTCCGTTAAGACTTGCAATTATATGCGTGAACAAAAGCTTTCCTTTTGGATTAAAGTTATAAAGATAGCCTTTATCTCCTTTGCTCGAATAACCGTCAATTCTATTGACAACTCCGGCAGAATTTGCACAGTAATACATTGCTGTGTGCATAAGAATTTTGTTTACCTCATCTATATCGGCATTTTTCAGGGTAATCTCTTTTCTAACACCGTCTTTTTCATAATTTATTTTTGCATTATCGGATACAGACAGCAACTGTGCTCCCGGCTGAACCTTACTGTCAAGATCCGGCATCATAAATATCTGATAATCGTTTGATATGCCGCCGTCTTTTTTTGCAATTTTTATAAACAAGCCAGTAAGCCTGCCCATACCTCCCGACAAGTGCTCCGCATAAGAAATTTTCCCATACATGTCAAGGTACAACCTATACTGAGAGCCTATTTCAAGATTGCCGTCAAATCCAAACCCAATCTTATATTCCGTTTTTTCTCCATACTCGGCTGTACCGTCCTCCGTTGCCGAAACCTCGGATATCTCGGTAATACTTTCTCCGCCGGAGCTTCTCTTTGAAACAACCTCTCCGACAAATCGGCGGCTATAAGCATAAACCCTGATTACGGGAATCATAGAACCGTTGTTTATAGTCTTAAATATTGATACAACGTCGCCTGTTTTAATATCTTTAAAGCTGATTTCTTTACCGTTATCGTTATAGAAAAATATTGTTTTCCCATACTCATTTTCATCAAATTTAATTGAACTTTTGCCTTCAAAGCCAAGCGTTGAACCTGTTTTTGAAGCATGCTGCACTACTGCATTCGTATATAATCCGATATGAACAGCCTTGTATTTCCCGTCCGTTTTGTACAGCTTTATATATGCCAAATCAGCAATGCTCTTATCATTTATTACAGACGCGTCACCGTAATTTCTGCCGTTTACCGCAACGGTAACATCACTCGGCAAAGATATTTTCTTTCTCTTGTTTGCGGAGTCGGTATAAACGATTTCTTTTGATGCGGCGTCATACTCCGGCTCATTGTCATCCGAAAGCTCCAGACAGTCTTCATCATTCCAAAGCGAAAGAACCTCTGAATTTGCTCCGTCGTTTTTATAAAATCCCGAAACATGCGCTCCGAGCAAATCCATTGCTTTAGTTCCGAAATATTTAAATTCAACAGTGCCCGACTCATCATCTTTTATAACAATCATGTCAGCGTCAAGACCGTCCTCGCTGTAGGTTGTGCTCCATTTATTCGCGGCAACAATGCCCGAAAACTCATATATATCCCTATACGCACTTATAAGCGTAGATTCCTTTGACGAATACTTGGAAGTTGTCCCGTACTCCGTCTGCTCAAGGTATTCTGCCGTAAGAGCATTATAAATCATGCAAAGTGCATCATATCTTGAGAAATTCTCTGTGTTCATAACACCGTCATTTAATTTGAGAGAATCAGCAACGGCAGAATAGCCTTTTTGCTTTGCTTTATACTCCCAGCCGAGTAAATTCACCAGTATTTCGGCAGTTTTTTCATATGATGCGACTTCGTTCTGAACTCCGCTGCCAATACCAAATGCGTCACCCGACACATCTCCGATTATCCGGCAAAGATATTTTGCAAGCTCACCGTAAGTTATATAACCGTTTCCGCTAAGTTCAAAATCTCCATCAAGTATTTCGAGGTCTTTTAAAACTCCGGTGACATGAATATATCTCTGTTCATCAATTTCAGGCTGCGATGCCTGCGCTCCGATTATACAAAATGTACTCAAAAGCAGTGTTACACACAGTGTTAAGCTGATAATTTTTTTCATTTACGCACACCGCCTCACATTAATAGTTATTTTTGTATTTAAGTATCATATAAATAATCTTTGCAGCCTCGGCTCTGGTACAGTCACTCTGAGGAAGCAGTCTGCCGCTGTCATTTCCCGTAACAATGCCAAGTCCTGCAAGTGCAAAAACAGCCTCCTTTGCATAATCCGCTATATCTGCCGAATCCAAAAATCCGGGCGCCGCGCTTTTATCAACATCTTCGGGCAAAAGATACATGCACATTGTCATCATATCCTGACGGCTTATGTTGTTTCCGACACCGAATAGGTTATCGCCCATTCCGCTTGTTATGCCGTTTTCAGCGGCTATTGAAACATACCTGCTGTACCATGCGCCTTTTTCGACATCTGTAAATGTATTTTCGGCAACGTAATTTTTAAGTCCCGAAGCTTCTACTATCATCTTAACAAATTCTTCTCTTGTGATTTTTCCGTGCGGATCAAACTCTCCGCTGCCTTTGCCGGATATAATACCCATTTTGTTTAATTTATTGATAGCCTCCTGCGCCCACGGTACATCTGCAATATCCGAAAAAGCATTTTCTATTTCTGTATTTGGCACAGAAGAATTGTTAATCGGTGTTGTTGACGTAAACGAAGTCTTGCCGCCTGTACTTCCGCCGGTTTTACCGCCACCGCCGCCTCCGGTTCCGGATTTTTCCGAGGATTTTGCCGCTGCAATTGCCTTATTTGCCGTTGTTATGAGCTCCTCGGGAGAAGAATACGGTCTTGCATTAAGCACAGCCATATTTGCTGCGGTTTTCTCCGTAGTCAGTTTGCTGTAATCTGAGATATTAAGCTCAGGCAATATATCCGTATGGGAATTTAATATTGTATAAGCGTCTGCATGCGTCATATTGCTATCGAGCTGATGATTTATTACGGAAATATTCAGCGTCTTTAACAGACTCTCGGGATCTTCAACCTTTTCTGCGTATTTATAAATATATCCGCAAACGGATTGTTTGTCCGACTCCGGCATAGCCTCGTAAGCCGTCACGGCACTTCCGGAAAGATTAAATACTGCATTTTTGGTATCAAGCAATTTGTAAATAGTGTTTACAGCTTCCGAGTCCGTTGTAATTTTTTTAACCATTGCAGGAATCATTGTCCTGTATTTTAAGTTATTTCCGAACTCATCAAGATCTACTTCATTTTCTCCCGGAAGATTCATAGCTTCTATTATATCATTGCAGATTTTTAATATTCGGTTATCGTCAAGAAGCTTATAATATGTATAGTCAAGACCTGTACTTCCCTCTGCCATATCGGCATCAAGAATTTCTTTAAGGTCTGAAGCGTCCTTTATCTTTGCTATTTTTTCTTTAAAATCACTTATTGCCGTTTTTCCCGGAACAAAAGCTGTTACGGAATATGCCTTGTTATCGGCATAGATAACATATGTATAATTTCCGCTCTTGCTGAAAGCCACAAGATCGAATGTATATTTGCCGTCACTGCCTGTCTTTGCGGCAGCTGCGGCATAATAGCCGCTGATTGTGCTATCGGACATAAACTTGGAAGCGTCAAACTCTTCATCGGGATTTATTATAAACATAAATGCGTCGCTTTCGGGCTCGGCGTTTCCGGAAACCGTAACTCCGCTTTCGACAGCAAGAGAGATGTCAATTCCCGAATTTTCAATATCAAGCACATTATTAAAGTTTTCGATATTATTTAAAGCAAATACTTTTATATCGTCAACAGATTCCGCAGGTGCATCAAGAATACAGTCGAATTCATCACGGTCAGCTGCCGAATAAACATGTATATCGTTTGTAAGCACATTGTCTTTGGCTGAAAAAACAACAAGCGATGAATTATTAAGTCCGCTGAGATTCTTTACAGACACCCTGTTCTGCGACTGCTTTGTCACCGCAATCTGCTTATTTATATCACCCGGAATATATTTTACTCTAACGTTGTAATATGAATAAATACCATTGTTGGACAGTACTGCTATTTTTGTATCCGCATCAACAAAATCGTCATCTTTTAAGTCATATCCCGTTTTATCCGTGACGAAAATGCCTGAGCCGTCAGAAGTTAATTTGTCCAAAACGTTTTTGGCTGTCGTACCGTATTCAAAACCCGATACCGTACCGTCTTCTATGCTGATATTTGCATTGGCGGAATTAAGCTCTGCTTTGGTATATTCCGGTACACTGCTTGTTTCCGCAATTCTTATGTTGTCAACATAGCACTCATATTTCGCTCCAAGCGCTGCATACGGAACGATCATAAGATAGCGTTTTCCTGATGGGCCATACACACCGTATCCGTTCATTTTAACACTTGCCTTATGTTCGCCGTTAATATATAAATCACAATTCTGATCAGAAGACTTGGTACCCATTACGACAGATACCCTTGCCCATTCGCCGACTTTAACTTCCTTTCCGGCACGCACAAGCTGTGCACCTTCATATGTATTTGCCGCACCTCCGCCGGATTTATGGCTTGTACGGATATACATTCCGGTACCTTCATTCATGGAAAGCATATCAAACTCTATTATTACTTTATTGTCTTCTGCTCTGTTGTAAACCATTTCAAATTCATCTGCAAGAGTTGCATCATTATTGAACGAGATAAATTCACCGTAAGATAAACCCGCCCAAAGCTGGGTATAATTCAGAGCCATTGATTCGCAATAATACTTTAAAACCGCATCTCCGCCTTTTTGCGGTGCGTCCGCAACACTCTGGGTTACAGTAAGATTATTTTTTGCAACGGCGGCTTTATCGGTTCCCGCCTGTATACGCGGATTTTGAGACGAACAATCCAGCTCCCTTATAACGTTCCATATCTCACCGTTATCACTAAGAACTGCGTTATTGTCCTCCGACTGAAGCTCCGACTGTTCTTCAATTGCGCCGGTATCATCATAAAATTCATCATCTGCAAGAACATATAGCGAAGAAAAAATCATTGCTGATGCAAGAGCACCGGAAAGAAGCTGTCTGAATATTTTTTTCATAATATTTTCTCCTTAATTGTCAAAATTTATTATTCACTTAAATACAGGTAGAAAACGGAATTTGCTCCTGTAGTTGAGCTGCTGGCGGAGTTTGCGTCCACTACAACCCTGAGATTATTTACAAGACCTTCATACAAATCCGCAAATTCTCCTCTCTTTACCTCAAAGGTGCCGTCTTTTAGCTTTCTGCACAGCACAACGCTGCTTTTTTCCGCTCTGGAAATAAAGCAATCACTGAGTCCGGGTTCATAGTCATCCTTATCCTCATAAAACCACGGCAAGACCGCAACTGCGTCTTCGTTTATATCATATATTTTACCCATTGTAAATCTTCTTTTCCCGAAATTTGAATTTGTCGAAGTGACCACGCCGTCATCCAACTTATCATTACTGTAATCATATATGACATTCGCCGCAGTAAACGCTGCATTTCCGTCAGTGTTGTATGTAAACGACGGAGAATAAAACGTAACCAGGTCTCCCGGCTCAACGTCGGTTAAAATTTCTTCCGGCGACAAGTCGGATATTTTTTTGGAATACACCGACACATTTCCGAGTTTTGATGAATCATTAACATATCTGTATTTAAAACTTCCGAGTGTTTTCGTTTTTATCTCCGCTATTTTATAAGTTTTGGGATAAATGCTGTAAAATCTCTTGTATCCCCAGTCGGTAACAGACTCTTCTCCCATTATATAATAGCTGTCGACATTATATCCGAATTCGGATCCGCTCTTTGCTCTGTTTGTAACAACTCCGGACGATCCCTGGGATACCACAAGCGTATCATAGTCCAAAAACGTTACCGCAAGCTGTGCAGTTGGGTAATCGGGAGTAAATGTGTAAAAATCCATTTTTTGTGTATATTCGTCCTTTAAGTTCGTGTATGTGCCGTTAAAGCACAATTCGTAACAATCCGCATATGAGCAGTCCGGGTCTGGAATTATAAAATTCACCGATTTTCCCGCAAACAGTATTTGAGAACCGTCATATAATGAATAGTAAATTCCGTCCCGCTTGTAATACGTCTGTCCCGGAACCGTCATGTATGAGAGTCTGCCCTCTTGTTTCCCGTATATCGGAAGCTGAACTTCATATATCACATAATCCGAATCTGCCTTGTAAATAACAAGCTTGTTGCCAAAAATAAATCTGAGCACATCAAGCGAATACTTACTTCCGTCCTCACCGTATTTTTCGTATTCGTCTTTAAGCTTATAGTACAGATCCACCTTTTCCTGTATCACAGCTCCTGTTTCGGTATCAATATAAAATTCCGATGGATTTTCTATAAACAGGCAGCTTTCCTCAATGTTTTTTATTTTAAAATCAGCGGCCGTATCAAAATCTGTGACACGCATTGTTCTTAATTCCGTCGGATAATCATACATTTTCAGCCGAACTTTGTTTTTAAGCGAGCTTTCCTTTGCAACTGCCAGCATTACGCCAAAGTTTGCAGCCGTATATGTATTTGCCCCTACCGGGTTATCCACACCGAGTATTCCCGAATTTTTATCAAAAGTAAAAACGGTATATCCCGCAAGCTCGCCGTCCGAATTGAAAAACATCTTGTAGGTTGAATATGCCGTAAGCAAAAGCTCATCGACATGGGATTCAAAAGAATTTGAAACACCGCATCTTATAACCGGGATTTCATTGTCTTTGCCGCCAACCATGCTTCCGATGTAGCCTGAGCCTCTGTTGGTCTGCTCTGCTTCCTCAAGTTCAAGAGTGGTTTTTCCGTTTTCAACGGATTTTGAGCGTACTCTTGCATACATTGAGTCTGTTGTTACAAAAATGGTATACAGTTTCGGACCTGTCAATCCTTCTTTTATTCTTAGTACGTTATTTCCCGCTATTTTATTAAACGCCGATTGTTCCCCTTTGTCGGTTTTCACTATAAAATAATCGTTATCATTATATTTTACGGTTTCACCGTAAGGATTTGCGACAGATTCATTATCTTTATTTACAAAGCTTACAAAAAAGTCCTTATATACGTCTATAATAACAATTTCGTATTTGGAATCTCTGTCGTTGTCTACAAGAACTATCTTTTCAAGCTCATAGCCGCTTTTACTTCCGCAGCCATTCAGCATTTCAATCACGGCTGAAATATCGGCCGTATATTGACCGTTATATATAAAGTCAATATCGGAATTGTTAATGCTGATTTTTTTATTCGTTTTTTGAGTTGTAAAAGAATTTATTTCTTCGTTTCTGTGATAATAAAACGTCCTGTTGGAAATATCAAAATTATCAAATTCATCACCGGTTATAACAAGCTCTTTGTTTTCATACTTTATAACGCACAAAGCTTTTTCGGTATGACCTTTGCTTCTGTAAAACACCTTGACATTGCAGCCCAGATATTCATGATTAATCTCATCGGAAGTGAAAATATAATTTGTACCGTCTGTACTCTTTACGGCAAACTGATTATCTTTTAATGAATAATTGCCGTACAAAGAAGAGTATTTATCTGCAAAGTATATTCCCTCGGTACTTTTTAATCCAAAGATGTTTTCCATGATAGTTGTGCTTTTTTCGGTATAAGCCTCGATATTTTCTCCGTTAATATATGAAATAACGGGATTTAAAAGCAATGCATCATAAACCGCTTTATAGAGCTGTCCTTCAGATACCGTACCGTCTTCGGATATATTGCTTTTATCTATAATATCAAGTTTTATTGCAACGGTGATATATCCGGATTTCGAATAATTGTACTTTTCAGCCATGCGTTCATAACCGGCTGCCCGAACAAGCATTTTTGAAAGTTCGCTTACGGTAATATTATCATTCGGCATGAAGTTAATACCGTCTGTTGGTTTAACGATACCAAGCTGAGACGCAATTGCAACCTGTCTGAAATATCCGTTTCCTGTCGGAATATCCGCAAACAGTGTTTTTTTCTCTACCGTCATTGGTGCATTCGGTCCGAATGCCGCATTCAAAACTTCTACTGCCTGTATTTTGGTGACAACATTGCTTTCAAGAGCTTCTGCGTCCGGTTCGGATTTAATTATTCCGAGACTTGCCAAAACACCTGCTGCCTCCGTATAGTCCGCCGATGCACCGGCGGTTATATATGATGAAGAAATAACAGCTGTCATTAAAATCATCAGTACACATAAAAATGTTTTTTTCATACCGCTATTCTCCTTTCACAATCTCATAATTAAGAGAGTATACATCGGCATTGACCGTAAAGGTAATTGAACCGTCCGCATTTTCCTTAGTTACAAGCTTTTTAAGTCTTTTACCCGCGTCATCAAGGGCATACACGCTGTATCCCGCCGCGTTTCCTATTGTGACATCGGCAAGCAGCGGTTCGTATATTATAGGTGCTTCACCGGCGCTTTCCACCCAGATATCCGATGAATTGAAATGGGTATTAAGCGTTCTTGAGCCCAGTATAAACAGCATTTTTTCACTGTCCTCAATATCCTTGCCGTCTTTTGAAACAAGTCCCGTATATCCGTATGAAGCATATACGTCTATATACAGTCTGCCGTATTTTTTTGGCTTTGAAACATCGCCGACAAAGGCAATCGCTTTATCATTCATTGCAAAAAACATGCTGCCTGCAAAGTCAAAATACAATCCGCCGTTGGACGTGATGCCTTTTTTATCAGCCATGCTTTGTACGTCCGTTGCGGCACTTGTAAATTTAACCGAAGATTTATTCGAGAAAAACGAATTAAAACCGGGAGTTTTAAACTGTCTGTATATGTTAGGTGTAATTCCGTTCAGAGTATTTTTATCCTTGTACAAATAATCTGTATTAAAGTTTATGCACTTCGTCTTTTCAAGCTCATCGGTATTGTAATAAAGAGCTGCCGTAAGCTGCGAAAGCGAGAGCAATACCGGATTTGAATATGTGCTGTACAAATCCTCATATTTATCCTCACATATCATGTCATTAACAAAGCAATACTGTATAGGCGTCCAATTCTGCTGTGCCGCCAGAACCGACATAAGTATCGACTTTTCGGATGCCGTGGGGCTCAGAACTCCCGTTCCCCATTCGCTTACAACAAACGGAACACCTTGCGCCCGATTTTCCGCAAGCTCCATAAAATCCTCGCCGTCATGAGTATCGCCGACCGTTATCGAAGAATACTCCCCGTACCACATATCATCCTGAAGCTGCTGCCTTCCGTAACCGGTTGCATTTACTGCGTTTACGGAAATAAAATCCGCATATTTGCTCTGCGAATATGAATTATACGGAGTGTAATTATCCCATGTATTTGTAACGCCTGTTATCAGTCCGTCATAACCGGTGTCCTTTACTGCCTCGCAAATGCTGCTGAAGTATTCTTCCTGAACGGCACCCAAAAATTCATATACATCTTTTCGGTGCGCGTCATCGTAATAAAGACCGTATTTCCAGTTTCCGTTCAGAGCAACCGTACCGTCCTCTATTGATTCATCATCATAGACTACTTTCCAGCTCTTTTTAAACTGTTCGGTTGTTTTATATTTATCCTTTAAATATTTATTAAATTTTTCGGTAAGGAGTTTTTGCTTTTTATCACTTGTCAATGAAAAATCCGAATTGCCAAGTCTGAAATTAAACATAGTGTTTCTGTTCGCCAAGTCTATCATTACTACCGACTCATCATTTGCAAAGGTCATACCGGTATATTTATTTTTGTACGAAAGAAGAGTTTTTGCAAATTCCTTTTGCCTGCTTATAAGCTCATCATCAAACAGACCGCTAAGCTTCCAACCGTCCTTAATATCTTCGCCGTCGCCCTGCGCCGTACCGAGAAGCGAAAAATATGTATATATCCCCTTTTCTTTAAGAAGGCTCTGAAAATATGAGAGTCTTTCAAGCCTTTCGGCTGTAAGCTCTTCTTTGTCCATATCAACAAATCTTACAAGATTATATCCGCAGCGGGCAATCCTCGACGCGGTTTTTTCTGCCGTTTCTTTATCGGGGCAGCAAGCCTGTCCGGTTATATTCGTTCCCCAGAATTTTGCTTTTGTACCGTCCGCAAATACAAAGTTTTCTCCGTCTGCTTTAAGGCGGCCGTGTTTGCCTGCCGGTGCGTCAAGATATTTTGAAGAATCAAGTATTGTTCCGTCAAATTCTTTTTCATCCACCGGTTTTGCAGCAGCCCATGTACCTGCGGCGCTTGCTTTAAGGCTTTGTGCCGAAGAAGAAGCGTCAACCGGGAAGCTGAGACCGCTTCGAACCATTGTAACTCCTACAATTCCCATACAAACATAATCACCGTATGCCTTGAGTTTAACACTTTTAATTTTTTTGTCCGGATGTGGATTGTTAAGAGCAAAAACATTAAGAGATATAACGGATGACGAGGGATTTGAACCGGTCCATGCCGTTCTCATAAAAGCCGTAGTCCTTGTGCCCCAGTAATCCGCAATATGCGTGCCGGCTATGATTTCATACATGGCGCTTGTGCCGTCCTCATACACGAATCCGTATTTACCTGCCTTTTTTCCTACGGTACCCCATGCCGCTCCATGCAATACATACATTCCCTCGGCAGTATCGTTTACGGGTATTTCAACCTCAAGAGGCAAAAACTCTTTATTCTGACCTCTGAGCATTATACAGGATTTACCTCCGTTATCCGACGGTTCTATGAAATTGAAAGGAATATTATACAAATATGTGTTTCCCCTTAAATTAAAAGAAGCCAAATCGTTGGCAGGTCCCTGATCTGACCAGCCGCCCTGTTCATTTTCCGCTTCATCATCGGCATATCCCATATTGCACACCGAGCTTATATCAAGCGGGTAGCAGACTTTTTTTGTTTTGTAATAAACTCTTTCGTTTATTTGATTTACTGCATATTCTATTGTTTCCTCACCTGACGTATTTTCCGTCACGGCAGGCGCCTCGTCCGCACAGCAGACAGATGCAGTCAGAATTGTAAATGCAAGTACGGTTAATAATATTTTTTTCATTACTGCACCTCCTTAAGCCTTAGAGCCATTATCGTCATCTTAGGAACAAGATAGCCGTCTGCTGCTTTTCCGTCATCAAATTTCTCATTTACTTTGTCAATCTGTTTCTTGCCTTTATAATTGGAGGCAAGCTTTCCGCCCTCTGTAGGAAGCATAACTTCTTTTTCAACAACAGTATACTTTTTCTTAAAATCAAAGTTTATATAGTAGTCCGTATCATCGGAGTTATTGACCATTATAAGATTCATTCCGTCATCTGTCTTTATTGCTGCTCCGGATATTTTGCTCGCCGTACCTATATCAAAGTCTGTGACGGATGATTCATACGCTTTTCCCACACCGTATTTTTGAAACATTGCAAGCGTCATAGCAGCAGCATTTAATTTATACTTACCATCAGTGTCAAGATAATACATTGAATAGCTTGTTCCGGCATTCGTTGCAAAGAGATTTGCCTTTGATATATTTTCCTGTCTTATCCGTCTTAACAAATAATCCGCAACCGCTCTTCCTCCTGCAAAATACATACATCCGCCCATGCCGCCGGCCACTGCGTCCGAGCCCTCCATTACGGAAAGCGTACCTTGAGCATTGTACTCTGTAACAACTATGCCAATCTTATTTTTGCCGAATTTCTTGTCCAAGACCTCTCCTGTCTCTACAAAGTTCATTTCATTGGCATATGCGGCATCCATGGCAAAATATCCGTGTTTTACATAATACTGTACTTCATTTCCGAGTTCATTAAGCATAGCATTGTCCCAATTGCTTTTTATACCTTCCATAAGATCTCCCGTAAGCGCTATCGGCGCATCGGGCTTTACACTTCGTATAGCGGCTATTACCTCTTTGCATTTTTGGATATAAATTTTATAGTTTATAAACATATGTGAGAATATACCGAAATCATACTCATTTCCCATTTCCCACTCGGCAACGTTTACGGGATTAACCATTCCGCCGGCAATTCTTTTTTGCGCCCAGTTTATGCCGCCGTTATAGTTTTTCTTGCCATCGCCGTAGAAATACTCGGCAAGATCTGCCATACTCTCCGGAGATTCATGCAATAAATTAACGGTATATGCTACAGTTCCTTTTCCCGGGTTAAACGCATCGGCAAGCTTTGCAAGTTCCAGTACGCCGAATGCCGACTTCATTTGTACAGCATTTCCGGTGCCGATAGAATAGCTTTTTCTTTCGCTGATATTTCCGAGGTTTTCCTTCCACATATAACCTGTCGAAGTTACACCTGCCATACGAAAATGCTCAAATGAAAGTCCCTGTTCCTTCATATCGGAAACAAACTTACGGTTAATTCCCGATCCCTCCGCGTAATTAGTTATGTATGCACTGTTTGACGGAAGCCATTCAGAACCTACACCATACATTTCCATAGTAACATCTCTGAACTCGTTATCTTCATTAACGGTAAATGTTATGCTGTTGTCGACGGCTGCAAAAGACGAAGATACCGTCATGCATGCTGTCAGAACACCTGCTGAAATGCACTTCATTAGTTTCATTGCACATATCTCCTTTGCTGTGTTTTTTATCTTTTTTGAAGAAAAAACGTAAAATAAAAAAGACAAATCCAAGAGATTTGTCTTTAAATAACATTTATATAATACTATCACAAACAAAGGATACTTTCACAGTGTATCCCTCAAAAGCCGATATGCAGAGAGTGCCTGTACAATCCATAAAATACAAACAAAACGACTCCGGCATATACATTAAAAGTATTAAATAAAAGCTAAGTATCCAAGCCAATCCCTTACTGTAATATTATACTATAAGAAAAAAGCTTTTTTAATTGACAATTTGAATAATTATTTACAATATTTTTGGTAATTATACACAACAGACCGTGCTTTATTGAACTTTTATTACCTTTTGAGAATAATAAGTATGAAGAAAACGTCAAAACTATATTGTTTTTTCAGCAAAAAAAACGGAACAAAGCGAACTTTGTTCCGTTGGTGACCCCTACGGGAATCGAACCCATGATTGCGCCTTGAGAGGGCGCCGTCTTAACCGCTTGACCAAGGGGCCTTAACAACATTACTAAAACAGAATACCACATATATGCAAAAAATGCAAGATATTTTTTGGATTTTTTCAAAATAATTTAAAAAAATTCAAAAATTACAAAAACCCCTATGTCTTAAGAGCATTATACCCGAAGCCCCGTCAGGGAATATTCCACCCATTCGCTTATATTTGTGGCATGATCTGCTATTCTCTCCAGATACTTTGCTATCATCAGCAAATCAATATAGTACTCGCCTTTGGAATTATCCTGTGATATAAGCTTTATCAGTTCTTTTTTTATTTTCAAAAACCATTTATCCACAACATCATCATATTTCTGCACAAAATGTGCAAGCTCAAGATCGCCTTTTACAAATGACTCTATGCTGCCCGAAACCATTTTTACAGCTTCGTGCGCCATTTGCTTTATATCGTCCTCGTTGTTTTCTTTAAGACCGACGATATATTTTGCGATTTGTGCAATATCTGCCGCCTGGTCGCCTATCCGTTCCATATCCGAAATCATTTTAAGCGCCGACGATATTTTCCTGAGGTCCGTCGCAACAGGCTGCTGATGTAAAATAAGCTTTATGCAAAGTCCCTCTATATCTCTTTCCTTTTGGTCTATTTCCTTGTCTTTTTCGTTTACAAGCTCCGCAAGACTTTCGTCATCTTCGGTAAGTATTCTTATTGAAAGCGATATTACCTGTTCACACATATTGCCCATGCTTATAAGCTCTTCGTTTAAAAAGTTAAGCTGTTTTTCAAAATTGCTTCTCATTATCCGAACCTCCCCGTTATATAATCCTCAGTCCGCTTATCCTGCGGCATGGAAAACAGCTTGTCGGTATCCGAATATTCCACTATTTCGCCTGCGAGGAAAAACGCAGTGTTATCCGATATTCTTGCCGCTTGCTGCATGTTGTGCGTTACTATTACTATCGTGTATTTTTTCTTGAGCTCCATAGCAAGATCCTCTATCTTTGACGTTGACACGGGATCGAGTGCGCTCGTAGGCTCGTCCATAAGCAAAACCTCCGGTTCTGCCGCAAGAGCGCGCGCAATACAAAGCCTTTGCTGCTGACCGCCGGAGAGTGCGGCGGCGCTTTTTTTCAGTCTGTCCTTCACATCATTCCACAGAGCGGCTTTTGCAAGCGATTTTTCAACGATTTCATCAAGCTCCGTTTTTTTGCGTATGCCGTGCGTCCTCGGGCCGTATGCAATATTATCATAAATGTTCATGGGAAAAGGATTTGCCTTCTGAAAAACCATTCCCACTCTTTTCCTCAGTAAATTAACATTCATATCTCTGTAAATATCCGTTCCGTCCAAAAGAACTTTGCCGCTTATCCTGCACCCGTCGACGAGATCGTTCATTCTGTTAAGTGTTTTGAGCACCGTGGACTTTCCGCAGCCGGAGGGACCTATAAAAGAAGTTATGCTGTTTTTTGCAATACCCATGCTTATCCCTTTGACAGCTTTAAAGTCACCGTAGTGCAAAACAAGATTTTCAATATCAAATTTCATTAACTACTCTCCTTTATACCGGATCGGCATTCAGCGTGACAGCCTTTTTGCGGCAAATTCCGACAGGGCATTTATGCCTGCCACCAGAACAAGCAGCACCGCAGCCGTTGCAAATGCCTCATTTGTATACATTCCCTCGGAAAGCAGACAATACATATGAACCGAGAGAGTTCTCGCCGAGTCCGTAAGTGACACAGGTACTTTTGCAGACGTTCCCGCCGTAAATATAAGTGCGGCCGTTTCTCCCGCGATACGCCCTGCAGAAAGAATAACTCCGGAAAGTATTCCCGGCATTGCTGAGGGTATTATTATTTTGAAAACCGTTCTTACCCTGCCTGCTCCAAGACCGAAGCTGCCCTCCTTATATGACTTCGGAACAGCCAAAAGTGCCTCCTCGCCGGTGCGTATGATGACCGGCAAAACCATTATTGCCAGAGTCACCGCGCCGGCTATCAGCGAATATCCCCATCCGAGAGCCGTAACAAATGCCAGAAATCCAAACAGGCCGTAAACTATTGACGGTATCCCGGCGAGTGTTTCCGTTGTTATGCGTATGAGCCTTACAAGTTTTGATGAACCGTGAGTATATTCCACGAGATACACCGCCGCAAAAACCCCTGAAGGGACGGCTAAAGCAAGTGAAATAACAGTCATGTAAACAGTATTTATAATTGACGGCAGCATAGACACATTTTCCGAATTATACCTGAGAGAAAAAAGCTTAAGTGAAATATTCGGTATACCTCTTGCCGCGATGTATAAAACCACAAAAAGCATTACGGCGACAGTAACAACGGCAGAAAGCATTATCAAAACAAACACCGCAAAAGAAAACAGTCTGCCCGAATAAGATTTAAAATAATTCATGTTCTGCACCCTTTCACGGCGGCAAAGCAAAGATTAATAATAAGTATAAAAACAAAGAGCACAACAGCCGTGGCAATTAAAGCTCCTCTGTGAAGCTGTGCCGCATAACTCATTTCAAGCACAATATTTGCCGTAAGCGTCCTTACTCCCGAAAAAACCGATTTCGGCATAACTGCCTGATTCCCGGCAATCATAACAACCGCCATTGTTTCGCCTATCGCTCTGCCGATACCGAGAATTACCGATGACACAACTCCCGAGCCTGCCGCCGGAAGCAACACCTTGAAAACACTCCGTTCCGTTGTGGCTCCGAGTGCGAGAGAGCCTTCAAGGTACCCTTTCGGAACTGCGGCAAGGGAGCTTTCGCATATGCTCACCACTGTAGGCAAAATCATAATACCCAAAACTACGGAAGCCGTAAATATTCCCTTTCCGCTCACTCCGAAAATCCTTCTGACAGCAGGAACAATTACACTGAGTCCGAAAAAACCGAATACTACAGACGGTATTCCCGCCAGAAAATTTATTGCTGATTTTACGGCTTTGTACAGCGTTCCGCGGCAGTACACCGTAAGGCACACAGCAGTGAGTATTCCGAGCGGAACGCCGACTGCCGCCGCACCGCCCGTTATATATATACTCCCTATAATCATCGGAAAAATTCCGTACTTATCAAGCGACGGCTTCCAACGGCTGCCGAGCAAAAATTTGCTTATACCGATTTTTTGCATTGCAGGAAATCCGTTTATGAAAATGAAAAAGCATATCGCCAGCACCGCGGCAATCGAAATAAGCGCACAAATCAAAAACATCACTTTCGCTGCAATTTCGCCGGCGTTATTCATTTTATTTCCGACCATCTTGTTATTTTCCCTTCAAATAAATTTTTTATGGTTTTTGCAGACAAATTATCTATCCGATTTTTTTTATTTACTATAACGGCTATCCCGTCAAGGGCAATTTCGGTTTCTGTAAGTTTATCCTTTTCATCGCCTTTAAGCGGACGCGACGACAGTCCCAAATCGCTTATACCGTCTATTGCCGCCGATATGCCGGCGGCAGAACCGGTCTGCTGTATTTCAAACTCCGTACCGGGATTTAGTTTTTCATACTCCTCATACAGCGCCTCCGCAGCCGGAGATACAGATGTAGAACCTGCCATGGTTATTTTGCCTTTCAAAAAAGCCGGACTGTAATGCCCTCTGCCGTCAAAAGAAACAAAACCTTTTTCGCTTACAATCTTTTGACCCTCGTTACTCAGAATGAAGGAAACCAAATCATCTTCAAGCCGGTTTGATATATCGGGTCTGCGGCAAATCAAAAATTTTCTGAATATTTTATATCTGCCGTTTTTAATATTTGTTTCGGTAATCTTTACCCCGTCCACCGACAAGGCTTTAACTGTTTTTGGAAGCGAACCGAGCGACACATATCCTATCGCATTCACATCGTCCGCTATTGATTGCAGCATAACGGAGGTGCTGTTTGTAACCTCGGCGCTGTCGCTTATTGCGTCTGCACCGTATTTATCGGTAATATTTAAAATTTCGGAGAATGCTTCGCGTGTACCGGAGCCTTCCTCCCTTGTAACAAGAGTTACCGTATCTTCATACCTTTCTTCTTTGCCGCAGCCGCAAAAATTAAAGGAAGTACATATAACCGTCATCAAAATAATCGCTTTCTTCATACATTTTCCCCGTTTCAAAAAATGATAACAAGATTATTTTAACCCCGCCGATAAAAAATATAACCTGACATTTCTTTTATTTACTTTTTTATGTAATAAAACGGCGTAGGCAAAAATATTAGTATAAATAGCAGAATATTCAAAGTTTGTGACCAAAGAAAGGAATGAGATTATGAAACTATTAAAACCCGGTGACAGCGGGCTTTTAGTTCAGTATTTGTCACTGGCGCTCGAACGAGCAGGTTTTTCGGCAGGAGGAATTACAGACGATTTTAACTTGCGTGTATACAACTCCCTCACGGCATTTCAGAATTCAAAATCATTAAAGGCGGACGGAGTCGCCGGAGAGCAGACCTGGAATGCTCTTATCCCGTATATTAAAGGCTATACGACCGTAACCGCAGGCGGCGGACAGACGGTTGACTCTGTTGCGGCGGAATTTTCGACATCGCCGCAGGCAATCGAAACCGCAAATCCTTTTATTACGGACAACTCCCTTACGCCCGGTGCAACCGTTACCGTTCCGTACAGCTTTGAGCTGGTGCCGACTGATGTTGACTATTCATATTTTCTGGTATCGCTGATTACAGAAGGACTTTTAGCCAGATACCCGTTTATAAGAAGCCAAAGCGCCGGAAAAAGTATAATGAACAGAAACCTTGACTGTATTATAATAGGAAACGGCAGCACCGAAGTGTTTGCCAATGCGTCGCATCACGCAAACGAATGGATTACAACCCCTGTCCTTTTAAAATATGCCGAGGACTGCTGCATTGCCATAGCAAGCAACGGCACAATAGACGGAACGGACGCGAACCGTCTGTTCAGTGCAAAAACGCTTTATATCCTGCCGCTTGTAAACCCTGACGGAGTAGACCTCGTGACAGGAGCAATAAACATTGACAGCGAATTTTATCTCTCCGCGCGGAGTATTGCCGCCGAATACTCATTTATACCGTTTCCGAGCGGCTGGAAAGCAAATATTGAGGGTACGGACTTAAACCTCAATTATCCCGCCGGCTGGCAAAGAGCAAAGCAGATAAAAGCTGAGCAAGGCTTTGTATCGCCCGCACCGAGAGATTTTGTGGGCACTGCTCCGCTTTCCGCAGTAGAAAGCCGCGCCGTATATAATTTTACGCTTGCACACGACTTCGCGCTTACGCTTTCTTATCATACGCAGGGTGAGGTAATTTACTGGAAATACTTAAACTATCTGCCGCCGCGTTCTGAGGAAATAGGCATCGCGCTCTCTGAGGCAAGCGGATACTCTCTTGACACGACTCCATACGCATCGGGATTTGCCGGATATAAGGACTGGTATATATCGTTTTTCAACCGTCCGGGTTACACTGTCGAAATCGGCATGGGAACAAATCCGCTGCCGATAAGTGACTTTAATTCGGTATATCCGCCGAATAAAAGCCTTATTACAACCGCAGTATCTCTTATATAACTTGAAAATATTTTTTTGTTGTGGTATTATTATACATAAGAAAATTAATTGAAGGTGATTGTATGACAAAAATTGATATTTTTTCAGGCTTTTTGGGTGCAGGGAAAACAACCCTTATCAAAAAGCTCATAAAAGAGGCTTATAACGGAGAAAAACTCGTTTTAATCGAAAACGAATTCGGCGAAATCGGTATTGACGGCGGATTTATGCAGGACGCAGGCATAGAAATAACCGAAATGAACTCGGGCTGCATTTGCTGCTCGCTTGTCGGCGACTTCGGCAAAGCATTAAACGAGGTTCTTAAAAAATTCAAGCCGGACAGAATCTTAATCGAGCCATCCGGCGTAGGCAAGCTGAGCGACGTTATCCGTGCCGTACAGGGAATAGACGCAAAAGACGCGGTGCTCAATTCCCTTACAACCGTTGCTGATGTAAACAAGTGCAAAATGTACATGAAAAATTTCGGAGAATTTTTCAACGATCAGATTGAACATGCGGCAGCCATTGTTTTAAGCCACACTTCAAATTCCACCGATGAAAAAATCAAAACCTGCACCGAACTTCTTCGCGAGCACAATCACGACGCAGTTATCGTTACAACTCCGTGGGAGAACTTAAGCGGCGAACAGATTCTGGAAGCTATGGAGAGAAAGGACACTTTGCAGGAGGAGCTTGAAAAGCTCAAAAACGAAGAAGTGTGCCCTGTTTGCGGTCATCACCATGATCATGAACATGAACACGAGCATCACGAACATGAGCACGAACACGAACATGAGAACGAACATGAACACCATCACGACCACGGACACGAACATCACGATCATGATCATGAGCATGACTGCTGCTGTCACGACCACAGCCATGAACACGGTCATGAACACGGTCATGAACACCACCATGCCGATGATGTGTTCACAAGCTGGGGCAAAGAAACAACCCGTAAATTCACTGCCGACGAAATCACACATGCGCTAAATGAGCTTGAAAATTCCGACAAATACGGTATTATCCTGCGTGCAAAGGGAATTGTCGAAGGCAGCGACGGCAGCTTTATTCATTTTGACTATGTTCCCGGCGAGCCGGACGTACGCAAAGGCAGCAGTGCCGTTATAGGCAGACTCTGCGTCATAGGCTCCAAAATAAACGAGAACGCTCTCAGCGAGCTGTTTAATATATAAAACACAAAAGAGGGTAGTGCATATGAATCAGCAAATACCGGTTTATTTGTTTACCGGATTTTTGGAAGCCGGTAAAACAAAAAGTATACAGGAAACGCTTGAAGACGAGCGCTTCAATGACGGCGAGAAAACGCTTGTTCTGCTCTGCGAAGAGGGAGTTGAAGAGTTTGCTCCGGAGCGTTTTTCGGGCAAAAACGTATACATTGAGCTTATAGAGGACAAGGAAGATTTAAAGGCGGACTATCTGTACAGCCTGCAAAAGAAATATAAAATCGAGAGAGTTATCGTTGAGTACAACGGCATGTGGACATTAGACATACTGTATAACAATCTGCCGGACAAATGGTTTGTGTACCAGGAGATTATGTTTGCGGACTCAAAAAGCTTTTTGACATACAACGCAAACATGCGGAGCCTTGTCGTTGACAAGCTCACCAATACAGAACTGGTTATATTTAACCGCCCCGACAGCTCAACCGACAAAGATGAGTTTCATAAAATAGTGCGCGGAATAAGCCGCCGCTGTGCCATAGCTTATGAAAATGCGGACGGTACAATGGAGTATGACGAGCAGGAGGATCCTCTGCCGTTTGACACGGACGCCCCCGTCATCGAAATTGCCGACCGTGACTATGCTCTCTGGTACAGGGATATGACCGAGGACATGAAAAAATATATCGGCAAAACCGTTAAATTCAAGGCAATTGTTGCCGTAAGCGACAAATTTCCGCCAAACACGGTCGTATGCGGAAGGCATGTAATGACATGCTGCGTAGAGGATATATCCTACAAAGGCGTCATTACCGTACTGCCGGACGGAGTGAAGCTCAAAAACCGCGACTGGGTTATAATAACAGCCGAGCTGTCAAGACAGTATCACAAGCTTTACCGCTCAAAAGGCCCTGTGTTAACCGTAAAGAAAATAGAGCCTGCGACAGTTCCCGAACAGGAAGTAGCAACATTTTATTAATAATTCTGCTTTTCAGCTGTCAGCTTTAGTGAATATCAGTGTAAATGAAAAGTGTCTTGTATTTTTCAAGGCACTTTTTATGTGCAATTTTTAAGTATATGTGCATATTTATTAACACCCGGCGGAAAGATATATAAGATTTGTATACCCTTTTTTCTTGACATATATTGTCAGTAAAGGTATAATTATTAATATAATAACATTATTATACGTTTTGGAGGTCAAATAAATGTTAGTATCAGCAAAAGACATGCTTTTAAAAGCAAAAGCAGGAAAATACGCAGTAGGACAGTTTAATATCAACAACCTTGAATGGACAAAGTCAATCCTTCTTACTGCACAGGAGCTTAAGTCACCTGTAATTCTGGGTGTTTCCGAAGGTGCCGGAAAATACATGTGCGGCTACAAGACAATTGTAGGCATGGTTAAGGGAATGATTGAGGAACTGAACATAACGGTTCCCGTTGCGCTTCATCTCGACCACGGAAGCTACGAACACGCTTTAAAAACAATTGAAGCAGGATTTTCTTCCGTAATGTTTGACGGCTCGCACTATTCTATCGAAGAAAACATCGAAAAGACAAAAGAAATCATAAAAATCGCTCACGAAAAGGGAATTTCCGTTGAAGCGGAAGTCGGTTCTATCGGCGGTGAAGAGGACGGCGTTATCGGCGGCGGCGAAGTTGCAGACGTTAACGAATGTAAGATGATAGCAGACCTCGGTGTAGATATGCTCGCCGCAGGTATCGGCAATATCCACGGCAAATACCCCGAAAACTGGCAGGGACTCAGATTTGACGTTCTCGAAAAAATCAGCGAAGCAACAAATCCGATGCCTCTCGTTCTTCACGGCGGCACAGGCATTCCGGCTGACATGATTAAGAAGGCTATTTCTCTCGGCGTGAGCAAAATCAACGTTAATACCGAGTGCCAGCTTTCATTTGCAGACGCTACAAGGAAATATATCGAAGCAGGCAAGGATCTGGAAGGCAAAGGCTTTGACCCGAGAAAGCTCCTCGCTCCGGGCGCAGAAGCTATAAAAGCTACCGTTAAAGAAAAAATGGAACTTTTCGGTTCTGTAGGAAAAGCTGAATAATTATTTTTTACTTTTAAAGGCAGCCGATTTGCGGCTGCCTTTTGTTATTTCTCAATAAGATTTATTCTTTCTTTTATCTTGGCTGTTTCTTTATTAATAATATCCGATGCTTTTCCTATGCTCCGTAAGTATCGGAAATGGTTTCTTCCACATCTTCGGCGGAAAATCCCTTTCAAGAAACTGCCGCATATGATTTTGACTGCTCCGCCGGAAATCAGTCCCGCAATTTTCACATCATTAAATTTTTCACAAACCATAATTACATCCCCCTCGCTTTCAATATACTGTTGAAATAAAACGGAGATTTTCACTCAAAGAATTTCAAAAAAATTCCGCAGCAGAATTATTTAAATTCTGCTGCGGATAAAATTATAAATCTGTTACGGTCTTTTTATTACGACCTTTTCTATCGGACTTACAGGTCTGCATGATGAAAGGCTGTCCCATACAAACACCTTTGCGTATGAAGCGCTGTTTGTATCGTCTGTAATTACATAAATATCTTTTTTTGCCTCCGTTATCGGGATAACCATGTAATCCACAAGCTTATCCGAGGAGCTGTAGAAAGCTATATGTACAAATTCATTTGTAAGCTCTTTGTCAAAATTCACATTTATGACAAGCTGACCGTCTACCCTATTAAGAAGTGAGGAGGTGTTGACCGTGTCTTCTGTAGTATACGGATATCCGTATGTCTTGCAGTATTCGTAAGCATATGCGTCTGTGGTGGTGTTTATAGTTATATTGCTGTCCTTAAATGCGTCCGCACCTATCTGCGTTACATGATACGGTATATCCAGCGAGCCGATTGACGTGCAACCCTGAAATGCTTCTGCGCCAATACTTGTAACAAGCTTCGGCAATGTAAAGTTTGTAAGTGCCGAGCATTCTCTGAAAGCCCTTTCACTTATCGTATCTGTTTTGTAAGACATTGTAACAGTCTTGAGGTTTTTGCATCTGTAAAATGCTCCTTCTCCGATTTTCCTTACATTGTCGTCTAAATTTATAGACGTAATGCCCGTAAGTGCAAAGCAATAATCCGGTATCCACTGTACCTCGCTTCCGATAAACACAGTTGAAAGTCCCGTGCAGTTATAAAACGCAGGATATGACGAGCTGCCAGCTTTTTCACATCTCTTCGCATTAAAATAAAGATATTTTAATGATGTACAACCGTAAAATGCTACATTTCCTATTGAGGTTACTTTTTCAGGAATTACAACCGTACTGAGTTTGGTGTTATTTGCAAATGCGTATGCGCCTATCTCCGTAACCGTATCGGGGATATTTACAGATGTCGCATTTGAGCAGCCGTAAAAAGAGTATGAGCCTATGGACTTTACTCCGGAATTAATAACAATTTTTGCGATACCTGCTCTGTAATTATACCAAGGAGCGTCTTCTTTTGTAGCATAATTCGTCATGTTTCCGTCACCGGATATTGTAAGCGTAGTGTTTGAATCGGTCAGCGACCATGTTACGGCGGCTGACGCGGAAATCATAAACAATCCTGTAAAAACAGCAGCCGCGCAAACGGCAATCATAAATTTAATTACTTTTTTCATTTGTTTTCCTCCGTTTTTATTTATTTTTATCTTTTGTTTGGTCTGTACCGGCGGTTTTTATAAGCTCGCTTATTGCAGTCGTAAGTCCCGCAAGTCCCTGAAGCTGACTTGGTATAATTATCTTTGTCGCCTTGCCGTCGGCAGCCTTTTGAAATGCTTCTATACCCTTTAATGCAATTACCGCCTCTGTCAGATTTGCTTCATTAAGTTTTTTTATACCTTCCGCAGTCGCGGTCTGCACACTGAGTATTGCCTCCGCTTCACCCTGCGCCTCTCTTATGCGGCTTTCTTTATGTGCGTCCGCACGCAGGATTGCCGCCTCTTTTTCACCCTCGGCGACCAAAATAGCAGAGCGTTTTTCACCCTCGGCTTTCAGTATGAGTTCACGGCGTTCTCTTTCCGCCTTCATCTGCCGTTCCATTGCGTCCTGAATTTCCTCCGGAGGTATTATGTTTTTCAGTTCGACGCGGTTTACCTTTATACCCCACGGATCGGTTGCCTCGTCCAGAATAGCCCGCATTTTTGTATTTACGGTATCGCGGCTTGTAAGCGTTTCGTCAAGCTCCAGATCGCCTATTATGTTTCTGAGTGTTGTTGCCGTAAGCTTTTCGATAGCGACAATCGGATTATCCACGCCGTATGTGTAAAGCTTCGGATCCATTATCTGATAGAAAATAACCGTATCTATCTGCATTGTAACATTATCCTTTGTTATTACCGGCTGCGGTGCGAAATCAACAACCAGTTCTTTCAGAGTAACGGTTTTTACCACCTTGTCAATAATCGGAATTTTTGCATGAAGGCCGACTTCCCATGTCTTATGATAAGCGCCGAGTCTTTCTATTATGGTTGCATGCGCCTGCGGAACAATTCTTACGTTTACAAAAAGTATAACCGCAATTACGGCAATTGCTATAAGTATCCCCACAAAAAATCATCCTTTCTCAAAAACTATATTCTTATCTGTCCGTCGCCGGTTACAACATATTTATAGCTTGTAAGCTCTTTTAATCCCATAGGACCTCTTGCGTGCAGCTTTTGCGTACTTATGCCTATTTCTGCCCCGAAACCGAATTCAAATCCGTCTGTAAATCTGGTTGACGCGTTGACATACACAGCGGCAGCGTCCACATTCTTTGTAAATTTATCGGCATTTTCCTTATTTTCGGTGATTATACATTCGGAATGTTTGGTAGAGTATTTTGAAATGTGCTCTATTGCTTCATCCACACTGTCCACTATTTTTGCACTTATTACATAATCAAGAAATTCGGTTGCATAATCCTCATCGGAGGCCTCTTTTACACATTTTAATTTGTCCATTGTTTTTTTGCAGCCTATGATTTTAACATTATGGCTGTCAAACTCTTTTTGCAAAAGTGCGAAAAAGCTTTCGTCAACATCCTTGTGTATTAATAGACTCTCTGCCGCATTGCACACGGACGGTCTGCTTGTTTTTGCATTGATGATTATATCCACGGCTTTTTTAATATCGGCTGATTTATCCACATATATATGGCAGTTACCCACACCGGTTTGTATGACGGGAACCGTAGCATTTTGCACAACTGCATTTATCAGACCTGCTCCTCCGCGCGGAATCAATACATCTATATACTGATTGAGCTTCATCATTTCCGACGCGCTTTCTCGCGAAGTATCTTTTACAAAGCCTATTGCCGCCCCGTCCGCACCGCATTTATTCAATGCTTCACGCATTATATCCACCAGAACCGTGTTTGTGTTTACAGCTTCCTTGCCGCCTCTCAAAATAACGGCATTTGACGCTTTAAGGCACAAAACCGCAGTATCAACGGTAACGTTCGGTCTTGCTTCATAAATAATTCCTATTACTCCGAGCGGCACGCGTTTTTTTTCTATGACAAGTCCGTTCGGTCTTATGAACTTCTCCATTGTTTCGCCGACAGGATCGGGCAAATCTGCAACCTTGCGGACGCCGTCGGCAATTGCCAGTATTCGTTCTTCGGTAAGAATCAATCTGTCCTTCATTGCGGAAGAAATGCCTGCCTTTTCGGCGTTTTCAATATCTTTTTTATTTTTTTTCAAAACAGCATCAATATTATTTGTAATATTTTCCGCTATGCTGTACAGCAATTTATTTTTATCCGCGGAGGTCATACGGTTTAATTGTTCCGCTGCTTTCAGCGCCGCAGCGCCGGTTTTTTCAAGTTCTGTCATTTTACTTCCTCCCTCTCTGTTGAGCGGAAAAGCGTTCCCACCTTTTTACCGTCAAGCAAATCATATATAATATACGGATCCGCTCCGTTTAAAATGAACATATCAATACCGCTTTTATTTACTATCTGTGCAGCCGCAAGCTTTGTTACCATTCCGCCTGTACCGCGCATGCTTCCTGCACCTCCGGCACATTCCTTTACAGACTCATCAACACCCTCCACACAGGATATAAGCTTTGCATCGGGATATTTGCCGGGGTCTTTGTCATAAAGACCGTCAATATCCGACAAAATCACAAGCAAATCAGCCCCCAGGAGGTTTGCAACCAGTGCCGACAGAGTATCGTTATCGCCGAATTCAATCTGCTCGGAGCTGACGGAGTCATTTTCGTTTACAATCGGTATCACACCGAGCCTCAAAAGTGTTTCAAATGTATTTACGGCATTGTTTTTTCTGATTTCGTCATCAACAATATCTTTTGTCAAAAGAAGCTGTGCAACGCTGTGATTGTAATCCGCAAACAGACGCGAATAAAAATCCATAAGCTCACACTGTCCTATCGCCGCAAGTGCTTGTTTTTCTCTTGTTTCGGAAGGTCTTACCTTTATTCCGAGCTTGCCCATACCTACGCTTATCGCGCCGCTTGTCACAAGGATAATATCCTTTCCCTGATTTTTGAGATCCGAAAGAACCTTTACTATTTTCTCCACACAGCGGATATTTACACCACCGCCGGCATATGTAAGTGTGGATGTTCCCACTTTAAACACTACTCTTTTTGATTTTGCAAGACTGCTCATATAAATTCCTCTCATTTATTATAAAAATATAGTCTTTATATTTTTTATTCATTATACAACAACAGGGCTGCCGAAAAACTGCAAAAAGGTATAATATACCCTGCAAAATCCCGAACAACCCTTATGTTTCGTACAAAATAATTTATTATACTACTGGCGCAGACCCTCTCTGCACTGTTTGATTTTTTCATTAACACTTTTAACATCTGTTTCTACTCTTTCAAGAAGGTCATCTGCATATTTGATAGCGGCAAGTTTTATTTCTCTGCCGTCTTTCTGTGCCTTGGAAATAATATCATTTGCATTGGCTGTAGCCTGTTTGGTTATTTCGTGTTCATCTACAAGACCCATGATTTTGTGTTCTGCCTCTTTGATTTTTGCCTCTGCCTGTTTCTGTGCGTCGGATATTATTTTTTTAGAATCCTCGGCAATGGATTTTGCCACTCTCAATTCATCGGGAAGCTGAAGGCTTATATCATTGATAAGCTCCATAACCTGCTCTTTGTCTATAAAAGTCTTTTTTATAATCGGAATTTCAAATCCTTTTTCAATAACTTCTTCAAGCTCACTCAATAATTCTATTACATCCATCTTTAGTGATCCTCCCTAAAACTTATTTTTCATAGCAACAGCGGTAATTTCTTCTTTCATACTGTCCGGAACAAGCCCGTCGAGGCAGCCGCCGTGTCTTGCAACTTCTTTTACAATACTTGAACTCAAATACTGATATTTTGCACTTGTCATCATAAACAATGTTTCGATTTTCTTTGAAAGTTTATGATTCATAAGAGCCATCTGAAATTCGTATTCAAAATCCGAAACAGCCCTTAAACCTTTAATAATAATACTTGCACCTTTTTCTTCCATATAATCAACCAGAAGTCCGGAAAAAGTATCTACCTCTACGTTGTCCAAATCTTTTATTTCCCTTTTTATCCATTCCATCCGCTTCTGTATGGAGAACATAGGTGTCTTTGAACTGTTTACAAGCACCGCCACGAAAACCTTGTCAAAGGTTCTCGACGATCTTCTTATTATATCGAGATGCCCGTTGGTGACAGGATCAAAGCTGCCCGGATATACTGCTGTCTTTTTCATTGCCTGCCATATCCTCCAATACATAAATTCTTGCTTTGCCGTAGATTTTATCCTTAACCGTAATATAACCTTCTGCTTCAACGGAACTTGAACTGTCGCACTCAACGGCAATAATGCCGCCTTGGTTTAAAATCTGCCGCTGTTTTATAATAAGCAGAACTTCCTCATACAGACCGGCTTTGTATGGCGGATCCAAAAAAATAATGTCATATTTTTTATCCGTTTTTTTCAGAAATCCGATACTGTCGCTTGAAACAACCTCCGGTTTATCCTCAAGGCGCGCTTTTTTCAGGTTTGATTTAATCACCCTCAGAGCGTCATCATTGTTATCCACAAAAGTGCAGCTTTTTGCACCGCGGCTCAGCGCCTCTATACCGAGAGCACCGCTTCCGGCAAACAAATCCAACACATCCGCATCAAGAACATAAGAAAAAATAATATTAAAAAGTGATTCCTTTACCCTGTCAAGCGTCGGTCTGGTTTCCAGACCGCTCGGACTGTCAAGTTTAAGTCCCCTGAGCATTCCGGAAATAACTCTCAATGCGACCGCTCCTTTTGAATACTGCAAATGCATAAATATCATTTTATATACATATACTTGTAATTTATTATATAATCAATCGCTTCAATTGTCAAGTACGATTATTGCATTTTATGCACAAAGTCCTTATAAACTGCAAAAAGGGCACCTCAGTGCCCGATTTACAGATTTATATTTATTATTTTTGTGCTTTGGAAAGCTCTATAACTTTATCAAGAATGTTCGGCGGAACCTCCTCATACTGCTTATGCTTAAATTCAAAGCTTCCCCTGCCGTTTGTAACCGCTCTTAAATCCGTTGCATATTTAAGCATTTCCGCTTCGGGAACA
This sequence comes from uncultured Clostridia bacterium, assembly GCA_934481345.1. Classification (GTDB taxonomy): domain Bacteria; phylum Bacillota; class Clostridia; order UMGS1810; family UMGS1810; genus CAKSIN01. The sequence continues at coordinate 46,098 of CAKSPF010000006.1, forward strand.
TATGCTGTTATCTCGGTAATTTTTTCGTTAACCGGATTCATTCCCATTATCCTGCCTCTGCGTCTGTTTATATCGCCCACGACATCGCCTGTATAAGAATTCGGAACATATGCTTTGAGTTCTCCTATCGGCTCAAGTATCACGGGTTTTGCCTTTGGCATAGCATCTTTATATGCAAGCGATGCTGCCGTTTTGAATGCAAGCTCCGAGGAATCCACCGGATGATACGAACCGTCCAGGAGCGTCGCTTTTAAATTTACCACGGGGTAACCTGCAAGAACACCGTTTTTCATACTTTCCTTTATGCCCTTTTCAACTGCCGGGAAGAAATTTTTCGGAACGCTTCCTCCGAATATTTTTTCTTCAAATACAAGCTCCTCGCTTTCGCACGGTTCAAATTCAATCCACACATGACCGTACTGACCGTGGCCTCCGGATTGTTTTTTATACTTACCCTCAGCCTTTGCTTTTCCTTTAATTGACTCTCTGTATGCGATACGCGGTTCTTTCAGGTTTACATCCACTCCGAATTTTGTGGCAAGCTTTGAGCATATTACGCTCAGGTGCTGCTCGCCGGTACCCGATATAACCGTCTGATGAGTTTCTGTATTCTGCACAAGAGAGAATGTTTTGTCCTCGCTTAATAGCTTCGAAAGTCCCGTACTTATTTTTTCTTCATCACCTTTTGCTTTGGGTTCTATCGCCATAGAAAGCACCGGCGGAGGAAAGGCAATAGGCTCAGTAACAACATTGAGCGGCAAGGCGCAAAGAGTATCCGAAGTTTCCGCATATATAAGCTTTGCGGTTACTCCTATATCGCCTGCTGTTACAGCCTGCGTTTCGGTCTGTTTTTTTCCTCTTATAAAATACAGTTTTCCTATCTTTTCTTCCTTTGATTTTTTTGCATTTACAAGAACCGTATCCGGCTTCAATACACCCGACAAAACTTTAAAATAAGACATTTTGCCTACATAGCTGTCTACAACCGTTTTAAAAATTTTTATTACGGCAGGCTTTGAGCTGTCACATTCTATTTCTTCAATTTCTCCGCTTTTTGTATTCTCGGCTTCCGCCGCTTCACATTCTGCCGGAGAAGGCATATAATCAGCAACAGTATTTAAAAGATGTGTTATTCCTATATTGGAATGTACGCTGCCGCATATTACCGGAACAACCGTAGAATCATTTATTCCGACTTTAAGCGCCTGTTTTATTTCATCTTCGGTAAACTCACCGCCGTCAAAATATTTCTGCATCAGTTCCTCGCTTACCTCTGCAACGGCCTCCAAAAGTATATCGCGGCTCCTTGAAGCAATGTCCCTGAAGTTTTCCGGTATTTCTTCGTATGTAGCATTTTCGCCTTTAAACATTTTTGCGCGCATTTTTATTACATCTACAAATCCCGTAAGTGCGTCGCCTTCCTTTATGGGAAATGTAAACGGCGCTATGCATTTGCCGAATATGGAGTTTAATTCTTCTATTACTTTGGAATAATTGGCTTTTATGTCGTCAAGTTTATTTACAAACACGATTTTCGGTTTGCCCTCTGCGAGCTTCCAGGCACGTTCCGTTCCGGCGCTTACTCCCGATTTACCGCTTACGACTATGAGTGCATTCTCACATACGCTTGCCGCTTCGAGCTGCTCTCCCACAAAGTCGGATGTTCCCGGGGTATCAAGAAAATTTATTTTTACGTTATTCCATTCAATAGGTATTACAGAGGTGTTTATTGAAATTTTTCTTTTAATTTCTTCCAGGTCAAAATCCGACGCTGTATTTCCGTCTTCGGTACGTCCGACTCTTTCAATGATTTTTGCTTTTTTGAGCATTGCCTCGCAAAGCGAGGTTTTTCCTGCATTGGAGTGTGCCGCAATGCACACGTTTCTTATGTTTTTGGTATCAATCATCTTTCCCTTCCTCCTTGTCCTTACACGAATAAGAATAATTTATTCTTTTTAATTTATATGAGAAAACCGCTTTTAAAAACTCATATTTTAATAAAAAGATTTCTATATAACAATGTTCGGTATTTTATTTTCTTTTCCTTTTTTAAACAAAATAAATATACAACAAAATTTGTTTGAATTTTATGTGAATATTTCACAAACAAAGTGATTTACATAGTATTTTTTTGAATTTTTTTACCAAAAAAGTTGTAATAATTATTTATTTAAAATATTAATTTTGTCTGTTTTAAAACAAATATTTTTTGACGCGGAAATAAAACTTTTAAAAAAAGGTCTTTACAAAACTACTTCTTTATAGTAATGTATTTGTAAAAGACTTTTGGAGATGATATGCTTGAACAACTCAATATTGTGGATGTGGCTTAATCAAAAAACCGAGATAAGCCGCACAAAACAATTAAAATTGTTTAAAGAATTTAAAAGTATTGAGGCAATTTATGCAGCAGGCGTATCGGATTTTTCAAAATATGATTTTTTAAGTGAAAGAGAAATAAACAATCTGTGTACCAAAAATGCAGATGAAATGAATTATGAATATGAACTTCTTAAAAAACACAATTCATTTATAATTTCAATAGATTCCGAAAACTATCCGCAAATGCTTAAAGAAATATCCGACCCTCCTACGGTTCTTTATTGCAGAGGAAATAATATAAATCTTAATGACAGACTGTGCATTGCCGTTGTAGGAACAAGGAAAGCTACCGTTTACGGAAAAAGCGTTGCATTTAATTTATCCAGAAATCTTGCCTCGCAGGGTGTTGTGATAGTCAGCGGCATGGCAATGGGTATAGATTCCAAGGCACATGAAGGCGCGATCTTTGCAAAAGCCCCGACAGTTGCGGTTATAGGATGCGGTGTAAATGTGGTTTATCCCAAAGTGAATTCGGAACTTATGCGAAATATAATTAAAACCGGTATGGTAATAAGTGAATATCCGCTCGGTTCAAGACCTGCCAAATTCCACTTTCCGGAAAGAAACAGAATTATATCGGGTTTATGTCAGGGCACTGTGGTTGTCGAAGCCGATATAAAAAGCGGTTCTCTTATAACTGCCAAATCTTCATATGAACAGGGACGCGATGTTTTTGCCGTTCCCGGAAATATTAATTCTCTGTATTCTAAAGGTACAAATTATCTTATAAAAGACGGCGCAAGAGTTTTAACCTGCGACGAAGACGTTTTGTCGTATTACCGTCTTGATTATGCGGAAAAACTCATAAATTCTTCTTTTGAATATGAGAGAGTGCCGGAAGATGATATAAATGAAAACGAAACAAACGGGAAAGCTCCCGAAGACATTATTCTTTCCGTTATTTCCGAAGCGCCGGTTCATATTGATACCATATGTGAAAAATCCGGTCTTGACCTCGGATATATAAACTCGGTGCTGATGCTTATGGAGCTGAGAGGAAAAATAATCAAACTTCCCGGAGGCTTTTATCAAAAATCCTGAAAATAAATTATTTATATAGAAAGCAAGGAGTACAAAATGTTAAAAAAATTAGTGATTGTCGAATCTCCGTCAAAGGCAACAACAATTAAAAAATATCTTGGAAAAGGTTACAGTGTGGTAGCCAGCATGGGGCATATCATAGACCTTCCGAAAAGTCAGCTTGCTGTTGACATTGATAACAATTTTGAACCCAAATATATCACAATACGCGGCAAAGGAGAAATCGTAAAAAAGCTTAAAAGAGAAGCTAAGAATGCAGACAAAATTTTTCTCGCAACCGACCCCGACCGCGAAGGAGAAGCAATAAGCTGGCATCTGGCACATCTGCTTAATATAGACGGAAGCTCCCGGTGCCGTGTTACTTTTAACGAAATCACAAAAAAAGCCGTTACAGCCGGTATCAAGGAACCGCGGCAAATTGACGAAAAACTGGTAGACGCACAGCAGGCACGCCGCGTTCTGGACAGAATAGTGGGTTATCAGATAAGTCCGTTACTTTGGAAAAAAGTAAAAAAAGGATTAAGCGCCGGCAGAGTGCAGTCTGTTGCCGCAAAGCTCATCTGCGACCGTGAAAATGAAATTAATAATTTTGAAGAAAAAGAATACTGGACAATTGACGCGTCACTTATTTCCGGAAAGAAAAAATTCAAAGCGTCATTTTACGGCATAAACGGCAAAAAAACAGAAATATCGAACGAAACCGATGCTCAAAAAATACTTGACGACGTCAAAGACAAGACGTTCACCGTTTCAAAAGTCAAAAAATCTCAGAAAAAGAGAACAAGCGCACCTCCTTTTATTACATCTACTCTCCAGCAGGAAGCAGGAAGAAAACTCTCCTTTACTTCCATGCGTACAATGCAGACAGCACAGCAGCTTTATGAAGGTGTAAATATAAAAGGCAAAGGCCAGATCGGTCTTATAACCTATATGAGAACGGACTCTCTGAGAGTTTCGGCAGACGCCGTTGAAGAAGCAAGAAAATATATTCTCGGCGAATACGGAAAAGACTATCTTCCTTCATCACCGAAGGTATACAAAACCAAAAAAAATGCACAGGACGCGCACGAAGCCATACGTCCGACTTATCCGGATTTGAGCCCTTCAAGTATCAAAGACTCACTCTCGGCGGATCAGTATAAAATATACAAGCTTATATGGGAAAGATTCATTTCCAGCCAGATGTCAGACGCATTGTTTGATGTTGTTTCGGTGGAATTCAATGCCGGAAATTATACATTCAAGAGCTCCGGCTCGACTGTAAAATTTGCAGGTTTTTCTGCCCTTTATACAGAAAGCAAGGACACCGAAGAAAAGAAAGAAGCAAAGCTTCCGGAACTGAATGAGGGAGATACTCCGAAAACCGAAAATATTGAAAAGGAACAGCATTTCACACAGCCTCCGGCAAGATATACCGAAGCTTCTCTAATCAAAACGCTTGAAGAGCTCGGAATAGGCAGACCGAGTACCTATGCTCCTACAATCGCTACAATCATAAACAGAGGTTATATTATAAGAGAAAAAAAGGCTCTCGTTCCCACAGAGCTCGGCATAATTGTAAACACAATTATGTGTGAAAACTTTAAGGATATAGTTGATGCGGCATTTACTGCCGAAATGGAATCGAATCTTGATAAAATAGAAGACGGTTCATTGAACTGGCATAATGTTATTTCCGAATTCTACGGTCCGTTTGAAGATACACTGAAAAAAGCCGAAGAAAAAATCGGAAACATTGAAATTAAAGACGAAGTTTCCGATGTAGTGTGCGACAAATGCGGCAGACTTATGGTATATAAACACGGGAAATTCGGTAAGTTTCTCGCATGCCCGGGATTTCCCGAATGCAGAAATACCAAAGCAATCACAAAACAAATCGGCGTAAAATGTCCTAAATGCGGCGGTGATATAATAGAAAGAAAGTCAAAAAGAGGAAAGGTATTTTACGGATGCTCAAATTATCCGGAATGTGATTTCAATTCATGGGATACCCCGACAAATGACAAATGCGATAAGTGCGGCGGCATGCTTTATATTAAAGGTATACGCGGCAAAAAGAAATATTGCCCCGTATGTGATGAAAAAAATAAGGAGAAAAAATAAATGACTGTTAAAGTAATAGGAGGAGGGCTTGCGGGATGCGAAGCAGCCTGGCAGATTGCCGGATACGGCATAAACGTTGAGCTTTATGATATGAAACCGAAGAAATTTTCTCCGGCACATAATCTTGATACATTATGTGAGCTTGTATGCAGCAATTCTCTGCGTTCAGACCGCCTTGAAAACGCTGTCGGTCTTCTTAAAGAAGAAATGCGTACTTTGGGTTCTTTGATTATGCAATGTGCGGATGAAGTGCGTGTTCCTGCAGGCGGAGCGCTTGCGGTAGACAGAGTGCGTTTTTCACAGCTTGTAACCGAAAAGCTCAAAGCCTCTCCATATATAAAAATAATTTCGGAAGAAATCACTGATATCAATCCTGATGAATATACAATAATCGCAAGCGGTCCTCTTACCTCAGATTTGCTTTATGAAAATATAAAAAAATTTTTAGGTGACAGCTATCTTCACTTTTTTGACGCAGCCGCACCCATAGTCACGGCGGAAAGCATAGATATGTCAAAAGCTTACCGTGCATCAAGATACGGCAAGGGTACTGCGGATTATATAAACTGCCCTATGTCAAAAGAGGAATACGAAGCATTTTATGAAAATCTTATAAATGCAGAAACCGCCGAGGTTCACGGAGCAGACAGCGGCACCGTATTTGAAGGCTGCATGCCGGTCGAAGTAATGGCAAAAAGAGGAAAGGATACTCTTCTTTTCGGGCCTTTGAAACCGGTGGGTCTTGAAAATCCAAACTCAGGCGGTTCTCTTCCTTACGCAGTCGTGCAGTTAAGGCAGGATAACTTAAACGGTACACTTTTCAACATTGTAGGCTTTCAGACTCATTTGAAATTCGGTGAACAAAAAAGAGTTTTTTCACTCATACCCGGTCTGGAAAATGCAGAATTTGTACGTTACGGTGTAATGCACCGCAACACCTTTATAAATTCTCCGAAGCTTCTGAATAAATATTATCAGACAAACAAATGCGATAAAATATTCTTTGCGGGGCAGATAACAGGTGTTGAGGGTTATGTGGAATCGGCCTCAAGCGGTATGGCAGCAGGTATTAATATAGCAAGAAAAATAAAAAACCTCGATATGATAGACTTTACTGCATATACGGCAATCGGAGGCCTTGCACATTATATAAGTGAAAATTCCCTCGGTAAATTTCAGCCTATGAATGTTACCTTCGGAATTATAGAACCGCTCAAAGAAAGAATAAGAAAGAAAAAGGAAAAAAACGAAAAAATTTCCGAAAGAGCACTTTTAAAAATCAAAGAAATAAGAAATATATTATAATTTAATAATGTCTTTTTATTATTAAATTGCATATATATAATTAAAAAAGGACAAGGTGTGAAAAATTTGAAATTAGATAAGCTTGAAGTCGGAAAATCCGCATACATAATATCTTTGGACTGTGATGACGCTGCTCTTAAACAGCATTTATTGGATATGGGACTTACTCCGAATACAAAAGTAAAATTAATCAAAACCGCACCTATGGGAGACCCTCTCGAAATAAGACTAAGAGGATATGAACTTACTATACGAAAAGATGATGCGGCTCATATTTTTGTAAAAATTACAGATGAAAAGGAAGAAAACAAAAAAAGCCGCAGCTTAAAAGATATTGCACATCCGCAGTACGGTGAAATGGGAAAGTATCATACAAAAAAAAGCGGCGAAAAATTAAGCGCCGGCGAAACCGTGACGCTTGCTCTTGCAGGAAACCAGAATTGCGGAAAAACCACGCTTTTTAACGTACTTACCGGCTCAAATCAAAAAGTCGGCAACTTTCCGGGTGTAACAGTAGACAAAAAGGACGGAATTATTAAAAATCACCCAAATACCTTAATTACCGATTTACCCGGAATTTACAGTCTTTCTCCATATTCAAACGAGGAAATCGTAACAAGAGAATTTCTTTTAAATAACAGACCAAAGGGCATAATAAATATCATAGATGCTACAAATATAGAAAGAAATTTATACCTTACAATGCAGCTTATAGAACTTGAAATACCTATGATAATAGCTCTCAATATGATGGATGAAGTAAGAGAAAACGGCGGAACGGTAATGATAAATAAGCTTGAAGAACTTTTAGGTGTTCCGGTCATTCCAATATCAGCCGCAAAAAAGGAAGGCATATCGGAACTTGTAGATCATATAATGCATGTTTGTGAATACAGAGAAGGTCCCGGAAGGCTTGATTTTTGCGATAAAACAGGAAAAGACAAAGGAGCGGTACATCGCTGCATTCATGCAATTATACATTTAATAGATGACCATGCAAAAAAATATAATATTCCCGTTCGCTTCGCCGCAACAAAAATAGTGGAGGGTGATAAGCTTATAGCAGAAGCACTTCATCTTTCAGAAAATGAGCTTAAAACGATAGAACATATAATCTTGGAAATGGAAACGGAATGTAACACCGAAGCGCGGGCGGCACTTGCAGACATGAGATTTACATTTATTGAAAAAATATGTGCTCTTACTGTAGTAAAACCTCACGAAAGCAAAGAACATATACGAAGTGTAAATGCCGACAGAATTTTAACGGGCAAATATACGGCTATTCCTTCTTTTATCGCCGTTATGAGCATTATATTTTTTCTTACCTTTTCTGTTATAGGCAAATTTTTAAGTTCACTCACGGAAGATTTAATAAATTATATAACTTCTTTTTGTGACCGACAGCTTACATATTTTAATGTAAATCCCGTCGTACATTCGCTTATAACAGACGGAATTTTTACAGGAATAGGAAGTGTTCTTTCATTTTTGCCGACAATTGTGGTTTTGTTTTTCTTTCTCTCAATACTTGAAGACAGCGGATATATGGCAAGAATAGCATTTGTAATGGACAAACCTCTTCGTAAGATAGGTTTGTCGGGACGCTCATTTGTTCCCATGCTTATTGGTTTCGGCTGCTCCGTACCGGCAATTATGGCAGCGAGAACCATTCCTTCAAACAGAGACAGAAAAATGACTGTAATGCTGACGCCATTTATGAGCTGCTCGGCAAAGCTGCCTATATATGCTCTCTTTTCGGCGGCATTTTTTCCGAAATATCCTGGGCTTGTAATGATATTTTTATATTTTTTCGGAATTCTTATATCTGTTTTATTTGCTTTTTGTCTTAAAGACACGGCTTTTAAAGGAGAACCGGTTCCTTTTGTTATGGAACTTCCGAACTACAGACTTCCGGGGCTTAAAAATGTCTTAAAGCTTATTTATGACAAGGCAAAAGCATTCATAACCAAAGCATTTACAATTATTTTCGCAGCATCTGTTATAATATGGTTTCTGCAAACTTTCGATACAAGACTTAACGTTGCAAAATCATCATCAGACAGCATGCTTTCAATTTTAGGAAGCTTTATAGCACCTGTATTCAGACCGCTCGGATTTAATGACTGGAGAGTTTCAACTGCTCTTATTTCGGGATTTATAGCAAAAGAAAGTGTGGTAAGCTCGCTCTCTGTACTTTTGGGCAGTTCTCCGTCAGCTCTCTTTAATATATTTACTCCGATGACGGCAATAGTATTTTTGGTATTTTCACTTTTATATACTCCATGCGTTGCAGCTATCGCGGCTATAAAAAACGAGCTCGGAGGAAAATGGGCGGCAGGCATTTGTATAATACAATGTTTATTGGCATGGATTGTTGCATTTTTTATTAAAACTATATTAATATTTATATTTTAAATACACATACCTTTTAAATATTTTGAATTTTTGCTTTTAGCCGTTTATTTTAAAATAAACGGCTATCCTTATTTAAAAAATATTTTTTTCTTTTAAAATGCCTTTTTTTAAAAAAATATTGAATTTTATAAAATTATATGATATAATTTATTTATATAATGCAAAATTTTGTTTTTAAATTTATCCACATTTTTTTAAAAATTGTTGATAAATTTTACTTAGGAGAAAAATAATATAATGGATAATCTTACTAAACTTTGGCAAAACCTATTAGAAATAATAAAACCGGATATCTTGCCGGTAAGCTTTTCGACGTGGATAGAAACAATAATTCCTGTTGAAATATCTGTGGATAAAATAGTTCTGGAGGTTCCCTACGAATACAACAGGGAAATGGTAAACACTAAATATTCGCCTCTTATAAAAAATGCACTTATATATTTAACAGGTAAGGACTATGAATTGGATATAAGAATAAAATCCGAACCGGCAGCCAAAATTTCAATTCCGGTGAAAAATACAGGTATGGGAATGAATTTGAATCCCGGATATACATTTGAAACTTTTGTAATAGGAAAATCAAATCAGATTGCTCACGCCGCATCAAAGAATGTAGCTCAATCTATTTGCGAAGGCAGAGTAAGTGCTTATAATCCTCTTTTTCTTCACGGAGGGGTAGGTCTGGGAAAAACTCATCTTATGCATGCTATATGCCATCAGATATTAAAATCAAGACCTGACGCAAAAATAATGTACACAACAAGCGAACAATTTACAAATGAGCTTATAAATGCAATCAAAGATGATAAAAATCAAGAATTCAGAGATAAGTACAGGACAGTGGACATTCTTTTGATAGACGATATACAGTTTATAGGAGGAAGAGAAAGCACACAGGAGGAATTTTTCCATACATTCAATGCTCTTTATCAGAACAACAAGCACATTGTTATAACAAGCGACAGACCTCCGAAAGAACTGTATACACTTGAAGAAAGATTAAGAACAAGATTTGAATGCGGAGGAATATACGACATAAATCCTCCGGATTTTGAAACAAGAATTGCTATCTTAAAAAAGAAGGCAGATCAGATAGGAATAGAAATTCCGGACGAAATATACAATTTTATTGCCGAAAAAATAACTTCTAATATAAGAGAGCTTGAGGGTGCAATAAAAATGATTATGAGTTATCATAACCTTATGAATAAAGATATTACACTTTCGATGGCAGAAGAAGCTCTTAAAGATTACAATACGGTAAATAAAAAGCAGATTTCAATTCCCGTTATTGCACAAAACGTTGAAAAATATTGCAATCTTAAAGAAAACGAACTGAAATCTTCGGACAGATCAAAGAGAGTTTCATATCCGAGACAAATTGCAATGTATATAATGAAAGAACTTACGGATTCTTCTCTTATACAGATAGGCGACTTTTTCGGGGGCAAAGATCATTCCACGGTACTGCACGGAATTAATAAAATAAGAAAAGATATAGAAACAAATGCATCTACAAAAACTCTTGTGGATAACATTATAAACGATATAAAAAAATAATCCTTAAAGTCCTTGCTGACAATAGCCTTGACAGGTTATAAACATATAAATGTTGAAACTTTTACAACAGTTTGTTGACAAAATTTTATCAACAAAATCCAAGATTAAAAGTTAATAAAATTTTTTAGTTACCAACAGCCGAGGTTACAGAATCCGCAAGGATAAATCATGGTTTTCCAATTTATCAACGCACCTACTACTACTACTGAATAAATATAATAATTATTTATATTTATATACCGAAAGGACTGAATTTAAAATGAAATTTTCATGTGACAAAAATAAATTGTTTGAATCGGTGTCTATAGTGTCAAAAGCAATAAACAATGCATGTGCAATAGACATACTTAAAGGTATAAAAATTGATGCTGACGAAAATATAAAAATGACCGGAAGTGATTTGGATTTATCTGTAGAAAGTATATTTGAAGCAGAAATAAACGAAAAAGGCAGCATAATAGTAGACGCAAGAATTTTTTCGGATATTATAAGAAAGCTGCCCGACGGCACAGTTACACTTGAAACAGACGACAAAAACGAGCTTAAAATAAACTGTCTTAATACTAAATTTAATATTTTATATCTTTCCAGTGAAGGCTATCCCGAAATAAAGAAAATAGAAAACGGAGATTCTTTCAAAATTTATTCACAGGATCTGAAAAATATTATAAAAAATACAATTTTTGCAATATCAAATAACGAAAGCAGACCTATCCTCACAGGTTCTAAATTTGAAATAAACAAAAGCAATCTGAGAGTTATTTCAATAGACGGCTACAGGCTTGCCCTCAGAAATCAGATAATACCGGAAACTCAGTATGAGGATTTGTCCTTTGTAGTTCCGGGAAGAGCTCTCAATGAGATTATAAAAATTTTAAAAGAAGATGCAACTATCGTAAATATCACCGTAAGAGAAAACAGCGTAATGTTCAGCTTTGATTCCTTTACAATAGTGTCAAGGCTTTTGGAGGGTGATTTTATGGATTACAATAAATTCATACCGTCAACTGCTTCAATCACTGCAAAAATAAATGTAAAAAGTTTTACGGACATGATAGAAAGAGCGTCAATTATAATAAATTATGACGATCCCAAAATCCCGATAGTTCTTAATATAAAAAATTCTGAAATCAATGTAGAATGTATCTCGAAAAGAGGAAACTTTGATGAAAGCATGGACATTGAACATCACGGAGAAGACCTTAAAATAGGAATTGCGTCAAAGCTTTTGACTGACACGCTTAAAAGTATAGACAATGAAGAAGTAATATTGGAATTTAATACTCCTCAGAGCCCGTGTGTAATGAAGCCTACCGAGGGCAGCGGATTTGTATATATGGTACTTCCGATAAGACTTAAAAACTAAAAAGGATTTTAAATATGGAAAATGTAAAAATTAACACCGAATTTATAAAGCTTGACCAGCTTTTAAAATTTGCCGGCATAGCTGCATACGGTTCCGATGCTAAATATCTTGTGACAAACGGATTTGTATTTTTAAACGGTGAAAAAGAATTGAGAAGAGGAAAAAAGATTTATCCCGGCGATGAAGTTAAGGTAATCTATGAAGGAGAAAGCTTTGAAGTAAAAGTTTGTGATTAATTATCATGATTGTAAAAAATCTTTATCTTGAAAATTTCAGAAATTATGATATGCAAACGATTGATTTCGGTGAAAAAAAGAATGTTTTTTACGGATTTAACGGTCAGGGAAAAACAAATATCATAGAAGCTCTTTATTATTTTTGCACTTGCAAATCATTCAGAAGTATCTATGACAAGGAAATAATAAAATTCGGATGTGATTATTCAAAAATTAATTTGGAATTTGAAGCTTCAAAAAGAGAAAACAAAGCTCAAATTTTTATAACAGAAAAAAAATCTGTAAAGCTTAACGGAGCAAATCTTGAAAGGCTCAGCGAGCTCATAGGAACAGCAAATATGGTTATATTTACTCCGTCACAGCTCAATCTTATAAGAGAAGGACCGGGTGTAAGAAGAAATTTTCTTGACATATTGATAAGTCAGATAAAACCTCTTTATTTTAAAAATCTCATGTCTTACTATAAGATTTTAAAGCAAAGAAATGTAATATTAAAATCAAAAAATCAGAAAATGACGGATACCATAGATATATGGGACGATAAACTTGCTCAGTACGGCGTCAATATATGCCTTTTAAGAGACGAATACTTAAAAAAAATGAATTATTTTTTAAGTATTCTTGAATATAACAATGAGAATATAAGTGTTTCATACAATCCGAGCATTAAAGATGATTTTTCGAGCAAAGATAATTTTGTAAATATTTTGAAGAAAAATATAGATAAGGATTTAGAAAAAGGAATGACGCTTATAGGTCCTCACCGGGATGATTTTGATATTGACATAAACGGAATAAGTCTTAAAAAATACGGTTCTCAGGGGCAAACGAGGACAGGAATACTCAAAATGAAAATTGCAGAGTGTGAAATGATAAATGAGATAATCGGTGAACAGCCTCTTTTGCTTTTGGATGATATATTAAGCGAGCTTGATGAAAACAGAAGAAAATATTTTATGGAAAAAATAAAGGACAGGCAGGTTATTATAACCTGTACCGACAAAGAATTCATAAAAGATAAAGAAAGCTGCTTTTTCAATGTAAATAACGGCTCAGTAAGAAAGGAATAGAAAAATGTATCTTCATTTGGGCGGAGATGTTTCTGTAAATATAAAAAATATAGTTGCTATTATGGATTTGGAAACGACTTCCGTTTCTAAAATTACAAAAGAATTTTTAAGCTTTGTACAGAAAAATAATTCGGTAATAAATGTAAATGATGACTTGCCTAAATCATATGTGATAACATTTGATGAAAAAGAAACAAAGGTTTATGTTTCTCCCATATCGTCTCAGACACTTCTGAAAAGAGCAAACAATATAAGAGAATACTATCAAATGCCGCAGTTTAAATAGACTTAAAAATTTTTAAAATGCAGGAAAGGAAAAAATATGGTTAATTCAGAATATGGTGAAAATCAGATTCAGGTTCTTGAAGGACTTGAAGCAGTAAGAAAAAGACCCGGAATGTATATAGGTTCCACTTCTATAAGGGGACTTCATCATCTTGTATATGAAATAGTTGATAACAGTATAGATGAAGCGCTTGCCGGATATTGTACAAAAATAGAAGTAACGCTCAATAAAGATAATTCCGTAACTGTAAGAGATAACGGAAGAGGTATTCCGCACGGCATACATCCTAAAATGGGTATATCTACAATTGATGTTGTTTTTACGGTTCTTCACGCAGGAGGAAAGTTCGGCGGAGGAGGATATAAGGTATCCGGAGGATTGCACGGAGTTGGTGCGTCTGTTGTAAATGCGCTTTCTACAAAGCTTGAGGTTAAAGTAAGCGACGGAGAAAAAATATGGTATCAAAGCTATAAAAGAGGCGTTCCCGACGGAAAAGTACATACAATAGGAGATACTTCCGAAAAGGGAACGGAAATAACCTTTTGGGCAGACGGCGAAATCTTTGAAGAAACCGTATACGAATATGATGTCCTTTTAAAAAGGCTCAGAGAACAGGCATTTCTTAACGGCGGTATAAAAATAGTATTTACTGATTTGCGTCCTGAGGAACCTGTAAGCGAAACACTGCATTATGACGGCGGTATAAAGAACTTTGTTTCATATATTTTCAATGAAAAAAAGAAAAGAAAAGAAACTTTAGAGCCCGTTGATGAAAATGTAATTTATGTAAGCGGAGAGAAAAACGGAAGCATTGCGGAAGTGGCGATTCAGTGGAACAACGGTTATGACGAAGTTATAGAATCATTCGCAAACAATATTTCCACAACAGAGGGCGGAACCCATGAAACAGGCTTTAAATCCGCACTTACAAAAGTATTGGTGGATTATGCCAGAAAATATAAATTGATGAAAGACAATGAGGAGCTTACCGGAGAGGACGCAAGAGAAGGAATTGTCGCTGTAATTTCGGTAAAGCTTGAAGAGCCTCAGTTTGAAGGTCAAACCAAAACAAAACTCGGAAATTCCGAAATACGCGGACTTGTGGAAAATATGGTAAAAGAAAAGCTTGCCGATTTTCTTGAAGAAAACCCTGCTGTCGGAAAGGCTATCATAGAAAAATCTCTTATGGCTGCAAGAGCAAGACTTGCGGCAAGAAAAGCGAGAGAAGCTACAAGAAAAACACCTCTCGGCACAAGCTCTCTTCCCGGTAAGCTTACCGACTGCATTGTAAAAGACCCTACAAAGACTGAAATATATATAGTCGAGGGAGATTCTGCGGGCGGCTCGGCAAAAAACGGAAGGGACAGCAAATATCAGGCAATTCTTCCTCTTTGGGGAAAAATGCTTAATGTAGAAAAAGCCAGAGCAGATAAAGTATACGGCAACGAAAAGCTTACGCCTGTAATACAGGCTCTCGGAACAGGAATTGCCGGGGAATTTAATCTGGAAAAATTAAGATATGACAAAATTATAATAATGGCGGATGCCGATGTTGACGGAGCGCATATTCAGACCTTGCTTCTGACATTCTTTTTCAGATTTATGACTCCGCTTATAGAGGCAGGACATGTATACCTTGCAAAACCGCCGCTTTATAAGCTCACAAGAGGTAAAAAATCTCAGGTTGCATTCAGCGACGAAGAAAGAGATATGATAAGCGAGAAGTTTAAAGACGGTGACGCGAATGCCAAAGTAGACATAAGCCGTTATAAAGGTCTCGGAGAAATGAACCCTGAAGAACTTTGGGAAACAACTATGGATCCTAAAAACAGAATTCTTTTGAAAGTTACTCTGGAAGATGCCGAAAGAGCAGATAAGATATTCAGTATTCTTATGGGTGACGAAGTAGAGCCGAGAAGAATTTTTATAGAAGAAAATGCTCAGTATGTAACAAATCTTGACGTATAAAATTTTTTAAAAAATTTTATACGCCGGACATACAAAAACGGAGGCAAACAGATGGCAAAAAATAAAAAATATGAGGATTCTCATTTTGAAGAATACTTTGATACTCAGACTATAGTAGATATAGATATAGAAAAAAGAATGAAAGAAGCATTCATAGATTATGCTATGAGTGTAATAGTAAGCCGTGCTCTTCCTGATGTGAGAGACGGTTTGAAGCCTGTTCACAGAAGAATATTATATTCTATGTATGAAGAGCATTTAACTTCGGACAAGCCGTTCTTTAAATCTGCTACCACAGTAGGTAATGTTATCGGTAGGTATCATCCCCACGGTGACGCATCGGTATATGACGCTATGGTAAGACTTGCACAGGATTTTTCCATGCGTTATCCTTTGATTGACGGGCACGGAAACTTCGGTTCGGTAGACGGAGATCCGCCGGCTGCTTACCGTTATACGGAAGCCAGAATGAGCAAATTGTCTAATGTTCTTTTGGAAAATATAGAAAAGAATACTGTAGATTTCATACCGAACTTTGATGAAAAAAGAAGAGAGCCGGTGGTACTTCCTACCCGTATCCCGACGCTTTTAATAAACGGAAGCTCTGGTATTGCCGTAGGTATGGCAACAAATATACCTCCTCACAATTTAACGGAGGTATTAAACGGAGTAATTGCACAGATAGATAATCCCGATATTACCGTAGAGGAATTAATGGAATACATAAAAGGTCCTGATTTTCCTACAAAGGCTTCAATTATGGGACTCAGCGGTATAAGAGCGGCATATGCGACAGGACGGGGTAAGGTAATAGTAAGGGCAAAAACGCAGATAGAAGAGCATAAAGACGGAACAGCTTCCATTATTGTTACCGAGCTGCCTTACCAGGTAAACAAAAAAATGCTTGTAGAATCCATAGCAGACCTGGTAAAAGACAAGAAAATAGAAGGTCTTTCGGATATTGACGACCATTCTTCGGACAGAGTAGGAATAAGGCTCGAGATTTTCTTAAAAAGAGATGCAAATCCGCAGATTGTATTGAATCAGCTTTTCAAATTTACAAGATTGCAGGACAGTTTTTCCATAAATATGCTTGCAATAGATGACGGAAAGCCGAAAACAATGGGTCTTAAATATATTTTGGAGAGATTCATTGATTTTCAGGAGGAAATCGTTACCCGCCGCATAAAATATGATTTGGAAAAAGCCGAAGCAAGAATGCACATTCTGGAAGGTTTGCGTATTGCCATAGCAAATATCGATGAGGTAATAAATATCATAAGAAATTCTTATGATGACGCAAGAGAAAGACTTATGGAAAGATTCGGTCTTTCGCAGATTCAGGCACAGAGCGTTCTTGATATGAAGCTCGGTCAGCTCCAGAAACTGAGCGGCGAAAAAATAGAAGAAGAATACAATGCACTTTCTGTAAAAATAGAAGAATACAAACTTATTTTGTCTGACAAGAGCCGTCTTATGGGACAGATAAAAAATGAACTTATCGAAATAAGAGATAAGTACGGTGATGAAAGATTAACTGCTATAGAACCTGCGGTTGACTTTATCGAAGATGAAGATTTAATTGAGGTTGAAGACTGTGTAATCACGATGACTCATTTCGGATATATTAAAAGGCTTCCTTCCGCAACATACAAAAGTCAGCACCGCGGAGGCCGCGGAATATCCGGTTTAAGCACACGGGATGAAGATTTTGTTGAAAATATATTTACGGCTTCTTCACACGATTATCTGCTTTTCTTTACCAACATGGGAAGAATGTATAAGATAAAGGCATACAGAATAGCGGAATCGGGAAGACAGGCTAAAGGAACTGCTATAGTTAATATTCTGCCGCTTGAAAACGGTGAAAAAATAACGGCAACCATACCTATAAAGGAATTTGAAGAAAACAAATACCTTACTATGATTACAAAACGCGGTTTTGTAAAAAAGACAAGTCTTGACGAGTATAATTCCAACAGAAAAGGAGGAATTATAGCAATAGGTCTCAGAGAAGATGACGAACTTATTGAGGTTGCGCTCACCGAAGAAGGACAAAATGTAATACTCGGTACCAAAAACGGTATGTGCATTAAGTTTAAAGAAGATGATGTACGTCCTATGGGCAGAGGTGCAAGCGGAGTTATAGGCATAAAGCTCAGAGATGATGACTATGTAATCGGAGGAAATGTATGCGGCGATGACTGTATGCTTCTTTCCGTTACAGAAAACGGCTACGGTAAGAAAACCGACATTAATGAGTTTAAATGCCAGTTCAGAGGCGGCAGAGGAGTAACGGGATATAAAATAACCGAAAAAACAGGACTTATAGCAGGCTGTGAAATAGTAAACAGCGAAGATGATGTCATGATGATTACCTCCGACGGTATTGTAATAAGAACGGACATCAATGAAATAAGTATGTTCGGCCGTGTAACACAAGGTGTAAGAGTAATGAAACTTTCTGATGATATAAAAGTTGTTTCCATAGCAAAAGCTAAAAAAGAAGAGGAAGATGAGCAAAGTGAAACAACAGAAGGTGAAGAAACAAAAGAAACAAATGAATAAATAAGACAAAAATCCCATAGAAATCAAGTAAATCTGATTTCTATGGGATTTTAAAGTTGCTTAAATTTTATTCAAATTGATTTTTGGTTTTATTATAGGTATAGCCTATAGAATTTAATTTATCTATTATATCTTCTTTGTCTGCTTCAAGGTCATCACAAAGCAAATCCAGATTTTCATAGAAATCTCTGAGCTTTGTATTTATTACGCTAAGAAGTATAACGGGGTCTTTCGGCAGCATATTGATCATTCCTCTTTTGTAAAATTATTATATATTAAGAAGCTTTAAGGCATTTTTATAATAAATCTTGTCTTTATCATTCTGTGATAAATCCAGACTTTCTATAAGCCATTTTTCCCATGACGGTCTGTGCCAGGGCATATCCGAACCGAAAAGAAGTTTATCCGGAGTATGCTTTTCTATTATACTTTCGGCAAAGCTTTTTGGCATAACGCCGTATCCGAATGACAAATCAAACCAAAGCGGCAGACCGCACAATTTTTTTATAACTTCATCTCCTGCGCCTACACCGCCCCAATGTGCGGCTATTACGGGAGAATCAAACCATTTGAGAGCATTGATAATATTATCCGGCATACACTTAAAAGGCATTTTAAATCCATAGTCATAGCCGGCATGAAACAAAGTTATAAGACCAAGTGATGATATTTTTTTATAAATGGGTTTCATTTTTTCATCATCGGCGAAAAATCCCTGATAATCGGGATGAAATTTTATTCCTTTCAGTCCGAGTTCTTTTATTCTTTCAAGTTCTTCAATTACATTCGGTGCGTCCGGATGAACGGAACCAAAAGAAAACAAATTATTTTCTTTATTTATCTGAGCGGCGAAGTTATTTACATTTGTTTGTTGCTTTGGATTAGTTGCAATCTGCAAAACAACGGCAATGTCAACACCGTCTTTTTTCATTTCATTTTTAAGTGAATCAAGTGTTCCGTCAGTTTGCGGTTTAAGCCCGCCCGATACATATGCAAGCTTTTCTATTGCTCTTTCGGCTATTCTTTCGGGAAAGGCATGAGTGTGAAAATCTATAAGCATGTTTATTCCCCCGGTACTTAGTTTTTGTGTTAAGACAGAGCGGATTTAAATACGCATTAATCTCCTCTGTCTAAATCTTAACACAAAAATTATTGAATTACAATTTTATAAATTCATTTTTATATAAAACGCAGAATTACAGTGGCAAAAAAAATCATATACTGTCTAATTTTAAATTAAAAAATGCCTTTATACCGGGATAATTTGCAATATCGGAAAGCTCTTCCCCTATGCGTATAAGCTGATTGTATTTTGCGGTTCTGTCACTTCTTGAAGGTGCTCCCGTTTTAATCTGACCTGAATTTACCGCGACGGCAATATCTGCGATTGTAGCGTCTTCGGTTTCGCCGCTTCTGTGAGATATTATTGCTGCATAGCCTGCTCTGTTTGCTGTCTGGATTGCCTCCATGGTTTCTGTAAGGGTACCTATTTGATTAACTTTTATCAAAATGGCATTGCCGGCATGTCTTGATATTCCTGTTTTCAGTCTTTCGGCATTTGTTACGAATAAATCATCGCCTACAAGCTGTACTTTATATCCAAGTTCTTTTGTAAGCTTTTCCCATGCGGACCAGTCATCTTCCCCTACTCCGTCTTCAATTGAAATTACCGGGTATTTGTCGCAAATATTTTTCCAATAATTAATAAGTTCATCCGAAGACATTTTTATACCCGATTTCGGCATAATATATTCTCCGCTGCCGTCTGTCCATTCTGAAGCTGCCGCATCTATTGCTATTTTGAAGTCAAACTCCGTATTGTATCCGGATTCTTTTATTGCCCGGCATATTATTTCAAGGGCGTCTTCGTCTTTTTCAAGTGACGGAGCAAAACCGCCTTCGTCACCGACGCCTGTGGAAAGTCCGCGTTCCTTTAAAAGCTTTTTCAGGCTGTGAAAAACTTCTGTACATCTCGTTATTGCTTCTTTAAAATTCGGCGCGCCTACAGGCATAATCATAAATTCCTGAATATCAATATTGTTTCCTGCATGAGCTCCGCCGTTTAATATGTTCATCATAGGAACAGGAAGTGTGTGTGAATAAACACCGCCTATATACTGATACAAACCGACTCCGAGAGCTTTTGCGGCTGCTTTGGCACATGCAAGCGAAACTCCCAGAATTGCATTTGCACCGAGTTTGGATTTATTTTCTGTGCCGTCCAGTTTATTTAATACGGAATCTATCAAAATCTGATCCAGAACATTCATTCCGACAATTTTTTCTGAAATTATATTATTAACGTTGTCCACTGCTTTGCTTACGCTCATGCCGCCGAACCGTTCTCCGCCGTCACGCAGTTCAATTGCCTCATGGACACCGGTAGACGCGCCTGACGGAACAGCCGCTCTGCCGATATATCCGCCCTCTGTGATTACCTCTGCTTCAACCGTAGGATTGCCTCGGGAATCAAGAATTTCTCTTGCAAAAACATCTACAATTTCAATAAACTGTTTCATATGATATACCTCCAAAAAGCAAAAATATACACTGCATAAAACATGCAGTGTATATATTTTATCCCCTAAGAGGATATATATTCATTTTTTAATTATTTCTTCCGAATCCAGGATTATTGTTACGGGCCCGTCATTGAGCAGTTCAACTTTCATATCTGCTCCGAAAGAGCCGGTTTTAACTTCTTTTCCGGAAATATTATTTAATATATTTACAAATGAAGTATAGTATTCTCTCGCCTTATCCGGATTAAGAGCTTCTGCAAATGAAGGGCGCCTTCCCTTTCTGCAGTCTGCATAAAGAGTAAACTGGCTTACAACAAGCAGTTCACCGTCAACATCTGAAAGCGACAAATTCATTTTTTCGTTTTGATCTTCAAAAATTCTCAGACCAAACATCTTTTCTGCCATCGGAGCTAAATATTCTTCTTTGTCGCCGTCACAGAATCCTACAAATGCCAAAATTCCTTTTTCAATTTTGCTTTTGCATTTTCCGTCAATTGTAACGGAAGCTTTTTTCACACGCTGAATTAAAATTCTCATTTTTTCACCAAATCAGTTTTTCTTTGGGTTTGCATATACAGCATGAAAAATGACGCTTACAACAAAGAATACACCGTTAACTATTGTAAGTGCCAGCAATGAATCATGCGCCCAGTTTGTTAAATGGTGTTTATTCATAAATACCATTGAAAACGGAACATTGAACATAAACGCAAACACAAATCCCGTAATTATGAGGTATATAATGTATTCCAAAAAATATTTTTTGTGTTTTTTGATTGAATTATATGCCAAAGCTGCCGCAGTAATCCACGAAATCATTCCTCCGAAGCTTGCTGCGCCGGTAGCAAGTGAAATAAGGGCAGGATTTCTCATTCCCATATATATAAGCATCAAAATCACAAAAACAACCATTGCAACAACGGTAGTTACAAGCATTAAATTAGAATGAAGCTCGCAGGATAAATTCTTTGCGTTTTTATTTTCTTTATTTTTCATAGAAACGTATCTCCTTACATCCGCTTCCAATCGCCGAGTTCATACATTACTGCAGAAATCACTGCGACAGGAGCTGTTTCACATCTTAAAATTCGCGGTCCGAGTGTTACTATGTTAATATTTGCTTCTTTTGCGGATTTTATTTCATCATCTTCAAATCCGCCCTCGGGACCGATTATAATATTAATATCTGTCATATTTCCGTTATTTTTCAATACGGATTTAATATCTGTATGTTCTTCATTTTCATATGCCAGAATATTCAGAGCATCTGAATTTTTAATTTCGTTAATCATATCGTCAAAGCTTATCGGGCTTGATACTTTAGGAATTATTCCTCTTTTGCTCTGTTTAGCCGCCTCTGCTGCAATTTTTCTTTGTCTTTCCGTTTTTAATGCGGCATTTTTAAGCTTTACCACGGTTCTCTGCATTACGACAGGAACAATTCTTTTGGCGCCGAGCTCTACACTTTTCTGAATAATAAAATCAAGCTTATCGCCTTTCGGTATTCCCTGATAAAGCGTTATATTTAAATTGCTTTCGGAACTATTCGGCATCTTTTTGATAATGTCTGCGGTTACGGCAGTTTTAGAAACAGAAGATACGGTACACAAATAATCCGTTCCGCACATGTCGCAGATTTCTATACAATCGCCGCATTTCAAACGCAGAACCCTTGAAATATGCTGCACGTCATCTCCTGTAACGGTTATAACATTATCGTCAATGCAGGACGCATCCGCAAAAAATCTGTGCATTGCTGAAAATCCTTTCTGACAATTTTTGTCACTTTATCAATTATATCATATATTATACCCATTATGCAAGCAATTTTTAAAATTTGCATGTAACGGCAGCCCAACCGTCTTCCTCCGAAACGGTGCAGGGTGTAATATTCTCTTTTTGCATTGCATTTTTCACGTCTTCAAGCCTTTCTTTTATTATGCCGGAGCATATGAAAGTACCGTTTTTATTTATAAGTTTTTTGACTGTCGGCAGCAGAGAAATTATAACGTCTGCAACAATATTTGCCACTATAACGTCGTATTTTGTATCGGATATTTTTTCAAAAAGAATGCGGTCTGTCACAATATCTCCGGCATAAACCGAATATTTGCTTTTATCAGTTTTGTTGCGGTCCGCATTCTCATATGCGGTATGGATGCAGTTTTCGTCAATATCAACGGCAACGGCTTTTTTTGCGCCGAGCATAAGGGCGATAACCGACAGTATTCCGCTGCCGCACCCTGCATCGAGCAAAACAGTATCTTTATTTACTGCCTTTTCAAGTTCGCATATACACAGTTTTGTACTGGCATGTGTTCCCGTACCGAAAGTCATGCCGGGGTTTACCGTAAAAACTATTCTGTCGGTTGATTTGTCGTAAGGGCACCATTCCGGCTGAATAAGAATTTTTTTTCCCACTTCTATAGGTTTAAAATATTTTTTCCAGTTATTTGCCCAGTCTTCCTCATTCAGACCGTTGATTTCAAGCTCCAGTCTGCCGAGAAGATTTTCCGAGTCGGATTTTTTAAGCTCTGATAAAAGAGTTTTGATTTTTGAAATTTGGTCGTTTGCACTGCTGTCATTTTCTATATAAAATATTACTTTTGTTTCTCCTTTTTTTTGTTCCATAAGGTCATCATCGACATAATCCCAGTATTTTGAGTTGTTTTCCAAGAATTCGCTGAATTCTTCAAAATCCTCTATCTCCACACTCTTATACCCTGTATCATAGAGCCTTGAACACAAAATATCTATTCCCGTATTGCAGGTATATATTGTTATTTTAAGCCATTCCATAAAAAAATCTCCGTTCTGTTTATGTAATTTTATTATATTTTTAATTATACGATATTTAAGCGGAAAATACAAGTGATTTTAGTGTTTACTTTTTACTTATTTTGTTATACAATATATATGTCAGGAGTGATGCAATGAAAAATTTAACATCGCCGGCTGTTATAAGGGAGATTTTATCAAAAAATTCGTTCAACTTTTCAAAATCTCTCGGTCAGAATTTTTTGATTGATGAAGAAGTTCTGGAAAAAATGATAGTTAATTCAGAAATAGATGCCTCCTCAAATGTGCTTGAAATCGGTCCCGGTTTCGGAACGCTGACGCAGAAGCTTTGCATGCATGCAAAAAATGTGGTATCTGTTGAGATTGACAGCACGGTTATTCCTATATTAAAGGAAAATGTCAGCGAATTTGATAACATAAAAATAATAAATAAAGACATAATGAAAACAGATATTTCAAAATTAATAAATGATGAATTCGGCAATGAAAAGGTAAAAGTGGCGGCAAATCTGCCGTATTATATCACAACACCTATAATAATGGCTTTGATTGAACCGGGATTGCCTGTAACCGACCTGACGGTGATGATACAAAAAGAGGTCGCCGAAAGAATAGGGGCAAAGCCGGGAAACAAAAGCTACGGTGCGCTTACCGTTGCGGTGAATTTCTATGCGGAACCGGAGATAATATGCACTGTTGCTCCGTCAGCTTTTATGCCGCAGCCAAAGGTATCCTCTGCTGTAATAAGGCTTAAAATGCGTGATAAACCCGCAGTCGAGGTGAAATCAACGGAAAAATTCTTTAACGTTGTGCGAGCGTCATTCGGACAGAGAAGAAAGACCCTGCTCAATGCACTTGCAAACAGTAGTTTGCTTAATATTACAAAAGAAGAAACAAAAAGAATTTTGAGCCGGGCGGGTATAGATGAAAAAAGACGCGGTGAAACACTCAGCATGAGAGAATTTGCCGATATTGCCGATTTGATTTGAAAGAAGGTAAAAAATGATAGGCTTGGTTGTTGAAGGCGGCGCCAGCAGAACATATTTTTCCGTAGGCGTCATGGATGTGCTTATGAAATACGGTATTCATGCCGATTACATTGTGGGGGCATCCGCCGGAATTTCAAATGCAATGAACTATGTTTCCGGTCAGCCGGGACGCGCACTGGAGATAGGTTTAAAATATGTTCCCGGCAAGGAATACTCCGGATTAAGACATATGTTTAACCCCAAAAACAGAAGTCTGTTTAATATTGATTATATCTTCAGAAAAATTCCCGATGAGCTTGTTCCGTTTGATTACGAAGCTTTTAAGAATTATAAAGGCGAAGTCGAGGCGGCCGTTACAAATGTGCATACCGGAAAACCGGAATATTTAAAGGTCGATCCCGAAAAGGACGGCTGGGAGGTACTTGTGGCATCGTGTTCGCTCCCGATTATGTTTCCTGTCGAAAAAATCGGTGACAAGGAATATATGGACGGCGGTATTACGGATTCAATACCGTATATGCGTGCTGTTCAGAAAGGCTGTGATAAAATCATAGTAATACTTACACGAGAACCTGCTTACAGCAAAAAGAAGTCGCGGGATGCGGAATTTGCCGCAAAATTCTTTGGTAAATATCCTAATTTCAAAACAGCGCTTCTGAACAGAAGCGATATGTACAATGGGCAGCGGGATAAACTCAAAGAGCTTGAAAAACAGGGAAAAGCGTTTGTTTTGTATCCGAAGGATACATCTTCATGGAAGAGAACGGAAAACAGCGCAGAAATGCTTAAAATGATGTATGATGAAGGATACCTTCAGGCAGAAAAACAAATTGCTAAAATAAAAAAATATATTGGATGTGATATTTAATGAGAAAAGCAGATATAGTGATTGTAGGTTCTGGACCGTCGGGTATTTTCACGGCTTTGGAGCTTATAAGAAACTCAAGCAAAAAGAAAATAATAATCGTTGAAAAAGGAAGAGCAATCGAGGACAGGCGCTGTCCGAAATCAAAAACAAAAAAATGTGTAAACTGCAAGCCGTATTGCCACATAACAACCGGATTTTCCGGAGCCGGTGCGTTTTCCGACGGAAAGCTGTCGCTAAGCAGCGAAGTGGGCGGTGATCTTCCGCAGTTAATCGGTGACGAAATTGTTCAAAGCACTATCGATTATGCCGATAAAATTTATCTTGAATTCGGTGCGGACTCACATATTGAGGGAATAGGCAACGAGCTTGAAGTTAAGGAAATCAGAAAAAGAGCCATAAAGGCAGGACTGAAGCTCGTAGATTGCCCGATCCGCCATTTGGGAACAGAGAAGGCGCAGAAATTATACTACGATATTGAGCAGTATCTTATCAAAAACGGTGTTGAGCTTATATTCGGATATGAGTGTACCAACATAATACTGGACGGTGACACATGCCGCGGTATATACACATCAAACGGTTCATCTCAGGATGAAATACATGCGGAGCACACAATAATCGCCACAGGGCGCAGAGGTGCGGACTGGCTTGAAAAAATCTGTGCGGCTCACAATATTGCTCACCAGCCCGGTACGGTTGATATAGGAGTGAGAGTGGAAGTACGCAACGAGATTATGGAAAAGGTTAACCGAGTGCTTTATGAATCAAAGCTAATAGGTTATCCGAAGCCGTTTAAAAACAAAGTGAGAACTTTCTGTCAGAATCCCGGAGGCTTTGTAAGCCAGGAAAACTACGACAACAACCTTGCGGTTGTAAACGGTCATTCATACAAGGAGCTTAAATCCTCCAACACCAATCTTGCGATACTGTGTTCGCACAATTTCAGCGAGCCGTTTAACGAGCCTATAGCGTATGCACAGAAGATAGGCGAGCTTACGAATATGCTTGCGAGCGGCAATATCCTTGTGCAGAGGTTAGGAGATATTCTGGACGGAAAACGCACATGGGCAAAAGAGCTTTCGCAGTCTAACCTTAAACCGACTCTTCCGGACGCTGTTGCGGGTGATATTACAGCGGCTATGCCGTATCGCTCAATGACGAACATTATAAACTTTATTCAGGCAATGGATACGGTTGTTCCGGGGTTTGCATCGTATGAAACCCTGCTCTACTCTCCGGAACTTAAATTCTACAGTAACCGTATAAAAATGGACGTTGACCTCAATACAAATGTAAAAGGTCTGCACTGTCTGGGTGACTCAAGCGGCTGGACAAGAGGACTTATGATGGCTTCCGTAATGGGTATATTAATGGGAAGAAAGCTGTATGAGAGAGAAATAAACGAATAAAAAATAAAGCTCCGCAGAATGTTTTTTTCTGCGGAGCTGTTTTATCAGGAGCGGAAAATTACGCAAAGCGGTTCGGTTATATTTTCAATTTCAGTGCTTAGTTTTGAAATATTTCCGTCATTTATCTTATAAAAAGTTATTTTATTGTCGCTCATATCCGCACTGACAAGAATATCGTCATAAATGTTGAAATCCCTCGGATCTCTGCCGACCGGAGCAAATCCCTTTAAAATAAGGTCATTTCCTTGGATTTTAAATACGGCTATTGAATTGTGTCCTCTGTTTGAAACGTACAAGTAACCGTCTTTTATTCTTATTGCTGCGGCAAGATTATTTTCTTTAAAGCCATCGGGCAGTGCCGGATATGTATTAAGGAGCTTTGTGTTTTCGCCGTCGTAACGGAATACGCTTACCGATGAAGCAAGCTCGTTTACACAATACATAATTTTGCCGTCATCCGAAAATGCAAGATGTCTTGCGCCGTGCCCGTCCGGAACACGGACTTTGAATTTAAAATCAAGATTTCTGTCATAAAAATAAATACTGTCCGTTCCCAAATCCGTAACGCAGACAAATTTTTTATCGGGTGTTATTCCCACAAAATGCGTGTGCGGCATATCCTGCCGTGACGGATTAATCCCCTTTCCGCTGTGAGTATCTACTGTATCGGGAAATTTAATTACATTTCCGGAAAGGTAATTTACTGCATATATATCGTTATTTTCAGCCATAATATGGCATGCAACCACACCTTTTGTAGAAACAATATTTGACGGATTTACAAGCTTTCCGTTTTCATCAATATCACAGGCTATAAGACCGCTTTCGTTACTGTTTTCAAACGGTGCGCGCAGCAGTATGTACATTTTATTATTGTCTGCCGTCATATACATCGGTCTGTCAAAATCTGTTTTTTCGCAGAATGTTATATCGGCGTTTTCATTTGTCTTGAAATGGTATATGCCTCCGTTTTCGGCACATGAAGCAATGTATAAATCTTTCATTTGTTTTCTCCCGGTTATTTTATTTAAAAAGGTGCGAAATATAATCGCACCTTTTTATAAAGCTTAAAATTTTATTTTTTTGACAACATCGGCGCAGCGTTTGCAAAGCTTCGGATGCTCGCTGTCTGTTCCGACTGTTTTTGAGAACATCCAGCAGCGTTCGCATTTTTCGCCCTCTGCCTGTGATACCTTTATTTTTAAACCGTCAACCTCTTCGCCGTTAAATGCGTCTTCGCAGCCACCCTTTGTTACAGCCGCATCGGAAACGATGAAGATTGTAACAAAATCTTTTTCACATTCCTTTAAGAAATCATAAAGCTTTCCGTCTGCAAAAAGTTCAACTTTTGCGTTAAGGGAGTGGCCGATTACCTTATCTTTTCTTGCAAGTTCAAGCGCTTTGCTCACGTCTGCTCTTATTTTTTTGATGTATTCATACTTATCGTTAAGAGCCTCGTTTTCGTATTTATCATTAGCCTTCGGCATGTTGTTAAATACAACGGCATACTTATCATCACCGGATTTATGCGGCATTGCCTGCCAGATTTCTTCCGATGTGAAGCACAATACCGGAGCGAGAAGTCTTACAAGTGAGTCAAGTATTATATACATGGCTGTCTGTGCGCTTCTTCTCTCAAAGCTGTGTGCACCCTCTGTATAAAGTCTGTCTTTTATAATGTCAAGATAGAAGTTACTCATATCAAGAACGCAGAACTGATGTGTAGCAACCTGCATCAGATGGAAGTCGTAGGAGTCATAGTAGCCTATAACTTTTTTAACAAGGTTGTTTATCTTAAGGAGTGCAAATTTATCAATTTCAAGCATATCATCATATGCAACCATGTCTGTTTCGGGGTTGAACCCTTTTAAGTTGCCGAGCATATAGCGGGCTGTGTTTCTTATCTTGCGGTAGCTTTCGGAAATCTGTTTAAGCATGTCGTCGCTGATTTTAACGTCAGACTGATAATCTGCCGAAACAACCCAAAGTCTTAATATATCCATACCGTATTTCTGACCGACTTTGAGCGGATCAATTCCGTTTCCGAGAGATTTGGACATTTTTCTGCCGTCCATATCAACTACAAAGCCGTGAGTTACTACGTTTTTGTAAGGAGCACCCATTCCCATAGCAACCGAAGTCAGAAGTGATGACTGGAACCAGCCTCTGTACTGATCGTTGCCTTCAAGGTACAGATCCGCCGGCCATGAAAGCTCGTCATTGCCTTCCAAAACCGCATAATGAGAAGAACCGGAGTCAAACCACACGTCCATGATGTCTTCTTCCTTGGTAAAGTCTGTGCAGCCGCATTCAGGGCATTTTGCACCGTCGGGGAGCAATTCTTTAGTATCGGATTTATACCATGCGTCCGAGCCTTTTTCTCTGAAGATTTCGGATATTTTCTCTATTGTTTCATCGTTTATAAGCTCATGTCCGCAGTTTTTGCAGTAGAATATCGGGAGAGGAACTCCCCATTTTCTCTGTCTGGAGATACACCAGTCGTTTCTGTCTTCAACCATTTTCTTGATGCGGTCTTCGCCCCATGAGGGAATCCAGTTGACATCTTCAATGGCTTTTACAGCGTCTTTTTTGAAGCCGTCTACAGAAGCAAACCACTGTTCCGTGGCTCTGAATACGATAGGCTTTCCGCAGCGCCAGCAATGCGGATACTGGTGAGCGATAGGTTCTATTTTTACAAGTGAATTTGTGGATTTTAAGTTTTCCAAAATAGCTTCGTTTGACTTTTCGTAGTACATTCCTGCGAACGGACCGGCTTCTGCGGTCTGATAACCCTTGGAATCAACCGGAACGACAATCGGAACATCATAATTTCTGCATGCGATAAAGTCGTCGGCACCAAATCCGGGGGCGGTGTGTACGCAGCCGGTACCTGCATCAAGAGTTACATGGTCGCCTACAATTACCAGAGAATCTCTGTCGAGGAACGGATGGTAGCAGGTGATGTATTCCAAATCCTGACCGATAAATTCCTTTACAATCTCATAGCTTTCCAGACCTGCAATCTGAGCGAAGTTTTCCGCAAGCTCTTTTGCCACAACGTAATATTCACCGTTTGCGGAAATAAGCGCGTATTCAAACTTAGGATTGAGAGAAATCGCTACGTTTCCGGGGAGAGTCCAGGTTGTTGTCGTCCATATTACAAAGAATATCTTTGACTTGTCAAATCCGTCAAACATTCCCTTATCATCTTTAACGCGGAATTTTACATATATTGAGTTGGTTTCGTCTTCTTTGTATTCGATTTCTGCTTCTGCAAGTGCAGTTTCGCAGCCGGTGCACCAATATACCGGTTTCATTCCTTTATAAATAAAGTTTTTCTTTGCCATTGCGCCGAAAACCTTTACCTGCTTTGCTTCAAATTCCGGATTGAGCGTTATATAAGGGTGGTCAAAATCGCCCAGAACGCCGAGCTGCTTAAATTGCTGCTTTTGATTTTCGATATATCCCACAGCAAATTCACGGCAGATTTTTCTAAACTCCGACACGTCCATCTCATTTCGGTTTACTTTAAGCTTTTTGATAGCTTTTACCTCTATGGGCAGGCCGTGAGTATCCCATCCGGGAACATAAGGAGCTTTAAAGCCGCTCATGTTTTTGTAGCGCACGATAATGTCCTTTAATATTTTATTTAAGCTATGGCCCATATGAATGTCGCCGTTTGCGAACGGAGGACCGTCGTGCAAAACGAATTTCGGTTTGCCGTCGTTTTTCTCCATAAGCTTATAGTACAGTCTTTCTTCGTCCCACTTCTTAACCATTTCCGGCTCTTTCTGTGCCAGATTTGCTCTCATAGAGAACTCGGTTTCGGGAAGATTAAGGGTTTCTTTGTAATCTAATTCTTCCACTTATATTGCAACTCCTTTTGGTAAACCCCGGTCAGGGCATTATTTTGTTATTCTGTCTTAAAATTATTTACAACATCTATCTGAGCATTAAGCATGCCTACAGCCTGGCTTTTGTAAAGCTCCATAGCCGTTTTGAGCTCTGCAAGCTTTCCGTTAAGCTGCTTTATGTTGTTTTCTGCTTCATCAATTATTGCTTTTGCCTTTACGTTTGCTTCGGCAATTGTAATTTCGGCTTTTTCCCTTGCGTTTTTGGATACTTCCTCAGCCGTGGTCTGAGCTATAATGAGGGAGTTTTTCATAGTATCCTCCATTGCTTTATAGCTGTCTACAAGTTTTGTAAGAGCGTTAATTTTGTCGGCAGATTCGATAGAAGATTTATAAATCTTTTCATAGTCTGCCACAATCAGCTCTATGTAGCTGTCAACCTCGTTTTTGTCATAACCGTTTAACGATTTTTTAAAGGTTTTTGTTTGTATATCCAATGGTGTTAACATATTAAATCCCCCTTTATATGTTAAATATATTTTTTCACACTTATATGAATTCTTCCCTTGCGCGTAACGGTATTATCCGTTTCTATAATTACCTTTCCAAAACCCCTCAGCGACAGTACATCGCCGCTTTTGATATGTGCAGATACATTTTTTACCGCACTGTGATTTATAAAAGCAAGCCCCTGCCCTATTAATGATGATATTTCCGAGCGGGATTTGCCGCACACCGCGCTGAGAACGCAGTCGAAACGCATTGACGACACCGTAAGGCTTAATTCTTTAAACTGTCTTTGGATATTCAGTCCCGACAAATTGTCGATACGCTCGAGTTTTACCCCGGCAGACGCAACGCGCGTTAAATTTGTAATTATAAATTCCGAAATCTCTGTCGTGCAGAAAAGCACAGCATAAGAATCATTAATTACAATATCTCCCAAAAGCTCCCTTGTTATGCCGAGAGATAAAAGAGAACCGAGATAATCTCTGTGTGAATACACGCTTTTGTTTTTTGCTGTAATTTTAACGGCGCAAATCGGAAAATCCGTATTGCCATCCAAGCTTCCGAATGCGGCAACCGTGCGGTCGGCACCGTCATAGCCTCCGAAATACGAAATCGGTATTTCGTTTGAAAACCTGCTTTCTGCAAGAAGTCTTTGTCCGGGATTTAAAAATTTTGAATACATTACCCTGCCGGTGTTGATGCTTTTTGCGGCAATATCGCACATTTTAGATAAAAACAGCTTGTCCTCGCTGTCTGTTATACCCCACAAAATCTGTTTTTTGTTTATCATGGTCTAAAAAAAGTCGAACAGTCCCTGAGTTTTAAGCTCATCGGAGAAGTCGCCCATTATTCCCATAGTATACGGAACCACAAGCAGTATTCCGTTGGAAACCTTCTGCATGCTGCCGTCCAGTGCAAAAACCGCACCGCTCAGAAAGTCTACAATTTTCCTTGCGGTATCCTTATCAAGCTTTTCAAGGTTAACTACAACGGGTTTCTTTGATTTTAAATGTCCTGCTATCTCTGTAGCGTCACTGTATGTAGTAGGCTGCAAAACAACTACTTTAAGCTGTGTCGTAGCGTGAATATTAACAACCTTGCTTTTCTTGGATGTGTGTCCGTATGCAGGCAAATCACTGCTTTTGGATTTTGGCTGAGGAGCATATATTTCATCTTTTTCTTCAGCAAAATCCTCCTCGTCGCCTGCATCGCCGATGCCCATGAAATTCATAACCTTATTAATTAAATCACTCATAACTTAAACCTTTCCTCCTGCCGCATATATTATATAAGCATATGCGGAATATTTTTCATGTCTGTCTGAACAAGCCTCTGCCGAGTCTTACCATTGTTGAATTCTCTTCAACTGCAATTACATAGTCGTTACTCATGCCCATAGACAAATAATCCATAGTAACATTATCTAATTTTTTTGTTAATATGTCAACAGAAATTTTGTACAAAGTTGAAAAAATTTGATGAAGTTTGCTGTCATCTGCTCCAAAAGGCGCCATTGTCATTAAGCCTTTTACCCGTATATTCGGCAAGCCGCATATACTTTTTATAAATTCTGCGGTTTCTTCCGGTTTAATTCCGCTTTTGGTTTCTTCGCCCGATACATTTACCTCTACAAGAATATTCATTACCTTATTTATTTTTTGGCACTGCTTATTTATCTCTTCGGCAAGCTCAACGGATTCAACCGAATGTATCATAAAAACCTTGTCTGCAATATATTTTACTTTGTTTTTTTGAAGATTGCCTATTAGGTGCCATACGGCGGATTTATCGACTTCGTCATACTTTGAGAGCAACTCCTGAACGCGGTTTTCGCCGATGTCCGTGATGCCGAGCGATATTGCTTTGTTGATAGTCTGTGCGTCTACTGTTTTTGTAACGGCAAGAATTTTCACGCTTTCGGGATTTCTGCCTGTCCGTTTGCATGCGTCTTCAATGTTTTTTCTTATTACAGTAAGATTTTGCTCAATACTCATATAAACACCCCCTTTACCGCAAAGACCTTTGCTGTTTGCTGAGTCTTTTTCCGACTTCGTAATTTCCGGAGGATACAATTACCTCATCATAGAGCAAAAGTCCTCCGCTTGCGTTATTTTCTTCGACAATTGCGCTTTTGTTGTCTTTATAATATATATTTACCGGTTTAAACTTGACAATGCCGTCTGACAGAATGTATACTCCGGTAGTGTTATCCTGTACTCTGATTGCCTGAGAAGGAATTTTCAGACCTGAGTATCTGTTTTTTACAAAATCAATTTTAACAAATCTTTCTTTGGAGGACCAGTCGCACGAAACGTCTGATGTTGCTACCAAAACATATTTGCCGTTGTCCGGCGCGGATATGTATGTTATCTTTGCATCCGCTTCTTCGTTTGAATCCGGAATTCTCAGAGAAACCGTATCGCCCGATTTCAGACCGGCAAGTTCATTTTCTGTCGCAATTACAGCGACCGCCCACTCAAAGCTGTCTATTATTTTGCATACAACTTTTCCGTTTGTCTTTTTTGAAACAGATGTTTCTGCTTTTTTCAGTGATTCAAAATCTTCCGGAGTAAGCTTGTCTGCCGCGTCCAGGGAAACCATTTCTTCGTATCCGTCTATTTTTGTACTGAATATACCGGGCACCGGTGAATACAAATCCTGTTTTTCCGAGGAAAGTCTTTTTTCATACTCAGCCTTTTCGGCTTTGAGCTCGGCAAGCATTTTTTCCGAGTAACCGTCATCGCCCGAAAGAGCGTTTCTTTTGTCATTTAACAATCCGAGTTCGTTTTTGATGCTTACAAGCTTGGCAACATCGCGGTTTTCATATGCTGTCATCAATTCGGATATTTTAGCATTTATTCCCGATTCTATTCTGTAATTATCGGCATATACTTCTCCCGAGGAAGCAATTATGCCTTCAATCTCGTTTATTCGTTCATTTACTCCGGTAAGCTTCTTTTTTGTATCCTCGTCTACGTTATCCTCGTAAACGCTTGCGATAAGCTTACCCTTTCGTACCATTTCGTTTTCAACAGCTGCAGCTTCAAGAACACCGCTTTTATCGGATTTCACCAGGGTTTCGTCACGGAGTATTATCCCGTCAAAGGAATATGATTTTTCCATTTCGCCGTGCTGAACCATTTGAGTTTCAACTCCGGGATTTAAAATTTTTATAAAATTAACGGTAACAAAAACAAGTAATGCCGCAATGAGGAAAAATTTAAGGAATTTATTCATTTAATACTCCTTTCCGGCAGAGTGTTGTTTATAATTTTCAAACACATATCCAAAACGTTTGCTTCGCTTTCGCATTCGTCAAGATTTATCCAGTTTATTTCGGCGTCCTTTTTGAACCATGTCATTTGCCTTTTGGCATATCTTCGGGAATTTTGTTTCAATGCTTCTGTCATTTCTTCGCAGCTTATTTCGCCGTTTAAATAACTTACAACTTCTTTGTAGCCGATAGCCTGCATAGAAGTGTTATCGCAGGTACATCCCATAGCGACAAGTTTTTTTACTTCGTCCACAAGTCCCGCCGCAAGCATTATATCAACCCGTTTATTTATTCTGTCATAAAGATTTTCGCGGTTTCTTGTAAAGCCGATTTTGCAGCTGTTGTAAGGCGATTTGTTTTCTTTGGTTTTTTCATTGTGTGCGGAAATTGTTTCTCCGGTTGCATGATAGTATTCCAAAGCGCGGATAACCCTTTTTATATTGTTGGGGTGTATGTTTGAGGCGCTTTTTTCATCAACCTTTATAAGCATAGCGTGTATAAACCCGGCGCCGTTTTTTTGAGCAAGCTGCATTAATTCTTTGCGGTATGCGGAATCTGACGGCGCGGATTCAAAAAAGTCCGTTCCGTTTATAAGGGAATTTGCATACAGTCCCGTTCCGCCTACGATGAGAGGAATTTTTCCCCGATGCAGCATGTCGTCTATAATTTTTTTGCTTTCGCTTACAAAATCACACACGCTGTAATTGCGGGTGGGTTCCGCTATGTCTATCATGTGGTGCACAATTCCCTGCATTTCATCTTTTGCGACCTTGGCGGTGCCTATATCCATATGCCGATATATCTGCATTGAGTCGCAGGAGATTATTTCCGTATCAAGCTTTTTTGCAAGCCGGATTGAGTATTTGGTTTTTCCTGTTCCCGTAGGACCGACTATAAGAATAACAGACGGTTTATCCATGTGTATTACCTGCCTTAGACTATTCGTTTGAACTGCTTTTCAAGACTGTATTTAGACATTGTTATCATAATCGGTCTTCCGTGAGGGCAGGTGTTTATACCCTCTCCCAGAGAAAGAACCTGTTCTGCAAGAGCTTTCATTTCCTCCTCGGAAAGAACGTGATTTCCTTTAAGCGCTTTTTTACAGGCTACTGTGTGGAGAGCCTCTTCAAAAAGCTC
Organism: uncultured Clostridia bacterium; assembly: GCA_934481345.1. Classification (GTDB taxonomy): domain Bacteria; phylum Bacillota; class Clostridia; order UMGS1810; family UMGS1810; genus CAKSIN01. The sequence goes on from CAKSPF010000006.1 coordinate 81,760, forward strand.
TTTGTGCAAATCGTTGTGTTTGCCGGCAATTAAGCCTATAATGTCGCTTACAGTATCCTTTATATCCTGTTCTTCAAGCGCTGCGGGAGTATAGCGTATCAATATGCTGTTGGTACCGAATACTTCTGTACCGAAACCGAGTTCGTCAAAAAAGTCAATGTTCTGTTCAACAATTTTAAGTTCAAGTGCATCCAGAGTCATTGTTACCGGCATTAAAAGCATTTGAGGTTCTATGCCGCGGTTTCTTGACTCTTCGAGAAATCTTTCAAAATATATTCTCTCGTGTGCCGCGTGCTGATCTATAATGAGCATTTGGTTGTTTCTCTGAATTATTATATATGTACCGAATATCTGACCTATCAGGCGGAAATCAACGTCTGCTTTTATCTGCATGGGGGTAGACGGCGGCTGTTCTTCCGCTGCAGCTGCATTTTGAATTATTTTTTTGTTTAAAAGGCTTTCCGATGAATCATCAGGATAGTTAAATCTTTCCGGTGTGTTTTCTTCGGCAAATTCAGTCTTATTTTCGGCACGATGTTCATACTGCTGTATGGTTGGTTTTTCTTCCGGTGCCGGTTCTTCTTCGGCTGTATCGTGCGATATATGAATACCTTCGGCATGGTTTATGCCGGGTTTTTCAAAAACGCTTGTGCTGCCTTCTTCTCTGGGTATACGGTATTCCGTAGGAGTGCTGTTTTGCACATAATCGTTTTTCAGAAGGTTTATTTCTACCTGAGAAGCCGTGTCGTAATTCGGAGCATTCATAACGAGATTACCGGTAGCCGGTTTTTGCTTTCCGGCAACAGGCATTTCAATTTCAGGTACGTATTTTTTGTCATTGAGAGCGTTTTTAACCGCCCAGTATATCAGATTGTAAATACGTTTCTCTTCCGAAAAACGAACTTCCATTTTTGTCGGGTGTACATTCACATCGACAAAATTAGGGTCTAATCGGACATTCAGTATACATACGGGGAACCGTCCTGTCATAACCGTGTTTTTATAAGCTTCGCTTACCGCTGCACTCATTATTTTGCACACAATATTTCTTTCGTTTACAAAAAATATCTGATGCCGTCTGTCTTTTCGGGCAAGGTTTGAGTTTCCTATAAAGCCTGTTACTTTGAACGGCGGTTCTTCATAGCATACTTCACGCATGTTTTTGGCATAATCTTTTCCGAAGACTGTGTATATGCTGCTTAAGAGTCTTCCGTCGCCGTTTGAATTTATAACGGTTTTTCCGTTGTTTATAAAGCGTACAGATATGTTCGGACGGCACAAAATGAGTTTATTAATCACGTCCGTAATATAACCGGTTTCGGTAGCGTCATTTTTTAGAAATTTCATTCTTGCAGGTGTGTTGTAGAACAAATTGCGTACAATCACGGTTGTTCCGTCACTGCACCCTGCTTCGTCGTTTTCGAGGACTTCGCCGCCCTCTATAACTGCACAACTTCCCAGAGTTTCGGTTTTTGTCTTTGAAAAAATCTCCACCCGTGCAACGGCGGCAATACTGGCAAGAGCCTCGCCACGGAAACCCAGCGTGTAAATGCTGTTCAAATCGGCTGCGCTTTTGATTTTGCTCGTTGCATGACGCTTAAATGCCGTCAGAATTTCATCCGGTTCTATACCGCATCCGTCATCCGTAACTCTTATATAGGAAATGCCGCCTTTTTTTATTTCTACCGTTATTGAGCCGGCACCTGCGTCTACGCTGTTTTCGACAAGCTCTTTTACTATTGATGCAGGTCTTTCAACTACTTCTCCGGCGGCAATCATATTAGCAATTTCGGTAGGTAATACATTAATTTTCATTAAGCTCGCTCACTTTCTTTTGCAGCCGATATAATTCATTCATTGCTTCTAACGGAGTTAAAGTAGATATATCAAGACTCATTATATTCTCAAGGATTTCCGAATCTACTTCAATGCTGTTTTCATTTTTCTTCGCGGTGTGTTCGGGAAGCCTTTCAACCGATATACCCTGTCCGTCTTCAACGTCTGTCAGGATTTCCTTTGCGCGTTCTATTACCGCATCCGGAACGCCTGCAAGGCGTGCCACCTCTATACCAAAGCTGTCGTCGGTGCCCTTGTTTATTATTTTTCTTAAAAATATAATATCATCACCGCGCCGCTTTACGGCAATTGAGTAGTTTTTAACTCCGTCAATGCGGTTTTCGAGTTCGATAAGCTCGTGGTAATGCGTGGCAAAGAGCGATTTTGCCCCGATGTTTGCACATATGTACTCAACAACCGCCCATGCTATAGACAGTCCGTCGAATGTGCTTGTACCACGTCCTACTTCGTCCAGAATAACCAGACTTTTAGAGGTTGCATTTTTTAAAATATGGGCAACCTCGTTCATTTCAACCATAAAGGTACTGTAGCCCGAAGATAAATCATCCGAAGCGCCTATACGGGTAAATATTTTGTCAACTACACCTATTCGGCATTTTGATGCAGGCACAAAGGAACCTATCTGAGCCATTATTGTAATAAGCGCTGTCTGACGCATATATGTGGACTTACCTGCCATGTTCGGTCCTGTTATGATTGAAAATTTACTGTCTGTAGTATTAAGAAATGTATCATTCGGAACAAACAGCGAGTCGCGCGAGGAAAGCTCCACAATCGGATGTCTGCCGCCTTTTATATCTATTATATCACTATTGTCAACAACAGGGCGGGTGTAGTTATTTCTTACGCTTACTGCGGCAAGCGCGCAAAGAACATCTGCAATGCTTATCATTTTTGACATGTTCTGAAGTCTTTCGGAGTTTTTGTTGATTATGCCCAGAACATACATAAAATCTTCGTATTCGAGGTCTTTTACGCGCTCCTTTGCGCTGAGTATACTATTTTCAAGTTCTTTAAGCTCCGGTGTGATATACCGCTCGCTGTTTGCAAGAGTTTGTTTGCGTATGTAATTTTCCGGAACCTTATCGGCCTGGCTTTTTGTAACGTCGATATAATATCCGAAAACCTTGTTATAGGAAATTTTCAAATTTTTAATTCCGGTTTTTTCTTTTTCTTCGGCCTCCATTTTCATAAGCACTGCGGTGCTGTCATCCATTAAAGAACGAAGTCTGTCAAGCTCTTTGTCAAAACCGGATTTAATCATTCCGCCTTCGCGCACCGTAACGGGTAAATCGTCATCCTTGATTGAACTGTCCAAAAGCTTATAAATATCATCAAGAATGTCAAAATCTCTGCAGCAGTCTTTGAAAAGCGGATTTTCACACAATGAAAGCGTTTTATGTATCTGCGGAAATACCCCGATGCTTTTTCTTAATGCCGCAAGTTCTCTTGCATTGCAGGTTGAATAAACAACTTTTCCCAGAATTCTTTCAATATCGTTTATTTCTTTGAATGCCGAGGTTAACTCTCCTCTGATTTCGGTTTTAACAGACATTTCTTCGACCGCGTCAAGGCGCTTGTTTATCTCGTCTGCCGAGATAAGCGGTCTGTCCATCCACATTTTGAGCCTTCTGGAGCCCATTCCGGTTTTTGTTTTGTCGAGAATACCGAAAAGAGAGCCGTGCTTTGTCATGTTGCGCATTGTTTGTGTAAGTTCAAGATTTCTGCGCGAGGACATGTCTATTTCCATATAATCATAGGCATTGTAGAAGCGCACCTCTCTAATGTGCGAAAGATTTATTTTCTGTGTTTCTTTAAGATATTTCAGCATTGCGCCTATCGTTCTTATGCAAAGTGTTCTTCCGCCCAGGACGGTTTTTGTTTCCGGGTCTGTAAATTTGTTGAAAACAGTATTTTCTGTCTCATAAAAATCGAAGTAGTCTTCTGAAATGTAATTTTCATAAAAACCTATGCGGTTCTTCAAGTCGGCAAACAATTTGTTGCGTTTGAATGACTTGTCATTTATTATTATTTCCGACGGCTTAAAGCATGCAATAGTGTTTGCAAGATTGTTTTCGGTGATTGTGTTTGTTCCCTCGGTTGTTATAAGCTCTCCCGTCGAAACATCACAGAACGACGCCGCATACATATCCTTGTCTACATATATACTTGCCAAAAAGTTATTTTCAGAAGACTGAAGCACTGTATCGAGAGTTGCGGTACCGGGTGTTATAACGCGGATAACATCCCTTTTTACTATACCTTTAGCGGTTTTGGGATCTTCGGTTTGTTCGCATATTGCAACCTTGCGGCCGCTTTTTATAAGTTTGGCGATATAATTCTGAGCGCTGTGGTACGGAACGCCGCACATAGGCGCACGTTCGCTTTTACCGCAGTTTTTTCCTGTCAGAGTTATTTCCAGTATTTGCGACGCAATTACGGCATCGTCGTAGAACATTTCATAGAAGTCGCCGAGTCTGAAAAACAGGATACAGTCTTCATATTCTTTTTTTATTTCAAAATACTGTGACATCATTGGTGTTGCCGATTCAGCCATAGTTTCCTCCGATAGTGTATTTTAGTGATTTTTATTTTAGTGACAGCCGCCGCATGAACTGCAATTTCCGGAGCAGCCGCCGCTTTGTTCCTCGCCCTTGACATAGTAAGCAATTATAGAGTTTACCTGCTCTATAAGCGTGGAAAAAGCTTTGTTTGCCTCTATATAGCGGGTGATATTTTTGTTTGTGCACAGCTTATTGAAGGCTTCCTGTGCCTCGGACTGAATACTCTCAAGAGCTTCTTTGGTGATATTTGCATCAGAAGCCTTTTTTGCAAGCGCCTCACGGGTGTCTGCGTATTCCATCATGAGCTCCTGTGCCTCGGGATCTGCAAGCTGCATTTCTTCGGCGCCCTTTAATGCTTTGAATTCATCACATTCCGACAGCATTTGACCGAGCTCTCTTGCCTTTTCTATTATATCATTCATCAGAATTCTCCTTATTTATCTGTCAGCTCACCGGTGAGCGACCAGGTTTTTGCCTTAACAATATTTACATTTACAATTTTGCCTACAAGGTCATCGCTGCCCTTGAAATTAACAATTTTACCGCCTTCGGTTCTGCCGGCATAAAATTCGTCGTTATTTTTGCTTTTGCCTTCGACAAGGACGCTGATTGTTCTGCCCTCGTATTCGAGATTTTTTTCAATTGAAATGGCGTCCTGAACCTCCAAAAGTCGATTAAAATTCTGCTTTTTCTCCTCCGGAGATATTACATCTTCCATTTTTGCCGCAGGGGTCCCCGGCCTTTTGGAATAAATAAATGAAAAAATGGTATCGTAACGAACTTTTCTCAAAACATCAAGCGTATCGTTGAATTCATCTGTAGTTTCCCCCGGAAAGCCGACTATTATGTCGGTTGTCAGAGTAATATCCGGCATTTTTTCTTTTATTTTCCGTATTTTTTCCAAATAGTCCTCTTTGGTATATTTGCGGTTCATTACACGCAGAACGCGGTTGTTGCCTGCCTGAACGGGAAGATGCAGTTGTTTGCAGACTTTGGGCAGTCTTGCCATGGCATCTATAAGCTTGTCGCTTATATCCTTTGGATGACTGGTCATAAAACGTACTCTTTCTATGCCGTCAACACCGCACACAAGCTCAAGCAAATCGGCAAAATCCACTGTTTCTTCCAAATCCTTGCCGTAGGAGTTGACATTCTGCCCCAGCAAAGTTATTTCCTTACAGCCGCTTGCCGCAAGCCCCCTTACTTCCGCAAGAACTGCTTCCTTGCTGCGGCTGCGTTCTCTGCCGCGGACATAGGGAACTATGCAATATGAGCAGAAATTATTGCAGCCGTACATGACAGATACCCATGCACACGGTCCTTTCTGCCTTTTTATAGGCATATCTTCGGCGATTGCTCCGTCGGAATTTAACACGTCAAAAACTCTGCCGTGCGTTGTAAGTACCTCCATAAGTATTTGCGGAAATCTGTACAAGGTATGAGTTCCGAATACTATATCGACATGGCGGTATTTCTTTTTTATCTGCTCTTTTACCTCTTGCTGCTGCATCATACAGCCGCATACACCTATGACAAGCGAAGGTTTTTTTGCTTTTAAGTGTTTCAAAGCGCCTAAATTTCCGTATACTTTAAGCTCCGCATTTTCGCGCACGGCGCAGGTGTTATACAAAATCAGGTCGGCTTCGTCTTTTTGCTCTGTTATTTCATACCCCATATCGGTTATCATTCCGGCTAAAATTTCTGAATCGTTAACATTTTGCTGGCAGCCGTAAGTTTCTATAAACGCTTTTTTTGTTTCGCCGCTTTTTTTGTATTCATAACTCAAAAGCTCATTAACCGAGCGTATTATTTCCTTTTGGCGTGCTATTTCCTCTTGGGGAATGGCAATTTTTTTGCTGTTACTCATTTGACTGTCCTTTTATTTTATACCTGTAATAGTAGTTTTTCCGCCCATGTAAGGAACAAGCACTTCCGGCACGGTAACCGAACCGTCGCTGTTCTGATAGTTTTCAAGTATAGCGGCTACGGTTCTGCCTATAGCAACTCCGCTGCCGTTTAATGTATGAACAAACCTTGCCTTGTCCTTAACGGAATCCTTGAATTTGATATTTGCTCTTCTTGCCTGGAAATCCTCAAAATTAGAGCATGAGGAAATCTCCACAAATCTGTTGTAGCTCGGCATCCATACTTCTATATCATATTTTTTCGCAGCGGTGAATCCGAGATCGCCGACGCAGATTTTTACAACTCTGTAAGGGAGCTTTAAAAGCTGAAGGACTTTTTCGGCATCTCTTGTGAGTTTTTCCAATTCTTCATATGAATCCTCGGGTCTTGCGAATTTAACAAGCTCAACTTTATTAAATTGGTGCTGTCTTATAAGTCCGCGTGTGTCTTTTCCGGCGCTTCCTGCTTCTTCTCTGAAGCATGCGGAATATGCAACATGCTTTATCGGAAGTTTGGAGCCGTCTAATATTTCATCTCTGTACATATTTGTTACGGGCACTTCGGCGGTAGGAATCAGGAAATAATCCGTACCGGCAACTTTAAATGCGTCCTCTTCAAATTTCGGGAGCTGACCTGTGCCTATCATACTTCTTCTGTGAACCATATACGGCGGGAAAATCTCGGTATAGCCGCTCTCGGTTGTGTGTGTATCAAGGTAAAAGTTGATAATTGCTCTTTCAAGCTTTGCACCCATGCCCTTGTAGAAGGTAAATCTCGTTCCTGTTACCTTGCCGGCAGTCGGAGCATCAAGTATGCCGAGGTCTGCGCCTATATCCCAGTGAGCCTTCGGTTCAAAATCAAAAGCCGTAGGTTCCATAAATCTTCTTACTTCAACATTGTCCTCATCGGTCAGACCGTCGGGAACATCATCGCACGGAATGTTCGGGATTACCAGCATTTTCTGATATATATCCTCGTCAAGAACTCTTACCTGCTCATCAATTGACTTGATTTTGTCGGAAAGCTCTTTCATCTCGGCAAATACTGCAGTAGTGTCTTCTCCTGCTTTTTTCATTGCAGGTATTTTTTTGCTGACTTCGTTTTGTTTGCTTTTAAGCTGTTCAACCTCAAACAACATTTCTCTCTTTTTTGCGTCAGCGGCTAAAAGCGCGTCAATATCAATATTTTCTTTTCTTCTTGCAAGCGCTTTCTTTACTTTTTCGGTTTCGTTTCTTATTAATTTTATGTCTAACATAATCGTCACTCTCCAATAATTGTATTATAAATATTTAACTGTGCGGTTGTTAATGAATTCTTATCTATACCCTCAAGGTTTTTAACAGCGGTTTGCTTATCGCCGTTTGAAAAAATAAAATATGAGTCCAGAAGCTTCTGAGATGTTTCTGTATCTTCTCCGAGAGAAGAAAGCATTGCTTCTTTTTCAAAAGACAGTTTCTCGTTTTCGGTTTTAAGATTTTCCGTTTCTGTTTTAAGACTTTTTACTTCATCTTTCATTTTTTGATTTTCATCGGTAAGCGTCACTAAGCTTTGTTTTACTCCGGCACTTTCCGTTTGCTGCTGTTCTATTTCTTTTCTGTAGTTATTTTGAGTCAATCCTGCAAAAAGAATTAATATCAATGCAAAAGAAAAAAGAATAGCAATATATATCCATAAAAATTTGGTATTTTGTTTCAACTAAGTTCCTCCTCTCAAAAACAGCAATAAAATTCATCAGCAATATTTTGCATGCTTGTAAAAGCTCCAAAAATCAATTTTAAGCCGCTTTTAATGTCCGACGTAAATTTATATTGCCATGGTTATAAAAACCCAATACAGCGAATGGCATTTTCGACCCGCTTTTACAAATTGTTTAAAATTTCGGTTAGTCTTTGCAATTCGTCCGAAGAATAATATTCAATTTGGATTGTACCTTTATTACCCTTGTCGTTGATTTTTACTTTTGTATTCAGAGCCGATGACATTGATTTTTCAATCGCTTCAAATGCAAGCTTTAAATTAAGATCTGTTTTTGGCTTTTCGTTATTAACTTTCGGTTTTTCTTTAATAAGTTGTTCGGCAGCTCTTACACTTAAATCTCCGTCAACGATTGCCTTTGCAATTTCCGATTGCTTTTTTGCGTTTTCGCAGGAAAGAATGACCTTTGCATGTCCGAACGATATTTTACCGTCCTTTAAAAGTTCTACTACGTCATGCGGCAGGTTTAAAATCCTCAGTGAATTTGCAACAGAACTGCGGCTTTTGCTCATTTTTACGGCGATTTGTTCCTGAGTGAGAGAAAATTCATCAATCAGTTTTTTGTAACCGAGGGCTTCCTCGACAGGGTTTAAGTCTTGCCGCTGGAGATTTTCTATTAATGCAATTTCCTGAACTTGCAGCTCGTCTAAATCCTTGATTATAGCCGGGATGGTTTTCAGTGCCGCTCTTTTTGCGGCGCGCCATCTGCGCTCTCCTGCAACTATTTTGAAAAATCCGTTTTTGGACTTAGTTACTATTATAGGAGAAATTACACCGTGTTCTCTGATGGACATAGCCAGTTCTTCCAGGCTGTCTTCGTCAAATTTTTGGCGCGGCTGAAGCTTGTTTGGTTCAATGTCGATGATTTTCAGCTCCGTAACACCGGAATTTGCATCCGGTGTGTTTTCCGGAGTGCTTATAACTTCTTCAACCGGTTTGTCACCGAGCAGAGCTCCAAGACCTTTTCCAAGACCTTTTTTTGCCATTATGCCCCACCTCTTTTCTTATTGTTATTTATAACCTCAGACGCAAGGCTCATATAGCATGCACATCCTTTGGAGTGCTTGTCATATACATTTATAGGCTGACCGAAGCTCGGTGCTTCGCTAAGGCGGACATTGCGCGGTATTACGGATTTATACAGCTTTTTGCCGTAATACTTCTTAACCTCGTTTGCGACCTGAACCGAAAGATTTGTTCTTGTATCGTACATTGTAAGAAGCACGCCTTCGATTTCAAGCTCGGGATTGAAAGTCTGTTTTATTTTTCTTATAGTATTTGTAAGCTGGCTTAAACCTTCCAAAGCATAGTATTCGCATTGAATAGGAATAATTATGCTGTCGGCGCATACAAATGAATTGAGGGTAAGAAGTCCGAGCGATGGCGGACAGTCTATGATTATGTAATCATAGTCATTTTTAATAACGTTTACAGCGTTTTTCAAAAGATATTCCCTGCTATTCTCGGATACAAGCTCAATTTCTGCTCCGGCAAGATCAATATTGGAAGGGCACAGCGACAAATTGTGAAAGTCTGTGCTTACAATAGTGTCTTTAATATTATCGCCGTTTATGATTACGTCATAAACGCTTTTTTGCACTGCTTCTCTTTCAATTCCTACACCGCTTGATGCGTTGCTCTGCGGATCGGTATCTATGAGGAGAACTTTTTTGCCGCGTGCAGCAAGACATGAGCTAAGGTTAACGCTTGTGGTAGTTTTGCCGACGCCGCCTTTTTGGTTGGCAACGGCTATACATTTGCCCATTGTAACACCTCTGTTTTATATTTTTCTTATATATTATACCACACAATATAAGAATATTAAATAGTTTTTTTAAAATTTTTTGTTCCACGTGGAACATTTTTTGCGTTTTTTATCATAGAAATGCAGATACTTATCACAATAAGAAGTTAAAAATAAAAATGTTCCGAATATGTTCCACGTGGAACATATTCGGAACACCGACAAGGGGATCAGATATGCCAGCTTTCCGGGGTATAATTTGAAAGCTGCATCATGACGGTATCGGCAGGTTGGGGGAATGCCGCCGTCATAAGAGTCAACCTGATTGGTTTGACTCTCTGAGCAGTGCTGCGTTAATATCTGTTGTGAACAAAGCACTGTTCAGAAAGCCAAACCTTTAAAAATATTATACGAGCTTTATGCCTGTTTTGGAATACGGATTGTATATTCATAATACAGTTCGGTTTCGTCTTTTTTTGCTGTTGCTCCTATTCCGTTGTCGTTCATCATAGAAACAGCACGGCTCACCGTTTTGAAAAACACGCGTATATCCTTCATGGGATTAGACTGTTTTGCTGTTTTTTCATTTTCGCATATTCCTTTTTTAATTATCTTGTCAACAAGTGCCTCTGTCTGTTTGACATTAAAAGAGTAATCTATAATTCTCTTAACGGCAAACAGTTGTTTGTCCTCGGAGTCAAGTCTTAAGAGAGCGCGTGCATGTCTTTCGGTCAGGTTGTTATCCTTTATTAGTTCCCTGACAACATTCGGAAGCTTTAAAAGACGAATTTTGTTTGCTATTGCGGACTGTGTTTTACCGAGCCGTTTGGCAAGTTCCTCCTGTGTCATCCGATGTTTATGCAAAAGCATCGCATAAGCACTTGCCTCCTCCAAAAACGAAAGATTCTGTCTTTGGATGTTTTCCACCAAAGCTATAACTGCGCTGTCTTCGTCCTCCATTTCTATAACTATTGCGGGTATTTTCAGCATACCTGCAAGTCCGCAGGCTTTTAGACGTCTTTCTCCTGCTACAAGTTCATATGTACCGTCGTGCATTTTGCGGACTGTTATCGGCTGTATAACTCCGTATTGTCTTATGGATTCGCTCAGTTCCTTTAAACTGTCATGATCAAATATATGTCTCGGCTGATTCGGATTTGGTCTTATTATGTGCAGCGGAAGCTGGCAGATTGTATTTGTTCCTGCTTTTGGTGCAGGCTGGGCGCATCCTGTCAATAACTGTGATTTTAACATGTTCATCAGTTCCAAAACGGTCCCTCCTCTTTTGTTTGTTTTCAAAATTCAGAGCTTGTGTTCACTCTGTTGAATATATTGTAACACTTACCGAATAAAAAGTGAACAAAAACCGTTCGCCCGTAAAAGACATAAAAAAATAAGAACCGCCTCAGTTAAGCGGTTCTTTTGCGGGTTTTGGTGCTTTCCGCGGATATTTTGTCGGTGTTTGCGATATTTTTTTTATAATAATTATATTATGGTTTAAGTCAGTGTCGGATATGTTATAATTAACAAGGTCAAAAAACTCTCCGCCGAGTATAGAAACGGCTTTTTTCGCAGTTTCAAGTTCCTCAGGGGCTTTTGGACCTTTAAGGCTTATAAAGTATCCGCCGCATTTTACAAATGGCAGACAAAGCTCGGACAGAGTTGAAAGATTTGCAACAGCACGCGAAACACAGACATCAAATTTTTCACGGAAATCTTTATTAACGCCCAGGTCTTCTGCCCTTGAGTGAACAGTCCGGACATTCTGAAGATTTAAATCCGATATTACGGTGTTTAAAAAATTAATTCTTTTGTTAAGCGAGTCCACAAGGGTAAGGTTTATTGAAGGCTGATTGATTTTCAGCGGCAGTCCCGGAAAGCCCGCTCCCGTTCCGATGTCTATCACATCCATACCGTCCTTGATTATTCCGGTCGAATTTGAATTTAAGGAATCTATAAAATGCTTCAGTGCAACGTCTTCCTCGGAGGTTATTGCAGTCAAATTAATTTTTTCATTCCATTCGGTAAGAAGTTTATAATAGCTATAAAATTTCTCGCAGTTTTCACGGCTGATGCCGTTTTTGCTCAGTATTTCTTTAAGTGACAATTAAACTTCCTCCTTTTTTGAATTATTGTGCGACTGCATGTATATCATGAGCACATTTACATCTGCCGGCGAAACTCCGGAAATTCTGGATGCCTGACCGATTGACTGCGGTCTGATTTTGGAGAGTTTTTGACGGGCTTCTATTCTCAAACCGTATACCTCGTCATAATTGATATCGGCAGGCAGCTTTTTTTGCTCCAGCTTTTTAAACTGTTCAACCTGGGCAAGCTGTTTTTTTATGTATCCTTCATATTTAATCTGTATATTTACCTGCTCTGCAGTGTATTTGTCAAGTTCGGGGCGCTTTTCGTCAATCGGTTCAAGCAGTTCGTATGATAACTCCGGTCTTCTCAAAAGTTCTGCAAGTTTTACTCCTGTTGATATTTGAGTGCTTCCGAGAGCGTCAAGCAGACTGTTCACGTCGGCGGACGGAGAAATATTTGTGTGTTCCACACGATTTATTTCCGAGTCTATATTATGCTTTTTTTCAAGAAAACGGGCATATCTTTCGTCTGATATAAGACCGATTTCGTGTCCCTTAGGCGTAAGTCTTAAATCTGCATTATCCTGTCTTAAAAGCAGTCTGTATTCGCTGCGGCTTGTAAGCATTCTGTACGGTTCCTTGGTTCCTTTTGTTGTAAGGTCATCAATTAAGGTTCCTATATAACTTTCGCTTCTGTCCGGTATGAACGGTTCTTTTTCGGCACACTTTAATGCGGCATTTATACCGGCAACCAATCCCTGCGCGGCTGCTTCTTCATAGCCGGAGCTGCCGTTAAACTGTCCTGCGCCGTAAAGTGACGGATAATTCTTAAATTCCAAAGTGGCATTAAGCTGTGTGGAATCTATGCAATCGTATTCTATAGCATAAGCTGTACGCATCATAACCGCATTTTCAAGACCCGCTACCGAATGGAGCATTTTAAGCTGTATTTCTTCCGGCATTGATGTGGAAAAGCCTTGAATATACATTTCTTCCGTATTCAATCCCATTGGTTCAACAAACAACTGATGACGCGGCTTATCCTTAAATCTTACAATTTTATCTTCGATTGAAGGGCAATAGCGCGGACCGATACCTTCAATCATACCGCTGTACATAGGTGAACGGTTTAAATTGTCGTTTATTATTTTATGGGTATTTTCGTTGGTATATGTGAGATAACATACGGTTTTGTTTTCTCCGGGAGTTTTTGTTTCAAACGAAAAGGGTGTGATGTCCTCATCGCCGTTTTGCACTTCCATTTTTGAAAAATCAATACTGTTTCTGTTTACGCGGGCGGGAGTTCCGGTTTTAAACCTTTGCAGGACAATCCCGGCGTTTTTCAGGCAAGCCGAAAGCTCGTTTGACGGAAAAACACCGTCGGGACCGCCGCTGTAGCTTACATCGCCGACTATTATCCTGCCTTTTAAATATGTTCCTGTTGCAATGATTGCACATTTTACTTTGTACCGTGCGCCGATTTTTGTAAGGACGCTTTTTACTTCGTTGTTTTCACCAAATTCAATTTCAATAATTTCTGCCTGCTTCATATCAAGATTTTTTTGGTTTTCCAGAGTATGCTTCATTTCCTCCTGATATTTTCTTCTGTCGGACTGAACTCTCAGGCTGTACACGGCAGGGCCTTTGCCTTTATTCAGTATTCTGGACTGAATAAAAGTCTTGTCGGCATTTTTGCCCATTTCTCCGCCGAGAGCGTCTATCTCACGCACAAGATGTCCTTTTGCAGTTCCGCCTATGCACGGATTGCAAGGCATATTGGCAACGGTATCCATATTTATAACAAACATAACGGTGGAAGCACCGAGCCTGGAGGCTGCAAGAGCGGCTTCGCAGCCGGCGTGTCCTCCGCCGATTACGGCAATATCATATTCGCCTGCATTGTATTCAGTCATAGCTTTACCTACTTTCCTACGCAAAAATTATGAAAAATTCTGTCGATTATTTCTTCGCCCACAGTCTGTCCGGTTATTTCGCCGAGAGCAGATACTGCATTCTCAATATCTATAAATGTCATGTTGAGCGGTATTTTGTTTTCTATAGCGTTTATTGCGCTCTCCAAAGCGGATTTGGCTTTTTTGAGAGAGTCAGTGTGGCGCACATTCGTTATTACGGACTCTGTGTTTACGTTTATTTCGCCCATATCAAACATCTTCTCTATTTGCTCCGTAAGCTCTGCAAGACCGCTTTTTTCTTTTACGGAAAACGGAATAACAGTTTTGATTTTTTGCTTTATATATTCTTCATCAACACATTTTTGAAGCTCATATTTATTTATGAGCGCAATAGTGTTTTTGCCGTTTAAAGCGTCAATAATGAATTTGTCATTTTCGTCAAGCGGTTTTGCTGCATCGGTCATATATATTACAAGATCGGCATCGTTCATCAGAGTTTTTGATTTTTTGACGCCGATACTTTCTATGGCATCATGTGTGTTCCTTATGCCTGCGGTATCGGTTATATCAAGCATAACCTTCCCCAGTGATACACATTCTTCTATGGCATCACGGGTTGTTCCCTCAATATCTGTAACTATTGCTCTGTCATCGCCGTACAGAAGATTTAAAAGTGATGATTTGCCTACGTTCGGCTTGCCTACTATTGCGGTCTTTATACCGTTTTTTAAAATTCTTCCTTTAAGAGAGCTGTTTATAAGAGCATCAATATCACTGCAAGATTTTTTTAATCCGTCTAAATACTCTTCATCGCTGAGCGGTTCGAGGTCTTCCTCGGCAAAGTCGATGAGTACCTGTAAATGTGATATAAGCTCAAGCAGGTTGTTTCGTATTCGGTTAATGCTTTCCGAAAGATGTCCCCTGAGCTGATTTACACCAACGCTGTGCTCGATTGCCGTTTTTGAATTTATAATATCAATAACGGATTCCGCTTCGCACAAATCAATTCTGCCGTTTAAGAAAGCTCTTTTGGTAAATTCACCCGGCAGAGCAATTCTTGCTCCTGCGTTAAGAACGGCTGACAAAATCCCGCGGGCACTCATGATGCCGCCGTGACAGCTTATCTCGACTACGTTTTCCTTGGTATATGTTTTGGGAGCACGCATAACCGAAACCAGGACTTCATCTATAATTTCGCGGTCTTCACCGATAATATAACCGTGATTTATTGTGTGGGTATTCACTTTTGATAATTTTTTGCCGTGAGGACTGTCAAATATTTTATCCGCAATTTCGATTGAATCAGCGCCGCTCAGGCGTATCACTGATATACCGCCCGTTCCGGTCGGTGTGGAAATCGCGGCTATAGTATCATCTGTGAACATATCAAATCACTCCGTCTAAAAAATATCTTTCAAAACAAAAAGGTTGTCCAAAAAAACGGCAAACCGTTATGTTTGTGACAACCTCATTTTGTGCCGAATATAATTAAAATCCGGTGCCGCATCAAAAAGCAAGACCGATAAATCAGTCTTTTTTGAGAGCAACGACAACTTTTCTGTTTACACCCTGTCCTATGCTGTATGTAGTTACATACTCGTCATTCTGGAGAGCGGAGTGTATAATTCTTCTCTCAAAAGCATTCATCGGTTCAAGAGTGGTATTTCTGCCGGTTCTTGTAACCTTATGTGCTATTTTGTGAGCAAGGCTCTCAAGAGTTTTTATTCGCTTTTCACGGTAGTTTTCCGTGTCAATAGAAACCCTGACAAAGCTGCTGTCGCCTCTGTTTACAACAAGGCTTGTCAAATGCTGGATTGCATCGAGCGTTTCGCCTCTTTTGCCTATGATGACTCCCATGTCGGAACCTTTAAGGTCTATATCGAGAGCGCCGTCTGCTTTTTTTATGGCAATATCAACATTTTCGCCTGCGATTTCAAAAAGCTTTGACAAAAAAGTTCTTGCTCTTCTTTCGGGATCCGGAACGACCGTTACTCTGACAACAGCTTCTTTGCCGCCTAATCCCAAAAAGCCCTTTGAGCCTTCTTCTATGATCTCTATTTCGGCTTCATCTTCGCTTACTCCAAGCTCGGATAAAGCAAGTTTAATTGCTTCTTCTTTTGTTTTTGCGGATTTTTCAACAGTAGTCATTTGCATCTACCCTCTTTTTTTCTTTTTATTAATATTATATTTTTTCTGTTTTTCAAGAAGCTTCTGCTCTCTTACTGCATCCTGTTCGGATATTTCGGATTCAAGCTTTTTGTTGTAATAACCGTTTAAAAGAACTGTCTGTCCGAGAGAGAGGACATTTGATATAACCCAGTACAAGCCCATTGCCGACGGGAGAGTGAGAGCAAACCAAAGAGTCATAAACGGCATTATGGCAGTCATAGACTTTGTCATGGATTCTGCGCTCTGTGTATCTCCGCTCTTTTTCTGATCCGGCGAGAGCACTCTTTCCGGGGTTTTGTTCTCTTCGTCTTTCGGAGTTTTGTCTTTGTTAATTACCGTTGTGATTTTGCTGGTCAAAAATGTCGAAACAGCAGCAAGTATCGGTATTATAAGCAATGCAAGACTTTTTGGATTTGTAAAGTTCGTTTTGAGCGCATCCCACGGTATTTCTGAAAGATTAAGACCGAAAAAGTTGAAGTTGAGTAATTTCTCGCCTTCGGCAATAACAATTTCAGCCATTCGGGATGACGCCGTTTCGGTAAGCTTGTATGCCGTTTTTAATTTGTCTATTTGTGACGCGCTCATATGAAGAATATATGTGAGCGGTCTGTAAATAACCTGATAAAGACCTATAAGTATAGGAAACTGGATAAGAAGCGGCAGACATCCGCCGGCAGGGTTTACACCGTATTCCTTATACAGTTTCATTGTTTCCTGGCTTGCTTTATTCTGGTCGTATTTATATTTTTCCTGAACTTCCTTTAGTTTCGGCTGTATTCTCTGCATTTTGGTCATTGATTTTTGCTGTTTTAAGCCGAGCGGAAGCAAAATCAGTTTGATTAAAACCGTAAACAATATGATAGCTACACCGTAGTTGTTTACAAACTCGTTTATCCATCCGAGAATGTAACCGAGCGGTGTGGTAATCAACAATCTGAAAATATTCATCTGTTAGCCTCCCTATTTAAGCGGGTCGTAGCCACCGTCGTTGAACGGATGACATTTTAATATTCGTCTGAACGCAAGATACAACCCCTTTGCTGCGCCGTATTTTTCGATTGCCTGCACGGCATAGGATGAGCAGGAGGGATAAAATCTGCAGCAGGGCTTCTTTAAGGGTGATATTCTTTTTTGGTAAAACGTTATTAAAAGTATTAATAATTTTTTCATTTTAATTCAGACTTTTCTATGCAGTATTTCATAGCGGCAACGACATTGCCGTAAGGCGCATATGCCATTTTGGACCTTGCGGCGATTATGATGTTGTAGCCCTTTTTCAAGTCGGGTGCAACCTCGCGGTATGCCGCTCTTATAAGCCTTTTGGCGCGGTTGCGTACATGAGCTTTGCCGATGGTTTTTGTAACGGTTATTCCCAGTACATTTTTATCGGTTTTGTTTTTGTAATAATGAAAAACAATACAATCCGAAACCACTTTTTTACCCTTTTTGTATGCGTATACAAATTGACGGTTTGATTTAATTGTTCCCTTCATTACTGCCTCCTGTCTGACGGCAAAGCACTGTAAACTGCATATTACAAAAAACGGAACGGCTGAAACCGTTCCCTACAGTATTGCATAAGTTACATAACTTGTAGGGTTGAGCATAGCCCAACCGCTTAATGACATTGCACAAGCAAATTAAGCAGACAACACTTTTCTGCCCTTTAATCTTCTGCGCGCTAAAACTTTTCTTCCGTTTCTGTCGCTCATTCTTGCTCTGAAACCGTGAACTTTGCTTCTATGCCTTACATTTGGCTGATATGTTCTCTTCATAACTACACCTCCTTACAATAGCACCACTGTTTATATAAAGTGCACCGACGCCGCAAAAGCGGCATCTCACCAAAACAGCAATATAACTGCTGACATAAAATCAACCTTAATTATATACTATGATATTTTATTTGTCAATAAAAATTTTCAGGTTTATTTTAAAAATTAAAGCAAGCCTGATATAAGCTTGGCATTGGATTTGGAGCTGAGGTATGCCGGAGGAACGTCAAACACGGTTTTGCAGCCGTATATACCCTCTTTGTTCATTCTGAATGCTGCGCGTGCATATGCAACCAGTACGGACGCGGTAAATTCGGGGTTTGAGTCAAGCTTTAAGCTGTATTCTATTATGTGCTTGTTTTCTTCGTTCAGACCGGTTTTTCCGCATCTGATAACAAATCCTCCGTGAGGTATACCGCTGTGGTTTTTGATAAGCTCGTCTTCAGATATAAAATGAACGGTCGTATTGTAATCGGCAAAATAGTTAGGCATGGTTTTAATCTGATTTTCAATTTCAGCCTTATCCGCTCCGTCTTCCAAAACGACAAAGCACTCTCTTTCGTGTTTTTCTCTTGTGGTAAGCTCCGGATTAAGTCCGCCTCTTACTGCATCGAGCGCAGAGTCAATCGGAATGGTGTACTGCCTTGCATCCTTTACTCCTTCAATTCTTCGTATAGCGTCGGAGTGTCCCTGGCTTACACCCTTGCCCCAAAAAGTATAATCCCTTCCGTTCGGAAGTATTGCCGAAGCATAAAGACGGTTAAGTGAAAACATACCGGGGTCCCAGCCGACGGAAATTATCGCCGTTTTGCAGTTCGGTTTTGCGGAGTTATCCACATTTTCAAAGTGTGCCGGGATATTTGCGTGAGTGTCAAAGCTGTCTATAACATTGAAATCTCTTGCAAGCATGGGTGTCTGAACCGGTAAATCGGTTGCACTTCCGCCGCAAAGAATCAAAACGTCAATATCATCCTTGTGATCATAAATTTCATCCATAGTATATACTGCTGTGCCGGATAATGTTTTAAGCGAAGAAGGATTTCTTCTCGTAAAAATACCGTTTAGTGAAATATCGCTGTTTTGTGCAGCCGCACATTCTACACCTCTGCCGAGATTGCCGTAACCTGCTATAGCTATCCTTGTTTTCATTTGTTTTCTCTCCTAAAAATTACTTATAGCGTGATTATTATACCATAGGTAAATATAAAATTACAATATTAATTATATATAAATTGACAAAAACAGATTGAAAATAGTATAATTGTTTAAATCGGAGGTGTTTTTTTGAGAATAGACAAGTTTTTGGCAAACAGCGGCATAGGAAGC
Source organism: uncultured Clostridia bacterium (assembly GCA_934481345.1). Lineage (GTDB taxonomy): Bacteria > Bacillota > Clostridia > UMGS1810 > UMGS1810 > CAKSIN01. The sequence goes on from CAKSPF010000006.1 coordinate 100,858, forward strand.
CGCAAGGAAATCAAAGCTCTTATTAAAAGCGGTGCGGTGCTTGCCGACGGTAATATTGTAAAAGATTCGTCAATGCACATTGATGAGAACAAAACCGCTGTTTCGGTAAACGGAAAAGATATCGTTTATAAAAAGTATATATATCTGATGCTCAATAAACCCGCAGGCTGTGTAAGCGCTGTATATGACAAGCGGCTGCCTGTAGTGACGGAGTTTGTTCCGCCGGAATATACTCATTATGATGTATTTCCCGTGGGCAGACTTGATATTGACACCGAGGGACTTCTGATACTTACAAATGACGGAGCGCTTGCACACAAAATCCTTTCTCCGAAAAGCCATGTTGACAAGACGTATTTTGTAAAGTCTGCTGCTGACACCGATGAAAAAACAAAGAAACTTTTTGAAGAAGGAATTGTGCTTGACGACGGCTACAAAGCCATGCCTGCTGAATTGAAATTTACGGATAACGGCAGGGAAACTTATCTTACAATACACGAGGGTAAGTTTCACCAGGTAAAGCGCATGTTTAAAGCGGCAGGAAACGAGGTTGTATATTTAAAAAGAGTGAAAATGGGCAATTTGCCGCTTGACAGTGCGCTGAGCCCCGGTGAGATAAGGGAACTGACCGAAGAAGAAATAACGCTGCTGTGCAGCAAATAAAGGAGAACGTTATGAATATTGAACAGATACTGTGCAGTGAATTTAATTTAAAGCCGCAGCAGGCGGCAAATACCGTAAAACTGATAGACGAGGGAAATACAATACCGTTTATTGCAAGATACCGCAAAGAAGTAACGGGTTCTCTGGATGATGAGGTTCTAAGAAATTTTGACGAAAGGCTGAAATACCTGCGTTCGTTTGAAGAGAGAAAAGAAGAAATCATAAAACATATTTCAGAGCTCGGGCTCTTGACGCCGGAACTCAGCGAGAAGATAAATTCCGCGCGTATATTGCAGGAGCTTGAGGACATATATCTGCCGTTCAGACCAAAGAGAAGAACGAGGGCGACCGCTGCAAAAGAGAAAGGTCTTGAACCGCTTGCCGTCAGAATATACCTTCAGGCTGACAAAGTCGGAAATCCGCTTGAAATTGCCGCTGAATTTGTAAACGGGGAAAAGGGCGTAAATACTCCGGAGGAGGCAATAGACGGTGCAAAGGATATTATTGCGGAATTAATATCCGAAAATGCCGATTACCGCAAGGAAATAAGGCATATCACGCAAAAAAGCGGTATTCTGTCATCAAAAGCCGCAAAGGAGGAAGACAGTGTATACCGCATGTACTATGAATTTTCGGAGCCGGTAAAAACTCTTGCAAATCACCGCGTCCTTGCGATAAACCGCGGGGAAAAGGATGGATTTTTGAAGGTCGGAATAAATGCGGATGAAGAAAGAATTATAGGGTTTCTGCTAAAGCAGATTTTGAAAAAATCAATATATGATGATATTATAGAAGAAACCGTGCGCGACTCATACGGCAGATTAATCAGTCCTTCAATAGAACGGGAAGTAAGAAACAGTCTTACCGAGGAAGCGGAAAAGGGAGCAATTAAGCTTTTCGGAGAAAATCTGAAACAGCTTTTGATGCAGCCGCCGGTAAAGGGAATGACGGTGCTGGGACTTGACCCGGGTTACCGCACGGGCTGCAAGCTTGCTGTGGTTGACGATACCGGGAAGGTATTGGCAACAGACGTAATTTATTGTACATTGGAGCATCACGACAAGGAAAAAAGCGCGCAGAAAGTCAAAGCTCTTATAGAAAAATACAATGTAAATTTAATTTCCGTAGGAAACGGAACCGCCTCCGGGGAATCCGAGCAGTTTATTGCGAATGTTATCAAGGATATGGACAGAGATGTCCGTTATATAATAGCAAATGAGGCAGGGGCATCGGTATACTCGGCATCAAAGCTCGGTGCGGAGGAATTTCCGGACTTTACGGTTGAGCAGAGAAGCGCCGCTTCCATTGCAAGGAGAATACAGGATCCGCTTTCGGAGCTTGTAAAAATAGATCCCAAATCAATCGGCGTCGGACAGTATCAGCATGATCTGAATCAAAAACAGCTTTCCGAAACTCTCGCGGGAGTGGTGGAAAGCTGTGTAAACAACGTCGGCGTAGACCTTAATACTGCGTCGTGGCCGCTTTTGTCATATGTGTCCGGAGTAACAAAGGCAGTTGCGAAAAACATTGTCAATTACCGTGAAGAAAACGGAAAATTCACCTCGCGCAAACAGCTTTTAAAGGTTGCGAAGCTCGGCGCCAAGGCATTTACTCAATGTGCCGGATTCTTAAAAATAACGGACGCAGAGGATGTGCTTGACCGTACAAGCGTACACCCCGAATCATATTCCGCCGCGCTTGCTCTTTTGAAAAGTACGGGTTATACTGCCGATGATGTGAAACAAAAGAACATAGGCGATTTAAAAACAAAAATGAAAGAAATAGACATTGACGGTTTTTTGGCGGTAAACGGCATCGGTATGCCCACGCTCAATGATATTACGGACGCTCTGTTAAAACCCGACCGTGACCCGCGTGACAATATGCCCAAACCGGAGCTTAAAACGGAAATTCTCACAATAGAAAGTTTAAGACCGGGAATGGTTTTAAGCGGAACGGTGAGAAATGTAATTGATTTCGGCGCATTTGTAGATATAGGTGTTCACCAGGACGGACTGGTGCATATCTCGGAAATAAGCAATTCGTATATAAAGCATCCCTCGCAGGTCCTGAGTGTAGGCGATATTATAAAGGTTAAGGTTCTTGATGCAGATATTGACAAGAAGCGTATTTCGCTTTCTGTCAGACAGGTATGAGATTTCGGCACAAAAAAGCACAAAAAATGCATAAATCCGGCAATATAACTAACACAAAAACGAATAAAACACAAAAAAATACAATGGAATTTGTGCAGAAACAACAAAGTTTTCGGTGTTTGCGGCAAGCCGCAGCAGGCATGATAGCTATTTTATCAAACAAATAAACAAAAAAATATGAATCGTTTGTGCAAATATTCTAAGTAAAAATTGAATTTTGCAAACAAAAAAAATATTTTATGCAAAGTGTATAATTTATTTGATTTTTTTTGTGATTTTGACTATTGGAACAATTTTTCAAATATGTTATAGTATATGTGTAATGAAAGAAGTGTACTCATACACATACAGGAGGTAAAGCAATGTCAAGCTTAAGTTTACAACACATATTTAAAAAATACCCCGGCGGAGTTACTGCTGTATCGGATTTTTGTCTTGATATCAAAGATAAAGAATTTATAGTTTTAGTAGGACCTTCCGGTTGCGGTAAGTCAACAACACTCAGAATGATTGCAGGTCTTGAAGAGATTTCCGAAGGTGAACTCTACATCGGCGATACACTCGTAAACGATGTTGCACCGAAGGACAGGGATATTGCCATGGTTTTCCAGAACTATGCTCTTTATCCGCACATGACAGTGTTTGACAACATGGCATTCGGACTTAAATTAAGAAAGATTCCGAAGGATGAAATCACAAGAAGAGTTAACGAAGCTGCCAAGATACTCGATATCGACCATCTTCTCGACAGAAAGCCGAAGGCTCTTTCCGGCGGTCAGAGACAGCGTGTTGCTTTGGGCCGTGCTATCGTAAGAGAACCTAAGGTGTTCCTTATGGACGAACCGCTCTCAAACCTTGATGCAAAGCTTCGTGTTCAGATGAGAACAGAAATCAGCAAGCTGCACCAGAGATTGCAGACTACATTTATCTATGTAACCCATGACCAGACAGAAGCTATGACAATGGGTACAAGAATTATCGTTATGAAAGACGGTTTTGTACAGCAGATAGACACACCTGCAAAGCTCTATAACGAGCCTGTTAATATGTTTGTTGCAGGATTTATAGGAAGTCCTCAGATGAACTTTGTAGACTGCAAAATCGAAACAGAAAACGATGCGGTTGTACTTGCGTTCAAGAATGAAAGAATCGTTCTTCCCGAAGGTATCGGCAACAAGGTTAAAGAATCCGGCTGCGTAGGAAAAGAAGTAGTTCTCGGTATCAGACCTGAAGATATGCATGACGAGGAAGCGTTCCTCAACTCAAGCCCCGAAAGCGTTATAAACGCACATGTTGAAGTAACAGAAATGATGGGTGCTGAAACATATCTGTACTTAAAGATAGACGATACACCGTTTACCGCAAGAGTTAACCCGAGAAGCACAGCTAATGCTGATGATGACATTAAGATTGCTCTTGATCTTAACAAAATTCATCTTTTTGATAAAGAAACAGAAGTTGCGCTTTTAAACTAATAAATGATTAGATTTTATGATACAGACAGTCAAACGGCTGTCTGTATTTTTTTAGACAACCGGGAGTCGAACACGCATTGCTTGACTTTGTTGACAAATTGCATCATAAAGTGATATAATTTTCGTATATTCTATATTAAAAAGGAAAAATATACTAATGAAAAAAAGCAAAAGCCGTAAAAAAACGATTATAGTTATATTTATAGTTGCAGTGCTGATTTTTATCAGCCCGTATGCATTGGAGCTTTTCGATCTGCCTACGTCAAACAGTACGCAGACTGTAGCCGTTTCTGTACCGGAGGGTTCCTCCACCATGCAGATAGCACAGCTTTTAAAGTCAAATAAATTAATACGCAGCAAATACATTTTTTTGTACAAGGTGAAATCCGGGAAATATAACAACAAGCTGAATTACGGAATATTCAAATTTCAAAAGAACATGACGGTAAATGAAATCATAAAAATAATCGGGGAAAATACATATTCAAAAAAGACGTACAGCGTAACCATTCCCGAGGGGTATTCTGCCGAGCAGACAGCGCAGCTCTTTGAACAGGCAGGATTTATAAAAGCTCAGGACTTCATAAGCGCTTTAAGCGATACATATGATTACAGCTTTTTAAACGACATTCCGTCAGGTAATTACAAATATAAGCTCCAGGGATTTTTGTTTCCGAGCACATATGAGTTTTATACCACTGCAACGGCGCATGATGTCATAGACCGTATGCTCGGCGAGTTTAACAAAAGATACGGCAATGCGGCGGATTCGTATGACAACATATTTGAAATAATAACAAAAGCCTCTGTGGTTGAGAAAGAAGCAAAACTTGACAGCGAAAGGGCAATTATAGCAGGGGTTATTGATAACAGGCTGAAAGAAAATATGCTGCTGCAGGTGGACGCTTGTGTGGTTTATGCAATAACGGACGGCATGTATAATGTGACAAAGGTATACAACTCTGATTTAAAGATAGATTCGCCGTATAATACATATAAATATAAGGGACTTCCGGCAGGACCTATATGCAATCCCGGCATAAAGTCTATAAAAGCGGTTCTTGAGCCGAAAGCAAGCGATTATTTGTATTATCATACGGATGAAGCAAAAAATGATGGAAGCCATATTTTCACAAAGACCTTTGATGAACATGTAGAAACCATGAAATAAACGACAAATAAAATGTTCCCTGTTTTCACAGGGAACATTCTTGATATAGGTTATTTTTCGGAAAGTTCTTTTTGTATTCTGCCGTCTTTAAGCAGTTCTTTTAATTTTTCGTTGTCTTTGTTTTTTATAGCCGTGCTGTATTTGGAGATTTCTTCCGCAATGCGGTCTATTTCTTCGGCTAAAAACTCTCCGTTTTCCATGAAAAGCTCTGTCCACATATCTTCATTGAGTCTGGCAACTCTGGTTAAGTCCTTAAAGCTTCCGGCAGAAAAACCTTTATGCAGTTTTGCCGACGGACTTTTCACATATGCGTTGGATACGACGTGAGCAAGCTGCGAGGTATACGCAATCATTCTGTCATGGGTTTCGGCATCCGTTACAGTTATTGTTTTAAAACCGATTGAAGTAAACAGGCTTTTTATGTTTTCAAGCTTATATATGTTGTCTGCGCTTTTCGGAACGATTATCATGGACGCATTTTTGAACATTGTTTCCTTGGCATTGTTAAATCCCGAAAATTGAGTTCCTGCCATCGGATGTCCTCCATAGAATTCAAAGCCGTGTTTTTCAGCGGCTTCAAAGCAGGGGGCGCATATATAGCGTTTAATACCGCAGCAGTCAAAAACCAAAGCCCCTTTTTTTATAAGCGCAGCTTTGTTTACTACAAAATCGACGGTCGCTTTCGGATATAATGCAATAATTATCACATCACATTCACCTATGTTTTGGTCGGAGAGTTCATCATCAATAGCGCATACAAGCTTTGCACGTTTTACGGAGAGTGCGTCTTTGTCATATCCCAAAACAGTGTGCTCGGTGTAAAATTTGAAGGCTTTTGCCATTGAGCCGCCTATAAGTCCAAGACCGACAATACCTATATTCATAATCTTACCTTCTTTCTGTAATCAATCTAACACAGACAATATTTTGCCGACTTTTTTTGCAACATCTGCAAATTTTTCCGGTGTAAGTGACTGCGGACCGTCGCAGAGAGCATTTTCCGGATCGTTGTGAACCTCAATCATAAGGCCGTCTGCGCCGGCGGCAACGGAAGCAAGCGACATCGGTTCAACAAGTCTTGAAAGTCCCGTTGCATGGCTCGGATCGGCGATAACAGGCAGATGTGTGAGTTCTTTAAGCATAGGGATAGCAGACACGTCAAGAGTATTTCTGGTATATGTTTCAAAAGTTCTTATTCCGCGTTCACATAAAATCACATTTTCGTTTCCGCCTGCCATAATGTATTCCGCACTCATTAATAATTCCTGCATTGTATTTGCAAGGCCGCGTTTTAATAATATAGGCTTATGGATTTTGCCGAGTACCTTCAGTAATTCAAAGTTTTGCATGTTTCTGGCGCCTACCTGGATTACGTCCACTCCGTCAAAGAGCGGCAGGTGCGAAGCATCCATGATTTCTGTAACTATAGGCATACCCGTCTTTTCCTTTGCTTTCAAAAGCAGCTCGATGCCTTCCGCACGCAGTCCCTGAAATGCATACGGTGATGTTCTCGGCTTGAAAGCTCCTCCGCGCAAAAGCTTTGCGCCTGCCTTTTGTGCTTTGACGGCAATATCCATAACCTGAGCTTCAGACTCTACGGAACACGGGCCGGCTATTATTGCAAAGTTTCCTCCGCCTATTTTTACGCCGTTTATGTCAACAACGGTATCGTCCGGGTGAAATTTTCTGTTTGCATTTTTGAACGGTTCGGATATTCTTTTTACGTTATCCACAATATCCAGGCTCATGATAAGGTCCGTGTCTATGCCGGAAGTGTCGCCGACAAGACCGAGAATGGTCTGATATTTACCCTCACTCATGTGGACGGACAGCTTTTTTTCTTCAAGCCAGCTTATAAGGTTTTGTTTCTTCTTTTCGTCTGCATTGCTTTTTAATACGACAATCATTTTTTGTTTACCTCCGATATAAATTAATAAAACAAAAAAGGTTCACCGGAGATTATACCGATGAACCTTAAAATTACATTTGTTGGTAATTATTTGGAAGCAGCACAATCATCCTTATTCAATATTAAAAGAATAAAGATAATAATAATATTCAGCTGCAAAAAATAAATTAGCCATGTAAAACACACTTTCTTTGTTTGTTGTAAAGAATTATAAACCAAAAATTAAAATTTGTCAATACTATTTTTTTAAATCGGCAAAACTTATAACGCCATTTATGCTTTCCGCGCTTTTTACCGCACGGATAATAGCTTTTTCCATAACGAAAGCTGCCAGTGTGCCGGCTGCGTTTATATCGGCACTGTAGCCGCCTGTGCTCAATGCATAGACAGAATCGCCGTCGGCAGTCGTATTCACCGGGCAAATCGCTTTTGCATAAGCGTTATGCGCCATGGCGGCAATTTTATTCATTTGGGTTTTATCAAATTTTGCGTTTGTTATAACTGCGCCTATAGTTGTATTTGATGTGAATAAATTTTCTTTGGGAGATATGCTGTTCAACAACTCTTTTGAGGAATCGGCAAAACCGTTTTTTTCGTCATTAAGAAGTCCTGCTATTATTTTTCCGTTTTCGTATATATCGCCAAGTGCATTCACGCAGACAACCGCGCCCATTTTAAGACCTCCGCATTCGGCGGCATATGCTCCTATTCCCGATTTCATCATAAATCCGGGTCCTTTAAGCTTTCCGACGGTAGCGCCGGTTCCAGCCCCATCGCTGCCTTCTTTAAAAAGTCCTTTGAATGCATTTTCCGCAGCTTCATATCCCATCTTTTTGCCGGGACGGCATTTATAATCACCGATAATTAAATCAAAAATACATGAGGTACATACAAGCGGAACTTTGGTAATACCTGTGTCAAATCCGATACCTTTTTCTTCAAGATATTCCATTACACCGCCGGCACAGTCAAGTCCGAATGCGCTTCCGCCGCTGAGTATAACCGCATGAATTTTTTCGGCGGCAGCCAACGGATTTAAAAGCTGGGTTTCTCTTGACGCAGGACCGCCGCCGCGTATATCGACGCCGCACGGTGCGCCGTCCGGGCAGATAATTGCAGTGACGCCTGTAAGACCTTTTTTGTCGGAGGCGTTCCCTATTTTAACTCCATCTATGTCAAGTATTGATATTTCTTTCATGATAATCTCCGTTTAACACTTTTAAAAGTTATATCAGGCGCCTTTTTTGCCCGCCGTTATGATTCTTATTATAGCCGGTGACAAAATAAGGTTTAATCCCAATTCAATAAGGAAGTTTACACCTATGAGTCCGAAAATCATAAAGTAAACAAGATTTGCGCCGTTTGCCATTTGATTAAGAGTGTCATTAAAGACGGTAAGCATACCGAGGCAGAAAATCGCCGTGTTTACAATCGGGCAGATTACAGCGGCGGATACGCCTGCAAAATATATGTTTTTGCCGTTTTTGGAAAGAAGCTCAAACACAAGTCCCGATACCCAGCCTGCCGCCGTTCCTTTTAAAAGCAGCATTACGACCGTTGCAACAGGGTTTAATGCCATAAAGCCTGCTGCTGTGGGATCAAGCAAGGTGACAATTCCGAAAACAAGACCAAGTAAAGCACCGCATTTTTTGCCGTATACGGCTGCCCCGATTACTATCGGAATTAAAGTGAGGCTTATATTCGGCTTCATAGGGAAAAACGTAGCTACTGTCTGGAGTACGGCAACAATAGCCGCAAGCATTGCAATACCTACCATGCGTTTTGAATTCATTTGATACAACTCCTCGTTTGTTTTTTTGAAAACTATATATGTTTCAGTATATCGGATATTATATCATTAAAAGCTTTTTTCGTCAATAATTACGCCGTAAAAATGATTGACATAAATAACCGTATAATGTATAATAATGTATAACATTAGATACAAAGGTGATGTGTTTATTTGAGTAAATTGACTAAATTATATGATGTTCAGAAGTTTTCGACAATGCGTCAGATGCTTGAGCTGGCAGACAGCCGGGCAGGAGAAAAAAACGCATTTATGTATTTTGACAAAAAAGAAGTAAAGAGTGTAACATATCATGAATTTGTAAGCACAACCGAATATCTCGGCACGGCTCTTGCGGACATGGGTTTTTCCGCAAGCCATATTGCAAATATAGGTGAAAACAGCTATAAGTGGGTAGTTGTATATCTTACTGCGCTTAAAAGCGCCGGCGTTTACGTTCCTATTGATAAGGAGCTGCCGCTTGAAGATATGATACATGTTGTAAATGACAGCGAGAGTGAAATTATTTTTTACTCAAAAAAGTTTGAAAAGATTTTCATGGAAAACCGCAGCAAATTCCCGAATATAAAGTACTTTATCGGTCTTTCGAGAGATGAGGATGACGGGGAATTTCTGTCATATGATTTGCTTGTAAAAAAGGGCAAAGAGCTTTATGACAGCGGTAACCGTGAATATACGAAGCTTAAAAGTGATGAAAATGCACTTAAAATGCTTGTGTATACATCGGGTACCACCGGAAATTCAAAAGGTGTAATGCTCACGGAGCACAATCTTGTAAACAGTGTTTATTACGGATTACAGGTGAGCACCGTATATGAACGCTGCCTCAGCGTCCTTCCCTACCATCATACATATGAGGCGGTCTGCGGCATATTGGTTGCGCTTCACCATCACTCCACAATATGTATAAATGACAGACTCACGCATGTTCTTAAGAATTTGCAGTATTTCAAACCGGATTATATGTATCTGGTTCCGGCATTTGCGGAGCTGTTTTATAAGAAAATACAGGCATCGCTTAAAGAACAAAAGAAAGATAAGCTTATCAAGGTTATGTTTTCTGTAAGCAATGCTCTTTTGAAGGTAGGAATTGATATAAGACGCAAGCTGTTTAAGCAGATAATTGACAATTTCGGCGGAAACCTTGTGAAAATTGTGTGCGGCGGTGCGGCAATAAGACCTGAAGTCGGAGAATTTTTTGACAGCATAGGAATTTATCTTATAAACGGTTACGGAATTACCGAGTGTTCGCCGCTTGTAAGTGCAAACAGAGAGGAATGTAACAACTGCTCGACCGTCGGAATTCCGCTTCCGTGCATAGAGCTTAAATTTGACGACATTGACAGCGACGGCATAGGCGAGATATGCGTAAAGGGCGACGTGGTAATGAAGGGCTATTACAAGCAGCCGGAGCTTACTAAAGAAGTGCTTTCGGATGACGGCTGGTTCAAAACCGGCGATTACGGCAAACTCAGCAAGGAAGGATTTTTGGTAATTACGGGAAGAAAGAAAAATCTGATTGTACTTAAAAACGGCAAAAATATTTATCCGGAGGAAATAGAAGCATATATCCAGGCAATACCGTATGTAAAAGAGGTTGTTGTGTATTCGGTAACTGATGAAAATAATCTGGAGTCCGGGCTGTGCGCCGAAATTTTCCCCGATTATGAGTCACCGGAACTGAAGGATTCCGAAAATATTGCGGAAACGGTAAAAAAAGATGTTCAGAGCGTCACTTCGGAGCTTCCTGTTTATAAAAAGATAAGCAAAATCAAGCTTCGCGAGAAAGAATTTATAAAAAATTCATCAAACAAAATAAAAAGAAATTTAATTAACCAACAATAAGTCTTATACTTTAAAACAGCCTCAATGCAACGCATTGAGGCTGTTTTGCCGTGATAAATCAATAATGGAAATATTTTTTATTCAAAGTCGCCGAAAGTAATAACCATAGGATAATCCTTAACCGGCAGGTGCTTTATACAGTAGCAGTCATCGCTTGAGCGTTCAATCATATCGTCGGGTATTTTATAAATCTCGCCCGTTACGGTGTCTATGAATTTTACTTCATCGGTAATTCCGGCAATCTGCAGGGTTACGGTTCCTTCATAGTCGGTTGTCATTATTGATGATGGATGCCAGTATACGAAAGCTTTTGAGCCGTTTGTTTTTTTAAATCCGGCATTTATTGTGTCACATTCTTTTAAATCTTCATCAAAAATTCTCGGTGACTGCTCCGGTCTGAACATAATCGGCAGGTCGCACCTTTCGGTTTCATCGGAAAAAAGCGAGCACAATGTGGCAAGCGCCGTGTATGATATTTTTGGCGTGTACTCCCCTGTTGAATGTCCGTTTTCGTCAAAATCGGCACCGAGAACGCCGAAATATCCGTAATCAAGGTAGCTTGCGGTATTTCCTACCGTACCGTTGAGCGCTTCTATCATATCCATGCATGAAAAATATGATGTAAATTTGCAGTCTGCCATGATGTCTGCCATAGCATGTCTGGTAAGCTGTTTTGCCTGCTTGAGCTGCGTCCATGCACCGCTTCTGAGCGCTCCGTTTCCTCCGCTGCGTGACTGTGAGCCGGACTCACCCTGGATAATTTCCATGTTTGGATTATACATTCTGCCCAGTGCGCGCAGAGATGACACCCTCTCAAAAACTGTTTCTTCGACAGGAGTATATTCGTGAAAGCTTATTGCATCTATTTCCTTGCCCATGCCTGCTTTGAGTGCGTCATTTATAAAACTAAGCTCTCTCATGCATACGACGCCGCCTACAACCGTCGCATCGGGTTTTACGGCTTTGATATATCTCGCTGTACGGGCAGAAAACGCTCCGAGTTCAGTGCCGCTCGGTCCATGCTTCCAGCACCATTTGCCGTCAGGCTCATTCCAGATTTCATAGGTGTCGATTCTTGTGCTGTAGTGCTCGACGGTTGCTTTCACATAATTCTCCCATGCTTTGATTTGCTCTGCGGTATGTATCGGCGGACAGCCGACTGCTCCGAACACCTTTGCGGCGGCTTCATCATAAAGCCCGTTGCCGTAGCACAGGCAAAGCCACGGTTTGCAGCCTCTTGCGATAAGATTGTCCACAACTTTGTCAAGCCAATTAAAGTCATATACACCTTTTTGCTGTTCCGTTCTTTGCCAGCCGGATTGTATTCTCACCCATTTCACGCCGATGGCAGCAAGTTTATCATATGCCTTTTCGGGATTGAAAACATCTCTGTCAAGTTTCTCAAAGCCTATTCCGAATTTTGAAGTTTTGATTTCGGATGAGTGCTTGGGTTTGACTTTTCCTGTTTTTATCAGTCTTTCCATAATATCCTCCAAAGTATCTGTAAAGTATGTTTAGATTTTATCACAGCAAAATCAATAAGTACATACAATTTCAAAAAACAAATACAAATTTGATAATTATGTACTATTTATGAAATTATACAGTGATATGACAATAACTTTACAGCCCCGTTAACAAAAAACGCATTTGTTGAAATATGCAGAAAAATAATATATACTGTTTATGGTGATAAAATGAATAAAAAAACATTAGTATTAACGGCACTTCTTCTTTTGCAGACAATCTCTGCCTCGGCATACACACCGAGCACATGGGCGAAAGAGGAAATTGCATCTGCCAAAAAGGCAGGAATAACAGTATTTGAAGACTTTAATAAAGATTACACACAGGCTTTGAACAGAGAGGAAATATGTGCTTTGATTGTTCAGACGCTGGAAACAGGACTGGGAAAGAAACTTGAACCGAAAAACAGCAGCCCGTTTACGGATACCGAAAATGAAGATATAATCTGTGCTTATGAGCTTGGCGTAATAGACGGAACAGGCGAAGGCGAATTTATGCCGCAAAAGCAATTAAGCCGTCAGGAGGCATCCAAAATATTCGGTATTGCCTCGGAAAAGCTGACCGAAAACACTGTGAAATACAATGAAAATGCAGCGGTAAAATTCAAAGATTTTTCTTCGGTGGCGCCTTGGGCGGTAAAATATGTTTCCGCAGTATCGGAAAACGGACTTTTTAAGGGTGATGAAAACGGTAATTTCAATCCGCTTTCGGGTGTAACGGTTGAGCAGGCGGCGGTAATATGTCTGCGTATGCTAAACAGCGCAAAAGACGCTGACAGCGGCGAAAACGGCTACATTAAGAGTGATTTTAAGATTTCGGCAAAAACAGGCGCCGGTACGGCAAAAATAAACTGGAACTGCAAAACCGACTGCACCGTAAAAATATATGAGCAGAGGAATTCATACTATGAAGGTGAATTTGACGCAAATTTAACGGAAATACTTACGGATAAAAATCAGATTGAATTTTCGGTAAATCCGAACAAGACTTATACTGTAGATATTTTTTCGGCAGACGGAAAGAAGGACAGCGTAACCTTTGTTACAGACAATTTTACAATAGACAGAGAGCACCGTGAAGATGTTAAGGAGATTGTAAATACTTTTACAAGCGAAGAAGATTCTTCTGCCGCCATGAAAACTCTTACGGTAAAAGTATGGCAGATAAAGGACGGCAAAAAACAGCCCTCGGAACTGACGGTTACGGTTCTTGACGAGATAGCCGACAAGGTTGAGGCTGTCTTTGATGAGATATTCAGCGGAAAAGAGCAGTTCCCCATATATTCATTGGGAGCATATGCATGGCGTGCACCTATGAGCAGCGGCAGATATTCGGAGCATAATTTCGGAACGGCTATTGACATAAACCCGAATGAAAATTACTGTTTGTATTCTGACGGTTCAACAGTCGGAGAATGTTACAAACCTTATGAAAATCCGTATTCCATTACTCCTTACGGCGATGTGGTAAGAGCATTTGAAAAGTATGGATTTACATGGGGCGCAGACAGTTGGAGAAGCCCGAAAGACTACATGCATTTTTCATATTTGGGAACTTGAAAAAAGCATCACAGAAAAAATTCTGTGATGCTTTTTTTATTTACTAAGTATTTCAATTGCCTTTTGAAGCTGTGTATCTTCCGAAGCGTCAAGAGCCATTATATTTTTATCGGCATTAAGCTCAACCTTGTAATCCGGCTGTATTCCCTTGCCGTGAATACATGTACCGTTTGGAGTATAGTATTTTGCGGTTGTTATTTTAAGTGCGCTTTTGTCAGACAAATCAAAAATAGTCTGAACTATGCCTTTTCCGAAAGATTTTTCTCCGACAAGAGTTGCTTTTTTGTGGTCTTTAAGCGCTCCTGCAAGCACCTCGGAGGCACTTGCGCTGTTTCCGTTTATAAGAACGCACATCGGAAGGTCAACTTCGTTTTTGTCTGAGTTATAAACGGTTTCTTTGCCGCTTTTTTCTTTTATCGTAATAATTTTTCCTTTGCCGAGAAGCTTATCTGCTACATTTACAACACCGGTAAGAACACCGCCGGGGTTATCTCTTAAGTCTATGATAAGAGATTTGGCACCGTCTGCTATGAGATTGTCGGTAAGACGGCTGAAATCAGCGCCGGTATCATCATCAAACTGTGATATTCTTATATAGCCGATATTGTTGTCAAGCATTTTTGTTTTTACTGTCTGGTTTACAACCTCTGTTCTCGTAATATCTATTTTTATTTTTTCCGAACCGCGCAGTATGGTGAGCGTCATATCATCGGTTTTTCCGTATTCGCCTACACCGCGCATCATATTGATTGCTTCGTTGTAATTATCAATATTGACCGCCGTGTCATTTACACCGACGATTTTATCTCCCGGCAGAATACCGGCTTTTGCCGCCGGTGAATCATCAAATGCCGAAAGTACGGTTATATATCCGTCGGTATCGACATATACCTCAACGCCTATTCCTTTATAATTGCCGGTAAGTTCCGACATAAATTCCTTATATTCGCTTTTGCTGATATATTCCGTGTACGGGTCGTTAAGTGCCGACACATATCCTTTAAGTGCGTTGTCAGCCATTTTTTCTTTGTCGTAATCATTGATGAAGTAATTATCAACATAGGAATTGACTTCACTGAGTCTTGCACCGAGGTTGTCATTCCGGTCAAGCATTGTCCGTATACTGCCCAGAAAGTTGCCGAGTGACGGTACGAATGCAATTGCCGAAGTATATAAAGCAGTTGTTAAAACAAAGGTTATGAATATGATGGAATATACTCTTTTTTTACTGTACATTTTGTCAACTCCGAAAAAGTTTTTATTAAAATCAAAGTATTAAATAAAGGCTTGTTAATTAGTATATTTAAAATTAATTAAAATATGACATCGGATTGGTTGTGGAGCCGTTTACCAGGACTTCAAAGTGAAGATGCGGGCCGCTGGACATTCCGGTAGAACCTACCTTAGCTATAACCTGTCCTTTTGTAACGGTTTGTCCTTTTGATACAAGAAGTGAGCTGCAGTGACCGTACAGCGTAGTGTATCCGCCGCCGTGGTCTATTACAACGTAATTGCCGTATCCTCCGCTGTTCCATCCGGCGACAATTACCGTTCCGCTGTTTGCGGCATAGATGTTTGTGCCGTATGAGGCTCCTATATCTACTCCGGCATGTCTTCTGACTTTGCCGGTAATGGGGTGAACTCTTGTGCCGTATGGTGATGTGATGGTTGATGATACGCTCGGCCAGGTGAAAGTTCCGCCGACAAAAACCTTGCTTTGCGAAGTCTGTACGGAAAGCTTTCGTATTTCTTCGCGGGCGGCAGCCTCTGCCTGTTCCTGCTTTTTGAGGGCAGCTTCATAGGAAGCGATGTCTGCCGAAAGGTCATCAATTATTTTTTGGCTTGCAGCCTGTTTCTGTTTCAATGTTGACATTTGAGAATCGTTTTCCGATTTCAAAGCAACCAAAGAGTTTTTTTCGGCTTCAAGCTCTGATTTTATAGCCGCAATCTGCTGTTCGACAAGCTTTAATTCATTGAGCCTGTTGCTGTCATATTTTGCAATTTGCTTTACAATGGATATTCTTGAAAGCAGGTCGCTGAAAGAATTGGCATTTAAAAGAACTTCAAGATATGTGATAGAGCCTCTTTCTATAAGCATTTTTGCCCTGCTGTAATAAGCCTCATATTGCTCTGCACTTTCTTCCTGTGCTTTTGTAAGCTCAGCCTGCTTTTGTTCAATTTTTGTGTTGGAATTTGATATTTTTGCGGAAAGCTCGTTTATTTTGCCCTGCAATTGAGAAATTTCAACATCAATTGAATTTTTTTGTGCCAGTTTATCCGACTTTTCGCTTTTTGCATTTTTAATCTTGGTATTAAGTTCGCCTTTTTGTTTAACGGCGCTGTCGAGCTTTTGCTGCGCTGTTTCGGCATTTACGGTAAATACCGGATAAACGCTTATAAACGAAACCGCAACAAATGCCACAAGAGCGATTATTGCCATTATGCGAACAAATCTTTTACTCATTGGTCCGAAAACCTCCTTATCAGACTTTAAGGTATTTTCTTACAGAGAAGATACTGCCCAAAGCTCCTATTGCAGCTCCCAAAAGTACATAGGAGCATGCTATTATCTGCCATATGTTGGAAAACTTTAATATACCGAACATAAATGTCATTGATGAAATCCCGCTTGTTATTGCATTTGAAACAGCAACATAGCAGGAATCGGTGATTGCAAAGGCAATGGCAGCCGAGATAAGTCCCGCAAAAATCCCCTCAAATACAAACGGCCAGCGTATATATGCATCCGTTGCGCCTACATATTTCATAATATTTATTTCTCTGCGGCGGTTGTGAACAGTAAGCTTTATGGTATTTGAAATAATAAAAATACTTATTAGCATAAAGATAATCACAATCCACATGGAAACCCTTTTTATAATACGGGTATATTTATTTATAATGTTAACAACGTCCTGCCTGTTTGCGACACTTTCGACGCCGTCTATCTTTCCGAGCTTGTCTGCAACCTCTTTTGCATACGAGAGGTCGTCCAGAGTTATTTTAAACGAATCTGAAATAACATCGTCCGGCAGACCGGAAAATGATTGTTTTTCACTGCTTGAAAGAGATTTTTTAAAATCTTTAAAGGTCTTTTCGCCTGTTTCAAAGCTGACGCTGTCTACATGCTTAATCTTTTTGATAGTATTTGATATATTCTGAATCTGACCGCCGTACTTGGCTTCTTTTGTAATATATGCCTGTATCTGGCATTGGTCTGCAATCTGTTCTCCGAAGTGATTTACATTCATTGTTACCACCATAAACACGCCGAATATGAACAGGCATGAGGTAACAACAATGATAGAGGCAACAGTCATAAGACCGTTTTTAATCATACCGGAAAAAGCCTCCGCAATAAATCTGCGAAAATTTCTAATCCACATTTGTGTAACCACCTTTTTCTTCATCGCGGGTAATGGAGCCTTTGTCGATTACGATTACCCTCTTTTGCATTTCATTAACGATTTTTTCAGCATGAGTTGCCATTACAACAGTGGTTCCCCGTCTGTTGATGTCCTCAAGAATATTCATAATTTCCATTGCGGTATCGGGGTCGAGGTTTCCCGTAGGCTCGTCCGCAATCAATACAACAGGGTTGTTTACGATAGCTCTTGCTATGGCAACTCTCTGCTGTTCGCCGCCGGAAAGCTGGCTCGGATACATTTTTGCTTTTTGGGCAAGTCCCACCATGCTGAGTACGTTCGGAACGTTTTTGCGTATTTCTCTGTTTGACGCACCTACGATTTCCATGGCATATGCTACATTTTCCTGTACGGTTTTGTGAGGCAGAAGTCTGAAGTCCTGGAACACAACGCCGATTGTCCTTCTGAAATACGGTATCTCTCTGCGTTTTAAGTCGCATACATCTATACCGTTTATTAAAATGCTGCCGCTTGTGGCGTCTTCCTCTTTCATAATAAGCTTGATTATGGTGGATTTGCCGGCAGCGCTGCTTCCTACAAGAAATACAAACTCGCCCTTTTCGATGGAAAAAGAGATTCCGTTAAGCGCAGGGAAGCCGTTATCATATATTTTTGATACATTATCAAACTGAATCAATTTGCACAACTCCTAAAGCTTCATCGTGTTTGACTGAAGGTATTTGTTAACCATCATCGCAACCTTGAATATGATTGCCTGGTCAAATACTCTTAAATCAAGCCCGGTGATTTTTTGAATTTTGTCAAGTCTGTATACAAGCGTATTTCTGTGTACATAAAGCTGACGTGATGTTTCAGAAACATTGAGGTTATTTTCAAAGAATTTCTGTATGGTAAATATAATTTCCTGGTCAAGTTCATCTATTGAGCCTTTTTTGAACACTTCCGTCAGAAACAGCTCGCAAAGAGTCGTAGGAAGCTGATAAATTAATCTTCCTATGCCCAAATCCTCATAACTGAGTATGAATTTCTCGTCATCAAACACTTTGCCTACTTCGAGTGCAACTCTTGCCTCTTTGTATGAGCGGGCAATTTCCTTGACATTGCTTACGATTGTACCTATTCCGACTACAGCTTTTGCCATTACCTCGGTATTGATGTTATGGCAGATGCCTTTTGCGGTTTCCTGAAGTTCACTCAGGCTGCAATCGCTTTTAAGCTCTTTTACAAGGGCAACATTGTTTTCATCTATGCTTACTATAAAGTCGTTTTGTTTGTTCGGAAACATTCCTTCAATGAGCTCAAGAACGGAGAAATCAGAAATCTTTTCTGTCTGAATCAAAAATACAACCCGTTTTGCCTCAATCGGTATATGGAGCTCTGCCGCTTTGGCAAGAATATCTCCCGGAAGGATATTATCAAGCAAAAAGTTCTTTATAAAGTTAAGCTTGTCATGCTTGTCATCATAAAGCGTCTTGATAGATGAAAAACTTACATTTAAAATGTCAACATAGTTGCGGGCGAGAGTGTCATCGCCTTTTACAAATATTATATATTCGATCTTTCCCATTGTAACTATCGGCTTGTATGTAAAACCGTTATAGGTAAAGGTGTCGGTATTGTCTGCGGTAAAGCTCAGAACGCACTCTAAGTCGTTGCTGCTTATGCAGGAATCGTTTGATGACACAACAAAGCCGCTGTCTGTAATAATTCCAAGGTCGCGGTTCATTACTTCTTTCATCTGGTGAGTCATTTGCTGAAAAAGTCTAACATTCATATAATCCACCTCATTAATAATATTTTTTGTTTCTATAGGAGCAGTGCTCCGGGTATTTGAGATTGCCGTTTCCGAAAAATCCCGACAATATATCAATTATAATAATATAGATAGTTATATAATAAGCTTTTTTCAATAGTTTTGCAATAAATCAGTGAGTTTTTCTATACAAACTGTACAAAAACGATAAAAGCAGACATTTTTTTTGGTTATTTTAACAACAAAATTCTGTGTTTTAAATCCGTTTATTAACAATTTGTTCAAAAACTATATTTTGGAATAATTAGAAACAAAGACAAGTATAATTAAATAGAATATTTTACATATAAGGAATGATGGCTTTGCAGATGACATTTTCAATAGCGGTTGGATATATTTTAGGTATAATGATTGTATTTGTGCTGGCAAGAATATCGCTCAAACCGATTAAGTTTATAATTAAGATACTTATGAACAGCGTCGCCGGAGGTGCGGTTTTGCTGTTGATTAACACGCTTGGCAAATTTGCCGGAATACATATAGGTATAAATGCGATTACAGCCGTCGCGGTTGGGCTTTTCGGACTGCCTGCGGTAATTCTTATGCTGCTTTTGCAGTTGTTTTTTTAACTGTGCATCAAAAAACCCGGCGAAAACCGGGTTTTAAAAAATCAGTCTGATGTATAAGGGAGAAGTGCAATGTGTCTTGCTCTCTTAATAGCAACGGTGAGCTGTCTCTGATGCTTTGCACAGTTACCGCTTATTCTTCTCGGAAGAATTTTAGCTCTTTCGGAAACGTATCTTCTGAGCTTTGCTATATCCTTATAGTCAATTTCAGCAACTTTATCTACACAAAAAGCGCAAACTTTCTTTTTGGGCTTTCTGCGGAATTGTTTTTCTTCAGCCATGATAGTAAACCTCCTTTAATTATTTCTGCAATCAAGATTAGAACGGCAGATCATCATCGGCAGGCATCGGCATAAATCCGTCGTCTGCACCGAAAGAATTTGATGCGGTGTTGTTTTCTCCGCCGGCAGGAGCAGGTGCTGAACCCTTGCTGTCAACAAAATAAATTTCATCGGCAACAACTTCTGTCACATATACTCTCTGACCGTCTCTTTCGTAATTTCTTGTCTGAATAGAACCAACAAGGCCGACCATACGTCCTTTTGCAAAGAACTTGGAAATAAATTCAGCCTGCTGTCTCCATGCAACACAGTTTATGAAGTCTGCGTCATAATTTCCCTCGGCATTTCTGAAGCGTCTGTTAATTGCAATTGTAAAGCTGCAAACGCTTACGCCGCTTCCGGTAGTTTTAAGCTCGGGATCTCTTGTGAGCCTGCCTACCAAAATCGCTTTGTTCATTTAATAACACCGTCTTTCATTATTTTTTGATTACGATATTTCTTAAAATACCGTCTGTGATGTTATATACTCTTTCGAGCTCTGCTATGAACTCTGCCTGGCTCTCAAAATTAATCAAAACATAGTAACCCTCTGTTTTGTAATTGATTGGATATGCCAGTCTTCTCTTGCCCCATACGTCAACAGATTCCGTTGTAGCGTTGTCGGCAATAAGAGTTTTGAACTTTTCTGTGATTGCATTAATCTGGTCTTCTGCTAAAGAAGCGTCGATAACAAAGATGGTTTCGTATTTGTTCTTAACATTCTCCATTCTGATTCACCTCCTTCTGGACTCTGGCCCCGAAAAAAACTCCGGAGCAAGGAAGCACGAAAAACGTGCTATAATAGTATATAACAAAAGAAGGAATTTGTCAAATGTTTTTTTGATGAAATTTTAAATAAAAATACCGCAGAGCAAAGTCTGCGGTACAAATTTATTTTTTCCGTTTATCTATTTTCAGTTGCTTTTTTCTGTTGAATATCAACGTGGACCATACAAATATTATAAGAAGTATTCCGAGGGTAACGAGAAGCGCGGGTGCGGAGATAACCTTCCATATGCTCTTGAAAAAGCCTTTGATATTGTCGGCTCTGACAGCCTGCGGCGATGTCAGTACGATAGAGGAATACTCTTCGCCGGAATACATTATGTGAACGACTCCCAGTGCCTGTCCTTTGGTAATCGGCGCTTTGATTCCCTTTTCCTTTTCAACCTTGATTTTAAGCTTTTTTTCGTCATATCCCTTTGGCAGATTTACAAACAGATCCTCCGGTGCTTCAAGCAAAATTCTGTCTGTTTCCTTGCCGTTATTCAGCTCAACCTCGGCGAGAATATCACCTCTTTTGATTACCTTTACGGGTGTGTAAAACTCTGTGCCGTATCTTATGAGGGCTCTGGAGTCTTCGTAGGAATAATTTAAGTTTCCGTCATAAGGCGAGTCGGCAACAAGGCATAAAAGATCGATGTCGTTTGTTTCGTACTGCAAAATCAGTCCGCATTTTGAATCGTTTATATATGAGGTTTTTACTCCCTTTGCCTTTGAGGTGTAGTATTTATCAGAAGAGTAACGCGTAATAAATTTGTTTGAATTCGGAAGATAACGCGTCTGTCTGTATTTATTGGTAGGCTGGATTTCATGCATACCGGTGTTTACAATCTCGGCGAAAAAGTCATTTGACATAGCGTGCTTTGTGATTATATACATATCGTCAAGCGTTGTATACTGCTTTTCGTCCGGATAACCCGTAGGGTTTGTAAATTTAGTATTGAGCGCTCCGAGAGCAACAGCCTTTTCGTTCATTTTTTTTATAAATTTGCTGCGTGATTCAAACGAATACTCAGCTATAACTTCTGCGGCATCACCGGCGTCATAAAGAAGCATTCCGTACAGCAGGTCTTTCAAAGTAAGCGTTTCATCGGCAAGGATACCCATGTTTCCGAAGGAATAGTCATACCCTGCGAGGGTATCTGCTTTGGCGGTTATTGCTTCGTTTTTGTCAAGCATGTTTTCTATCGCGACAATTGCCGTCATTATTTTCACAAATCCGCCCGGGGCAATTTTGGCATCGCTGTTTGACTTATACAGGGTTTTGCCGCTGCCGAGATCTACTAAAAGCGCTTCCTTTGATTTGATGTCGGGTTCGCCGTTTGCGGCATATGCATTTATATTTAAGCCGGCGGCAGCCAGCGCTATGATAAAAACAAAACACAAAAATCTTTTCATACTTTTTTCCTTTCGCGAGAGATATATAATTATTTTAACATAACATATCAAAATAATCCATTAAAAAAGTATGATAATTTTGTTAAAATAAAAAGCCGGAAAAATTCCGGCTTTTTTGCTTATTCATAATCAACTACGTTTACCCATGAAAGCAAAAATTCTCTTTCTTCTTCCTTGCCTTTAACCGACTGCGAAGCCGCAACTATCGGCATCCATTTTTGCACATACTGCTTTGCGGTGTCGCTTTTTTCACAGAATAAGTTAAGATACTTATCTGCAAGCTCCGTGTTTTTATCAAGGCAGAACAGAAGGTATGTCCTTGCGGCGTCGGCGGAAGCATTTCCCTGAGTGGCATGCGACCAGTCGAGAATGTAGAGCGTGCCGTCATCCTTTAATATGATATTGCTTGGGTTGAAATCACCGTGGCACACTTTTTTGTGCTTTGGCATTGATTCAAGCCTTGTGTGGAGTTCGTATCTTGTGGTGGCATCAAGATTTGCCGCAGATATTTTGCTGTTCATTTTGTCTTTGAGTTTATTGAGCATCGGGGCGGTCTTGCTGTGGACTTCAAGCTGAAGGTTGACAAACATTTCAAGGTATTCATCCGTTTTATCCGGATTTTCCTTCATAAGTGTGTCAAGCGTTTTTCCTTCTATGTAGTCCGAAACAATTGCCCATTTGCCGTCTGCGACGGTTACTTCTTTAATTTTCGGAATATTAAGTCCCGTTTCCTCAATGCGTGCCTGATTAAGCGCTTCATTCAGTATATCGGCTTTTGAAAAATCCTTGTCGAATACTTTGATTGCGTTGTCGCCGTCGCGGTACACGGTCTTGTTTGTTCTTTTTGCAATGATGTTGTCTGTTTTCATTTTTAATCCCTCCGTTGTGCATATTTTAATGCTGTGTTGATACAAAACTTTTCATAAATATTGTAACATAAATATTGTCAAATGTGAAGATATTTTTAAAAATTTGTGTTAAAAAAACCGTGTGCTTTTTCTGCACACGGTTTGAAATGTTTTATGCCGTTACAATACTGTCCGCATCCTGAAGACCGAGATATTCGATTGCGCCTTCGCGCATTTTGTATTTAAGAATTTTGCCTGCGGCATTCATCGGGAACGAGTCTACAAAGCGGATGTATTTTGGAACCTTGTGCTTGGCAAGGTTTGCAACTATAAATTCCCTCAGCGAATCTTCCGTAAGTCCGCTTCCCTCTTTTGGAATTACGCATGCCATCGCTTCTTCGCCGTACTGTTTGTCCGGTACGCCTATAACCTGAACATCTTTTACGCTCGGATTGGTATAGATGAAGTCCTCTATTTCCTTTGGATACAGATTTTCGCCGCCGCGGATAATCATGTCCTTGATTCTTCCGGTGATTTTAAAGTAACCGTCCGGAGTTCTGCGTGCCAGGTCGCCGGAGTGGAGCCAGCCGTCCTCGTCTATTGCGGCTGCTGTCGCTTCGGGCATTTTGTAGTAGCCTTTCATTATGTTGTAGCCGCGTGCGACAAATTCGCCGTCTGTGTTGTCGGGAAGTTCTTCGTTTGTTTCGGGATCAACAATTTTACATTCAACTCCGAAAATAGGACTTCCTACAGTGTTAACGCGTGTTTCGAGCGAATCGGTGGTTTTGCTCATTGTTGTTGCCGGAGAAGCTTCGGTCTGACCGTAGGTTATGCATATTTCGGGCATATGCATCTTTTCCACAACCTCCTGCATCGTCTGTATCGGGCAAGGGGAACCTGCCATTATTCCGGTACGCATGTGTGAAAAGTCTGTCTTTGCAAAGTCCTCGTGTCCGAGCATGGCGATAAACATTGTCGGTACTCCGTGGAAACAGGTGATTTTTTCCTTGTTTATGCAGTCAAGACCTCTCCTCGGAGAAAATGCCGGTATCGGCGACATAGTTACACCGTGAGTTACCGAGGCTGTCATTGCAAGCACCATGCCGAAGCAGTGGAACATAGGCACTTGAATCATCATTCTGTCCGCCGTTGACAAATCCATGCAATCG
This sequence comes from uncultured Clostridia bacterium, assembly GCA_934481345.1. Lineage (GTDB taxonomy): Bacteria > Bacillota > Clostridia > UMGS1810 > UMGS1810 > CAKSIN01. The sequence goes on from CAKSPF010000006.1 coordinate 125,256, forward strand.
CCTATGGCTTTTCCGTTATTAACGACGTTGTAGTGGGTGAGCATTACGCCTTTCGGGAATCCCGTTGTACCCGATGTGTACTGTATGTTGCATACGTCGTGCTTGTTTATGACAAGCTGACGTCTTAAAATTTCTTCATACGGAACGGAGTCCTTCTTTTCGAGGGCCTCTTCCCATGTTAATGCTCCCGGCATCTCACATCCGACTGTGATAACGTTTCTCAAAAACGGCAGTTTTTTTGCATGAAGCGGCTTGCCTTTTTCGTGTGTTTCAAGCTCGGGGCAGAGCTGCTTTATAATTTCTATATAATTTGAATCCTTGAATCCGTCTACCATTACAAGCGTATGTGTGTCGGACTGTCTTAAAAGGTACAGCGCTTCATATATCTTGTATGCGGTATTTACCGTTACCAGTACGGCACCTATTTTTACCGTTGCCCAGAATGTAATGTACCATGCGGGAACATTGGTTGCCCAGACTGCCACATGGTCGCCGCGGCGCACACCGAGAGCTATAAGTGCGCGTGCAAAATCATCTACGTCATCTCTGAACTGAGTATATGTTCTTGTGTAATCGAGCGTTGTATACCTGAATGCATACTGATCCGGAAATTCCTCGCATATGCGGTCCAGAACCTGCGGAAAAGTAAGGTCAATAAGGTTGTTTTTCTTCCAAACATATTTACCGGTTTTCTGAGCGTTGTCATACAGCATGTCGCTTGATGAAGTGTTTGATGTGTATTTTGACATGTAATCTATAAACTGCGGGAACACGATTCCGGCATCGGAGAGATCCGGAGCCCAGTGCTTGAGCCATTCAAATGTAACATAGCCCTCGTAGTTTATGGAACGCAGTGCGGACATAAAGCTGTCTATCGGAATGTCGCCCTCACCCATCATGCGGTATAAAACATCTCCGTTTTCGTCCTGAACGGAATCCTTTATATGAATATATTTTATATACGCGCCGAGATTTTGAAGTGTTTGCTCGGGAGTTTCGCCGAAAAATCTGTATGGGTGGTGTATATCCCAAAGTGCAGCAACGTTATCACTTGCAATTTCGTTGAGCAGATCTCTTAATCTTTCGGTATTTGCATAAACACCGTTGGTTTCTACAAGCAGAATAACTCCGTTTTCTTCTGCAACGGGAACGAGAGCTTTGATTTCATCTGCGATGCTTGCGTCGTCAACCTCGCCTTCCGGCGCAGCCTTCAAATCTCCGAGTATTCTTATGTACGGAGTCTTTAGCTTTGCGGCAATTTCAATATATCTTTTGATTTCGTCAATGTTTTCTTCGCGCTTGTCTGTAAATTTGAGACAGCATCCGGTTGATAAGCAGGGAATTTCGATATGAATGGATTCCAACTTTTTTAGGGTAGACGCGCATTTTTCCGGCGAAAACGGCGAAGACGCAAATTTGTCGCCTATTTCTCTGATTTCGATTCCGTCAAAGCCTAGGTCTTTTGCCATGGAGCGGATGTCTTTCCAACTGTAATTGGGGCATCCTAAGGTTGAAAAAGCAAGTTTCATAACAGTATGTTCCTTTCTTATTTGGTATAAAAAATCCTGTAAACGGGTATTCCGCTTACAGGAAGATATTTTTGGATAAAATTATACAGGTATTATATCTATTTTGTATGGGATATCCAACAATATCCTCTCATGGTAACGGAGAGAAACCCGGTCGAGTCTAATCACCGATTGGCTTTCAACTGACTGCTCGGGGGTGAGTTCGCGTTTGACGGTAAACACTGTTTTGCAGCAACCAACAGTTCTCTTAGCTTTACACATCAAGGCTTTTTCCCTTTCATCGCATTTAATATTTTCTATAGTGTAGCATATATTTTTTGTTTTGTCTATAATAAATTTGTCAAAATTCGAGCAGAAAAGGCATATTTTTTTGTATATTAGTACGAACAGCCTAATCAGTATCCGAACACGCATTGCCTATTCATACAGCACAAATCCGCCGTTTTGCACATATACAATATCTCCCAGGTTTGTAACATTGTGCGAAACCAAAACCTTTTTCGAAGAAACTCTCACAGCCTCCTGTGACAGATTAACTGCCGCCGTTATGATTTTTTCTTTAAAATTCCGTTCCATTAAAAGTACGCCGTCATTTTTTGTGATAAAATTCATATCGCCGTATTTTAATGCGTCTGAGGAATTTTTCAGCGCGGTCATGCACCGGTACAGCTCATTTACTTCGCGGTTTATTTTTTCGGGATTGAAATATGCTCTGTTAAACGGATCGTTAAAACCCTCCATACCTATTTCATCGCCGTAGTAAATACACGGGCATCCCGGAAGGAAAAACTGTAAAAATACGGCTGCTTTAAGGCGCGACAAAGCAATTCTTCTCTCTTCATCCGAAAAAACATATTTTGCCTTGTCTTCTCTTGTTATTCCCATGTCGGCACCCGTAAGGTTGGTTATTATTCTTTCGGTGTCGTGTGTGGAAAGGCTGTTCATAAGGCAATGGAGAACCTCTGCCGGATAATTCTCAACAATCGTCATTATCTCCGACGCAAAGTTTTCTGTCGTGATTATACCTTTTAAAAGCAAAATGATTGCATTGCGGAAAGGGTAATTCATTACCGAATCAAGCTCGGAATTAACAAAATATTTTCGGCGTATACTGTATGCGATTTTGTTTGAAGCATCTTCCCATACCTCTCCCAGAACAACAGCGTCCGGCTTTTCGCTTTTTACCGTGTCGTGAAGAAGCTTTATAAATTCATCGGGAAGCTCGTCTGCGACATCAAGACGGAATCCGTCCGCCCCGGCGCGCAGCCAGTGTCTGATAACGCTGTCCTCGTCCGTGATTATGTAACGGATATAATCTTCATTCATTTCATTTATGCACGGCAGGGTATCTATGCCCCACCATGACTCGTATTTATCGGGATAGCTTTCAAAGTTGTACCAGTCTTTGTATCGGGATTCGGGATTGGAATAAGCTCCCGTGCCGAACCGTTTGTATTTGTCAAAGTAGATGCTGTCGCAGCCGGTATGGGAAAATACGCCGTCCAGTATGATTTTGATACCGTTTTTGTGTGCTTCGCTGCAAAGCTCTCTGAAGTCCTGCTCTGTTCCGAGCATAGGGTCTATTGACATGTAATCGCATGTGTCATATCTGTGATTTGAATATGCTTTAAACACAGGGTTTAAGTATATTATACCGATGCCGAGGTTTTTGAGGTACGGCAGTTTCTTTTCGATACCCTTCAGATTTCCGCCGTAAAAATCGTTGTTCAGTATTTTTCCGTCGCTGTTCGGCAGATAAGCAGGCATTTCCGCGGTGCTTGAATGTATGTAGTACGGTTCAAGCTTTCCGCTTAAGTCACATTCGCCGTATTTATTAAATCGGTCGGGGAAAATCTGATATATTACCCGTCCTTTAAAATCATCGGGAGTTGAGTAATCCTCCGGAAGGCAGCTAACCTGCCATAGCGTACCGTCCTCAATGTTTGTATCGCTGTCGCCGTACTTCATAAGCTTGAAGCTTGATGCGTCGGTGGTAATGTCAAATCTGTAAAAATAAAGACCGCATTCGCTCAGCGAAAATGTTCCGCCGTATATCGTGTAGCAATCGTATTTTTGGGTTTGAGAAAGCGGAAAATCCGCTTCGTATCCGTCATCGCGGGTTATGTGAACATGCACGCTTTGCGTATTGCACGAATCGGGAATATGAATATTCAGCGTACATTCTTCATTTTGCTTTAAGCAGCCAAAGGGTTTTTTAAATTTTAAGCTTTTGCTGTCAAATAAAATTCTCATTTTAATCTCCGTTGCGGCTGATAATTTGCCTTAATAAAAAATTATGCGCCACTGCTGTTTTAAGACGGCAGTGGCGGAAATATTTATTTGCAGTGCCAGATGTTTTCTGCATATTCTTCTATAGCTCTGTCTGATGAGAAAATACCTGCTTTCGCAATATTTGTAAGCGACATATCCATAAATTTATATTTGTCTGCATAGGTTTTGCTCACAAGCTCCTGAGCTTTGACATATGAATCGTAATCGGCAAGCGTCATATATGCGTCGGCAGTACCGAATGCATTTGTAAGCAGAGATTTTGCTATATCGTCAAATCTTGCACCGAGCACATTTGAAGTGAGCAAATCAAGAACTGCTTTCAGGTCGCTGTTTCCGTTTACATAGTCAAGCGGAGAATATCCCTGGCGCCACAGTGCGTCGACTTCATCTGCTTTAAGACCGAACAGGAATATATTATCTTTGCCAACCTGCTCAAATATTTCAACATTTGCACCGTCAAGCGTGCCGAGAGTTACCGCACCGTTTATCATGAGCTTCATATTTCCCGTACCGGACGCTTCTTTTCCGGCGATTGAAATCTGCTCTGAAATATCTGCTGCCGGAATAATTATTTCCGCAAGGGAAACCTTGTAATCTTCAATGAATACAACCTTAAGCTTATCTCTTACGGCAGGATCGGAGTTTACGGTGTTTGATACTGCACAGATAAGGCGTATTATCTGCTTCGCCATGAAATATCCGGCAGAGGCTTTTGCGGCAAATATAAATGTCCTCGGTTTGAAATCCATGTTTGGATTTTCTTTTATTTTGAGATACATATGGAGTATCTGCAAAACATTTAAAAGCTGCCTTTTGTATTCATGCAGTCTTTTTATCTGAACGTCAAAAATTGAATCGGAATCAACTTTTATGCCGTTTGCCTGAAGTATATAATCCGCAAGCCTTTGTTTGTTTGCCTTTTTGATATCGAATAATTTATCCGCAACCTGCTTGTCGCCGTGATATTTGAGGAGTTTTTCAAGGTTTTTGGAATCTTTTTTAAATCCGTCGCCGATAAGCTCCGTCAGGTAGTCTGTAAGAAGCGGATTTGACTGGCATAGCCATCTTCTGTAAGCTATCCCGTTTGTTACATTCGTAAACTTCTCGGGAGATATATTGTAATAATCTTTAAAAATGCTTGTTTTAAGAATTTCACTGTGCAGTTTTGATACGCCGTTTACCATGTGGCATGCTGCAAGACACATGTTTGCCATGCGGATTTCTCCGTTTGCTATAACTGCCATATAGTCGATTTTAGCATAATCTCCGGGATAAACATTGTTCAGCTGTATCAGCAGGCGGCGGTTAATTTCCGCAACGATCTGGTAAATTCTCGGGAGCTGGTCGTTGAACATATGCTCGTTCCAGCGTTCGAGAGCCTCGCTCATTACGGTGTGGTTTGTGTAGGAAAGAGTTTTGCAGGTTATATCCCATGCGTCATCCCAGCCGTAGCCGTAATTGTCCATAAGTATTCTCATAAGCTCCGGAACGCAGAGCGCCGGATGAGTATCGTTGATGTGGATTGATACTTTATCTGAAAGGTTGTCAAGCGTCTTATATTTTGCAAAGTGTTTTTTTGTAATTGTCTGAAGTGACGCACTTACAAAGAAATATTGCTGTTTGAGCCTGAGTATTTTTCCTTCGATATGGTCATCGGCAGGATACAGGACTTTCGATATTACCTCGGCTTTGGTATTTTCTTCGATAGCTTTTGCGTAATCTCCTCTGGAGAATGCGGTCATATCAAAGCTTTTCGGAGATTTGGCGCTCCAGAGCACAAGTTTATTTACTGCCGGTGTATTGTAGCCGGATATGAGCATATCGTAAGGAACGGCAAGCACAACCGTATAGTCAACGTGTTCTGCGTGATAGCCTTTATCGTCAAACCATTCATTTACATGTCCTCCGAATTTTACCTCTACGGATTCATCGGGTCTGCCCTTCAGCCAGACATCGCCGAGGTTGAGCCAGTCATCCGGGAATTCCATCTGCCAGCCGTCAATTATTTTTTGCTTGAAAATACCGAATTCATATCTTATCGAATACCCTGTAGCCGGTATTGCAAGTGATGTCAGCGAATCCATGTAGCAGGAGGCAAGACGGCCCAAACCGCCGTTTCCGAGCCCTGCATCCGGCTCTATTTTGTATATATCTTCAATATCTACATCTATGGATTTGAGAGCTTTTTTAAATGCATCCTCAACTCCGAGATTATACAGGTTATTGTGGAGTGAGGTTCCTACCAAAAACTCCATTGACATATAAAATACCTGTTTTTCTTCTTTTTTTCCTGCGGTTTTATTAAACTCCATGTTTTTTTCGGAGAGAATATCCCGTACAACCATGCAAGCGGTCATATATACCTGGTGCTGTGTAGCCTCTGAGATTGCACAGCCAAAGTTGTTTTTGCATTTTTCGTCCAACAGCTTCATAGCCGATTTCTGGTCAAGATTCATTAATATCAGTCCCCTTCATTTGTTTCGGTAAGGCGTCGTGCGCCGATTTGCTTTTTCGGCAAAATATTTCCGAAAGCATTATTTTACAAGCTCGCTGTAAATATCCATATATTTGTCGGCGGGTATTTTCCAGCTGCTGTCATATTTCATTATTTGTGTTCTGAAGCGGTTGAGCTTATCCTTGTCATAATAAAAATCAACCGCACGGCGTATAGCCGAGAGCATGTCGTGTGCATTGAACACCTTGAATGTAAATCCCCTGCCCTCCAGCGTTTCGGTATTTAAAGCCGGAACGGTATCTACAAGACCTCCGGTTTCTCTTACTATAGGTATGGTTCCGTAGCGCATGGCAATGAGCTGCGAAAGTCCGCACGGCTCGCTTTTTGACGGCATAAGCAGATAATCTGCTCCGGCATATACCTCGCTCGCCAAAGCGGAGTTGAAGGTTATGTTTGCCGAAACCTTGTCGGGATTGCAGTATGCCAGGAAATTGAACAAATCCTCATATTTTTTGTCACCCGTACCCAGGATTACGAGCTGCATGTTTATATACTGGAATTCCTGAGATACATATTCCACAAGCTCCAGTCCTTTGTGTTTTACAAGCCTTGAAATCATTGCAACGATAGGAATATCGGGATTTACCGGCAGACCGAGCTTTTGCTGGAGAGCCGCTTTATCCTTATATTTACCGTCCAGCTCTCCCGGTTTGAATTTAAACGGAATTTTTTCGTCATTTTCCGGGTTGTAGAGATTTGTATCTATTCCGTTTACGACGCCGCAAAGTTTATACGAGTTTTCACTTAGAATATTTTCCAAACCGTTTGCAAAATATGCGTATTTTATTTCGTGAGCATATGTTTCGGAAACCGTGGTTATTTTATCGCAAAGTACGATCGCTGTTTTCATGGCATTTATCATACCGTCAAATGAACACACGTTTCTCCAGTATTCGTCCACGCCGAGAACCTCAGTCAAAAAGCTTTGCTCGGCTTTTCCCTGATATTCTATGTTATGAATGGTATAAACCGTTCGTATGTTTTTATACATATCAAGATTTGCGTAGTGCGCTTTCAGAAAAAGCGGCAAAAATCCTGTCTGCCAGTCGTTGCAGTGTATAATGTTCGGCGTAAACTGTATTAATTGCAGACACTCAAGAACTGCTTTTGAGAAAAAGGCAAATCTTTCGCCGTCATCATTGTATCCGTACAGAGAGTCCCTGCCGAAATAGTATTCATTGTCTATAAAATAATAAACCAAATCATTCCGTTTGTTTTTACCGCGTCCCGTATTTTTTATAACGGCTCTGAATACGCCTGCATAAGCGCTTCTCCAGGCAAGCGGAACATACATGTTTCCTATATACTGGATGTCATAGTCCGGGTTATATTTTACGGATTTATAATATGGAAGTACAACGCAGACTTCGTTTCCTTTTATTTTGGAAAGCGCCTGCGGCAAAGCGCCCGCAACATCTCCCAGACCGCCTGATTTGGCAAACGGGGCTGCTTCGCTTGAAGCAAATAAAATCTTCATTCAATAATCACCCTCTTAAATTACTTGTCCTTTATGAATTATTATAGGCGCTGAAGACGCTCCTGTCAAGGAGGCACCCTGCGAAACGGTAACATCTTTGTCAATTATTGCATAATTCAGGCTTGCTCCGGAGCCTACTGTTGTTCCCTGCATAACGATTGAATTCTTCACGGTTGCGTCTTTTGCTATTGTAACTCCCCTGAAAAGTATGGAGTTTTCCACCTTGCCGTAAATCTCGCATCCGTCTGCTATAAGGCATTTGTTTACGGTGCAGTTGCTGTGGTAGAAGGTGGGAGCCTGGTCGCGTACCTTAGTTCTGATGATAGCGTCGGTCTTGAATATATTATTTCTTATTTCGGGTTCCATAAGCTTAAAGCTGTTTCTGAAATAGGAAATCGAATTATGATTTCTCAGTACCGTTCCTTTAAATTCATATGCGTTTATTTTAATGGAATCATTTGTAAATCTTGTCATAAGATAATCTTTTTCAAAGCTGTATCTTCCTCGGGAAACGTAGTTGTTTATAATGTTTAAAAGAGTTTTTCTTTCTATTATAAACATGCCCATTCCTATTTTGGATCTTTCGCCGAGCATGTAGCCTATTGCAAGGTCATCTACAATTCCGTTTTTCTCGGTTAAAACGAGGTCGTTGCTGTCACATTCGTATGACTCTATTTCGCTGTTGCATATAGCGGTGACTTCCGCGCCGGATTCAATATGGGAGCGCAGAGCGTCGTTAAAGTCAATATTACATATTACTGTCGTGTCGCACATTACGACATAGTCGGGTTTTGTTGCATTCAAAAATGATATTGCATTAAAAAGCGCCTCAAGATTTCCGCGGTAAACATTTGTTACGCCGGTGGCAAACGGAGGAAGTATATAGAGATTTGCGTCCTTTCTGTTCAGATCCCACTCAGCTCCGCCGCCAAGATGGTCCATAAGCGACTGATAATTGTACTTGGTAATAACTCCTATTGAGGATATGTTTGAATTTACCATGTTTGAGAGAACAAAATCTATAAATCTGTATCTTCCGCCGAATGGCATGGAAGCGACAGTTCTGTGCCTTGTGAGTTCGCCCATTGTTGTATCGTAAATATTAGAAAAAATTATACCGGACATTTTCATTGTAACGGCCCCCTTATTCAACAATGCATTCGCCATCGGCAATATTTTGAGCTTTGGCAATTACACAGATATTCTTTTTCGTACTTTCAGGATTTTTCGGTTCTACACCTATTAATGCGTTTTCGCCGATAATGCAGTCTTCGCTGACTATAGAATATTTTATAACGGCTCCTTTTTTTACATAGGTGTTGGGCATTATGACGCTGTTTTTGATATACGCGCCTTCTTCTATTATGCATCCGGTGGATATGACAGAATGTTCTATCTTGCCGGAAATCATGCAGCCCTCCGTAATCAGTGAATCTATAATCTGAGAATTGTCGGAAACAAAGCTTGCCGGCTGCGAATAGTTTCTGGCATATATTTTAAAGTCGGGATCTTTCAGCTCTATGGGAACATCGGGATTTATCAAATCCATATTTGCTTCCCAAAGGCTTTGTATCGTTCCGACATCTTTCCAGTAACCGTCAAACTGGTATGCAAACAGCCTGCGGTTGTCGTTTAACAGCTCGGGGATAATATCTTTTCCGAAATCGTTTGAAGAATTTTCTTTTGCTTCGTCGTCAATGAGATATTTGCGGAGAATATCCCAGTTAAATAAGTATACGCCCATAGAAGCTTTTGTGCTTTTGGGAACCTTTGGCTTTTCCTCAAATTCGTAAATTGAATTGTCTTCATGAGTGTTCATGATTCCGAATCTTGATGCTTCTTCAATGGGTACGTCCAAAACGGCTATAGTGCATTCCGAGTTGTTTTTCTTGTGGAAGTCAAGCATTTTTGCATAGTCCATTTTGTATATGTGGTCGCCGGATAATACCAAAACGTATTTTGGATTATACTGATCCACAAAGCGTATATTTTGGTATATTGCATTTGCAGTTCCCTTATACCACTCGCTTTTTTTGCTTTTTGAGTACGGCGGCAAAATGTGAACACCGCCGAAGTTACGGCTTAAACCCCACGGGGCGCCGTTTCCTATATAGTCGTTCAGTTCCAGAGGTTGATATTGTGTCATTATGCCTACGGTGTCAATTCCTGAGTTTACACAGTTAGATAGCGGGAAATCTATAATTCTGTATTTACCTCCGAAAGGTACGGCAGGTTTAGCTGTCTTTTCCGTAAGAACCAAAAGTCTGCTTCCCTGACCTCCTGCCAATAGCATGGCAATACATTCTTTTCGCATTGAACTTGAGTACATACTGTTACCTCCTGTAAGTTTTTTATTTGATGGCAGTTATTTTATGAGCTTGTAGTAAGCTGTCGATAATGCCGGAACCGTTATCTCTATGCTGTGCTCCAGTGAGTGCATCGGGATTTTTTTGGATTTTGCCGCCGAAAGGCGTTCGCCGCTGCCTCCGTAAATCTTTTTGTCACTCGAAAAAACGCATTTGTATGTTCCGCCTTGCGGAACTCCTATCCGATAATTCTTTCTGGTAACCGGGCAGAAATTGCATACAACGATTATTTCGTTTCCGTGTTTGTCTATTCTTCTGAAAGCTATGACGGATTGCGCGTTGTCGTCCGGGCATATCCATTTAAAGCCGTTCCAGTCGCTGTCGTTTTCCCAGAATGCTTTTGTTTCGATATAGAATTTATTAAGATCACGCACATATTTCTGCATTTGCCTGTGCGGCTCGTAGTCTAAAAGCAACCAGTCGAGTTCTTTTGAATAGTCCCATTCTATAAATTGTGCGAATTCATTACCCATAAACGAGAGCTTTTTGCCGGGATGCGCCATCATATAGCCGTAAAATGTCCGTAAATTTGAAAACTTGTCTGTATATTCGCCGGGCATCTTCCCTATCATGGAGCATTTGCCGTGAACCACCTCGTCGTGCGACAGAGGCAGTATATAATTTTCGGAAAAAGCATATGTTAACGAGAATGTAAGGTTATTGTGCCTGCCCTTGCGGAACAGCGGGTCTGTGGACATATATCCGAGCATGTCATTCATCCAGCCCATGTTCCATTTGAAGTTAAAGCCAAGACCGCCGTCATAGACGGGTTTTGTTATCATAGGAAATGCGGTGGATTCTTCGGCAATCATCAGAACAGCCGGATTGAATTTAAATGAAGCGGTGTTAAGCCGCTTTAAAAACTCAATTGCCTCAAGATTGTAATTGCCGCCGTATTTGTTCGGACGCCAGTTGCCGTCGGTCTTTCCGTAATCAAGATACAGCATTGACGCAACGGCATCGACTCTGATACCGTCGATATGATATTTTTCCTGCCAGAAAATCACGTTTGAAATAAGAAAACTCATTACTTCGTTTCTTCCGTAGTCAAATATTCTTGTGTTCCAGTCGGGGTGTTCGTTTTTTAGCGGATCGGAATATTCGTAGCAGCATGTGCCGTCAAATTCATAAAGTCCGTTTTCATCTTTCGGGAAATGTGCTCCCACCCAGTCGGCAATGACGCCTATGCCGGCTTTGTGACATATATCCACAAAAGCGGCAAAATCTTCGGGTGTGCCGTATCTGGAGGTCGGCGCATAGTATCCGGTTACCTGATAACCCCATGACGGATCATATGGATATTCGGAAACGGGCATTATTTCAATGTGTGTGTAACCCATCTTCTTGACATACGGAACAAGCTGTTTTGCAATATCACGGTAATTATAGAAATTTCCGTCGGCATATTTTTTCCATGAGCCGAGGTGCACTTCATATATATTTAACGGTAATTCAAGGATGTTTTTCTTTTCCCTGCTTTCTAAATATATACGGTCTGTCCATTTATATGCGTCAATATCGTAAATTTTACTGGCATTTTCGGGACGGGTGCAGGTATGGAACGCATATGGGTCGCTCTTATACAGAAATCTGCCGTCTTTTGTTTTAATATAATATTTGTAGTTGTCAAAAATGCATGCGGTATCTGCATATCCTTCCCACACGCCGTTTTTGATGTGGTTCATCGGGAGTGCGTCTGTGTCCCAGTTGTTAAAATCCCCTACGAGATTAACCGTTTGTGCATTCGGCGCCCAAACACGGAATACATAGCCGATGTCTGCTTTGTGACAGCCCAGAAATGTATATGCATTTGTGCAGCTGCCGCTTGAGAACTTGCCAATCAGTTGAAAAATATCCGTTTTTGTTTTCTGTTTTGTAGCCATATAAACATACATCCTTTATAGTAATGAATTTTTCCGATCGTGGATTTGTACGGTTTGTAAAAAAGCAGTCTTGTTTTTAAATGCAATATCTAAATATTTTATTCGGGAACACAAATAAATATGACATAAATTTTTGCCCTTTTATGTTGCAGTTAAAAAATGAGTTTTGCTGTTTCAAATTATATACGTTCTTTTAAAAACATCAGAAAAGTCCGCTGATAATATTGTTTTTATATATTATAACATATATGTAAACGCTTGACTATATCTAAAATTATACAAATATGGTATGCAATATTATAATGAAATAAACAAATAAACTGTTGTATTTACTAAAAACAGTATATGTGTGCAAAATTACTAAAATATTTATAACACGCACGCGTGCATTGTCTATTTTGTACATTTATGAAAAAAATGAAAAAAAGTGTTGACAAAAGCAGTATGGATGTGGTAAGATAATCAAGTCGCTTGCGAGAGAGTCAAAGCGGGCGGCG
>CAKSPF010000007.1 GCA_934481345.1 uncultured Clostridia bacterium
TACTCCATCTATGGTAACTGTAAGATTTACTGTTTCTCCTGCTTTTACCGATGTCTTATCTGCTGTTAATGTGAATACATATTCATCTTGAGCAAAAGAAATCGTCGGAGAAAGTGTAAATAGAAACATCAATACGAGAAACAATGCTGTTGCTCTTGATGCACATTTATTTGTCAACTTCATATTTGTTTCCTCCACTTTGAAATATTATTACTTTGCAGGAAACGGTGTTCCTTTAATCGCATAATCTATTATAGAAAGAACATCCGTTACAATAACTTTACCGTCAGCATCAACATCCGCTGCCTTTATACCATACTCATAAACCTCTGTTGTATTAACTCTGTAGAATGGTGTTCCTTTATTTACATAGTCCACAACTGATGAAGCATCAATAACATTTATTTTTTTATCATCATTTACATCACCTAACATATAATCACCCGGTGCCGGCGGGTTCGGCTCATCTCCGCCTTCCTGAACAACTGCCTGAAGCGGATCTGTGCCTGAAGGCATTGAGGAATATCCGGAATAGATAGTAACGTTCTTTGCATTTCCTGCATCAAATGTATATGCTGCCGTGCCGTCTGTTGCCGTGATCTGATCTATGTACCGAATAGCGCCCGTGTTGTCTGCTACTGTTGATAGATCCGTACCTGTGTCTACTGCCAACAATGTGGATTCTTCACCTGCGGTAAGTCCTGTTACCGAAACTACGATTTTGCCGTCTTCCGCTTTTGTTGCCGATATGCTTGCAGCAAATGCTGTAGTGCAAATCATCATAAGCAAAAGCGTAACTGTCAATGTTTTTGCTAAAAACTTATTCATAATTCATCCTCCATTTTTTGTTTTTTTAATGCCTGTCAAAATAAGAAAGAACCCTCCAAAACACAAAACAAAGACACTCTCCCAATTAACTTTTAGCATTCTAATGTACCCTAATTATAACACATTTAACAACAAATTCAATAGCTTTTATAAAATTTCAGCTTCAAAATCACTTTTTTGGCACTTTGAACAAATTTAAAACCCTTTTTTGTGTATTAAGTCAACGCATATTTTGCAAAATGCAAAAGAACTGCACGGCGGTTATTTGCCGTACAGTCCCCTGTATATTTCCATTCTTTTGCTGACTTTCTTTATATACTGTGCCGTTTCGTTGAAAGGTATGCTTTTTAACGTAACTCCGTCGTCGGAGTACCTGGGCTGTGAAAGCCAATTATTTACATTGCCGAGCCCTGCGTTGTATGCCGCAAGTGCCGTCCTCGTGTTTCCGCCGTACAAATCCTCCAGATAGTCAAGATAGGCACAGCCTATGTATATATTCTCCTTTGGGGAATATATTTTTTCTTCGGCAATATCGAGGTTCAGATTTTCTATGCACCACAGGGCGGTTTCTTTCTTCAGCTGCATAAGTCCGCCTGCCGATTTGTGGCTTACTGCCTCCTCGTCAAAGCTGCTTTCGGTGCTTATAATGCCCATAACCAAAAATTCATTCAGCTCGTACCGGCTGCTGTAGGCAATAATACTGTCCTCGTATTTAAGCGGATACAAAAGCTTCATCGCCGGCCGGAGAAGCGCCGCGGCGGCTGCCGAAATCAAAGCAACCGTTATAACAGCCGAAAAATATCCTTTTTTATTTTTCATTTAAAAATCCAAGCTCCTTCTCAAGACTGCTGTACAAATCGTCAATTCCCGAATTGTTATATACCACCGTATCGCAGTTTTTGATATAAAACTCATCTGACGGCTGGCTGTGAAGTCTTGCTAAAATCCGTTTTTCATCAAGCGAATCACGCTTTACAAGCCGCAGCACTCTGTTCTCCGTGCTGCTGAGCACGCCGACGGTCAAAGTGCAACATGCGTCAAGCCCTGCTTCAAAGAGAAGCGGCGCATCCAGCACGATATTTTTTTCGGGATTTAAGCTGATTATTTTATTTGTTTCTTCTATTATATACTTATGAGTAATGGCATTTAATAATTTTAGTTTTTTTCCATCATTAAAAACCATATCTCCAAGCATATGCCTGTTAAGCTCGCCGTTTTCATCCAGAATACCGTCTCCGAAATTCTTTACTATTTCATCAAGGCAATTCTGCCCCTTCCGGCACACGCTCCGCGACAGCAAATCCATATCTATTATCAGAAAGCCCCTGTCCGCAAAAAACTTGCAGGCGCTGCTTTTGCCCGTTCCCGAACCTCCGGTAAGTCCTATTATCATGCCGTATTCCTCCCGTTATTTAGCGTCATACCAAGAAGCGCCCGACTTTGTTTCCGCTACAAGCGGCACGGCAAGGTCTGCGGCATTTTCCATGCAGTTTTTCAAAAGCCCCCTTACCTCTTTTTCTTCATCAACATATGTTTCTATTATAAGTTCGTCATGAACCTGCAATATAAGCCGGGATTTCAGGCCTCGTTTTCTGAGTTCGCGCTCTACGCTCACCATAGCAATTTTTATAATATCGGCGGCAGTACCCTGGATAGGTGTATTTCTCGCCATGCGCTCTCCGGCAGAACGCACCATAAAGTTTGAAGAGCTGATTTCCGGTATAACGCGCCGTCTGCCGAAAAGTGTAGAAACATATCCGGTATCCTTAGCGGTTTGTATGGTATTTTCCATATATTTTTTTACGTTAATATATTTTTCAAAATAGCTGTCTATATATTTTTTTGCCTCTTTTACGGTTATTCCCAAATCCTTTGCAAGCGAAAAATCTCCCATGCCGTACACTATTCCGAAATTAACGGTTTTTGCGCGGCTTCTCAAAAGCGGATTAACTTCATGAAGCGGCACTCCGAATATTTTGGACGCCGTCGAAGCATGAATATCTTCATTATTTTTAAACGCATTTATAAGGTTTTCATCACCGGAAATATGCGCCAGCACCCTTAATTCTATCTGGGAATAATCCGCGTCCACAAGCACACAGCCCGGCTTTGCGACAAACATTTTGCGTATTTCGCGGCCAAGCTCGGTGCGTACCGGAATGTTTTGCAAATTAGGTTCTGTGGAGCTTATTCTGCCGGTTACGGTAACAGTCTGATTGAATTTTGAATGTATTCTGCCGGTAGAGCGGTCAATAACCGCAAGCAGACCGTCGCCATAGGTGGATTTTAATTTGGTAAGCTGTCTGTAATCTATTATTTTTTCTATAATATCATGCTTTCCGAGAAGTTTCTCAAGAACCTCGGCATTTGTCGAGTATCCTGTTTTTGTCTTTTTAACGGCTTTCAGACCAAGTTTTTCAAACAAAATCACGCCAAGCTGTTTCGGCGAGTTTATATTGAATTTTTCTCCGGCAAGCGTATATATTTCTTCCTCAAGAATATCTATTTTCTGTGCAAGAGAATCGTCAAATTCCCTGAGGCGCTCCCCGTCTACCAAAAAGCCCTCTGTTTCCATTGTTGCCAAAACTCTTATAAGCGGAAACTCAACATCATAAAGCAGTTTTTCCTGTCCGTCCGCTTTGATTTTTTCTTCTTCATATTTTTTTATTTCCGCCATTGCTCCGAGCTGCTGCGTCAGATACTTACTCAGCTCATCACTGCTCAGACCGGCTATTGTTTTGGCATTTTTTCCGCTGCCGAAAAAGTCCTTCTCGTCGGTAAGGTTAACCGACAGAAATTCCATTGCCGTTCCGCTCAGATCATAGCTGCTTCTGAGCGGATTTATTATATATGCGCCCACGCTTATGTCAAAATAATTATCCGAAAATACTACCCCGTATTTACAGAGCAAAACCATATCCGCCTTTATATCGGGCGAAACCTTTAACACATCGTCGCTCTCAATATAGGGCTTCAGAAGATTTGCAAGTCTGTCTGCTTCCGACTGTACATAATACACCGTATCTCCGGCAAGAAAAGCAAAAGAGAAAAGCGCTCCGTCAAGCTCAAAAATTCTGTACATAAGGGTGTTTCCGATATTTTTGAGAAGTTCGGCCGCAGAATCTATGCTGTCTGCCGTTTCAAATTTCGGGAAAGCAAATTTGCTTTCGGCAGACAAACCGCCGATTTTTTTCAGAAAGCTGTTAAATTCCAGGTTTGTAAACAGTTCCGCAAGGCGCTCAGTGTCATATTCCGCGCGTTTTGCCATGTCAAGTTCAAAATCCAGCGGAACATTTTTATCTATTGTGCAGAGCGTTTTACTCAAAAACGCCATTTCTCTGCCGTCCTCAAGCTTTTTCCTTGCGGCAGGCTTCACAATCGGGTCATCAAGGTTTTGATACAGTGTTTCTATAGACTTAAATTTTTTAATATATTCAAAAGCAGTTTTTTCGCCTATTCCCTTAACTCCGGGTACATTATCCGAGGTGTCGCCCATAAGTCCTTTCACGTCTATAAACTGCGAGGGCGTCACGCCGTAGGTATCCTCAACGTCGTCGGAATCAAGCTCGGTGGTAGCGGTAGAGCCGCCCTTTGTCACGGTAAGCAGGATTTTGGTTGTATCGGTCGCAAGCTGAAGGTCGTCCTTATCACCGGTAAGTATAAAGCACTCAATATCGCTTTCATTGCATATACGGCTGACTGTTCCTATAATATCGTCCGCCTCGTAGCCCTCTTTTTCCAATACGGTTATGTTCATTGCCGACAAAATTTCCTTCATTACAGGCATCTGCTGTGCAAGCTCCGGCGGCATTCCCTTGCGCTGCGCCTTATACTCCGAGTATGCCTTGTGTCTGAAGGTGGGAGCCTTCAGGTCGAAAGCCACGGCTATATATTCCGGGCACAGTTCATCTATGTTTTTAAACATAATATTTAAAAATCCGTAAATACCGTTTGTGTACAGTCCGTGCTTATTTGTAAGCATTCTGATACCGTAAAAAGCGCGGTTTATTATGCTGTTGCCGTCAATAATCAATAACTTTTCCATTATTCCACCTCAAAAATCACACTGATAATAATTATTGTACCACAAATATTATCGGATTTCTACCCTATGGGATAAAATTTAACAATTTCTTCCGCGATTGCTTTAAAAACAGGAACTGCGCTGCCGCTCCCGCTTCTGCCGTTTTCTGCAAAAACCGCCATTGCATATTTCGGATTATCATACGGAAAAAATCCGCAGAACCAGCCGTGAACCATATTTTCGCCGTTTTCATACCAGCCGGTCTGTGCCGTTCCCGTTTTACCGGCTATTTCCACTATATCGCTTTTTGCTCCCGAGGCAGTTCCGTCCGTCACGGCCTTACGCATACATTTCTGTATTTCGTATGCAATGTTTCTGTCTATTACCCGCCTTTCAAAATTTTCACGGAGGTCGCGCTTCTCCGCTCCGTTTTCACCAACTATACTCTGAGCAACATTAACACTGTTTGCAATGCCGTTGTTTGCTACAATACATGCCATATTTGCCGCCTGAACGGGGGTAATCAGTATTTCACCCTGCCCTATGCTGAAATTTACCGATTCAAGCACGCCGTAGGAATCTCTTACCGGCAGACAGCCTGCACTTTCAGACAAACAGTCAAAGCACAGCACCCTTAAACCAAGACCGAATTTTTCCGCCATGTTTATAATGCTTTTTGCGCCCGTTCTCACACCCATATTGTAAAATGCACAGTTGCACGATTCGGCAAAAGCATTTTCAAAATCCAAAGTGCCGTGACCGTCTTTTTTGTGGCAGGCAAACTCTCTGCTGTCTATAATCTCCGTACCGCTGCAGTTGTACAAATCTTCTGCAGTATTATTTTCGAGCGCTGCGGATGCAGTAATTATCTTAAAAATACTGCCTGCGTTATATGCGCTTATGCATTTATTAACCAACTCGCCGCCGTCCGACTTCAGATACTCATTCACGTTATTTCTGTCAAACTGCGGTCTGCTTGCCATTGCAAGAATATCGGAATTTTTTACGTCCATAACAACCGCCGCGCCGTCGATACCGTAAGAATCCATGCAGTTCTCGACAATTTTTTGTATATGATAATCCAGCGTAAGCTTTACAGAGCTCATATTGCCGTTTTTTCTGCCGGCAACGCTTAAACCGTTGTTTTTCACCACATTTCCGACAGCATCGGTTATCACGTTTGCAGTGCAGGATTTATCTGTATACAGCACGGAATCAAAGCATTTTTCCAGACCGCTTATACCGCGGCCGTCGGAGTCAACATAGCCTATAAGGTGTTCTGCCAAGCTGTTTTTGCCATATCTTGCGATTGTTTCAAGTGACAGTTCGCCCTGATTTTTTGTGATACTGCCGTCTTTGGATATATTAATTAATTCCGGAGAATTTTCCACAAGCGGTATCATGTTTCTGTCATAAAAAAGTCCGCGGTGCTTTTTTATCTCTATCTGTTCAGACCTTTGTGCAACGACATTTTTAGAATACTCCTTATTTTTCACAACAGCAATGCGAAGCTGCACAATCACGAGCGCCGCCGCTGCCGCCGCCAAAAAAAATACAAACGCTTTCAGTCTTTTTGTATTCATTAAAAAACCTCCGATACCAATTACATAATTAATATATAATTTTTACCAAACAATCGGAGATATTCATAAAAAAAGTACAGTTCAAAATGAACCGCACTTTTTTGCAGGTTATTTTTTTACAGAAAGCTGAATTTTATATTCGCTTTCCGAAGTATATATTATTCCTTTGTTTTTGGATATTACAGAATGAAGCGTGGCAAGCATTGTGCCGTCATATACTGCCGACCCGTCCGACTTTATCATAATGCATATCTGTCCGTTCTTTTGCATTATTTCCAGCCTTATGTATTTTTCTGCATTTAACAGCGCATCGTCCATCATACCGGTCAGAGCAACAAGTATATCGCAGACATTAATATCCTCCGGCAAATTGCACACGCACACAAAGCATATATTTTTTCTCTGTGCCGCCGCCTTATACATAGCCAGAAATGCGTTTAAGGTTTTATTTTCGCAAAAGCGGATTTCGCCCGCATCCATATGCATAGCCAGTTTTTCGATAAAACGCAGCTGCAAATCAAGCATTTCTTTATTATGCCGTTTATTTGTTCTGTCGCTTGAATAGTTAAAAAAACAAACTTCAAATCCGATAAACAATACCGACAGCACTGTTGTCAGCACAGGTATTGACACTCCCGGACAGCTAAACAGAAAATCGCTGTAAACTGTTGTCGCATAAGTAATTATGTATGCCACCGCAGGCGGAAAACAAAGATAATTTGCTTCTTTTCGGTTCGATTTGAACATCTTAACAACTACCGGCGCGGCAAACTTTGCAATAAGTAAAACAAGGACGGCAGATACCGCGATCTCCGATACTGCATTTGCAGCAGTCCCTCCGCCGAGCAGATATGCAAAAAGAATGCACAGCCATTTTCGCGGTGTTGTAAGCATATATGCAGCGGTAAGAGCAAACACCGCTTCGCAGACAGATGTTTTGACGACAAATATGTAATAAATCAAAAGAGGCAGATGAACTGTAAAGGGATAGAGCATATATATGCCGTCCCTGCCGAGATTTTTCCAAAGAAAAAGGTTTGACAATCCACTGATAATACAGATAGCTATAATTCCGAAAATTTGCAGACGGTTCTTTTTCTCTTTGGTGAACAGCAGCATAAGGATGTTGCCGTAAAGAGTTACCGTTATAAAATTAATTACATCCAACCGCTTCACTCCCTCGCCGGTTTTACCACAAATTCAAGATGCTATAACTAATTCTATATTCTTTTTATTTACAATTCAATATTTATGACATAACTTGCACTAAAACGTCATAACTTACAAAACACAAATTATACAAATACCACATATCAATATATTAAAACAGCTTTTAAACATTTGATTTATACCATTCTATAAAGCTGCAAACAAATTGTTTTTGTTCCGCCGACAGATTTTTACATTTTTCTGTTATCAGGTTATCCATGTCATTTTCATTTAAAGAGTTCACTGCACCGATAAGCAGATAATCCGGCGTGGTCTTTAAAACCTTGCATATTCTCATAAGCACATCTATACTTGGGATTGAACGAGCTGTTTCGATATTTGAAAGATATTTATCACTCAGTTCCGCCATTTCGTTGACTTGCCGCTGTTTTAGTCCGAGTTCTTTTCTGCGTTCGGCTATTCTCTTTCCGACTTCTTTATAATCAACATACATCTCTTTCACCCCTAAGTATTAATATAATAATTATATTATTTCAATGATTTTTTAAAACATACCATAAGATGAATTTCTACTTGACATACGAATTATTATGATTTATAATGGGATTATCTACTAAAAACAAGAAAAATATTAAGACAGGAGGAGTACCTACATATAAAAAGCATGTAGATAATGTGGGTAAAAAGAATATGAAATTTTGTCAGAAATGCGGAAAGGAAATTATGAACGAGGCTGTAGTCTGCCCCGGTTGCGGCTGTGCACAGGAAAGCCCGGTAAAAAATACGGAAGATGCAGGAGGATTCGGTTGGGCAACACTGGGATTTTGTATTCCTGTCGCCGGATTGGTTCTTTATTTAGTCTGGAAAGATACTATGCCGCTAAGAGCAAAATCCCTTGGCAAATCGGCTTTAGTAAGAGGTATTATATCAATAATACTGCTTATCGTTTATGTATATTTTATTTATGCATTTATTGTCGGATTTGTGTTGAATGCATTTTGATAAATTATGAATATACGAAAATTTCTCGGCATAGCATTTATGTGCCATCAAATGCCTGAACGCTCATTTTTTATAAAAGGAAGGCAATTTCCGCTATGTGCAAGGTGCACCGGGGTTTTATGCGGTTATTTTGCCGGAATTGCCATAGCCTGTATAACAAATTGCAGACATTCTTTCATAGCCTTGTTTGCACTGCTTCCGATGATTATCGACGGAGTAATGCAATATAAATTCAATATTAAAAGCAATAATGCCAGACGGTTTGTAACCGGATTGCTCGGCGGAATCGGCATTATATATTTGTTTGTTAATATACATATACTTACTGTGGCATGGGTAAGAGGGGTACTGCGTTTATATCGTTTAATCACCTTTAATCAATGGTGCCGTATGATATCATAATTGCAAACGCACAGTACCGTATGGTACCATTAAAGTCAAGAGGTGATTTCAATGTATTTCAAAAAAATTCATGATTTAAGAATTGACAATGATTTGACTCAACAGCAGGTTGCAGACTACCTGACGTGTAACCGTCAGGTATACGCAAGATATGAACGCGGTATCAGAGAAATCCCCGTATCAATGCTCATTAAGCTTGCCGCGCTTTATAATGTTTCTGTTGACTATATTTTGGATTTAAATAAAAAATAAATGCTGCATGTAATTGCACTTTTTGTTAATTGCACAGGAGAATCCACAAGCCTTGCTCCGGCTTGTGAGCACACTCGACCGAATTTGCATGACAAATTCAGTACCCGCGTGTGCTATTTGCACTGCAAAACAATTCACAGGATTGTTTTGCTTCGTACAAACCTTTCGGAGTTCGATTCTCAATCAGGCTGCGCATAAAAACTATATGCCGCGGCAAAAAAATTGCCGCGGCATATGGTTTTTATGGTGGAGACGAGGAGAATCGAACTCCTGTCCGAAAATCCATCCGCAAGAGGCTCTCCGAGCGCAGTTTGTGATCAACATTCCCTTACATAAAAGCTCACAAACAAGCTTTCATGCTCAGTAGCTTCATTATTCATGGCAGACTCAAAGCTTTGTCTGCTCACGTTCACCACAAAATGACGCTCTTATCCGGGCCGTGGTCCTCCCGGTAAGAACGGCTGCCTTTAATTAGGCAGCGTAAGCTAAATTATCGTTAGCGTTTATTTTTAAAAATTCGGGCTTTTTAAGCGGTTCCCGCCGCTGCTCGCTCCTCCGGCTTCAAAATCCCCGTCGAAACCTTTACGTCCCCGTAAACACAGCCGCAAAACATCTGTTTTCCGACTGTATAATATTCATTCTAAGGTTAAGCTATAATAGTATAACCGCAATTTTAAAAATTGTCAATTGAATATTTTGTCAATTACTTTACCGTTCCGTCAGAATTAAACAGCGGCAGCGGTTCAAGGAAAATAATATCGTCGCGGTCTGCTGCGTCGCCTTCGGCAAGAACAGCCATTTTGCCGACTATTGCAGCTCCTGCTTTTTCTGCAAGCATTTCAAGCGATTCAAGCGAGCTTCCCGTACTTATAACATCATCAACTATGAGAACTCTTTTGCCTTTAAGTGCATTTACCTCACTGTCGCCTATACAAAGCGTCTGAATATGGTCGGTCGTTATCGAATCAACATCTGTAGACAAAACGTTATTCATATATATTTTTTTACCCTTTCTGGCAATTATGTAATTGTCAGCACCGGACTGTCTTGCCATTTCATAAATAAGCGGTATGCTTTTGCACTCTGCCGTAAGCATTATATCGTATTCGGGCGCTTTTTTTAAAAGTTCCGCCGCACATGCCTTCGTCATCTCAACATCGCCGAACATTATGAAAGCGCCTATATAAAGGTCGTCATTAACCTTGCAAAGCGGCAGCTCGCGTTTCAATCCTGCTATTGTAATAGGATAAGTATTCATTGTATCTCTCCTCATTTTCTTCAATAATATTATTTTATATCCTTATTGTTAAAAAATCAAGTAATTTTTACCGATGTAACATATTTATTACATAAATTGCAATTAATTGAATTATTATGCAAAATGATTTATTGACTTTAAAACTCTGCAATGGTATAATAATAAATATGAAATAGAAAAGCATAGTATAAAAGGAGCGTTTTCACGCATGAAAAACTCTAATCTTTACAGAAACAGAAATATATTTTTTATAGATCTGGCATCTGTTATTTTGACATATATGTTTTGTGTGTTTTTCATCTACGGAGCGGGCAACACGCACAAATATGTATCAGGCACTCTTATAATGTCTGTAATATCTGCCGCAGTGTTCTGCACAGTAGCCTATGCAGGCGGCAATTATAAAATTCTATGGGCTTTTGCAGGCACAAAGGACTACATAACCCTTTCGGCAGGCTGTCTGTTTTCGTCCGCGATACTTATGATAATTGCAACCGTCGCAGAGTTTTCACCCATCGGACACCTTCACCTGGTAAAGATTTGCTTTCTTGCGAACTTTATAATCACAATATGCTTTGTTTTTGTACGGATGCTTATAAGAGTTATGCATAAGCTCCCCGAACAGAACACTGTCACAGCAGAACCCGGTCCGAAAACGAAAAAAGTTCTTATAGTAGGTGCAGGTTCCTCTGCCACTATTTTAATAAAAGATTTAACGAACAACTTAAATCTTAATTTTGACATTGTAGGTCTTATTGATGACGATCCGATTAAGATGAATAATTCCATTAACGGATACAGGGTAATAGGTCAGCGCAATGATATTCCCCGAATCTGCAAGCAATTCAACATAGACCAGATTTTGCTTGCAATACCGTCCGCAAGCGTAAGCGACAGAAAAGAAATCATTGAAATATGCAATCAGACAAAAGCGGCTTTAAAAACCGTTCCGAGCATAGATCAAATAATATCCGATCCTTATTCACCGATGACGGTAAGAAACGTTCAGATAGAAGACTTGCTGGACCGCACTCCCATAGTCCTGAACAATTCCGAAATCACCGAATACATATGCGGCAAGGTAGTAATGGTTACCGGCGGCGGAGGTTCGATAGGTTCTGAGCTTTGCCGACAGATAATGAAATACAAACCCGAAAAGCTTATTATTATAGATATATACGAAAACAACGCATATGATTTGCAGATGGAGCTTAACAGCATGTATCCGGACAACAAACCGCTTGTTCTCATTGCTTCCGTCCGCGACAAAAACCGCCTTGAAGATATATTTGAAAAATACAGACCTTATATCATCTTCCATGCGGCTGCACACAAGCATGTTCCATTAATGGAAGTCAGCCCGTGCGAAGCAATAAAGAACAATGTTTTCGGTACATATAACGTTGCGCTTCTGGCAGACAAATACAATGTCAAACGTTTTGTAATGATTTCTACCGATAAAGCCGTTAACCCTACGAACATAATGGGCGCTACAAAGCGAATATGCGAAATGATTGTTCAGAGCATGCAAAAAATAAGCAATACTGAATTTGTTGCCGTAAGATTCGGAAATGTTCTCGGCTCAAACGGCAGTGTTATACCGCTTTTTAAAAGACAGATTGAAAAGGGCGGTCCCGTAACCGTAACCCACAAAGATATAACGAGATTTTTCATGACGATTCCCGAAGCCGCACAGCTTGTTCTTCAGGCTGCGAGCTATGCCAAGGGCGGAGAAATCTTCGTGTTGGATATGGGAAAACCGGTTAAAATATATGACCTTGCAAAAAACCTTATAAGACTTTCGGGATATGAACCGAATGTAGACATTAAAATAGAAGTCACCGGATTAAGACCGGGTGAAAAGCTGTACGAGGAATTGCTCATGAACGAAGAAGGTCTTAAAAAGACACGTCATGATAAAATTTTTATAGGCAGTCCTCTTGACATCCGTATGGAGGAATTGAAGCCGGAGCTTGATTTACTCGAAACGGCTTCCAGACACAACGACATTGAAACAATAAAAGACGTAATACAGAAGGTTGTTCCCACATATATACGTCATCCTGAGGAAGTAAACAAAAACGCTGAAACCGACACAAAAAACATCGTCGCACTATAAATTAAAAATGCTCTTGTTTGTAAAACAAGAGCATTTTTAACACATTTTTATGTTATAATTATAGTACGGCTTTCTCAAAATAAAACTTTATATGGAGATATTGTAT
Organism: uncultured Clostridia bacterium; assembly: GCA_934481345.1. Classification (GTDB taxonomy): domain Bacteria; phylum Bacillota; class Clostridia; order UMGS1810; family UMGS1810; genus CAKSIN01. The sequence continues at coordinate 12,745 of CAKSPF010000007.1, forward strand.
GGAAAAGAATAATTTTAAAAGCGCCGCCCGCTTTGACAACGTAAAAAAAATAATATATAACTCTGCCAAAATATATGCGGACAGCACCGCCTTTGTCATAAAACACAAAAACGGAAAAAATATTTTATATGAAAATAAAAGCTATAAAAATCTTCTCGATGACATCAACGGCTTCGGCACTGCCCTTTACAGCATCGGTCTTGCCGATAAAAGGATTGCGGTAATAGGCAGAAACCGCTATGAGTGGGCTGTGGCACATCTGGCAAATCTCATGGGAGGAATTGTGTCTGTTCCGCTGGATAAGGAACTCAAAATAAATGAACTTGAAGACTCTCTCATAAGGAGCGAAGCGGCCGCAGTTGTATATGATGAAAAGTACCGGGAGCTGATGGATGCCATAAAAGCAAACGGCAAAACAGCACTGACAAAATACATCTGCATGTCGGATACAGACAGCGACCTGCCTTTTTCCGCACTTATACAAAAAGGAAAAGAGCTTATTGCAAACGGCGATACCGGTTATATTGATTGTAATATAAATCCCGACACATTTTCTGTTTTGCTGTTTACTTCCGGCACAACTGACAAATCAAAAGCCGTCATGCTTTGTCAGCGTGGAATTGCCGACAACGTATGCGACATGCAGCTCGTAGAGGACATCCGCCACACAGACGTAAACATGGCATTTCTGCCATTTCATCATATTTTCGGTTCAACCGGACTCATCGTTATGCTTGCCTGCGGAGTAAAAACTGTTTTTACGGACGGACTGCGCTATGTAAGACAAAATCTTGCGGAATACGGCGTAACACTGTTTGTCGCCGTTCCTGTTATACTTGACAGCATGTACAAAAATGTATTAAACGGAATAAAAAAGCAGGGAAAGGATAAACTTTTAAAGCGTCTTGATGCCGTCGCACAAACTCTTTTAAAGCTCAGAATTGATATTCGCCGCGCTGTTTACAAGCCTGTTCTAAATCAGCTCGGCGGAAAACTGCGGTTTATAATATCTGGCGGCGCCGCTCTTGATCCGGCTGTAGCAAAAGGTTTTTCAAAAATGGGCATACATATAGTCCAGGGCTACGGATTAACGGAAACCTCACCGGTAATAGCTGCCGAAAACGAATATTTTTCAAAATCGGGTTCGGTAGGCATACCGATGAAAAGCGTACAGGTTAATATATATAACAAGAGCAGCGACGGAACGGGAGAAATATGCGTAAAAGGCACAAGCGTAATGCTCGGATACTACAACAATCCCGAAGCAACAAATGCCGTATTAAAAGACGGCTGGTTTCATACCGGTGATTTAGGCTATATTGACAGCGAAGGGTATTTGTTTATTACCGGACGGCAAAAAGACGTAATAGTTATGCAAAACGGCAAAAAGGTATTTCCCGAAGAACTGGAATCTCTCATAAACCGGACAGACGGCGTTAAGGAAAGCTTTGTATACGGTATTCCCATAAACGCTCAAAACTCCGAAAAGGTCGTATGCAAAGTGGTGTATGACAAAGCTTACTTCACCGGTGACGAAAAAACAGTTTATGATGAGTTGTGGAAGAAAATCAAAGATATTAACCAAACTCTCCCTATGTATAAATATATAAAAGGTATGACCGTTACCGATGAACCTCTCATTAAAACAAGTACAAACAAAATCAAGCGGAGAGAAGAAATAAAAAAAGCAGATACAGGAGGAAACTTATGAACAGCTATCCGACACCGCATATAAATGCAAAACCCGATGACTTTGCCAAAACCGTTATAATGCCGGGAGATCCTCTCAGAGCAAAAATGACCGCAGAAAGGTATCTGAAAAATGCCGTACTTATAAATGACATACGCGGCGCTTTGGCTTATACGGGAACATATAACGGCAAAAAAGTAACTGTCATGGCAAGCGGAATGGGCATGCCGTCAATGGGTATATACAGTTGGGAGCTGTATAATATTTTCGGTGTGGAAAACATCATACGCACCGGTTCTGCCGGCGGACTTCAGCCTTATGTCAATGTACGGGATATTATTATCGCAATGACGGCATCTACCGATTCAAACTTTGCCGCACAGTATAAATTACCCGGAAGCTTCAGTCCGTGTGCCGACTATACCCTGCTTTCGCGCGCAAGCGCTGCGGCTTCGGATATGAAGCTGCCGCACCATGTGGGAGGAATCCTTACAAGCGACCATTTCTATACAGATGACCCGTCTGCGCTTAAAACATGGGCAAAAATGGGACTTCTGTGCACCGAGATGGAAACCGCCGCACTTTATATGAACGCCGCAGCAGCAGGGAAAAAGGCTTTGTCAATACTTACTGTATCCGACCATATATTCACGGGAGAATCCACCTCCGCAGAAGAAAGACAAAACACATTTACGCAAATGATGGAGCTTGCGCTCGGAATAATTTGACGGTTTACATAATAAAACTCATGCAAAAATTATCACATGAGTTTTATTATGTAATTTTTTTATGTCAAGAAAAAATATTTATAAAATCCAAAAAATTTTTTGTGAAATATTTTTTCTTGACACGAAAATCAAAAAAATTTTTTCCCAAAAAACAACACCTTTAAAATGTGCTTAAAATGTGGGTTTAATCCACATATCCACAAAGTTATCCACAAACAATGTGAAAAAGTCTTTGAAATATTTTTTGTTAAAATGTAATTTTGTGTCAAATTTTTTAAATAACTGCCAGGGTTACATAATATTAAATTTAACAATTTTGTAATAACTTTTATCCACTGTTTTTGTTCCGAAATCAAAAATTTATAATAAAATAATTGTGTTTTATATTCCTCAAAAATCTTTTAAAACACAGATAAATACTGGGCTTTGAAAGATTTTTACAAAACCCCTGACAAATCAGATTCCGAAAAAACGACTTTTTTTCGCAAAATTAAAAAAATATGAAAAATTTTTAAAATTTTTCAAAAAAGCTCTTGACAAATATGAAAAACAGATGTATAATTCACTTAAAGTCAAAGAAAGTCAAAGTCAAATTTGATTTCAGACTGTATATTTTTCAATTATCAACCGTTTTTTACTTTATAATCAATATTTATATGTATGTAACACTAAGGAAGTGATACCCTTGAAAATAAGTGACAGCATCGAAAGCTTCATACACAACCTTCTAAACAGCGAAAACAGCGTTGAATTAAAAAGAAACGAGCTTGCTGCTTACTTCAACTGTGTTCCGTCACAGATTAACTATGTAATACAAACCCGTTTTACCACAGAAAGAGGATATATTGTGGAAAGCCGGCGCGGAGGCGGCGGCCATATAAAAATTACGCGTATTCATCTGGATAATAACGGAATGATTACACATGTATTGAATAGTATAGGTGACAATGTGGATATAATGACAGTGGAGGCAATACTTAACAATCTGTTTATAAACAAAGTTTTAAACGGAAACGAAGCAAAGCTCATAATGACAGCCTGCTCTAACAACGCTCTTTCCTCCATATCGGACGGCGCTGTCAAAAACAAGGTTCGGGCAGATATTTTCAAAAATCTGTTATTACTTTTTGTATAAGATATAAAGGAGGTAATTTTTATGCTATGTACTAACTGCGGCAACAAGGAAGCCGTTTTCCATTACAAACAAATAATTAACGGTGTGCGTTCCGAACAGCATCTGTGTACAGACTGTGCAAGGGAACTCGGATATGCAAATCAGGGAGAAAACACATTTGATTTCAGCGATATGTTTAATAACTTTATATCCATACCGTCTTTTCTCAAGCCATCAGCCTCGGTGCGCTCATGCCAAAACTGCGGCACCACATTTGAAGAATTTAAAAAGACAGGGCTTTTGGGATGCGACAAATGCTATGATGAATTTAAAAATATAATCGAATCCACTCTGGCACAAATACAGCCGGCTACATCACACAAAGGAAAGCTTTCCGGTGAAAGCGGCAAAAAAATACAGTTTGAAAATGAATTGAACGAACTTAAAGAACAGCTCAAAAGAGCAATAATAGACGAAAAATATGAGGACGCCGCCGTTTACCGCGATAAAATAAAAGAGCTTGAAGAAACGGAGGAAAAGGACAATGGCTGATTGGTACAAAGACGACGGATTTCAGGGCGATATTGTTCTGAGCACAAGAATAAGACTTGCAAGAAATATAAAGGACATTCCGTTTCCGAGCAAGATGAGCGATGAAGACGCAAAAAAAGTCATTGACCTCACCGAAAATGCGTTAAACGATGCAGATATTAAATTCAACAAAATTAATTTAAACGAACTTAGCGAAACGGAAAAAGAAATACTGGTTGAAAATCATTATATCAGCCCCAACCTCGCCAAACAAAAAAAGCCGTGCGCCGTATTTATAAGCGAGGATGAAAGTGTAAGCATTATGGTTAACGAAGAGGATCATATAAGAATGCAAAGCATCTTTGCCGGTCTGGAATGTCAGAAAGCTTATGACATAATCAGCAGGGCGGACGCATATCTTGCAGACAGACTCCAGTATGCCGTGCATCCTCAGTACGGTTACCTCACAAGCTGCCTTACAAACGCCGGAACAGGCATGAGGGTATCATTTATGCTGCATCTTCCGGCTATATGCTGGTGCTCGGTTGCCGAAAGCATGTTTGCGGCACTCGGCAAGCTCGGCATAACGGTACGGGGAATGTATGGCGAGGGCACAAAGGCGTCCGGATATTTGTTCCAAATTTCAAATCAAATGACGCTCGGCGTGGATGAAAAAGAAATTATTAATAAACTCTATGATATTGTAAATCAGGTAATTACCAAGGAAAAAGAGCTTCGCGCTTCACTTATAAGACAGCGCGGTCCGGTGCTTGAGGACAAAATAATGCGTTCGCTCGGTATACTGAAAAGCGCGCGGGTTCTGTCAAGCAGTGAAATGATGGGACTGTTTTCCTATGTACGCCTGGGAATATCGCAGGGCTTGATAATTGATGCCGACACCAGAACTCTCAACACACTTATGATTGAAACCTCGCCCGCACACCTCACCCATGACAACACAACGGTTATGGAGCGTGATGTGGAAAGGGCAGCACTGGTAAGAAAGAAATTAAACGAAAAATAGGAGGAATGACATATGGATTCAAGATTTACCGAAAAGTCAAGAGCAATTTTGAAATGTGCACACGATATTGCCGGCGAAATGGGCTACAACTATGTAGGTACAGAACATATCCTTGCCGGTATTCTGAAAGAGGGAACCTCCGCTGCATGCGAGGCACTTGAATCACAGGGAATAACCTATGAGGGCATTACCGAAAAAATAACCGCATATACCGCCCCCTCGGATACTTCATATATTAACTCCACACTGCCGCTTACTCCGAGAAGCAAGGCAATTCTTGAAATAAGCTTTAACGAAGCAAAAAAGACAGGCTCGCTCTACATTGAACCGGAGCACATACTTATGGCAATTCTCCGCGAAGGTCAGAGCGTCGCTGTGAAAATCCTTGCAGACTCAAATATAGACTTTAATGCCGTAGTGCAGGCCATATACGGCAGCAGCCGGGCTCAGAATACTGCCGGCGGCAAACAGCCCAAGTCCGCAAAAACAGTAATAAAAAATTTGGAACAGTTCGGTACGGATTTGACGCGGCTTGCCGAGGAAGGCAAATTTGATCCGATTATAGGCCGTGACAAGGAAATAGAAAGAGTTATTCAGATTTTGTCCAGGCGCACAAAAAACAACCCCTGCCTCATAGGCGAACCGGGAGTCGGCAAAACCGCAGTCGCAGAAGGCCTTGCGTCAAAAATTGTTGCCGGAACAATTCCGGAAACGCTTAGAAACAAACGAATATTTTCACTTGACCTTTCCTCAATGGTAGCAGGAACAAAATACAGAGGCGAATTTGAAGAAAGAATAAAAAAAGCGCTTGATGAAGTCAAAAAGAACAAAAATATCATTCTGTTTATAGACGAAGTGCATACGCTTATAGGCGCAGGCGCCGCAGAAGGCGCAATGGACGCGGCAAATATTTTAAAACCGCTTCTTGCCAGAGGCGAGCTTCAGCTCATAGGCGCGACAACTCTTGACGAGTACCGAAAAAATATAGAAAAGGACGCCGCGCTCGAAAGACGTTTTCAGCCTATTATCGTCGGCGAACCGACCGTTGACGAAACCGTAGAAATCCTTAAAGGCATACGGGAAAAATATGAAACTCACCACAAGGTTACAATCACCGACAGTGCAATCGAGAGCGCTGCAAAACTTTCCGCGCGGTATATAACAGACAGATTTCTGCCGGATAAGGCAATAGACCTTATTGACGAGGCCGCGTCAAAGATAAGAATGAAAGCCTTTACCGCTCCTCCGGACATCAAGGTTATGGAAGAAAAGCTTTCAGATGTTGGAAGCGAAAAACGCAAGGCAATCGAACATCAGGAATTTGAAAAAGCAGCTTCCCTTCGTGATGAAGAAGAAAAAATGCGTAAAGAGCTTGCCGACAAAAAAGCAAATTGGGAAAAGAGAAATTCAAAGGATGAGCTTTTTGTCACAGAAGACGAAATCTGCGATGTTATAACGGACTGGACGGGTATTCCTGTCAAAAAGCTTGCCGGCGAAGAACAGCAGCGCCTTAAAAACATGGAGCAAATTCTGCACGAGCGGGTAGTCGGTCAGGACGAGGCTGTAATCGCCGTTTCCAAGGCAATCCGCCGAGGAAGAACCGGATTAAAGGACCCGAAACGTCCTACAGGTTCGTTTATATTCTTAGGTCCTACCGGTGTGGGAAAAACCGAGCTTTGCAAAGCGCTTGCAGAGGCAATATTCGGTGATGAAAATGCCGTAATACGAATTGACATGAGTGAGTACATGGACAAACACAATGTTTCGCGCCTTGTCGGTTCGCCTCCGGGATTTGTAGGCTATGAAGAAGGCGGCCAGCTTACGGAAAAAGTACGCAGAAAACCGTATTCGGTTGTGCTTTTTGATGAAATTGAAAAAGCTCACCCGGACGTATTCAACATTCTTTTGCAGATACTTGAAGACGGTATTCTTACCGACTCCCAGGGCAGACGCGTTGACTTCAAGAACACCGTAATAATTATGACTTCAAACGTGGGAGCCAGACTTATAACGGAAAAGGTTAAACCGTCGCTCGGCTTCGGCACGGTCGATAAGAGTGCGGACAAGGATTATGAATTTGTAAAAAATCAGGTTCTGGGCGAACTGAAAAACGTGTTCAGACCGGAACTTATTAACCGTATAGATGAGATTATTGTTTTTCACAAGCTTACACATGAGGATATAGAAAAAATAACCACTATTATGCTTGACAGCCTGAAAACAAGAATGGAAAATCTCGGCTACAAAATCTCCTTTACAAAGGCACTTGTCAGCCACCTTGCAGAAACAGGCTATGACGATGCATACGGCGCACGTCCTCTAAGACGCGCTATACAGTCCGAGGTGGAAGACTTCCTTGCAGACAATATCCTGTCACAGGAGCTGAAAGAAAATATCCCGTCCGAGGTTGATTTCGCCGACGGGCAGATAGTCCTTAATTCAAAGGAAATCCCCGAACCGGCAGAAGCCGGAGAAAAAGCATAAAAAAACGGCGCACATGCGCCGTTTTTTATTTATTCAGTTATTTTTCGTAAAGTTCTACCACGTCTTTGCCGTCTGTTTCCGCAATTCCCACATGGACGATTTCATTTTTTGATGTAGGAATATTTTTACCCACATAATCAGGTCTTATGGGCAGCTCCCTATGTCCGCGGTCTACAAAAACAGCAAGCTGTATCTTTGCCGGTCTGCCGTAGCTCATCACAGCGTCAAGCGCAGCGCGGACTGTTCTTCCGGTGTATATTACATCATCTACAAGAACGATAGTTTTGCCGGAAACATCAAACGGCAGCTCGGACGAACCCACAACGGGATTATCCTCGTCGGCATAAGAAAGATCATCTCTGTAAAGAGTAATATCCAACATGCCTACTTCTATTTTCTTTTTTTCTATTTTATATATGCACTCCGAGAGTCTGTGTGCCAGCGGTACTCCTCTTGTTTTGATGCCGACAAAGCAAATATCTTCAACAGATTCATTTTTTTCTATAATTTCATGTGATATTCTTGTAAGCGTTCTGCCGAAAGCATTTTCATCTATCAATACAGACTTTAGCTTCATATATTTTCCTCCCGAAAAAAATACAGGGAGTGAGCACCGCAAAGTACACTCCCCGATTTTTCAACAAACTTATTATCTGCTCTGTTCTTTCTTTGATAAAATCAAGTTGGTTATTATTCCGAGTATAAGCGCACATGCAATTTCAGTAAGTGTTACCTGACCGATCTTCAGTGCCATTCCGCCTATTCCGGCGATAAGTATAACCGATACAACAAAAAGGTTGCTGTTTTCTCCGAGGTCAACGTCCTGTATCATCTTAAGACCGCTTACTGCAATGAAACCGTAAAGAGTTACGCAAACACCGCCCATAACGCATGACGGAATTGTTGCAAGGAAAGTAACAAACGGTCCGAAGAACGAAATAACTATTGCCATAACGGCTGTTGCAAGAATTGTAACAACAGATGCATTTCCGGTTATTGCAACGCATCCTACAGACTCACCATATGTAGTGTTCGGGCATCCGCCGAAAAATGCTCCGAAGATAGAGCCTACACCGTCGCCAAGAAGAGTTCTGTGAAGACCGGGAGTTTCAAGAAGATCTCTGCCGATTACAGAAGAAAGGTTCTTGTGGTCCGCTATATGCTCTGCAAAAACAACAAACGCAACCGGGATATATGCAACTGCTATTGTCGCAATGTACTTTCCGTCAACGGCAGCAAAGCCTTTGCTTGCCTTTAAGAAAGTAAAGTCCGGATACCACTGCATGTTTTTAAAAAGTGAGAAGTCAATTATCTGAAGTGTTTCATTACCTGTAGAAAGACCGATTACGGTAAACAGCGCAGCTACTGCATAACCTGCAACAATACCGATGATAAACGGGATAAGCTTCGTCATCTTTTTGCCGTATACTGAGCAAATCATTACCACCAGAAGCGTTACAAGTGCACAGATAAAGCCTATCCAGCCTTTTGTACTCATTGCATAAACAGAATTTATATCATCAAACTTAGCAAATTTAAGCATATCGCCGATTGCGTTACCGGAGAGTGAAAGTCCGATAATTGCAACTGTAGGTCCTATAACTACCGGAGGCATAAGCTTGTTTATCCAGTTAACCCCTGCAAACTTAACCACAATTGCAATAACAACATACACAAGTCCGGCAAAGATTGCACCGATTATAAGACCTGCATGTCCTGCTTCAACCGAAACAGCTCCGGCAAATGCAGCAAACATTGAACCCAAAAATGCAAATGAAGAACCCAAAAATACGGGACTTCTGAACTTTGTGAACAAAAGGTACACAATCGTTCCCACGCCTGCGCCGAAAAGTGCGGCAGACTGTGACATGCCGTTTTGAATGATGGAAGGAACGGCAATCGTAGCAGCAAGAATTGCAAGAAGCTGCTGGAAAGCAAACACGATAAGCTGACTGAATTTAGGCTTATCTTCAACATCGTAAATCAGTTTCATAAAAAAATCTCTCCTATAAATTTTTTAAAAATAAGGTATTTTAAATCAAAAAGCCATGTTCTGCGCGCAGAACATGGCATGACGTCAGGTATATATTGTTCAATCTTGCCGATGTCCCGCATCGAATTTAAAGATATCTTATTCACTTTTAAGAGTATAGCACATTATGGAATTAATGTAAAGTGTTTTTTGAAAATTTTGTCGCAATTTATAATAAAATACCTTTTTTTCATATATAATTATTTTTACAATTTCGGCTTATTTCTTGACACATATACGTTTTTATGATATTTTAAAATAGAATAATATTTTCTTTTTAATAGCTCAATAACGCCAATTATCCGGAGGCAGGCAATATGAACATAGTACATTTGAAATACGCGGTTGAAGTAGCAAAATGCGGTTCTATAAACAAAGCGGCGGAAGCCCTCTTTGTGGGGCAGCCGAATTTAAGCCGTGCCATAAAAGAGCTTGAAGCTTCGCTGGGAATTATCATTTTTGAACGCTCCGCAAAGGGAATGGAAATAACCCCGGAGGGCGAAACCTTTCTTCACTATGCCCGCTCCATTTTAAAGCAGATTGACGATGTCGAAGCTATGTACAAGTCAAACACACATTCCAAACTGCGGTTTTCCATTTCGGTACCCAGAGCAAGTTATATTTCGGACGCATTTTCCCGTTTTTCCTCTTATTTAAAAGGAGATGTGGAAGCCGAGCTTTTTTACAAGGAAACAAATGCCCTGCGCGCAATCAAAAACATTTTGCAGGAGGACTATAAGCTCGGAATTATCCGCTATGCGGAAAATTATGATAAATACTATAAATCAATGCTTGAAGAAAAAGGCTTAAAATATGAAATGATAACCGAATTTCATTATGTGCTGGCAATGAGCAAGGACAGTCCGCTTGCCGGGCTTGACAATATCACCTTTGACGATTTGGGACAGTATATCGAAATCGCTCATGCGGACCCGTATGTTCCGTCACTTCCGTTTTCCGCAGTGAAAAAAGAAGAACTCAAAACAAATTCCAAGCAAAGAATTTTTGTTTTTGAACGCGCAAGTCAGTTTGATTTGCTCTCGGAAAATACAAACACTTATATGTGGGTATCCCCTATGCCGGATAAAGTTCTTTCCCGTTACGGTCTTGTACAGAAAAAATGCAGACAAAACCAAAAGATATACAAAGATATTATGATTTATAAAAATGACTATCACCTTACGGAGCTTGACAATAAATTTATTTCCGAGCTTTGTGAGTCAAAGCGGAAATATATGTAAAACCGGGTTGTTTTTTCAATTGCTACAGGGTATATCGATAAACACATTACCGATATATATTTTTTACAATTCCCAAAACGGAAAAAGTTTGTTAAAATATTATCAAAGTTAAAAAACAAATTTATTTTCGGGAGGTGCAAAATGAACCGCGTAAGCATAACCAGAGCAACTCTCGGCAGACTTCCGATATACCTGAAATATCTTAAAACTTTGCCTCACAGCAACAATGAGCATATTTCATCTGCGGTAATCGCCGCAAATCTTTCGCTCGGCGATGTGCAGGTAAGAAAAGACCTTAATTCGATAAGCGGAGGCGGCAAACCGAAAACAGGTTATATTATCTCCGAACTTATTGATTGCCTGGAGGCGTATTTAAAATCAAATACCCAAAGCACCATGATTATAGTGGGCGCAGGCAAGCTCGGCAAAGCGCTTATGGGCTATGACAGCTTTGAGGACTTTGGGCTCAAGATAGCCGCTGCATTTGACAGCGACGAAAACAAAACAGGATTTTCGGAAAGCGGAAAGCCGATTTATCCGATGAAAAATTTTGATAAATTTTGCACAGAAAACAATGTAAAAATAGGCATCATCACAGTTCCTGCGGACAGTGCCCAGGAAATATGCGACAAGATGATAAAAAACAATATTTCCGCAATATGGAACTTTGCACAATGTAATCTATGTGTTCCTGCCGGTGTGCTTGTAAAGCAAGAAAACATCGCACTTTCGGCAGCTCACTTAAATAACCAGCTAAATGCTGTTTTAAAAACCAGACAGGAGGATATATAATGAAAGAAAAGAATTATATCATCGTTGACAGTGTAGAAGCGCTTGAGAAAAAGCTCACAAGCGTAAAAGCTGCACAGGAAGAATTTGCAACATACACTCAGGAGCAGGTTGATAAAATTTTCCTCGCTGCTTCATTAGCTGCCAATAAAGCAAGAATACCGCTTGCAAAAATGGCTGTGGAAGAAACAGGCATGGGTATCGTGGAAGATAAAGTCATCAAAAACCACTATGCCTCCGAATATATTTACAATGCATACAAAAATGTAAAAACCTGCGGAGTAATTGAAGAGGACAAAGCGTTCGGAATCAAAAAAATTGCAGAGCCGATAGGTGTTATAGCAGCTGTTATTCCTACCACCAACCCTACTTCTACCGCAATTTTTAAAACACTTATAGCTTTAAAAACCAGAAACGGTATCATCATCAGCCCCCACCCGCGTGCAAAAGCAAGCACCATTGCAGCAGCAAAGGTTGTTCTCGAAGCAGCAGTTAAAGCAGGCGCTCCGGAGGGAATCATCGGCTGGATTGACGTTCCGAGCCTCGACATGACAAATCTGCTCATGAAAGAAGCCGACATTATCCTCGCAACAGGCGGTCCCGGAATGGTTAAGGCAGCATATTCAAGCGGAAAACCGGCTCTCGGTGTAGGAGCAGGAAACACACCGGCTATCATTGATGACACAGCGGATATAATTCTTGCGGTTAACTCTATCATTCATTCAAAAACCTTTGACAACGGTATGATTTGTGCATCCGAACAGTCGGTTATCGTTTTAGACAAGGTGTATAAGGCTGTTAAAAAAGAATTTGCAGACCGCGGCTGCTACTTCCTCAGTGCAGACGAAACAGAAAAGGTAAGAAAAACAATTATTATAAACGGCGCTTTAAATGCCAAAATAGTTGGTCAGAAACCGGTTAAAATCGCTGCTTTGGCAGGAGTAACCGTACCCGAAAGCACAAAGATTTTAATAGGTGAAGTTGAAAGCGTAGATATTTCCGAAGAATTTGCACACGAAAAGCTCTCGCCCGTACTTGCAATGTACAAGGCAAAAGATATTCAGGATGCATTCAGCAAAGCTGAAAGACTTATCGCAGACGGCGGTTACGGCCACACATCATCTATCTACCTTAACGCAATAACCGAAAAAGAAAAGCTCGAAGAATTTGCAGAGAGAATGAAAACATGCCGTATACTCGTTAACACTCCGTCATCACAGGGCGGTATCGGCGACTTGTACAATTTCAAGCTTGCGCCTTCGCTTACTCTCGGATGCGGTTCCTGGGGCGGCAACTCCGTTTCGGAAAACGTAGGAGTAAAGCACTTAATAAACATTAAAACGGTTGCCGAAAGGAGAGAGAATATGCTTTGGTTCAGAGCACCTGAAAAAGTATATATGAAAAAGGGCTGCCTCCCCGTTGCACTTGATGAGCTCAAAAACGTTATGGGCAAAAAGAGAGCATTTATCGTTACAGACAGCTTCTTATACAACAACGGTTATTCAAAACCGATTTCCGATAAACTTGATGAAATGGGAATTGAACACACAACATTCTTTGATGTTGCTCCGGACCCGACATTGGCTTGCGCAAAAGAAGGTACAGCACAGATGACAGCATTCAAACCCGACTGCATCATAGCTCTCGGCGGCGGTTCGGCAATGGACGCAGCAAAAATCATGTGGGTAATGTATGAGCACCCCGAAGTTGATTTCATGGATATGGCAATGAGATTTATGGACATCAGAAAGCGTGTTTACACCTTCCCGAAAATGGGTGAAAAAGCATACTTTATTGCAATTCCTACCTCTGCCGGCACAGGCTCCGAGGTTACACCGTTTGCAGTTATAACAGACGAGAAAACAGGAGTTAAATATCCGCTCGCAGACTATGAACTTATGCCGAACATGGCAATAATAGACGCAGACTTCCACATGAGCGCACCGAAAGGCCTTACCGCAGCTTCCGGTATAGACGCAGTTACACATGCGCTTGAAGCATATGCCGCAATGCTCGCTACAGACTTTACAGACAGCCTTGCGCTCCGTGCATTAAAGATTATATTTGAATATCTGCCCCGCGCATATGACAATGGTCAGAATGATCCGGTTGCAAGAGAAAAAATGGCAAATGCAGCAACAATGGCAGGTATGGCATTTGCAAATGCATTCTTGGGAGTATGCCACTCCATGGCGCACAAGTTAGGTGCTTTCCACCACTTGCCGCACGGTGTTGCAAACGCTCTTATGATTGAACAGGTACTGCGCTTTAATGCATCCGAAACACCTGTTAAGATGGGTACTTTCCCGCAGTACGATCATCCGCACACTCTCGCAAGATATGCTGAAGTTGCAGATTCACTAGGTATTAAGGGCAAAAATGACGAAGAAAAACTTGAAAATCTTATAAAAGCAATTAATGAACTCAAAGACAGAGTCGGCATCAAAAAGACAATCAAGGATTACGGCATTGACGAAAAGGTATTTTTGGATAAGCTTGACGATATGACTGAACAGGCATTTGATGACCAGTGCACAGGTGCAAACCCGAGATATCCTCTTATGAGTGAAATTAAGCAGATGTACCTCAACGCATATTATGGTACAAATGTGAATGTATGAGGAGGAAATGACTATGAAGCTGGATAGAGTTATTGCTGTAAGAAACGACAAGACCGTATATCACGACGGCGACTTGTGTATAAAGGTTTTTAACGAAGGATATTCAAAGGCCGATGTCTTGAACGAAGCGCTTAACCAGGCGCGTGTTGAGGAAACCGGCCTCAACATCCCGAAAATAAATGCCGTTACAATGGTAGACGGCAAATGGGCAATTGTTTCCGAGTTTATCAAAGGCAAAACACTTGCTCAGCTCATGAAAGAAAATCCGGAGAAGAAATCGGAATATCTTAATATGTTTGTTGATTTGCAGCTTGAAATGCACTCCAAAAAGTGCCCCCTGCTCAACAAACTTAAAGATAAAATGAACAGAAAAATCACTATCTCCGATTTGAACGCAACCACAAGATACGATCTGCACACACAGCTCGAATCAATGCCTAAGCATAACAAGCTGTGTCACGGAGATTTTAACCCCGAAAACATCATAGTTACCGATGACGGAACCTGCTATATTTTAGACTGGTCCCATGCTACGCAGGGAAATGCCTCTGCGGACGCTGCAAGAACTTACCTCTTATTCTGGCTAAACGGCGATATAGACGGAGCAAAGGAATATCTGGATTTGTTCTGCAAAAAGAGCGATACCGCAAAGCAATACATTCAGAAATGGATGCCTATTGTTGCTGCATCGCAGTCGGTTAAAGGCAACGAAAAAGAAAGAGAATTTTTACACTCGTGGATAGACGTTGTGGATTATGAATAGGAGGGAAATAATATGAAAGTTACTGTTTGTATAGGAAGCTCATGTCATATCAAAGGCTCCCGTTATGTAGTAGAGCAGCTTCAGAAAATGGTTTCCGACAATAACCTCAGCGACAAAGTAGAGCTTGCAGGAACCTTCTGCATGGGCAAATGTCAGGAGGGTGTATGTGTGACGGTTGACGATAAATTCTATTCTGTTACACCGGATACTGTAAAAGACTTTTTTGAAAAAAATATTTTGGTATAATATCAAATCCTGTGTTTTAAAAACATCAGGCAAATACTGCGGCGGATTATCAATATCCGCCGTTTTGTATAACCGAGCAAAATTTGCCTGAAAAATGGGTTCGCATATAAGGGCGCTCGGTTAAGTATTTTAATAATCAATGAAAGGTTGTATTAAACGCATGGCAAACTGTCTTACCTTAAAAAAGTCCAATTGCAAAAACTGCTATAAATGCATTCGGCACTGCCCGGTAAAATCTATCCGTTTTTCCGGAAATCAGGCACATATAATAGGCAATGAATGTATTTTGTGCGGTCAGTGCTTTGTAGTCTGTCCCCAAAATGCCAAGGAAATCGTAGACGAAACCGAAAAAGTAAAAGTATTAATCCAGTGCAAAGAGCCTGTTATAGCCAGTCTTGCACCTTCCTTTGTTGCCAATTACAACAACGTAGGTATAGATGCAATGCGTAAGGCTCTGAGAAAGCTCGGTTTCTTTGATGTGGAAGAAACCGCTGTCGGCGCAACAATCGTTAAAAATGAATACGAAAGAATTTTAAAGGAAGAAAATCGGGATATATTGATTTCATCATGCTGTCACTCGGTAAATCTGCTTATCCAAAAGTATTTTCCGAGCGAACTTCAATACCTTGCCGATGTTATCTCCCCGATGCAGGCTCACTGTCTTGATATCAAAAAGCGTTATCCTACGGCAAAAACCGTATTTATCGGACCTTGCGTGGCAAAAAAGGACGAAGCGGAGCATTACGAAGGAATAGCAGACGCTGTACTCACCTTTGAAGAGCTTACAAGCTGGCTTAACGAACAAAACATAGAGCTTACACCAAAAATGGACAGTGACGACAACAGCAAGGCCCGGTTTTTCCCGACAACAGGCGGAATACTCAAAACAATGGCTCAGGATTTGGAGAACTATACCTATCTTGCAATTGACGGAACAGAAAACTGCATTGCCGCACTTAAGGATATAGAAAGCGGAAAAATACATAACTGCTTTATAGAAATGTCTGCATGTGCCGGCAGTTGTGTGGGCGGCCCGGTTATGGAAAAATTCCACCGTTCTCCCGTGCGCGATTATATGGCAGTTTCAAACTTTGCGGGAACAAAGGATTTCGTTGTACCTCAGCCGGATTCACTTACACTCAAAAAGAACTTTGAATATATAGAAAGACGCCTGAAAACGCCGTCCGATAATGAAATACGGGATATTTTGCGTCAGATGGGCAAACTTCGTCCGAGCGATGAGTTGAACTGCGGTTCCTGCGGATACAATACCTGCCGCGAAAAGGCAATCGCAATATATAACGGAAAAGCCGATATGTCCATGTGTCTGCCGTTTTTAAAAGACAAGGCAGAAAGCTTCTCGGATACTATCGTAAACAATACCCCGAACGGACTTATAGTTCTTAACGAAGCGCTGGAGGTTCAGCAGATAAACACAGCGGCAAAAAATATTATGAACATCAGAAATTCGTCCGATATTTTAGGCGAGCCTGTTGTTCGGATTCTGGATCCGACAATTTTTGCAAATGTGCTCCAGACCGGCGAAGATGTTCATAATCAAAATATCTATCTTGCAGAATACAAAAGATATGCCGAGGTTTCCGTTATATATGACAAGGAATATCACCTGCTGGTATGCATAATGCGCGATGTAACAGATGAAGAACAGCAAAAGGAAAAGAAAGAAAACATAAGCCGTCAGACACTGGAAACTGCCGATAAGGTTGTAGAAAAACAAATGAGAGTAGTACAGGAAATAGCTTCTCTGCTCGGAGAAACGACCGCAGAAACAAAAATAGCGCTTACAAAGCTCAAGGAGGCTATAACCAATGAATGATTTGTGTGCCGATATAGGCTATAAAAGCATAAACCATGTCGGAGAACAGCTTTGCGGCGACCATGTGGAAATCATAGAATATGACGACGACTCCACCGTGGCGGTTTTGGCAGACGGACTCGGAAGCGGCGTTAAGGCGAGCATTCTCTCCACACTGACATCAAAAATTATCTCAACCATGATGTCACAGGGAATGTCGCTTGAAGCCTGTGTTTCCACAATAGCAAAAACTCTCCCTATTTGCTCTGTAAGAAAGGTTGCCTACTCAACCTTTACAATAATAAATATTATTCACAATGAAACAGTTGAAATTATTCAGTATGACAACCCGCATGTAATTTGCTTCCGTGACGGAGAACTTTTTGACTATCCAAAGACCGAAACAACCATGGACGGCAAAAAAATATATCAATCGTCTTTCAGCCTGAAGGAAAACGACGTGTTTATTGCCATGAGCGACGGCTGCCCTCATGCCGGAATAGGCGATGCATACAATTTCGGCTGGAAAAGGGATGATATTATATCATTCATGGAGCCTATATCAAATATCGGCTATACTGCAAAGACGCTCTCAACTATCCTGGTTGACGAATGTAACAAGCTTTACGGCAGCAAACCCGGCGATGATGCGACAGCATGCGTCGTAAGAATACGCAAACGCGAGCCGATGAATCTTCTGTTCGGTCCGCCGGCAAACCGCGATGACTGCAACCGCATGATGGCGCTGTTCTTTTCCAAAGAAGGCAAGCATATAATATGCGGCGGAACAACGTCTTCAATAGCGGCAAAATATCTGCGCAAACAGGTTAAAACAAGTCTTAACTTTGAAAGCTCGGATATACCGCCTATATCGGAAATTGAAGGAGTAGACCTCGTTACCGAGGGTGTTATCACAATAAACCGCGTACTTGAATACGCAAAGGATTACCTCAAAGATAATGAAAGCTACAAGCACTGGAGCATGAAAAGAGACGGTGCGTCACTTATAAGCAGACTGTTGTTTGAAGAAGCAACGGATATAAACTTTTATGTGGGAAGGGCGATAAATCCCGCTCACCAGAATCCTGATCTTCCGATAAACTTCAGCATAAAAATGAATCTTGTGGAAGAACTTTCCGCATGTCTGAAACAAATGGGAAAACACATTAAAGTAAGTTATTTTTAGAAAGGGGGGTTACAAATGAGAAAATTTGATACCAAAGTTCAGCACCTTAAATATAAAGTTCTGCGCGAGGTTTCAAGGCAGGCATGGGCAGATACACTGCTTGAAAACGTCCTGGATATTCCGCAGAAAATCGTGCCCGGTAACACACCTACAATGCGCTGCTGTGTGTACAAGGAGCGCGCCATCCTGGCTGAACGTGTAAAAATTGCCATGGGCGGCAACAAAGAAAATCCAAACGTCATAGAGGTAATCGATATTGCATGTGATGAATGTCCCGTAGGAGGATATGAGGTTACAAACGCATGCCGTGGCTGCCTTGCACATCGCTGCGAGGACGTATGCAAGCGCGGTGCAATCTCATTTGACCACAATCATGTAGCACACATAGATAAATCAAAATGCGTAGAATGCGGTGCGTGCGCCAAAGTCTGTCCGTATACGGCAATCGTAGGCAGAAAGCGTCCGTGCCAGAATGCCTGCAAAATAAAAGCAATATCCATGAACGAAAACAAGGCGGCAAAGATTGACAACAACAAGTGTATTTCATGCGGCGCATGTGTTTATCAGTGCCCGTTCGGAGCAATCACGGATAAGTCATATATACTTGACGTAATAGATATGCTAAAAAAGAGTGAAAACAGCAAAAAGTTCAAGGTTTACGCTCTCGTCGCACCTTCAATTTCTAGTCAGTTTACCTACGCAAAGTTAGGTCAGGTTATAACAGGTCTTAAAAAACTCGGTTTTTACACTGTTGTGGAAGCGGCCCTCGGAGCCGATATGGTTGCCTGGGCAGAGTCGCGCGAGTTGGCGGAAAAAGGATTTCTGACAAGCTCATGCTGTCCGGCTTTTGTAAGCTATATAGAAAAAAGCTTTAAGGATCTGTCGCCTTACGTTTCGCACAACCTGTCACCTATGGCTACTATCGCAAAATACATCAAGGATACCACCGAAAATGCCAAAATAGTATTTATCGGACCTTGTACGGCAAAGAAAATGGAAATTCAGAAAGAAGCCGTAAAGCCGTATGTAGACTCGGCAATTACATTTGAAGAATTACAGGCGCTTTTTGACAGCCGCGATATGGATATTACATCCCTTGAAGAAGATGTGCTTGACAACGCTTCATATTACGGCAGAATATTTGCAAGATGTGGCGGTCTTGCGGACGCAGTATCACAAGCGCTTAAAGAACAGGGAATTACGGACTTTAACCTTAAGCCGATATCCTGTGACGGCATAGAGGCATGCAGAACCGCACTTCTCAAAAAGAGTAAAAACGTGCTTGACGTTAATTTCATAGAAGGTATGGCGTGCAACGGCGGATGCATAGGCGGAGCCGGATGTCTTACCCACGGCGAAAAGAACAAGGCCGAGGTTGATAAGTACGGCAAGGAAGCGTATGAAAAAACCATTTCCGATGCAATATCGGTTCTTAAAAATTAATAGAATTCTGTTTTTGATATGCACCCCGAAGGTATTTTCCGGCGGTGCATATTTTTTTTGTAAAATTTTCAAAAAAGGTATTGACAAATAACCTGTATTGGTTATAATGTTGTAAACTACATTTTCAAATTCACAGGAGGACTGTGCCATGAAAAGCAGACAACATTCCAATGACGGAGATTATACCCGATTATTCCTGGAGAACCGCGGACATCCGCTGAAAATTCTTTTTAATTTTTACAAAGGTCAGACTGTGTCGATATTAAAAAGCATTTTTCTTTGTACAATGCAGAATCTGCCTTTGTGGCTCATACCCATTATTACGTCAAATATAATAAATACAGTGACATATCCCGATGAACACACAATCGCGGTTATATGCTTAAACGCTGCGGTACTTACTGTATTTTTACTGCAAAATATATTTAGTACATACGGAGTATCAAAGGTTTATGACAAGCTGATACGTCATATAGAATATGCCTTACGAAGCAGCCTTATCCAAAAACTCCAGGAGCTTTCCATAATGTTTCACAAGAATACGAATTCCGGAAAGCTGCAGTCAAAAATCATGCGTGACTGCGAAAACATAGAAGCATTGCTTTCTATGATTTTCAGGAACTTTTTTATTATAGTAATAAGCATGCTTATTGCAATAGGCGTTACTCTTTTCAAGTGCCCCGTTGTAATGCTGTTTTTCCTTTTTATGGTTCCGGCAGAGATAATCCTGCTTAAAGTTTTGCGAAAAACCATTCAAAGAAAAAACAATGAGTTCAGAAGCGAGATAGAAAACGCACAGTCCGATGTATCCGAAATGATTGAATTAATCCCGGTTACACGGGCACACGGCCTTCAAAGCCGCGAAATACAAAAAATGGACTGCAGACTCAATTCGGTAATGGGTACGGGATATTCTCTCGACAAGACAAACAACTTGTTCGGCGCATGCTCATGGGTTCTTATGCAGACGGCAAACTTAGCCTGTCTTTCGTTTTCGGGTTATCTGGCATATAAAGGAAAAATAACTGTCGGCGAGGTAGTTCTGTATCAGACATATTTCAGTCAGATAGTCGGAAACATAAATTCACTGCTGAATTTATATCCGCAAATTACAAAAGGCCTTGAATCCATCAATTCCGTAGGTGAAATCCTTGCTGAAGAACATGTGGAAATAAACAATTCGCTTATACCCCTTGACAATATACAAGGGCTGGTGGAATTTCGCAATGTGTATTATAAATATGAAGACAGCTCCAAATGGACTCTCAAAAATCTCAATCTCTCGGTAAAAGCCGGTGAAAGCATCGCCTTTGTAGGCGGTTCGGGCTCGGGAAAATCCACCATATTAAATCTGCTCATCGGATTTGACCGCCCCCAGGAGGGTAAAATCCTCATTGACGGTATAAATATGCAAAATATTGACATTAATAAATTTCGAAGTCATATCGCGGTCGTACCGCAAAATACAGTTTTGTTTTCCGGTACGGTGCGCGACAACATAACCTACGGAACTACCGGCGTAACAGATGCACAAATATGGGAAATACTGAAAGATGTGGGACTTGACGATATTGTAGCCTCTTTCCCGGCGAAACTTAATACTCAGCTCGGCGAGCACGGTGGGAAAATGTCGGGCGGTCAGCGCCAGCGAATATCGATTGCACGCGCACTGCTGAGAAATCCTGAAATAATAATATTTGATGAGGCAACGTCTGCCCTTGATTCCGTTTCCGAGCAGAAAGTTCAGCAAGCTGTAGAAAGAATGATGAAACACTGCACGACATTTTTGGTAGCGCACCGCCTGTCCACAATCAAAAATGCCGACAGAATAGCCGTGATAGAAAACGGAACCATTTCCGAAATAGGTTCATACGGTGAGCTCATGAAAAAAGAGGGAGCATTTTATAAATTGAAAAAGCTTCAGGAACTGTAACATAAAATTTTACATATTAATTGTTGCAATGCCATGCCAATTTGTGGTATACTGTGTTAGTATGATGCTATATAATATAGTATTACCCTTAGTGTGACAGGATGCGATAGAATTTGAATATTGTAGTAGATGACTTGAATATAAATTATATATGCGAGGGCAGCGGCGAAACCGTTGTTCTGCTTCACGGCTGGGGAGCAAACATAACTCTTTTTAAGGATATAATTGCTCTTTTGTCGGCACAATACCGTGTAATCGCCCTTGATATGCCGGGCTTCGGCGAAAGTGACGAACCGCCTGTGCCGTGGTGCGTTGCTGATTATGTGGATTTCGTAATCAGATTTCTCAGTCATTTTGATGTGAAAAAATCAGTTTTTTTGGGGCATTCATTCGGCGGACGCATAATAATAAAAATGTTTGAAAAAAATAATCTGCCGTTTGAAATAACAAAAATAATCCTTGCAGACAGCGCAGGCGTAAAACCGAAAAAAACACTTAAACAAAAAGCAAAAATCATAACATACAAAATAGGAAAAAAAATTCTTTGCCTTAAACCGATTAAAGCCCTGTTTCCAGACGCTCTCGACAATCTCCGGGCAAAAAACGGCTCTGCCGATTACAATGCCGCGTCGCCCGTAATGCGGCAGACGCTTGTAAAGGTTGTAAACGAAGATTTGACGCACCTTTTTAAAAACGTCACACCGCCGACACTGTTGATATGGGGAAAAGACGACACAGCAACACCGGTGAGCGACGCCGATTTAATGGAAAAGCTTATGCCGGATGCCGGCAAAGTTGTTTTTGAAAACTGCGGTCATTACTCATTTCTGGACTGTCGTGCGGCATTTTTGCGAGTGCTTGCATCCTTTATGAATATTAAACTTTAAGGAGTAGGTAAAATGGAAACGCTGTTTAAAATCGTAGGTATACTGTCTGCAATTGCTGCATCATATATTTCACTTATAAAATTCACACATTTTTTCCAGCTTAATTCATACAGAGCAAAGCTTCAGGGAAAATGGATGTCCCAAAACACATCCAAGCTCATACCGAATCTCATGTTCGGTATACTCGGCGCAGCGGCAGCATTTTTGGCAAACACTTTCGGAAATATAATATTTATTGTTATGATGCTGTTCGGTCTGCTTTTGTCCAAACCGCAAAAAGCAAAAAAACCGCTTGTTTACACAATGCGCGTAAAAAGACTCCTCGTAGCAAGCACAGTTTTATTTGCCGTAATTATCGCTGTCGGTATTTTGTGCAAACAACCGCTGATAACTTCATCAATTATGTTTTTAATTTCACCTTTTGTAATTATGGCGGCAAATATAATAAACATGCCCATTGAAAAATCAATAAACAATTATTACATCAATGACGCAAAAAAAATGCTTGAAAACTCCAACGCTGTTGTTATAGGCATAACGGGAAGCTACGGCAAAACAAGCCTCAAGTATTTTTTGACAACTCTTTTGAAGGCAAAATTCAATGTACTTATGACGCCCGAAAGCTTTAACACACCTATGGGAATAGTAAAAACCGTCCGTCAGAAGCTGAATGCCCTGCATGAGATTTTCGTATGTGAAATGGGGGCAAAAAGAGTCGGCGAGATAAAAGAAATATGCGATATAGTCCACCCCGTTCACGGAATAATCACATCTGTGGGTCCACAGCATCTTGAAACCTTCAAATCGCTTGAAAACATCAAAAAAACAAAATTTGAGCTTGCAGACGCACTGCCCGCAGACGGAAATCTTTTTTTGAATGTAAATGATGAAAATATAAACTCATACAAAGGAAACCGAAAAAACATAAGCTATTCCGTAAACGGAAACGGCGCTTACAATGCTGCCGTTATCAGCGTCGGTGAAAGAGGTACAATATTTGAAGTGACTGCTCCGGACGGACAGACCGAAGAATTTACAACAAAGCTTATAGGCACGCACAATGTACTAAACATTACCGGTGCAATAGCCGTTGCAAATACTATGGGAGTAGATTTCGCCTCTCTTAAAGCACAGGTAAGAAAGTTAAAGTCGGTTCCGCACCGACTGGAGCTCATAAACAGAGGAAACGACATAATCATTGACGACGCATACAATGCAAATCCGAGCGGAACAAAAGCAGCACTTGAAACACTCAGCTGCTTTGACGGTATAAAAATACTGCTCACACCCGGAATGGTGGAACTCGGCGAAAAGCAGGACGAACTGAATCACGAATTCGGCAAAAATGCGGCAAGGATATGCGATTATGTTATACTTGTGGGCAGAAAGCAGACCAAAAGCATAAAAAGCGGTTTGGAGGAAGCAGGCTATCCCGATGACAAAACCTATGTAGCCTCGGATTTAAACGACGCCTTAAATTATGCATACACTATAAATTCTCATAATACAAGAAAAATTATTTTGTTGGAAAATGACCTTCCGGATAATTATTGATTGGAGCGATTATAAATGAAAATTAAACTTGCTGTATTATTCGGCGGAAAAAGCGTTGAGCATGAAATATCAATCATTTCCGCAATTCAGGCTATTCAGAGCATTAACAAGGAAAAATACGATATAATCCCGGTGTATATCACAAAAGGAAATGAAATGTACACCGGGGAATACATTGCCAAAATCGAGGAATACACCAACCTTAAAAATCTTTTGAAAAAGAGCACCAAGGTTACCTTTGTAACCGAAGACGGCAAAACAAAGCTCGTAGAGTGCCACAAAAAAATATTCAGAAACCCGGTAATCAGTGAGATAGACCTTGCTTTTCCGATAGTTCACGGCACAAACTGCGAGGACGGAACGCTGCACGGCTATTTAAAGATGCTTAACCTTCCTTTCGTGGGCTGCGATGTTACGGCGTCGGCAGTCGGAATGGATAAATACATAATGAAAACCGTATTCAAGGATAACGGTATCCCCGTGCTTGACTGCAAATGCTTCGGAACAAAGGAATACGAAGCTGCGCCGGAGGCTGTGGCAGAAGCAATAGAAAATGAAATACATTACCCTGTCATTATAAAGCCTATCAACTTAGGCTCAAGCGTCGGCATAAAGAAAGCCGAAAACCGCGCCGAGCTTATGGACGCTCTTGAAAATGCATTCACCTTTGCTGACAAAATTTTGGCAGAAAGGGCAGTCGAGAATTTAAAGGAAATCAACTGCTCCGTTCTCGGCGACTGTGATGATGCAAGAGCAAGTGAATGTGAAGAACCGATAAGCTCCGATAAAATTTTAAGCTACCAGGAAAAGTATTTAAGAGGAAAAAAAGGCGGCGGCTCAAAGGGTATGGCAAGCCTTACAAGAAAAATTCCTGCCGATATTACCGAGCAACAGAGAGAAACAATCCGCACGCTTGCGGTTAAAGCTTTCAAATGTCTTAATTGCAGCGGAATTGTACGAATAGACTTTATGATTGACACGAAAAGCGGCGAAATATTTTTAAATGAAATAAACACTATCCCGGGTTCACTCTCTTTTTATTTGTGGGAGCCTCTCGGCATAAAATATGCAGACCTTCTGGATGAAATGATTGGCACCGCATTAAAAAGAGCACGTCAGCAATCCGAAATTTCCTATGCATTTGACACAAATGTACTTGAAGGAATGAAATTCGGCGGAAGCAAAGGTTCAAAAATGTAAAATTAAAAAAGCTGTGTTTGCAACTATAGGCAAGCACAGCTTTATTTTTTAAATAGACATACCGCAATTCTGTTGTTTTTCACTTTAGGCAAACGGGATTCGAACACGATATACCTTACGTTTGAAAAATTGAAGCCTTTTCAACTTGTCGTCCTTGAAAGGCTTTACTCCGATTTTTCCGGAAAACATACTTTACACGGCTGGTATCTTATTTCCGCTTCATCAATACTCAGCTTTTTTAAACCCTCTTTGTTCTTTATATATGTACACCAGCTATGATGATAACGGTTTCCGCTCTCCGTCACATAGACCTCATCACCGTTTTCACTGTATGAAGTGTCTGAGGACTGAACATTTTTGTTTTTAATATTTATTTCCACTGCCTTATAAATCGAAACCGATATTACAACCGCTGAAATCAGAATCGCACATATAAGTGCAATCATTTTTTTGTTAAATTCCAAAAACAATTTAAGCTTTGCCGAAAAACCCGGATGAATAAGATAATGCGAGAATTCATTTGCTTCATTTTCAAAGGTAATATCCGTACCGCAGATGCCGTTTGAGTCTGTCATATGACCCAAAAGAATATGACCGGCCTCATGTGCAAGCAAAATAATGGTCTCACTGTCCGAGAGACCATTATGTACAAAAACTATTCTGCTGCTTTTGTCGGCATATGCAAACGCATTAACCGTTCTGCTGTAATCCTTTAAATGAAGATCATTCAAAATGAGTTCTACATTTTTGCTGTTCGATGTCTTGTTATACTCAACAACCGTATACCCATGCTGTGCAATAACTTCTTTAAGTTCATCAACGGAAATATCATATGTCTGTAAATTTTTAAGTATATTGAAAGCAATATTTTGAATGTGTTTCATAAGTATTAGAGTTATTCGCCGTCCCTTATATTTCTTAATGCATCCTGTACATTTTTGGAACTGTTGTCGTTATCTGCCAAAGCTCCGCCGAATGCAGCTATACGCGGTGCTATCTCGGGCATTTTTCCCTCAGAGCAGCGAATATACTCAGCGTCTGTAATGAGTTTTACTGTGTGCATACCCATTTCATCAAGGAAATTATATTTTTGGATAATGTCCAAAACTTCGTCGTCGATTTTTACGGGTGACTGGTAGTTAATGATATTGATGCCCAGGGTCTGACAAATTTTAACAACAGTATCAAAAGCCGTACCGCTTATACCGTTTTTCAGTACGCTGAAAAGTGTTGTCTGGGGTATGCCGATATGCATAGCAAACCTTCTTACACTCTTATACTGTTTTTTGATTTCGCTCGCAATGAGCTCTGTTAAATTTTCCATAGTATCACTTCCTCACCTGTAATATAACATAATTGAAATTCAATGTCAATATTTTTTCACGAAAAAAGTACTTTTTTCGTGAAATTAAGGGCTAAAAAACGTTATTTTCGTGCCGCACCGCTGTCACGCGCAGCCTTTGCCACTGCATCGGCAACGGTTTTTCCGATTCTCGGGTCAAATGCGGGCGGAATGATGTATTCCGGGCTAAGCTCATCCTCCGACACGAGCGATGCTATAGCGTATGAAGCCGCCATTTTCATTTCATCATTTATGCTCTTTGCTCTTACATCGAGCGCACCTCTGAATATTCCCGGAAATGCCAGCACATTGTTTATCTGATTGTGAAAATCGGATCTTCCCGTTCCTACAATAAATGCGCCTGCGTCCAATGCGTCCTGCGGAAAGATTTCCGGTACGGGATTTGCCATCGGGAACACGATTGATTTGTCAGCCATTGATTTTATCATTTCGGGTTTTAGGATATTCGGCGCCGAAACACCGATAAACACATCTGCGCCCTTGATTGCATCGGCAAGAGAACCTGTCAGCTTATCTCTGTTTGTCACCTTGCTTATTTTCTCATGTGCAGGGTTTAGTCCCTCCATACCCTCGCATATGATTCCGAACTTATCGCAAAGAATAAGATTTTTTATACCGAGTTTCATAAGATGTTCGGCAATCGCAATTCCTGCCGAGCCTGCGCCGTTTATTACGCATTTTATGCCGTCAAGCTTTTTGCCGGCACATTTAACGGCATTTATAAGCGCCGCGCCCACTACAATTGCAGTTCCGTGCTGATCGTCATGGAACACGGGAATATCGCAGATTTCTTTCAGCTTTTTCTCTATTTCAAAACATCTCGGAGCGCTTATATCCTCCAGATTAATACCGCCGAAACTTCCCGAAATCAAATAAATCGTTCTTACGATTTCATCTACGTCCTTTGAACGTATGCACAGCGGAAATGCGTCAACATCGGCAAATTCTTTAAAAAGCGCACATTTACCCTCCATAACCGGCATACCTGCCTCCGGACCTATATCTCCCAGGCCCAGAACAGCCGTACCGTCAGTTATAACAGCTACCATGTTCCAGCGTCTTGTGAGTTCAAAGGATTTATCATAATTCTTGTTTATTTCGAGGCACGGCTCGGCAACTCCCGGTGTATACGCTACCGAAAGCTGTTCCTTGGTTTTTATAGGTGTTCTTGATATAACTTCGATTTTTCCTTTCCAGTCATAATGCTGCTTTAATGCAATCTCTTTCTGCGTCATGTACTACCCCTCCAAAACGGTTGTATTTTCGGGAGCAGCGCTCCCTTACCTCATTTTTCCTGTTGTATTGATTATATCACAAAAACATATCAAATGTAAACAGTGTACGGAAAATATATTTTTTATATTGCCTCATATAAATTCCTAAAATGTATCAAAAAAACTATGACGTCATATACTGAAAAGAGGTGATTTTTTTGTGTTCAATAGGCGGTGAAATAAATATTTACAACGACGTTGTTCCGAGCGAATATCATCATGCAATGATTGCGGCATTAAAAAGACGCGGTCCCGATGATGACGGTATATACAGTGCCCGTCATGCCGTTTTGCTGCACTCAAGACTTGCAGTCATAGATATTGACGGCGGAAAACAGCCGATGTCATGCGTAAACGGCGGCACCATATACACTATCGTATACAACGGCGAGCTGTACAATACAAATGAAATTAAAACGGAATTGGAGCAAAAAGGAATTGTATTCAACACAAGTTCGGATACAGAAGTCGTACTGAAAGCATATATACATTACGGCGAAAACTGCGTAAATATGTTTAACGGAATTTTCGCATTTGCAGTCTGGAACGAAAATACCGAAACACTTTTTATGGCAAGAGATCCTATGGGAGTAAAACCGTTTTTTTACAAACTTGACGGAGGACGTCTTGTCTTTGCTTCCGAGCTGAAAGCGCTTTTCAAGCATCCCGAAATCAAAGCGGAAATCGACATAAATGGAATATCGGAATTAATGCTTA
The DNA here is from genome assembly GCA_934481345.1 of uncultured Clostridia bacterium. Taxonomy (GTDB): domain Bacteria; phylum Bacillota; class Clostridia; order UMGS1810; family UMGS1810; genus CAKSIN01. The sequence continues at coordinate 41,381 of CAKSPF010000007.1, forward strand.
TAGGCCCGGGAAGAACTCCCGGCTGCGGAGTTTTTAAAGGTGTCGAGGAGCTGAAACAAGGACACTTGGCAACCTTCGGAAGCGACGGGCTTAAAATCCGCAAATACTGGGAAGTAACCGCAAAACCGCACACAGACAATATAGAACAGACTGTAGAAAAGGTACGCTTTTTAATAACCGATGCAATAGAAAGACAGCTTGTAAGCGATGTGCCTATAGGAACCTTCCTCTCCGGCGGACTTGATTCAAGCATTATTTCATCGGTTGCGGCAAAATATTTTAAAAAGCGCGGAGAAAGACTCAGGACATTTTCCGTTACTTACAGAGATAACGAAAAGTTCTTTAAGAAAAGCCACTTCCAGCCAAACTCAGACGAAATGTATATCAAAATCATGCAGGAATATCTCGGCAGCGACCACACAACAGTTGTTCTGGACACTCCGGCATTGGCAAAAGCGCTGTATGCGGCGGTGGATGCAAGAGACTTGCCGGGAATGGCAGATGTCGACTCTTCTCTTCTGTTGTTCTGCGAGGAAATAAAAAAACACATTACCGTCGCACTTTCGGGCGAATGCGCCGATGAATTAGAACATACCTGTTGACATACAATTAAACTCTAATTACTATCTTTCGTTTCATCCTCCACAGCCTTAGCCGCGACCTCAAGTCCTTTAATCAGAAACTGAGGCACGTCCACGCCTATGACAACGAGGTTTTCCAGTATGGACCGTATCTCATTTATCAAAAATGTAGCAAGCGTAAGCCAGCCGAGAAGCTGTGTAAAGCCGAGGTCTATTCCTATTGTTTTTCCCATTGACTCAAACGACAGCGCTATGAAGAAGGCAAGGGCGATAACAACCCAGTACCCGACTTTTTTTACAACGCCCTTTGCACCTTTGTTTGAATTTTCCGTGTGTGAAAATCTCGCTTTGATTATTCCGGTTGCATAATCGACCATATTCAAAACAAGAAATGCAACGAATAAGTACCAGTATTCGCCAAATGCGGAGGCGAGCAGCGTTATTGCTGCCGCCCACAATGTATTTATTTTTGCAATTACTTTTTCCATTTTCCTTACCTCCTTAACACCAGATAAGACCGCCGAAAAGCTTTCTGCCGTCGCCCTTAAACTTGTATGTGCCGTTTACTTTAAGCGTGGTTGAGCCGCCGCCGTCAAGTGAAATTGCAAAGTCAAGACCGAGGTTTTTAGCCGTTTCGTGCGCTCTCTGTGCGTTTGAATTTGCCCTTACTGCGATAACAATTTTGTTATCCCACTTCCGATAACCGATTATAGGGCGGTTTGTCGCGCGCGTGACATCGGAAAACTTTCCTGTAAAGCCCTCCTGCTCCGCCGTTATGTAAGGATATATGCCGTATCCCGATACTGCAAACCACACATTTTTCTCTTTTGTGATGTCGGTTACCTTTTTAAGCTCCACATCATTTGCACCGTGTACAATAAGCGTGGAAACAGGCTTATCGTGCGTAGGATTGTTGCAAAGTACCTTACCGCCGTTTACCATTATCCCCTGCGGATATACCGTGCCGTCTGCCTGTGCCATAAAAAACACGGAATTTACAAAATTATTATACGGCGTCTGATTTGTAACCTTCTGCGTTTCGACCGCCCATATGTTTTTTGGTTCAATCTCTATAATGTGAGTAGTGCCCTCTATGTGATATTTAGCCATGCCTTTGTCCTCGCTTTCCGTATAACCGTAAAATCCCGATACCGCTTTTTCCGTGCCGTAATTCTGCCAGCGTGACCGCTTTGCCCTTGTGTCAACATGAGTAAAGGAACTGTATATTCCTATACCGCCGCTGTTTGGCATAAGGTACTCCGCATACTGCGCCACGGCTTTCGGTGTAACACCTTTTACGACAATGTCGGCCGCCGTGCCTTTGGTATGCTGCGAATTTGACACACCGCCTACTTTTTTGTTGTAGGCGGCATTTCTGTATGCGCTGTTAATTGTAACCGGCTTTCCAAAGTGCTCTCTTATTCTCTGCAGAAGCTTTACAAGCTCCGTGTCAATAAGTATGCAGTCGCTTCCGTCATGGCATGCAAACTCTTTCACACAAAAATTTGCGGAAAGCTTTTTGTTTCCGTGCTTTTTTCTGCTGTATTTTTCAATCATAATGTACCCTCCGTTATTCTCCGGCTTCCTGCCCGATTGTTTCCACCTCGACAGGCGCATTTTTTGCTTCAATCAAGGTCTGAAGCTCCGCTAAATCCTCCTCGGTTAAAACACCCTTTTCGTAAAAACCGTTAGCGTTTAAAATAATCTGATAATCCGCCATTTTGCCTATTGCGTCCTTAAATCCTGTCATTAAAAAATTTCTGTAATTAAACATTATACATTTCCTCCCTGTGATAAAATTGCATTTTTCAATTCCTCAAAAGCTTTGTTTATGTCGCGGTTGTACTCCACATCGATTATAACGCCGTCTATATCAGACAACAGCGTTGTTGTCGGATAAATATTTTCAATTCCTGTAACTGTTCCGTCAGCGGACGGTGTGTTTGTCTTAGGCGCTTTATAACTCTCATAAGTAGTTTTGATTGCGCCAAGCTCTAACTGATACGACAATTTGAAATTGTTGAAGGTTTGACCAACGGCTACGTAAAACAGAATGGCATATTCGCCGCTAATTGGCGGATTGTATGTTCTACCCGATTGTGTAATTGCGTATAAACTCGCTAATCCTGTGGTGCGACCACTCAAATAAAACTGATATTCCTTTTCTGTCACGTTGCTGGGAACAGACGAATGCACAGTAAATTGTTCGCCTTTTAAAACATTAAATGTGCCCAATGCTAAATAATAAGGGCTCGTACACGTTCCATTTATAATTATTGTTCCATCACTTTGTGAAGTGAAGGTCAGTCCGTTTGATGTTTTAGAAACTGTGACAGCGGGTATTAAATTCTTACCGCACATACTTACCGTAACGGAACTCAAATCTGAAATGTACGGTGTATATTCTGTAGCTGTCGCGCCGAGTTCGAGCATGTGGTGATAAAAAGTTCCTTTGCACTCTATGCCGTCGCTTTTCCGTTTTATAACTATTGACAAGGAGTTAGTGTTCTTGGAAACTGTAAACGTGAAATTTTTATTGGGTTCACATGTATAAGCTGTTATCGATTCTTGGTTGTTTGTTTCAGTTATTGAGTATATAATATTTTCTGCGCTGTCAGCGAGGGATGAAAATGTATACGTTGCTCCGGGAACAACAGTCAGTGGTGAAGGCGGCAACGCGCTGCTAATTGTAAAAGAAGCATAACCTATTGCTGTTCCGCTTACAGTAATTGAGCCATCGCCGTTATCCGTAAATGTGACACCTTTGACGGTTTTTGTGGTTTCCGCATACGGATACGGAATAAGGTTTTTGCTGCTTACCTTAACACTCATTTCGTGCTCAATAGGTGAGCTGTCGTCTATTCTTACTGCATTTTCACCGCTTGCGCTCCCTTTGAGTGCATTTGCAAAAGTGCTGTTTGCCGCTGTTTTTGCCGCTTTTACAATATCATTTACAGCTTTAGCGCTCGGATATTGTTCATTCGTTGAAGTATCGGAAATTTCCGTAACCTTGTTTGCAACGTTTTCTTTAGCGTCAAGCTTTGTATCCGTCTGCGTTTTTGTATACACATCATCTGCATTTGCTTTGGCATCAAGCTTTGTATCCGTCTGCGTTTTTGTATACACATCATCTGCATTTGCTTTGGCATCAAGCTTTGTATCGGTTTCACTCTTTGTATATGCGTCAGCTATCCCGTAGTCAGACAGTTTCGTACCCTTGTCTGCCTTGCCGTTCAGCTTCGTTTTTAATGCAGCATTTAACTTGTTTTCATCAACAGTGCCGTCTTTGATAGCAGCGCCGTCAACAGCAGTTGTAATAATATCGCTCCATGAGGCAGGCGGATAAACTTCATTGCCGGCGGTAATCGTGCCGAGATTTCTGTATTTCTTTGTTGTTCCCACCGTCAGAATCTGTATGAAATTATTGTTGTCATCGAACACCTGTTCCAGAATACCCTCAATATGCTGGGAGCCGTTTGTGTATACAACGCGGAACAGCCCCGCATGTGCGTCACCGCTATACATCCATTCTTCATCACTGCCATCGATAACAATACCCGGAATTACAACACATCCGCCGTCACAATCGTAAATATACAGACTTTTGTAAATGCTGCCGGAGCTGTCACTGTCGGTAATTTTAATTGTCGGAATTAACATCTTTTTCACATCTTCTTTTAAATGTGTTTCTTCAATGCTTGATTCTGCCAATTTGTTTCCTGTTACTGCTCCGTCAGCAATTTTATCAGCTGTCACAGCTCCGCTGAGTATTTTGTCTTCAGTAACTGCACCGTCAGCAATTTTACCCTCCGTAACCGAACCGTCCGGGTGGTCTAATACCGCTGCTGATGTGTGCGCGTCAAAATCTGCTTTTGCCGCCTGCTTTACATTGTCTACATTCTCAAGCCCGACCTGCGCCTTCGTGACAGCGTGTGGATTGTCCTTGTCTGCCTTGTGCTCCTCCAGCGCCGTGTTTATTTTTGCTACGTTTATGAGTACGCTGTCAAGCACCGGCGTAAGATTTTCAGCTTGTATCCCCTCGCCGTTACCCTCAACAACGCATGCGGAAACCTCGCAGGCGGTAAGAACGGTGCCGTTACCGTCTATCAGCGTTAACTGAAATGCAATATCGCCTGCAATCGAATACATGCTGTTTGCTACTATGTATGTCGCTTCACTGCCGCCCGCTTCTCCTATATCGGTAACAATAGCGTCGTCAGCACGTCTGCATGTAACCTTAAATGTGCAGCCCGTCAAATCCCATGGCGTGTCAAATGATATGCGGTACGCATTTACATCACCGGAAACTAACACAACATTAGTGTAATGTGCGTAGTCGCGGTTGTATTTAATGTTTATGTCCTTGTACATCTTGCTCCTCCTTTACAGTATTAAAAATGATTTTTCATAGGTTCGTTCTCCGTTGCTTCGCACGCCGTATACAAGCAGCTTTGATCCCTGCTTTTTTATATACTGCGTCTTACCGTTGGCGCTGGTGCCAAACTGATGTTCCTTGCAGTCGGATATATCAATCAATTCAGTGTGTCCGTCAGCGGAATCAGCGTCTATGTACACATATTTAAAGCCGGCAAACCCTGCGTTTATCTCGGTACAGTTTGCAACCGCGATCGAGTGTGACGTATAGTATTTCACGCTTATGTTGTCTGCCTGCTTGTATTGATTTGCTGAAGTAAGCCCTACCTTTGCCGAAGCAAAAACGCGCCTGTCTTCGACCGTTCCGTCCGCATTGATTTTCGCAAGCGGTACACTGCTTTCGCCGCCGGCAGTATCCGAGACAACGATTTCAACCGTATTGTGAAGTACATTATGTTCTACATATACATAATTTCCCGGCTGAGGCTGTGTGCCGGGCTCATATATCCCGTCTATGAATAAAATTGCACCGCCGGGACATATGCATACTCCGGAATTGATTTTGTATTTTCCGTCTGTTTTTAAAACTCGGCAGCTTTTGTCAAAACTAATATCCACACCGGAGCTTACAGCCTCTGATACTGCGCTGTTAACGCTGTCAATCACATTGTCGCCGTCTGAACTTCCTGTTATTCCCGAAGAAAACAAACACGATATTGCAGTGTTGAAATCCTCGGCAGAATATGTCTTGTCATCCGTAAAGTATGTTTTCAACATTATTTTTTATCACCTCGTAAAAGTTTTTTGATAGGATTCTGTTTCACATCGCCGAATGTCGGTATAACGGTATGTACTGCGTTTTCGTAAACAATTTCAATTTCCGATATTGTTTTGCGTGTAACATATTCGCCGTACATCACATTTACCGAATCGCCCAATTGATAATCCGTACCGTATGTGTATCTGCCGTTTGCCGTGCATTTTAATGTTTCGGTTGTGCCGTGCTCGGATTTGTAATTGTCTGTGTCAGCCTCTCTGTCTGAATATCCCTCAAATCTCTCAATGCCTTTCGCACTCTCGCCGACAATTTTTGCACCGTCATCGGTTTGAACATATACGGTATTTACATAATCATACTGAGACCTACTCATTGAAATATCGTTAACGCTTCCGTAACGCCTTGCGAATACGCATTTGCTGTTATACTTCGGAACGATTATATTAAAATTAAGCTTTTCCGCCGCGAAATTAATATCATAACCAATATCGTATTTTTGACAGAATGTATTTAATGCCTCGTTCAAATATCCTGTTCCGAAAGTGTACTCATCTATGGTTGTATCGCTTGCGCTTTCGGACGCATTGACGGTGAGATTTTCAATGTTGCGGTCACCGGTTTTAAAGAACCTTACCGCCATTTCATAAAGCATAGCTTCGGGCAGCATGTTTTTAAGCGTTATTTCCTCTGCAACATATCGCTGATGCGTAAGTCCTTTTAAATCGTAGCAGTAAACCTTAACGCTTGTTTCATTCATTCCGTCTATCTGCTCGGCTATACCGAATATTCCGGTATTCCCGATTTCGACTATATCGTCTATATCCACATCTATTGATATAGGCTGCGTTATTTCGATACTTCCCACATCATACAGGCTTTTCTTTATGATTACCGATGAAATTTTGTTAATTACTCTCTTTCTGGCAAAGGTCTTTTTGTCGCGAATCATTATATACACCTTGTCACACCCCCGTAAATCTGTCACGGTGATACAGCATGCATTGTATGTTCCGCGTGTTTACCGTTATTGCATTGTTGCCCGGCTCCAACGCCCAGAAAGCATTGCTATAGTCAACCTCGTTTAAAAGAGTGTTTCCTTCGGAACTGTACGCAAGCATGTTTTCCATATCGACTGTTATTGTTTCGCCCTCAGACATTGTATAATCTATCTTGCATTTTCTTCCTGTTGTTTCATTTTTGATTATAATTGCGCTTTCGTTAGGTTCATTGCAATACAGCTCAAACTTCGGATAACTCGGCACATGCCCTTTGTTTTTAACCACCGTTTTCTTTTCGCGGTGTGAAAGTATTGCGGGCCATACGGAATTTTTATCAATAAGCGGCACCATTTTTGCAAGCAGTACCGCCTCTGTTTTTTCAGCAAATATGTAAAAACCCGGAACCGTCAGATTGATGATATATTCCATTGTCGTTTTGTTTCTCTTTGCAAACGTCGGCAAGCTGTCGGGCAACGCGGAAAAGTAATATTTTGCATGCAGACCGTCGTAATAATAACAGTCAACCTTTGCCTTTGGCGAGCACACGGAAATAAGGACAGATTTCAGTCTCATAAGCTCCGGAACGGTCTCCGCTATGATTGTACCGCTGATTTTGATATTTCTCGGTGTAAAGAGCATTTCTGAATACTCGGCACCGTCTATGCCGCTGTATGTTGTTTCTTGCCTTGTAACCTCACCGTCACTCAAGCCCTCAATGTTTTCAAAAAGATATTTATGCATTTTTCCTATGCGGATATTGCCTATCTGAATATATCTGCATATCATTACAAAACCCCCTGTAATGCAAGCTTATCAAGCATTTTTTCAGTTTCAAGCCGCTGCTGATACGCCGTGCTTGTATTTCCGGTATTTTTTATGTTTATAGAGATGTTTTTGTTGTTGTTCGTATTGCTTATGCTTGTACCGGATTGCGCCGTTAAATTTCCGCTTACGTCTACGACCGTTGCAAATGACTGTATCGAGTTTGCCGCCTCCTGCAAAACCGATTGAATCTGACTTAAAAAGTTTGCTCCGAAAGCTTTTGCACTGTCTGCTCCGCCATCACCGAACGCGGCAACAATGCTGTCTATGGAGCCGCCAACTTCATCCAGAAATCCTTTTTTCAACTGCGCCGATTCTGTAGCATATGTTTTTTCTGCCACTGCCTCGGCTTCCTGCTGATACATTCTGAATCCGTCAATATACTCTGCAAATTGACTGTCGTCGGCATTGATAAGCACATCTATGTACTTTTCACCATCCATACCCATGTCGCGTATAAGCTGCAAAAATGTATTGTCAAGTTCTGCGTCGCCGCCCAGCGAGCGGAGCCGCTGTTCAATGCCGCTCAGTTTTGAACTGTAAGAGGTGAGCTTTTCGAGGTCTTTCGTCCAGTCTTTCAGTTTAATGCCCTCATGCGTTTCATCGGCAATTGTAATCTTGTATTCGTCATACAGACTTGCTTTGTTTTTTAAATTACTTGAAAAGCTGTTTTGCTTATTTGCAATATCGTTTTGTATTTCCGTAAGGTTTTCGGATATAAAATTTTTAAGGTTTGCTATTTTCTTTTCAAAAGCCTCTTCGGCAGACATATCTTTTGTTACACCGTTTGCCAGACCTTCCATTACAAACTTACCGACTTTTTCCGCCCACTTTGAAGGTGAATGTTCGTCAAATCCTTCCTTGCCCGTGAACCACGATTTTATTTTGTCTACGACTCCCTTAACTTTTTTCTTGAGCCAATCAACAGTATCGTTTATTCCGTTCCAAAGACCTTTTAAGAGCTTTACACCTATATCTTTCATCTCGCTTGCTTTAAAGGCGGATTTTATTTTTTTCCAAACTCCGGCGAAAAACTCTTTTGTGTTGTTCCAGATTTGTTTAATGCCTTCCCATGCGCCTTTGAAATCACCTGTAAGCACAGATTTGACAACGGAAAATACGGTTTTAATGTTCTCCCATATTAATTTAAAAAAGTCTTTTGCTACACTCCACACAAGCTTTATACCTTCCCAGGCATCACGGAAATAAGCAACAAGAACATCCTTTTCAAAAGAAAAAATGCCCTTAATGGCTTCCCATACCGATTTAAAAAAGTCTTTTGCTGCGCTCCACACAAGCTTTATACCTTCCCAGGCAGCAGAAAATCCTTTTTGTATGCCTTCAAGCATATTATTTACAGCGTTGCGGAAAGTCTCGCATTTGTTGTATAACAGTACAACCGTTGCGATTGCGGCGGTAATAATGGCAATTATAATGCCTATAGGATTTGCGCTTGCCGCGGCATTCCACAGCCACTGTGCCGCAGTCACAATTTTAGTTACGGCCGCCTGTGCTTTTTGTGCCACGTTAAGCGCGACTACTTTTGCTTTGGCAGCGCTTAGCATCACATTTAAGGCTTTGAAAGCTTTTATTGTTTCTGTAATCGCGTTTATTGTCTTGACCGCTACAAAAGCGGCGGCTATAGAAGCTATAATTTTAGCGGTTGTTTCACCTTTGTTTAAAATCCAGTTACCAAATTCCAAAAACTTTTTTGCTATATCCTGTATAGCTTTTTTTATTTCCGGCGCTTTTGTTTTTATGGTTTTGATTATTTCTTCGACAAGAGGAATAAGGCTTTCACCGACAGGTTTAATAACATCTATTTCCAATGACCTTTTTATTCCGCCTACCGCACTTTCGATGTCGTTGTATTTTACGTTATTTATACCGTCAAGGGCATTTTGTGTACGGGTTATTTCACCTGTTAAATCAGTCAGGGCTGCAACGCCTTCAGCACCTAAATCCTCCCACATGGTTCCGAAAAGCTGTACTCCTACCTCGTTTTGCTTTACTTTGTCTTTCATTTCAAACAAAGCGGTTGTAACCTGCTGAAATGCTTTTTTGCCCTCTTCGCCGCCTTCGTTGAATTTTTTTGTCAGATCTGTTGCATTCAGTCCGAGGGTTTTAAACGCTCCTTTTGTGCCGTCGGAATTATCTTTGACTCTTATTCCGAACTCCTTCACTGCATCACCGAGCTTGTCTACCGAAAACGTTCCGGAATATGCACCGTTTACAAGTGAATTAAACATCTCATCGGCGTCAAAACCCAACTGTTTGAAATGTACGGAATATTCGTTGATACTGTCGAGCAAGTCCCCGTTTTTGTCAAGGCCGTATTGTGCCCCTTGTGCAACAAGGTTAAACGCTTCTTTGCCGCTCAACCCGAATTGATCCATAAGCATATTTACAGCTCTCATTGTTTCGGAAATGTCATAACCGAATGTATCTCTTAAAATCAAGGCATTTGTTGTAAGCTCTTCAATGTTTGAAGGACTTATATCGGCGGCATTTTGAGCTACTGTTCCCATTGCTTCGGCAATGTCGTTCAGATCCTCGCCGTAGTTGTTTTTATATATATTTGCCATAACCTTATCGAAATCGTTTGCTTTACTTTCGGCAATGCCGGACTTTGCAATGAATCCGTTGAGCGCTTTTGTATAGTCGCTGCTGAATTTTACGGCATATGCACCGCCGGAGCTGATAGCCGCACCGGTAACACCTACAGCGGCGAAAGCTCCTTTTGCTTTTTCGCCTACGCCTTTTAACTGTTCGCCATATTCCTCAAGGTTTTCTTTAGCTTCCTTTATTTCTGCGGTGCTGTATTTCATGCTCATAGCTTCAGACGTTTCTTTGGCTTGCTTTTCGAGTGTGCCGAGTTTTTGCTCGGTATATGCAATCTCTCTCTGCAAATACCGATATTGCTCTCGGTTTACTTCTGTACCGTTTTTTGATTTTTCGTCAAGGTCTGCTTTTGCTTTTTTCATAGCCTCCAGCTTGTCGGACGTGCTTGAAATTTCCTTTGCAAGCAGCTCCTGTTTCTGTGCGAGAAGCTCTGTATTTTTCGGATCAAGCTTCAGCAGACGGTTAACCTGTTTAAGCTCGCTCGATGTGCCTTTTATTTCTTTGTCAACATCCTTCAGAGCTTTTTTAACTCCGGCAGCGTCTGCGCCGATTTCAAGAGTAATTCCTTTTATTTTGTCTGCCATTTTCTCACCATCCTTTTAGAAATTGTCGAAATCATCCTGGGAGGCTTCCTTAACTGTTTCTTCCGGTTCGCAATTGTCGTTTATTTTCTCTGTGAACATATCCATTACAATGCCTATATCCAGCAAATCCAGATCCGATACCGAAATCCCCAGCTCAATCGCCCTCAGCATGAATAACGGAGTTGTCAGCTGCCGATTACTTTTTGCAAGTTTTTTTTTGAATCAATCAGCGTTTCCGTTTCTATGTTCCACATTTCCAGAATTTGAGGCAGGACGGTATAAATGTCAAACATTTTAAAATTATCAAGCCATTCGTCTATGTCAGCGGCTTTGCTTCCGCCCTGTTTTGCCATGATAAAGGCGACGTTTTCAAATATTTCGAGGTCCATTCTTGAAAATTCGGCCTCGCCGCTTTCAGCGTTTTTAAGTGATTTTGAAAGAGTCACCATGTCGCTCATAATGTCACGCCGAAACATTATGCGGTATTTGCGCGGTGTTGCGGCGGTTGCTTTCATGTTTACTTTCTGTCCGTCAATTTCAATGATTTTTTCCATTCGTTTTCACTCCTGATAGTCTTGTTTTCTTTACACCAAAAAGGCGGAAAGATTTTCTCTCCGCCTTTTGTGAACATCTATTTTACTGATTTTGACTTATTCGAAACTTCTGCGGCCTGCGTTTGTGCATCTGCAGATTCGGTAAATTCCGGAACATATACCGAATCAAACCAGTTTTCATACGGTGTTTGTCCCTGCTTTACACTTGACTTTATCAGCTCGGTATCTTTTGCGGCAGTGCACAGCATTGAAAGTTTGGTTGATTTCGGATCTGTTTTTTCGCCTTTGGTGCTGCTTTCTTCATCCGGCTTTGACACACGGCAGCGATACATTGCATGTCTTGTTTTCTTGACGTCGCCGTCAAACTCAAATAACAAGGCAATCGCCTTTGTTTTCATGTTTGCCGATTCAGTAAGAATACCGTTTTTGTCCGCAACCATGCCGAGGACGTCTTTCTGCATAAAATCGTCAAGTGTTTCAAGCTCCAGTTCGCCGTCATAGCCCTGGTTGTCCTCTATAATTGCATATTCCGGATCGTCATCCGCAGCTATGGCGGTTCTTTCGAATTTCGACTTTGCCACCCATGATACGGCTCCGCGTATGCGGTGCGGTGTACCGTATGTAACGGCTGTCGGATCGCTTTCGTCAACTATTGCCACATGAACATTTTTTAAACCGTATCTTATTTTGTTTTCCTTTTCCATTTTATTAATCCTCCTGTATTTCAAATTCATATTCTACCTGATACAATTCCTCTTCCGGAATTGCTCCGTAATCTTTAAAACTGTAAATTATGCCGCTGCCGCGAAGCCTTTTTTCAAGTCTGCGTTCTGCGGCAGCGTCCTTTTCACGGGTATAAAGGGTAACATGTATAATTTTAAATTCCTTGTAAATTTCATCATCTGCCAGTATTTGCCGTCTGCCTGCCTCATAATATATAATATACGGGATTGTGTCGGGCTCGCCCTCAAATGAGCTGTAATAAACCGCAAAAGAGGTTTTTGACAGCATATCATATAACTGTTCAAGTGTCATTTGAGCGCCTCCTTGATTCTGTCCGGCAGGGTATTTGCTATTTCTTCGGCATGCTTCCAGTGGGGATAGGCACGGGTGCGGCCACTTTTTGTATGAGTTTGAGTTTTTCCGGTTAGTTGTTTCGTTTTTGTTCTTTTTTTGGTTTTTTTGTTTGTTTCGTATTTATGTTCGGCAAATTCACCAACCGCTCTGACGTGTCCTTTTTCAAGAAGATCTGTAACTTGCCCTCTTGTATTGTAGATTTCGATACTCTCAGAATCTCTGTGATTTTTAAGACGGATTTTGAAACTTGCTGCATATCTTCCTGTCTTTTTTGGTATAATCGGATTCGTTCTTAAGTCATCGTAAGCCTCGTTTGCGACTTCGCGAACAACCTTTTTTATTGTTTCAACCGCTTCCGAACTGTAATTTTCCAGCTCGCTGATTACAGCTTTTCTTAATTCGCTGACAGTTACTCTCACATTGTCATCCATCGGCTCCGCTCCTTTCCTCCAGATAAAGAATAATAAGGTCGCCGACGGTTTGCGTGTTGTAAACCGTCAGCACCTCGGAATTATATTTCACATGCTTTTCGCCCTCGTATTCGTCTTTCCACATTTCAAGCTTGTACTTGGCTTTCAGACCGTTTTGCGCCGCGCGGTGAAACTCGATGCTGCCCGCAGGCTTGATTTTGCAAAACACCTCGCGCCGCTTGTATTCCTTTTTTTGATTTCCGCGGCGGTCTTTGTAATACTCTGCCGACATGAGAAAACATATATCATTCATTGCTTTTCTCCCTGTATTCCCGGCAGAGCGCCATGGCGTTTCTCAGCTTTTCGTATGCCTTGTACCATTCGTCGGCACGCTCATTGTAGTTATAAATCCACTTGCAATAAAGCTCCGTACACTTTATTACAAGCGGATTTGTACCGTCTGATATATCAATGCCGACTCTGTTCATGTCATACATGGCAGCGTCTATATTAAGCTGTATATCGTCGTCAAGCCTGTCATGCGATACTCTGAGAGCCTTTTTTATTGTTTCAAGCATCTGCACATCTCCTTTGCCGGTTTATGCATCAGTTATTTCCGGAGGGCGTATCGGCCGTAGCGGTTGCAAGGTCTATTTCTGCAAATGAACAATCATCTATAAGCGCCGCTTCCATTCTTGCATATCCGCTGTGTATAACTGTGTGCGTTTTAATATCCCTGTCGGTTTCAATCATTACATCCTGGATTACGTTTGCAATTACGCGTTTCGGATCTCCTACAAGAATTTTATTGCCCTTAACAGAAGATTCAATTTTTATTTTTGCGCCCAAAAGGGAACCCTGCGCGTCAGCCTGCATGTTAGGCTGGAATAATGGTCTGCCGGTTGTGTCCGTCATGGAAACAAGCTGAGTATAAAGTACTTCGTTGTTCACATAAGCAACAAAGCCGTTGCAGCGCTTTAATTTTGAGAAAAGAGTACATAATTCCCCATATGTATATGTGCTTGTTGATGCCGATGTCATTTTGTTGCTTTCGGGAAGATCCGTTTCTATCGAACTTATAACATCCTCACTCATTGCCTCGCTGAGCTGGTCTGCCAAATCTTTAACCAGGAAATCCTCAAGAGCCGGTATTGACATCTTAGCGGCAGCATATGACAGTTCAACCGTTGCCGAAAAATCATTTCCTGTAAGGTCTACTGTAACCTTAGTGTCGGCAAGATTTGTGTTTGCTGTACCTTCTGCTACTTTCTTTGCTTTTCCGGAAGTAATGGCTTTTCTTTTTACAATTCTTATTACAACGCCTGTTCTGCGAATATCAATGTCGCCTAATATGCTGTGCTGCTCAGCACACAAATCCCATATTTTATCAAGCGTCTGCACCGGAACGGCGGCCGATTCGGTTGACGTTGTTTTTATTGCGGCCGAAAAACCGTTTGTTTCTTCAAATGCCGAAAGCTGTCCGGGCGTCATATCTTCGCCTCTTAAGTAATTGTAAAATGCGTTGTAGTAATCGTCGCTTATTCTGACATTCTGCATAGCTACTTTTTCTGTTTCGATGTTTCCGAATAAATTTTCGGGCATTTTCGGAGCTTTGTCGTTAAGTGCCTTTAAATTTGCCTGCGCCTGCCTGAAATTTTCAAAAGCGGCGTCCAAATCCTCCACAGCCTTAAATTTTGCTGTGTATGCCTCGTTATCTCCGTTTTCAAGCGCTGTCTGTGCAGCGTTAATAAGTGCCTCTCTCTGGTTTTTGTAATCTTCAAAATTTTTAAACATAATCAATACATCCTCTCTTTTTAAGTAAATTAAGTTTAGCCTGTTCTTTCTGCATGACTGTTGTTTTGTTAAGCATGTTTCTTGTTTTTTCAATGACGCTCTGCGGCAGCATACCCGATGCTGAGGCAACAAGGCTTATTGCTCCGGGCGCGGATATTTCGTCTATTAGACCTTTTTTTACCGCGTCCTCGGCTGTGAGCCATGTTTCGCTGTTCATCAATGCAAGCGCTTCAGCCTTGCTTATACCGCATTTTTCACAATATGCCGCCGCAATGGTTTCGTTTGCTTTTTTTAAGACATCGGCATGTTTTTCCATAACGTGATAATCACCGTTTGCACCGCCGGAAACATTGTGTACCATAAGCATTGCAGTGGGGGATATGTCACTGCGTGCGGCACATGCTATCACCGAAGCGGCGCTTGCGGCAAGTCCTACGACATGAATTTTCACATTTGCGGCGCGTTCGCGAAGTGCGCTGTATATTTCACTGCCGGCGAATACATCACCGCCGCCGGAGTTTATATATACGTCTATCGTTTCACCCGGCGATTTGTTCAGCAGATTAACAACCTGCCTCGGACAAGTGTGCTCAATCCCGAAATATTCATAGATAACAGCGTCATTGGTCGGAACTATGCAGCCCTTTATATCAATCCTCAATTCCATCACCTCCTTTACCTTCATCTGTCGGCGCAGTATCAAGCCGTCTTATCGGCACGTCGCCGCCGTCTATCGGTGACAGATTAAGCGTTTTTCTCCATTCATTCGGAGTCATCGCACCTCTGTCAACCATAGCTACAAGTGCAAGCTTTGTGTTCAAGGTTGCACATTGCAGATTGGACGCTTCAAAATAAATCTGATTGCCGCAGCTTCGCTCTCTGCGTGTAAAGAGCTTGCGGCTGTATTCCTGCGACAGTTGTATGGCTGTCGGTTCTATAACACCTTCGTAGTATGAATTCCATTCATCTTCGGTAAAGGTACTGTAAATGATTTTTTCGTTTGTATTAAAAAATGCATACACACGTTTGACGGCGTTTTGCTGATGCAGAGCGTTAGGCACATAATCCTTCGGTTCGACTCTTTTTATTTCGCAGTCGCCGGCTACACCGGCAGCACCGAATGTATCTGTTGACAGCTCCAGGTAATCTTTTGTAAAACGTTTTACATTTTCCTTTACGTCCTCCGGTCTTAACGCCTGCATAAAGTGTAATATCCAGGTTATTACAGAGCTGTTTTTGATAGCTTTTACTATGGATTGGTCCGATACCGTAATTATTTCCATAAGCTCCGCCAGACTCTCGGCAGGGCTTGTGCCGAAAATATCATCACTCACGAAGTCGTTTCGCAGATGAATAATTTCCGTGTATGGAAAAACACTTGATTTTCCATTTGCATATCTGAATTTCAGATATAGCTCATTGTTCAGATAAACCTTCTCGGCAGACGTGCACGGGATAGGGTACAGCTCGGCAGGCAGTCCGAAATCATCGCGGACTATTAATATAAATGCATTATTGTTAAGTGCAAGCTGACTCGCCACTTTTTCCTGCATCATCTGCCCAGTCATGAACGGATTGGGCTCTTCGAGCAAAAATCTTATGTATGGACGGGGGTTTTTCAGTATTTCTTTTTCCGTTTCGTATATATGCACAGCAACAAGCTTGCCTATTGCCTTAGCAAACGG
The DNA here is from genome assembly GCA_934481345.1 of uncultured Clostridia bacterium. Classification (GTDB taxonomy): domain Bacteria; phylum Bacillota; class Clostridia; order UMGS1810; family UMGS1810; genus CAKSIN01. The sequence continues at coordinate 57,660 of CAKSPF010000007.1, forward strand.
TCTTACGGCAGAAGCAACCAGGTCGCTTTGATACAGTTGCCCGTTCCATGAATAAAACCCTTGGCCGTGTTCGGTAATCATCTGAAACCGATCGCGTTTTTTTGCCGCACTGAAACGGCTTTTTATTCTTTCAAACAAATTCATCTTTTCATCTCCTGTAAATTACATAATCGCATTGTATTCATCGCGCTTATTCTGCAAAACCACATATGCATCTATAAGCGCCAGTGTACCGTCTATGCGCTGTGTTGCATTCAATCCCTTTATAGGCTGTATGTTTCCGTTTATGTCGGTCTGTATATTTGTGTTTATCAGGCACCACTTGTCAATCGGATTGTTGTCATAAACAAAGAGCTTGTTGTCAAAATCAGGCTCCATATCCTTCATCGGCTGCGAAAGTGTAAACACACCTTGCCGTATCGGTATCATGCATTTTTTACCGAAAGACGCCTGAAACGCTCTCAGCAGACTGTCGTCAATGTGCCACGGATCATAGCCGATATACATCGGGTAAATATCTTCTTTTTCCCGCAGTTCCAAAAACCAGTCAAGAAAAACCATCTTGTCTACCTTGCCGCCTTCCGTGGTGCGTAAATACCCTTGTGTTTTCCAGAGAGAATACGGGACGGAATCCCTTCCTTGACGGTTGCCTCTGTTTTCATATTCGTCCAGAACAGATTGAGGAAGCCAGTACATAGACTTAATATACATGTGCGGATCACCGGGACGCATGCATATAGCTTTTGCCGCCGCAAGGTCCACACTGTCGGCTGCGTCCATTCCTCCTATGCAGTATTTGAAAACTGCGTCCTTTGGAATAAGCTCTGTATTGTTAAGCTGTTCATAAGAAAGCCATGCAGCATTACCGGTCTGCGGCAGGTTGAAATCCTTGACTATTACGGTCGGCTTGAATGATGAATCATCCTTTGCCTTTTGAACCATTTGCCGCAGATAGTCTATTGATTTAATCGTACCTATTCCCGGATTTGCTTTTATCCAGCATTCCTCTTTGTCCCATTCATCTATTGAGTCCAGCTCATATATGAACGGCAGAAAACGTATGTTATTTTCCGGATGTTCGAGAATGGTTTCGGAATACTCATATTGTGCGTCAAAAATACCGTTGCGAACAAATCCATTTGTTGTTATACAAAAAAGCAACGGCTGCACTCTCGCCCCCATTGCCTGCTTAACCAAATCGTATATATCTCTGTTTTTTATCGCCGCAAGCTCATCTATGACCGCACCGTGAACATCCAGACCGTCAAGGCTGTTTGTGTTTGACGCAAGCGCCTTTATAAAACCCATGTTCAAATCCATGTATAAATCCGACGCTCTTTTTCTTATGTGCTTTCTTAACAGCGGGCTCTGACGTATCATTTTGTGTGCTGCGTTAAATCCGAGCATTGCCTGGTCGCGTTTTGTAGCAACGTTATATATCTGCGGCGCGCCTTCGCCGTCATTTGCCAGAAGGTCAATTTCCACAGCGGCATTTTCTGTTGTTTTGCCGTTTTTTCTGCCTTCGACTATCAGCACTTCGTTGTATTGGCGCAGATTATTATCGTCCACAAAACCAAACACCGCCTGCAACCGTGCTTTTTGAAAAAGCTCCAGCTTTAGCGGTGTTCCTGTTTTTCCGGTAGGAAGCTTGCAGAATTTTTCAATAAATTCAATGTGCCCGTTTGCTATATCATAATCAAAATGAAATTCATCCGGGCATGCAAAGCGGCTTAGAAGTATCTCTGAAATTCGCTTCATTTTGTCACATGAATTTATTCTCCCGTCATACAGCGAGGTGAAATAAAGTTCAAATTCCGTTATAAAATCACCCTCTTTTTTTCATGAAAAACTCTGTAAATTCATCATCTTTTACTTCGTTTTTCGGTATCATATCAAGTAAATTTTTGACAACGGCATTATATTTCCCGACTAAAGTGCTGTAACTTTTTTGCGCCGGATTTTCCATCTTCACCTCAAAACCGTTGCCGTTTACATTGACAATAACCGCACCCTCTTCTTTGATTTTTTTCTCAAGTGCATTTAATGTAGATTCCATAAATTTGCATCGCTTGTAAAGCTTCTTTGCAATCGGCTGTCTGATTTCGTCCATGGTTCCCAAAATCTTTTTAAGTTCGCTTAAATTTTTCGTACTTTCTGTTTTTCCTGCCATAGTTATTTTATAACCCCCTTTATGCGATTCTTTCATGCATGTATATATATGTCCCCCAATCGGTGCCCGCGGCTAAACGTCTGATTCCGAAATAGGGGGGAGCGGCTGACCGAACATATCAAACTCACATATCGGCTTTGAATGTTTGACAAACGGATGAGCTTCGTTTTCATCGTGACAATCCTTGCAAAGATATGCGAGGTTTGAAAGATTTAAAGCAATGTTCGGATTATTTATATTTTTTGATGTCAGCTTAATTTTGTGATGAACAATATAACCTAATTGCTTATGACATTCTTCACACATTCCTCCGTCTATCATTACGCGCTTGTCAATGTATGCCTTACGGCACCGTCTCCATGCTTTAGACTTGTAGAAAGCTTTTGCAAATTCTTTTGCCATTGATTTACCCTCCAACCCAACCGCCGACTATTTGTGTTCGACACTAAACTCATGATACAAGTATAACAGAAAAATTTTTCCCACTGTGGGTGACTTTAAAAATTTTTGAAATATTTTTTTATGCGATAAACAGCATTTTTTTAGCAACTGCGTATATAAATCTTTGTTTGTAGGTTCGATACGTCCGTTCGTCTGCGTCTATAGGGTATCTCCACCCGTACAGCACATTATTCCATACTCCTTTTCTGTAGCACTCCGGTATTTGTTTAAGTGCGTTTTCGACTGCGTCTGTTTTTGTGCTTATTCCGGAAAGGATTACAGCTTTGTTTTCGGCGGGGCGGCCGACGCCTCCGCTGCCCTTCGGCTGACCGTCGCATGGCATTGACGAAGCATACAGCAGTTGATTGTATTCATCCTTCAGCCTTTCGTAATCACGGATAAGATACAGCGTCTGCATATACACATTATGCGGCAGTAAATACGGATTTTTCTTTTTGCGCTGATAATTTCTCATTTGCCTGCACCCCGTTTCCATTTGCAAAGACCTATAACGCAGGTTACACCGTTGAACAAATACAAAAGCGCCTGCGCCCGCATGCCGTTTATGAAATTGTATGTACACCAAAAAGAGTTTGTAACAAGCCAAACCCAAAAACACCAGCGCTTTTGTAAACTGTTCGCCACCGTGCCGGCTATTGATAAAGCTGTGACTATGTACGCTATGTAATTCACTCAAAGACCTCCTCTAAGGTATTTGCTTATCATATCGGCCGCAGACTCCCATCCGTAGCAGACAGCCGCGCAGTAACCCTGTGTATTTAAAGCGTCTATCCAGTTATTTTGTTTTTCGGATGTCTTGTTTCTGCCGACCTTTAGCTCAATATACAATCCGTGAAATTTTCCCCTGGCTACCGGAAGGCAAATATCGGGTACGCCTGCCTTTACTCCCTGCAATTTAAGATTTGCCGCTTCGTATTTGTTTCGGCTGCCTCCGTTCGGTATGTGGTACATCAGTTCAAGCTCCGGATAGCGCCCGCTCTGATACTGCGCCCACTGAAAAAGACAAATCTGCTCTTCGCTTTCAGGTGCATGCGGTTTTATTTTATTTATTGCCATAATAAATCACTCCTTTTGTACAGTTGTTTTATCATCGGGCAGCAGATATCTCACATACTGCGGTTTGTACGGTGTGTACTCGGTACGGTGTAAAAGCTTGCAGCGTGCCGGTATTTTTATTTCAGCATTGCTCATTACAACCCTATCCTTGTATGTCGGCCTTACAAGGTTTCGGGATGTGGTATATTTTTTTGCATCGGCTATCTTTCTCACCTGGCTCAAAAAATAATGTGCAATCGGCGTGTAGTCCTCCTGCTCACGGAGCGGTTTAAAATTAACGCCTCCAAGAGTCCATTTCCGTTTGATGACTTCCAGAGCTATACCGTTATTTTTTCTCTGTGTTTCGGTATCGGCTGTTTCGCCTGTTGATATAACAGCACGCATAACAAGATGATGATGCACTCTCACATGCTCTCCTGTGTCGCCGTCCATGTCTGAGGTTATACCGGCAAGCATAATGTCAAGTTCGCTTTTTGAAAGCTCTCTCTTTACACGGCGTATAAACAGCGTCAGCTCATGACAGGCACGAAGATATATAAGCTCATCCATATCATGCCCGCTGTCATCCGGAACATCTATTGACTTTTTCAAACCTTCGAGAGCCTCCGGCGAATAATCAAGACCTATCAGCATATCGCCTTTATGAAAATTTATATTTAACAATCTCGCCAATTGCTTTTCTGCCGAAGCGTCATTTTGCTCCTGCTTTTTTATGGCGGATTTTATTTTTCTCTTTGAACGGGTTCTATCTCCCGGAACATAATATTTTGTTTTTTCTCCCACTCTTCCGGATATGTATGTACGAGTAACCCAATAACCCATTTTAATTCACCGTCTGTCATAAGTATTTTGTTTTTGCATATACTAAAATATATTTTTAATAATCACCCAAGGTTTATATCGCCCTTTGGTTGAAAACTTAGGCTTTAACCAAGCCGACCAAAATGCCGTTTAAGACATTTATTGTGACGTGTTTCTTCTATAATATATAAATTGTATTTTCATATATTTTTTTGCCCTTTGGCGGCTGCTTCTAAACCGAAACAACCGCCTTGTTTTTAATATCGCTTATGTACGCACAAAATTTGTATTTTCCTGTGTCAAGAACCGCAAATGTTTTGTATATCTGATACACTCTGCAATGCTTAGTTTTTGGTATTGCGTGATATGACATTGTTGCGGCTTTGATTTTAACGCTGATTATATCGCCGACTTTCATTTCCGACGCTCCTTTGCAAAGTTCTTCGGACACCAGACCGGAGCATTTTCACCGGCGCGGACCGTTACCTGCCTGTTTTTGGATTTTGCACAATATACGTTTGTGTCAGTTTTTATTCTATGCTTGCAGCTGCTGCATTTCATGATTTTGTATCACTCCTTTTTGTCAAACGAATACTCGCTTATTATATTATCTGCAAATCTGATACTATACGGCTCAACTTCTCTCACTGTACCGTCTTCAAATTCTACCAACCCAAATGTTGCTTTTAATTGCCCGCCGGGGCTACTCCCGATAGCAAAACCGGGTACTTGCACTTCTGCTCTGTCATTCCATTTGTGAAATAATGCTTTTTTGCCTCCAACATAGCACGGTCGGTATTTCACATGATTAATTATATTAATTCCCATTTTCATCCACCTCCGCAAGCCAAAACTTTTTTCGACATTCATCACAGCTTTCAAAACCGTATACCAGTGAGCAAGAACCGACATTTATATACATGTCTTTTTCTATGGTACAAGGCGCAAGCTCAATAACACCGTCATTATTTGTTTTTGCATTCGGAAATATTTTCAAAAACCTATCCTGCCTTGTTTCAACAAGGTGTTCTTTGCACCAGTTGAGGATTATTTCGTTAGCTTTGTCAGGATATTTTCTGATCATCTCATTACACACAAATGGCTGATGTTCTTTCAAAGGACATCCTTTACAGCCAATGTACGCCCTACACATTCTTCCAAAGTCAAATATCGTTGCTTTTTCATTCATCTGCATTCACTCGCTTTCTTTACATATTCTCTTTGCATATACTGTCCGTAAGTCAAGCCCTGTTCTCTTGCAAGGCGGGCAACTTCGGACAGGCTTAAAGCTCCCTTCGGCGCCCTTAAAGGTCTTTTGGAATTTCGCCGATAGCGTCCGCGGCATTGCGTACTGCAATATGCACATTTCTTTTTGCTTTTAAACTCCTTGCCGCAAAACCGGCAGACGAAAATTCTCTCGCCGACAAGATGCCTCTGATAATCACGTTTTCTTTTGCATATTTCGCAGCAGTATTTTTGATGTTTGTATTCGGTTTCAAATTCTTTTCCGCAGACCTCGCATTTCTTTGAATACATGCTCATCCCTTCACCGCCTCCAGAAGCTTTTCAAGCAGGGCAGAACTTACGCCTCTGAGCTTGCCTGCCTCTTCGGCATTCTGCGCCTGCGTTTTGCTTATGCACTCCAGTATTTTGTTGCCGAGGTTTTGCAGGTCGTTGAAATACACTTTAAATTCCGTAATCGATGCCGAACCGGCAACGGTTATTTTAGCCTTCAGAGCGTCTATCTCTTTCTCAAAATTCTGCCTTTCCTCAATACCGTTTTTTGAAATGCGCTCGCACTCGGCTTTTATGGCTTCCATTTGCTCCGTTATTTTTTTCTTTTCCTCGGCCGCCTGTTCGTTTTTCTTTTTAAGCTTTTCAATTTTGTCCCGGAGCCTGTCTGCCTGTTCTTTGGTTTCCGCCTCTATCTTGCTGCGGATTTCAGCCATTTGCTCATCCGACACCTCGACGGGCAAAGGCTCCTTTGCCTTTTTGAGTTCTTCAATTTCAGCCTGTGCCTTTTCCAAAAGCGCGTCGCCCTCGGCTTCCGATTCTTTGACGCGCTCAAGCTCATCGGTAAGCTCTTCAAGCCTTTTGGATATATCAGCCTCACGCTTTAAAGCCTCGTTTCTCTCTTTTACGGCTTTTTCAAGCTCGCGTTTGCTCATTTCGTCAACCGATTTTTCAACGCCGTTTACAGTGTGTTTTTCACTCATAAACTCATCACGTTCAGAACCCGGCAAAGCCAGTAATATCAAGGCTTTAGAGGCTCCCAAAACCGTCACCGGCGACGGATTTGAATACTCCTTTGCAAGCCTCATAAAACGCTGCGCCGTAACCTCCGAAAAGTCAACTTTTTGCTCCAGCCATTCGCCCCACTCGCCATGATTTAAAAGCGCTTTTGCCTCAATCAGCCTTTTGCCGATTTCCAGAATTGCCGTACCTGCCGTTGCCTTGTAAAAGTTTATTTCCTCCGTTATTACCTCAATCGGTCTTTCTGTGCTGAGTTCTGCATTTTCATTTACTGTTAATTCGCTCATTTTTATGCTCCTTTATTTATTTTTTTAAGCCAGCCGTCAACAAAAATTTTCACTTCTTCGTTTGATTCGTAGCTTTCGTTGTTCAGCGTCCGGCACTGAATTATTTTTTTGTTTCTGAGTTCAAGCGTGTAATACGGCTGTTCGGGCTTGTCCGCCTGCCGCACAAAGAAAATCATGCATTCTCCGTCGGCAACCCTTCTGATATATCCGCCGACACAGTGATGCAGCATTTCGCCCTCTCGTACAAGCTCCTCCATACTTTTTGCCGCCTGTATTGTCAGACCGTTTTTGCTGTAGCCGCTCTTTTTGAATTTTGCAACGGCTTTTTTGAATTTTTCCTCATATTCTTTGTTTTTCTGCGCCCGTATAACCCCTTGATTGTTTGCATGCGCTGCCGTTAAATTCTGCGGAAACAGCACACTTTTTGACTTCATGTCAAAATTAAGCTGCTGACATTCTCTTATGTAATCGTTGTATGTGCCAAGCAGCCGTATAAAGCTTTCTTCCGGAGCAAGCTTTTTCTGCTTTTCCAGATATGTAAGCACTTTTTGAACGCTTGCGTTTTCCCGGGCTTCTATGATATAGTCTGCCGGTATGTGGTTTATCAACGAGCGTTTTATAACCGCCTCCGGAATTTTTGCTGCATAAAGCTTGTTTACCTCGAATATGTCATTCATGGTCCATGTCTGCGGCTCGGCAAGGTTTAAATAACGTATCGGAAATTTAAAACATTCTTTCAGCTTTTTCTTCTGCCAGCCGATAGCATGTGCCGCTTTGCCGAGACCGTAACCACGGGTTTTTTCTTTTATGATTGTATAAAAGCCGCGCTTGTATAAAAACTCATATACCGGGTATTTCACAAAGTTCCAGCAATACTTAATCGGATTTTTCATTGTCAGGCCGTCGTTGTTTATGTAATTCTCAAGGCTCGAATATTCAAGACTTGTGCCGGCAATCACACTTTTAATATCGCCGCAGTAAAATTCATAGCTTCCGTCATATACATCCGATGTGTTGTACCGCTCCCAGCAGCTGTATTTACGTTCGGTTGCGGCATAAATGGAATTTTCTTTGTAATAATGAGTCCACGCCGCGGACTTTTCACCGCGGACGGCATACCTGCCTGCTTCATCAAGATAGCTTTCCAGGTTTTCATACCTTGCGTCATTGTCACGGCGCACATGCCACTGTCTGAACCAAACCGTGCCGTCACTTCCGCGCTGCATTGCCGCAACATTTTTTACATTGTCAGCAAGCCATGCCGATGAATCTTCAAGAACGCATAAACAGCTTGTACCGCAGTTCGGGCATAGCTGATGCTGATACTGACGGAATTTAGCCAGACTGTTTGTCGTTACATATTCGCCGCACACGGAGCACGTCCCGCGGATGTTGCCTTTTTTGTATACTATGGTTTGGTCCTTGTCAATAATCTCACGGCGCACCCAGTCAAGAAATCCCTCCGGGTATTCCTCCGGACAGCTGTATACCGCGTCATCATCTATATATCCGTTCTTTTTGCGTGTTTCCGCTTTTTTGACTTCGTGCCATTTGTCAAGCAGCGAAATCAGATTGTCTACCTCGTGATTTCCGGTACTTTTTGAACCGCAGAGCCGTTTGAGCAGTTTTTCCGATTTCTCATTAATGTCATAATAACCGAAAGAATTTAAACATTTGCCTATGGCACACTCTGTAACCTTCTGCTTGCCGTCCTCATATATACGGTATTCCCTGCTTTTCTTTGAAACAAGCACCCGAAAAGAATTTAAATGCGTATAATATCCAAGGCGGAAATGGTATATTTCATACTTCGGATTTGCAGTACACTCTATGAGATACATTCTTTCATGCCCTATGCTGATTTGCGAAACATCTATTTTGTACCGTACGCAGTCGTTGCCTTCGCCGTCATACTTTCCGAACGGCAGCTCTTTGATATTCTTTGGCATCTTCATTCTGACCGCCCCCCTTACGCAAAAAAGCTGTCAAAGTCAAGATTTACGGATTTCGGTTTGCTGTCCCCGGCTTCATCTGCCGAAGGCTCCCCGTCTGCCTCGCTCTTTGTGTGCATACGCGCCGATGTATTTACCGGTATTTTAAGGTATTCGTCTATAGCGTCAAAAACGTCACTGTCAGTCATTACGGCACAGCCCTTTTCTGACTTTTTCCGGGCAGCAGCCTCTATGTGCTTGTATGCGCCGTCAAGCGACTTTTCGGGTTCGTTCACAGCCTTTGCAACCTCCGGCTCCCTGCACCGGTCTATTATGTAGTGCCCGATTATTTCCAGATACTTATTACTCGGATCTTTTTGCATTTCTTCATTGATTTTCGCTATTGCATTATACATTTTTATACAACTTCCTTTCTTATGTTTGACTTTCCAAAAGAAAAGTGTTATAATAAATACATGTTCGGATGCTCCCTTCGGGGAGCGTTTTTTTATTACAACACTTTTCATATTATTCATCCTTATTTTGCAGGCAGAGTCAAAACGTCTCCCGGATGTATTTCTCCGCCGCAGTTGTTGATTTCCATTATCTCTCGTACAGCCTTTCTGATGTCGGCATTTTTCCCATATGTTTTCTCGGCTATTTCCCAAAGCGTGTCACCGTCCGAAACCACATATTCAACGCTTATGCACTCAGCCTTAGGTCCCCGGCTTGCACCGCACGCTATGCCGCCCGTAATCAAGGCAAAACCTATTAATGTAACCGCAATTCTTTTTTTCATCTGTTCGTTTCCTCCTATTCTAAAATTTCAATATCCCTCGGACACGCAGTAACCAAATATCCCTGCCCGCTGTTTTTTCCGTATAAATCCAGCTGAAGCATGCAGTTCCCGTCCCTGTCCTTCGTAATCTTGATTGAACGTATGTACTCGTAAACTGTGCCGCCGCATCTGATTTTGTATCCCTCCGCCCATGCCTTGACTATATCGTCTATAGTCGGCGCATACGGATCAACATGATTGTTCCGCCTGCTCGGCGCACAAAAACCGTTTAATTCCCGTACCTGCTCACCCCGCAGGACTAACTCGCTTAAAGTGTAGTCCTTGCGCTGTTTCGGAATTGATTGCTTTGCCTCTGACATAAATCCACCCCCTAAGCTCCTTTGCTTCTTGCTTTTGTTCCTTCATACACCATAACTCCCTCGGCAGACCAGTCGTCATCAATTCCGATTTCATAGACAGAATCCTCAAACTCCATCGGCTCATCCTTCTCGACGCCGTTTGGCAAATATGTAGCCACTATATTAGCAATGCCGTCAAGAACCTTTTTCTTTTCTTCCTCTGTTTTGGCGCAACAGTCGTCATAAATAGTTATTTTTGTGTTGCCTATTTTATATTTTTTTATAATTGCCACAAAATCACCTCACTTACTTATATGCTTATATGGCTTGTTTGCTTTCCGCCAAGTGCTCTCTTCTTTTCATTAAATGTACTATCAATTTTTACCGGACCTAAAAAAAGCATCGAAAATTTTAAGCATCGTCAAAACATTTTTATTAATTGCTTCGGGGTCTCCGCATTTGACGTTTATATTTGCCAAAAGGTCGATTTGTTTCAATAACAATTCCCTGTATTTGTTTCTTTCCTGTTCTTCATACCATTGCATTTTTATTCCTTCCTTTCTGTTTTTTGTTGTTTTATTGATTTTAATGTGATATAATTTCCTTAACGGAGATGATTATATGACTAACAAACAATATAAAATGTTGCGGTATATTTCAAAACACGAAAACCTTGCAGACGTGCTAAAAAAATATAAAATGGATTATAAAAAGTTACAGGATGTGCTTCCCAAAAAAAGTTTAGAATTTTACGACCTCGGCGAACAAAAAGAAATTGTTCACGTCGCACCCGATGCATTGTCCGAAGTTGAAAGTCGGCATAATAGCAACGTACACTTTTGGTTAGGAATTATAATCACCAATGCTGTAACTGTAGTAGTATCTATTTTAACCGCATGATAATGAGAATTATTGCCAGTGCAGTTATGACAATTGCAGGAATTGCACACCATAAATCAATATCAAACTTTTCGTGTGCTTTTCTTGCCTTCCATTCTTTCCTTTCTCTGTCGATTTTAATTTTATTAACTTTTGCCGTTTCCAAAAATTCATCTTTTGTAACAACGCGCCACTTGTTCGTGATTAATTCTTCCGGAACAGGTCGCCAATATATGCCTATGGCTTCTGCTTTGAGCTGATAGTATGTACGATTATTGTAATCGTATTTCAAAAAGTATTCCTCTGAATCATCACTGAACCCTCCGGTAATATAACCGTCTATCTTTTCAGCTTCCTCTACTGCTTCGTGAATGTACATTTTATTTCTCCTTTTCATTAAATAAATCATCTATTTTACAATTTAGTGTTTTAGCAAGAATCGGAAGTTTATCAGCTTGCGGAAAAATTCTACCCTTTTCCCATATAGAAACATTCGCTTGAGAAACGCCAACTTTATCTGCTAATTGTATTTGCGTTAAACCAGCTTTTTTTCGGTAGTATTCTATTCCATTCATATTGTCACCCCTTACGTTTTATAAAGTATATTTATATTATAAAGTAACTTTATAAATTTGTCAATACATTTTATAAATTTTATTTATATTATTTTTAAAATATAAAATATACCTTTACATAAATATAAAATATATTTATAATATAAATGTGTTTTATATTATTATAGAAGGGGAATTTGCAATGCTGCGTCTTAAAGAAATACGGAAAAATAATAATATTACTCAGCAACAATTATCCAGCATTCTTGGAGTTACACAGGCTACTCTTTCGGGGTGGGAAAACGAAAAATTTGAAATAGACAACAACAGTCTGCTAAAATGTGCTGAATACTTTAATGTTTCAGTTGACTATATATTAGGAAAAAACACAGATATTTCAAATGGAAAAGGTGTAAAAATACCTGTTCTCGGAAATATACAGGCTGGCATTCCCGTAGAAGCTGTTGAGGAAATACTTGATTATGAGGAAATTTCAAAAGAAATGGCAGAACAAGGCGAATTTTTTGCTTTAAAAATTCGCGGTGAAAGCATGCTTCCGCGAATGGTTGAAGGTGATATAATTATTGTACGTCAGCAATCTGATGTTGACAGCGGAGATGTGGCAGTTGTTTTCGTTAACGGAAACGATGCAACAGTAAAAAAAATCCGTAAAACAGCAACCGGAATTGAACTTATCCCACTTAATCCTTCATTTGATATTACATATTATTCAAAAGAAGAAATAGAAAAATTACCGGTAACAATAATCGGTAAGGTTGTAGAATTAAGAGGTAAATTTTGACCTCCGGAACAGGGGGACAGATGATAAGTGCATAAATTTGAGGTGATAAATTATGCAAAATCCACAAGAAGTTGCGAATAGAATAAAAAGTTATGCTAAATCAAAAAAAATAATTCTTGGAAAAATGCTCTCTGATTGCGGTTTAAGCAAAAATGCTTTATCATCAATGCAATCCGGAGGTTATTTACCTCGTCTTGAAAATATACTTAAATTAGCTGACTATCTTGATTGCTCTGTTGATTACCTACTCGGAAGGACGGATATACCGGAAGTTAACAAGGGAAATACACAGAAAATAATACAACTTACTGAAGAATACATAGCAAATTTACAGCAGGAACAGTCACTCGAAAGCAACATCGCCGGAGCGGCGGCATCTTCAACTAAAAAGATACTTCCGAAAGAACTCGATTTTGAGGATTTGATAAATATAGATACAGACGATTTAGATTAGCACAAGGATAAAACTTTAAATTTATAAATTTAACGAGGGCTTTTTATGTATAATTCACAAGAAGTTGCAAATAGAATTAAACAAAAGTTAAAAGAACAAAATGCAGGAATGAAAGATATGTTATCTGAACTTGGACTTGGTATAAATACAATTTCAGAGCTATCAAAAGGCAAACAACTTTCTTATATAAGTTTTGCTCGAATCGCCGATTATCTTGATTGCTCTGTTGATTACCTACTCGGAAGGACGGATATACCAGAGGTTAACGTTAGGATTTTGTAACATTACACAGTTTTGGGGTGATAATCTTGTACATTTCTAATAACATAGCTAAAAGAATAAAAATTTTAGCTAAGAGTAAAGGCATTTCAGTTAAAAAATTATTAGAAGATGTGGGGTTGGGTTTTAACACAATGTCTAATATGAAAACGTCTATGCCAAAGGCAGATAACCTTGCCAAAATCGCTGACTATCTTGATTGCTCTGTTGATTACCTACTCGGAAGGACGGATATACCGGAAATCAACATTGGGATTTTATAACATTGCACAGTTGCGAGGTGATGACTTTGTATATATCGTCTGAAATAGCCGAAAGAATAAAAGAATACGCAAAAATAAAAAAGAAATCTGTGAGTAAAATGCTTACTGACTGTGAGTTGAATAAAAATACTCTTTTTACAATGCAATCGCGAGGTTCTACACCTAAATCTGAAAATTTAGCTAAAATCGCCGATTATCTTGATTGCTCCGTCGATTATCTGCTCGGAAGGACGGATATACCGGAAGTTAACAAGAGCAAATTTACAGCAGGAACAGTCACTCAAAAAGGATAAAACTTTAAATGTATAAAAAACAATTGAAACCCGTTGCTAAATACAGAAACGAGTACAATATAATACTTAATATTGATTTACCCTGCACAGATATTTACATATCTGACGGCTTGCACAAGCATATTTTAAAGCGGCATCCTGATTGCATTTCCTATATAAACAGAGTTGATGATATTTTGCTGAATCCCGATTATATAGGGGAAAATCCAAAAGAAAAAAATAGTATTGAATTTGTTAAATGCTATTCAGAAAATATTTTGGTAGCTGTTAAATTGGATATCAAAGATGAATATTTATATGTAGCTTCGGTTTATGATATTACAGACAGTAAGCTTCAGCGACGCATTAAAAGCAAACGATTGATAAAAACCGCAGTTGACAAATCCGACATTTTGTAGTATAATTAACTTAGTCAAGTATATACTTCTTATGAGGATATAACGAGGTCGGAAATGGTTCCCGACACACTCCTTCGGGAGTACCTGAGATGCTGGATACACCGCCCAGCCGTTTATATCTTCAAATGTCGGGAGTGGGCTTTATCGCCCACTCCTTTTTCTGTTCAGCGGTATTTTCAAATAAATATAACATAATAGGCATTTGACCTCCGGAACAGGGGACAGATGATGAAGCTATTACTATTAAAGTATTCTTCTGTTGATGATGAAGTAAAAGAGCTTGTTACGAACTCGGCGGAAATTATATCTCTCAATAAACAACTTACCGAATTAAAAGAACAACAAAAACAAGAAGCGTTAGAAGAACAAAAACGCCAGGAAGAATTACAGCAAAAACAACAGCAAGAAGCTCAGCAAAAACAGCAACAGCAATCACAACAACAGCCTGCAAGTCAAAACACAGTTTATATAGGTAAAACAGGCGCAAGATATCATCATAGCGGTTGCGGATCGCTTAGAGGTCAAGGAATTGCTATTGATATAAATCAAGCAAAAGCAAGAGGATATACACCTTGTCAAAAATGTTATTAAAACATTAGCTCAAAGATATTTAACTGATTTGATATGCGGAAAGAATTTAAATATGAAAAAGGTCATGCTTATATTTTAGCAGCGTAAGAGGGGGTATATTATGCCACACTGTGCTTATGTAAGAAAATCAAGAGTAGACATTGAGGCTGAGCAGCGCGGCGAGGGAGAAACACTCGCAAGGCACGAAGCGGCGCTGAAAGAGCTTGCAAAAAAAATGCATATAGAATTAAGTGCAATATATAAAGAAATTGTATCCGGCGAAACCATATCATCGCGCCCTGTTATGCAGCAGCTTCTTAACGAAGTAGAGGACGGAAAGTGGGACGGCGTTCTGGTAATGGAAGTAGAAAGACTTGCCAGAGGCGATACTATAGACCAGGGCATTGTATCACAGTGCTTTAAATTAAGCGGTACAAAAATTATTACACCGTTAAAAACATATGATCCGAACAATGAATTTGACGAGGAATACTTTGAATTCGGTCTTTTTATGTCGAGGCGTGAATATAAAACTATAAACAGAAGATTACAGCGCGGACGCGAAGCTTCTGCCCGTGAGGGAAAATTTGTCGGCAGCATTGCTCCATACGGTTACGAGAGAGTAAAACTGGAGCATGACAAAGGCTACACATTAGAAGCAGTACCGGAGCATGCCGAAGTTGTAAAAATGATTTTTGATATGTATGTAAACGGTGTGCCGGATGAAAACGGTGTAATCACTCAAATAGGTATACAAAAAATCGCGCGAAAATTAAATGAAATGCATATTCCGCCGGCAAGGAAAGATTATTGGATGAAAGAAACTATAAAAGATATTCTGACTAACCCGACCTATGCCGGCAAAATACGATGGGGTTACCGCAAAACAGTTAAAAGAACAAAAAACGGTGAAAGACAAACCTCAAGACCTATAAATTATAATGATGATTGCGTTTTGGTAAAAGGTCTGCATGATGCAATTATAAGCGAAGAAATATTTGCAAAAGCACAAAAAACGCTTTCCGACAAACCGGCTATGCCGATAGGATATAAAAACGAATTAAAAGGCTCGCTTGCAGGCTTGATTGTATGCAAAAACTGCGGCAGAAAAATGGTATTCCGAAAGTGCTATTCAGAAAAGAAAAAAGACTATCTGATATGTCATGCAAGGGCTTGCGACAATATAAGCGCACCTTATATCCTGGTAGAAAAAAGAGTACTATCCGCCTTGCAAATGCTCATGGAAAAGTACGAACTTGAAGAACAGGAAAGAAAAACGCAGGAACAACCAAATCTCGACAGCCTTATGACGGCGCTTAACAGAATAGAAAAAGAAATAGCAACATATAAAAAACAGCTTGAAAAGGCTCAGGATTTGCTTGAAAAAGACGTCTATACCATAGAGGATTATTCTAACCGTTCAAAAGCATTAAAAGAAAAAATTTCGCTTGCCGAAGCGGACTATAAAAAACTAAACGAAGAAATAACAAACATAAATGAAAATGCAAGAAAAATAAATTCTCTGATACCAAAGATTAAAAATGTACTTGCAGTATACCATACACTTGAAAGCCCGGCTGAAAAGAACAGAATGTTAAAAGAGGTAGTTGATAAGGCTGTATATCAAAAAAGCACGCACGGCGCTTTTAAGGGTAATTCAGCAGATGACTTTGAGCTTGAACTTTACCCTCGACTTGAATAATTGTTTCTGTCAACAGGTATGTACCGATGAAATCTTCTGCGGCTATCCGTGGTACAGAGATGAAAACATACGCTCCGCATACGGATTTCCGTGGGCACAGTCCACTCTTTACCGAAGCGGATTTTTAAATTCCAAATACAAATCAGCGATTGACGCATGCGGCTATGTAAACAGGCTTTATGATAATTATGTGGCTCTTGCTCCGAAATACGAAAATGACAATCCCACCGATGAACGCATGAAAGAAATGGTATATCTGAACATGCACTGGTTTATGCAGACATTATTGGACAGAAAAGACCGAATGAGTATGTATTCCGGTCTGGAAGTACGAGTGCCGTTCTGCGACTGCCGGATTGCAGAATACATGTACTCCGTTCCGTGGGAATTCAAAGACTACAAAGGCAGGGAAAAAGGGCTTCTCCGAAAAGCCGCAGAAGGACTTTTGCCGGATGAAGTTTTGTGGCGCAAAAAAAGCCCGTATCCAAAAACTCATAATCCCTCATATCTTGCCGCTGTAAGTGAGATTTTAGTTGATATTTTAGACGACAAAAATTCCCCGATTTTTGAAATTGCGGATTATGATGCCGTAAAAGGTCTGCTTGTCACCGAACGCAGCGAGCCGTGGTATGGTCAGCTCATGACTACGCCTCAGACAATTGCATATATCATTCAGCTTAATTACTGGTTAGAAAAATTCGACGTAAAAATCAATTTATAACATAAACGGAGCTGCCTTTTAAGCAGCTCCGTTTTTTATTATTCTATAATTTCCTTTGCCATTTCAACGAGTTCATCGGCAGTAAGCTTTCCGTCAATCTGCATTAAACTGAAGTGCATGCCGTCCTTTTGCCAGCTAAGCGACTGAATTTTTTTGATTTCTGCTTTGTCTGAACCGTAGGTGAACACAAGCTCGCCGCTTTTTTCGGCTTTTTTATCTTCTTCCGTCATTTTATAATCCGGCGGAACAAATTTGTTTGTATAGGAGCTGTAATATAAATCAACTCCGCTTACCGTTTCTTTAAGTTCTCCGTAATTTTCAGTTACTGTTTTATACTTTTCCTGAGAAAATATCAGCTCATCTTTGCTTTTTTTATATCTGAAAGAAAACGATTTGAATTTTTCAACGTTTTTTCCACTATCATCCTCCAATGAATTTTTTACAATGCTTCCGTCCTTGAATGCATAGCCGTTTGCAAATTTTTCAATAAGCACAGGCTCATATCCCACATCTTTAACACATTGTTTTGCCTCGGGCAGTTTGGTATAATCCGGTATTGATGATGACGACGAAAACCACGAGGTTATCCCTCCCGCTGCGGCAAAAACCGTTGCCCCGATTGCAAGTGCCGCTGCCAATACTGTTATAACTGTTCTTTTTTTAAACATTACATTCCCACTCCGTTCCGAATTTTTAATTTTTATCAATATACTGTTCTGTACTTCCTCAGATACTCTTATTTTTTTCATTGCCTCAACATAATCATGACTTTTCATTTTATGCCCCCCTCATACTCCATTTTCAACATTTTTCTGCCATATTCAAGACGCTTTCTTACCGCTGACGGCGAAACAGAAAGTATATCGGAAATTTCCGCCGTTTTATAACCCTCTATATAAAAAAGATGAATAACCGATTTATACTTATATGGCAGGCGCATAACATCTGCAAGTATGCCGGATTCCTTATCCGATACACCAAAATTTGTGAATTCATCTATATTAACCGCAGCATTCCTTTTATTAAATCGGTGCATATCCTTGCATATATTTGCGGCAACCCTTATGAGCCATGCTTTTTTATGCTCCTCTCCGTTAAATCCCGGTGAATTTGTTATGTACCGTATGAATGTATCGGAAACCGCATCCTCTGCATCGGCTCTTTTGCACAGCATGGAAAAGCATAACCTGAACAGCATATCCGAATATTGCTTTACCGTATTTTCGATTTCATCATCAGCCGGCCGTACTGAATGATTTTTCATATCATCATCTCCTTTCATACATAACACGATTTAAAAGTCCGGATTGTGATATAAAATTCACTTTTATTATAAATGTTTTCAAAAAATATTCAACATCAGCATTGAATTTATTATTTTGTTGTTGTACAATGTTATTAACAAACTGAAAGCGGTGAAAATATGTTTTTTAATTTACCCGGCACAAACTCTTACAGCCGGAAAGTGCGATGGTTTTCTAAAATATACTATATATTTCTTGTGTTGCTTTTTTGCTTTTTAATGATAAGAGACCGTTCCGGAATGAGTGTTTATGACATTTTTATAAATATGAGTGAAATGCTTGTATTTTGGCTGTCATTTGTAATTCCTGTTCCGGCAGTTGTTTTTCTGGACAAGAAAGGTTTCGGAAAAGCGGAAATGTCTGTTGCCGTATGTATAGTATTTATGATATTCAGCATAATTTCCATGTACATCGGCACCATGTATTCAAGCGAATACAAGCAAAATTTCGGTGACAGCTTGACAGTATTTGAACAGCAGGAAAAATAAGAATTCATTAAAACCACAAACGGAGCCGTATTAAAAACGACTCCGTTATATGTATCTCAAACAGTCTATGTATATATCAGCCGGCTTTCATCTCAAGTCTGATTTTGTCTGCTATCATTGCTATAAACTCGGAATTGGTGGGCTTGCCCTTGCTGCTTAATATAGTGTAGCCGAACAGCTCGTTAAGGATTTCGGGATTGCCCCTGTCCCATGCGACCTCTATAGCATGTCTTATGGCACGTTCCACTCTTGATGATGTTGTATTATAATGCTTTGCAACCGTCGGATACAAAAATTTCGTTATGGAATTTATAGCTTCCATATCCTCTATAACCATCATTATGGCATCTCTTATATACTGGTATCCTTTTATATGTGCAGGTACACCCAACTGCTGAATATACATTGTAATGTTGGTTTCCAGATCTCTGCTGCGTGATGCAGACTGAACCGAACCTGCATTTTCATTTGTTCTGTCGGAAAGAACTTCGTTTATTCTTTCCTCAAGAGCGCTCATTTCAAACGGTTTGATGAAATAGAATGCCGCTCCGAGACGCATTGCATTTGCAATTATTGAATCATACCCTGTTGACGAAGCAACAATTATCTTTGGCTTTTTTGAAAGTGCAGTATTATTATTTATTCTGCTCATCAAAGTAAGACCGTCCATTACAGGCATGACTATATCTGCAACTACAAGGTCGGGCTTTGTTTCCAAGACCATTTCATAACCTGTTTTGCCGTCATATGCAGTGCCTACTACATCAAAGCATTCATTGAGCTCCAGACTTTCTTTTACATTTTCGCAAAATTCCTTGTTATCATCCACAATGAGTATTTTTTTCTTATTTTTCATCTTTAAAACCCCCAAAAATATGTTTTATTAGTTTTATTTGTTAAATATATTATAAACTTACATTTGAGGGTTTTACAATATTTTAGGGAATTAGAACCAAAAAGCTATATTTTCATCAAAAATCAAACGATTTTTTCCAAAAAAGTACAAAATATTTTGAACTTAACAGCCAACTTGTACTTTTAGCATATCCAAAGTACAAAATACTTGGACTCGAATTTGCCGAAAACCTTCCGTTTTTTAATTTACTTTACGTCAATTCAAGCTTTTTTTTGACTATTTATTCATTTTCTCAAACATTGTTTCAGCAAAAATTGCATATCCCTTTTGCGGATCATTTACAAACACATGTGTAACCGCCCCTATAAGCCTGCCGTTTTGTATAATCGGGCTTCCGCTCATCCCCTGTATTATACCGCCGGTCTTTCTCAAAAGAACCGGATCGGTAACTTTGATTACCATTGACTTTGTTCCGTTGTTTCTCATGCGGTTAATATTCACGATTTCAAGCTCATATTCATGTGCGCCGGTATCGTCAAGAGTACATATGACGGTCGCCTTGCCTTTTTGTACCCGTGATTTCGGAGCTATCTCCAAAGCGTCATAATCTTGGGTTTCTGCTGTTATACCGCCGTATATTCCGGTTTTTGAATTAAGAAAACACGTTCCGAGATTTCTGTCTTCATTAATTGCTCCCATTATTTCTCCCGGAACACCTTTTTTGCCCTTTGTTATGCCGAGTATTGAAGCTTTATATAATGTACCCTTCTGCACGGGTATAAGAATATCAGTATCGCTGTCGGATATACCGTGTCCGAGCGCCGCATACTGTTTCGTATCCTTTTCAAAAAATGTCAGTGTTCCTATCCCTGCTATCGAATCTCTCACCATCACACCTATTCGCCGATGACCGTCCTCGCAGTTCTTAGGAGTAAGTCTAACCGTCGTTCTCTCATCATCACGCACAATACCGAGCATACACTCTCCGTCTGTTTTATCTATACTTTTCAAAAATTCCGATATTTCTGCGATTTTTTTGCCGTTCAGAGTTTCTATTATATCACCCGGCCTTATCCCCGCAGAAGCGGCGGGAGATACCGTCTCGCCGCTTTTTGTTTTAAAATCCACTACTCCGACCGTTATAAGCCCGCTTGCATACAGCTTAACCCCTATACACTCCCCGGAGGGAAAAACAAGCGGACTTTTTACTACATTGACATTTACTTCTTTTATCGGTATTGCGCCGAATAATTTTAAAGTTACCTTTTGAGTATAATTTTGCGCCGTTACGACGCCATCTGAAAGCTTACCTCCGCTTCCTGCGGCAAGATATGATTTATCAGATGCCGATATAAAGTACGGAAGATTTTTATTGAGATTGCCTCCGTATATCAGTGTATATTCATCGCTGACGATAAAATTTGCCGCAAAAGCCGTATATAGAATAATCAGTGAAGAAGCCGCTGCTGCCAGGGCAACAGATATATATTTAAATTTTTTGTTCAATCCAAACACATCCCAAAAACTTTTTAATATTAAGTTTTCCGATGTGGTTTTTTTTATGCTGACAATATCTCTTAAAAACGGAAAAACAAAATTGTTGATATTTGTCGCAAAAAATAGTATAATCATATAATAAGGATTTTATTTTAATTTTTATAAAAAAGGAGGCGATTTCGGTTGAGAAGAAATAAAAAGCTTTATGTGCAGCGATTTGTTCCGTATGCACAAATAAAACGCCGTCAGCGGATTAATATAATTAAAACCGCCGGAATTGCCGCAGCAACCTGTGCGCTTCTTATTTTTACCACTGTATTTGCCGCAAACAGACTGCCTGCCGGTTTTTATAAAAACATAATAAAAACTTCAGCAGAAACGCAAAATAAAAAGATAGAAAAAAAAGAAACGGCTTTTATTTATCCGAAACCAAACGAAAGCACACAAAAAAAAGCACAGCGGCTTAAAGAAATAATTGCCGAGGACTGGAATGAACACCACTACACACCGACAGACGGTGAAATGGATAATGTGTATATATACGACAATGTAAAGATGTGCTATCTTACCTTTGATGACGGGCCGAGCAGCGTTACACCGCAGATACTGGATGTGCTTAAACAGTACAAAGTCAAAGCCACATTTTTTGTAACCGGCCAACAAGCCGCGAACAATCCCGAAACACTAAAAGAGATTTACAATAACGGTCATACCATCGGTAACCATTCGTATTCGCATGTATACGACTCGGTATATTCATCTGCCGACGGATTTAAAAACGAAGTGATGAACTGCAAAAACGCTATTGACAATGCATTGGGATTTGAATACAAGAATCTGATTTTCAGATTTCCGGGCGGCTATACCAGCCTTTCAAACGAAGAACACAAAAAGTTATACAGAGAAACTCTTAAAAGTCTCGGATATAAATATATCGACTGGAGCTGCCTTACCGGTGACAGCAATACTACAGAACCTACGCCCGAATATTTGCTGAACACATTAAACTACAGCATCGGCAATACCAAAACCGGCGATATTGTGGTTTTGATGCATGATTCCCCGTCAAAGCAGATAACGGCTGACGTTTTACCGCAGGTTATTGAATATTTGTATTCCGCAGGATATAAATTTGATGTACTGAAGAATAAATAACCGTCTTTATCATACCGCACTAAAAAAGATGTCATGCGCTTATAAACAGCACCTGACATCTTATTTTATATCAGAAAGACTTTATCTTAAACCAACTCGATAATTGCCATTTCCGCACAGTCACCGCGTCTGGGACCCATTTTCAAAATCCTTGTATAGCCGCCGTTTCTGTCTGCATATTTAGGAGCAAGCTCATTAAATACCTTTGTTACAACGTCTTCTTTTGTAATATAAGCAAGAGCCTGTCTTCTTGAATGCAATGTATTTGTCTTACCTAAAGTAATCATTTTCTCAGCCATGCATCTTGTTTCCTTAGCTTTTTCAACGGTAGTTTCAATTTTACCGTGCTCTAAAAGAGAAGTAACCAGATTTCTGAGCATAGCGTTTCTATGGTCGGTAGCACGACCTAATTTTCTTGTACCGGGCATAAATTTAACCTCCTTTGTACTAATTAATCATCATTTTGCAAATTTATTAAAATTCCGAGTGAAAACACCGTAATGCCATGCACACTGCGGAAGATACACTGTGACAACAAGTCAATTCTACTCGTCGTATTCCTTTGAGAATTCAAATCCCAATGAATGAAGCTTGCCTACGACCTCTTCAAGTGACTTTCTTCCGAGGTTTCTTACTCTCATCATTTCATTTTCGGATTTTGATACCAAATCCTCAACAGTGTTAATACCGGCTCTCTTTAAGCAGTTAAACGAACGGACGGACAAGTCTAACTCTTCAATTGTAAGTTCCAAAACCTTATCCTTTTTGTCTTCTTCCTTTTCAACCATAATATCCGTATTTGCAATGTTGTCTGTGAGGTCAATGAAAAGGCTCATGTGTTCGTTAAGAATTTTAGCGCTGAGTGAAAGCGCTTCTTCGGGAGCTATTGTACCGTCAGTGAAAATTTCCAATGTAAGTTTATCATAATCGGTTACCTGTCCCACACGGGTGTTTGTAACCGTATAATTAACTTTATCTACAGGAGAATAGATGGAATCAACAGGTATAACGCCTATCATATTCTGCACCTTTTCCTTGTTCTTTTCACTTGTTACATAGCCTCTGCCCTTTTCAAGCGTTATTTCCATATAAAGCTTGGCTTTTTCGCTTAAAGTAGCTATATGCAAATCGCCGTTTATAATCTCAACCTCATGGCCGCAGACTATATCCTTAGCGCAAATTTCTCCCGGGCCGGTAGCCTCAATATAAACCGTTTTAGGCGTATCGGAAAAAACCTTTGCGATAATTCTCTTTACATTAAGAATTATCTCGGTTACATCCTCTTTAACGCCCGGAATTGTTGAAAACTCATGGAGAACCCCGTCAATTTTAACGCTTGTCGGAGCAGCACCGGGGAGTGATGACAACAATACTCTTCTAAGTGAGTTACCAAGAGTTATGCCGTAGCCTCTTTCAAGAGGTTCAACCTCAAATTTCGCGTACTTGGGATTTTCTTTATTGTCAACTCTCTCTACACTCGGTTTGTTCATTTCCATCATAAATAAACCCTCCAATCAAAACCATAATTATTTTATAACATTGACTGCAAATCTGACTGATTTGCTCTGCACCGCATCAGCAGTCTGCTTATATAAAAGCAGACAATAGCGCAAAGCGCTGTGCTGAACGTAAGTACAGTGTTATATATGAGGGCAGCTCTATTATTTAGAATACAACTCAACAATGAGATGTTCTTCGATTTCTATATCAATATCATCTCTCTGTGCCAAAGCAACAACTTTTGCCTGCATAGTGTTGGTATCCAAATCGAGCCACTTTGGAATTGCTTTGCCATCGGTCTGCTCTAAGATGGCTTTTATCTTCGGAAGGCTTCTGCTTCCTTCCTTTAAGGTGATTACATCGCCTTCTTTTACCAAGTAGGAAGGAATATTAACCTTTTTACCGTTAACCTGGAAATGTCCGTGTACAACGAGCTGTCTTGCTTCTGCTCTTGAAAGAGCAAAGCCGAGTCTGTATACAACATTGTCCAAGCGGCTTTCAAGTACCTGTAAAAGGTTATCACCAGTTACACCGCTCTTTTTATTAGCGATTTCAAAATAATGAGCAAACTGGCTCTCCAAAACGCCGTAGTATCTTTTTGCTTTCTGCTTTTCTCTAAGCTGCAAGCCGTATTCGGAAAGCTTCTTTCTGCCCTGTCCATGCTGACCGGGAGCATATTCTCTTTTATTTATTGAGCATTTTTCGCCGTAGCATCTTGAGCCTTTCAAAAATAATTTCTGACCTTCTCTTCTGCAAAGACGGCATACTGCACCAGTATAACGTGCCATTTATTACACCTCCTGTTAATCACACTCTTCTTCTCTTAGGCGGTCTGCAACCGTTGTGAGGAATAGGTGTTACATCTTTAATCATTGTTACTTCAAGACCTGCTGTTTGCAATGCGCGGATTGCAGCTTCTCTTCCTGCACCCGGACCTTTTACATATACTTCAACAGTTTTCAAACCGTGTTCCATTGCAGCCTTAGCAGCAGTTTCAGCAGCCATCTGTGAAGCAAACGGTGTGCTCTTCTTAGAGCCCCTGAAGCCCAAGCCGCCTGAGCTTGCCCATGAAAGTGCATTGCCCTGTACGTCTGTGATTGTTACTATAGTATTATTAAAGGTGGAGCGAATATGAACAGCTCCGCGTTCAATGTTTTTCCTTTCGCGTCTTTTACGAGTTTTCTTGACCTGAGCAGCCATTTAAATCCCTCCTTCTTATTTTTTCTTTCCTGCAATTGCTCTCTTAGGACCTTTTCTTGTTCTTGCATTGTTCTTAGTGTTCTGTCCTCTTACCGGGAGTCCTCTTCTGTGACGAAGACCTCTGTAGCATCCGATTTCTATCAAACGCTTAATATCAAGAGCAATCTGTCTTCTTAAGTCACCCTCAACAGTATAATCTCTGTCGATGATTTCTCTTATTTTTGCGATTTCATCTTCTGTTAAATCTTTAACTCTTGTATCAGGATTTATACCTGCTTCTGCCAAAATTTTGTTTGAGCTTGCAACGCCTATACCGTATACATAGGTAAGTCCGTATTCTACTCTCTTTTCATTAGGTAAGTCTACACCTGCTATTCTTGCCATTAGCTTTTTCGCACCTCCTGCTTTATAATATCAACATTAATATATATTCATAACTGAAGGATTTACAAGGTTAAACTTGTACAGCCGCACCCGTTCAGCTACAAGCCATGATAAATCTTTTGTACATTAAAGTACAATTTAAGTGAGATATTGCTATCTCAGCCCTGTCTTTGTTTGTGTTTCGGATTTTGGCAAATAACCATTATTTTACCTTTTCTTTTGATTATTTTGCACTTTTCACACATTGGTTTTACTGATGGTCTGACCTTCATTTTGGCTACCTCCTATTTAAATCTTTAGCTATTTAGCTCTCCATGTAATACGTCCTCTGGTTAAATCATACGGCGACATTTCAACCGTTACCTTATCTCCGGGAAGTATTCGTATAAAATTCATACGAAGCTTACCGGAAATGTGAGCTAAAATTCTGTGGCCGTTCTCAAATTCAACCTGAAACATAGCGTTGGGCAGTGCCTCTACTACTGTTCCCTCAAGTTCTAAAACATCTTCTTTTGCCAAGGATAAAACCTCCTTTATCAATAACTTTTAATCGGACAAAACACCTAAATAATTGGTAAGAGAATACCTTACCTCTTTGTTTGTAAGCTTTCCGACTGTTTTAAGCTTATTTACAATAAACTCATCTTTGTCGCCGGTAGGCCTTATGTGCTTTAGCTTTTTTTTCTTTGGGTTACTGACCTTTCGGCTCTTGCCGTCACATAAATACAAATAATTATCCTCTTTGGATATTACTATGAAACATTTACCCTCATCTCTTCCGGCAGATGCATAAACAAATTCCCCGGGATGAGCGTCCATATTCATCACCTCATTAATAGTTTGTAAGAAGTTCCGGTTCGCTGTCGGTTATAAGTATGGTATTCTCATAATGGGCGGCAAACGAGCCGTCCAGAGTTACGACCGTCCAACCGTCCTTTAAGGTGTTGGTACGGTAATCACCGTAAGTTACCATAGGTTCAACCGCTATTGTCATTCCTTTGGCAAGACGTATGCCTCTTCCGAAACTGCCGTAATTCGGGATTTCGGGGTTTTCGTGCATCTGCTTGCCTATACCGTGACCGCAGTAATTCCTTACAATTCCAAAACCGTTTGACTCCACATATTTCTGAATGGTAGCCTGAATGCTTCCAAGTCTCTCTCCGTGGCGGGCAAATTTAAGTCCCTCGAAAAAGCTCTGTCTGGTTACATCAATAAGCCTCTGAGCTTCCGGACTGATTTTGCCTACAGCAAACGTTCTTGCGGCATCTCCGTGATAGCCATCCTTTACAGCGCCTACGTCAATACTTATTATATCGCCGTCTTTGAGCACTCTGTCGGACGGTATACCGTGTATAACGACTTCATTTATAGAAGCGCATATACTTGCGGGGTATCCGTTGTAATTCAAAAATGACGGTTTTGCTCCCTGACTCAAAATATATCTTTTTGCTATTTTGTCTAATTCTTTTGTAGTAATTCCGGGCTGTATATGCTTTTCAACTTCGCAAAGCGTATCATATACAATTCTGCCTGACACTCTCATTTTAGCAATTTCAGCTGATGATTTAATATATATCATTGAAACATTCGCCTCCGGCTCCGTTAACCTTCCAAAGCCTTTAAAACATTGGCTGTGGTAAGTTCTACCGTGCTTTCACCCTTAACCTTTGTAAGCTTGCCGCGTTTTTCATAAAACTCTTTCAGCGGCTCTGTCTGCTTATGGTATACATCAAGGCGCGCCTTTATTGTTTCCGGCTTGTCATCATTCCTTGTTACTAAAGGTGCAAGACACTTGCCGCACAGGTCGCCTTTTGATGAAGGCTTAAACATAACATGATACGTTGCTCCGCATTTGGAGCATTCTCTCCTGCCGGAAAGTCTTTCAATAATTACATTATCATCAACCTCAAGAGATAATGCCGTATCAATTTCTATACCAAAATCTTCTAATGCTTCCGCCTGAGCAATTGTCCTCGGAAAACCGTCCAAAATAAATCCGTTTTTGCAGTCATCGGCTGCAAGGCGGTCTTTAATAATATCGATTATAGCCGCGTCGGGAACCAACTGTCCCTTATCAATATAATCCTTCGCTTTAAGACCTACCTCGCTGCCGTTTTTAATCGCCTGCCTGATAATTGCTCCTGTGGATATAGCAGGAATATCAAACTTCTCGCTCAATATTTCTGCCTGTGTGCCTTTTCCGGCACCGGGTGCTCCCAACATAATTATTCTCATAGCCGTCACCCTCTGCTTACTCAAGGAATCCCTTGTAGTGACGCATAAGCATTTGAGATTCAATCTGCTTAACCGTTTCTAACGCAACACCGACCATAATGAGCAGTGATGTACCTCCGATAGAAATATTGAAGCGCATAACCATACCTAAAATCATCGGCAATACAGCAACAAAGCCTAAGAACACTGCACCTGCAAGAGTAACTCTTGTAAGTATTCTGCTTATATAGTCGCTTGTAGGCTTGCCCGGTCTTATTCCCGGTACAAAACCGCCGTTTCTCTTCATATTGTTTGCTATTTCTATAGGATTGAACTGAATTGCCGTATAGAAATAGGTAAAGAATATTATAAGAATGAAATATATTATTACATATATCCATGAGGTATTTGTAAACAAGCTCCAGAATTTGCCCCAGAAGGTAGAAGCACTCGGAGTATAACCCATAAATCCCATAATCGTTGACGGGAATGTCATTATACTCATGGCAAAGATTATCGGAATAACGCCTGCCATCGCAACTTTAATCGGAATATGCGTATTCTGACCGCCGTACATTTTTCTGCCGACCATACGTTTAGCATACTGAACCGGTATTCTTCTTTCGGCATTATCTATAAATACTACGAAAGCAATCATGAACAGAGCAATAATAACTATTGCAATAAGCTGCCATATATTTACGGAACCTGCCTGGAAGTTTGCTATAAATCCGGTTACCATTGTCGGTATTCTCGAAACTATACCTGCAAAGATGATAATGGAAATACCGTTTCCTATACCCTTATCGGTAATCTCTTCGCCGAGCCACATAAGAAATGCTGTACCGGCTGTAAATGTAGCAACCAAAGTAATATAACCCCACGGTCCCTGATTTGTAATAACATTTCTTAAAGCAAAGTATAAACCTGTTGCCTGAATGAATGCAAGAATAACCGTGCCGTATCTGGTCCATTTTGCAATTATCTTTCTGCCTTCCTCGCCTTCTTTTGCAAGCTTTTCAAGTGCCGGAATGGCAACCGTCAAAAGCTGCATGATAATCGACGAGTTAACGTACGGGGTGATACTCATTGCAAATATTGTAGCATTTGCGAACGCACCGCCGGAGAAAGCGTCAAGAAGTGAAAACAGGTTGTTTCCGTCTCCCAACAGTGACTGTAAAGCATCGCTTCTCAGTCCCGGTACCGGTATAAAAGTACCGAGTCTGAATATAAAAATCATAAGCAAGGTGTAAAGCATTTTATTTCTTAAATCCGGGATCTTCCACGCGTTTCTAAGAGTCTTAAACACTTTACATCACCTCAGCCTTTCCGCCGGCAGCTTCGATTTTTTCTTTTGCTGCCGCAGTAAATTTGCTAGCCTTTACTGTGATTTTTTTAGAAACATCTCCGTTACCGAGGACCTTGACGCCGTCTAAAGTCTTGGATATAATTCCTGCATCCTTTAAAGCCTGTGCGTCTACAACAGCTCCGTCCTCAAATTTATTAAGGTCTGCCAATTTAACCTCGGCATACTGTTTAGCAAAAATATTTGTGAAACCACGCTTCGGCAATCTTCTGTAAATAGGCATCTGTCCGCCTTCAAAGCCGACTCTTACACCGCCGCCGGATCTTGCATTCTGACCCTTGTGACCGCGTCCTGCCGTTTTGCCGTTACCTGAACCGTGACCTCTGCCTTTTCTTTTTGAATCCTTAGTGGAACCAACGCTTGGAGTAAGTTCAAATAATTTCATCTAAGGCACCTCCTTTTAGATTATATTTCCTCTGCACTGACTAAGTGGCTTACTTTTGATACCATACCTTTAATCTGCGGTGTAGCATCATGTATTTTTTCGTCTCTGATTTTCTTTAATCCCAAAGCTTTAACCGTTGCAATCTGGTCTTTTTTGCAGCCGATTGTGCTTTTAACTAAAGTAACTTTTATTTTAGCCATTGTTAATATCCTCCTAATAAAATTAAACGCTTAATCTGCAATCAGCCCATCAGTTCTTCAACTGTTTTACCTCTTAAAGCAGCTACTTCAGAAGCAACCTTAAGATTCTTAAGACCTTCAATTGTTGCGTTTACAAGATTGTGAGGATTGTTTGAACGAAGTGACTTCGTTCTTATATCACGGATTCCGGCAAGCTCAAGAACGGCTCTCGCACATCCTCCGGCAATAACTCCGGTACCTTCACCGGCAGGTTTCAACAATACTCGTCCTGCACCGTACTCACCGATTATTTCGTGAGCTATTGTTGTACCAACCATAGGAACAGTAATCATATTCTTCTTAGCGTCATCAATAGCCTTTCTTACAGCATCCGGAATTTCGGCAGCCTTACCGGTACCTGCTCCGACATGACCGTTTTCATCGCCAACTACAACAAGAACACTAAACCTGAAGGTTCTTCCGCCCTTTACAACCTTAGCAACACGATTGATGTTAACGATTTTTTCTCTTATATCTAATTCGTCTGCATTAATTCTTTCCATAAAAGCTTTTTACCTCCTTTTTAGAATTCTAATCCGCCTTCTCTGGCACCCTCGGCAAGCTCCTGTACTCTGCCGTGGTAAACGTAACCGCCTCTGTCAAATACAACGGCTTTTATACCTTTTTCAACAGCTTTCTTTGCAACGAGAAGACCAACTTCTTTTGCAGCAGCCTTGTTACCGCCGTATCCGAGTTTTTCTTTTATTTCTTTGTCAAGACTTGACGCTGAAACCAAGGTGTTACCGGTCGTATCGTCTATAACCTGAGCATATATGTTGCTGAGGCTGCGATATACATTAAGTCTCGGGCGATTAGGAGTACCGGAAACATTTTTTCTTACTCTATAATGTCTTTTTATTCTTTGTGCATTACTGCTTTTTCTACTAATCATTATCGTTTACTCCTTTCCGGATTATTTTTTAGCGCCGGTTTTACCTTCTTTTCTTCTGATTACTTCATCGGCATACTTGATACCTTTGCCCTTATAAGGTTCAGGCAATCTCTTTTCTCTTACAACAGCAGCAATCTGACCTACTATCTGCTTGTCGATACCCTTAACGATAATTGTGTTCGGGTCCGGAACTTCAAATGTATGATCGTCGCCGTCTTCCATTTCAACCGGATGTGAATATCCCAAAGAAAGAACGAGCTTCTTGCCCTGTTTCTGGCATCTGTAACCAACACCGTTTATCTGCAATGTTTTCTGATAACCTTCCGTTACACCAACAACCATGTTGTTGATAAGAGTTCTTGTAAGACCGTGAAGAGATCTGTTTTCTTTAAGGTCGTTCGGTCTTTCAACGATAATCTGGTTACCTTCAACTTTAATTAACATATTTTTATGAAGTACCTTTGACAAAGTACCCTTAGGTCCTTTAACCGTAACTTCATTGTTTTCACCAACCTGCACTGTTACACCGGCAGGGATGTCTATAGGCATTCTACCAATACGTGACAATTTTTTCACCTCCTGAATATTAGAGTAATTACCAAATAAATGCTAACACTTCGCCGCCCACATTGAGCTTTCTTGCTTCTTTATCGGTCATAATACCTTTAGAAGTAGAAATGATGGCAATACCAAGACCTTTTAATACTCTCGGTAATTCTTCCTTACTGGCATATACTCTGAGTCCCGGCTTTGAAACTCTCTTTAAACCGGTAATAACCTTCTGCTTATTTGCGCCGTATTTAAGATTTATCTTAATTACGCCCTGTAATCCGTCCTCTATAACTTCATAACCGTTGATGTAGCCTTCTTCATTCAAAATTCTTGCGATTTCGATTTTGAGCTTAGAAGCGGGCACATTTACGGATTCATGTTTTGAAGAATTTGCATTTCTGATACGAGTAAGCATATCAGCGATTGGATCGGTAATTTGCATTGTGCTACCTCCTTTTTAATTCCTATTGCTATATTTTACCAACTTGCTTTTTTAACACCCGGAATCTGACCCTTGTAAGCAAGCTCTCTGAAGCATATACGGCAAATGCCGAATTTTCTTAAATATGCATGCGGTCTTCCACAGATTTTGCATCTGGTATATTCACGGGTCTTATATTTCTGCGGTTTCTGCTGTTTTAAAATCATAGCTTTTTTAGCCATTGTGATATACCCCCTCTCACGCCTTTATGAACGGAGCGCCCATTAATGAAAGCAACTCTCT
Organism: uncultured Clostridia bacterium; assembly: GCA_934481345.1. Lineage (GTDB taxonomy): Bacteria > Bacillota > Clostridia > UMGS1810 > UMGS1810 > CAKSIN01. Next base: position 89,428 of record CAKSPF010000007.1, read on the forward strand.
TGCTTCTTCGTCGGTATGTGCTGTAGTAACGAAGATTATATCCATACCTCTGATTTTGTCAATTTTATCATAGTCGATTTCAGGGAATATAAGCTGTTCCTTGATACCTAATGCATAGTTGCCTCTGCCGTCAAAAGAGTTAGGATTGATACCTCTGAAATCTCTTACTCTCGGGAGTGCAACATTGAATAATCTGTCCAAAAATTCATACATCTTGTCGCTGCGAAGAGTTACCTTGCATCCAAGGTTCATGCCTTCTCTGATTTTAAAGTTTGCAACAGACTTCTTTGCTTTTGTTATAACCGGTTTCTGTCCTGTTATAGCAGCCAAATCAGCAGCTGCAGACTCAAGTGCTTTAGCATTGTCTTTTGCTTCGCCAACGCCGATGTTTATTACTATTTTATCAAGCTTTGGAATTTGCATTGGGCTTTTGTAGCCATACTTTTCCATAAGAGCTTTTCTGACTTCCTGTTCGTATTTCGCTCTCATACTGGTCATGTGCGAAAATCCTCCTCTCTGTAACTTTAGTCATCTAAAACTTCCATGCAGTTTTTGCACATTCTTGATTTTGTGCCGTCGCCCATGATTTTGTAACCGATTCTTGTGGGCTTGCCGCACTTATCGCAGATATGCATTACCTTGCAGGCATATATGGGAGCTTCCTGATGAATAATGCCGCCTGTTTCTCCGGCTTTTCTTGCCTTGGTATGCTTTGTAACCATGTTAACGCCTTCGACAATAACTGTTCTCTTATTAACACCTACTGACAAAACCTTACCTTTTTTTCCTTTATCTTTACCGGAAATAACTACTACGTTATCACCTTTTTTAATATGAATTTTATTTTTCATGTTTTGTCACCTCCCTACAGAACTTCCGGTGCTAATGATAAAATTTTCATATACTCTTTATCTCTAAGCTCGCGGGCTATAGGTCCAAATATACGAGTACCTCTTGGGTTTTTATCATCTCTTATTATAACTGCTGCGTTTTCGTCAAATCTGATATAGGTTCCGTCATTTCTTCTGAGGCCTTTTACCGAACGAACGACAACAGCCTTAACAACATCGCCTTTTTTAACAACACCGCCGGGTGTTGCTTTTTTGACCGAAGCAACAACAACATCGCCGATATTAGCATATTTTCTTTTACTGCCGCCTAAAACCCTGATGCACATGATTTCTTTTGCACCTGTGTTGTCGGCAACTTTTAATAAAGTCTGCGGTTGAATCACTTGACTCTCTCCTTCCTAAAAATTACTGAGCTTTCTCAACTATTTCAACCAATCTCCATCTTTTATCCTTAGAGAGAGGTCTGGTCTCCATAACTTTTACTCTATCACCTATGCCGGCAATATTTTCTTCATCATGAGCCTTTAATTTATAAGTTCTTTTAACGATTTTGCTGTATAATTTGTGCTTTACGTTTTCCTCGATAGCTACAACAATTGTTTTGTCCATTTTATTGCTGATAACTTTACCGATACGAGTTTTTCTGTAATTACGTTCCATTCTTATATTTCCTCCTCTCTAATCAGGCAGTCTGATTTAATTCTCTTTCACGAAGGATTGTTTTTACTTTGGCAATGGTTCTCTTTACATCAGTAATCACTCTTGGATTGTCGAGCTGATTTGTAGCATGCTGGAATCTGAGATTAAAAAGCTCTGCTTTTAAATCCTCTAATTTCTGATTTAATTCATCATTTGTAAGATCTCTGATTTCATTAATTTTCACTCGAATCACCCTCCGTTTCCTCTGTTTCGCGGACAATTACCTTAGTCTTTATTGGAAGTTTGTGAGCAGCAAGTCTGAGTGCTTCTTTTGCAATTTCCTCAGAAACTCCGCCGATTTCAAACATAACTCTGCCCGGCTTTACTACTGCAACCCAGTATTCCGGTGATCCTTTACCGGAACCCATTCGGGTTTCAGCAGGTTTTTCCGTTATAGGCTTATCAGGGAAGATTTTAATCCAAACCTGACCGCCTCTTTTTGTATATCTTGTCATTGCTACTCTGGCAGCTTCTATCTGGTTGCTTGTAATCCAAGCCGGCTCTAATGCCTGCAAACCGAAATCACCGTATGCAACCTTGTTACCACGCGTAGCTTTGCCCTTCATGCGGCCTCTCATTACTTTTCTGTATTTAACTCTTTTTGGTAACAACATGATTATCTGCCTCCTTTACTCTTAGGTCCTCTGCCCCTTGATGAATTTCTCTCCTTAGGAGCTTCAAACTGCTTAGCGGCATTTAAAACTTCACCTTTGTAAATCCAAACCTTAACACCGATTTTACCGTATGTTGTGTCTGCCTCTGCAAAGCCGTAGTCTATGTCTGCTCTCAATGTCTGAAGCGGAATAGTGCCTTCATGGTAATGCTCGCTTCTTGCGATTTCTGCACCGCCCAAACGGCCGGAGCATGTTGTCTTGATACCCTTAGCACCCATCTTCATAGCTCTCTGCATAACCTGCTTCATTGCACGTCTGAAGGAAATTCTTCTTTCAAGCTGCGAAGCAATGTTTTCAGCTGCGAGCTGAGCGTTAACTTCAGCATTTCTTACCTCTACAACGTCGATTATTACATTTTTACCAATGAGTTTTTCAACGCTTGCTTTGATTTTATCTTTTTCTGCGCCCTGCTTACCTATCAAAACACCGGGCTTTGCGGTATGAATATGAATTCTTACCTTATCATCATTTCTTTCAATCTCTATTTTTGCTATACCGGCTGAGAAAAGAGATTTTTTAAGAAATTTTCTTATATTGTAATCTTCTACGAGATTATCACCAAAATTTTTCTTGTCAGCGTACCACTTGGAATCCCAATCCTTGATAACGCCTACTCTTAATCCGTGCGGATGTACTTTCTGACCCAAGGTTCGTTCCTCCTTTACATTAATCTCTTTCTTTAAGAACTACAGTGATGTGGCTTGTTCTCTTTCTGATTCTGAAAGCCCTTCCCTGCGCTCTTGGCATAACCCTCTTAAGTGTAGGTCCCTGGTTGGCATAAATTTCTGCAACATAAAGCTTTTCAACATCCATTTCGTGATTGTTTTCAGCATTTGCGATAGCAGAGTTAACCAACTTTTCAACGATCGGCGATGCAGCCTTCGGTGTGAACTTTAATATCGCGAGAGCCTCACCAACGTTTTTGTTTCTGATTAAATCTATAACAGTTTTAACTTTTCTTGAAGAAATACGAGCATAGCTTACTTTAGCTCTTGCTTCCTTTGCAACGATTGCTTCTTCCATGCGTAAATCCTCCTTTCCGGATTTTATGATTTATAAGTTTTATTATTATCGTACTCCGGTTGTCTTTGCGCCTGCATGACCTTTGAATGTTCTTGTAGGTGCAAATTCTCCCAACTTATGACCAACCATATCTTCACTTACATATACCGGAACATGTTTTCTTCCGTCATGTACAGCGATTGTATGGCCAACCATCTCAGGAAATATTGTAGATGCCCTTGACCAGGTCTTGATAACGATCTTTTCACCGGCATTGTTCATGTCAATAATTTTCTTTAAAAGTTTTTCATCAACAAAAGGTCCTTTTTTTATCGATCTTCCCATTGACTAAACCTCCTCCCGAATATATGGTCTGTATTAGTATCAAGAAACTATCTGCCGTTTCTTCTCTTAACGATATACTTGCTGCTCTGTTTTTTCTTCTTGCGGGTTTTGTATCCCAATGTAGGTTTACCCCAAGGAGTAACAGGTCCGGGCATACCGACAGGTGACTTACCTTCACCACCGCCGTGAGGATGGTCGCATGGGTTCATAACAACACCGCGGACGGTAGGTCTCCAACCCATATGTCTCTTTCTTCCTGCTTTACCGATTGAAATATTGCTGTGTTCAATATTTCCAACCTGTCCTATTGTAGCTCTGCACTCAAGGCTTACCATTCTTACTTCGCCGGAAGGAAGTCTTACCTGAGCGTAATCTCCTTCTTTAGCCATAAGCTGAGCCGCATTTCCTGCCGCTCTTACCATCTGAGCGCCTCTGCCGGGGAATAATTCAATATTGTGAATTAAAGTACCCACCGGAATGTCTGCAATCTTTAATGCATTACCCGGCTTAATATCAGCATCTGAGCCCGAACGAACAACGTCGCCCACTTTAAGCTCGTTAGGAGCAATGATATAACTCTTTGTGCCGTCCTCATACTGAATAAGTGCGATATTGGCACTTCTGTTAGGATCGTACTCGATTGTCATAACATTTGCATTCATGCCGTCTTTAGATCTTTTGAAATCTATAATTCTGTATTTATTTCTGTTACCGCCGCCTCTGTGACGAACTGTTATTCTTCCGTAAGAATTTCTGCCGGAATTTTTCTTTTTGGGTTCCAGCAATGATTTTTCCGGTGCAACCTTAGAAAGCTCTTCAAAGGTTGAAACAGTCATAAATCTGCGTGCGGGAGATGTAGGATTATACTTCTTAATTGCCATTTCCTTTTCACTCCTTAATTAGTTTTTAACCATTTCCGTAAAATTAAGCCATTCCGTCAAAGAACTCAATGGTCTTGCTGTCTGCCGTCAATTTAACAACTGCTTTTTTCCAGTCTGCTCTTTTGCCGGAGGTAGCACCCATTCTCTTAACTTTTCCGAGAACTCTGGTTGTAGTAACCTTTTCAACCTTAACGCCGAAGATATCTTCAACGGCTTTTTTGATTTCGATTTTGTTAGCGCCGATAGCTACCTTAAAGGTGTACTTACGGTCTGCAGTCTGATCCATGCTCTTTTCAGAGATGATCGGTTTTATAATGACATCATATTTATTCATTATGCGTACACCTCCTCAATTTTTGATACGGCATCCTTTGTAATAATCATTACATCGTACTTTAATATATCATAGGTATTCAGGCTACCCATAAATGTAGTAGCAACACCTGCTATATTATTTGCCGACTTAACAACATTGTCATTTTTCTCATTGGTAACGATTAATGCTTTGGAGTCAACTTTTAAGCTCTTAAGCATGTCGCTTACCTTCTTGGTTTTGATCTCATCTAAAGTAATGTCGTCAACAACGATAAACTCATTATCTCTAACCTTTGCGCTGAGAGCCGATACCATAGCAAGCTTTTTAACCTTCTTGTTTACCGGATATCTGTAATCTCTCGGCTTAGGACCTAATGCGATACCGCCCTTGATCCACTGTGTAGCTCTTATGCTACCCTGTCTTGCACGGCCTGTTCCTTTCTGTCTCCACGGTTTGATACCTCCGCCGCGAACTTCGGAACGGGTTTTTGTGCTCTGTGTACCCTGTCTTTGATTAGCCAAATAGTTTTTAACAACATCGTGCAAAACGCTTGTGTTAACTTCCTGACCGAAAACTTTTTCGCTGAGTTCTATATCTCCGACCTGGTTTCCTTCCATATTATATAAAGCTACTTTAGGCATTGTTAGTCCTCCTTTCTAAGTATCTTACGCTTTAACGCTGTCTCTGATAGTCAGAACTCCGCCCTTAGGACCGGGAACAGCACCTTTTACAAGGATAATGTTCTTTTCTGCGTCTACCTTAACAACATCTAAATTCTGAACCGTAACCTGGTCAACACCCATATGTCCCGGTAATTTTTTGTTTTTCATTACTCTGGACGGTGTCGAGCAAGCACCCATGGAACCAACGCCTCTGTGATAACCGGAACCGTGAGACATAGGGCCTCTGTGTGTTCCCCATCTTTTTACAGTGCCTGCATATCCGTGACCTTTGCTTATGCCCGTAACGTCGATTTTGTCGCCTGCAGCGAAAATATCAACCTTGATTTCGTCACCTACGTTATATGCAGAATCATCATCGAGTCTGAATTCTTTGAGGTACTTCTTGTTGGCAACTCCTGCCTTTGCAAGATGACCTTTCTCCGGCTTGTTAAGCTTTTTGTCCTTAACGTCTGCAAAGCCAACCTGTATGGCTGTGTAGCCGTCGTTTTCAACCGTCTTTTTCTGAACAACAGAAACAGGGCCGGCTTCTATAACCGTTACCGGTATAACAAGGCCGTCTTCTGTAAAAATCTGAGTCATTCCGATTTTCTTTCCTAAAATTGCTTTTTGCATTTTAAGTATTCCTCCTATATGGTTATTGGTTGAAGCTAAGGTGCTTCAACATGACCTGCCGCACAGTTGTGCAGCTGCGCAAATCAGTCTGCGTCTTTTCCTACAGCTGCTTTATCTCTATATCAACGCCGGCAGGCAATGATATTTTGAGCAAGCTGTCGATTGTTTTAGGTGTAGGCTCAAGTATATCGATAAGTCTTTTGTGAGTTCTCATTTCAAACTGCTCACGGGAATCCTTATACTTGTGAACCGCTCTCAAAATAGTGATAACCTCTTTTTTGGTCGGGAGCGGAATAGGACCTGCTACCTTTGCACCGGTTCTCTCGGCAGTCTCAACTATTTTCTGAGCTGACTGGTCGATTAACTGGTGATCATAAGCTTTAAGCTTAATTCTGATTTTCTGACTTTTAGCCATGATAGTACCCTCCTTACATAATTGTATTTTGGTGCCATTCCGGCAGTCATGAAACCGCATACACCCAGCCGGGTGTGTCGTGCTCAATGCATTATAAATCCCGGCAGCTTACGCGTCCGGGGCATAATACACCTATTACAGTGACTGTGCCGCCCGAATTCATGATCCGGACATTCTCCGTGGAAATTAACCGCAAGCGCGATAACGTCTGCGATTGGTAACCTCCCACATCATCGTATGTCATGCCACACCTTGATATTTTATAATAAAATTACAATTATTGCAAGCTTTTTTTAAATAAAATTGCTGTTTTTTTCTCTCAAATTTAAATTTCGTTAAAATTGCACAATTTTTCTCCGCGTTTTTGTTGTTTTATACAATATTTATGCCTTCCGAATCTGCATATAAAATGCAATAATATAATTTCTACTCCATTACATTCACATAATTCCCTCAATATTTCATGTATTTCCAATCTTTTGTTTTCATAAGAAACTTTTCTACTGTATTTGGGTGCAAACACTATGTGGTACTTGCAAATTCATTTCGTATGTTCTAAACTGTTTATATCTATGTTTTCTTTTTTCATAGATAAATCCTCCTTTTGTGTTTTTGTTTTGACTGGCAGGTCATTACTATTTTAACACAAATGGAGGATTTTGTTCATCAGTTAACCTTTTTTGAACCACGCGACTATCGCGTGGTTTTCTTTATACAAAAATCGGAATGGAGCGAAGTCCATTCCGACGTGGCTGTTGTGTTCATTATAGATGTAACTATACATTTGCTATCGGAAAGTATGTAATTCTTAAGTTAGTGCAACCATACGGAACAAGCTCTATTTCAAGCTTTGTACTTACCGGTTGCTTTTTTCCAAAAGTTTCAAATGTTCTCTGCGGATATGGCGCACACATATATGGTGCTTTATAAGCCGGAACACGAAGCTGATTTTTGGATTTTCCCATACATAACCATCATTTTCCAAAAATTCCACAGAAATATTCTCCGGCGAGATGTTTTCATCAAGAGCAACATTCCAGCTTATCTGATTTCGGCGCATACCCAATTTTTCGTGAGCATCCCGACAATCCGGCTCTTCAAAATCAGGTTCTGCAGAATACCAGCTCCACCCTTGCGGAAGAGGTGTAGTGGGATGACCTTGAATTTTATTCCATTTTTCACTGATATGCAAGGAATATAACAAAGCACCTCGTTTTATCGCAATGGGACGCTTCAAAAAATCATCTTCAACCCGGACAATTTCAATTTCTTCTTTGAATGTAATGATAAGAACATCTTCATTATTCCATTTATTATGTATACACACGAAACCGTTTTCCGTCTTAACTTCATTGACCTTTTTACCATTTATACTAATCTCAAATTCTTTGCACCATTTTGGTATCCTTAAAAAAATATCAAAATTTTTGCCATTTTTGATAATAAATTTTACCTTGTCTCTAAATGGATATTCTGTTATTTCATCAATTTCAATTTCGTTATGCTTTAATGAACAAGGTCCGTAAACATTCATATATATGTTATCATTTTCGTCACAAAGCATCATTGAGCGAATAAAATTTCCCAAAAGAGCCACTGAATTCACAGGGCAGCACGAAACCGGATAGCAGGGGGCATAAACCTGCATATCACTCACTGCAGAAGAAGACGTTTCAGTTGCATAAATTTGATTGGGGGCATTTAAATATGCGATGGCCTTTTCATCTTTTTTTCTTGCCCCTTGTGCTCCGTTATAAAACATTTCCTCTATTCTATCACCGTATTTTGATTCACCTGTTATATAGCTCATATAATAATATGTCGTATGGTAAAAAGCATAGGAGCAATATTCAGTTTCTGCGGTTGATGTTACGGGTGCTAAATATTCTGTTACAGAAACAGGCGAACCGAAAGATGCGTAGCCATATTATATATCTCGTCAAGGATTTTTTCGGTTGCCGCAAGGTACTCTTTTTTCCCCGTTGCGGAATATAAAAGTGCCGGAAGTCTTGAGCTTACTCCCATTCCTGCCGTATGGTTGGAATTATATATAAGTCCATTTTCAAGAAATGCCTTATACGATATTTTAAATATGTCATGGGTACACAAAAAGTCAGAATATTCTTCTGCAAACGCAATAAGCCGTTTGTCTCCGGTATATTTATAACAAAAAACAAGCGGTTCAATTATAAGAGGGCCGGCATAGCAGTTTTTTTATCCCCTGACCAGTTATCACAAAACCAAAGCAAACATTTATGAACAGCATTCAATACATCTTTTCGCTTCGTTGCCTCATAAAAAGCAATAAGTCCACGCATAGCACACGAGGTTCCCCATGCGTTATAATCGTCATATATGTCATCGTTTTCCCAAATATATGTACCCAAATATCCGTCAGACCGCTGATTTTTTAGCACTGCATTTACCCAATTTGTTGATTTTTGTATCAATTTGTTGTCATCCAACGAAAATGCAAGTTCAATAAGACCGCTCCAGTAATTTCGGGAAATTTCAGCACCCCAGCCTGCCTGATCGCCGTTTCCCCAACTTTCAACGTATGTTCTGCTGACAAACGGATCCGCAATCATTCCCGGCTCAAGAATATCTAAATTTCCTCCCATTCCTTCTTTGTTTCTTTCAAGTTGATCTTTCAAAAAACCTTTTGCCTTGATTGCGCCTAAAGGAAAAGCCTTTAATTTATTATACATCATAAATATCACCTCAATTTTTATTATACAATCTTAAAACAAATTCTCAATATACGAAACTATTATATATGGACAATTCTGATGTTTTATGTTATTGTAAATATAGGTGATTAAAAATGAATTTCTATATGATAACATTAAAATCCATTCCTGAATTTTTGTTTTGTTGTTCGGTTAAGCTCGAAAAGTTAACTAATACTTTCCGTAATCTGCAAAATTTTTTAGAAATTTGCGTTATTGAAGAGGGTGGAGTAATTCGAGAATACCAAGATGGAGAAAAACAATTTTTACAGCCTAATCCTTTGGCTGTGTTTACTTCCGAAACAAATTGCAGGGTATATTCGCACAAAAATGAAATTCAGCGTCATACAACAGTCGGAATTTGTGCCAATTATGATATTGTATCCCTAAAGCAAGGAGAATGTCTTGAAAAGATAAATAAAGCAATCGATACTAACACCATCTTTTTGCCGGATTACTGTTTACTTGCTAAAAACAGTGTCAAAAATTTTAGTTTTAAACTAAAAAAAATTGCTTCTTTAAGAAATTCTATAGGACATTCAAATAATATAAAGGCCTTATCTGCATGGTATGACCTTTGTGCAGAAACAACCAGCTTAACCTACAATATTCTGAATAATAATAAATTTAAACCGAGCGAAGATTTATACACAAACAAAATTTTTGAATATATTTATGAACATGTAAATTCTAAAATATCTATACCGGAAATTTCCAATCAATTAGGAATATCCGAAGGATATATGCAAAATATTTTTAAGAAAACAACAGGTAAAACGATTATCGAATACAGCAATGAATATAAAATAAACACGGCCACTGAGATATTGAAAATTCATAAGATGTCACAAAAAGAACTTTCAGCATCGTTAGGCATCGACGACCCCTTATATTTCAGCAGATTGTTTAAAAAGATTATGGGCATAAACTTCACCGAATATGTTGCAACGCTTAAAAAAATCAGATGAATCGAATTTTATATTTTTAAATACTATTCCTCCCTTCTCGAAATATACAATCGCTAAGGGAGGAATGACGACGCATATGACTGATTTTTCTGTAAATAATAGTCATTCATCTGCAAACATATCATTTTGTACCAGCTCATTCAAAGCAATATATGAATTTTCTTCGTTCTCCGCAAAAACCTCAAAATAAAACTTAATTTTGGGTTCTGTTCCGGACGGGCGGACTGCGAACCAGCCGTTCGGCAGAATGAATTTCAGCACGTCTGACTTAGGAAGTCCGTTCAGACCGTCTTTGTAGTCCAGTTTCTGCGTAACTTCAAACGGCATATTCTCGTTTCGGAATTTATGCATCATTTCCTGTATTTTTTCACTGCCGTCAATGCCGCTCAGCGTAAGGGTTTCGAGCTTCTGAGCACAGAAGCCGTACTTTTCGTACAGTTCCATAAGCCCGTCATAGAGCGTCATTCCCCTCTGCTTGCAGTCTGCCGCCGCCTCGCAGATGAGCATTGCGGCAACCACGGCGTCCTTATCCCTTGCGTATGTGCCCTTTAAGTAACCGAAGCTTTCCTCAAGTCCGAAAACAAAGCTGTGCTTTCCGCTATTTTCAAACTCCTTTATCTTCTCGCCGATAAACTTAAAGCCCGTCAGCACATCAAGCGTGACTATGCCGTAATCATCGGCAATCCTGCGCACAAGTTCGCTCGTAACTATTGTCTTTACGACAGCCCCGTTTTCGGGCAGGGTGCCGTTTTCCTTTTTCTTGCGGAGAATGTACTCCAGCAAAAGGCAGCCTGTCTGATTGCCGTTTAACACCTTGTATTCGCCGTCCGACGTCTTTACAACAACCCCTATCCTGTCGCTGTCGGGGTCTGTTCCGAAAACGAGGTCGGCGCTTTGCTTTTTGGCATACTCTATGGCAATGTCAAAGGCCTCGCTGTTTTCGGGATTGGGCGATTTTACGGTCGGGAAGTCGCCGTCGGGCTTTTCCTGCTCCGGCACGGTGAACACGTTTTTAACACCCGTTTCCGCCAAAATCCTGCGGACGGGAATATTGCCCGAACCGTGGAGCGGTGTGTATACCACCTTGAAATCGTCGGGGATTTTTGTGCCGAGCGACTGCTCCTTTACCGCATTTATGTATGCGCTGTCAACTTCCTCGCCGATTATATTTATTTTCGGATTTTCGCATAGCTTAACACCGTCAAAAATGTCGGTATTGTCTATGTATTTTATAATTTTATCGGCAGTCTGCGGAGGTATCTGTCCGCCGTCCACGCCGTACACCTTGTAGCCGTTGTACTCCTTTGGGTTGTGGCTCGCGGTGATTACGATTCCCCTCGCACAGCCGAGATAACGCACCGCAAAGGAAAGTTCGGGCGTAGGTCTTAAACTGTCAAAAAGGTATGTCTTTATGCCGTTTGCGCACAGCACATTTGCCGCCTCAAGCGCAAACGCACGGGAATTGTTCCGTGAGTCGTGCGCAATTACAACGCCTTTTTCGGCAAAGTCAGCACCGCAGTCAAGAATTTCGTTCGCAAGCCCCTGCGTTGCACGGCGCACGGTGTAAATATTCATTCTGTTTGTGCCGAGCCCCATAACTCCGCGCAGTCCGCCCGTGCCGAACTCCAAATCACGGTAAAAGCTGTCCTCGGTTTCTTCTCTGCTTAATTCTTTTAAGTAATTTTTCTCCGAAACAGTCAGCTTGTCACTTTCAAGCCATCTTTTATATTCATTTTCGTAATTCATATAATCACCTGTTGTTCATATCAATAAGCCTGCAAATGTTTTCCACGCTCGTATGCGTTGTATAGCCGTCTTTCGGTGTGTTTTTGCAGTAGTCAACCATTTTGTCAACAGTTGTTGCTGCAACATGAAGTCTTGTATCGGACGAAGCATAATATATGTAAATATCTCCGTCCTTTTCGATTGCACCGTTTGTAAATACAACGTTTGACACATCTCCCACTCTTTCGCCGTCAACGGGCGCAAGGAAATACCCTCCGGGAGTATATATAACCTTCTGCGGATCCTGCAAATCTGTCATAAAGCAATACAAAACATATCTCAGCCCTGCCGCCGTGTTTCTAACGCCGTGAGCAATGTGCAGCCAGCCGTCCTTCGTCTTTATCGGCGGTGCGCCTGCACCGTTTTTAACTTCCTTTACGGTGTGATAAACCCTTTTTTCAATTATGTTTTCCTCGGTTATCACGGCGTTTTCCATGCTCTCAACCAAAGCACAGCCAATACCGCCGCCGGAGCCTACGTCTATAAATCCGTCGGAAGGTCTGGTGTAGAGCATATATTTTCCGTCAACAAATTCCGGGTGAAGGACAACGTTTCTCTGCTGATACTTCGTGTCAAGGTCGGGAAGCCGCTCCCAGTTTACTAAGTCTTTTGTGCGGACGATTCCGCATTTTGCAACCGCAGACGAGGTGTCGTCAACGGTCTTGTCCTTTCTCTCAGAGCAGAACAGCCCGTATATCCAGCCGTCCTCATGCTGAGTCAGGCGCATATCATAGACATTTGTGTCGTCCTCGCCGTATTTGGGAAGTCTTACGGGATATTTGTCAAACACAAAATTGTCAATTCCGTTCTCGCTTCTCGCAACGGCAAAAAACGATTTTCTGTCGTAACCCTCGACACGGGCAACGAGGACATATTTGCCGTCTGAGTATATCGCGCCCGAATTGAACACGGCATTTACGCCGATACGCTCTAAAAGATACGGGTTTGTTTTTTCGTTTAAGTCGTATCTCCATTCAAGCGGAATGTGCTCATTTGTGAGCACGGGATTTTCGTAGCGGTCGAATATTCCGTTGTACCAGCTACTGTCAATTATATTCTTCTTTGTTACCAAATCATTATATTTTGCAATTAATTCTGTTCTTGTCACTTAAATACTCCTTATCTATCTGCCCATAACAACACGAATATCAAGTTCTTTCTTATCTTTAAACCGACTCGCATCTATGAAATTTCCTTCAAACCTTTTGCCGTCATATTCTATATATTTTACACCCTTTTCAATATGCTCCGGGTTTTCAAAAGAAATATTCAGAATACATCCTCTGAAGAGTCTTTTCACCTTAAATCCGTCCCATTCGCTCGGAATACACGGATCCAGAACAATCCCCCCCAGAACGGGACGGACACCCAGCAAATACTGTGTTGCAGCCACATTCATCCAGGAAACCGTACCCGAAATATGGGAAATGTTTCCCCAGCCATGCTTGTTGTTCGGTTTGCCGACAATATTGCTGCACCAAGTATACGGCTCAGATTTGTAACATTCCAGACCAACCTTGCTCAGTGCATTGTGCGGTACCAAATCGTTATAATACTTCCAGGCGAGCTTTGCATTGCCGAGCATAGCCTCTGCCACAACCGCCCATGTATGAGCATGGCAGAAAACCGCACCGTTTTCACCGGTACCGGGATTATAGCCGCTGAACGGTTCTTTAACCTTCGGCCACGTTTCAAATCCAGGGCTTAATTTCATCAGACCTACTCCTGTGTCAAGCCTTTTATTGACTTCGTCCATAGCTTTTCGCTGCATATCATATGTACCGGATTTACCTATGACAGACCACGTCTGAGAATTTATCCATATCTTTCCGAATTCGTCATTTTCACTGCCTATCGGATTGCCGTCATCATCAAAACATCTGTACCACCACTTGCCGTTCCAGGCATTTTTCAGTATGCTTTCCTGCTGCATTGCAAGATAGGAATTTAACTTTTCTTCAGTTTTGAAATCACCGATGTATTTTGCCAATTCCGACAAAAGTCTGAGTACATATGCATACTGCTGACCTGCAAATACGGATTCGCCCAGGCCTTTCTCGGAGAACTTGTGTATAATATCATTCCAGTCGCCGTTAAAGGTAAGCGGAAGTCCGTGTGCTCCGAGATTATTCTGAGTAAATTCTACGGCAGCCAGAAGGTGTTCCCACACAGTTGCTTTTTCACCGCTGCTCATATGGTCGTCTGCAAGGTAGCATACCTTTTTGTTTAATATATCGGTATCCCCTGTTTCGCAAATCAGATAATATGCAAGCATTGACGGCCACAAATGGTCATCACAGCGCACCCTGAAGTCCGGCAGACAGGTTTTGTTATCACCCTCGCAGTGAATTGCATTTCCTGCCTTATATTGCTTGCTCAAAAGATACAAAAGCCTGCGTTCGCACATTTTTGCATCTCTGTATGTCATTGCAAACATATCCTGGCAGGTATCTCTGTAACCGAGAGTTCTTGTGCCGGGAGCATTCACATTTATACATCTTGAATATCTTGCCGTGTGCACAGATGCAACAGGCCCCCAGATATTAATCTGCCTCATGGCATTTTCATCGGGAATCCTACACTCGAATTTATCTAAAAAGCTCTTCCAGGATAAATCAAGTTTTTCCTCCTGCTTTGTTTTGTTTTCGGAATTTCTCAGTTTACCGACGGTATCTTCCGCTTTTTTCTTCACATTTTCAAAGTCGGTAATTCCGCCCTGCTCTGCACCCATAAAAAATGCCGCATTTTCCTTTATGCCCTTTTTGCAGAAAAGCTTTATGTGAAGCGCGCAGCATGCTTCTCCGGACTGGATTGTATCATTGCCGCAAACGCCCTTTTCTACCGCCAAAGGGTTTTTTTCAAAGCGGTAGTTCCCCATAAATGCATCTCTGTCGCCGCTGTAGCTTTCAATTTTTCTGTCACTTGCAAAATATATCAAAGGAATTTTTTCGGGTTCGATTTTATCTTCGCGGTGATTTAAATAAAATAAAATTTCATTTGAATCATCAAACCAGGTTTTGTGCATATGGCGCCAGTAGTATTCATTCATAAACTCATCCATAATTTTTTGCTGGCAAAGCTCCATATACGCAAACACATCAAATTCCTTATCTTCTTTATCATTTATAATACTCAAATCCCACAGGCATACATCATAATCCGGCGCGATATACAAAGTAAGGGTAGCTTTTGTGCCGTTCTTTTCGGCAACAAAGCGGCTTTTGCCCGGCATATGCTCCGCATGGTAATCGTCGAGTTTTTCTTCGGCAGGTCTGAAAGACGGCGACCATACTGTGCCGTCCTTTTCACGGATGTATATATAAAATCCGGGAGAGTCTATAGGCATATTAAAGCTTCTGTACCTTGTCAGCTTGTATCTTGCGGGGTTTTCAAGCCAAAGCATTCCGCCTCCGACGTGCGATACAAAACCGTGCATATGTCCGTTTGATATATAATTTATCCATGGGGCCGGTAAATCTGTTTTATTTATTTGAATATATTTTTCACCATCATTGAAAATATAGTCGTTCATTGCTGCTCCTCCTTAAAGTTTTTCATAGACGGGAATATTTTCGGTTTCTACACTGAACCACCCACATTTAACCGGCTCTTTCGTCCAGTAATCTCTCCACTTTCCAAAAGGCAGGTATACCTCTCTGGTATCGGACTTTTCGGTAAGAGGCGCGACCAAAAGTCTGCCGCAGAAAATATATTCATCATCTATCGCATAAGTTTCTTTATCTTCCGTATAGTCACATACAAGTGCTCTGACAGGCGGTTTCCCGCTTGTTTTATACTCATCGAAAGCCTCTGTGAGCATAGGCACAAGTTTTTCTCTCTCAATCAAAAGCTGCTTTACTTCCTCTTCCAGCCCGTACTCGAGCCATGGCGCCTTATCCAGGTACCATGCATTTATCAGGCACTGCACCGAAAAGACATTTGTCTGAAGGCGTCTTAAAAAGTCCTTTTTGTTTTTGGCATCTCTTACTTCGGGCGTCCAAAGCAAGCCACAGAAGCCGGAATTGACATTTCCTCTTATAAAATCCCCGTGATCATACAAATCACTGTATAAAACGAAGGGGTAACACGAAGCCAACGCCCCGGCATTTCTGACATTTGACAGGGTTTTAACTCCGTCAAGCGACTGTAAAATTGTTTTCATATATAAAGTACCGAAAATTGCGTGATACTGTTCTCCGTCAAGACCGCCGGGAAATTTTGCACAGTTCGGAAAACTCCAGTCGCTGTTTACAAAGTCACTGCTGTCACATTCATCAAGCTTAAATCCGTCAATTCCGATTTCGGTTAAATATTCTTTGTGGTATTTCGCAAATATTTTTCCGGAAGCGTCAAGGGAAAAATCAGGCACCAACCCCTTCCACACTTCGTAATTACCGCTTAAATCAAAAAGCTCATCATATATCGGCGAAGTGCAATCCACAAATGCATGTTCCCAAAGATTTATGTGAAAGCCGTTTGATTTAAGATACTTTATCATCTCTTTGTATTTCGGAAATCTTTCCTTATCCCAGACATATGAGCATGAATAGCTCTTTGTCTGCCAACCGGGCTCCAGCCCAATTGTCGTAATTTTAATACCGTTATTTTTAAAGTAATCCGCAAGTTCTGTTACATCATTATCGGTGTAGTTTGCGTAAGCTCTGTAAACGGCGCCGAATCCCCATTCGGGAACATCGCACCCTCCGCCCGAAAGCATATTGTACCGGCTCACGATTTCAGTAATGTTTTTACCCTCAATTATGTATATATCTATTCCCTTTGCCCCCGGTATATCTATAGTCATAACAGTTGCTTCTTTTTCGGAGCGGTCGAGGTAAAGCTCGTCAAAATTATTTATGACGTCATTTCTTGCCGTGATATTTGTCTGCCTTTTTTGTTTTTTATGAAAACCGCAGTAAACATCTATCGTCCTTAGAGTATCTATATACATTCCGTAACCTTTCGTGGTTACAAAAAAAGGAACGGGAGCATGAGAGTCGCCCGTGTATGCAACCGGGTCTGAATTTACCCTTAAAGTCAGCTTTCTGCCTTTATGATTAAAACCCTTGAGCTGCAAGCCGAATCCGTATATTTCTTCATCGCCGTCTATGGGGAATTCGAGCATACATCCCCGGTCATTCAGCGAAAATTCTATTTTGCCTGTATCATAACTGATTTTTTGTGGGATGTAGCTGAAATTATCGCAAAATTTTGAAGGTACATTTTCCTCAGGTATTCCATATGTCAGCTTAAGCATTGTTCTACCGCCTTTTGTTTTAAGCAATGGGGCGGAACTAAACCGCCCCTATGCCAAAATGATTATTGTACTTTTTCTTCACAAAAATATATTTCGTAATCGGAGGTAACGTTCTTTCCGTTCTTAATTATCGAAACATATTCGAGTTTTTTATCCTTTACCCTGACTTCGGCAACAGCATTGCCCTTTATGGCAAGTTTAAATTCCGCGTCGCCGTTTTCCCTCGGAAATGCCGGGAAAATATACACCTTTTTACCCTCGGATTGAATAAGCATCTCGTTTACAGATGAGATGAACATTCCGCAGGCAGTGGTAAACCACGGTTTGATTCTCACTCCGGGTTCGTTTATCTCGAAAAGCTCATCAAACGCCCCGGCTGAAGAATAGCTCTCCGTCAAAGCGCCGTAAGCCTTTTCGGGAAGCTTTGCTCTTGCATATGCTTCTGCTTTCCAGCAGGCATACCAAGGCGAAATTTTGTTGCCCCAGGGATACATGTTTCCGTACATCGCTCCGTTTACCTCAAAATCTTCCCACGCTTTAAGAAGCTTTTCATCGCTTTTGTCTATTGTATTAAACGGATACTTACCGGCAAAAACAGCTATGCTCTTTTGCTTTATTCCGGCAAGCGGAACATACATTCCGTTTTCAACGGGCAGGCTCTTTCTGAGCGCCAGAGCAACCTCTCTGCATTCTTTCCTGTAATCTTCGTCGATGCCCAAAATCTCCGATGCCTCCGCACAGCATTCCAAAAGCCTTATAGCTCCGCAGGAGGTCATAAACGGATTTTCTGCGCCTGCACCGAGCCTTTCAAGGTCTGTGCACTTTCCGATATACATTCCGGCGCTGTCGCGGTACACCATGTATTTGGTAAAATACTTTGCACACGCGCGAATCATTCTGTAGCAGCGTGACAAAAACTCCTTGTCCTCATTGTAAACATAATATTCATAAGCGCCGATTCCTACTGTCGGCATGTGGAAAACGTGGTCAAGCCACGGACCTATCGGAGAGAGTTCCACATCGCAATTTTCTCCTGTTTCCCAGAAAAATCTTGCCATTTCTTCACTTTCATCATTTTTATGACAGTCGGAAGCGTACTTTATAGCAGGCTCAAGGCAAACATCCAGGCGAAAAGTCGGTACGCGCTTTGCAAGCTCCATTCTGTTTGATGTAAGAAGCGCAAAGTAGCTGTAGTATTCGTCAAATGCAAAATATCTTCCGTCCCAATAGCTGTTGTTCAGTCCGATTGCAACAGAATGTTTCGTTGTGTTGCACTTTAATGCATATAGAGATGTTGTATATATGTCGTTAAGTGTTTCGTCCCGGGTTTTTACATAGCCCAAGCCAAAAAACTCTTTGTAATTCTGCTCACATTCGGCAAGAAGACCGTCAAAACCGAGAATGTCAATTTTTTCATTCATTGCACTCAGAGTTTCCTTAAAGTCTACACCGTCAAGATTATCGTCAACATAGTAAAAGAATGTTACGCTCTCTCCGTCAAACGCTTCAAATTCTATGCTTGCTCCGTTTTTAACAGAAGTCACGGAATAGTCCTTATCCAGGCGAAGGCGGACTTCGCCTGTGTATACATCCATACCGTAGAGTTTGAAGCCTACATTCGTTTCAGTGCCCTCTTTGGAAGTGTAAAGAACATTTGTAAGCTCGTCAATCGGCTCGTTAAATCCCTCAAGCCTGAAGTCATAAGAGAATTTCCGTGAGCCGCCAAGGTTATTGAAAGTCTTTTGCAATGCATAAAGGTTTAAGGCCGGGTGAATAAAGTATTTCGACTCAATAACCGCACCGTCTGCATACTTACATTCGCTCTTAATATATCCCTTTTCCTTTATGAGTTCCTGCGACCAATCTTCAAGGGCGCTGCCCTCTCTGAATATAAATTTGCCGAGCGAAAAAAGTCTTGAGCGTTCTGTGCGCTTGCTGCTGTTGCTCCTTCTTCCGCAGCGGACAACTATTCCGTCAAATGCAACTACTCCCTTTTCTCTTTCCTCATTTGCTATGTAATCCAGTGTACCCTCGCAATCGGGCGCAAAGGAAATATCACCGTTTCCGAGTATCGGCGGAAAATAACACGGTAAGTTTGTACTCTTCTCGTATTTCATAAAGCTTCTCCTAAAATTGAATATTATTTTATCTCGTATGCAATAACAGAATCATACAGCGGCTGCATACTTGTTAAATCCTTGAAGACAAATCCTTTCATTATTGTGAGTTTTTCCTGCTCCGGAACAGTAATCTCTGCCGAATATTCTCTTTTTCCGCTATATGCGGGTACTGTTATTTCGCTGCTGCTTGAATTTTCAAGTCTTCCGCTTTCGCAGTCATAAAAAGCAAATACCAGCTCGATTTTCTCATCATTTTTTGTTGTGTTTTTTGCCGTTACGGTAAGCGTAATCTTATCTCCGCTCCTGTACGTTATTGCTCCTTCCGGTATTTCAGGCTCCGGACGCTTTATTGAAGGAGCGCCGTTTCCGTAAAGAGCTCCCCTTCCGCCTGTTGATACAAACACACTGCCGTATGAATTTCTGTCACCGCAGATGTCTATAACCTCGGTTGAGAACTTTTGAGT
The DNA here is from genome assembly GCA_934481345.1 of uncultured Clostridia bacterium. Taxonomy (GTDB): domain Bacteria; phylum Bacillota; class Clostridia; order UMGS1810; family UMGS1810; genus CAKSIN01. Next base: position 109,229 of record CAKSPF010000007.1, read on the forward strand.
TTCCGGGCTGATTAAAGTCCAAGTTTCTCCCAGATCATCCGAGATAAACATACCGAATTTTCCGTCGTGCCTTCCGACAACGTATGCCGCCGGAAGTCCCGGATTTGTAACACCGTTGCCTATTCCGAAGCCAAAGGGTTTGAAAGGTGTTATCGTTTCAATCGGCGTCCATGTATCGCCAAAATCATAGCTTGCCAGAATCTTTCCCTGAGCCTGGGAATAATACCAGATTCCGCCCTCCATAAACGGCACGGTCTTTATCCAGTCATAATCGCTCTGACTTCCCATATTTATAATACTCCAGGTGTCGCCGCCGTCTTTTGTTCTGTACAGCGCCGAATACTTGTTTCCCGTTTCGGGGTCTGTTGCAGGCTCGGAATAATAGAACACATTTCCGTTTACTCTGTCTGACTCAAGCATTCTTTTGTTTATATAATTGGAGGTCTTATTTCTGCGAAATGCTATATCCTCCATAAGCTCCCATGTGGCACCGTTGTCCAGCGAACGCCATATTCCTGCCCCTTCGCCGATTTCATCAGTAGGCTGAGTAACAGGCTTTCCGAGCGACTGCACCATAAGTATCGGCCAGCCGTTTGCCTGCTTTGCGGCTCCGACAGCGCAATCTATGAGTCTGCGTTCTTCCGGCCATGAAGTCTTAATAAAGTTGGCTGTTCCGCCTTCGGGTATTCTTCCGTAATTTGTGGAATACGCGGCAACACCCTTTTCGTTTCCGTCTATTGAACCGTATACACCCGTTTCAAAAACGTAACTCGGATCTTCCTCGCAGAAGTCAACTCCGCCAAGGTTCGTGATATAGGGTGAGGTTTTGTTTTCCAGAGTATTCCACTCTTCCTGAACCCTCAGACCGTGGTCCATCGCTCCGACCAGAGCAAGCGGAGTGTTTTCGCCGGGGAGTGATACAATCTGGTTTGTAACAAGTCCCTCTACTCCGTCATCGTTTGCAAAGCCTGCCGCATAATAATCTACAGTCGGTCTGCCGCTTGTTTTAACCAAGTCGGCAAAATTTTCGACATAGTATATATGCTGTGCGGCAGAAATCCAGACATTGTCAAGATTATTCGGATCCTGAATAATTGCAGACGCCATGGGAGCATTTATTTTAAATCTCCAGGTCTTTCCGCCGTCAAAACTGTGCCATGAGTTGTACTGGCTCTGCCACGGTGCGGAAAATATTACTATGTAATCGGGATTTCTTGAGTCTATCATAAACGGTCCGAATCCCGGGCTTCCCCAGTTGGTTGAGCCTGTGTTGCAGTTGTCTTCGGAGGGTGTGATGTTTTCGCATGTTTGCCAGTTTTCTCCACTGTAGAGATATATACCTCCGTCGGTAACTGTACCCTGCTGGTTTGAGGCAACATACATTTTGTCGCCGTTTGAACCCGCTGTGATTTGCATCTGAACAGGCTGTTTCGGTGTATTCGGAATAAGAGTAAAGTTTTCACCGCCGTCCGAACTCCAAAATATGCCTTCGCCCCATGCGGAAACATAAATATTTTTACTTTCACCGCTCTGTGTTACGGTTCTGCTGTCTATGTATACCTGGCTTATACCGCCGGACTCTCTGTTTCTTATGTCAACGGTATTTTCGGGTACAGATGCAATCTGCCGCCATGTTGCGCCGCCGTCTGTTGTCTTCCAGAGTCCGTCGCTCTGAGTTCCGAAATATATTATGTTTGTGTTGTTCGGGTCAACCATCAAAGATTCCGCACCCGGTCTTGAGTATGAATCGTTACCGCAGTAGATACCGTATTCATATTCAACCCACAGTCTTTCCCAGGTTGTGCCCTTGTCGGTTGACTTTAATATATCGCTTCCCTGATTGCTTTTGCCGTATGACTTTCCGCAGGCAGCATAAACAATGTTTTCATCAGTGGGGTCTACTGCGATTGCACCTACGCCGAGAAGATAATTCTCATTGTGGTCAACCCCGTCCAAAAGCTGTATCCAATAATTATTTGCGGGGTCGAATCTGTACATTCCGCCGACATCCGTGCGGACATATATCAAATTTGGATTTTGGGGATGTATTACCATTCCCGTCATCCAGCAATAATTTCCGAGTTTAAGGTTATTCCATTCATAATTTGCGCTTTCGTCCGTCGGGAAAGCGGCTGCAGGCATTATGCTCGCTGTGATGAAGATAAATAGGGTTATAATTAATGCCGAAATTTTTAATTTTGATTTCATTTAAATACGTCATCTCCCTACTTCAATATTATTTTCACTTTTTCAGCTGCACGAGGGGTTTGATTCCCCTCATGCAACTGTTTTATATAACTAATTATTGCTTTTGGCTGCACGCTGAACCGGTGCCAGCGGTGTTAAGTCTGAAACTCCGCTCCAGCAGAATGCCCTCACGGTTTCATCTTCCGAAGTCGCGGTAATTTGTGCTGTATCGCCTGCAATTTTGCCTGTTGAGGCAACCGATTTCATATTAAACAATTTTGCCGAATTAATGTTTCCGAGTTTGTCATATGTAGCGGCAACTACAACAAAATCCACATCGCTTGCGGTTGTGTTTTTTGCGTTTGCGGAGAATGTCAGAACATCATCTGCACTATAGGTTTCGGCAACAGCAGAGTTGACCGTAATTTTAAAATCCGTGATTTCAAATTTATTGGCTTCCTCCGCAGAAATGTAGATACCGAAATCTTTAAGCTCCATATTGATTTTTTCCGTTTCGGAACCTTTACCGATAGTAAAACGTATTCTGTAGAGTGCTGTCTTATCAAAATTATCTTCGTATACATAGTCGCTTAACGGAATATATACTTCATTCCATTCATTTGGTACAAGTTCATTCATTACATAATACGGATTCGGAAGATATGCTCTGCCGCCGGAGCTTCTGAGGTTAGGATTCATATATGTCGGATAAGCATTTCCTTTGATTTTAAATCCGAGGTACGCTTTTGCTTCTGCTGATGTAAATGCACTTATGTCTGCCGCATTCAGCTCCAGTGTACAGCCGTCACCCTGAGTACCTCCGATACTTTCATATCCCTTCGGAACCGGAATTGTGAAAATACCGGTTGTTTTGTCTAAGCTTCCCTTATAGGTACCTATAGCCCCGTCTGTATCATCATATTTTGCTGTCTTGCCGGCATCATATGCCCATGCTTCTACGGAGCGATTCAATGCAAACGGCATTACGTTTACTTCATCTTTATAAATACCGAAATCTTTAAGCTCCATATCGATTTTTTCAGTTGCGGAACCTTCATCGATAGTAAAGCGTAATCTGTAGAATGCAGTCTTATCAAAATTATCTTCGTATGTATAGTCGCTTAACGGAATATATACTTCATTCCATTCATCGGGAACAAGTTCATTCATTACATAATACGGACTCGAAAGATATGCTCTGCCGCCAGAACTTCTGAGATTGGGATTCATAGCTGTCGGATAAGCATTTCCTTTGATTTTAAATCCTATATATGCTTTTGCTCCTTCTGCCGTATATGCGCTTATATCAGCAGCACCCAGCTCCAGTGTACAGCCGTCGCCCTGAGTAACTGATTTACTCTTATATCCCTTCGGAACCGGAATTGTAAAAATACCGGTTGCACTGTCGAATTTTCCCTTATAGGTATCTATAGTTCCGTCTGTTTCATCATATTCCGCTGTATCGTTGGCATTATATCCCCATGCTTCTACGGAACGATTCATCGTAAGTGATGTCACTAATTTCTTTTCCGGAACCGGTGCGGACGCGCCTGCGGTTACAGGTGCGGCAAAAAGTGCCGTAAGCATCATAATACTTAAAACAAAACATAAAATCTTTTTCATAAAAAAACTCTCCTTTTTTACAGTATTATATTTTTTAATTTCCCTTTGCCGGGATAACAAAGGCATTGGTTGCCATCGGTCTTCTTATTGCCGCATCATCAATGACAAATATTTCCGCTTTCAGGTTGGCACTCGGAGTAATATCCGGAATATTTACATCAAATACATCAGAAGCTTTGTATGCAATGTTTTTCTTTTCTGACATACCGCAGGCAACAAGTTTGTCACCGTCTGTCACAGCAACAAATACGGAAATATCATTGCTGTTGTATATTGAATTTACTTTAACTTTAAGATTTATAACAGATTCATTCAAAACGCATGTTGTATTGCCGACGTCGATTGCGGCAAGCTCCGTTACGGGAGCATTTGTGATTTTAACCTCGGGCTTCACCGAAAAGCCGTTTGCACCCTTTACATCATCCGAAATGTTCAGCACAAGCTCGGACGGGAATTCCGGCATCATATCAAAAGCAAGAGATACTGTCTTTTCAGCAGAATTGTATGACGCACTTTGTGCAGCCAAACCGTTTACGGTAAAGGCTTCGGCTGCTACGGTAGAATCCGCCAGGTCATTATCAAATGCAAGATTTACTTCATACAAGCCCTCGCTGTTCATCTTTGACGACTCCTGCAAAGCGGCAGCCCTTACATCAGGTCCCCAGACCGAAACATCCGCAATGTCAATCGGCGCCGGTTCATAGTGGTTTAAGTATTTATCCGTATACATAAACTCCAGGCTGACAGCATTAATCCGTTTGTCGTTTGTAAATTGATTGCTGAGCATTAAGTTTGTAAGCGGAATATCAATAGTAAACCAGTTTTCGTTATTCTCGTCTTCTGCCTTCCATTTCGGAATGTATATTTCTTTGTTTCCGCCGTTTACTTTATCACGTCTTGAAGCAACCCAAAGAAGCGATGGAACAACCGTCGATTTCATCTTTAATCTCAAAAAGCAATCTTCGGCGTTGGATGTATAATCTTCATACGGAGTAAACTCAAGGGAGAAATATACGGGTCTGATTGGCGTATTGGCGCCCGAAAGACCTGTAAACGTCTTACTGAGCCAGCGTGTTTCCGTTTCAAATGTGTCTTTCGGATACACTGTTATATAGCCTTCTTCGGTATTAACAGTGTAGTCGGCGATGGCATTTGCCTTCCTGCTGCCGTCGAATCCATATTTTCCGACGGCGACATTCTCTCCCAGCTCACTTCCGGTTATGTATTCACGGTAGAGAATTTCATCAGATGCAAATACCGGAAATGTGAACATTGAGACAAGCAGAAAAAGACACAATGCCATGCAGGTTTTTTTCATCATCATCAGTCCTTTCTTTTTAATTATTTAAATCAATTTGCACCGTCGGGCAAGCATCTTGCCCAACAGGCAAAATTGAAAACATTTATTTCTCAATCAAAGTTGCATTTGAGAATTTAGAGGTATCTCTCCAGGAGTCGGAATCCGCATTGAAGCCCAGTACGCCGTCGCGCTTGCCTGTCATCTGGAGCTGGTCGTTATCGCAGCAGTCGATTTCAAATCCGAAAACCGTACCAACCTTAGGAGTAATACCAAAGTCGGAAAGCTTAAATCTTGCTTCCATGCTGTAGCCTTTTTCTGTGATTTTGAACTTATAAACATCGCCTGCAAGGTAGTGCTTAATGTTCGGTACATAGCAGAACTGAGCGTCATTGTCATCATAAGGCGATTTCTTCGAGTTATCACCGTCTATATAAAATTCGATACAGTCATTATCAATAGAGCCCTCATTTTCAAAGAACAGGAAGCTGTCTTCTACATCTACGCCGACATAGAGATATTCGTCGTCCCACATAAGTCCGAATGCTATGTCATTGTCTATATTGCCGAAGTAAAGCTTATCACAGTAATAAGTCAGATCCCAGTCCGAAACATCTCCGTCATACACGAAATTATCTGTCACTCTCTTTGCCGTGATGTTCGCTGTGTCCACAACATTCCTTACAATCTTAAAGTCTTGCGGCATACTTGCATTTTTAGCAATATCCCGTGCCTGAATTCTGATATTGTTTTCACCGAATTCGAGCGGAACCTTGTATGAGAACGAGAGGTTTTCATCTGCCGAAACAACCGTTCCGTTTATCATGACTTCACCCGGCTCACTGAGTTTACCGCTGACCGTCCTGAAGCTTCTGCCGGTTTCTGAAGACTCATCATCATAGGTAATCGAAGGCGCAGTTGTGTCATACACAACTTTAACCTCAACAGCCTGCGATTTTACTCCCGAATCATCAACGGCATAAACCGTTGCAGTGGTATCGCCCTCAATCGGCAGAGTGTATGAAAATCTGTTGTTTTCATCCGTATCAACAACGGCGCCGTTTACATATACCTTTGCGGATGACGCTGTGTATCCGCTGATTACCGCCTCTTTCTTGTTTGTCTGAATATTAGTGGAATCGAGCGATATACCGTAGTAATCGGGTTGGTATCTTACCGTGATTTCCTGCGGTTTTGCAAAGTTGCCGCTTGTATCGGCAGCCTCGACGATGAATTTATTCTCGCCTTCTTTAAGCTTTGTGTTATAATAGAATTTATCATACCCGTCAACCTTGACAACATTTCCGTTAACACGAACCTCCGCAATCTCATTCACGCTTCCCGAAACCACAAAATCTTTTTTATTTACTGCATATTCGGGTGTATTTGCTTCTCCAGAAGACTTGGTGTCCATTGTTATCACGGGGATAACATCATCCAGTGTAACGGGCCAGCCGGCAACAACGCCGCTGCCGCCTGTTGAAACAAAGCATCTTCCGTAATATTTCCTGTCGCCCGCCACATCTACGACGCTTGACTGGAATTTTTGGTTTTCGATACCTATGTTTCTCCATGTTTTTCCGAGGTCGTCGGAAATATATGTGCTCATCTTTCCGTCAACATAACCCACTACATAGACCGCAGGATTTTTTGTGCCCGGTTTGCCTATGCCGAAGCCGTATGAATACGATCTGAGATATTTTATTGTTTTAAGCTCGTGCCAACTGTCGCCAAAGTCATAGGAAACGCTGAATGTTCCCCATGGATTTGTGTGCCATACCGCTCCCTCTATTCCGGGAAGTGTTCTGACGGTCTGCGTTGAATAGCTGATGTCGGAGTCGAACTTTTTAATAATTTTCCAGCTTGCACCGCCGTTTTTTGTACGCCAGAGTGCGTCCTCTTCCATATAATAGAAGGTCTTGCCGTCTACTCTGTCTGACGCAAGGCATCTGGTCTGATACCATGAAGCCTGCGGTCTTATAACATTGACATCTTCTGATTTTTCCCAGGTATCTCCTCCGTCCAGCGAGCGGTAAATACCTCCGTCTTCACCTTTATTGTGAGGATCGCCGGAGCTCATCATCATAATTATTGGATGTCCGTTTGCCTGGAGGGTTGCGCTTACCGCACAGTCATTAAGTCCGAGCACCGCTCTCCACGGCTTCTGCACATAGTTTCTGCCATAATCATATGAAACAGTCACATCGCCCTTTGAAGTAGGCGGATGCCCCTGAAGTCCCGCTCTTACAACATAAGACGGATCCTCCTCGCAGAAATCTATTCCGGCACATTGGTTGATACTCGGAAACGATTCCGGAGCGCGGTCTGCGAGTGTTTCCTGCGCTCTGTAACCGTGGTCCATCATACCGGCAAGAAACATCGGCGCTTCCTGTGCAGGCAGGCAAATGCCCTTCTGAGTTACCAGAGTTTCAACACCGTCGGATCTCTCTCTGATTTCGGGATTGTCGGAATGTATCTTATCCAGGTAATACACACCGCCTGCATACGGAGCCCATATTCCGTCATCATTAACAGGGTCCTGCAAAATCTCAGGCATATGTCTGTATCTGCCGAGCTGTTTCCATGTTTTGCCGCCGTCCTTTGTTCTCCAGAATCCGTTTCCGTGATACGGAGCACCGCCGACGAAAATTGTGTTCTTGTCATTTCTGTCTACGGCGATTGCACAGCTTGCAAGGGGACTGCCGTTATCGAGCGGAGAAATGTCTGTCCACTTATCGCCTTCCAGGCGGAAAACACCTCCGATTACCGTTTTGTTCAAAAGGCCGTCTGCCGTTACATAGTGTACGCCGCCTGAATATATCATTCTCATAGGTGCAACCGGCGAGCCCAGAACCGGAGCAAAGCTTTCTCCGGCATCTGTACTCTTATACAGTCCGCCGTAGTAAGTCGCAGCATAGAGCACCTTGCTTCTGCCGTCGGGCATCTTTTCTATGCCGTCCGTATAGATAAATGTAGCGTCATATCTTTCAAGACTTGCGGGGAAACCGCTCATCTTAGACCACGAAGCGCCGTAGTCAACCGAGCGCCAGAGTCCGTCATTCGGTGTAAGTACATATACAATGTTGCTCGCATTAGGATCTACTATTATGTTTGACGCTGCAAATCTTGCCGCCGGTACGTTGTCGCCGTCGCGGATATTCGGTGCTCCGCAGAACACTTCAAGGGGAAGTCTTTCCCATGTTGTACCCCTGTTATATGACTTATACAATCCGCCGACATCGCCGCCTCGGCCTGTTGTTATGTAGATAACATCTTCATCGTTCGGGTCAAGTGCAATACCTCTGCCGTTACCCGTACCTTTATGCTTCGGCGTTATACCGTTCAGAAGCTGTATCCATCTGTCTTTTTCGGCATCAAAGCTATACATACCGCCAACGTCCGTCACCATATACAATATATTCTTATTCTTAGGGTGAACGGTAACTGCCGTGGCATATCCCAAAGCGCCGAGATTAATATTCTGCCATTTATAGGCAAGACCTGCCGAAAGCTTTTCCGCAACGCTTTTGCTGATGCTTCTGACCTTGGAATTTGCTGAAATTACAGCTATCTCTCCGTTATCAAAACAGCTTACGCCCATCTTTGACGCAATGTCTTTAACACTTGCATACATGGCGCTGTGGCGCATATGTGCTTTTGCATCTTTGCCTTTTGTTTTAAAAACTATCTTGCTGTCACCCTTTGCAGCAGTGAGAACTTCATCTTTAACGGTTACATCATATCCGAAGCTTTCAAATATATTTGCAGCCGGTGCATAGATTTTACCGCCATCGGCATAAGGGCATACCGCCTCGTTTGTGCTGAAGTGTTCACCGATGTTATTGTACAAATATCTGTTATTGTCAATTCTGAGAACCACTGCGTCTTTAACAAGTTCTTTCAGTGAATCCTCCGTGTATCCGTAGTCGCCGAAAGTATCCTTTTTTTCGGCAGCATATGCCGAAGGGAACATTATACACAAAGAGATTGCAAAACAGATTAATTTCATAAAATATTTCGATTTTCTCATTAAATACCTCCTATATCAGCCTTTAACCGCGCCTACCGTCATACCCTTAATGAAATATTTCTGGAAGAAGGGATATACGACAAGTATCGGTCCCATTGCAAGTACGCACATTGCCATTCTCGCTGACTCCTGCGGAATATTTGCAAGAGAAACGGAAGCGTTTGAACCGTACGTTCCGCTTAAAAGCACCTGAATGTTTTTAAAGAGCATTTGCAGATAATACTGCAAATTATACCATTTCGGATCGCTTATAAGCATCATGGGGAGATAATAGTCATTCCAGTACATGAGCAGCTGGAAAAGTGCAATGGTAGCAATACCCGGTTTTGAAAGGGGTAATACAATCTGCCAGAAAATCCTCCATTCTCCGGCGGAGTCAACCTTTGCCGCTTCAATAATCGAATTCGGAACATTTGTGCTTATAAAAGTTCTTAAAATGATTATATACATAGGCGAAATCATATTCGGCAAAACCAGTGCCCAGAAGGTATTTCCGATATTATACACCTGTGTGCACATTATGTACCAGGGAACCAGACCTCCCGACAAAAATGTGGAAAAGTATGCAAAGAATGTAAAAAACGTTCTGTGCTTAAAGTTAGGTCTTGAAAGCGGATATGCATAAAGCAGCATAATCAGCGTACTGAGGCAGGTACCTACGACGCTCGCCATTATGGTTACCTTATATGCGTTAAAAATCGAGGAATTTTTGAGAGCATAACCGTAACCCGCAAGGCTCCATTTCTTGGGAATAAGCTCATAGCCGTTAGTTACAATTGCATTATCGTTTGAAAACGAAACCGAAATCGTAAGCAGTACCGGATAAACGAAAACCACACACAATGCCACAAAAACTATGCGAAGTATAATCTGCCCGGTTGTGATATGTTTGAAAGCCGGATTTTTTTGAAATGACATTTAATGCTCCCCCTTTCCTTAAAATAAACTGCTTTCCGGATTGATTTTGCTTGCTATTTTATTGGTAAGCAAAATCATCAAAAATCCTACAACGGACACATACACACCTGCCGCAGTCGAGAAACCGACGTCAGACATTGAGTTGTATATGTATGTTCCGAGAACAGATGTTGTAGATTTTATGAGTCCGGAGTTCATCGTTACCTGATAGAACAGACCGAAGTCCGAGTTGAATATATCGCCGAATGACATAATGGTCATAACCGACATCATGGTGCTGATACCCGGCAGTGTGATATGGATAATCTGCTGCCATTTATTCGCACCGTCAAGCTGAGCTGCTTCGTAATACGATTTATCTATTCCGGCTATTGCCGCGAGATAGACTATACTGTTATAGCCCACCGTTTTCCACATTCTGACGAAAACCAGGATAAACGGCCAGTATTTTGACTCCGAGTACCAATTTACAGGTTTCATTCCGAGCATCGGCAAAATTGTCTTATTAAGAACACCGTTTTCAATGCTTAAAAATGCAAATGCAAGATATGCCACGATTACATATGACAAAAAGTGAGGCATAAGTATAATCGTCTGGCAGGTTTTTGCAAACATTTTGCCGCGGATTTCGTTAAACGCTATTGCCAGCGTTACCGAAAGCACCAGGCCCAGGAATATAAACACCAGATTATAAAGGAGTGTGTTTCGGGTAATCAGCCATGCATCCGGAGTCTGAAAGAAAATTTTGAAATTATCAAGTCCGCACCATTTCGAGCCGAATATACCAAGGTCGTATCTAAAATTTTTAAATGCCAAAATTATTCCGAATTTCGGAATGTATTGGAAAAGAACTAAAAGTATTATTCCCGGAAGCAGCATCATATACAAAGCACTTCTGTCAATCCAGCTTGCACGGATTGTTTGTGAAGTCTGTCCACTTCTTTTGATTTTCACAGAAAATTATCTCCCTTCTGGTTGCTTAAGGCATATCGGGTTCAATTCCCGCTTGCCTAAAAATGTTATTTATTCTTTTTCCATTCATTGTACTGTTTCTGAATTTCTGCTACAACATCATCTATACCCGCTTTTTTTGCTTTATTTATAAATTCGGGCAGCTTAGTATCAATATCTGTTGCGCCGTATGCAATAACCTTTGCATATTCGTCCACGACGTTCTGGCAGGCAGACGCCTTGCCTCTTACAGATTCAAGATTCGGAATAAATCCGAGGTACTTGGAAACCTTAGCGCTGTCATTGAATTTTTGAAGCTCTTCATATTTTGTATCGGATTCGTCATCATAGAGATAGTTCAGAAACATATTTCCGTATACCCACTGGTTGCCGGCGTTGGCATAACCCGAATCTTTTTTGAGTTTGATGCGGTTTTCGCTTACCTTTTCGTAATGTTCGCCCTCAATACCGAAGCAAACAAGGTTATGGAGATATTTATCGGTATTTAAAAGCTCTATGAATTTCATAACCCTTACAGGATTTTCGCAAGTTGTGGGAATAGCCATCATTGAGCCGCCGATGTCACTCTGCTGTGCTATAACCTCAGTAAGCGGAACTTCTGCATAGTCCTGATTGTACTGTGCTTTCTTCTCTTCAACCAGGCCGGGTTTGCCGATTTCGATAGTTGCAAAGACCTTACCCTGTGACATAAGCGTAGATGTATTGTCGTTTACTGCACAGTCCTTGTGCACATATCCTCTGTCATACATAACCTTTGCAGTTTCGGCGAGTTTTTTGAATTCCTTTGTTTCATAGAAGAATTTAACCTCGTCGCCGTATTCGGGAAGGAAGCCTACAGATTCGTTTATGCCTACAATATCCATACCGGAATATATGTACCACGGTGTAGCGCCGCCCTTCATTCCGTATGCATACATTCCCTTTTCGTTGTCGCGGATTGTGTCAAAGAACGGGAACATATCTTCAAAAGTTTTGACGCCGGAAAGGTCCATACCGTACTTATCCGCTATATCTTTACGGTAAAGGAGCGAATAGTAATGCGCCTTGTCCTTATTTGCAGGGATAGCATAAAGTCCGCCGTCAAGCTCGCATGCCTTGAGGAATTTCTCTCCTACAAGTTCCTTTGTTTTAGGTGCATATTTATTGAACACATCCTTAATATTCATATACGCGCCCTTATACACACCGGTCTGATATGAGTTGATATTGAGCCATACGAGGTCATATTTTTCACCCGAAGATCTTACGTTTTCAATCTTTTCGTGATACGGTCCCCATTCAAACGGATTCATTTTTACAGTAGCGTTTATTTTGTCCTTTAAATATTCGTTTACCTTTGCTTCGACCTTCTTCATATCTTTAAAAGTCGATGTTCCGAGATAATACCAAATAATTTCATATGGCTTACTCTCGTCATCTTCAAGGCTTACTGAGTTGTTATCCGACTTGCCGCAGCCAAACATTCCAAATGTCAATACGCCTGCAAGCGCTGCACATAACACTCTTTTCAATGACATCTTCCACTTAAATTTCATCATTTTTTCATCGTCCTCTCTTTTTAATATTAATCGAATACAAATATGCTTCTTGCCATTGCATAACTTGTATAAGCCACAACCTCTGAACCAAGACCGGTTTCGTCTTCTGCGAGTATATCGAGCGACGGATCGGCACTGGTTACTTTTTCAAGCTCGGAATCATATTTATAAAATCCGAAAACTGATGTAGGATATACATAGAACTTGCCCGGATCTGTTTCAATTCCCGTCTTTACGGGTCTGCCGTCTGCATCCTTGTCGTAAATATAAGGTGCAATCACAAGGTAAGAGCCGTTATCCTTTTTTGAAATTACTCTGCCGTGAACTGCGTTGATTTTAGTATTGAAGTTGCTCGGATCGTTTGTGTACGGATTCTGTGCTTTGTACCAAATCAAATCCTCGGCGTCAAAAGCTTTCATAAGTCTGTCAATATATGAATATTTGCCCTTGGTTTCAAATCTGATTAAATCGCCCGGCGCCAGATCTTCCGCAACGCTCCAGAGGTCTGTATCCGAAAGCAGGCTTTCAAAGTGACCTGTACGTCCGTCAATACCCGTTATCTGATAGCAGGTTTCGCCTTCTTCGCCAAGCACCTTTGATATACCGCTCACAATGGAAATTGCCGTCCTGTCGTCGGTAAGCGTCTGCTTGTCTGTAAATGACAGCGGAGCGTCTTCCTCTTTCAAAACTATTTTTGCCACAACAGAGTCACTGCTGTCTGTATAAACCCTGTCAACCTGATATTCATTTTCATCGAGAAGCATATCTATATTATAGTAAAGCTCCTCTTTGCCAAAGTCCGTCTCGGGAACAGATGAATATACCGTTGAAGTATTTATGTAGCAAATCGGTCTGTCTTTAAGGAGCATATTTGTATCAGCTCTTCTTTTTAAAAGCTCGCCCTTTGCTTTGCCTAAGTCTAATTCCACAAATTCATTTTCGTCTACATTTGCGGTAAGTATTTCTGTCACCTTGCCGTCTGCATTCAGCTTGAACTTGATAACCTGAGAATATGTCTTTTTGGTATCAGCGTTGTACACTGTATTTGAAGACATCATTTTTGAGAGCTTGCCGCTGACCTTATTGATTGTGATTGTATCTGCAAGGTCATAAACAACAAAATCCTCCGCATAGAAATCATAGCATTTCATTTGTGCGGTTCCTTTGATGCCGCTGCCGTAATCAATTGCTGTAAGGAAAGTATAATCAAGCTCGCTGCCCGGCGTCGCATATACTATCTTTCCGAAAGAATCGATATAGAAGCTGGCTGTCCGTCCGAGTTCTATAAGCGATGTATCAAAATCATCTGTGTGTTCATAAACACTGCCCGAAACCGTAAGTTCTTTTTTTGTGCGGTTATATGAATCAACAGCGCCGGTTACAACTCTGGCGGAAACCTTGATGTCCGTTGCTTTTTCGCCCTGCGTTTCCAATGTTCTTTTTACGGATAAAACATTATTGATAAAAATATCGGAAATTGTATATTCCCTTCCGGTTGTGTCGGTTATGCTGACATACCCGTCGTCTATATCTATCGGGTGAGAAATATCAAACTTATTGTAGATTATTCCGTCATTTATGTTTACACCGCTTACCAAAACAGTTTCAACGTTATCTATGAATACTGTTTCGTATTTTCCGTTTGAGTCGGCATCTATGAATCTGATGCTGCCCGTTTTCGGAACAATAATGCTTTCGCCGTACTGTGTATAGTCTGTAAGCGCTTTGCCGTTATATATGATGTTGGCCGAGCCTATGCCGAGGTATTCTTTTTTCTCGGAACCGCCGTTTTTACGGTATGTAAGATAGTTGTTTTTATATCCTGTAATATCCTCGGCATCAACTGTAAGTTCTTTGCCGGTACCGTTGTTTCTCACATATACTGCCTGAGGCTTTGATGCGAATTTCGGAGTTGTGTAATACACATCGACAGCCTGTCCGAGCAGATAATCATAATTTTTTTCGGGAGTATCATAGCGGATTCCGTCTACCTCTACAGCGTCACAATCCGTTCCGGCAATATCGGTTAATGAAGTAATGCTGTTTTTGGTAACAATGCCGTCCGCCAAATATATTCCTCTGTAATATGAAAGAACGGTTTCATCTTTGCTTACACGGTAGTTTACACCGTTATCGGTATACGAAATCGCTTCATATACATTTGCTTCCAGTGCATTTGAAAGCATTACTGCAATATCTCTGAAAGTAACGGTTTCATCGGCAGCCTTTGCGTTAACTCCGACAATTAATTTAAGCCTTGCGGCTTCGGTGATTACATCATTCGGGAAATTATTTCCTATTCTGTGTGCGGAGCCGCAGGCAAATGCCGAAATTTTCTCAACTTCAATCAGAGAAATTTTGTCATCCGGTCTGAAGTAATCATTGCCGTCACCCAGCATCAAGCCACATCCCGCAACGAGTTTGATTGAATCCCAATACTTATGGGTAGTGAGAACATCCTTAAAAGGTGTCGCGTACTGTGCATATGTTTCCGACTTGTCAAATTCTTCAAGTTTGTCCCAAATCCAATCGCCGTTGGCGTCAAATTCGGGATCGTTTGTATAACCTAAGAATTTATCGTTAACCCGGACCTCGTTATCATCCGAATATGCCGAACCCCATCCGAGAAAATTAACCATAATATCTGCAAATTCCGCTCGCGTTACAAATTCATAAGGTTTATACCCGTTTTTGGCTATTATGCCAAGTCCGTAGAGTATGTCCTCCGCTTCCGCATAAATTTCATCATCCGTTTGAATACCTGCAGCCGATATATCCGCCTGAGTAACAAGTGCCGATTGAAAAATCAAACTCAAAATTACGCATAAAACTAAGATTTTAACACCTGAATTTTTCACTGTATCACCCTTTCATATACTTTGTGCATAATGACCGCACCTTCTGCTCTTGTCATGTTGTTCTCAGGTGCAACATTGCCGCCGTCACCCTGAACAAGTCCCATATCGCTGAGTGTTGCTATGGCTGATTTTGCATATTCGGCAACCTTTTCCCAATCTGCGAAATCCGCGCTGCTGCTCTCTATATCAATGAGGTCTTTGTCTTTTAATACAGAGAAGATAATTTTAAATGCATCCTGCCTGGAAATATCATCTTCTGTACCGAAAGTGCTCTCCGAGGTTCCTTTTATATAACCGGCATCATAAAGTGCTGCAATATATCCTGTGTACCACCGACCCTGTTTGACATCTTCAAAAGGAACGGGAAGTGCCGCTTCTTTTATTCCGAAAAGGCTGCACATCATTTTTGCAAACTGTGCACGGGTTACATTCTCACCCGGAGCAAATATATCATTTGAGTATCCGTTTAACATGCCGAGCGCTGCCATGAGGTTTACGCTGTTTTCCGCCCATTCGTAGCCTGCCATATCGGTAAAGTTCTTAATATCCGGAGTGACATTCGGGAGGTCGTTTATTACCTTATCGGGCATTGATACAAATCCACTGCCCGAACCGCCTCCGGTTCCGCGTTTTCCGCCGCTGCCTGTGTCATTATTATCAGTTGACTTGCCGCCGGCGTACAACAAGCTCTGTATTTCTTTAACGGTTGTGATTTTATTATTTTCAAGCTTGCTTATAATGTTTTTAATTACATCCACATCGCCGTCAAAATCCGAAGCATCAAGTTTATCGGTTTTTCCGGAATAAAGGTTTATCATATCGAGAACTGCTTTTGTACCTTTGCATCTCTTAATATCCGTAATAACAAGTGCATCTTCTGTCTTATCAACAAATTCTTCCGGACTTGCATATGTATAGTTGAAATTTATGATATTTTCAGCAAGCTCTTTATATCTTTCGCATTTAATATTATTCTTTTCATCATCGCTTGCGGACTCTGAATCGGCTTCGAGATTTGACTTGAATACTTCAAGAATTTTGTTGTTTTTCAACCCCAAAACTTCAAGCTTTGTATCATCCGTAAAATATCCGTAAATCATGTCGGAGTCAACCGCAGCTTCTATTGTTTTTGCAGTTGCTGCAAAGTTTAGGGCATTTATAACGTCAGATTGTGAAAAATTCTCTTGCTTGCTAAGTTCATTTGAAATAAGCGCGGCTGTATCTTCTGCCTTTTCTTCGCTGATTACATTTTTGAAATCGCCGTTTACAAACAGGAATTTTCCGAAGTAATCACCTTTAAGTTTGTCGGCAATATATGTTTTGTCGGATTTGTGTTCAAACAAATCTTCATACATACTTTCCAGTTCTTCGGCGGAATAAAATGTAAAATCCCGATTTGCAATATCTTCTGTCTGGCCGACAGTTTGCATGCTGTATGCACCGCCGGCATCAAATGAAGACATATCAATTGTGAATATGTACTCTCCCTGCGGATTAGTTTTGCTTTGCCTTGCACAAACTATCTTTCCGTCCTTGCTCATCCAGAAGTTGACAAGAACATTCGGGTATTCCAGGTCAAGCTTACCTTTTACGGTTAACACGCTGTCGCGGTCTACACTGTAGTCGGTAATTTCATTTGCAAATGCTCCGCTTGGCATCATAAGCATTGTTCCGGCAAGCATTGCTGCCATAAACTTATAAATTCTTATATTTTGTTTCATAAACGTTCTTGTATGGTTTGTCTGCCATACTCTCCTTTCATTAAGCATCTGTTTTTATGGGAATTTCATAGATTTATTTTTCGAAAAGCTGTATTCTTAAATTCTGATTATAATTACGAATTTTAATCATAAATTCACTTTCGGCCCTCCAAAACCACTGTCGACTCAAAAACAATTTTTGCTCATATCATCACCATTTTTTACCATTTAATACCTCCGGTATTTGTATGTTTTGCACAATCATCTTATTAGTATTATAGAATATATCAGAACATATTGTCAATTAAAAAAACATGTGATATAATTAAGAAAATCTTATATTTAAGGGGGTATCATAAATGAGTCTGGTTCAGAATTATAAGAAAATGGATTTTCATGAATGGGACAATCCTCAGAAAAATTATTATATTTGCAAAAAAGATTTCAACTGTCTGGAAATTCCTTATCAGCCTTACTTTCATTGGCACGACTGCATAGAATGTGAATTGGTTATTTCGGGAAAAGGAGAAAACATTCAAAACGGTACAACCAGCAAGTTATCAAGCAGAGATACATATATTTCTTCATTTTTTGATTACCATTCGCTGATACCCGTGGAAAATCTGGTATTAATCAATATAAGTGTGTATCCTAATTTTTTGGATGAATTTATGAATACATTCTTTAACAACAATATGAACACTATTGCGTGCCATTTGGACGAAAGAGATTTCAAGAACATACTGAGTCTTTGTGACATTCTCTTTAAATGCCAGACACAAAATGACGATATGAACAATGCGATTGCAAAGCACACAATTTCTTCTATTTTTTTAATTATTTCAAACTATTGCACACAAACAAGCGTAAAGCTGCCAAGTAAAATCCAACGGATAATAAAATACATCAAGGATAACCTTAACAACGATATTTCCCTTGAAAGCGCGGCAAACTCATTCTCCATGTCTGCAAACTATCTTGGGCAATATTTTAAAAAGACCATGAATACCTCGTTTAACAACTATGTAAATATGCTCAGAATACGTCATGCCTGCAGCTTAATCTCGTCAACAAAGCTCTCTTTTGCAGAAATCAGTACACAAAGCGGTTATCATTCAATTGAATACTTTTATTATGTTTTCAAAAAGTATATGGGCTGCACTCCGGCACAATACACGGCGAATTTGCAGAACAACGCCAGCGCTGTATAACTGTAAAAAATTGCTTGTAAGTCTTGATATAACTGTTATATGCCATATTTAAGACTTGCACCGTCTTTCCGATTTCAATGACAGGATTTCCCTCAAGGTAGATAATAAGTTTTCATGCTTATGCTTTTGCCTTCCCAAGGTTCGATTCCTCTCAAATTCTATTATCAAACAAAAAAAGACCGCAAAACGGTCTTTTTTGTTTGATGGCGCGCTTGATAGGCGATGCATATTGCTTCGCAATCTGCCCTGCTTGCCGACCCAAAGGCTACCGCCTTTCGGTACCAGTCTTCGCACCACTCGGCTGCAAAACAATTCACCGGATTGTTTTGCTTTACGCCTCGTGCCTTCCCAAGGTTCGATTCCTCTCAAATTCTATTATCAAACAAAAAAAGACCGCAAAACGGTCTTTTTTGTTTGA
>CAKSPF010000008.1 GCA_934481345.1 uncultured Clostridia bacterium
GTATTGAAAACAGAAGTAGTTGAAGAGGGAGCAAGTGCGACAGCACCGGCAAATCCGACAAGACCGTCCGACGCAGATTATGAATACACATTTGAGAAATGGGATACAGATTTCACAAATGTAACATCGAATCTGACAGTAACGGCAGTATACACCAAAACGCCGATAGGCTATGCGAAGCTGTACTTCGGACACAGCATAAACGGAGACGAAGTAACGGTTGACGTAAAGCTCGACAAGATACCGTCCGATATAACGGCGCTTGCATCGGCAACAATAAACTATATATATGACAGCGCAAAGCTTGAATATGTAAAGACAGAAAGCACAACATCAAACGACCCTGTATTTAACAGAGGATCAATCGCATGGTCTGCGGCATCTGCTGCTGATTATATAGACACAGCAAAGCTTACGGAAAACGGAAATGTATTGTTTAAAATAACATTCAAAAAGAAAGGTTATGGCAAAACAGAAGTAAGCTTCGCATTTACAGAGCTTGGCGGAAGCAACGGAATTGCAACGTCAATGTATACTGCAACGGACGTAGAGGAGATAGACCTCGGTACAAATACCCTGTTTAAAGTGGAGATATACTACGGTACAGCAAACAGTCCATCAAACCTTAAAGGAACAATTGAAAACATTCCTGCAAACACAAAAATTACGCAGGCGCAGATTGATGAAAAAATCGGAGATATAAATAATTACCGCAGCAGCGGCTATACAAACAGTGACGGTGAAATACATTACATATATCCCGAACTTTGGTATAACAACGGCGGAAAGTGGGAATTGTTTGATCTTGATACACCTATAACATCGGACCTTAAGCTTTGCTTGCTTAACAGTGTTATAAGCCTTTTTGCCGAAAATGACAGAACAATAAAAGGTCATTCAATACCGGATTTTTCTTTAGAGGTTCCGTATTCATCCGAAACCGCAATCGGCGAATCCGTGCTTGACGGCTTGACTCTGGCAGGAAAAAGAATTAAAAATATGCTTGAAATGCTCAAGGTGAGCGAAGGCATTGACGCTTATGAGGAAGTCCTTGAAAGATTGAGAAACAAGGGTATTATTGATGATGACAATAATATACTTAATAAAACTGTTTCACTTAAAATTTCTGATTTTCTCACTGCTGACAAAATCGAAGCAGAGGTAGATAAATACTTAAACGATAATATTAATGATGATGAGTTTATCGCGTCAATTCTTAAAAATGATTCTATAGTAAACAGTATTCTCGGCAATGATGATGTAAAAATATCATTTATGCAAAATTCAACACTGTGGAATTCATTTTTGGATGATGAAGATTTCATCAAAGAATTGCTTGATAATGCAGATATGGTAAATGACGTTATTAAAAGCGCCGAATTTAAGGAAAGCTTCATAAATAATGACGACTTGCTTGACTACATTTTAACGGATCCTGATTTAAAGACTACGGTGCTTGGCGATAGCGACTTTTTGGAGCTTCTTGCTAATGAAAGCACAAAGTTTGTAATTGATGTATACTTTGAGGGAACAGAAACTTCCCCAGCTGTATACAACTACATTACATCAATGCTTGCAGATAATGCATTTAAGACAGAGCTTAAAAACATACCGGAGCTTAAAGAACTTGTAAAAGATAAACTCAAAGTGCTTATAAAGACTGATGTTAATGTAAGAGATGATGTTTTTGACGCTATACGCGCAAATGATTCGTTAAAGAATACAATTATAGAAAGTATTCGCAATGATGAAACTATAAAGACATCAATAAGAAATGCAATCAGAACCAACACGGAAATCAAAGACAGCATTAAAACGGCTGTTAAAGATGATACGCAAATAAGAGACAGCATAAAAGTCAAAGCAAAAGAAAGCTTAAAGACTAACGATAGCTTTAAAACAAAATTAAAGACATGGGTATCAGGTAATATCGAAACTGATATTTCTTTAAGAAATGACATCAAGGTCAATATGCTGGGCAGTGACATTAAATATGACTTAATGAGAGATGCCGGAGTGGATGAAGATCTTATTAATAAATATAAAAATGATTATTCATCTCTTACGGCAGAGCAGATAGAAGAAATAGATAACAAAATTGATGAGTATTTTGACAACAATGTTGTAACTGCGGTAACCACATATTTTGATAAATATTACACTTCATATTTTAATGATATGTATGACAGTCAGTTTGATAACTTCTATTCTGACAATGAACTTTTTGACGAGGCATTTAATGTATTTGTTAATGATGATGATAACTTTAAGGAAGCGTTTGACAAGTATATAGAAAATAACGATAACTTTAAAAAAGCATTTGACAAATATATTGAAGATAATGCAAACCTTGAAAATGCATTCAGCAGTTTTGTAAATGATGAGACGCACTTTAACACATTCTATGATGACTATGTTGCAGATGCAAGTCATTTTGATGAACTGTTTGACAGGTATTACGACGGTAACACTGAAGAAATGGTTAAATCCGCTTACAGTGATCCGGCTCTTAAACCTACTGTTGAAAAGTATATCAAAGAATACGTTGAAGATATGATTGACGATTATCTGAATGATAATTTGAGTGATGATTTAAAAGCTGTTGTTGATGACATTATGGAAACTGATATTCCGGATTTCATAAGGGATTCCTACAATAATGACGCAGCAATCAAGGATAAGATAGATACCCTTATTGAAAATAATGCACTTAAAGTAATAAACGATTATAAAAACAATGCATTATCTTCTGCAGAAAAGGATATTATCAATAAAGCAATAAAGGATTATGCAAATAAGACCGCCGAGTCTTACATTAACGGCACAATCGATAAAACCACCAAAGACTTTATTGATGACGCAATCGACAATTATGTAAAAACCGTTATCCGGAAATTCATTGATGATGAGAATGACGCAAGAGCAAAATATCACGACTTTATCGTTGATAATGCTCAGAAGGCAATTGATGCTTACAAGAACACACAGGCATACAAGGATTTGATTGACGGATTTAAAAAGGGCAATAAAAATATCGAAATCACAAAGGATAATGTTGTGATGGTACGCGGTATCGCATCTGCGGTTTCTGCATATACATTCGACAGAATCAATGATGAATTCCTTATTCCTAAGTTCGGCAAGACATACACCAAGCTTATTGATTTGCTCGGCAAAGATTATGTGGAAGGATATGTAAATGCGGCAAGAGATTCATTTGTTGACGGTTTAAATGCAGAGTGCGATAAACTTGATACAGATGTTGCAAACGGAATAGACGATTCTGTTTACACATATCCCGCAGCACTTTCGACGCCTGTAAACTATGTCGGCGATGTGCTCTACCATTTCTATGACAAGGCAATGGTTAAAGTTAAGAATAAGGTTCAAAACACAGCTTCATTCAAATATAGCGAAAACACATATTTGCAAAAACTTTTAGACAGAAATATTCTTGATGACGTTTTGTTTAACGGCGATATTTCACTTGCAAGCGGAAACAAGAGCGGCTATAAGCTTAAAGATGAAATCATGGATTACTATGACGGCGCGCTCAAAGATCTGATACTTGCACATGACGCTATGGTTTGGTACGGTACGCTTTCCGACAGCGAAATTAACCTCATGCTTACAAGACTTGCAGAGATTACTGCAAAGTATGCAAATAAGGTAAATGATATTGTTATGGATTATATTGATAACGGAAAGCTCCCCGGCGGACTGACGCTTGACAGAATACTCGGTATTAATCAGAAGATTGAAGATTTGTACAATCAGTATGAAGATGAAATCAACAAGCTTCTTGATAAGTATGAAGAATATCTTAACAGAGATTACAGCGGTCTGCCGAGTCATATTGACGCTGAAATAAGCGACGGTGAAAATCTGTTTACGGTTTATAAGATAATTTTGGAAACAGCCGACCCTGCATTTAGTGTAGATTCTGCATATAAGGCAGTATTTGACGCAGATAACTTTGCTAAATATCCGAAGGCACAGAAGGTTGTGGATAAAATCAAGTCATATAAATACACACCGGCAGAGAGTAACTACAGATACAATATTGACTCTTACAAAGCAACGCTTTCATCAAGAACTTTCCGCGGTATTGAAACCGGTAACATAACAATTGATGTAAGCAGGTATCTTGCAAGATAATATAACCAAATAATTATTAATATAATGGGTGGGTGCAATCCCACCCGTTTGTTACAAATAACAGGAGGGTATAATATGAAGAAATTAACAGCGCTATCTTTAGCAATTATGATGATATTCGGTTCTGTAAGCGTTTGCCTTGCCGATACTGTAAAATTCAGTGATGTCGACGCAAACAGCGAAATCGGAAAAAGCGTGTACAGGCTTGCGGACGCAGGAATAATAAACGGATATGAGGACGGCACATTCCGTCTGAACGCACAGCTTACCAGAGCAGAGTTATGCAAAATGATTAACAAGGCTTTTAATTACACAGAAAAAGCAGACAATATATTCACCGATGTTAAGTCTGACGACTGGTATTACTCCGAGGTACTTGCTGCTGTAAAGGCAGGCTACATAAAGGGTTTTGAAGACTCGACTTTCCGCGGTGACGACAATGTTTCAAGAGAGCAGATATGCGCCATATTAAACAGAATAGTTAAAAAGACGGCTGATACAAGCAAGGTTGTAATATCTGACGAAGTTTCCGATTGGGCAGAAGCTGATGTCAAAAATGTAATTGCACTTGGGTATTTCTCGGTTGAAACGGGTAATACTTTCAGAGCAACCGTAGATATTACGAGAGCAGAGCTTGCCCGTGCACTTGTTATTGTCATAGACAGTAAGGCTGATGATGCAAAAAAAGATGATGACAAAAAGACAGATACCAAGGACGATAACAAAACAAACACCAAAAATAACGGTTCCTCCGGCGGTTCTTCCGGTGGCGGCGGTTCTTCCGGCAGAAATGATAACGACCAGGCAAAGATAAACGATACAATTGAAAAAATCAATGCAATCGGCGAAATAACGAAGGATACTGCAGCCGAAAATAAAAAAGCTATAGAAGCAGCAGAAAAAGCATATGACAGCTTGACGGAAAGCGAGAAAAAACTTGTTACAAACTACAGCGTTCTTACCTCAGCTAAAGAAGAATATGCAAAGATTGAGGCTGAACTCAGCGCGGAAATCTGCAAAAACCTTAAAACGGCTATGTCAAACTTAGAGCTTATAGAATTTAACGGCAAAGCAGCCGAGGTTGTGGAATATTTCAAAAAAGACATTGATGAAACACTCAAATCGGCAGACGGCGGAACAATCGTAACAAACGATTATGTACGCACAACATATGCTGATGATATAAATACCGTAAAATCTATAATCGACGGAATGACTGCCGAAGAAAAAGAGGCTTTCAAAACGGAAATACTTAAGATTAATACAGCTTCTTTGATGTATATAACAAAATACTTCGATGTAAATCTTGCATATCTTGATTAATAAAAAATCCCACTGTGTAAAGCAGTGGGATTTTTGCGTAATTTGTACATATATATATTCAGAGGTGATTATATATGCGCGGTGAAACAATTTGAGATATGCCGCTTACTGCCGAGTATCTACGGGAAGTGACGAACAGCTTAATTCGCTTATAAACCAAAAGAAATTTTTTGAGGAATATGTTTGCAAAAGAGGGGATGTACTTGTAAATATATATGCAGACAGGGGAATAAGCGGAAAAAGCATGAGAAACAGAACGGAATTTTTAAAAATGCTTGATGACAGCAAAAACGGCATTTTTGACGCTGTTCTGGTAAAGGACATAAGCAGGTTTGCAAGAAACACAGTTGATTTTTTGACGGGGATAAGACTTTTGAAAAGCAGAAGCGTGGATGTGGTATTTGTTGGTGCAAATCAAAAGGTTATAGGTGAGTCGGAATTTATTCTTACGGTGTTTGCCGCACTTGCACAGGAGGAATCCTGCGGACTTTCAAAAAGGATCATATTCGGGAAAAAACAGGGGGCAAAAAACGGACGTGTGCCGAATTTGATTTACGGTTATGATAAGGTAAATACATATGAATTGAAGATAAACCGAAGAGAAGCCGACGGTGTAAAGACGATTTTTGATATGTATGCAAATAAAAATATGGGACTGAGAAAAACCGCCGATGAACTTAACCGCCTTAAAATACCGTCAAAACTCGGCGGAAGCTGGAGCTGTAAGACGGTTCGCAGAGTGATTGCCAATCCCATATATACAGGATTGCTTGTCACCAATAAAAGCGAAACCGTTGATTTTATCTCGGCGGAAAGGAGAAATACCGCGCCCGAAGAACAGTACAGACACCTTCGGAAAAATCTGCGTATTATAGATGACGGACTTTTTAACACGGCAAATCAAAAGCTTATGAAAAACGCGGCGGCATATTCCAAAAAAGCTGACACAAACAGAAGTGGTTGACCCCATTTGCCTTGCTGCAAAAGTTGTAGAGCCGACCGAGCGTTGCTGCTGCTGCGGAGAAATTGATGTAAATTCAATTCCGGACTGCATATGCAGGGTATTTGACGATATAATAGTGGATAACAGCAATATAAGAAAGGTTTATGTTACAATAGGTTTATTCACAATCGTAAGACTTGAAAGAGATGTACAGCTCTTGATACCGGTAATTGATTACTGCATCCCGCAGAATGAGTGCATATCTTCTACGGATAACGATCCTTGCGATTTCTTTGAAAGACTTCGCTTCCCGGTTGATGAATTTTTCCCGCCGGAGAGAAAGCACTTTGACAGTCTGACGCCCGACAGACGCGACTGCTGCTGCAATAATGACTGAAAAACAAAAAAGCTGTGAGAAAATTTTCTCACAGCTTTTTTATGATGTTACCAAAGTTATTTAACAAATGTACTTTGATATACACTTTCCGGTTTTCGCCTTGAATGCCGTTCTGAAATATTTTACATCCTGAAATCCGCACATAAGTGCAATTTCCTTTTGTGAATAATAATCTGATCTCAGCAGCGAAACGGCATATTGTATTCTTAATGAGTCCAAATATTTTTTGGGACTCATTCCGTAATACTGCCTGAATTTTCGACGGAAAAACGATTCGCTGACACAGGCGCGCTCCGCAAGCTTGCAGACGCTTAAATCCGCATCGCCGAAATGTGATTTCATATATTCGGCGGAGTCATAAATAAATTCCGATTTTGTTTTGGCGGCAATGCTGCCGTCAATCTGCATCTGAGAAAGTATATTGTAAAATACGGCTGTTGCGGCATATTTGTAACCCGGTTCTTTTTTTTGCCAGATGTCCAATGCCTGTTTAAACAGTCTGCGGTAAGCAGAGTAATCATTTGGAGTGAAAACCTGTATTTCATCGGTTACAAAGTTATACATGTCAAAGTGAAATACGATTAATTCTTCGTCATCCGTAACCCTGTCGTAGCCGATGTTTGCAGGAACAAAGCTTATCGAATTTGTGTCCGAACGGATTTTTTTGTTTTTGTACAGATAGCTGCTGTTTGAGATAAGACGAAACGACAGAGCATAAAAAGGCCTTTTGTTTGTGTAATACTTTGCTTTTTTCTGTCTGAATACCAGTATATCAAGTATGTTTACCGAAATATTGTCTGAAAGCATAAAATCCCTCCAGTATGATTATATTGCAACATGTTCCGAAAATCAAGCTTTTTGTACTGAAAATACAGTTGATATGTTGCGAAAATAATATATAATTGAATTATCATACCGGGGAGGGAATAAAATGGAAAACAGAAAAAGTATTTTAAAAAATTTTGAAAAGTACAAAGGCTATACAGATGACAGAGTAAACCACGGCATAGAGCAAAACAGAAAGGCGTTTGCAACAATTACAATAAAAAATAAAGACGGCAGTCCGCTGTCAAATGCTGCGGTTAAGGCGGAGCAGACAGAACATTCATTCAAGTACGGAGCAAATATTTTTATGCTGGACGAGCTTGAAAACGACGAAAAAAACCGCCTGTACAAAGAATATTTCAAGGGTGCGTTTAATATGGCGACCATTCCGTTTTACTGGAGTGACCTTGAACCGGAAAAAGGGAAAACGAGGTACGGTAAAAACAGTCCAAAGATTTACCGCAGACCGGCAACGGATTTGTGTATGGAGTTTTGCCGCGAAAACAATATAGAGCCGAGAGAACACGCTCTTGCATATGAGCATTTTTTCCCCGACTGGCTTAAAGATGAAAGCGTAGCCGGGATAAAAAGAGAACTCGAAAGACGTTTTGGAGAGATTGCCGAAAGATATGCCGACAAGATAAACACGATAGAAGTTACAAATGAAATGGAGTGGTCCGAGGGGAAAACAGCTTTTTACCGTGAAAGCGATTATGTGGAGTGGTGTTATAAAACCGCCGCAAAATATTTTCCGAACAATCAGCTTGTTATAAATGAATGGTCGGGAGTATGGGAGGATTACTGTGAAACACTCTCAAGATATTATCTGACAATAGAAAACGCACTTTTAAAAGGCGCAAAAATCGACGCTGTGGGTATGCAGTATCACATGTTTTATAAAAAAGAGGAAGAAGCTGTAAAAACAGAAAAATTTTATAATCCGCTTGTACTTTACAAAACGCTTGATACGTATTCAAAGCTTCATCTGCCTGTTCAGATTACCGAGGTTACAATTCCTGCATATTCAAACGAACGTGAAGACGAGGATTTGCAGGCGGAAATAATCGAAAGACTTTATTCAATATGGTTTTCGCATCCGAATGTAGAACAGATTATATACTGGAATCTCGTAGACGGATATGCCGCATTTGCGCCGCAGGGTGACATGACTTCCGGTGAAAACTACTATTACGGCGGCTTGCTGCGTTTCGACCTGACGCCGAAGCCTGCATACTACACAATAAAAAATCTTTTTGAAAAGAAGTGGCATACTTCTGAAAATCTGACTGCCGATTGCAACGGAACTGTCGCTTTTAAAGGATTTAAGGGCAAGTATGACTTAAGCTTTGACGTCGGCGGAAAAAAGACCGTAAAGAAAATTGAAATCACAGGCAATTATCAAAAGGATAATAATATAGAAATCGTTGTTGATTAATAAAAAAGTGCGGATATTAAAATTCGCACTTTTTATTTAGGCAACTGCTTGCCTAAAGCAGTTTATACACTCTGAGCATTGTTGCGACGGATTGTATTCTGCTGTATTCTGAATCGGGCGAAAAGGTATTTTCTGCTGTGCCGTTCATGATTTTTGCATTTCGCATTTTGTAAACACTGCTCTTTGCCCAGCTTTCGATTTCGCTGTCATCACCATACGGCTCAGAATAATCGCTTGACCATATTCCGAGATAATTGCACAGGCGCGACAGCACAGCCGCCGCTTCTTCTCTGGTTATGAGGTTTTCCGGTTTAAAGGTATTGTCGGTATAACCGTTCAGTATGCCGAGGCTGCTGAGCCACTTGACGTTACCGTCGTTTGTATCGATAAAACTGTTTTGAATTTCTCCGGGGACCTTTTCTCCGCAGATTTTTAGAAGCTTTGCGGCAATGCTGCAAAATTCACGGCGCGTAATGCTGTTTTCAAACATTCCGGTGTCTTTGAGAGTATTTGGCACAATGCCAAGCTGTACAGCCTCGTTCAGCTCGTCTGTTGCCCACTGCGGCACTTCGCAGTCTTTGACAATTTTTACTCCGTCTGTAGGAAAATATGAACTTTCTTCCCAGTCAGTGCCGTTTGATGATTTAAAAAATTTACCTTCTGCCGTTTTTATAAAGAAAGCGCTGCCGTCAAAAGACGCGGCAACCGGCAGTGCGCCGAATGAATATTCGTTTATTAAATTAAAATCCGAGTCAAGCACATAGACAGTATTGTTGAAATTCCAGCCGTTGTAGTAGTAATACGGTTTTCCGTCCCATGCACACCAGCGAATGAGGTATTTTCCGTTCCCTTCTGTTGCTTCAAAGCTGTCAAAATTGCCGTCAAATTTCTGATATACGTCTTGCGGGAGCTGCTGCTTAAGCAAGGAAAGGTATTCGCCGAATATCGGAGAATATGCGTTCCTTACGGGAGCTTTGTCTGCAAAATCATCGTAGCTCGGGTGATTATTGCTGACATCGGAGATTATAAACTGATTTTTTATTCCGCCGTTAAAATTCACGGGGAGAATGAGATTAAGCGTAAATTCGGTTGTTTGATTTGGCGGAAGCTCGACTGATTCCATAACATCGCTTTTCGGTTCAGCCAAATATTTTTTTGAGTATGCATGAGTGAAATCGCCGTTTTTATCCGTTGCGTATACTATCACGTTTGACGCCGTGGTGACAACGTATTCAAAATATCTTGTTTTGTTTCCGTTATTTGTGACTTTAAGGCTGTACGAAGCAGTAACTCCGTAATTTCCGAGATTGCACGCATAGCTGTCATTGATGCGGTCTGTGCCCAGAATAAAATTCGGAGAGTAATCGGCAGCGTTACCGGTGTTAAAGGAAGGTTCGTATTTGCTTGTGTCGCTGTGGAAAACATCAAAGCTCCATATATCGCTGCGTAGGTTTTCGGGTATGTTTTCTCCGTAAAAATCAAGCTTTGAGCTGTCTTTGTATTTGAGATACAGCATATCGGACTGTGCGAGAGTCTTTTTTGACCATGCGTCTGCCTGCGGATTAAGGTTTGTAAGCCATTGCGTCACAGTATTTCCGTCCGGGACGTATTGATT
Organism: uncultured Clostridia bacterium; assembly: GCA_934481345.1. GTDB lineage: Bacteria > Bacillota > Clostridia > UMGS1810 > UMGS1810 > CAKSIN01. The sequence continues at coordinate 10,697 of CAKSPF010000008.1, forward strand.
GCGGATTGTAACGGGCAGTGCGGTTTCGTGTGAAACTGTATCGTCGATTGTATATTCAAGGTCTGCTTTTGCAATGGGCATGGTGTCGGCAATTCCCTTGACGGTTTTATCTCTTTTATATGAACCGAATGACGCATTCGGATTAAATCCGCTTCTGTCGCCGATGTTTTCGCCGGATTTGAATGCACACACGTTAAGATTGAGAGAGCCTTTTTCAATGATGATTATTGCCTGCATGTGTACGGGCTGATAGAAATGTACTTTTCGGTAATCGGGTGTAACGGAGCTTAACCAGTTTGTTTCATTTTTTGCGGATTTAAAGCTTTTTGCAGTAAATTCACCGTCTGCATACGGGTAATAGAAATCTTCGCCGTAGATATTGCAAATGGGCTTGCCGAGCATTTTTGCACAGCAGTTGAGATAACCCCAGTCATTTTCCTCCTTTATCCAACTGCCGTTTTGCATATATGCGGTTACGTCTGCTGTTTCAAATGCAGCATTTTTAACGGTGTAAACACACTCATCGGAGGAAGCGGTCATTTCGACGTCGAGTTCTATATCATAACCGCGTTTTCCCGAACCCGTATAATTAACATGTGAAAGATACAGGTAATATGTACCCGGAGAGAGAGCTTCGTTATTCATTATATATGACGGATTTTTGCCGTTCATAAGGCCGTCGTCCTCTATTCCTTCGGGATTGTTGCAGTAGATAAATTTTCCGTCTCCGGCAAAGTCAAAGTTAAGCTCTGCGGCAAAGCACGACATCGGAATAAGCATTAGAATTATAACAAACAACTTTTTCACAAAAAACCACCTCATGTTAAAGTATTCACATATTTATAGTACCATATTTTGGTAATTTTACAATTTAAGTAACTGAAATGTAAAATTTGAGAAGTTAAAATAAAATATATTTGTTATATTGATGCAACATGCGGAATATTTTTAAAAGGAGGGGGCGTACATATGCTTAATTATATTTGGGTGGGTATGCTTATAGTTTCCTTTGCCGCTTCATTTATAACAGGAAATACAAAGGCAGTTTGCTCCGCCGTGACCGAGGGCGCCGATGCGGCAATAAAGCTTGCAATAGGAATTGCCGGAATAATGGCATTCTGGACGGGTATAATGAAAATTGCCGAAAAATCCGGTATGGTTTCGATAATCGCAAAGCTGGCTTCGCCGCTTATAAAGCTTCTGTTTCCTGACGCAAGAAAGGATGAAAAGGTGTGCGGCGCTATTGCAATGAATATGACTGCAAATTTTTTCGGAATGGGCAATGCGGCAACACCGCTCGGAATAAAAGCTATGCAGGATTTAAACAGGTATTCGTCAAACGGGAGAGCAACCGACTCCATGTGTATGCTTGCAGTGGTAAATTCGGCTTCAATACAGCTTATACCGTCTACACTTATAGCCATACGCTCCGCGTATAACAGCCATGCGCCGTCCGAGATAATGATTCCCATATGGATAGCCTCGGTAATCACATTTGCAGCCGGTGTGGCTGCGGCAAAAATTGCGGAGGAGAAGTCATGAATATTGCGGACGCTGTAGTGCCGGTTATTATAGGTACAATAGTTTTATACGGATTTTTAAAGAAAACAGATGTTTACGGAGCTTTTACAGCCGGCGCAGAGGACGGACTCAAAACTTCGGTAAAAATTATTCCGCAGCTTATAGGCCTTATGGTCGCAGTCCGGGCTTTTAGCGCATCGGGAGCGCTTGATATTTTATACAAGGCGGCAATGCCTGCCGCACGTTTGCTGCATTTTCCCGCCGAGCTTATTCCGTTTTCGCTGCTCAGACCGGTTTCGGGAAGCGGTTCGCTTGCAATGGCTACCGACATCTTCAAAGAGCACGGTCCGGATTCCTTTTTGGGCAGGGCGGTTTCCGTGATGATGGGTTCGACAGAAACAACATTTTATACAGTGGCTGTTTATTTCGGAGCTGTAGGCTGCAAAAATACGCGCCATACTCTTAAATGCGCTCTTTTTGCAGACGTTGTGAGCATGTTTGTAAGTGTTGCGGTATGCAGAGTGTTTTTTAAATAAAAATGCCTGTTGTAAAAAACAACAGGCATAAATTCATATGGAATATTTCTTCTTATATGCATCATATCTTTCGGTAAAATCATTTTCGCCGTCTGATTTTACATGGCTCAGATATTCATGGGTTTCAAAGCTTCCGTGCGCTATTTCAATGAGGCAGACAGCTATGTTTGAGCAATGGTCCGCAATTCTTTCGTAATTTGTAAGCAGATCCGAAAGCACAAATCCGAGCTCAACTGTGCAGCCGCCTTCTTTGAGTCTTTGTATATGGTTATTTTTGATTTTGCGCTTAAGTCTGTCAATAACCTGTTCGAGCGGTTCGACTTTCTTCGCGATTTCCAGATCTTCGGATACCAGAGCGTCGGTAGCAAGGTTCAGCACATGGCATACTGCATGGGAGATAACGCCTATATCATGCATTGCGTCGTCGGAAAATACAATTCCCTTTTCGTTGATTTCCTTTGCAACCTCTACGATATTTACGGAGTGGTCGGATATTCGCTCTACATCGCCTATAACGTGCAAAAGCTCCGTTACCTCCTTGCTGTCTTTATCGGACATATTCTGGCTTGCTATTTTTACAAGGTATGTGCTTACCTTATCCTCGTATTTATCTACTTCATCCTCGCTGTCTAAAATAGACTTTATTTTGCTTTCGTCAAAGTTGTCTATAAGTGAAGTCGAGGCAAATATTGAATCTCTTGCAATGGTCGCCATGTTGCATACAAGCTCGCGGCATTTATCAACGGCAAATGCCGGAACTGAAAGAAATCTTTCGTCAAGGGTATCGAAAATATCTGTTTTGTTTGTCTTTCCTTTGATTGATTTTACCGTAAGCGTTTCGATAAATTTGCAGAACGGCATAAGTATTATTGTAGAGATAATATTAAACGTAGTGTGAATAATGGCTATAGTCATTATTGAAACGTTGTAGTTCATAAATGCAAAGTTGAATACTGAGTTTAATGCATAGAAAACTACCGAAACAATAACAACACCTATCATCTTTATATACAGACAGGCAAGAGCAACTCTCTTTGATTCCGTATTTCCGCTGATGGAGGAAAGTATCGGAGTTATGGTTGTACCTATATTCTGACCGAGAATTATCGGAATTGCGGTTGAATACGGTATTGCACAGGTAAGCGACAGTGCCTGGAGTATGCCGACCGACGCCGAAGATGACTGTATAATTGCCGTAAGAAGAGTTCCTATCAAAATTCCCATTACCGGGTTTGAAAACATTATAAGCATTTCGGTAAACGCTTTGCTGTCTTTAAGACCGCTTACAGACTCGCTCATGGTTTCCATACCGAACATCAGAACGGCAAAGCCGACCAAAATTGAACCGATATTTTTCTTCTTATCACTTTGGTTGAGCATGCACATCAAAACACCTATTGCCGCAAGAACAGGGGTAAAAGATGAGGGCTTGAACAGCCTTATCCAGAAGCTGTCGCCGTTTATACCGGAAAGGCTCAAAAGCCATGCGGTAACGGTTGTACCGATATTTGCACCCATTATTATGCTTATCGTCTGGCCGAGCTTCATTATACCGGAGTTTACAAATCCTACAAGCATAACTGTTGTAGCCGAGGATGACTGTATGACGGAAGTAACAAAGAATCCGAGCAGAAAACCTTTGAAACGGTTTGATGTGAGATTAGACAAAAAGCTCTCGAGCTTACCGCCGGCAAGCTTTTTTAATCCGTCGCCCATTACTTCCATACCGTACAGAAAAAGCGCCAGACCGCCGAGAAGTGTCAGAATTGAAAAAAAGTCCATAGTGTCCTCCAAGTTCAGCCGAGAATGGCTGTATGTGTAAATTAATAAGCAAATATTGCGCTGTTTTGCTCAACATTAAGATTTTATAACACCGAATGTAAAATCTGCAATCGTATTTACCTTAAATTTATGTAAAGTTTTTATGTTTTTTGTAAAATACTCCGATACCTGCATATATATTGCAAATTTACTTTTTTCAAAAAATGTAAATTTATACTTGACAAAACATAAAGTATTTTATATAATAAATGCATATCATTTACATAGGTTTAATGTGAATTAAGATAAGGAGAACAAAATGCGTATTGTATTTATAATGCTCAGACACAATTTCAGAAACGGACGAATGTGATTTAATTTATTTGCTTTTAAAAAATAAAAATTAAAAAAGGAGTAATTAAAAATGAGCTACACTTACGATAAATATAAATTTGAAACAATTCAGCTTCACGCAGGGCAGGAAACTCCCGATCCGGCTTCCGACGCAAGAGCCGTACCGATTTACCAGACAACTTCATATGTCTTTAAGAACTCGGCGCACGCTGCGGCACGCTTTGATTTAAGCGACGCGGGAAATATATACGGCAGACTCACAAACTCCACCACAGACGCGTTTGAAAAAAGAATTGCGGCTCTTGAGGGCGGAGTTGCGGCTCTCGGCGTTGCTTCGGGCGCTGCGGCAATCACATATACGTTTTTAAATCTTGCGGGCGCCGGTGACAACATAGTATCCGCTCAGACCATATACGGCGGCACATACAATCTCCTTGCACATACGCTTGTGCAGTACGGGATAACGACTACCTTTGTAAATCCGGATGAGGAAAACGCATTTGAAAATGCAATCAACGAAAAAACAAAGGCTGTATTTATAGAAACTATCGGCAATCCGAATGCTACGCTTATCGACATAGAAGCCGTAGCGAAAATTGCACACAAACACGGCATACCGCTTGTTGTTGACTCGACTTTTGCTACGCCGTATCTTATCCGTCCTATTGAATACGGCGCGGACATTGTTGTTCATTCAGCCACAAAATTTATCGGCGGTCACGGAACGGCTATCGGAGGCGTGATAGTGGACAGCGGCAAATTTGACTGGGAGGCAAGCGGCAAGTTCCCGTCCATAACGGAGCCTAACCCCAGCTATCACGGAATAAGCTTTACAAAGGCGGTAGGTCCGGCAGCTTTTGTAACAAAAATAAGGGCAATTCTTCTGCGCGACACAGGCGCAACACTTGCGCCGCTGCATTCGTTCCTGTTCCTCCAGGGACTTGAAACGCTTTCGCTGCGCGTAGAGCGTCATGTTGAAAACACACTGAAGGTTGTTGATTTCCTTGCAAAGCACCCCAAGGTTGAAAGCGTAAATCACCCGTCCTTGGAAAACCATCCGCATCACAGTCTTTACAAGAAATATTTCCCGAAGGGCGGAGCGTCAATCTTTACCTTCAATATAAAAGGCGATGCAAAGGAAGCGCAGCGGTTTATAGATAAGCTGCAGATTTTCTCACTTCTTGCAAACGTTGCGGATGTCAAATCATTGGTTATACATCCTGCGTCAACGACACATTCTCAGCTTAATGACAAAGAGCTTGCAGAGCAGGGAATCGGACAGAATACTATCCGTCTTTCCGTGGGAACCGAGCATATAGATGATATTATAGCCGATCTTTCTCAGGCATTTGAAGATTAAAACCGAGTCCTGTCTTGATTTATTTCAAGGCAGGACTTATGTTTTTTGTAATTATTTACAAAAAACATTGAAATTCCGCGAAAAATATGATATTATTATCCTATATTATATTAAAAACGGAGTGATTTTATGTATTGCAGCAAATGCGGCTCAGAGCTTCCGGATGATGCGAAGTTCTGCACAAGCTGCGGAGCGTCAACGAGTGACGACGCAGGCGAAAATGTAAACTACAGTGACGGTCAGTTTCAGATGAACACAGACGGATTCAGCGCTGCGGCGGCTGCGCCGCGCAAGACTCCCAAAACCGTATTTACGGCAGTTTTGGCAGTTATCATTGTTATACTGCTTGGATTTTGGGCAAAGGGACAGGTAATGCGTACATTTATGCCGAAAACATATGTTGAATATGCGCTTTCCAACACGGCAAACGAGCTCGCAGACGAAATAACCGGGCTCCAAAAAGGTATTTTAGGTTTTGAAATTGATGAAAATTCAAACTTCACCACAGCTCTTGATATGCACCTATATGACAGCGACGCGGATATAAACTCGAAAATAGCATATCTCGGTTCAAAAAATAAGCTTTCTTTCGACATAAGCGCGCAGGCAGACGGCGAAGAAGCAAGCGCAAATCTTTTTTGGGACAACAAAAAGATTGGTCTTGCCATACCGAAGCTTATTGATGACAAGTACATAACCGTTGACGCAAAAAATTTCGGCAAGCAGGTTTATGACAGTGATTTCAAAGACGCAAGAGATTATGTATCAGAGGACGCGGATATTTCTTTTGAGAATGTTTTCAAAAAGAAATTAGACCAAAATAATTACAAAGACCTCAGCAAAAATCTGAAAAAAGAGGTTTCAAGACTTGTCAAGTCCGGTGAAATTACCGACAAGGATAAGACGGATATTGAAATCGACGGCAAAAACAAAAAAGCTAAATCCATACAAATACGTTTTGAAGGTTCCGATATAAAGGATTGCCTTTTGAATTGCATAGACATCATAGAAACCGATAAGGAATTCAGCGAAGCATATTCTTCGGTTAAAGGCGATGCAAGCATTAAGGATGCGATTGACGAACTTAAAGATGAAATCAAGGATACTGATTTTGACGGCTCCTTTGACATCAAATTTTTAACCTATAAAGATTATCTTGTAGGTGTCGAGTTTGAAAATGATGATGAAGACGCAACCATATCCTTTACTTTCAACAGTGTTAAAAACATGCTTGATTTGTGGCAGGTCAAGATTGAAAGCGGCAGCAGCGAAGTAAGAGTAAGAGCAGAAGGAAATATAATTCCCGTTAAAAACGCCATAGATTATACCGTAACGGTTAAGGAAGACGGCAAATATTCCTCTGTTGACGGAAAAATTTCACTTTCCGCAAATCTCAATAACGGCGACTTCAGATTAAAGGTATTTGATGACGGCGATGAGGAATTCAGCCTAGGCGGAGAATGTTCCAACAAAAAAGGCTTTAAGGTATCCTTTAAGAATGATTATTTCCGTGCCGAGCTTTCCGTAACCAAAGGAGCTAAATTCAATAAAGTTTCCGGACTTGAAGAGTACATGATATTCGAACATACCGAAGATGAAATACAGGACGAATTTGAAAAATATGAAGACAACTTTGACGATATAAGCAATGTGCTTGAAGCAGTTTTTGATATTTTTTGATTTTTCTTAACTTGACAAAATACACCCTAACCGCAAAACGGTTAGGGTGTTGTGTTTTACTCCAGATTTAATTTTGAACCGATAAAATGATTTGTAATTATAAAATATACAGCGGCATAAAAGCACTGCAAAATTATAAGTGAAATCATCATTATATGCATATTCTGAAAAGATGCATTTTGAAAGGCATTAGCTAAAAATGTCAAAGATGCAATATTTATAAGTCCTGCATTTATTATCTGTGACGCAAAGTAAAATACGACAAATGCAAGAACGGATTTCAGCACCTTTTTGCTGTTGAAGCTGTGGCCTGCCGCAAGCGATGCATAAAGCATCAGGTTAAGTCCGACAAGACTTGCAAGAGATAAGACAGTACCCTCCGTAAAGTATGCCGCTATTCTTCCGCCGTACAGTGAAAAGAGCTTTCCGAGTGCGTGGAGCTGTTCGCTCCAGTCAATTTTAAATCCGCCGCTTGCAATGCAGGCGAAAATTATTACCGAAACAACCGCCGTAACAGACGCCAGAATCTGATAAACACATGCCGTTATAAGCTTGCTTGCTATGTGCTGAACGGTTGTTGCCGGCAGCACATTTGTAAGATATCCCTCATGCCCCAGAATATTATTCTTAAACCGCATTATCGAAGCTGTAAAGCTTAAAATAACCGCAGCAAAGATGAAAACAAAGAACGCTATAACCAAAAGCGTTGAGAGTATCTTTAATATGTTAAAATCGGTGATTGCATCACTGTTTAAAAACAGTCTGCCGAAAATGGCCGAAAATACCGACAGCAGCACAGCCGCGCCGAAAAGCGGCAGAAGTGTTCTTCCCATTGCCTTAAATTCATGTTTTAAAAGTTTTTTCAGCATTTGAATACCTCCCTGAAAAGTGCGTCTACACTCATGCGTCTGTTTTCTCTTATATTATCCACGGAATCCGAAAGGACAATTTTTCCTTTGTTTATAAAAATTACATCATCAAGTATATTTTCTACATCCGAAATCAAGTGTGTTGATATTACAACCGACGCATTTTCATTGTAATTTGTTATTATGGTATTTAAAATATAATCCCTTGTAGCAGGATCCACTCCGCCCATAGGCTCATCCAGAAGATATAAATCCGCCTCGCGGCTCATAGTAAGCACAAGCTGAACCTTTTCTTTTGTACCTTTGGAAAGAGTTTTCAGGCTTTTATTCGGATCGAGATTCAGATTTTCAATCATCTGTTTTGCTTTTTCCGTGTTGAAATCTTCAAAAAAGTCTGCGTAATATTCCATAAGCTCGCTTACCTTCATCCATTCCGGCAGACATATGCAGTCAGGAAGGTACGATATTGCTTTTTTGCTATCTGTGCCTACCGGTCCGCCGTTTACAAGTAGCTCTCCGCTGTTTTGCGTTAAAAGTCCGTTCGCTATTTTAATAAGTGTGGTCTTTCCGCTTCCGTTTGGTCCCAAAAGCCCTATTATTCTTCCGCGGTTTATGTTTAAATCCACAGCGTCAAGCGCCTTTACCGTACCGTACATTTTTGTAAGTCCGCTGCACTGCATTACATATTCATTCATTGCATTTACCCCCTGTTTCATAATCATTAATCAGCATAACAATTTCTTCCTTTGAAAAACCGAGATTTTTCATTTTTTCAAAGAATACATCCAGCTCCGCCTTTGCGATACTTTGCTTTTCTGTCCGTATAAGCTCCGCATTATCGGTTACAAACCGTCCGCTGGTTCTCGTAGAATACACAAAGCCCGTTTGCTCAAGATATGCCAAAGCCCGCTGCATGGTATTCGGGTTAACCCCGGCTTCTGAGGCAAGCTCGCGCACGGCAGATATTTTTTCTCCCGGCTTGAGCTTGCCGGATACAATGCATTGTTTTATTTTTTCGACAATTTGTGCATATATAGCACGATCTTCGCTGAAGCTCCAGTCCATTTTTTATCCTCCTCAGTATTATTGTATTAATCATCTAATACAATAATACTGCTAAAAAATTAAAATGTCAATAGTTTTTTAAAAATTATATAAAAAAATCAGCCTGATGTTATATCAGACTGGTTTAATTCTGTTATATTACGGCTGTTGCCACATGAAATCTTAGTGTTTTTCGCCCTCAAACATTGAAACCTGTTCTTTAAGTTCCTGTTTGTGCTTTTCCATAAGTTTTTTGATTCTTGTAACAGGTACCAGGAGCTGGCTTATTGTTTCGTCGTGGTTAATTGTATCTATAAGCAAAGCTATGTACTTAGACATATCAACTTCGCAGTACCATTCTTTCTCTTTTAATTCGGGTATACGGTAAACAAGGTTTGTTGTAAATACCTTTGTGATTTCGCCTTTCTTGTATGCTGCGTCAAAAGACTCAAGTCCGTTGCAGAACAGACCGAAAGCCGTGAAAATAAATATTCTTCTTGCGCCCTGGCTTTTTAATTTTCTTGCTATATCAAGAACGGATTCGCCGCTTGAAATCATATCGTCCACAATCATGACGTCCTTGCCGGCTACGCTGCTTCCGAGGTATTCGTGAGCTTCAATCGGATTTTTACCGTTTACAACTATTGAGTAATTTCTTCTTTTATAGTACATACCGAGGTCAAGACCCAATACCGACGAATAATACATACATCTGTGCATACCGCCCTCGTCGGGAGATATTACTATTGTAGATTCCTTGTCATAGCTGATGTCGGGGGCTACTCTTGTAAGTGCCTTGATCATCTGATATGTTGTCTGAACATCATCAAATCCGGAAATCGGAATTGCATTCTGGACTCTTGCGTCATGCGCATCAAAGGTGATAATATTTGTAACGCCCATTGTCACGAGCTCCTGAAGAGCCAAAGCACAGTCAAGAGATTCTCTCGCGGTTCTTCTGTGTTGTCTGCCCTCGTAAAGCATAGGCATAACCACGGTTATACGTCTTGCCTTTCCGCTTATTGCGGCAATAATTCTCTTTAAATCCTGGAAATGATCGTCGGGACTCATTCTGTTTTTTACGCCGTACATCTCATAAGTAACACCGTGGTTAAACACATCGCATATAATATATACATCGTTTCCGCGGACTGTTTCGTTCAAAACGCATTTTGCTTCGCCCGATCCGAAACGCGGGCACTTTGTCTTTGCAATGTAAGTTTCGGTTTCTTCGTATTCTTCTCTGAATTTTTTTAGGTACCAATCAATTTTCGCTGCGATTTCTTCACAGCCTTTCATGCATATAACGGTTAACTTTCCGTATATCGGTTTTCTTTCCTCTTGGTGTGACACTGCTATTCCTCCTAAGGCAAATATATTATAATATTACCATAGATGACAAATTATTTCAATGTTTTGCAAAAAAAATTGTCACAAAATTTTTGAGCAAAATCAGTGATTTGTTGACATAAACATCCTATTGTAGTATAATGCATTATGTATCTTTATATACTTACAACTTAATTTTAACATATGTCGGAGGTTATTTGCAAATGAGAAAACATATCTGTTTGCTTATTGCTGCATTTACTGTTTTTTTTAGTTTATCCTGCGCTGCCATGACCGCCGGAACTCTGTTTGACGAATATGAGCCTTCCGCGGAAAGCTTTTCGGATATGGAAGGTTATGAATGGGCAGCGGAGGCTGCCGAAAATTTAAACAAAGCCGGTATTGTTTCCGGTGTCGGCAAAAACATGTTTATGCCGGAAAGAAACGTAACCCGCAGGGAATTTATCAAGCTTGTATGCGGTGCATGTGCAATTACAGACAGCAGCGCGTCATCATCATATACAGATGTTCTGCCGGATGACTGGAGTTATATATATGTATCCTCCGCAAAAGAAGCCGGAATGCTTGATATTTACGGCTCGCAGTCACTTGAAGCGGATACCGTGATAACGAGGGAGGACATGGCGTACCTTGCCGTGAAAGCTCTGGAATTTACCGGAACCGATTTGACCGCCGGCGAAAGCGCTCTGTTTCCGGATGACGGAGAAATTTCCGATTATGCCAAAAAGGCTGTGTATGCCCTTAAATCCGAAAAAATAATAAACGGCAGAGAAAACGGCGGCTTTGACCCGCAGGGCTGCGCTTCAAGAGCAGAAGCGGTAAAAATCATATACGGTATTTATAAAATTGCAAAAGCGAATTATTTACAATAATATTTAATCTGGAAAGGAATGAATCAAATGGACATTCAAAAATCATTGGCATCAAGAGTAACAGGACTTAAAGCTTCTGCCATAAGGGAAATTTTCAAGCTTGTCGGCCAGGCGGACATAATAAGTTTTGCCGGCGGCATACCGTCACCGGAGCTTTTCCCTACCAAAGAATGGGGCTTTCTTTTAAATAAAATGATGACCGATAACGGAAAACAGGCATTGGTATACGGTGTTACCGAAGGCTATGCAACGCTTATAGAAATAATCAATGCAAGGCTGAAAAAAGACGGTATAGGTAAGGATTTTGACAGTACAATAGTAACCACGGGAGCTCAGCAGGCAATTGACCTGACGACAAAGGCTCTTGTAAACGAAGGAGAAGGCATTATTGTTGAAAATCCGAGCTTTATCGGTTCGCTCAATTCTTTCCGCTCATACAATGCAAAGCTGTTCGGTGTAGAAATGGACAGCGACGGCATAAATATCGAAAAGACAGAGGAAATACTGAAAACGCAGAATATAAAGCTGATATACACAATTCCGACTTTTCAGAATCCTATGGGTATAACGCAGTCTTTGGAAAAACGCAAAAAGCTACTGGAGCTTGCGGAAAAATATGATTGCTACATAATAGAAGACAACCCGTACGGCGAGCTCAGATTTTCGGGAGAAGCAGTCCGTGCCATCAAATCCATGGACGAAAACGGCAGAGTTATATATGTAGGTTCGTTTTCAAAAACTCTTTCGCCGGGAATCAGAGTCGGCTTTGTGTGCTGCCACAAAGACATAATGAACAGAATCGTGGTTGTAAAGCAGGTAAATGATGTTCATACACCGCTTATGAACCAGATGCTTGTAACAGAATATATAAAGAATTATGATTATGACGAGCATATCAAAAAAGGCTGCCGCCTTTACGGTGAAAAATGCGCCCTTATGCTGGAAAGCATAGAAAAATACTTCCCGAAATGCGTAACACACACAAATCCCGACGGCGGAATATTTCTGTGGTGCACCATGCCGCAAAATGCCGATTCAAAGAAGATTTTTGAAAAGGCTATTGACGCAAAGGTTGCCTTCGTACCCGGCAACACCTGTATGGTAGATATTGACGCGCCGTCAAACTGCTTCAGACTGAATTATTCCACAGCGTCAAATGAAAATATAGTAAAAGGCATAGAAATACTGGGTGGGATACTCAAAAATGAACTTGAATAAGGAGATATACTTTAAATGGAAGACAAAAAAACAATATTCAGCGGTATTCAGCCTACGGGCTGCATTACCTTGGGAAACTATATCGGAGCTTTGAAAAACTGGGTTCAACTTCAGGATGACTACAACTGCATTTTCTCGGTTGTCGATCTTCATTCAATAACGGTTAGACAAGACCCGGTCGAATTGAGGAAGCGCTGCATGGACTTTTTGTGTCAGTATCTTGCTGCCGGCATAGACGGCGAAAAAAACATTGTGTTTTTCCAGTCGCACGCTTCCACCCATGCCGAGCTTGCATGGATTCTGAACTGCTTCACATATATGGGCGAGCTTTCCAGAATGACGCAGTTCAAGGACAAAAGCTCAAAGCATGCGGATAATATAAACGCAGGGCTTTTCACATATCCCGTTCTTATGGCAGCGGATATTCTTTTGTATCAGACAGACCTTGTGCCTGTTGGTGTAGACCAGAAACAGCACTTGGAAATCTGCCGTGATATTGCCATAAGATTTAACCATATATACGGCGACGTATTTAAAATTGCCGACGGATTTATTCCCAAAGAAGGCGCAAGAATAATGAGTCTGCAGGATCCGACGTCAAAAATGAGTAAATCCGACCCGAATGTGAACGGTTTTATTTCGATTCTGGATGACAAGGATACCATTATGAGGAAATTCAAAAGAGCCGTTACCGATTCCGACGGCGAAATCGCATACCGTGAGGGAAAAAACGGCATAAATAATCTTATAAACATTTATGCAAGCATCACCAAAAAGAGCATTGAAGAAACCGTAAGTGAATTTTCCGGCAAGGGCTACGGCGAATTTAAGCAGGCAGTCGGAGAAGTCGTGGCAGATGAGCTTGCACCGGTAAGAGAAAAATATCAGGATTTAAGAAAGAATAAGGATTATCTTGAAAGCATATATAAATCGGGAGCACAAAGAGCTTATAAGATTTCCGACAAAACTCTCTCTAAGGTAAAAAGAAAGGTTGGCTTCATAAACAGACCGTTTTAGAAGCCATGCGGTAAAATAAAATGGATATAGTAAAACTTATACTTTGTTTCTCTGTTGCATTCGGAGTATCGCTTGCGTCTACTCCGCTTGTAAAGATGCTCGCATACAAAATCGGCGCCGTGGATGTTCCCAAAGACGCGCGCCGCGTACACGACCATCCCATTCCGCGGCTCGGCGGTCTTGCGATATTCTACGGCTTTTTAATAAGCATTCTGTGCTTTGCGGTGGTAAAGGGGCAGCTCAGAGGCATAATTCTCGGCTCACTCATAATTGTCGCTCTCGGAATTGTAGATGACGTAAAACAGCTCGGACCGAAAATAAAATTCGCGGTTCAGATTCTGGTGGCGGTAATTGTCGTATTGCACGGCGTTACCATCAAGTATATAAGCGTGCCGGAATTTATAGTCGAGGGCGGAATACTGCCGCTCAAGTGGCTTAGTATTCCGATTACTATTATATGGATTGTCGGCGTAACAAATGCCGTAAACCTTATCGACGGTCTTGACGGACTTGCAGTCGGAGTATCGTCAATCGCAACCTTTTCACTGTTTTTTATTGCGATACTTGCAAGCGAAATGGAAGTAGCAATAATAACGGCAGCTCTTGCCGGCGCATGCCTCGGATTTTTGCCGTATAACTTTAATCCCGCAAAAATTTTTATGGGGGATACCGGTTCGACATTTTTGGGATTTATGCTGTCGGTAATATGTATACAGGGGTTGTTCAAGGGATATGTGGTAATATCATTTATCATTCCGTTCCTTATACTCGGTCTTCCCATATTTGATACTGCATTTGCCATACTCAGAAGAATATGGAACAAAAAGCCGATAATGGCGCCGGACAGAGGACACCTGCATCACAGACTTATGGATATGGGATTTTCACAGAAACAGACTGTTGCAATACTTTACGTTATTGCGTCAATTCTCGCACTGAGCGCGGTTGTCGTGCTGGAGAGCGGTGCATACTGGGCAGCAGTTTTTGTGATTGCAATAATATTTATCGTTTTTGTGGGCATTAAGGTGTATAAACCTATAAAAGACGCCAATTCCGCAAATGACAAAAACGGTAAACAATAGCCCGAGGTGAGTTTTTAATGAAAAAGCTTTTGATTGTTTTTGCTGCCGTAACGGTCTTTTCGCTGTGCGGCTGCGGCGCGGTTCGCCAAAGCGGCAATGAACCGGGCTCCGAAACGGAATATGTTTCCGAAAGCAAAGTAAATTCAAAACAGACGAACGCAAACACCGAAGAAAACAAATCCGCCGAAGAGGTTCCGTCAATAAACAAAAATGAACTGAAGGATTTGGGCAAAAGTGTAAAATATATGTTGAATAAATACGGCAAAATCACCTCTGCCGAATGGATAGACGGTCCTATGTATCAGTTCGGAGAAAATGAAAAATGGTATGCATTTTCGGAATATGAATTCGGCGAAAACGGCAGATATATTCCGAAAGGTGAGTGTACCCATGTTTTTATGACATTTGAAGAACTTTTAAACTCACCGTCCGGCGAATATGATATTGATGTTTTTGAAGAGGCGGTTTCGTCCAAATTAACAATGTATTACAATGAGATGGACATGATAAACGTTTATGAAGCAAGCTGCGGCGATTATGAAATCGAAGTAAACGAAATGCCGGGAAAAGGCATAACTGCCGATTCCACGGTTACCGTGACAAAAAATATAAAGGAGGAGTAAATATGCAGTACACATTCAGACCAACGGGAGTATGCCCGGCAGAAATTTCTTTTGAAATAGAGGACGGGATTGTAAAAAATGTAAAATTTTTCGGCGGATGTCCCGGAAACACAGTCGGAGTTGCAAGACTCTGCGAGGGCAGAAAGGCAGAAGAAGTTATCAGGCTGTGTGAGGGAATACAGTGCGGTTACAAAGGCACTTCATGCCCGGATCAGCTTGCAAAGGCAATAAAAAATGCCCTCGAAGAATAAAACAAAAATAATTGTTGACTTTTGGAAAATATTGTGATACAATACTTACAATAACTTTGAAGGAGAGTGCTTCCGCAGGAGCAACCAAGAGAGGTGACGGTCGGTGCAAGTCACTGTTGCGAAACGGAAAGCTGTAGCTCCCGAGTTGGAAGGAAGAAAACCTTTCGGTGATTAGACCCTTTCCGAGAATGCTGCGTGAGTGCATAGGGCTTGTCAGAGTCTGAAGCGGTATCGGTTTAAATACCGATGCAATTTGAGTGGTACCGCGGGTATTGATTTTTTATACTCGTCTCAAAGACAAATAATCTTTGAGACGGGTTTTTTGTTTTCTCAAGGATAAATTCAGGGAGGTATAGTAATATGGAGGAAAAAATAACCGGTCTTGATTTTAAAATCAGTGAGGTTGCGGCAAGAATCAAAGAGTTAAGACACATTGACGGAATTTCTGTTGAAACAATGGCAAAGCTTACCGATGTTTCAAAAGAAGAATACATAGCCTGTGAGGCAGGCACGCATGATTTGAGCTTCGCATTTATCTACAGATGCGCGTTGGCATTCAGAGTAGGCGTTACCGATATAATCGAAGGTGTAAGCTCCACTCTTAAATCATATACGGTAACCAGAAGCGGAGAAGGTCAGAAGATAGACCAGGCACACGGAATGATTTATTATAATCTTGCCGCCGCATTTAAAAACAGGGTTTCGGAGCCTCTGTATGTTAACTGCATTTATGATGAAAATGCCGAGCGCCGTGACATTGAGCTTACGACGCATACCGGGCAGGAGTGCGACATCGTTTTAAAAGGCTCGCTTAAAGTGCAGATAGGAAGCCACACAGAAATTTTAAATGCCGGGGATTCCGTATATTTTGACAGCTCTACCCCTCACGGAATGATTGCCGTAGGCGGCAGCGACTGTGAATTCTATGCTATAGTTCTTCACGGCGAGCAAAGCAGCGACAGCGCCTCAGTCAAAGAACCTGTCAAAAGCAGCAAATTCAAGCCGCATCAGCAGTACAAAAGAGTTTATCATGATTTTATTGATACCAAAGAAAATGAAAAAGGCGCACTTGTTGAAATTAATTTTAAAAATGAAGATAAATTCAACTTTGCATTTGACATTATAGATAAAATCGCAGATCGCACGCCGGACAAGCTTGCAATGCTGCATCTTTCCAAAGATAAAACCGAGCGAAGATTTACATTTATGGACTTAAAACGCGAATCCTCCAGATGTGCAAATTATTTTACATCTCTCGGAATTAAAAAAGGCGACATGGTAATGCTCGTTTTGAAAAGACATTATCAGTTCTGGATAGCTATTCTGGCACTGCATAAAATCGGTGCGGTTGCCATACCTGCGACAAATCTTTTGCAGGCGCACGACTACGAATACCGCTACAATGCCGCCGGAGTAAGCGCAATACTTTGCAGTGCGGACGGCGACATTGCACATCAGGCGGATATCGGTTCCGAAAATGCTTTGACTCTTAAAACCAAAATTATCGTAGGAGGCAAAAGGGACGGCTGGCACGATTTCGACTCGGAAGTTGCCGCGTTTGACGATGTGTTCGAGAGAAGTGCCGATTCACCGTGCGGAGAAGACAGCATGCTTATGTATTTTACCTCCGGCACGACCGGAAATCCAAAAATGGCACTGCACAGCTACAAATACCCCCTCGGTCATTTCCATACTGCTAATTACTGGCACTGCGTAGATCCCAACGGACTGCACCTCACAATTTCCGATACAGGCTGGGCAAAGGCAGCCTGGGGCAAAATTTACGGTCAATGGCTATGCGAGGCTGCAATATTCGTATATGACTTTGATAAGTTTGACGCAGCGGATATTCTTCCGTTGTTTGCACAGTACGGCATAACGACATTCTGCGCTCCGCCGACTATGTACAGAATGTTAATAAAAGAGGATCTGACAAAATACGATATGTCATCCGTTCAGCACGCCACAATAGCAGGCGAAGCGCTTAATCCGGAAGTTTTCCGCCAGCTCGAAAGGCTTACCGGTCTTAAAGTTATGGAGGGATTCGGTCAAAGCGAAACAACCTGCATTATAGGAAACCTCTTCGGTAATGAATACAAGCTGGGCTCTATGGGTAAACCCGTTCCGCTCTATGATGTGGATATTGTTGATCCGGACGGAAACAGTGTGCCCGTTGGCGAAAACGGCGAAATCGTAATAAGAACCTCCGAAAAAATACCGTGCGGTCTTTTCAAGGGTTACTACAAAGATCCCGAAAAGACAAAGGAAGCATGGCACGACGGGCTGTATCATACAGGCGATGTGGCATATAAGGATGAGGACGGATTTTTCTTCTATGTAGGAAGAATTGACGATGTTATAAAATCCTCCGGTTACCGCATAGGACCTTTTGAAATAGAAAGCGTTATTATGGAGCTTCCGTATGTTGTGGAATGCGGTGTTTCCGCTGCTCCGGACGAAATAAGAGGTCAGGTTGTAAAGGCAAGTATCGTGCTTACAAAGGATACAACTCCGAGCGACGAGCTGAAAAAAGAAATTCAGATGTATGTAAAGGAAAATACGGCACCTTATAAATATCCGAGAATTGTCGAATTTAAAGAAAGCCTGCCGAAAACAACAAGCGGAAAAATCATAAGAGCAAAATTATAATTTAAAAAGTACAATGCTGCGGCATTGTACTTTTTGCTTTTCGGGTACACTGACGATACTGCTAAATTATATAATCGCTTGTTGCATTTTCCCTGATTTTATTAAGTATATCCTGCAAGGTTATGGAATCGAGATAGTTATTTATTACGTCATACAGACCTTGCCATACATAAAGTGTGGGGCAGCTTTGCATACGGCTGCACTCGTTCGGCGACTGCTCCAGGCAGGAAACGGGAGCAAGGCTGCCCTCGGTTATGCGAAGAATTTCGCCTACGGTGTATTCGTTCGGCTTTTTTGCCAGACGGTAACCTCCCTGAAAACCGCGGTTTGTCTGCAAAACATTACAGCGGTTGAGCATGGGAACGATTTGTTCGAGATATTTTTTTGATATATCCTGGCGCTGTGCAACGGCTTTTAATGACACAAAGCCTTCGTCCTGGTGCTCTGCCAGGTCGATGAGCAGACGCAGGGCATATCTTCCTTTTGTGGAAATCTTCATTTTGAATTCCTCCGTTTCATATTACTATAATAACATATATTTAGTAGGTTTTCAAGAAGAATAAACATTATATAGTGTTGATAAATTAAATAAAATGTGCTAAAATAGTAGCTGACATTATACAGAAAGCGGTAGAAAGCATGAAAATAACAAATTTGCTGAACAACAAAAAATTTTCGCTGTCATTTGAGGTCTTTCCGCCGAAAACAAGTGACAACTACGACAGCGTAAAGGGAGCTGCTGAGGAAATAGCAAAGCTCAGACCGCCGTTTATGAGCATAACCTACGGTGCAGGAGGCGGCACAAGCAAATATACGCTTGAAATGGCAAAAATGATAAAAAACACATGTAATGTGTCTACTATTGCACATCTTACATGCGTTTCGTCAACCAAAAATACAGTGCTTCAGATGATAACGGATTTCAAAGAATCCGGAATTGAAAACATAATGGCTCTCAGAGGCGATATTCCTGCCGAAATGCTTGGCGACGACCGAAGCAAATGGCACTACAGCCATGCGACCGAGCTTATTTATGACATAAAAAGCATAAGCACGGATTTCTGCATAGGCGGAGCGTGTTATCCGGAGGTGCACCCGGAAAGCGCAAATCAGAAAGAGGATATAAAATATCTGAAGGAAAAGGTTGACGCAGGATGCGATTTTTTCACCACACAGATGTTTTTTGACAATAATTTGTTATATAACTTTTTATATAAAATAAGAGAAGCAGGCATTACAATTCCCGTGATAGCAGGTATAATGCCTATTACAAATGCAAAGCAGGTTGAAAGGGCAATTAAGCTGTCGGGTTCGTTTATGCCGCAGAGATTCAAGAGCCTGATAGATAAATTCGGCGCATATCCCGACGCCATGAAACAGGCAGGGATAGCATATGCTACGGATCAGATTATTGATTTGTATGCAAACGGAATAACAAATGTGCATGTGTACTCCATGAACAAGCCGGATGTTGCCGCAAAAATTCAAAATAATCTTTCCGAGATACTGGGAAAAGATGCCTGATACCGTATTTGTAAAAAGCTATGAGGGATTTCCGTATAATAAGAAAGAAATCCTGAGATACTGCGGCGTGAAAGAAGAAAATGAAGAAACATCAGACCTTTTGAAAAACTGTCTGCATGAATGTGAAAATATATTTTCATATAAAGTCTGCTATATTGAAGTGCCTGTGAAAACGGAGAACAGTATCGTGGATTTCGGCTTTGCAAAGGCGGAGAGCGCCGCCCTGTATAAAAATCTTGCGGGATGCGGCAGAACGGTTTTGTTTGCGGCTACGGCAGGGCTTGGTATAGACAGACTGATACTGAAATACAGCCGTGTGAGCGCGGCAAAAGCCGTCATGTTTCAGGCAATAGGCGCAGAACGGATTGAGGCACTGTGCAACGGCTTCTGTGATGATTTACAAAAGCGGTTTGAAGTGCAAAACCTATATCTGCGTCCGCGGTTCAGCCCCGGTTACGGTGATTTTTCCATTGAATTTCAGAAAAGTATGTTTTCTGTCCTGGACTGCAACAGAAAAATAGGACTTTCTCTTAACGAAAGCATGTTAATGATGCCGTCAAAATCCGTAACGGCAGTAATCGGTATAAGCAATACTCCGTGCCGCAGGCATGACGAGAACTGCTTGTACTGTGAAATGAAGAATTGTAACTTCCGAAGGAGCAAATAATATGAACATCAGAAATGCAATTGAAAATTCGATAATATATCTCGACGGCGGCATGGGTACAATGCTTCAAGAACGCGGACTTAAACCGGGTGAATACCCGGAGCTGTGGAATATCACTCATCCGGAGGAGATAACCGAAATACACAGGCTGTATTTTGATGCAGGCAGTAATATTGTAAATGCAAATACCTTTGGTGCGAACACTTTGAAATTTAAGCCCGATGAGCTGGAAAATATCATAAAATCAGCAATGGCAAACGCGAAAAGAGCCGCACAACTGTCGGATGCCGGGCAGGATAAATTTGTTGCGCTTGATGTCGGTCCCATAGGCAAGCTGTTAAAGCCGTATGGGGATTTTGACTTTGAAGAGGCGGTAAGCGTATTTGCCCAGACGGTAAAGCTCGGTGTGAAATACGGTGCAGACCTTATATTTATCGAAACAATGAACGACAGCTATGAAACGAAAGCGGCGGTGCTGGCTGCAAAAGAAAACTCATCGCTGCCTGTTTTTGCGACAAATGCCTACGGCGAGGACGGCAAGCTCATGACAGGCGCTTCGCCTGCGGCAATGGCGGCAATGCTTGAAGGACTGGGGGTTGACGCTCTCGGCGTGAACTGTTCGCTTGGACCGAAACAGCTTAAAAATGTAGTGGACGAGCTTTTAAGATGTGCTTCCGTACCGGTTATAGTGAAGCCGAATGCAGGACTTCCGTTAAATGACGGAAACCGCACATACTATGATGTGGAAGCGGAGGAATTTTCGCAGGATGTTGCCGACATGGTAAAAAGCGGTGTGACGATTGCCGGAGGATGCTGCGGAACAACACCGGAGTATATAAGAAAAACTGTGGAGAAAACCAAAGACATAAAATTTATAAAGCCCGAAAAGAAAAATGCGACCGTGGTTTCGTCATATACGCATACGGTGGAAATCGGCAAAAAGCCTGTGCTCATAGGAGAGAGAATAAATCCTACCGGCAAAAAACGCTTTAAGCAGGCTATAAAAGAAAATGACATCGGATATATATTGCAGGAGGGCATAAATCAGCAGGAAAAAGGAGCACATATTCTGGACGTTAATGTGGGTCTGCCCGGAATAGACGAAAGGGCCGTGCTTGAAAATGCAGTCTGTGAGCTGCAGGCGGTTATAAATCTTCCGCTGCAGATAGACACTTCATCTCCCGACGCTATGGCGGCGGCGCTCCGCAGATATAACGGAAAGGCAATGGTTAATTCCGTAAACGGAAAAGAAGAGAGCATGAGAGCTATTTTTCCGTTGGTAAAAAAATACGGCGGAGTAGTTGTGGCATTGACTCTTGATGAAAACGGAATACCGACAGATACTGAAGGAAGAATAAAAATCGCGGAAAAAATCCTGAATACGGCAAAGGAATACGGTATAGACGATAAGGATATAGTTTTTGATACACTGTGTATGGCTGTCAGTGCGGATTCCTCGGCAGCGGTAACAACGCTTGAGTCGCTTAATTATATACGAAACAAAATGGGAATAAATACAGTGCTCGGTGTGTCAAATATTTCGTTCGGTCTGCCGGCAAGAGATGCCGTTAATGCCGCATTCTTCACATGCGCTCTTGAAAACGGTCTGTCCGCGGCGATAATAAATCCTTATTCGGCGGATATGCTTAAAGCCTATTATGCATTTATGGCGATACACAATATGGATGAAAACTGCTCGGAGTATATAAATTTCGCTTCGGAGATTTTGATAAATCTGCAAACGGTACCTGTCGACGCGGTTCAAAAAGGCGGCAACACGGATTCAGACGCGAAATCGGCTTTGCAGAATGCAATAATTAAAGGGCTGAAAGAGCAGGCGGGACTTATATGCGGCGAGCTTCTTAAAGAAAAACCGCCCATGGATATAATCGACGGAGATATTATACCGGCTTTGGATATTGTCGGAAAAGGATTTGAAGAAAAGCGCGTGTATCTGCCTCAGTTGCTCATGAGTGCCGAGGCTGCCAAAAATGCTTTCGAAAAAATCAAGGAGCACATCGGCTCGGACGGCGGAAATCAAGAGAAAAAGTGTAGCTTTGTTATAGCGACCGTAAAGGGTGATATACACGATATAGGCAAAAATATAGTAAAGGTTCTTTTGGAGAATTACGGATTTGATGTTATAGACCTCGGGCGCGACACACCTCCCGAAACGGTTGTCGAGGCTGTGGTAAAAAATCATGCTCCGCTATGCGGACTCAGCGCACTTATGACAACTACCGTTCCGGCAATGGAAGAAACTATCAAGCAATTGAAAGAGTCTGCACCGTGGTGCAAGGCTGTGGTAGGCGGAGCGGTGCTGAATCCCGAATATGCGGATATGATAGGAGCCGATAAGTATTCAAGGGACGCAATGGAAACCGTGCGTTATGCAGAAAAAATAAATGAAATAATAAAATAATAAAATAATGAAAACAGCAGTTATCCCGTTTATTCGGATAACTGCTGTTTTATATGCTATTTTACTTTTTTGTAAAGAATTGTTACCGAGTGCAGAACCGTTATTATCAAAACACCGACATCTGCGAAAAGTGCGAGCCATATAGGTGCATATCCGAGAGTTGCGGCTATCAGCACTGCAAGCTTAATCAGAAGCGCAAACGTTATGTTTGAGTATATTACTCTCATTGTATACTTTGCGAGAGAAATGATGTTTGGTATCGCCGTAAGCTTTGTATATAGAAGCGTTGCGTCACCGGACTCGAGCGCCAGCGCGTTGCTGCTGCCTATGGATATTCCGAAATCTGCCGCCGCAAGCGAAGGAGCGTCATTTACGCCGTCTCCGACATATACCACAGATTTGTGACCTTGCTTGATTTCTTTGACTTTTTGTGTTTTTTCTGTCGGCAGAAGCGAACCGAATCCCTGTATGCCGCCGATCTGTGAGCATACGCTGCTTACGGCTGTGTTGTTATCGCCGGAAAGCATATATACGTCTTTAACGCCGAGAGAGTTGAGCATTTTAACGGCCTCGGAGGCATCGCTGCGTATTTCGTCCGCCAGAACAACCGCGCCGAGAAGAACAGAGTCTTCGCATACATAAATGTGTGCGTCGGTCTTTATATCGCCTTGAATAACGTTGTCTTCAAGGAGTTTTTTGTTTCCTGCAATTATCCGTTTGCCGTTTACAGTACCTTCAATGCCTTTGCCGAAGATTTCCTTTACGTCCTCTGCTTCCGGAACATCCCCTTTGTAGTAATCGCATATTGCTTTTGCCATAGGATGCGAGGAGTGCTTTTCCACAGCGCATACATATGAGAGAAGTTCATCTTCGGAAATATTTCCGTTTGTTATTACTTCTTTAACCTTTAATACTCCCTTGGTAAGGGTACCCGTTTTGTCAAAAGCGATACTGTCTGCCTTGGCAAGAGTGTTTATAAATTTTGAACCTTTTATGAGAACGCCGTTTTTGCTTGCCGCACCTATCGCGCTGAAGTAGGAGAGAGGTATGCTTATTACAAGCGCGCACGGACAGGAGGCTATCATAAATGTCAGGGCTCTTTTGAGCGCGTCTGCAAATCCCGTTATTCCGAAGACGGGCATAGCAATTGCCATGAGGACCGCAATTATTATAATTACGGGAGTGTATATTTTTGCAAACTTTGTAATGAATTTTTCCGTGCTTGCTTTTTTGCCGGCTGCCTGTTCTACATATTCCTTTATTTTTGCCGCCGTAGAGTTACTGTAGTCGGTGGTTGCTCTGCATACGACAGATGATGATATGTTGATGTAGCCCGAAAGTATGGTGTCGTCCGCTTTGCAGTCGGCAGGAATACTTTCGCCCGTCAGATTTGATGTATCAAAGCTCGACTGACCTTTTATTATCTGCGCGTCCACGCAAACCTTGTCGCCGGGCTTAACCAGGAAAACATCACCGCACTTTATTTCGTCGGCGTCGATTTTTTCGCCAAGCTCGTTGTAAGCAACGTCATCCGTAAGATTTATAAGGGTTTCAACCTTTGACTGCGATTTGTCCACGGCATAGTCTTCTATAAGCTCGCCTATGCTGAACAAAAGTGTAATAAGATATGCCTCGGAGTAATCACCCATGCATATTGCGGCAGCCGCTGCTATAAGTATCAGTGTTGTTTCGTCAAATCTGAGTCTGAAAAGCGATACCGCACCGGTTTTGAAAATGGAAAAACCGCATATTAATACTGCGGCAATCTGCGGTATGAATGCAAACTTCGGCAATGCAAACGATAAAGCAAAGAGCACAAGAGAAACCGCATATACAGTGTAATTCGGCTTTTCGCTGTGTTCGTGTGAATGTCCGCAGCAGCATTCGCCGTGACTGTGGGAGTGTTCGTGACAATGCTCGTGGCCGTGTTCATGGCCGTGTTCGTGATGGCAACAGTCATCATGTTCATTGTGACTTTCGTGATGATGACAGCAGCCGTGTTCCTCATGCCCGCTGTGCTCATGCTCATCATGATGATGCTCGTGGCTGTGCCCGCTGCATTGACAGCAGTTTTCATCATGTACGTTTAAATCCT
Source organism: uncultured Clostridia bacterium (assembly GCA_934481345.1). Lineage (GTDB taxonomy): Bacteria > Bacillota > Clostridia > UMGS1810 > UMGS1810 > CAKSIN01. The sequence goes on from CAKSPF010000008.1 coordinate 35,592, forward strand.
TTTTTTGTTCATCCATATTGTTCCACCCTTTCTGTTAAAACACTTTTTTGCAGAAAAAGCTGCTTTAAAAGCGCGTTTATAATGTTTTTTTTAATTGTTTTCGTATTGCTCTTCATTTATATGAACAAGACCTTCGCCGTATATATGCAGAATATGTGAATCGTTAAGCGAGTATATTATTGATTTTCCGTCGCGGCGGCAGGTGAGAATATTTATATTTTTTAAGTATTTGAGCTGATGAGATACTGCCGACTGTGACATCTGCACAATGTCGCATATATCGCATACGCATAAATCGCTGTTTGCAAGCGACTGAATTATTTTCAGTCTTCCCGGGTCGGAAAATGCCTTGAAAAATTCCGACAGTTTTTCGAGCTTTTCCTGAGACGGCATGGTTTTTACGATTTCATTTATGATTTGTATATCATTATGGTTGTGGCTGCACTCGGCATTCCGCATTATATCACCTCATATCAATATATGAACATCTGTTCATTTGTTAATATGATTGTAATACAAAAAAACTATTTTGTCAACAGTTTTTTATTTGGCATATTGAATATATTTTTTATATGTGTTAAAATATATGGGCATTAAGAAACAGAGGTAATTTTATGCTTACGTCACTATTGAGGAATAAATTGCTGTGGATAGCAGTATTGCCGCCTTTTGCGCTGCTTTTGTACATATATAAGATGGATAAAAAGGAGAGAGAATCTCCGGGACTTCTGATTAAAATATTTCTTCGGGGTGTGATTGCGTGTATCCCGGCGATTATTTCGGAGTTCGCCGGAGAATATATTCTGAAAATGTATGTGGATGAACAGGACGGACTGTATCCTTTTATTGAAGCATATTTTGTCGTTGCTCTTTCCGAGGAGATTTTTAAATATATTGCCGTCAGACGGAGCACGTGGTACAGCTATGAGTTTAACTGCCGGTTTGACGGTATAGTGTATTCGGTGTTTGCTTCGCTCGGTTTTGCCGCTATCGAAAACGTAATGTATGTTTTTAATTACGGATTCAGAACAGGTGTTCTCAGGGCAGTGCTTGCGATACCGGGGCATATGATGTTCGGTGTATTTATGGGGGTATTTTACTCTAAAAGCAAAGAGTTTTCCTTATGCGGCAGAAAAATACTTTCTGCATTTTTTGCCGTTGTTTCAACGGTAATTCCGATAATGCTGCACGGAACGTATGATTACTGCATTTTTCAGGAAACCAACGAATCGCTGGTTGTATTTTTGTGCTTTATTGCAGTTGCGTATACCGTAACATTTAATGTAATACGCCATTACAGCCGCAATGATTATTATCTTATGAAAGCACGAAGCCGTTTTAATTCTTAAAAACGGCTTCACATCTGTATATCGGCTGTCCGAGATTTGAAAAATTTGTTTCATATTCTGTCATTATGTTTCCTTCAAATTTGCTGTTGTGCAAATCAAGAGTTATATTCTTGAGGCGCAGACCGTAATCCGAAAATGAATTCAGTGAAAATTCAAACAATTGTCTGTTGTCTGTCTTGAAATATACGGCGCCGCCGTCTTTAAGCAGCTTTTGGTATATTTCAAGGAAATTAGCATGAGTAAGCCTGCGTTTGGCATATTTGTTCTTTTTCCACGGGTCGCAGAAATTAAGGTATATAATATCGCATTTTGAGACGGTATCAAAATCCGCAAACATGCTTACATCGCCTGCGGCAAATTTTACATTTGAAAGTCCTTCCGCTTTTACTTTTTCAAGCGCAAGCACCAATACGTCAAGGCATTTTTCGACGGCTATAAAATTAATATCCGGATTTTTCTTTGCGGTTTCAAGTATAAATTTACCCTTTCCGCAGCCTATTTCCATGTGCAGAGGCTTGCCGTCCCCGAACACTGCCTTTATATCGTTTTTGTAATCCGCTATATTTTCAATGATAAGCTCGGAGCAGTTTGCCATGCGGTCCTCGCGGTGCTTTTTTCTTCTCATTCTCATAAACATTTCTCCCGTAAAATAAAAATCAAGTATAATAATACCATTTCAGAGCGCCAATTACAAGAGTATTTGTTTTTTAATTGATAAATTTTGCGGATTTGGTATTGAATTATTAATAAAATTAAAATATAATAAAAGATATGGGTTAAAATTTATATATTTCGGAGGTTCGGTATGGAGAGTATGCGCTTGCAAAAATATCTTGCCCTGTGCAATGTTGCTTCAAGACGTGCGGCAGAAAAATTAATAACAGAGGGCAGGGTGTATGTAAACGGAAACAAGGTGACCGAGCTCGGTACAAAGGTTGCTGACGGTGACAGCGTGTTCGTTGACGGAAAGCCGATAACTGCCGAAAATAAAAAAATATATATAATGCTCAATAAGCCTATGGGATATGTTACCACAGTTAAAGACACTCATGCCGAAAAGACGGTTATGGAGCTTGTGGGCGATATAAAAGAGAGGATTTATCCTGTTGGCAGGCTTGACTGCGACACAAGCGGACTGCTGCTTCTCACAAACGACGGCGACTTTACTTTCGGAATAACGCATCCGAGCAGAAAGCTTGACAAGGTTTATGAAGCAACCGTTTACGGAACTGTCGTGCATGACGAAGTCCAAAAGCTCGAACGCGGAATTTATATAGACGGTATCAAAACTTTCCCGGCGCGTGTTGAGGTGCTGTCGCACAGAGCAAATACGAGCGTCCTTAGGATTACGATACATGAGGGACGGAACCGTCAGATAAGAAAAATGTGTGAGGGAATAGGCCACAGGGTGCAGAAATTGAAAAGACTTTCCGTAGGCGGTATAGGTCTGGGAAATCTGCCGCTCGGCAAGTGGCGGCACCTCACCGAATCGGAAATAAAAAAACTTACGGGGGATAGCAATGCTGACAATAAAAATAGAAAATGATTATACCGGGGCACTGAAAGAAATGGGTATAAAGCCGGAAGGGATTTCCGGAGTAATGACAGTCCGCGACGGAGGAGAGCTTCTGGGGCTCGGAACCATGCGTGCTTTTGAAAAGTGCATTTCTGTAGATAAAATAGTTATCAAAGACAGTGCAAAGGATTTTAACCTGGAATACGGTCTGGGAAAATCCATGCTGAATTTTATTGATTTAAAGGGCTACCGTTATGCGGTGAGCAGCAACAGCGATATGGACAAGCTGCTTAAAGCACTTAAATTTAAACCTGCCGCGCAGTGCGCCGAAGATATGGAAATAATCGGCGGCGATTGGTTATATTGCCTAAATTTAGACGGATATTTCGTTTCAAATTGTTAGAATTTTTTAAAGGAAAAAAAGGGATTTTGTAGAATAACAGAAATAAGGGAAAAATTGAATTGTTGACAAGTTGTCAAAAATTTGTCAATATTTTTCTGCGTTAAAGCTACATATATAAATGTATCGGAAAGGAGGATACAATATGTCAAACGGATTTGTATGTTTAATGGGAATCGGAACAGTTTTTGCAGGTCTTGTATGCATTATTATACTTTGTGTGGTAATGAGTGAAGTATGCAAGATGTTCGCAAAACCCGAAACCAGTCAGCAGAAGCCGGCAGCACCTGCCGCATCAGCTCCGAATACTGCTATTGAAAACAAGCAGGAAATATTAGCCGGCGTATGTGCCGCAATTGCCGAGGATCTCGGTACGGATGTGAATAATATCAAAGTAACATCATTCAAGAAACTGTAAAATTTAATTTGGAAAAGGGAGTTAAAAAAATGAAGAATTATAAAGTTAACGTAAACGGTACCGAATATGCAATATCCATTGAACTTATGAACGAAACAGAAGCTGCCGCTGCAAAGAAAGCTGCACAGGCTGCTCCTGCCGCAGCACCGGCTGCATCCGCTGCAGCAGGCGAAGGCGCACAGGTAGTTGCTCCTATGCAGGGAACAATCCTTTCCGTTAATGTAAAAAACGGTGACGCTGTGAAAAAAGGACAGGTTCTGTTCATTCTTGAAGCAATGAAAATGGAAAACGAAATTATGGCGGCAAATGACGGTGTTATTACCTCCGTATGTGTACAGAACGGTGATTCCGTAAGCAACGGCACGCTTCTTTGCACATTGAAATAATTTCTATAAATTTATCGGAGGAATAAAAGATGACTAAAAGAATAGTTTCTGTTCTTCTGCTTATTCTTGTTGTTTGCTCGGCTTTTACAGCTTTTGCAATGCTGAATGCAGAGGATACGGAAAATCCATTATTATCTATTAAGTCGGCAAAATACGACGAAAAAAGTCAAGAGCTGACAATACAAATAGTAAATAAAAGCTTTGATACAATATCGGATGCTATTGCTATTATTGACGGTGACGAGAACATTGAATTTGACGGCATAGCTGCAAATCCGCAGCTCGGCAACTACATCAGCCTCGGAGAAATTGAAGCGGGCGGAGAGAAAACAGTTAAAATCAAAGCCGCTGCAAGCGCAGCAAATCCCAGGGTTGATTGCCAGATCGGATATATAAAGGGCGTCGGAAGCGTAATTTCGGCTGATGAAGAAACTAACCCCGAATACATTACATATAATGATATTTTAAACACAAAATCTGCTACGAAAAAAGCAGCTATTATTGATTTTCTGAAACAGACAGGATTTTCACAGACCACATGGCAGTCGGTTGTTATGCTTCTGATTGCATGTGTGCTTATATATCTTGCAATTGTTAAGCAGTTTGAGCCGCTTTTGCTTTTGCCGATAGCATTCGGTATGCTTCTTACAAACCTTATGGGCGCAGGTATATTCCACGAGGAACTTTTTGCAGACGGACACGTTCACTGGGATATGTTTAAGGCGTCAAATGCCATTACTCCCGGTCTTGTAGATTATCTGTACCTCGGAGTTAAGCTCGGTATATATCCCTGCCTTATCTTTGTCGGCGTAGGTGCTATGACAGACTTCGGTCCTCTTATTGCAAATCCTAAGAGCTTATTGCTCGGAGCTGCCGCACAGGTAGGTATTTTTGCTACATATATCGGCGCTTACTATCTCGGATTTACACCTCAGGAGGCAGGCTCAATCGGTATAATCGGCGGTGCAGACGGCCCGACGGCTATATTTACAACCACACTTCTTGCTCCGCATCTTTTAGGACCTATCGCGGTTGCAGCTTATTCATACATGGCGCTTGTTCCTGTAATACAGCCGCCTATAATGAAAGCTCTTACTACCAAAAAAGAGCGTATGATAGTTATGAAGGAATTAAGACCGGTTTCCAAAATAGAGAAAATCGTATTCCCGATTATTGTAACAGTATTTGTCGCACTTTTGGTACCTTCCGCTGCTGCTCTTGTAGGATGCCTCATGCTTGGTAACCTCTTAAAAGAAAGCGGTGTTTGCGAAAGACTTTCAAAGACAGTTCAGAACGAGCTTATGAATATAGTAACGGTATTTTTGGGAGTATCGGTCGGCGCAACCGCTACGGCTTCGACATTCCTCAGCTTGCAGACAATCAAGATTATAGTAATGGGCGTTGTTGCATTCGGCGTTGCTACAGCAGGCGGTGTTCTTCTCGCTAAATTTATGAACCTGTTCTTAAAGGAAAAAATCAATCCGCTTATCGGTTCTGCAGGTGTTTCGGCAGTTCCTATGGCAGCCAGAGTATCTCAGAAGGTAGGCCAGGAGGAAAATCCGGGTAACTTCCTGCTTATGCATGCTATGGGTCCGAACGTTGCCGGTGTTATAGGCTCGGCAATTGCAGCCGGTGCACTTATTGCTATGCTTGCTAAATAACGGGAGGCGAAAGATATGTCAAAATTATACATTACAGATACAATTCTTCGTGATGCACATCAGTCACAGGCAAAAACGCGTATGAGAATAGAGGATATGATTCCTGCTCTCGAAACACTCGACAGTATCGGATACTGGTCGCTGGAGTGCTGGGGAGGCGCAACCTTTGACGCATGCATGAGATTTTTAAATGAGGATCCGTGGGAAAGACTGCGTATACTCAAAAAACATATGCCGAACACAAAACTCCAGATGCTCTTCCGCGGACAGAATATTCTGGGTTACAAGCATTATGCAGATGATGTTGTTGAAGCTTTCTGCAAAAAATCAATCGAAAACGGTATTGATGTGGTAAGAGTTTTCGACGCATTGAACGATCCGAGAAACCTTGAAGCCGCAATAAAATTCGTTAAGCATTACGGCGGTCTGTGCGAAGCTGCAATCAGCTATACCACAAGCCCTGTTCATAACGAGGATTATTTTGTAAAGCTTGCCTGCACACTTGAAAAAATGGGCGCTGACACAATCTGCATCAAGGATATGGCAAACCTGCTGCTCCCGTATGACGCATACAAACTTGTTAAAAAATTAAAAGAAAATGTCAGCGTACCGATTCACCTGCATACCCATAATACTGCAGGTACCGGCGATATGACAAATCTTCTTGCCGTTAAGGCAGGTGTAGATATTGTTGACTGCGCGCTTTCTCCGCTTGCAAACGGTACAAGTAACCCTGCAACGGAAGCGCTCGTCGCAACACTTAAAGGTACAGACAGAGATACAGGTCTTGATTTGAATAAGCTTAATAAAGCGGCAGCACACTTCAGAAAAGTTGCCGATGACTTAAAGGCAAGAGGCGATCTTGATCCCAAGGTTCTTAACGTTGACGCTAATACGCTGCTGTATCAGGTTCCCGGCGGAATGCTTTCAAACCTTATGGGACAGCTCAAGGACAATAATGCAGAAGATAAGCTTTATGATGTTCTTGCAGAGGTTCCGCGTGTAAGAAAAGATTTCGGTTATCCGCCGCTCGTAACTCCTACAAGCCAAATTGTAGGTACACAGGCTGTTTTAAATGTTCTTTCGGGCAAAAGATACAAGATGATTACCAAGGAATCCAAAGGTCTTTTAAAGGGCGAATATGGTAATCTTCCGGGTGAGGTTAATGAGGAAATCCGCAAGAAGGCTATCGGTGACGAAGAAGTTATCACTTGTCGTCCGGCAGACCTTTTGGAGCCCGAACTCGAAAAGTACAGAGAGGAAACAAAAGGTATTGCAAAATCCGAAGAGGATGTGCTTTCATACGCTTTGTTCCCGCAGGTGGCAAAAAAATTCTTTGCAGAAAGAGATAAAGCTCCGGAACAGAAAAAGAATGATGACGACGGTAAAATAAGAACATTGTATGTTCAGGATTTGACCTGATTAAATGTATTTTGTACGGCGGAGGAAAAACCTTCGCCGTATTTTTAAATAACAGTTTGTATTGCATGGGTGCAAATCCGGTGCGAATATGAGAAACGGAGAGTTTTTATGGCTGATTATATTATAAGAGCGGTGACGGATGACGGAAGCATAAGAGCTTTTGCGTGTCTTACAGGGGATATAGTAAACACTGCATTTGAAAACCACAAAACTTCGCCGGTGGTAACGGCGGCGCTCGGAAGGCTTCTTACTGCGGCTGCTATGATGGGCGCTATGCTCAAAGGTGAAAAAGATGTTATAACGCTCCAGCTTACCGGAAACGGACCGATAGGCAGGGTTGTTGCTGTTTCGGACAGCAAGAGCAATGTAAAGGGATACGCAGACAATCCTGTCGTGGATATTCCATTAAATTCAAACGGAAAGCTTGATGTAGGCACCGCTGTCGGCACGGACGGATTTCTTACCGTTATAACCGATATAGGAATGAAAGAGCCGTATATCGGTAAAATTCCGCTTGTGACAGGCGAGATAGGCGACGACCTCACAAAGTATTTTGCCGTTTCGGAGCAGATTCCGTCAGCTGTAGGTCTTGGAGTTTTGGTTGACAGGGATTACACGGTAAAAACGGCGGGCGGATTTATCCTTCAGGTAATGCCGGAGGCAACGGAGGAGGACATTACGCTTATTGAAGAAAACTTAAAGAAAGTCACATCGGTGACTTCGCTTTTTGAACAGGGAAAAACACCCGAGGATATTCTTAAACTTTTGCTTGACGGCAAGGAATATCATCTGACCGAAAAAACCGATACGCAGTATCTTTGCGATTGCAGCAGGGAACGTGTGGAAAAAGCGCTCATAGCGATAGGAAAGGATGAACTCCGGGATATAATTGAACAGGATGGCAAAGCGCAGCTTTCGTGCCATTTTTGCAGCAAAACATATGATTTCAGCAAAGAACAGCTTGAAGAGCTGTACAGCAAAATGACTCAAAAGGATAATTGATTCGGAGGTGCACATATTATGATAAAAGCATGCTTGTTTGACTTGGACGGAACTCTTCTGGATACTTTAAGCACAATTTCTTATTACGGAAATATGGCGCTTAATAAGTTCGGTATAGACTCTATAGAAACAAATGAATATAAATACTTTGTTGGAAACGGAGCAAAGCTGCTTGTGGAAAGAATGCTCAAATTCAGAAATGCTTATACCGAAGAAATGTTTGACAGGGTCTTTGAATACTACAACGAACAGTATAATGCCGATGTAAAGCGCTATACTGCGCCGTATGACGGCGTTGAAAAGCTCGTTAAGGATTTGAAATCAAACGGTATAATGACTGCGGTAATATCCAACAAGCCGGATTATGCCGCTTGCGAAGCCGTAAATACTTTTTTTGAAGACGGTTCGTTCGATGTGGTTCACGGACAAAGAGAAGGGATAAAAATCAAACCTGATCCCGAAGGCGCGGAAGATATTTTGAAAACACTCGGAGTAAAGCCGGAGGAAACCGTTTATGTGGGCGATACATGGATAGATATGCAGACAGGTAAAAACCTGGGTGCATATACCATAGGCGTTTTGTGGGGCTTCAGAGATTTCGACGAGCTCGAGTCAAACGGTGCGGATAAGATTATAAGCACTCCGGATGAAATTTTTGAGTATATAAAAAGCGTAAATAAGTCAAAATAAAAAATAAATAAAAAAATTTGAAAATTTTTTCAAAAAAGTATTGACATTTGTATCAAAAGAAGGTATAATATCATCTGTCGCTGATAAGTGACAGATAAATGGGAGCTTAGCTCAGCTGGGAGAGCATCTGCCTTACAAGCAGAGGGTCATAGGTTCGAGCCCTATAGTTCCCACCATATTTGGCCGAGTAGTTCAGTTGGTTAGAATGCCAGCCTGTCACGCTGGAGGTCGAGGGTTCGAACCCCTTCTCGGTCGCCATGTCTTGTTATCCTGCTTTGGCAGGATAGCAGGGCTGACAACAAAAGTTATTCTTAAATGCCTCTGTAGCTCAGTAGGTAGAGCAGGGGACTGAAAATCCCCGTGTCGGTGGTTCGATTCCGCCCGGAGGCACCACAAATAACTTTTTAATGCGGGAGTGGCTCAGTGGTAGAGCGTCACCTTGCCAAGGTGAACGTCGCGAGTTCGAATCTCGTCTTCCGCTCCATTAAGTTAAGAGACGCTTTTTGCGTCTCTTGATTTGTAAAAATACATATTGCAGTTTGTAATAAATTTATAAATATGTAATATTATATATAATGTACGGCGCCATAGCCAAGTGGTAAGGCACAGGTCTGCAACACCTCTATTCCCCAGTTCAAATCTGGGTGGCGCCTCCAGGAAATCGACAATAATTTTTGTAAAAATTATTGTCGTTTTTTTTATATTAAAAAAACAATAAATAATTTTTCAAAAAATAATGTGAGGTATAAAAAATGAATGACGGTTCAAAGAAAAACGCATACATAGTGTCACATTCGCATTGGGACAGAGAGTGGTATATGCCTTTTGAATACCACAGAGCGCGCCTGGTAGAGCTTATCGATACCTGTATGGAGCTTTTTGAAAAAGATAAAAATTTTAAATGCTTCTATCTGGACGGTCATACCGCTTTGATAGAGGATTATCTTGAAATAAAACCGAAAAACAGAAGTAAAATAGAAAAGTACATAAAAGAAAGACGGTTTATTGTTGGTCCGTGGTATGTATTGCAGGATGAATTTCTTACGAGCGGAGAGTCGCAGGTGAGAAATATAAATATAGGTATAGGACTTGCAAAAGAATTCGGCGCTGTTTGCAGAGTAGGGTATTTCCCCGATTCGTTCGGAAATGCCGGACAGATGCCGCAGCTTATGGAGCAGGCAGGTATGGTCGGCATTGCATTCGGCAGAGGGGTTAAACCCACGGGAATGAATAACAGCGTATCCGACGGAGATGACTATGCGTCAAAATTTTCCGAGTTGTATTGGGAGTCGCCGAACGGAAGCAAAATGCTGTCTGTACTTTTTGCGAACTGGTATAATAACGGTGTTGAGCTTCCGGCTGACGGGAATAAGCGGTTTTGGGATAAAAAACTTGATAATGTGGAAAAATATGCTTCAACAGATGAGCTTCTGTTTATGAACGGCTGTGACCATCAGCCGGTACAGGCGGATTTGAGCAAGGCTCTTGATGCGGCAAGAAAAAATTACCCGGATGTTAATTTCATTCATTCCGATATCGAAAGCTATATAAAAGCTATATCTGCAAAAGTTCCCGAAAACCTTGCCGTCATAAGAGGCGAACTGACAAATCAGTTCGGCGACGGTTGGTGGACACTTGCAAATACGGCTTCATCACATATGGAAATCAAAAGAATGAACAAAATATGTGAAAATATGCTGACAAGCACGGCAGAACCGCTGTGTGTTATTGCCTCGGCATTGGGCGGTAAATATCCGTATGAGATGCTTGAATATTCGTGGAAAACACTGCTTAAAAATCACGCACACGACAGTATATGCGGATGCAGCGTTGATACAGTGCATGAAGAAATGAAGACAAGATTTGAAAAGAGCAGACAGGCGGCAGAAACAATTGTTGACCGTGCTTTAAAATATATTTCAAGGCACATTGATAAAACAAATTTTGAAAACTGCGACGCGGTTTTTGCTGTAATAAATACATATGGCAGAGAGCGGTCCGATGTTGTATGCGCAAAGGTTGATGTAAGCAGAGTTTATACAACGCCGGATAAATTTGCAAAGACGGCAGAGGAAATCGAGTCAACATTTTGCAAAGACGGGTATGCCCTCGTTGATGAGAACGGTACTTTTGTACCGTGCAGTATAAAACCGTCTTTCCGTTTCGGATACGATTTGCCGAATGATAGATTCCGTCAGCCTTATATGGCAAAGACGCTTACCGTAGAGTTTGAAAGCGGCAAAATCCCACAGTTCGGCTATAAAACCTTCGGTATAGTGCGTAATAAACCGCTTCAGACGGCAGTAACGCTTGTAACAGGCAAAAACACTATGGAAAACGATTATGTAAAAGCAGAGATAAACAGCGACGGAACGCTGAATTTGTTTGACAAAATAAATAAAAGAAGCTTTGACGGCATGCTCATGTTTGAAGATGTCGGCGATATAGGAAATGAATATGCATTCTTTGGTGTAAAGGGCGATAAAGCCATCACCTCAAAAGGTATGCCTGCAAAAATCGAATTGATTAAAGACGAGGCATATGCTGCCGAATACAAAATAACAGTCTGCATGCATATTCCGGTATCGGGAGATAAACAGCTTTTGAGAGAAAGAGAAACATTTGAAGGCTATTTAAGCCGTACTGCCGGCAGAAGCAGCGAAAAAACGGAACTGGTGCTGGAAAGCTTTGTTTCTTTGGCGAAAAATTCGCCTGAAATCAAGGTGCGTACCGAATTTAAAAATACGGCACGCGACCACAGATTAAGAGTGATTATACCTACAAATATTAAGTGCAGCAAGCATAAGGCAGAGAGTATTTTTGATGTTGTTAAGAGAGATAACAGACACGGCAAACAGTGGGAAAATCCGTGCGGATGCGAGCGGCAGCAGGGATTTGTATTGATGGAGGATAATAATTCGGGTATAGCAGTGTCAAATATAGGTATGCACGAATATGAAATACTGGAAAACAATGAAATCACTTTGACTATGCTCAGAGCAGTCGGCGAGATGGGCGACTGGGGCGTTTTCCCGACAGAGGGTTCGCAGTGCCTTGCAGATATGGTCTGCGAGTACAGCATTATTCCTTTCGGTGATGAAAACTCTGTATATGACATTTGCGCTGCAAAACAGTACCCGATAAGCAGTGTACAGCTTTTTGATACCGATGATAAGGATTTCGTCAACAATGAGATTGACTGGAAAGGCGAAGGTATAGTAATGACGTCGCTCAAAAAATCACCGATAACCGGCGATATAATAATGCGGTGGGTAAATTACAGCGATTCAAGCGCCGAATTGACAGTAAGAAAAACAATTACGGTTAATAATCTGTATTTAAGCAATATTGCAGAGGAAGTAAAGGAAAGCGTGCAGGAGGACGGCGGCAGCTTTAAGGTTCGCCTTTGCCCGCATGAAATACTTACTCTCGGAATAAAAAATAATAAAATGTCAAAAAAAGGTTGACATACAGACAAAAATATGTTATAAATATTAAGTTAGAACTTAATATGACCCGTTAAAATTTTCAGGATAAAAACTGAAAATGTAGGGAACTTCGGAGAACCTCATTTGATTGAGTGCCGAAGGGGCAAGGTGCAAACCGAAACTCTCAGGCAAAAGGACGAAGACTGCGTAATTGCATAAATTGTTTTCTTTGAAGTTGCCGCTCGGGTCGGCAACTTTTTTTATTGGGGGTTTGAAAAGATGGAAAAACTAAATGACATCTTGGGCGTTATTGACGGCTATGTATGGGGCGTGCCGCTTATAGTTCTTATCCTGGCAGTCGGATTTGTTTTGTCTTTAAGAACAGGTTTTGTACAGGTAAAGCATCTTCCTAAGGCGCTTAAGTACATGCTTCAGAACGAAGAAGACGGCGAGGGCGATGTAACAAGTTTCGGTGCGTTGTGTACGGCTCTTTCCGCTACAATCGGTACAGGAAATATCGTCGGTGTGGCTACTGCCATTGCAGCCGGCGGCCCGGGAGCTCTTTTCTGGATGGAATTTGCGGCATTTCTCGGAATGGCAACGAAGTATTCCGAAGGCTTGCTTGCAGTTAAGTACAGAGAAATCGACTCCGACGGCAAGGTTCTCGGCGGACCTTTCTATTACATAGAAAAAGGTATGGGCGCAAACTGGAAATGGCTTGCAAAGCTGTTTGCAATATTCGGAATGTTGGTAGGTATTCTGGGTATAGGAACAATGACGCAGATTAACGGTATCACCTCTGCAGTTCAGAATTTCTTCGATCCCAAAAAGGCAATGGTGGCTTTCAGCATCGGAAAGGCTGCATATGCATGGCCTACGATTATCGCAGGCATTTTGGTAACGCTGTTTGCCGCATTGGTTATAATCGGCGGAATCAAGAGAATAGCTAATGTTTCTCAGGTCATAGTACCGTTTATGGCAGTGCTCTATTTTGTATGCGGAATACTTTTGATTGTATGCAATATCACAAAGGTTCCGGGAGCAATCGCTTTGGTTGTAAAGAGCGCTTTCTGTCCTAAGGCAGTGCTCGGCGGAGCTGTGGGTATAACAATGAAAGCTGCAATGCAAAACGGTATCGCAAGAGGAATATTCTCCAATGAATCCGGTATCGGTTCTGCACCTATAGCAGCCGCAGCCGCAAAGACAAAAGAGCCTGTAAGACAGGGACTTGTCTGCATGACAGGTACATTTTTCGACACAATCATCATCTGCACCATAACAGGTCTTTCAATCGTTCTGACAGGCGCTTACAAGCCTGCAATGGACGGTTCGCTTGTCGGTGTAGGAGTTACGACTCATGCTTTCAGTGTAGGTCTTCCTTTCTCAAACAGCGTATGCTCGTTTTTGCTTATGATCAGCTTGGTGTTCTTCGCATTTACGACAATACTCGGCTGGGATTATTATTCGGAAAAATGCCTTCAGTATCTCGTAGGAGAGAAAAAAGGTATTATTATGACATACAGAATACTCTACATACTTGCAGTATTTGTAGGTCCTTATCTCAAGGCAGACTTTGTATGGACGCTTGCGGATATAGTAAATGCTCTTATGGCATTCCCGAACCTGATTGCGTTATTCTCGCTCAGCGGTGTTGTGGCAACGGAAACAAAGATGTATATACAAAAGCTCAAAAATATGTAGTATTAAAATATTTTAATAAAAAAACTCCTGACTTGCATTTCCAAATCAGGAGTTTTTTTATTAACTGTTTCGTATTCCGCGCATGTAGCGCAGTTTTCTTTCGTTGCGTTTCTTTCTGGCTTTTATCAGTCGCATCCTGCGTTTTGTATAGAACAGTATGATTAATACAGCCGCCGCTGTGACTGAAAGAATGATTTTTCTGTTAACTGCGCGGCGATGTTGGTTTTGCTGCTCGGATTTTACGGCAGCGGCATATTCGCTTATATCGTCTGTAAGCGATATATCAAGGTTATTATAATTGTCGTTGTACCATTTTGCAATTCCGTTGTATGTCTTTACGGCGGCTTTTGAATAGTTCTTTTTTGCAAAATCCTTTTCGGTATATTCTGTAAGGTACTGTTCAGCTGTCTGCATGGTCAGTGAGCCGGATATACCGTCTGCAACCACAACTGTGTAGTCATTTTTTTCGGTGCAGAATACAACCAGAACGCTGTTTGATTTTTTGCCCGAATTAAGACGGTACGTTTTGAAAAGCTCTTTGGCATATTCGCCGATTGTAAGTTCGCTTAATGAGTTGACGGTTGCAATTACAATGTTTGCATTGCATTTACTGCTTAATTCTTTGTTTTTTGTATCTATGTATCTTTCGGCAGCTTTGGAAATAATATGTGCCGCGTCTGCATCGGCAGCCGGAACTATGTCTGCTGCAAAGCCGTTAACAGGTATGCATACAGCCGCCAGAAGCAATAATGTATAAAAAAGTTTTTTCATGATTTTACCTCGGAATAGTTTTAAAAGTTTTATATAATAAATTATATAAATATTATGCTGATTAGTCAATAATCAAAAGTAAATATTTTGAGTGAATTTATGTATTTTTTGAAAATAACCGGTAAAAAACCTTGACTATCGCGTTTTTTTTTAGTATAATAATCATGTTGCTTGTTTTATAGAGCTTTTTATATATGCTGGAATAGCTCAGTTGGTAGAGCAGCGCATTCGTAATGCGCAGGTCGCGTGTTCAAGTCACGTTTCCAGCTCCAAATCGGAATGGAGCACAGTCCATTCCGATTTTCTTTTGTGCAAACGAACATTTGATTTTGTCTGTGGCAATACAGAGCAAAAATTTTTGATTAAATATGCAATAAACCCTTGACAAAATCGGTGATTTGATATATTATATAAAAATGTAAACAAAGTGCTTTAGTGGTAATATGCGCCTATAGCTCAGTAGGATAGAGCGAACGCCTCCTAAGCGTTAGGCCGGTGGTTCGAATCCACTTAGGCGCGCCAATATTTTTCGGGGTGTAGCGCAGTTGGTAGCGCACCAGACTGGGGGTCTGGGGGCCGTGGGTTCAAGTCCCGTCACTCCGACCACGTCGGAATGGACTATGCTCCATTCCGATTTTTTTAATGCAAAAAAAATCAGTCATACGCTCCGTCATTCCTCCTTTTCCGTGAAAAGTCGCGTTTGTTTCGGCTATGCGCTTGTAAACGCACGCATAACGCCTCCGCTGCACTACCAACTTTTCACGGTTTCCTGCGGCATATACCATTAAAGAGGTTCATTTTTGAACCTCATTTTTTTTGCGTGAAATAAAAGGGACTTGAAGCCTAAGAGGGCAAAAAGCGTATAAAAAAAGTTGCCGGCGGCAAGTTTTTTAGCATTTTGTTGCGAAGGCGGGTACCGAAAGGCAAAGCCTTTGGGTCGGCAAGCAGGAAAGGCGAGGAGCGCATTTGTCCCGTCACTCCGACCACGTCGGAATGGACTATGCTCCATTCCGATTTTTTTAATGCAAAAAAATCAGTCATACGCTCCGTCATTCCTCCTTTTCCGTGAAAAGTCGCGTTTGTTTCGGCTATGCGTTTGTAAACGCACGCATAACGCCTCCGCTGCACTACCAACTTTTCACGGTTTCCTGCGGCATATACCATTAAAGAGGTTCATTTTTGAACCTCATTTTTTTGCGTGGAATAAAAGGGACTTGAAGCCTAAGAGGGCAAAAAGCGTATAAAAAAAGTTGCCGGCGGCTCCGTACACTAAGGAGATTCATTTTTTAATCTCCTATCACAGCGCAGTGCCTTTTTTGGGAATAAAAAAACTGCTCATATCTGTTTTTTCAAGCTCTAAAAGTTTAATCTTGCGTTCAATTCCGCCGGCATACCCGGTTAAACTACCGCTTGTTCCAACTACTCGGTGGCAGGGCACAATGATTGAAATGGAATTGTGTCCTACAGCGCCTCCGACAGCTTGCGCCGACATTTTTTCAAGTCCATTTTGAGCGGCGATTTTACGCGCAATTTCGCCGTAGGTCATAGTTTTTCCATATGGAATTGTCAAAAGTATTTCCCATACCGTTTGCCGGAACGGCGAAGTGTCAAAGAACAATTTTGGTGTAAAATCCGGATTTTTGCCCATAAAATATATATCAAGCCACGCTGCGGTTTCGTCAAAAATCGGAAGCTTTTCCTGCCCGTATTTATTCGGCAGAGTATCCCCGAAATACTTTTGTCCGTCAAACCACAATCCCGTCAATGCCTCGCCGTTGCTTGCAAGCGTTATTGCACCGAGCGGGGAATTATATTTGTGTGTATAAATCATTTTGAACATCTCCTGTCTTTCGTTTTGGGTACATAGTCTTTCATACCTTCTATTGCTCCGCCGGCAACCGCCCACAAATACAGACTTGCAACGCTGCAATACGGACTAAACCGCCTGCGGTATTTTTCAAATAATTTTCGGTCAATTTTTCGGTGATGATACACCATACGAAGTCCTCGCTGTATTGCCAAATCATCAAAGCTGAAAACATTTTGTCGCTGCATACAAAACAATAAAATCATTTCGGCAGTCCATACGCCTATGCCTTTAAGTGAAATAAGCTCAGCTACTGCTTCTTTATCGGATTTATGCCAAATACCGTCAAGGTCAAATTCGCCGCTTTTTATTTTGAGTGCAAAGTCTGTTATGTATTCCGCTTTGCGGAATGTCATACCAAAGGATTGCAGTTTTTCTGCTCCGGCGGCAATAATACTGTCAGCATTTAATACGCATAAATTCTCATTGAGCCTTCTCCATATTGTTGCTTGCGCTTTTGTTGAAATCTGCTGCCCTATTATATGATGAACGACCGATGAAAACAAATCGCTGTCAACCTCACGGTCTATATGCCCGATTTTGTCTATGACACCGCTTAACGTTTTATCTTTGCTTTTCAGGTATTCAAGTGCAGTATCATTATATTCAAAGTGCATTTTTATCATCTCTCAATTTTGACTTTTTTATATTTATATATTATAATTATATCATGTAATTAAAGCGAATAATATTATAATATTGCCGAATATTATTAAAATATCGCCAAAGAGGTGTGCAAAATGGCAGATGAGAATTATATTAATTCCGTAAACTTAAATCAAAATACAAATTTTCCGTATCTTGTTCTTAATGTTATCAATGAACAAAGTCATCCCGGAAATCCGGGCTTTGAAGTTATGCACTGGCACGAGGATTTGCAATTCATATATGTTTTTGACGGCAATGTTAAAGTTCAGACATTAAACGAAACGGTGCTGCTCTGTAAGGACGAGGGTATTTTTATCAACACAAATGTTGTCCACCTGGTTGAAAAAACAGAAAGCTGTCATTACAAGAGTTTTATTTTCCCGGAATATTTTATTACATTTTACTTTGGAAGTCCCGCCAAGACACTTGCAGACAAAATAATCGGCAATAAAAATCTGCCGATTTACAAGCTGTCTACAGAAATTAAATGGAACAGGACGGTTTTGGAAAAACTGCAAAAATTATCGGAGCTTGAGCAAAACAAGACCGAATTGTATGCTTATGAGGTACTTGTGTTACTTGCTTCATTATGGCTTGAAATGCAAAAAAATATCGTTATACCCTCATCGGTCAAGAATAACGTTTCAGACGGCCGTATGAAAAATTTTTTGCAGTTCATAAGCGAGCACTATTGTGAGAATATATCTCTTGATGATTTGTCTGCAAGCGCAAATGTCAGTAAATCCGAGTGTTTACGCTGTTTCAAAAACTGCCTTAATACCACACCGTACAAATATCTTATGGAATATCGCTTATCAAAAGCTGCCGGGCTGTTGCGGAACACATCAAAACCTATTTGTGAAATTTCAAGTCTTACCGGATTTAATCAGCAAAGCTATTTCGGAAAATGCTTTCGTGAAAAAATGAGTTGTTCACCGAGAGACTATCGGAATAAATCGATGTAATTTTACAAAGTTTTTTTACTTTGCAGCTTCTGATATTCAAGGCATAGCTTCTCGTTATTTTGCAGTTGTGTATGTCTGTTTTAAGACAAAAAATACGCTTCGATTTTTTTATATCAAAGCGTATTTTTAACCTCATTTTTTTTGCGTAGAATAAAAGGGACTTGAAGCCTAAGAGGGCAAATCCGCTTTCTATTCGCCTACTCTTAATCTGCTTACTATGCTTGATTTACAAATTCTGTTATAACAGATTATCGGTAAAATTATTGAAACTGCCGAAAGCATTATAATTGCCAAAGCAAGCGGCATAACGGTAAAGCGATATGTAAAAAACCACATTTGACTTGAAAGAGCCATGACAAAGGCATAACTCAGTATGTTTCCGGCGGTTAATGTAAAGATTACCGAAATTACCGCATAACATCCGCCTTCGCATATAAGCATATTTTTAAGCTGATCTCCTGTCATACCGATTGACTGAAGTACCGCAAACTCATGTTTCCTTGAAGAAATTGATGTAATCATTGAATTTATGAAATTGAGTATTCCTATAAGTCCGAGAATAAAGCTTAAAACACCGCCGATAATCAAATACATATTCTGTGCATCGCGGAAACTGTCTTCATATGTCGAACGGGATTTATAATCAAGGTCGGCATTGACTTTTTCACAATAATTGTCAACCCATTTTTCTACACTGTCATATTTACCGCTTTCTGCATTGAAAGCAATATTTAAGGCGCAGTTTTTGCCGGTTTGTGCAATAAATTCATCTGAATACATAGTAAAATACACGTCAAGTATATTTGAAAACTGAGGTGACAGGGCATAAGCAACATTGCCGATTGCCATAACCTCGTATTCCTTTGTTTTTCCGTTGCCGAAATCAATTGTTACTTTATCGCCTATATCGTAATAAAGCCCGCTGCCGTCATCTGCAAAAGGTGATACAACCACATAGTTACCGCTTTTAAATTTCTTCTCGTCAAATTTACCGTCATAGATGTCCAATTTGTTCATTGCAATGCCGTCAACGCCATAAATTCGTGAAATTATTTCATGCTTTTCGTAAATATCGCGGATAAGCTGACCTACATATTTTTCGGGAAGCTCCTTTTTATATTTCTCACATATCCTTTTTGCATTTTCGCAGGCATTATCGCTCAAAATATGCATTTGCTGCTGCATGTAGGTACAGCCTGTTTCCGATACACCGTTAAGTTTTTTTACCGCATCCGTTGTTTCGGGAGTTATACTTTCAAGATTTATATCTCCTCCTGCAGAAGAGGTAATAGTTTTGTCGGTAATATAAAAATCCGACACAACCATGTTTTGTATGTATTTATCCATATCAAAGCCGCGGCTTACCGTAACGGCAACATTTAAAAGAATTACCGACAGCGATATGGAAATGATAACCGATACCGCTTTTTTGGGCGTTCTTTTTATATTATCAAAAGCCATACGAAACGGCGTTATCTTTGCAGTTTTCTTTTTATGCTTTTTGTCGCTTTGAGCTTCATTGTAACGAATTGCGTCAATCGGTGAAATTTTCGCCGCATATCTGCAAGGCTTGATACAACTGATCATAACCGTGATAAAGGTAAACAAAGCTCCTCCGATAAACACAGCCGGATTTGCCGATACTCCGTAATTATGTATCGTTGTTGTCTGCATGACAATCGGCACCAGTACGAAGGAGAGCAGAAATCCCGATATAAGACCAATCGGAATACCGATTATGCACAAAAATTCAGCTTGTTTCCTTACAATGCTTTTGAGCTGTTTATTTGTTGTTCCTATTGTTTTCAGCAGTCCGTAAAATCTTATATCCCGTGATACAGAAATATAAAATATATTGTAAATAATAAGGTATGCCGATAACATAATGAGCAACAGTATTCCGACGATTAAAAATACGGTTGTGCCGTCAACCTCCGACGCGGCATATGCCCAGTTTACGCCTTCGTTTACATTTTCATCAAAACCGCATCTGTCTTTTAATTTTTGCATTTGGTGTTCGATGTCAAAGGAGGACGAAAACCATAACGAGGGATTTATCGAGCCGGCTTCAAAGGATTTTTCACCGAAATTTTCAGGTACGCTGTTCCAAACGGGCGCAACCTTGCTTGCATATTCGTAAGATACAAACGCTTGATTTGCAGCCGTTGCGTCATCAACATTCCAAAATCCGCACAGTGTAAAATTATCCTTGTGTTTTTTCCCGTTTGCGGTAAATTCAAGCGGAACGTTTTCGCCGAGTTTGTGTTTGATTCCCAGCGCGTCCAAAACCTGAGCAGAGGTCGCGATTTCCGTTTCTTTTTCCGGCAGTCTGCCGGTTGTGGGCATAGAGAAAGACCATTTTGCATTATTCATTTCTGTGTACCGGATTTCGGTATATGTTTTGGAAAGCTTTTTGTTTTCCGCCGTGCCGACAATGATATTATAGGAAATATCTTTGATTTTCGGATCTTTTTTTAATGTATCGTACTGCGGTTTTGTGAGATACTTGAACCCGCCGTGCGCCTGTGTTCCCACCTGGCGCATTGTTGTCTGCTGGAGGGAGTTGAGGACGCTTGAGCCGATACTGAAAACAGATGTAAATAAAATTGCCGTAAGACAGATTGCAAAAAGTCCTATGATGTTTCGCGTCTTGTTATATTTGAAAGTTCGGTTTGCAATTTTGCAAACAGTTTTTCTGCTGTTGACATTATACATTGTGCTCACCTGCAATTCTGCCGTCCTCAATACGGATTATCCTGTCCGACATTTGAGCAATTGCATCGTTGTGTGTAATCATAACGATTGTCTGTTTGAATTTTTCGCTTGATATTTTCATCAGCCCGAGCACATCAAGGCTTGTTTTGCTGTCAAGGTTACCCGTCGGCTCATCTGCCAGAATAATCGCAGGCTTTGATGAGAGCGCACGCGCTATGGCAACTCTTTGCTGCTGACCGCCCGAAAGCTGTGACGGAAGTCTTTCCTCCTTGCCTGAAAGCCCGAGCGTGTCAATAACATTTTGTGTGTATTCTTTATCGATTTTGTTTCCGTCCAGTTCAATGGGCAAAACGATATTTTCATACACATTCAGCGTCGGAATAAGGTTGTAGCTTTGAAAAATAAATCCGATTTTTCTTCGTCTGAAAATTGTCAGGGCATTGTCATCAAAAGAAAAAATATCTTTGCCCGTAATGAAAACCTTGCCGTCTGTGGGACGGTCCAGCCCTCCGAGCAAATGCAGAAGGGTTGATTTTCCGCTTCCCGATGTGCCGACTATTGCTGCAAATTCACCGTCCGAAACGGCAAAATTAACACCGTCAAGAGCCTTTACTGACGTATCCCCTTTGCCATAGTATTTTTTTAAGTTTTCAGTTTGTAAAATATACATTTCAACTACCTCCGATATTATCAGTGTTGATTGTATTATAGCAATAGATTCTTACTCAAATCTTTCTGAAAACTTACAGTTTTGACATATTTGACTGTTTCGGAATAAATACGGAAAATGTTGAACCTTTGTTTTCAGCCGAGGTGACTTTTATATATCCTCCCTGTTTCGATATGATTTCCCGCGATAAATATAATCCGATACCGACACCCGGACTGTCGCTTACTTTTTGCGAGCGGTAAAAACGGGTGAATATCTTGGAAAATTCCTCCTCGCTGATTCCTATTCCGCTGTCCGAAATATCTATTTTTACAAACATTTCATAAGGCACAGCCGATATTTTTACTTTTCCGCCCGCAGGCGTGTATTTTATTGCATTATCCGTAATGTTGGATATGGCTTCAAGCGTCCACTTCATGTCAAAAAAGGCAGTCATGTTTATGTTTTTTTCAATTATCAAGTCTATATTTTTTAACTGCGCTTTGGTTTTAAAATCCAGACCCGAAAGAAGTTTTTCTATTCTGTTTTCTTTCGGTACGACGGCTACAATTCCGTTTTCCAGACGTGAAATTTTTATTAGTGACTGAATAAGAAAATTAAGCTTTTCAGTCTGTGATTCAATATGTGCGGCAAGCTCTGACGCATTTTCATTCAAACCGCCGCCGTCACGCAAAAGCTGGGAGTACAGCAATATATTTGCAACAGGAGTTTTTGTCTGGTGAGAAATGTCGGAAATCAGGGCTTTTATCGCATCCTTTTCGGATTTTATCTGTGTAAGCGATGTTTTGCCGGCAGACAGATAACGATACATTTTTGTTTCGATTTTTGATAATCGGCTTTCGGTAAATTGTGTTTCCGAGAATGTATTTGCTATTGCCGAGTCGAGCATCAGATCAAGTCTGTCAAGCATTTTTATGTGCTTAATATGCAGGAAAAGAATTATACATGAAAGCAAAAGAATAATTAACGTTAAAATTGCAGAAATCATTTTTATTTCTCCCATACATAACCTATTGAGTAAATTGTTTTGATCGGAACACCGGGGAGCTTTTGCCGAATCCGTTTTATGCATACCGAAAGAGCGTTTTCCTCTACAAATTCCGCGCCGTCCGACCATACCTTGTCTATAAGCACATCGCGCGGCATTGTTCTTCCGATATTCCGAACCAGTATTTTTAAGAGCTTTTGTTCGGTTTTGCTTAATTCAACAGGGATATTATCATAAGAAAATTTCATACGTTCAAAATCAGAAATAAAATTTTTATACCGAAAAATCTCAGCGCCATTCTGTTTTCTTCTTGTTACGGCATTTACCTTTGCCCGAAGTACAGCAAGCGAAAAGGGTTTTGTTATGTAATCATCCGCTCCGCTTTCGAGTCCTGTGACTATATCAGTTTTCATATCGTTTGCAGTGAGGATTAGAATCGGTACTTTGCTGTACTCTCTTATTTTTTTGCAAAAATCAATGCCGCTGCCGTCTGGCAGATTTATATCAAGAATAATTAAGTCTGTATCTGCTGAAATAAGCTATTTTGCTTCTTTTATGCAAAAATCCTGCATTACCTCGCAGTTTGAGAAGGATAACGCAATTCCGTTATTCAGCACACGGTCATCTTCAACTATCAATATTTTCATTTTAGTCTTCCTTTCTGTCTGCAAAAATCCGGATATGCACTTATATATGCCTAAACAGCAGATTGCCATATTTATTTGAGGCAGATTTTGCGGCATTGCTTTTTCTGAATTCGGACGGCGATACATTCATTTTTTGTTTGAATATACTGCTGAAATACGGTGCGTTGCAAAATCCGGTTCTTCGAGAAATCTCTTCTATTGTAAAATCGGTTTCAAGAAGAAGGCAGGCGGCACTTTCTATTCTTTTTTCGGTGATATATTCACCTACGGTACAACCGTAGCTGCGCCTAAACGCATTGTAAAGCGCACATGAGGAATATCCGGACACGTCAGCCAGTTTCTTAATGCTTAAATTTTCCGACAGATGATTGTTTATGTACTTCGTTGCTTTAGTTATGGCTTCATTTGAAGAATGCCAAAGTATTTTTTCAAGCAAAATGTACTTTGCAAGCATAACTGCTATGTTTATAATGCTTTCTATTTTTGTTTTTTCAAAAAGCGGAAGCTCGTCATATGCTTGCTTTAACAGCATAAAATCAGTGCTGCTTTCGTTGATATATTCATTCGGGATTTTAAACTCGGTGTCTTTTTTCATCTGACCGAGAATGAGATAACCTATAATAGTATTTTCATACATAAGCGGTGCGGCAGCATCAATAAGACCTGCGTGGCATATGTGGATTTGCTCTTTTTGACTTCTGCGGCATTTTTGTATAAGCCGTAAATCCGAGCATTTGCAGTTCTCCGGACCTGTTTTTGTACTCTGAATGTACGAGCAGTATTTGTTGTTGCCGCGGGCTGAAGAACATAGTATATTTAAGTTTTCATCATAAACCGCTATATTTATTTCTGTTATTGCCGAAAAGTCGCTGAGTATTTTTCTGAGCTTTTCCTTATCAAAACTGACAAACATACCGAATCCCTCTCATTCTTTGATTATTATAATGTATTTTGTAGTTGCTTTCAATACGCTTTCAATATATTTTAAATAAAGTGTAATATATTATAAGAATTTGAAAACATATTGTATTGTAAAAAAGAATTTTTGCGATTATAATATTATAAAAAATATGTTATCTGCTTGCAAAAACCAAAGGGGAGAATAACAGAAATGTACAAAATTTCCGTACCTATTATAAATAACAGAGTGGACAATCAAAGCGGCGGCAAGGAACTTTTGCTGAAAGAATTAAGGCGAACAGGAGCTCAAAGAGTTTTTCTGGCAATAGGCCGGCACATAATGAATGAAGCTGAAAGAAAATCAGAGTTTGCAATGCTTAAAAACAATTGTGAGTTTTTTAAGAAAAACGGCTTTGAGGTAGGGGCATGGCTGTGGACTTTCTGGAGCGACAGCGAAACTCCGTATACAAAGATTGCAGGGGCAGAAGGTGTTAAAACAGAAATGAACTGTCCTTTGGATAAGCATTTTGTGAAATTTATGCAAAAGTATATTTCGGATATAGGAAAATGCGGAGTTGATTTGATTCAGTTTGACGATGATTATCGGTTTGGTCATTTAACCGGAAGCGTTGCATGTACATGTGAGTTACATATGAAAAGAATATCCGGAATACTCGGTGAGGATATTACGCCGCTTGAATTAAAGAATAAAATTTTTAGCGGCGGCGGAAACAAATACAGAAATGCCTGGCTGCAGGCAAACGGCGAGAGTCTTATAAACTACGCAAAATTCATGCGTTCGGCTTTGGATACTGTGAACCCCGATATACGCATGGGATATTGCTCGTGCATGTCCAATTGGGGGACTGACGGCGCATACCCCGAAGAAATAGCACGTGCGCTTGCCGGAAATACAAAACCGTTTTTGCGTTTGACAGGTGCTCCTTACTGGGCTGTGGAAAAGAGCTTTAATAACAGCAGACTGCAAAATATAATTGAATTTGGAAGAATGCAGCGGAGCTTATGCAGATCTGAAGTTGAAGTATTTGGTGAGGGCGATACATTTCCGCGACCGCGTCACAATTGCCCTGCATCGTACCTTGAAATTTTTGACATGGCGCTCAGGACAGACGGAAATATGGACGGCATTTTGAAATATGTGCTGGATTATTACTCCGAGGCGGACTATGAAACGGGATATATTGATTTGCACTGTGAAAACAGAGAAATATATAACTGGATTGAATCACATACATCAAATAAGCAGCCGGTCGGAGTGAGAGTTTATGAATTTATGGATAAAATTAAAACAATGACATTTCCCGATAAAGCCAAAGATGGAGGAAATATTTACGAATCAATGTTTTCTCCTGCTGCAAAAATGTTGGCAGACTGCTCTGTGCCTACTGTGTATAGGGGAGGCGGAGTGTTCGGCGCTGCATTTGATGAGAATATTAAATTTGTACCGGCAGAAGCATTAAAACAAGGAATAATTATAGATATGAGAGCGGCGGAAATTCTTGCAGGAAATGGAATTGACACCGGACTTCTGGAAAAAGGAGAAAAGGTTTGTACTTCCTGTGAATATTTTGAAAAGTACGATCAGTATATAAATATTCCTGATGAAATAAAAGCATATAAAACCCGGCTAAAAGATAATTGTGACGTTCTCAGCCGTTTTATAATAAATCATGACACAGCGCTTGGTTCGTATGAAGAGATTCCGGCAGTGTATGTATATAAAAATGAAGAAGGACACAAGTTTATGGTATTTACTTTTGACGCGTACTGGGGAAATGACAATATATACAGAAGCTATGCACGTTCAAGGCAGATTGCAGACTGTATTGAATCATTGAGCGGAAATAAATTGCCCGCATACTCCTATGGCAATCCCGATTTGTATATAATTTCCAAAAAAAATGATGATTCAATGAGTGTATGTCTGTGGAATATTTTTGCCGATCCGATTTCTCGGCCGGTTATTGAGCTTGATACAGAATATACAACAGCAGAGTTTGTAAATTGCAGCGGAAAAATATCCGGCAGCAAGATTTATCTGTCGGAAATATCGCCTTTTGGTTTTGCCGGTTTTGAAGTAAAAAAATAGTTTGGTATTACAAATGAAATATGGATTGGGGAAGTATAAATGAACGCTGTTATGATGATCGGCATATACATATGTAATCTGCTTCAGCAGGTTACCTCAAAAGATTTCAATAAAAAGACCGGAAACCGCGGAGTTTATGCGTGGAGCATGGCGCTTAGCCTTGCAGCGGCAGCTTTCTTTATACTTACCTCGGGAGGTAAGTTTGATTTTAGCTTAAAGCTTGGTCTGTATTCACTTGGATTTGCATCTGCATATTCGTTGGCAGTGACTTGTCATGTTTTGGCTTTGCAATATGGTTCGATTTCTCTCACGACGCTTATAATATCATATTCGCTTATAATACCGACGATGTACGGAATGATTTTTTTGGACGAAACACCGGGAGGATTTCTTGTAATAGGACTCGCTTTGCTTGCTGTGTCGCTGTTTTTTATAAATTTTAAAAAAGCGGACAGTGCAGTAAACGGAAAGTGGCTGTTTTTTTCTCTGCTTACTTTTGCCGGAAACGGAATGTGCTCAACCGTGCAGAAAATGCAGCAGGTAGCTTTTGACGGCGCATGCAAAAATGAGCTTATGATATTGGCAATGATTATCTCCGCAGTAATAATGGGCATTTTTGCGCTTTTATCAAAAAATGAATCCGCTATAGGCTTGCGCTGCGGTTGGTATCTTGCTGTGCTTTTCGGTATTGTTAACGGAGCGCTTAACATGCTTGTAATGCTGCTTGGAGAAAAAATGGCGGCGTCGGTAATGTTTCCGCTTATCTCAGCCGGAGGAATTATAATATCGGGGATTTTGTCACTGTTTATATATAAAGAAAAGCTTTCGACAATGCAGTGGATAGGAATAGTTTTCGGGTTGGTATCAATTGTATTTTTAAATATATAAATAAAACCGTATATCAGGCACACATAAAGCCGGCCGATATACGGTTTTTAGTTGGCTAGGCAAGCGGGACTTGAACCACATCGAGTTCGAGTCTCGCTTGCCTACGCACGGGGATGCGCTTTGTTATACACTTCGCGGATATGGTTTTTCATAAGCTTGGTGTATACCTGAGTAGAGGCTATATCCTTGTGACCGAGCATCTCCTGTATTGAAGCAAGGTCGGCTCCGTTTTCCAGAAGATGCGCCGCAAAGGAGTGGCGCAGGGTATGCGGAGTAATATCCTTTTTGATACCGGCGCTTTGCGTATAGCTTTTTATAATTTTCCAAAATCCCTGCCTGGTCATTCGCGTACCGCTGCAATTTACAAACATTGCCGTTTCGGACGGATCGGACAGCATACCGTCGCGGCAAAGCGATATGTATTCTTTGAGCGCCCGTATGGCTGCTTTGCCGAGAGGTACGATACGGACGTCGTTGTCGTTTATGCATTTCAAATAACCGAAATCAATGTCGGCATCTGTTATGTTAAGAGCTATAAGCTCCGAAACCTTTAATCCTGTTGCATACATAAGCTCCAGCATTGCTTTGTCGCGCAGTCCCTTTGAGGACGAAGTATCGGGCTGATTCAGCAGTGTGTCCACTTCGTTTAAAGTAAGAATCTGCGGAAGCTTTTTTTCGGTTTTGGGCATTTTGAGCTTGTTTGCAGGGTTAAGCCCCACTTTGCCTTTAAGCAAGAGATAATTGTACAGCGCACGCAGAGAAGCAAGCGAGCGCGAAACCGAGCTTGCGGCTTTGCCCAGGTTTTGCATGTAGTCAACATAGCTCATTATGTCGGATTTTGTAATACTGCATACGCCCATACCGTTATTGTCTATGTAATCCGAAAACTGCTTAATATCTCTTGAATACGATTGCAATGTGTTATCGGAAACTTTTTTGTCATACTGTAAAAAACTTACAAAGTCACTCATAAGAGAATCCATTTAAAAACCATCCCTCCAAAAATCGCCTAAAATCCGGCAAGTCCTACTATTGCGGGGCATAAAACCGCCTGTATGCAGTCTGCAATGCATAATACGGAAAACATTATCATAACAGACAGCATGAATATTGCATATTCTTTGCATTTTTCGCCTGCCGTAAAATTGTGTGAGCCGAGCTTTTTTGCACAGTTTCTGCACAAAAGAAACATAAGCGTATATACGGGAACGGTGAATACGCATGATAAAAAAACGGCAGAAGCGACCGCCGCCGTTGCTCCGGCAGAAATCAGCCCCGACGCGAGCACAACCGAAAATCCCGACGAAAACCCTTTAAAGCCTATCAGCAGCGCAGGGACAAATGAAGTATATGTTCCGAGCGCTAAAATCATTATCAAAACGGAGTATCTGAAGTCCGAAGCTGCGGCCGTGAAAAAAACTTTCTTAAATTCGGTTTTTCCGGAAAGTGCAGATGTCAGATATTCGGATAAATTTCCGCGAAGCTCACCGTCTATATTAAAAGCTGTAAATATCCCTGCGGCGATACACAGAGAAAATATGACAGCAGTTGATACAAATAAAAAAACATGACTGCTTTCGTCACTTTTGTTTTGCATTTTTATACCTCCGTGAACCGATGTCATTTTGTATTTAAAAATAAATTGTCCTAAAGAATACTTATGACAACCACGGAAAATATATAACTTTTAAAACAATAATGTTATTTTTTTGTTTCGCCCATGCGGACCGCTTTTTCGGTGCAGGCGTCTACCGCGTCTATGACGGCATTGCGGAAAGCGTGTTTTTCAAGCGTTGCAACAGCGTCTATCGTAGTGCCTGCCGGCGAACAAACCATGTCTTTTAAAACACCGGGGTGGAGATTTGTTTCAAGCTGCATAAGCGCACTTCCGGCAACAGTCTGCGAGGCAAGCAGGTATGCGGATTTTCTGTCGATACCGTTTTTGACTGCGGCGTCGGCGAGAGCTTCTATAAACATAAACACATATGCCGGGCCGCTGCCGTTTATTGCCGTGCAGGCGTCGATTAAGTCCTCGTTTACGCACAGAGTTTTTCCGACGGAGGAAAAAATACTTTCTCCGAAGCTGAATTCGTCATCGGATACGAGCGGACAGCGCGTAACGACGCTCATTCCCGCACCGACCTTCAGCGCAAGATTAGGCATTACTCTGATAATTCTGACGTCTCCGAGCGCTTCCTTTAAGGAGCTGATTTTTACTCCTGCGGCAATGGATATGTAAACCTTTTTGTCATATCCGGGAATTTTTTTAATATCGCTTATAAGCTCAAAAATATTTTTTGGTTTAACACATAATATTATGTAATCCGAATTGTTTACTAATTCTGACAGATTTGTTACATTAATGTTAAGATTTTTTATGCTTTCATTTATTACACGGTCGCATACATATATGGGAAGACGGTTGAAGGCTTTGCTTTTCATTATGCCCGAAATTATAGCGCTTCCCATGTTTCCTGCACCGATAAAACCTATTGATTTCACTTTGTCATGCCTCCTGAAAAAATTTTGTCAACTGAAATTATAGCACACATTGGCGGATGTTGTAAAGAGAAAGTTAAAAATTTTTTAAATATTATGTAAACATACACAACCTTTTGGCAAAAATATGTACTTTTTATATAATAATATTTGCAGAACCATTTAATAATCTTAATAAAATCTTAAGAATTTTGCTATTCAAATCTTAAGAATTGTATGTTAGAATTAACACAGTGAATGTATTCGGATACAGATTTTTTGATTTGGAGGTGCAGGAAATGAACATACTTGTTGTTGATGACGACAGGGAAATTGTAGACAGTATAGCTCTTTTTCTGAATGCGGAGGGATATGGTGTGATAAAGGCATACAACGGTCTTGACGCATTGGAAATTTTAATCGATAACAACGTTCATTTAATGCTGCTGGACATCATGATGCCGGAAATGGACGGAATAAAAACGCTTATGCAGCTTAGAAAGACCAAAAATATTCCGGTCATTCTGATATCTGCAAAGTCAGAGGACGCAGACAAAATACTCGGTCTTACCGCCGGAGCCGACGATTACATAACAAAGCCGTTTAATCCGTCTGAGCTTGTGGCAAGAGTAAAGTCGCAGCTACGCAGATATACACAGCTCGGCTCAATGCAAAAAAGCGATGAGCAGCTTGTAATAGACGGGCTTGTGATAAATACCGAATCCAAAACGGTAAGCGTAGACGGCGAAGAGGTGCGGCTTACTCCGATTGAGTATAAAATACTGGAGCTTCTCGCCCGAAACCGCGCAAAGGTATTTTCGGCAGAGCAGATTTACAGACGCGTATGGAATGACGATGCAATTGTGGGGGATAACACCATTGCGGTACATATCCGTCATATCCGAGAGAAGATAGAGATAAATCCTAAGGAACCGAGATATTTAAAGGTCGTTTGGGGAGTGGGCTATAAGATAATCTGAAAAGGAGATTGAATATGAAAAGCTTTATATATTCCAAATATACAAAATTTGTTGCTTTTGCTGCTTTTTTGTGCGTGCTGCTTATGACGGTGTATACTTCGGTAGATTTTGTACGCAAAGCTAATTCGGAAAAATATTTTTTCGGAACGGAATACTATGAGATAGAAAGACCGGCACATGAAATTCTTGACTGTATATATAGCTATTACAGCGGTAAAGAAACAGATACCGCCGCGCTTGAACGGGTATTGAAAAAGTATGTAAATATTGTTGATTACTGCATAACTTTAGAAAACGGCAATGTGTATGAAAATGACAGTGATTTGGAAAAGTATTTTACAAAAAAGTATCACTATATTGCGGATAAATCAATAGGAAAAACGTCGGATGATACACTCGGATATGATTATTCTGAAGAGGTGCAGGATGACAAGAAGGTGTACCTTGCGCTGAATGAAAGCTATGTTTCGGAGCAGGAAGCGCTTTTGAAAAAAGCCGGAAAACGAGCCGAGAAATACATAACAGCAATTATTGCGCTTTGTTCTGCGGCTCTTGCACTGTTTATCTATCTTATGACGGTATGCGGAAGGAAGTCGGGGGACAGAGAAATTCACCGCCTGAGCATAGATAATATGTATACCGAATTTACACTTGCGTTTATGATGGCTTTTTGTATTCCTATTATGCTGGGAGTCGGCTTTTCGGTAACGGAGGATATAGATATTTTGTATGCGGCGCTTATAGTATGCGGTATTTTCGGTATGCTCTTTATTACTTTTGCAATGTCTGCCGCAAGAAATATAAAAAGCGGATATTTTTTGAAAAACAGCATAATCGCAAAGCTTATCATATGGCTTTTCGGGCTGTCAAGAAAACTTCTCGGTAAAATCGGTATTTTATCAAAAAGCGCTGTTTGCGCACTGAAAACACTTTTTGCATCAAGGGGAGCGGCAATTCTTGCAGTTTTGCTTGTTTTGTATTCCGCAGCGGTTAAAATTACCGGCAATCCGCTCCTGCTTTTGATATTGGTTTTGGCAGGCTGTGTTTTTGTCGGTGTCCGCGCAAAGGATTTAAAGCTTATACGCAGCGGTGTTGAGGAGATAAAGGGCGGAAATCTGTCTTATAAAATAACAGGCTGCCGGTGCGAGGATCTGAAAGCTGTTTCCGAAGGGATAAACGAGATAGGCTCCGGACTTTCCGATTCCATTGCCGAAAAACTCCGCGCAGAGCGTATGAAAGCGGAGCTTATAACAAATGTATCGCATGATTTGAAAACTCCGCTGACTTCTATCATCAATTATGCCGATTTGCTTAAAAATATGGAGCTGACACCCGAAGAGGCGGCGGATTATGTTAAAATAATTTACAAAAAAAGCGAACGGCTTAAAAATCTTACAAACGATTTGTTTGATATATCTAAGGTACAAAGCGGAAACGAAAAAGTAAATTTTGAAAAGCTGGATACGGCTCTTCTGATAAATCAGAGCCTCGGCGAAAACGACAGTGAGATACAAAAGGCGGGACTGGCGCTCTGCGTAAACACAGACGATAATCTTTTCATTATGGCGGACGGCAGAAAGATGTCGCGCGTTATGGGAAACCTTATAAATAACCTTGTAAAATACAGCATGAAAAATACCCGCGTGTTTATAGACGCTCATGCAGAAGGAGAAAAGGCTGTTATTGAATTTAAAAATATATCCGCATATCCGATTGATTTTGATGTGAATGAAATCACCGAAAGATTTGTGCGCGGCGATAAATCACGCTCCGAGGAGGGTAACGGACTCGGACTGGCTATTGCCAAAGGCTATACCGAGGCATGCAAGGGAAGCTTCCGCATTGTTACCGACGGCGATTTGTTCAAGGTAATTATAGAATTTTGCAGGGTATAGCCGTGTATGCTCCCGATTGACATGTTCTGCTTATTGTGATATTATTGTATTAGAAGTAAAATTTTGTAAAATACAAACGATTACAAAAACAAGAATAATGCAAATCAAAACAGAGGGGGCGCTGTTGTGAAAAAGTATATATTTATACTGTTTGCCGTTTTTGCGCTTGCAATCGGAGCGGATAAAGTTTTTGCGGATTCTTCGGGTGTATATGAATATGGAGTATCCAACGGTGAGGCTGTAATAACAGGCGTTGTATCAAAAGCCGATTTTTCCGGAGCACAGGAAATACCTGCTGTTTTGGGAGAATACCCGGTTACTGCTATAGAAAATTCCGCATTTGAAAATTGCATAAGTCTTACGAGTGTGACAATACCCGCAGGAGTTACAACAATAGATTACGGTACATTTAGCGGCTGCGTAAGCCTTAAAAGTATAGAGTTTCTCGGCAAAATCACAGAAATTAGAAACTATGCTTTCCGGGGCTGCACAAATCTGTCAAAGGTATGGATTAATGAAAATTATGTTGAAAGGCTCAAAAAAACAGTAATGTCAACCACCGGAAACGAAGATTTTTTGAGGTGTCTTGACGGTATTGACAATGACATCAAATACACGGTTACAGCCGACACCTTGACATCCGTTTCGGTAGATACGTCAAATCTTATGCCGTATGCAACGGTATTCATATCGTGCGGCACCGGCGGAAAACAGGTTTGTGTAAAGTCGGCAAGCGTCAGCAATGCCGCGGAAAATAAGCTTGTATTTGAGTTTGAAAACAGTGAGTGGGAAGCATACGACCTTGTAAAGCTCATGGTATTTGATATGAAAAATCTTCGCCCGCTGATGCATTTTGCCCTGATAAAAGGCATCACGGATAAAATAAATGAGCTTTTGGGAGCAGCCGATGCAAAAAGCGCCGCAAACATACTTGATAAGTATAAAAGCGTTTTCGGAACAGACTTTAAGCCGTATACCGATATGGACGGTATAGGTCATGACGGATTTGCCGATATGGTTTATAAAAATCTGCTGCAAAACGGTGAACTCAGAAAGATTGCGGCTGAAGATAATGAAAAAGCAATAGTGCAAATCCGTATGTATGCGGTTATTGACGCTTTGAATAACGGCAAAATCGAAAATCTGTTTGATTATGCCGATGAAATACTACTGTACAACAGCCGTATAAATGATTGGTATAAAAGAGTCGATGGATATATTCAGATAGAAATAACACACGACATCAGCACAAAGGGCATAACGACTGCAAATGAGTTTGAAAATAAGCTTACGGAGGCACTTATTTTAAATGTAGTAGCCGCGCCTGACGGCTGGTCTGTGATAAGAGATTTACTCATGGAATTTCGCGATTTCATCGGTGTGAATATTGACAGGTACGGTTATAGTTGTGCAGACAGAGTATGCAAAGAAATGGCAGGAAAAAAATACCCGTCAATTGACGTTCTGAGAGATAAGATGATTAATGCATTGGAAAGTATGAAACCTTCAAGCGGAAGTTCGGGAGGCGGCAGTTCGGGAGGCGGAAGTTCGGGAGGCGGAAGTTCGGGAGGCGGCTCCGGCGGAGGCTCCGGTGATGAAGACGGTGAAGAAAGTGCGGCATAAAGCATTATAAAATACAAAAAAGTTCGATTAATATGCACCCCAAAGGTCATGCGCTTTTGGCGGTGCATATTTTTATTGTATGAAAAGCTTTGTTTTTATATATTTTTTGTTTGTTTTATATATTGTTTTGTGTAAAATAGTATGGTATACTTTGTTTGTAAAATTAAATATCCGTACAAAGTGTCGTCCGTGCCGTTCGGGTACGGTCGGTGAAAAGGGAATCGGGTGTAAATCCCGTGCGGTTAACAGTCGCCGTATGTATCCGAATGTTTTTATTGTTGACGAAAGTCAGTCATTGGGAAACCGAGAAGGCATAGTAAAAAAACAGGGAAAACCTGTAGGATACAAGCCGGAAGACCTGCTTTGATGCCGCTTTGTAAAATGCATTTTTGCAAAGAAGCGGTATTTTCGGCGTACTTTGCATGCCTTGCTTTCGGGCTTGCCGGCAGTACGTTGATTTGCGCTGTGCACAGAAAAACTGCTGTGATAATTTTTTGAAATTATCACGGCTTTTGTTTTTAATAAGGAGTTTTTTATGAAAAAATTTATATCTTTCATGCTGATTACAGTTATTGCGCTGTCTGCCGTGCCGTCACTTGCCGATGTGAGCGCTGCCGCAGAATATGTGTATCGGTCGGCGCCCGAACCGACAGTGTCTTACATAGGCGGCGAATGGGCGGTTATGGGTCTTGCGCGCAGCGATGCCGACGTGCCGGATGAATATTATGAAAAATACTATGAAAATGTAAAAAAATATGTCGGAGAAAAAGGCGGAATACTTCACGACAAAAAATATACGGAATACTCACGGGTAATACTTGCGCTTACCGCAATAGGAGTAAATCCGCAGAACGTAGAGGGATATAACCTTCTGTTGCCGCTGGGCGATTATGAAAAAACAGTCTGGCAGGGCATAAACGGTCCCGTCTGGGCGCTTATTGCTCTTGACAGCGGAAATTATGCCATACCGCAAATAGGCGGCACCGCAGTGCAGGCAACCCGCGAAATGTATTTGAATGAAATTCTTTCGGAGCAATGCGCGGACGGCGGTTGGTCATTTTCGGGTAATTCTCCGTCCGAAGCTGATATTACAGCTATGGCGCTGTGTGCGCTTTCAAATTACACTCAGCAAGACGAAATCCGTGCAGCGGCAGACAAAGCGCTTGAATTTTTGTCGGAAAATCAGAACGAGAGCGGCGGCTATTCGTCGGGCGGAATTGAAACCTGCGAGAGCGCGGCGCAGGTTGTTACGGCGCTTTGCGCTCTCGGCATATCGCCGGAGGATAACCGTTTTGTAAAAAACGGCATGAGCGCAGCTTACAGCCTGATGACATTTGCGGCGGCAAACGGCGGCTTTAAGCACACGGCAAATGACGGTACGGCAAATCCCATGTCGTCGGAACAGGCACTTTATGCTCTTGCGGCGCTCAAGAGATTTAATGAAAACAAAGCTCCGCTTTATGACATGAGCGATGCGGAGGTTAAAATTAAAAATTACGAACCGAATAAAAACGGACTGCCGGATAAAAACAGCGCAGTTAAAAAAAGCAGCTTCAAGGCATATAAAACCTTTTCGGATATAGCGGAGCATCCGTGTAAAAATCAAATCGAAGCGCTTGCGTCACGGGGTATAATCAACGGCAAAACGGCAGAACTGTTTGAACCGGACTGTGAGGTCACAAGGGCAGAATTTGCCGCACTTGTAACCAAAAGTCTGGGAATAGACCAAACATATAATAAATGCTTTGAAGATGTCACTGAAAACAGTTGGTATTACGGATATGTTTCATCGGCTTATAAATATAAAATAATTCTCGGCATATCTGATAATGAGTTTAACCCCGACGGACTTATAACCAAAGAGGAAGCGGCCGTTATGGTGTGCCGTGCGGCAAAGCTTTGCGGTCTTAATGCGGAGTACGGCGAGGAAGCGGTGCGCGATGTGCTTTCGGCATTTGCGGATTATAAAACGGTAAGTCCTTGGGCGGAAGAAGCGCTTGCTTTCTGTTACGACTGCAAAATTCTTTCCGCGGAAGAAATAAATACGGAACCAAAGAAAAACGCAACCCGTGCCAAAATTGCTTTAATGCTTTATAATCTGCTTGATTTGGCAGAATTACTGTAGGAGAGTAAAAATGAAAAAACACAGAAACAAGATTATTGCCGCCGTATTGATTGCATTATCTCTTGCAATTGCATATTTTTGGAGCGGCAGCGTACCGGATTACGGCAAGAAAAACGGCTTAGAAACAAGCATATCCGAGCAGAAAAAAACTGCTGATAAACAAAAACATACAAAGAAAAATACCGCCTTATCAAAAGAAAAATCCGGTGAAACTCATCTGACGGCTGAGGAAAAGGTACAGCTTGCCGAAAAAATAGCAAAAGAAAACGGCATTGCCGAAAATGAACACACGGAAAACGATAAAACAAATGTACCGGCGGAGAACACAGTTCCCGAAGGAAAAAACAATGCCGGCGCAGACAAAGGCGAATATACATGTACGCTTTCCGTAAGATGCGACACTGTTTTGAATAACATGGAATATCTCAAAGAAGAAAAAAGAAGTATCATTCCGAAAGACGGTGTGGTATTCGGGGAAAAAGAGGTTGTGTTCTATGACGGGGAAAGCGTTTTTAACCTTTTGCTCCGCGAGATGAAAAAGAATAAAATACATATGGAGTTTGTAAACACACCGGTCTATAAAACCGCTTACATAGAAGGGATTGCAAATATTTACGAGCTGGACTGCGGCGAGCTGTCGGGCTGGATGTATAAGGTAAACGGAATTTTTCCGAATTACGGCTGTTCGCGTTATAAGCTCAAAGAGGGCGATAAGGTAGAGTGGGTATATACATGTAATCTCGGAATAGATGTCGGGGGTTACTTTGCGGACGGAGGCAGTCAAAGGGATGAATGAGTTTAAAAATTATCACCCGATTGTGAATTTTGCATATTTTACCGCCGTTATAGCGTTTGCTATGTTTTTTATGAACCCGTTTTGCCTTGCGGTAAGCTTTCTGTCGGGATTTTCATACTCTGTCATGCTTGGCGGCAGGAAGGCGCTTAAATCATTTCTGATGTATCTTGTACCGCTTATGCTTATAACCGCTTTGATAAACCCGGCTTTCAGCCATGCGGGAATAACAGTATTGGGATATTTACCGAGCGGAAATCCGCTTACGCTTGAATCGGTGCTGTACGGCATTGCGGCATCTTTTATGCTTGCAGGGGTTTTGTGTTGGTTTTCATGTTTTAATAAAATTATCACAAGCGATAAGATAATGTATCTTTTCGGGAAAATATTGCCATCGCTGTCGCTTATAATTTCAATGACGCTGCGTTTTGTGCCTAAATTCAGGCAGCAGCTTAAAGAGGTGCGCGACGCACAGAGGTGTATCGGCAGAGATTTATCCGACGGGAAAATTATAAAGAAAATAAAAAACAGTATCAGAATACTGTCGGTTGTAATCACACAAAGCCTGGAAAATGCGATAGATACGGCAGACAGCATGAAAAGCCGCGGCTGCGGTCTGCCCGGCAGAACCGCATATTCGAATTATACGTTCGATAATCGTGACAAAGCGGCGCTTGCCGCCGTTCTGGCATTAACGGCATATGTTCTTGCCGGAGGCATTTTCGGAAAATGTCATTTCAGCTTTTTTCCGTATATAAAATCTTCAGAGGTTACACCGTATGGGTTAAGCTTTTTTGCGGCATATGCAGTGCTTTGCTTTATGCCGGTAATTATAGAGATAAGGGAGGAACACAGATGGAAAAAATTAAGATCGAAAATCTGACTTTTACATATCCGCAAAATCATGTTCCTTCGCTTAATAAAGTTAATGCAAGTATAAATTCGGGTGAGTTTGTTGTCGTATGCGGCAAATCGGGCTGCGGCAAATCAACTCTGCTGAAAAATCTTAAACCGATTATCTCTCCGCACGGAGAATTTTTTGGAAACGTGTTTTTTGATGGTAAAAATATAAAGGAGCTTACACAAAGAGAACAGTCGGAAAAAATAGGATTTGTAATGCAAAATCCCGATAATCAGATTGTGTGCGACAAGGTTTGGCATGAGCTTGTTTTCGGATTGGAAAGTCTGGCATATACCAAAACCGAAATCCGCGCAAGAGCGGCGGAAACAGCTTCATTTTTCGGAATACAGAATTGGTTTTATAAGAATGTACGGGAGCTTTCGGGCGGTCAAAAGCAGTTGTTAAATCTCGCCTCCGTAATGATAATGCAGCCGGAGGTACTTTTGCTTGATGAACCCACAAGTCAGCTCGATCCTATTGCCGCTCACGATTTCCTTGAAACGGTTTACAGAATAAACCGCGAGCTGGGCACAACGGTTGTTTTGTCGGAGCACAGGCTGGAGGAGGCAATTCCGCTTGCCGACAAGGTAATCGTTATGGAAAAAGGAGGCGTTTCGGCATCGGGCACACCGCGCGAAATCGGAGAAATTCTTAAAAACTCAGGCAGCGATATGCTTGAAGCCATGCCGACTCCGATGAGGATTTATTACAGCGCCGGCAAAAATTCACAATGCCCCGTTACGGTGCGCGAGGGCAAAAAATGGCTTGAAGAAATGAATATAAATACCAGTGTAAATCCGTGTATAAGTAAAACACCCGAAATCGGGCGAACCGCACTGGAACTTAAAGACATTTGGTTCAGATATGAAAAGGAGCTTCCCGATATATTGAAAGGGCTGAGCTTTAAAGTAAACGAGGGAGAGCTGTATGCAATTTTGGGCGGAAACGGTACCGGCAAGACTACGGCGCTTTCGGTAATAACGGGGATAAACAAGCCCTACCGCGGCAAGCTTGCAGTGCCGCGCGGCAAAAAAATTGCGGCGCTTCCGCAAAATCCGCAGAATTTATTTTCCCGAAAAACGGTTTTGGCGGACTTGGAAGAGGTCGCCGATGAATTAAATTTAAACGGTGCGGAAAGAGAAAAAATTCTTAGTTATGTCATTGGTTTTTGTGAGCTTGGAAATCTTCTGCAAAGTCATCCGTATGATTTGTCGGGCGGAGAACAGCAGAGAGCGGCGCTTGCACTGGTGCTTCTGACAAAGCCGGACATACTCATATTGGACGAGCCTACAAAGGGAATGGACTCACACTTTAAGAAAAAGCTTGCAGGACTTGTCAAAAGTATGCTTAAAGGCGGTATGACGGTCGTCATGGTGTCGCACGATATAGAATTCTGTGCAAAATATGCCGACAGGTGCGCTATGTTTTTTGACGGCAGGATTGTTTCGGAAAATTCGCCGAGAGAATTTTTTGACGGAAAAAGTTTTTATACAACTGCGTCAAACCGAATGGCAAGAACCACGGTCAAGGGAGCTGTTCTGGACACGGACATTATCTCCGCTCTCGGTGTTGATGTCCGAACCGACTCCGATAATGACAGCTTCGGCATAAATAACACTTTGGAAGAAAGAAAACCCGAAGAAAACGAAAAATCCCGAAAAATTACTGCAAAAAATATTATCTGCGGATTGGTCTTTGCCGCGGCATTTTTGACGGTTCAGTTTTTTCATTACGGTAAATACGGTACTTTGAAAGACTGCGTTATTCAGATTTTGGGGATAGTTTTTCTTGCGGCGGCATGCGTCAATTTAATTCCGCAAAAGGAATTTGAAATTAAAAGTGTGCGGACACAAAAAAGGAAAAAATCAGCAAAGACCGTACTTTCGGCGATTGTGATACTTTTGCTGATACCTGCCGCAATATTTGTTGGAATACGGTATCTGCATGACAAAAAGTATTATTTTATAAGTCTTTTGATTATTCTGGAAACAATGCTTTCGTTTGCGCTTTCCTTTGAAGGCAGAAAGCCGCAAACGGGTGAAATTGTAATAATAAGTGTACTTTGCGCCTTAACCGTTGCCGGAAGAGCGGCTTTTGCACCTCTGCCGGAGTTTAAACCGGTGATTGCAATGGTGATAATTTCCGCGGTCTGCTTTGGCAGTGAAACGGGCTTTTTGGTGGGCGCAGTTACGGGCTTTGTGTCGAATTTTTTTTTCGGTCAGGGACCGTGGACGCCGTGGCAGATGTTTTCGTTCGGCATTATCGGCTATTTTGCCGGGGTACTGTTTCAAAAAGGTATTTTACGCAAAACGAAAACAGCGCTTTGCATTTTCGGCTTTTTTGCCGCGCTTGTCATATACGGCGGAATCATGAATCCTGCAACGGTTATAATGACGTATCCGAAGCCCGGTATTAAATTGATTTTGGCTTCATATATACCGGGGTTCCCGGTAGACCTTGTTCATGCCATGTCGACTGTGTTTTTCCTGTGGTTTGCGGCAGAGCCTATGTGTGAAAAGCTCGAAAGGGTAAAAATCAAATACGGTTTTGAAAAATAAAAATTTTGCCGCAGCTGCGGCTTTATATATATTATATTTTTACGAAAGGATGTTTTGAATGAATTGTAAAAAAAGAATTTTAAGTGCACTTCTTGCGCTTGCCATGCTCATAAGCTTAACTCCGGCAGCGCTTGCGGAAAACGGCGCTTTAAACGGCAGCGGTACGGCTGACGATCCGTATATTATTACGGACGCGGCAGACCTTATTAAATTCCGCGATACGGTAAGCAGCGAGGATTCAAGCGATCTTTGTGCGCGCCTTGGGGCGGATATTGAGCTTACCGGTAATTGGGAGCCGTTTTCTTCAAAGAGCGGATATCCTACCACTGCATATGCAGGCACCTTTGACGGTAACGGCCATAAAATAAGCGGTGTAAACGTAAATGTCACTACTGCTAACGCAGGCTTTTTCGGTGTTATAAACGGTGCCGTTATTAAAAATCTGCGTCTTGAGGGCAATATTTCATCGAGCAACAACTTTGTAGGCGGAATTGTCGGTAAAATTCAGCAGGGAACTGTTACAAACTGCTCTTTTGCAGGAAGCGTTACGACAACAAAGAGCGGAGCAAATGCAGGCGGTATAGCCGGAGCTTCCGGAAACACTGCTAAACAGACGGCCGAAATATCGGGCTGCGTAAACACTGCCTCGGTTTCCGGCGGTATTGTCGGCGGAATTGTCGGAGCTCCGAAGTATACCGCGATTTCCGACTGCTATAATACAGGCACAATAAGCGGAACTTCACGCTGCGGCGGAATTGCGGGAAATCTTCAGTCTAAGAGCACCGTTAAAAACTGCTACAGCATAGGCACTTTGAACGGTGACGGCACAAAGGGCGATATATGCGGATTTAACGGCGGTTCTATAGAAAACTGCTATTATACAACAGCGGCAAACGGAGCAGGCGCTGGAACGGCAACAAACTGCGAGCAGTTCACATCAGCCGACGGCCTTTGCCGAAAGCTCGGAGGCGCTTTCGTTGAAGATACAAACTCAATAAACGGCGGATACCCGATACTTGCATGGCAGAGCGGCAAAGCTCCCGAACCGGCAGAACCGTCTGTAAAAATCAGCGGTATTTCAACACTCAAAATGAATAACAGCGGCAGTGATGTATTTACCGAGCTTACGGCAGCTGCTGAGAACATTGACGGCGAAGTGAAATTTGAGTGGTCTGTATCTGAGGGTGAGGATATTATACGTCTT
The DNA here is from genome assembly GCA_934481345.1 of uncultured Clostridia bacterium. Taxonomy (GTDB): domain Bacteria; phylum Bacillota; class Clostridia; order UMGS1810; family UMGS1810; genus CAKSIN01. Next base: position 77,291 of record CAKSPF010000008.1, read on the forward strand.
GAAAAACCCGAAAATGCAGATGAGTCGGGAAGCAAAATATATGTATATGCCAAGGCTCCGGGTAAGGCGCACGTTACTGTTGCAACCGCAGACGGAGCATATTCGGACAGTATTGATATTTCTGTTATTCCTTTTATAACAACGGTAGAAATTGACGGTATAACGGCTGTCGGAAAAACCGTTAAGGCGAAAATTAATGTTTTGGGCGGTGCAGAATACGACTACGAAAATTTCCCGGCGCTTAAATATCAGTGGAAATATCTTACCGAGAAAGATTACAGTGCAGGAAACACCGGCTATTCGTCATACAAGACAGCAGACGGAGCAACAGAACGCGAATTTACCGTTCCGGCAGAACTGGAGCATGATTATCTTTCGTTTGAGGTTTCATTTGACGGCGAAAAGAAAAATCCGTCAAGCCCTTCAAAAATCGATTCCGCAGAGGACGGATACGCAGCCGAGGACGCAAGCAATCTTGAAATTGATACTTCGGATGTTAAAGCCGAAAAATACATTACTCTTCCTTCCAAGGGCAAAAATGGCTCCGACATTTCGTGGTCAAGCGATAATGAGAATATAATAAATGCTGAAAGCGGCAAGGTTACCCTGCCGGAAAAGGGCATTGAAACGGTTAAGCTTACGGCAACCGTAAAGTACAGTGAAAATTCAGCACAGAAAATAAGGAATTTTACAATAAAAGTTTACTCCGCGGAAGAAGCGGAAAGAGAAAAGAATGACAAGCTTCTTCAGCTCAAAAAGATTATCGAAGAGCTTGACTGCCGCAGCCTCGCGCCGGTTTACGGCGAGGATACAAACGTTGTCGATATGCTCAAAGCCAAACTGGACAGAAGCGACGTTTCGGTATCGATAGCAAAGGTTGAGGAAGTTTATGACGGTGCAAAAATTTCGGACGACGGAGCAATAGAGTATTACTACAAAAACCCGAATGAAGAAACCTTTATACATTTCGGTAAATTCAACGTAACGTTTACGCTTGCTCTTGATGAGGCAAGCACGGAGCTTGTCGTTCCGGTGACGGTTTACCATGACGCAGACAAGGTAAAAGAGGTAATGCGCAGCGAAATTCTCAGCAAAACCACTTTGTCGGCAGACGGTAAAATAACGGCTGAGGAGGATTTGATTCTTCCGAAAATCGCAGACGGCAAAAAATGGACTTTAATCTCATGGACAAGCTCAAATGAAGATGTATTAAGAATAAGCGATGAAAATCAGCAGACAGCCGATACACTTTTTGAACCTTATGTCGGAAAAGTAAACCGCGGAATTAAGGATGAAAATGTAAGCCTTACCGCCGTATACACATATCAGTTTACAAATGATGTGACGGGAACGGAAAAACCGATTACACTTATTCAGTCGTATGAAGTAACGGTAAAGGCTCTCGGCAAGGAAGAAATTGAAGCAAAACGCGCCGAGCTTGCAGCAAAACTTGACGCCGGATTTGAAAAAGCAGGTCTGCGTGACGCTGTAAGCGGCGAATTGCTTCCTGACGTGAGCGGAGTTTACACGGCAGAAAACGATATTCTGTTCCCGACCACAAAGGATTTCGATGTTGACGGAAAATACACACCGGTAAATATAACCTCTGACAATAACGACGTAATATTTACCTATGATGTAAATAATGCCGCACGCGCAGAGGTAATACGTCCCGCTACGGGAAAAAATGACGCAGTTGCAAGAGTGACGGTTTCCTTATCCGAAAACGGAACGGGCATATATGCGGAAAAAACCTTTAAAATACGCGTTCGTGCGCTCGCAGATGAAGAAATCACAGCCGAAAAAGCTCTTATGGAAAAAGTAAAAGCGTCATATTTTGACGGTATTAAGGGCAGTAATTCCTCAGCAGGCGATATTTCCGCAAATCTTACACCTTTTACCGAAGTATATGAAGATAACGGAAGCCTTGTATGGGTAAGAACAAATGAAGGCATGTCGAATCACGGAATAGTTCCGACTCCGCTTGACGGCTGGGAGGAGCTTGAGGCATGGAGACTGTTCAAATCAAGCAATCCGAATGTAATCACGCATGAGAATCTGCTTGTAACCATGCAGAAAAATGCAAAAAGCGTTACAGTATCCTCGGCGCTTTCCAGTGAAACATTGGGAAGATACGGCAAGCTGTATCTGAGCAATCCGGAAAAATATGCCGATTACAAAGAGCTTGAAGATCTTTACTATCAGACTGTATCAGCAGAGCTTGTGGTAAGAGGAAAAACAACCGGAAGATATAACAGCCCTGTTGCCGTAGAAGAAACAATAGATGTTTCCTTTACGCTTACCGGACCCGAAGGAACATGGATTGCGGATACTAAACTGAATGACCTGGCAGAAACGGCAACCGCATATGATGTGTTCAAAAAGGTTCTTTCGGACAATAAATACACCTATGAGAGCAAGGGTACAGGTTACGGAATATATGTAACTTCTGTTACTACACCGGACGGAGAAAAGGTTGCGGAGCTTTCATACGGCAAAAATTCCGGATGGATGTACAAAGTAAACGGCTATATGGCGGAAGTTGCCATGACAAAATGCGGATTAAACGACGGTGACAAAATCGAATTCTTCTTCTCAAAGGATTATACGAAAGAGGATTATTCCCAGCCGGGTGATAACAAAAACAGCCACAGCGGCGGAGGTTCTTCGTCTAAGAACGATGTGGCATCCGACACTGACAAAACACCCGAAGACAAAACCGAAAACCCGACCGATAACACAAATACAAAAAGCTTTGGCGATGTAAAAGGTCACTGGGCAGAAAAAGAAATAGACGAGGTTTGCAGGAAAGGCTTGTTAAAGGGCACAGACGACTCTCACTTTGAGCCGGAGGCACAGCTTACCCGTGCAATGTTTGTAACAATACTGCACCGCATGGAAAATGAGCCTGATTCATCAACCGCAAAGTTTGGCGATGTAAAGGACGGCGAATGGTACTCAAAAGCTGTTGCGTGGGCAAGTGAAAACGGTATAGTAAACGGCGTTTCGGATACTGAATTTGCACCTGATGACATTATAACCCGTGAACAGCTGGCAGTTATGATGTACAGATATGCCAATTATAAAAAATATGATACGAACGTCGGAGAAGATACAAATATTCTTTCGTACAGCGACTTTGACAGCATTTCCGATTATGCGTTTGCCGCACTTCAGTGGACGGCAGGCAGCGGCATAATGAGCGGAAAATCGGCAGAAACGCTCAATCCTCAGGATAACGCTACCAGAGCGGAAATCGCAGTAATAATTTTAAGATTTATAAACAGCATTAAATAACCAAAAATGCGGCAGACGGTTTAATCGTCTGCCGCATTTTTTAAAGTGAAAAATCCTTCTCGCTGAATTTGTCTTTATGCAGGGTTTTCTTTGGTCTGATTGTTTTTTTGAATATGTCGTATTTGAATTTCTTGCAGCAAAAATCCTCCGGAACAGTGCCCCTTAAAGTACAGTTTACATTGCCGGCGGAGCTTTTTTGTGCATTTGTGCATATGCAGCACTTTGGATTTTCTGTTTTGGAATATATCATTTTGTTTTGCTCCCGCATTTATTATTATACATTATTTTAGCACGGATTTGAAATAAATTCAATCTTTTTTAATAAAAGTATAAAAAAGTGTTGTAATTTGCGTCAAATAATTATATAATGTATTGTAGTATGCTTGGAGGTTTTGTATGATAGTTTTGTATATTATATTAATACTGATAGCCGTATGGGTGCTGCTCTTTTTGTGTGTTGCGCCAAAGGAAATGACAAATATAATGCAGAGAGATCCCGCGGCGAGAAATTACTTTGAAGTAATGGTTTTGTATCCCGGACTTCACGCTGTCGTAAGTCACAGGTACGCTCATTTCTTTTATAAACATAAGCTGTTTTTTATAGCGCGTTTAATATCACAAATTTCGCGCAGCTTTACCGGAATTGAAATACACCCCGGCGCAAAAATCGGCAAGGGACTTTTCATCGACCACGGTATGGGTATCGTAATAGGTGAAACTGCTGAAATCGGCGACAACTGCACAATATACCAGAACGTTACGCTTGGCGGAACGGGCAAGGATAAGGGAAAAAGGCATCCCACGGTCGGAAATAATGTTTTGATAGGCTGCGGAGCAAAGGTTCTCGGTCCGTTCAATGTCGGTGACAATTCAAAGATTGCGGCAAATGCAGTGGTTCTCTCCGAGGTTCCGCCAAATTCGACCTGTGTGGGCGTTCCGGCAAAGATAGTGAGAATAAATAACCAAAAGGTTAATTCGAGCATGGATTTGGATCAGATACATATTCCCGACCCCACAAGTCAGGAAATTTGCAGACTGCATAAGCTTATTCACGACATAGAAGAAAAAATTCAGTTGAAGGAGTAAATTATGAAACTTTATAATACACTTACAAGAAAAAAGGAAGAATTTGTTCCGATAGAGGAAAACAAGGTAAAGATGTATTCCTGCGGCCCTACGGTTTACAATTATTTTCATATAGGCAATGCGCGTCCTTTTATTATATTCGATACACTGAGGAGATATTTTGAATACCGCGGCTACGAGGTTACGTTTGTTCAGAATTTTACGGATATTGACGACAAAATGATAAAAAGAGCAAACGAGGAACACATAACGGTAAAAGAGCTTGCGGAAAGATTTATCGCCGAGTATTTTACCGATTCTCACGGGCTCGGAATTAAGGAAGCAAGCGTTCATCCGAGAGCAACGGAAAATATAGACGCCATTACCGACATTATTAAGAAACTCGAAGAAAAGGGCTATGCCTACAACGTAAACGGCGATGTTTACTTCCGTGTAAAAAAATTCAAGGAGTACGGCAAGCTTTCGCATCAGCCGCTTGAAAACCTTGAGGCAGGTGCGAGAATCGAAGTCGGAAGCGATAAAGAAGACCCGATGGATTTTGCCGTATGGAAATCTCAGAAAGAGGGCGAGCCTGCATGGGACAGCCCATGGGGACCGGGCAGACCGGGCTGGCATATAGAATGCAGCGCCATGGCAAATAAATATCTCGGCAAAACCATAGATATTCACTCCGGCGGACAGGACCTTATCTTTCCGCATCACGAGAATGAAATCGCGCAAAGCGAATGTGCAAACGGCGTATGCTTCGCAAATTACTGGCTGCACAACGGCTATATAAATGTTAACAATCAGAAAATGAGCAAATCTCTCAATAACTTTTTTACGGTAAGGGATGTTGCGAAGGAATTTGATTATTCGGTTATAAGATTTTTTATGCTTAGCGCACATTACAGAAATCCCATCAATTTCAGCCATGATTTGCTGTGCCAGGCAAAGGCGGGACTTGACAGAATCAAAACCTGTGCCGGAAATCTGGAGTTTTTGCTTAAAAATGCTCCCGGCGGCAATTGCCCGGACGGGGTAAAGGAAAATCTGGAGAAGTACCGCAGACAGTTTACAGACGCGATGGATGACGATATTAATACCGCAGACGCAATCGCGGCGATATTTGAGCTTGTAAAATACATTAATACCGATATAGACGAAAATTCAACCTCGGAAACTGTAAAGGCTGCTGCCGGTATGCTTGACGAACTCACGGATGTACTTGGAATCAAGCCGGAAACCAAACAGGATTTTCTTGATGATGAGATAGAAGATTTGATAAATCAAAGAAACAATGCAAGAAAAGAAAAAGACTTTAAACGCGCCGATGAAATAAGGGATATGCTTAAAGCCAACGGCATTTTGCTTGAAGATACCCGTCAGGGCGTAAAGTGGAAACGGGTATAATATGGAGAATGTATTTTTGCAGTTTGATGAAAACGAAGTAAACATGATGTCGCCGCTTGCGCTTGCATATATAGGCGACGCTGTTTACGAGCTTTACATAAGGGCACATGTAATGAAAAAAGGCAATATGCCCGTAAATAAGCTTCACAGAGCCTCCACTCATTTTGTAAGTGCAAATGCTCAGAGCGATATTATGCACACACTTGAGGACAAACTCAGCGAAGAAGAGCTCAGAATTTTTAAACGGGGAAGGAACGCTCATTCCTACACTTCGGCAAAAAATGCCGATATTGTTGATTACAGGCGTGCTACCGGATTTGAAGCTCTTATAGGATATATTTTTTTAAAGAAAGATTACAAAAGACTGGACGAGCTGATTGACATTGCCGTTTCGGTCCGTTCGCAGTCCGAATGAATAATAAATACGCAGCAGGCAGATACTTTTAACAAAAAGGTATGCGGAGAGCTGCGGTATGAAAATTAATTACAGGTTAAAAGAAATTTGCTATATGACGGCAGGCGCGCTGTTGTCTGCGCTTGCGCTTGATTTGTTCCTTACACCGAACAAAATCGCATCGGGAGGTGCATCCGGACTCGGAACAATTCTTTACAACTCTCTCGGAGTGCCCGTTTCCGTTACGGTTTTCGGTGTCAACATTGTTTTGTTTGTATTTGGCTTTAAGCGGCTTGGCAAAAAGGTAATTTACCGAACCTTTGCAGCCACATTTTTAATGTCGGCATTTATACAGATATTTTCGTTTTTAAAGCCGCTTACGGACGATATGCTTCTGGCAGGCGTTTTCGGCGGAGTAATGCTCGGAGTGGGCTCCGGGCTTACCATAGCAAGCGGTGCGTCAACGGGAGGAACCGATTTTTTGGCGGTTATATTGAACGGTATCGTAAGTCACATACCGGTTGCCGATTTCATTCTCGGCATAGATTTGATGGTCACACTGCTTTCGGGGGTTGTGTTCAAAGATTACGGTCTGCTTTTGTACAGCTTGCCGGCGCTGTATATAAGTACGCGGTTTGTGGACAAGGTTATAGACGGTTTTCACTATGCAAGACTGGTGTATGTCATAAGCAGCAAAAACCGCGAAATAGCAAAACAGCTTTTAAATAAGCTTGACATGGGCGTTACGGCGCTTTACGGCAAGGGAATGTATTCCGACAGGGAACAGATAGTTTTGATGTGTGCCGTGCGGCGGAATGACTTTCCTAAATTCCGCAGGATGGTTGAACAGACAGATAAAAATGCTTTTATTATTCTAACCGAGGCAAATGAAGTTCTCGGAGAGGGTTTTCAATAAGACATCGGGGGTTGGAACCGAAATGTCTAAAAAAGAGGGGGACAGTTTAATATGAATAATACTGAATTGGAATTGATTGCTTACAAAGTCAGAAAACATGCAATTTCCGGTGTTTACAGCGCAAAGTCGGGGCATCCCGGCGGTTCGCTTTCCATTGCGGACATTTTAGCGGTTTTGTATTTTGACTGCATGAATGTAGATCCGAAAAATGCAAAATCACCCGACAGGGACAGATTTGTTCTTTCAAAAGGACACTGTGCGCCGGCGCTTTACGGAGTGCTTGCGGAGAAAGGTTTTATCCCTAAGGAGGACATAACCACACTCAGAAATATAAACAGTTATCTTCAGGGGCATCCCGATATGAAGCATATACCGGGAGTTGATATGTCGACAGGTTCGCTCGGCCAGGGCATTTGCGCTGCAAACGGCATGGCGCTTGCGGCAAAGCTTGACGGTAAGGATTACCGCGTGTACACCATCCTCGGCGACGGCGAGTGCGAAGAAGGCCAGGTATGGGAGGCAGCAATGTTTGCCGCTCATTATAAGCTGGACAACCTTACCGCATTTGTTGACTTTAACGGGCTTCAGATAGACGGTGCGGTTACGGATGTTATGAATCCTACTCCGCTTGATAAAAAATTCGAGGCATTCGGCTGGAATGTAATATCCATTGACGCACATGATTTTGAACAAATAAAGAATGCACTTAAAGCTGCAAAAGAATACAAAGGAAAGCCGACTGTAATCATAGCAAAAAGTATTAAGGGCAAGGGCGTTTCTTTCATGGAAAATAACGCTGCATGGCATGGCGCAGCTCCGAATGAGGAGCAGTACAAGCTTGCAATCGAGGAGCTTGATGCGAAAATTTCCGAACTGGAGGCGAAGTTATAATGTCTGAAAAGAGAATTGCTACAAGAGAGTCATATGGAAAGGCGCTTGCGGAACTTGGCGAAAAATATGATATAGTTGTTCTTGATGCCGATCTTTCAAAGTCCACAAAAACCGAAACATTCAAGAAAAAATTCCCCGAAAGGTTTATAAATATGGGAATTGCGGAACAGAACATGATGAGTACCGCGGCAGGAATCGCTTCATGCGGCAAAATTGTTTTTGCAAGCTCATTTGCAATGTTTGCGGCAGGCAGAGCATTTGAACAGATAAGAAATTCAATTTGCTATCCCAATCTGAATGTAAAAATCGGCGCAACTCATGCAGGAATATCTGTAGGCGAAGACGGCGCAACTCACCAGTGCCTGGAGGATATAGGCATAATGCGGACAATTCCGAATATGATTATTATCAATCCGGCAGACGATGTGGAGGCGAGAGCCGCAGTAGAGGCAGCCGTTAAGCACAACGGCCCGGTGTATCTCAGATTCGGCCGTCTCGGAGTTCCGGTGATTTTTGATGAAGAGACATATAAGTTTGAAATAGGCAAGGGCATACAGCTTAAAGACGGTAAGGACGTTACAATCATTGCAACGGGACTTATGGTCGAAAAAGCAATCACGGCAGCGCAAATGCTTGAAGAAAAAGGCATTGACGCAAGGGTGATAAACATACATACGATTAAGCCTATTGACAGAGATATAATTGAAAAGGCCGCAAAAGAAACCGGCGCTGTTGTAACCTGTGAAGAACATAATATAATAGGCGGTCTCGGGAGTGCGGTGGCGGAAGTTATTGCAGAAACTCACCCGGCTGCTTTGGAGAGAGTCGGCGTTTGCGACAAATTCGGTAAATCCGGTGAACCGAACGCACTGCTGGAGGAATACGGACTGACAGCCGAAAACATTGCAGAAAAAGCAATGAAAGCAATAAAAAGAAAATAAAAATTTACGAAAAGGCAGGGGCAACCTTGCTTTTTCATTTTAAAAGAGGAAAAGCAAATGAAAAAAACAGTTTTTTTAGCATTGATTGTTATGCTGCTCTTCCCGACGGCGTATGCGTCGGGCACACAAAAGGAAATGAGGGGAGTATGGGTATCTACCGTGTATAATCTGGACTTCCCGTCATCGCCCACGGCAGATTCGCAAAGGCTTATGGCGGAAACTGATGAAATAATAAGTAATTGCTCCGAAATGGGGTTTAATGCAATATTTTTGCAGGTTCGTCCCGGATCGGACGCAATATATCCGTCTGCGATATATCCCTGGAGCAGTTATTTAAGCGGTGCGCAGGGACAGGCTCCGTCGGACGGATTTGATCCGCTTAAATACTGGATAGATAAATGCCGCGAAAAGTCAATAGAACTTCATGCGTGGATAAATCCGTACAGAATTACAAAAAACGGGGATAAAGAATATGCGTCTCTTTCGCAGAGCAATCCTGCCGTAATGCATCCCGAATGGACAGTTAAATACTCAGACGGAAATTACTACTATAACCCGGCGCTCCCCGAGGTAAGACAGCTTGTAACCGACGGTGTGAAGGAAATCTTGCAGAATTATGATGTTGACGGCATACATATGGACGATTATTTTTACCCGGGACAGAATTTTGACGATGCAGTGCAGTATGAGATGTATAACAACGGTGAATTTAACAGCATTGAGGACTGGCGGCGCAACAATGTTAATATGCTGGTTAAAACCTTGTATGAAACGGTACATTCTGTGAAAAACAACGCGGTTTTCGGCATAAGCCCGGCGGGAATCTGGGATAATAAATCATCAAACCCGCTCGGAAGCGATACCGGAGGCAGAGCGGCATATTCTGCTTTGTTTGCCGACTCGAGAAGATGGGTAAAGGAAGGCTGGGTAGATTACCTCGCGCCTCAGATATACTGGGAGTTCGGAAACAAGGCGGCAGATTACGAAACTCTTGTCAGGTGGTGGAGCGATGTTTTTAACGGCTCCGAAGCAAAGCTTTATATCGGACTTGCGGATTACAGATGCAATGATGTTTCCGAAAACTCCGTGTGGTATAACGGAGCTGAAATTGAAAGACAGATTAATTTTAACCGTTCTTTCGGGAATATTTCCGGCGAAATACATTTCAGATACAAAATGATAAATACCAACAACGCCGTAAAACAGTTGCTTTCCCGTGTGTATGAACGTGAGGTTCGGGTTTTGATTAACAATTCGGAGATAGAATTTGATCAGCCTCCGATTATAAAAGACAGTCGGACGCTTGTACCGATGAGAAAAATATTTGAGGAATTCGGATTTGACGTTGAGTGGAATGACGAAACCAAGACGGTGACAGCGACCAAAAACGCAGAAACAGTCAAAATGCAGATAGGAAACAACGGCTTTACCGTAAACGGCAGTACATTTAACTGTGATGTTCCACCGTGCATAATAAACAGCAGAACTCTTATTCCCGTGAGAGCACTTTCCGAGGCGCTTAATTGCAAGGTAGGCTGGGACGGTGAAACAAAGACGGTTTTAATAACGCGGTAAACCGAACACCCGACTGCATCTGCAGCCGGGTGTTTAATATTATTTGGCAAAAGCATATTCTCCCATAAAGAGAATTTCACCGTTTGCGTCGTCTTTTATTATATAGGTAAACGGTTTGTTGAATTTGATTTCAATCGGTATTTCGGGTTCTCTGAAAGAAGTAGTTTCCATCATTATCGCCGTAACAGCGGCGGCTTCGGTGTCCTTTTCGGTTACTTTTATATAGGTTTTGTGCAGTACATCGGATATGAACATGCTGTCGTTGTCAAACATTCTTTGAAATTCCGCATCTTCCGAAAACGCTTTGTTTATACCTAGTTTCTTCAGAGTTTCTTTCAGTGTAGCACTGTATTCAAGCTCAAATTTTGGCATAGCAAGCTTTACTTTTGCATACTCAAAATTATCTTTGTTTTCCTCCAAAAACCTTGCAGGGCTGAATTTGCTGTCTGCTGACATGACATACATGCTTATCCGTGCGTTTACTGTTTCGGTTTTCTCATAATCTCCATCCTCGGTTAATTTGCTTTTTGATGAGGTATAAGGCAGTTTTACGGCGGTAATTCCGTCTTTTTTTATGTATGCGGTGTCATCGGTTTTATTCATAAAGTCAATTTGTGTTTTTTCGCCGTTTCTGCTTGTAAATTCATCCTTTCGGGTTTCCTTTTCGTTAAAAGGCTTTTGCCATGCCGCCTTAAAGTATACGGCATTAATCAGCATTGCACTAAAGTCGGGGTTGTTTGTGATTGATTTGATTTTATTGTCGGTTTTTTCGGCAACCCAGTTGTTTATGGTTTCTACTGCATTTTGGTTGTTAACCTGCTTTGCTTCGGCATTATAGTAATCCGCTGTCATTTTTTTGTATCCTGCCGCAAAATCTCCGTGTGCAGAATCGGTATTAATCCAGACGGAATTTGCCATGTCAAGCTTTAAGACGTTTGTTGACGAATATGTATCTATGAGCTTTTTTGAATAGCCGTTAAATGAATTTAAGTTTTCTATACCGAACGTTTTGAGGATTTCGCTTTCGGTTTCGCCGGAGGCACCGTTTGCCGCAAGAGCAAAAGCCATTTTTACGGACAACGGAGAAAACATGTAGTTTTTATCGCTCGGCATTTCCGAATTAAGCCTGTCGGCAAATTCTGCCGCGGCAGCGGTACTGTACGGAGATGTGCCGGGGATTCCGTTTGCGGACGGTTTTTTTCTGTAGGCTTTTATGATTCTGCCGGTCTTGCCTGTATATGCAAATTGCGATATACCACCCTTTTCCCATTTGCTTTGTGGATACGCTGTGTTGCAGTCCGCCATGCCGGCAGCAAATACCGAAAATATGCCTGACGCTAAAGCTGCAATTAAAATAAAAATCAATGACTTTTTCATATTATCCTTCCAAATTTTTCTTTTCACTTATAACACCTTTCACAGAGCAAAAAGGTTGCATAAAATAAAAAAAGCGGCTGAATGAAAACAGCCGCAAAATTTTATCAACCGCCGAGATAGGCTTTTTTTATGTTGTCGCTTTCCAAAAGTTCCTTGCCGGTTCCCGAATATGCTATCACTCCGTTTTCCAGAACATATGCTCTGTCTGAAATAGCAAGGGATTTTCCCGCATTTTGCTCAACGAGAAGAATGGTTGTGCCGTCTTTGTGGATTTCTTTTATAATATCAAATACCTGATCAACCAAAAGCGGTGACAAACCCATTGACGGTTCGTCAAGCATCAGAAGCTTCGGGCGGCTCATAAGCGCCCTGCCCATAGCGAGCATTTGCTGCTCACCGCCGGAGAGAGTTCCGGCAATCTGATTTTTGCGCTCTTTAAGTCTTGGAAATTTATCATATACGCGCTCAATGTCAAGTTTGATCTGCTTGCTGTTGTTTTGTATATAAGCTCCCATAAGCAGATTTTCATATACGGTAAGCTCCTGGAAAACACGTCTGCCCTCAGGCACCTGAGTCATTCCGAGTTTAACTATTTTATGAGAGGGAATTTTGTTGACAACCTGTCCCTGATACGTTATAGTTCCGTTTTTTATGGGAATAAGCCCCATAATGCTTTGCATGGTAGTGGTTTTTCCGGCACCGTTGGCGCCGATAAGGGTTACTATCTCGCCCTCGTTTACTTCAAAGCTGATACCGCTGATTGCCTGTATCACACCGTAAAAAACCTCAAGTCCTTTTACTTCAAGCATTGCCATGTTATATTCCCCTCCTTACTCTCCGATATATGCTTTTATAACTTCGGGATCGTTCAATGCGTCCTTTACCTTGCCCTGGACGAGTGTTGTTCCGAAATTCAAAACGGTTATTTCATCGCAAAGCCCCGACACAAACTTTAAGTCATGCTCAATCAACAGAATTGTCATATCGAACTTATCTCTTATGAAACGGATTGTTTCCATAAGTTCTTCGGTTTCGTTCGGGTTCATGCCTGCTGCCGGTTCATCCAGAAGCAGAAGCTTCGGATTTGTGGCAAGCGCTCTTGCGATTTCAAGCTTTCTCTGCTTTCCGTACGGAAGGTTGCAGGCAAGATTGTTTCTTTCTTCCTCCAAACCGAAGATGCGTAAAAGCTCTTTGGCTCTGTCGCGCATGTTTTTTTCGCATTTGTAATGCGTCGGAAGTCTGAGCATACTTTCAAACGGGTTGCAGTGAAATTCCGGTTGATTGTGCAGCCCTGCCAGAACGTTGCGTATTACACTCATGTTGTTGAAAAGACGGATGTTCTGAAAGGTTCTTGCAATACCCTTTTGGTTAATTACCTCCTGGGATTTTCCCGTCAAATCCTCGCCGTCCAAAAAGAATTTTCCTGTTGTCGGCTGGTAAACACCTGTAATAAGATTAAAAATGGTGGTTTTGCCGGCTCCGTTCGGTCCGATAAGACCGTACAGCTGATTTTTCTTGATTTTAAGATTAATGTCCTGTGCAGCTTTAAGACCGCCGAAGGAAATACCGAGATTTACGGATTCAAACATGTATTTCTCTGCCATATTACTTTTCCTCCTTTTTGCTGTCTTTTTTAGAGTCTTTGTCATTTTCTGGTGTAATGACATCAACCGAAAGCACTGCGTCCATATCTATTTTTGAAGGAATACGGTTCCATGCCGCATCATCATCTTTTATATTCGCCTGTTCTTTTTCAATATTTTTTTCTTTTTTCTTATATTTAATTGTTTTGGTAATGTTTTTCAGCGACAGTTTCTCTTTTAATGGTTTAAATGCAGGCGCATTGTTAAATATTACCATTACAATCAGTATAAGGGCATATATCAGGAATTTAAGCGCTGCAAGGTCGCCGGAAAGCTTTGTGGTAAGCTGGAAGTTGATATACGTTATGAGCGTTGCAGCAATTATAGAGCCGTTTATGCTGCCCATGCCTCCGAGAACAACCATAACAAGTATTTCTATTGAATAGTTGTATGAGAAGAACGAGTACAAAACCGGTGTTGCGTAGTGCCCGTATATAACTCCGGCAATTCCTGCAAAAAAAGCAGAAATCACAAATACAAATAATTTGTAGAATGTTACATTAAGTCCCATTGCCTTGGCTGCTATTTCGTTATCTCTTATAGCGGTAATAGCACGTCCGTGCTTGCTTCTTACAAGGTTCTGTATAAATACAAGCATTATAAACATTACAATTAAAGAAACAATAAACAGTGTGTCTCCGTATTTTTGTGTGGATAATCCGAGTGCACCGCCGAAGGTTTCGAGATTTTTAAATATCGTTCTTACGATTTCGCCGAACGCAAGAGTTACTATTGCAAGATAGTCGCCTTTCAGGCGGAGCGCTGGCAAGCCGATTATAAATCCGAATATTGCGGCAATGGTACCGCCTACGAGCATTGTAATTATTAATATTATAAGCGGGTGATCACCTAGAGCCGTAGTATGCAGATAGTTTGCAAGGAAACAGCCGAGATATGCGCCTACGCACATAAATCCTGCGTGACCGAGGCTGAGTTCGCCCAAAAAACCGACTACAAGATTAAGCGATACTGCAAGTATGATTGAATACGATATTTGCGTTATAAGGTTTGCAATTGAACGGTCAAGGTAGCCGCTGTACATCATAGCAGTGCTTATAATAAAGAATATTGCTATACAGATGTAGTTGACGTAGTGTTTTAATCTGAAAGAGTCTTTTATACTTTTAAAATATTCTGCCATAATCACACCTTCTCTCTTCTCTGTTTACCCAAAAGACCTGTGGGTTTAACCAAAAGTATTATTATAAGCAGGGTAAATTCAAAAGCAGTGGTATACGGGGCAAGCGACGGAATACTGAGGGATACTTTTTCTATAATTCCCAAAAGAACACCGCCTACCATTGCACCGGGGATAGAACCGATACCGCCTATAACGGCAGCCGTAAACGCTTTTATGCCGGGCATTGAACCCAATGTGGGGCTTGTGCCGGGTATCTGCATAAGGTAAAATGTGCTTGCAAAAGCTGCAAGTGCAGAACCTATTGCAAAGGTGACCGTGATTATCATGTTGACGTTAATACCCATAAGCTGTGCCGCACCTCTGTCTTCGGAAACCGCCTGCATTGCTCTGCCGAGCTTTGTTCTCTTTATAAAAAGTGTGAGGCAGATCATCAGAACAGCACCTACAAGAAGGGTTATAATTGCTGCCATGTTTATTTTTGCATTGCCTATGTTTATGCTGCCAAAATGTGCAATCTTTACCGGGCGTGTTTCAGCACCGTAGATGAGCTGAGCTATACTTTGCAGTAAATAGCTGACTCCGATTGCCGTGATAAGCACTGCGAGAGGTGAAGCACCTCTGAGCGGCTTGTATGCCAGTTTTTCCGTAATAACTCCGAGGAGTATACAAACAATTACCGAAACGATAATTGCAATTATCGGACTTGCACATACTGCCAATGTAGAAAGTATGGCATACGCTCCGACCATCATTATATCGCCGTGTGCAAAGTTAAGCATTTTTGCAATACCGTATACCATGGTATATCCGAGAGCTATCAGGGCATATATACTGCCCAGGCTGAGTCCGTCAATGAATGTACTCATAAAATTCTCCTTTCCGAATGTACAGCCGTAATAACGGTTTGTCTGAAAAGGCACAATGCCGAGTCCTTTTGAGCTGTTGTCTTTGCAAGGCTTTTGACTTGCAAAGACAACAAGTCAAAAAAACCGCATTTAAAACCGTATTTTCAATAAGGCTGTCAAACAAATTTTTGGTTGGGCATACTATACCCAACCAAAAATCAGAATAAACAATATATTGCTATATTTGAAATGACATATTATTTATTAAGTTCGACAATCTGAGGAACTTTTTTGCATGCACCGGATTTGTCCCATGTCATTTCGCCGGTAGCACCCTTTATTTTAAAGTCGGAAGCGGTAATTGTTTTTACCAAAGTATCGCAAAGATCCGATGCGCTTATTTTAACGTCTTTTACGTCAGCTTTTTTCATAGCTTCAAAAATCGTCATAATTGCATCGTAGCCGTCTGCTGCGAACTGATCCGGATCTTCTTTGTATTTTGCCTTGTATGCTTCTACAAATTTGCTTGTAACTTCATCTGTGCTGTCTTTGTCAAACGGTGTGATATATTTGATGTCACTTTTTACGGATGAATCAAGCTGAGCTGCTATGCCGTCAAGACCGTCGCATCCGAAGAGCACTGCCTTGCAGTCTTTAGCTGCTGCTGCCTTTGCTATAAAGCCTGCTTCTGTGTAATATATCGGAAGGAATATTACATCACAGTCCTTAAGTGCTTCAACCTGAGTTGAAAAGTCTTTTTTGTTTTCAGCGTCGAAGGTCTGTGTTTTGAAGTCTGCTTTGAGCTTTTTCATTTCTGCCTTAAATGCTTTGTAGATACCTGCCGAGTAAGCGTCGCTTGTGTCGTATATAGCACCGATTTTTTTGAATTTGCTTGTAAGCTCTTCTGCTGCGAGTGTACCCTGGTCAGGATCGCCGAAGCAAATGCGGAAAGCGTTATCTCTGTTTTCGATTACATTTGCTGCCGAAGCGGACGGAGTCATGACAAATACGTTGTCTTCAACTGCTTTTGATGCAAACGAGTCGCAGGAAGCAGAAGTTACACTTCCGAGGGAAACCTGCATACCGCCTTCATAAAGCGTATCGTATCCGATAGCTGCGTCTGCCGCAGTTGCTTTATCGTCTTTCATGTCAAGCTTGAATTTAATGTTATTTAATCCGCCTGCTGCATTAATTTCTTCTATCGCAAGTTCAGCACCCTTTTGTACTGAAATTCCGTATGAAGAAGCGTCTCCTGTAAGCGGACCGGTTGCACCTATGATAAATTCGGTATTCTTTTCCGTGTAGCTGCTGCCGCCTTTTTTCGCGCCGCATCCCGTAAAGCATACTGCAATCATCATGAGCATTAATACGGATGAAATAATTCTTGTCACTGTCTTTTTCATGGTCATTCCCCTTTCGCCGTATGGCAAATAATTAAATTTGCATTGTTATTGTATAGTTTGCTTTATTTTAATATAAACCTGTATCTGCAAATGTATACAATAATTGTAGTAATTATATTACCAATCGGGATTTTTGTCAAGTATTCTCAGCTAAAAACAGCTATTGATAGAAGATTTTAACGATAACATAAAATTTTTTGAATAAATTAAACAAATATGTTTTTTCATTTTTTATGTGATTTTTTGCCGGATTTATGCTATAATTGTATCAGCATATGCAGGGAGGCGGTAATTGTGCGGTACATAAGCAAATATAAATCCTCTTTGGGAAATATTCTTAATCGTTCCGTACAGCAGGACTGCGGACGGTAGCTGCCCGGGTTTCGCAAAAAATCGTTTGTGCTGTATTTCAACGGCGGAGAAATATGGTTTGAACACCTGGACGGAATATATCAATATACCGAACTTGCCCTTGAAAAACTCAGTGCCGACAGTGATTTTTTTTGCCGTCCGTCGTCACCGTCATATATTGCGTTTGCCCTTGACGAAACGGTTGTTACCGATGAGATGATTTTGGCAATAGCCGAAAAACTCAAAAAATCCGGAAAACAATGAAGGCAAATCTGCAGCGCTGTTACGCTTCAAAAGCAAAAAACCTCAAGGTTATTGTAAACCTTGAGGTTTTTATTTTGGCTGGGCTAGAAGGACTCGAACCTCCGAAATGCCGGAATCAGAATCCGGTGCCTTACCAACTTGGCGATAGCCCAATAAATACAGCCTGTTTAAGACTACTTAGATATAATAGCAAAGAATATCAATGTTGTCAAGTCTTTTTTTGAAAAAATTTCTTTTTTGATTTGATTAATTTTAATTGACACGGCTATACTGTTGTGCTAAAATAAATAAGTTGTAGATTTATGAATAAAAATGGTGAATTATTATGAAAAAAACAGTTGTATCCGCAGTGATTGCGGCTTCAATACTTGTATCTTCAACCGTAAACAGTATCGGAAACAAAACCGGCCTTTTTAAAGACGTCAGCGAAAATGACTGGTACTGTACGTCTGTTGAGCAGCTTTATAATAACGGCATATTGCCGTCGGGCGATATGTTTTACGGAGAATCTCCCGCATCGCGCGGAGATATTATACTGTATATGTATAATCTGTACAGATGTCTGGGTGGCAGAGATGAACAGCCGGCCGCAGTAATATTTGATGATGTAAAAAAAGATTCTAAGTATTATAATGCGGTAAGCTGGGCATACAACAATAAAATTGCAAACGGTATAAACGAAAAAGAATTTAACCCCGAAGGACAGTGCTTAAGAGAACAGGTATGCGCGATGGCTGTTAGATATTTCGGCGCTTTCGGAATTAAACCGAAGCAGGTAAACGACGCTTCTCAGTTTACAGATTCGCTTTCGGTAAGCGGATATGCGCGCTCATATGTGGTATCGGCTAAAATGAGCGGTATTATAAACGGAAACGAAAAGGGATATTTCATGCCGCATGACGCAATAACTCGTGCAGAAACGGCTGCAATAATATATACAATGATGAATACGGCGGTAAATAAGCCTGCCGAGGGAGAACCGACGGTTGAAACCGCCGACGGAGCATATACATATCTTTATGACGGATATAAAACAGAATTTGAACTTACTTTTAAAGCGCTTGTGCCCGAAAGTGCCGCTGTCGATTTGTCATATTTCAATGACGCGGCAATTGTGGGAGATTCCGTTTCGCTGTCGCTTCAGTACTACTGCGCGTCTTCCGGTGCCTTGGGAAATGCAACCTTCCTTTGTGCGGGAAGCCAAAGCCCGGTCAATGCTCTTTGGGATGTATCTGCAAAGTCAATTCATCCGGTATATAACGGGCAAAAAATGAAAATAGAAGACGCGGTTGCTGCATCGGGAGTAAATAAAGTATACATAATGCTCGGCATAAACAGCCTTTCGATGGGAGCAGACAACTGCGCAGCTAACCTGAATACACTTATATCGAGAATTTTGTCAAAGGCACCGAACGTTCATATAATAATACAGTCCGTTACACCGATGACATCAACCAGCTCGATAATAAAACCGACTTTAAACAACAGCATTATAAATGAGTATAACGCAAAGCTTATAGAGCTTTGCCAAAAAAATAAGTGGTATTACTTAAATGTTGCGGAGGCTTTTAAGGATTCGGACGGAAACCTTATCAGTTCATATTGCAGCGATGCTTCCGGCATGGGAATACACTTTACATTTGCCGCCGACAAAATTTGGGCAGATTATTTGAAGACACATGTTCCGGCAGCTTTGAAACAGTAAAAAAATAAAAGGCGGCGGGAATTTAAACTCTCGCTGCACGGTTTCGGAGGATTGAATTTAATGAAAAAATTTATTTGTGTTATTGCCGCGGCTTTGACGGTTTGTATGTGTTTTGCATCGTGTTCGGATAAAAAGCCTGCCAAAGAAGATAAGAAAATAGAAACAGTCACAAAACAGACAAAAATTCCGAAAGACGCGGATAGCGATAATACCGAAAAAAGCGAGTCTGCCGCAAACAACACCGATGAGGGAAAAGCCGATGTTCAAAATGAAGTAAAAGAACCGGAAAACAAACCGGAGGAACAGCCGGTTCAAAACGGTGCGGCGACGGCAAAACCCGATGCAAAGACTGAGGTTGATCTTTCGCAGGTGCGTTCGGCGATATTGCAGAAAGAGGGTATATCGGACGCTATGCTTCTTGACAGCGGTGCAATGAGCAATCTGTACGGAATTGACGCGTCACAGATTAAACAGGCGGCAGGCTTTGTCACCATGTCCGGCACATTTCCGCATGAGATTATAATGATAGAGGCAAGTGATTCGCACGGTGCGGCAAACGTTGAGGCTGCGCTTAAAACCAAGCTCGGCGAGGTTATGAATCAGGCAAGATCGTATGACGCCGAAAACTATGAACTTGCACAGCAATGCAAGGTGCACAGAAACGGTAACTATGTATCGTTGTTTTTATCGCCCAAGCAGGCGGAAATGACAAGTATCTACAACGGATACATAAAATAGAAGAAAGCATTAATTTATTTGGAGGGCTTGTATGGTATTTTCAAGTCTGGTGTTTTTATTTGTTTTTTTGCCGGCAGTGCTTATTATAAATTACATTTTGCCGGCTAAGGCAAAAAATGTTTTTTTGCTTTTTGCCAATTTAGTGTTTTATGCATACGGTGAGCCGATATATGTGCTTTTGATGATTGCGTCTATGGTTTTAAACTATTTTTCGGCAGCCGTTATAGACAAAACGGTTAACGAGGGCAGGCGCAAGGCTTTGCTTACGGTGAACATCATACTAAACATAGGAGCGCTGTGCTTTTTTAAATACACTTCGCTTTTTTTGGATACGCTCAGACATATTTCGGTGTTTTCGGGACTTCCGCATTTCAGCGCTGCGCTTCCGATAGGCATTTCGTTTTATACGTTTCAGGCGGTTTCGTATGTAATCGACGTATACAGAAAGGAATGTGAAAGTTCGGACAGCTTTGTGAATTTCGCGGCATATATTTCGTTGTTTCCGCAGCTTATTGCAGGACCTATAGTACGCTACAGCGATGTTGAAAGGCAGATACGCGAAAGACACGAAACTGTTGATATTTTTAACACGGGTATAAGGTATTTTGCAATAGGCCTTGCAAAGAAGGTTTTGCTGGCAAATCAATTCGGAATAATATGGAATGCGGTTTCGGCGGATGTACATTCATTCGGTACAGCCGGAGCATGGATAGGCGCAGCGGCGTATGCACTGCAGATATACTTTGATTTTGCCGGATATTCCGATATGGCGCGCGGTCTCGGAAAAATGCTGGGATTTGATTTCTGTATAAACTTTAACTATCCTTATATATCGAAAAGTATAACGGAATTCTGGCGCAGATGGCATATATCTCTAAGCACATGGTTCAGAGATTATTTATATATACCTCTCGGCGGCAATCGCTGCTCAAAGGCACGCAATTGCTTTAATATACTTTTGGTGTGGATGCTTACCGGATTCTGGCACGGCGCAGGATGGAACTTCCTCGCCTGGGGACTGTATTACGGTGTTATTTTGCTTTTGGAGAAAAATCTGTACGGCGAACGCTTAAAGAAACTGCCTGCTGTTATAGGTCATATATATACCCTTCTTGTTGTGACAATCGGCTGGATATTCTTTGCATGCAGCAGCTTCGGTGCGGCGTTTGATTACCTTAAGGTAATGTTTACTTTATCCGAAGGCAGAGCATATGAACTTATTGCATGGATACCTACAATAATTGTCGGTATAGTCGCTTCGACACCGCTGTTTAGTTCCGCATGGGGAAAACTAAAAGAAAAAAAGAGCCTTATGTATGCGGAGATTGTCTTATGTATGGCGGCTCTGGTGCTTTGCTGCTCCGGACTCGTTACGGAAAGCTATAACCCGTTTTTATATTTTCGGTTTTAGAGTGGGGATTCGTTATGAATAAAATACCAAGAAAGAAATATGTGTTCACGGCTCTGTTTTGCGCGTTTTTTTTCATTATAAGCATATGGACTGTCTTTGGCCCGAAATCAGATTATTCTGTCAATGAAAAACGCTTTTATGCCAAATTTCCGAAAATCACTGCCGAATCTGTAGTGTCCGGGGAGTTTCGGGACGGACTTGAAAAATATATAAGCGATCATGTTCTCGGCAGGGATTTGTTTGTGGGTGTAAATTCGTATTTTTCGCTTTTGATGGGCAGAAACACATTAGGCAGCATATATAATTGCAGTGACGGTTATCTGATAAACGCTCCGAAAGAAACGGATACCAAAATTTTTGAAAAAAACATAGAGCGTTTCAACAGCTTTACAAATACGGTAAAAATTCCGTCAACCCTTCTGATGGTTCCGTCAAACGGGTATATTATGTATGATAAGCTACCGCGGCTGCACGGAAATTATATTGATGACAGCCTGTACACGACAGCCGATGAGCTTACGCCGGACATGGGCATGATAGATCCCAGAAAAGTCCTTATAAACGGCAAAAGCTACGGTCAGATATGTTACAAAACAGATCATCACATCACTTCACTCGGCAACTATAAAATGTATGATTTATACTGTAGCGTAAACGGAATTGCCTGCCCCGATGAGTCGCGCTATGAAAAGAGAAGCTACGGCGGATTTTACGGAACAGCATGGTCGGGCAGCGGTTATTGGTTTTCGCCGGCAGACAGCATAGAACTGTGGGAGCTTGGCGATGATATAAGCGTTACAATAAGCGATGCGGGTGAAAAGGAAATCAAATCGGACAGTTTATTTTTTACGGATAAATTAAACAGCATTGATAAGTACCCGGTTTTCCTCGGCGGAAATCACAGCCTTGTAAAAATAGAAAATCCGAACGCTGCCGAAGGAAATCTTCTTGTTATAAAGGATTCGTATGCGCAGTGCTTTGCTGCGTTCCTTTCGCATAATTACAAAAATATATATCTTGTTGATTTAAGGTATTACAGAGATAACATGTCTGAATTTGTAAGGGAAAAGGATATTGATGAGATACTTTATATGTACGGAACGGACACACTTTTGACGGATACAAATTCCGCATGGTTGTACTGAATGTGTAAAATTCACAGTGAATGAACTGTTTTTTGCTTGAAAATCGACAATTTATAACCGAAAATATTATTGAATTTGTATACTGACATGTGTTAAAATATATATCAATACTTATTTTGAGCTGCTGATAAATTATAGTGTTATTTGCAGTTGAGGTGACTATATGAAATTATGTTCTATTTGCAAAAAAAATCCGGCGGTTGTCTTTGTGAGCAAATCCGACGGAAAAAATATGATAAATGAAGGCTACTGCCTTTCCTGCGCCATAAAATCCGGTATCACACCGGTAAACCAGCTTGCGGAGCAGTTCTCTATTGACCCGCAGGAACTGGAAAATATGGTTGAAGGTTTTGGCAATATGATGGAAAACGGAGATTTGAGCGACGCTTTTTCCGACCTTTTTGGCGGAAATATTATGGAATCTCCCTCCGGTGATGATGCCGAAAGAATACCCATAAAAGACAAGGATGTAAAAAAGGGTATGAAAAATCAGCAGAAGAAGAAAAAGTGCCTGAATAATTTCGGTGTAAATCTTACCGAAAAGGCAAAACAATCACTTCTTGACCGCGTTGTGGGAAGAGAAAAGGAAATTGAACGTTCCGTTCAGATACTCAACAGAAGGAGCAAGAACAATCCCGTATTGCTCGGAGCACCCGGAGTCGGAAAGACAGCCGTTGCCGAGGGAATTGCACAGCGCATTGCCGACGGCGATGTTCCCGAAAGGCTTCAGAACGCACAGGTGTATTTGCTTGACTTATCAAGCGTCGTTGCCGGTACGCAGTACCGCGGTCAGTTTGAGAGCAGGCTGAAAAATATTATTGATGAAGCAAAAAGAGATAATACCATTTTGGTAATAGACGAAATACACTCCATTGTAAGCGCAGGGGACGCAGACGGCGCAATGAATGCGGCAAATATCCTGAAACCGGCTCTTTCAAAGGGTGAAATACAGGTAATCGGCGCTACAACGCTTGACGAATACAGAAAATATATAGAAAAAGACGCCGCGCTTGAAAGACGTTTTCAACCGGTTATTCTTGATGAACCTTCTGTAGACGAAACCATAGAAATTCTCCGCGGAACAAAGGATTATTATGAAGATTTTCACAATATCACAATTGATGATGATATTATAAGGGAAGCCGTTGTTTTGTCGGGCAAGTATATAAACGACAGATTTTTCCCCGACAAGGCGATAGACGTTATTGATGAAGCGGCATCAAGACTGAACATGGACAGCCCGTATACCAAAAACATTATTAAAACAAATGCACAGCTTCAGCTTGTGGATGAAAAGCTCAATGCACTTGAAGAAAACGCTGAAAATTCCGAAAAGCCGGAATATGAGGAAATAGCCAATTTAAAGGGAGAAAAGTGCAGACTTGAGAGCGAACGCAAGGATTTGAGGGCAAGGCAGAAAGAAACAAAAATAACTGTTTCGGATATTGCAAAGGTTATTGAGCTCTGGACGGGTATACCGGTAAGAAATATAACCGAAACCGACAAGGAAAAGCTGCTGCACTTAGAAGACAGACTTCACAGAAGAATTGTCGGACAGGATAAAGCCGTTTCAAGCGTTGCAAAGGCAGTACGAAGAAACAGAGCGCTTAAGCTTACCAAAAAGCGCCCGGTATCATTCATATTTGTCGGTCCTACGGGCGTGGGTAAAACAGAGCTGGTAAAAGCTTTGGCTGAGAGCCTTTTTGATGACGAAAATGCACTTATCAGAATGGATATGTCGGAATATATGGAGAAGCACTCCGTCGCAAAAATTACCGGTTCTCCTCCGGGATATGTCGGTTATGACGACGGCGGTCAGCTTACCGAAAAAGTTCGCAGACGTCCGTATTCCGTGATTTTGCTTGATGAAATAGAAAAGGCGCACCAGGATGTGTTTAATATTCTGCTTCAGATTCTTGATGACGGAAGAATAACAGACGCTCAGGGCAGAACGGTAAATTTTGAAAATACGATTATTATTATGACAAGCAATGCGGGCACAAGTGTGGGTTCGGCTTCGGGAATGGGATTTTTGAATGCGGACAGCGGCATGAGTGTGAAAATTTCGCAGGCAATCAAAGAGATTTTCCGGCCGGAGTTTATCAACCGCGTTGATGAAATTATCGAATTTAAAGAGCTTACAAAGGATGAGCTTTTGCAGATTGTGGACTTGATGCTTAAAGATATGACGGCTGAACTTGACAAAATGGGAGTCGGATTTGAGATGAGCAAGGCTGCAAAAGAAAGACTTCTGGATAATTGCTATAATCCGAGGTACGGAGCAAGACCGATAAGACGTGAAATTCAAAATTCCATTGAGGACGACGTTTCATCACTTATACTTTCATCTGAAATAGAAGCCGGCAGCACTGTTTGCGTAGATGTCGGCGACGGCAAAAATTTAAAAGTTTATGTAAAAAAATAAACGGTATGGGGATATAATCCCCGTACCGTTTTACTGTTCGGCCTGTTTTAAGATATAATCAATTTCGTTTAAAAGCTCTTTTTTTGTTTCCTCGTCTGTGGACGGGTCATTTGCTTTTTCGATAAGCTTGCTCAAATCGTCTGCGGTAACGGTTTCGCCTTCTTTGTTTTTTATGCCGCTGTCATTTTTGCTGCTTTTTTGCTCTGAGTCTTTTGTTTCATTTTTATTTTCACTTTTCTTTACATTTTCGCTTTGGGTTGTTTTTGGCTTTTTGTCCTCTGACGGTGTGGTTTTGCCGTTATTTTTGCCGCAGCCTGCAATTATCAATATGAGTGTCAGCGCGGCAATAATCGCTTTTTTCATAAGGTCATCTCCCATAATTTTTATGTATTTGATATTACATTTAATTATATTTTTAAAATTCAGCCGTGTCAAGTACATTTATATGAATAAAATATGAAGTTTAAATTAAATAAATGTTTTTTTCTTGTAAATAAGGGGGCTTATCTGATATAATTATGAAAAACATTTAATATACCTAAAAGTGAGCCGATAACTGTTTATTTAAAAAATTCAAAGGAATGATATACATGAAAATAAAAAAATTAACGTGCATTGTTACTGCTGCACTGCTTGTAATGAAAACAAGCGTTTTTGCTTCTGTACTCGGCAGCGAAAGCGTAACCAAATCGCATGTGGATATAGGCCCCGGAGCTACATTGGTTACAAACAGCTTTTACAGCGACCAGTCCGGAGTGGGTCTGCAAACGGAGAATTTCGTGGAATACAAGCCCAACGATACGTTGGTTCCTGTCGTAGTTAACGATACCTATCTGTACGGCAAGAAGAATATTTCAAATATGGCAGCGTCACTTACTGCAGGAGGAATATACCCGGTAATGCTCATGAATTCGGATTTTTTCTCGTTTAAAACGGGCGTCCCCATGAGTCATCAGGTAGTTGACGGAGTTCTGGTAACAAAGGACCCGACCTCAATGGACGCTATAGGAATAAATTCCGACGGAAGTGCGTTTATTTCATGGCTTACAATAAATACTACCGTTACTGTCGGGGAAAACACAATTTCCATTGATAATTTTAACAAGTACCGCCAACCGTATGTTATATATATGCTTGACGATAAATTCGGCAGTACCACTAAGGCAACGGACTCCGGACTTAATGTTATAATAGGCTCTTTGGACGGAAATCTCACAATGGGAAGCACCGTAAAGGGAGTAGTGGAAAGTGTTGTCAAATCCGACGGCGAAATTGAAATTCCGAAGGGCAAAATAGTTCTTACCGCCGATGACCGCGTTCCGCCGGAGGTGTACAGCCAGCTGGAGCTGTTTAAAGAGGGCGACGAAGTCACGGTAAATACTACCGCCGAGGGCGACGCACGCTGGAATGACGCAAAGTATATACTTGGCTGCTTTGGCGGCAGACTTATAAAAAACGGCGAGGTGCTCAATGTTGATGAAGCCGCTGCACCCAGAAGCGCGTTTGGTATAAAAGAGGACGGAACACTGATTTTCTATACAATAGACGGCAGACAGACCGGGCATAGCTACGGGGTTCGGCTCAACACCCTTGCAAAAAGAATGAAGGAGCTCGGCTGTGTGGACGCAGTAAATCTTGACGGCGGCGGTTCGACGAGTATAGGCGGAGTTTATCCCGGAAACGATAATTTCTCAGTAATAAACAAGCCGTCTGACGGAAGCCCGCGTCAGGTGGCAACCTTCATAGGTCTTTTGAACACGGCAAAAGCAAGCGGAAATTCCGAAAAGTTGTTTTTGTACCCATACGGAAAAAATTATCTGTCGGGCGCAACGCAGAAGTTCAACGTTCTTGCAACCGATGCGAATTACTATAAATCGCCCGTCCCGGAGGGAGTTGTTTATACTGCACCGGACGGCACGCAGAGCACAAATCCCGAAGTGAAAATAACCGGAAACGGCGAGGTTACGGTTTATGCCGAAGCCGGAAACGCCAAAGGCAGCGCAACCGTAAACAGCTATGAAACACCCGATAAAATCACGCTTTATAATCAGGACACAGGCAATGTGCAGTGGGATCTGACAGTTGCCGTGAATGAGTCTGTGAATCTTACCGCGGCAGCATTTTTGGGACATAAGGAGCTTATTGCGGATGACAGCTGCTTTGAGTGGAAATGCATACCGTCAAGCGGCGATATAGGCACAATAGACACTAACGGATATTATACCGCCGGCAGCAGTACGGGAAAGGGTATAATAGAGGCAAGTGCAGGCGGTTATGCAGTCAGCATTAATGTAACCGTTACGGCAGGAAATAACAGCTATACGGATGTAACCTTTGAAAGCACGGAACAGGGACAGGTTAAAATTGCATTTTCAAATTCCGACGGTGTAGGACTCGAGGCAAATAACATTTCTCTGAAGGTGGACGGCAGCGATACCGAAGCCGTACTCGAAAATAACTGCATAAACCTTGTTTTTGCGGATAATCTTATGCATAAAATAAGCGTTACCGTAAAAAACAATGCAGATTTGTATTCGACGGCATATTACACTTTGGGCGGAAATGAATATGACAATAAATTTTCCGATATAGGCTCACACTGGGCAAGACCGTATATAACATATATGAATAATCAAAAGGTTGTAAACGGTGTTGAACAGGACGGCAGGACATATTTTAATCCTTCAAATAATATCACAAGAGCAGAATTTGCCGTAATGGTGGCAAATATGCTTAAAACGGATATAAAGAGTTATACGGATAAGGAGCTTAAAACAGATGACGCGGCAAGCATACCGAACTGGGCGGTAAACCATGTCAAGGCGCTCACGGAGCTTAACATCATGCAGGGAAGAGCAGACGGCTCAAAGGTTGTATTCGATCCTTATGCCAAACTCACCAGAGCCGAGGCTGTGACTGTGCTTTCCAGGATATTAAACCAAAATATCAAAACTTCGGACGCGGTATTTACCGATTCTGCAAGTATCCCCGGCTGGGCAAAGGACGGCTTTGACAGACTGTACGCACTCAAAGTTATCTCCGGTTACGAGGACGGAAGCGTCAAACCGCTTAACACTATTACAAGAGCCGAAGCAATAAAGCTGATATATGAAATATATTAACAAAACGGAACTGTGATTGTATGTCACAGTTCCGTTTTTTCATAAAGAAATTTAAAATACACCGGGAATGAAAGTTATTTAACCTCAATGTTTTCTAACGCATAGTCAAGTAAAATATTTATCAGTTCGTTGCGGGAACGGTTGGTTTCTGCAGATAACTCACTCAGCCGGGCAGCGGTTTTTTCTTTTATCCGTACAGAAAAAGTCGTGTATCCGTCTTCGCCCTTTAATGATTTTTTGCTTATAATAAGTTTTTCTTTCATATAGCGCACCTCACTCAAGATTAATTTTAACTTGACATAGGATATAATCATATGTTATAATTTGTAACATAATATGTAACATATACACAAAGGTGATGATTAAATGGGTGCGTATGGTTCTCCGCAGCTGGGTCCGTATGCGGAAAATAATATTATTAAAATAAGGCGTGCAAATCCTTTTATTTTGATTATATATATATTTTCGCTTTTAGCTTTGGCAAAGACGGTTATAAAAGAGGTTTGCGCTTTACGGTTTGATGAAAAAACAGGAATGATTATTTGGGCAGCGGTTTTTATCTGCATTCTCGTGTTTTCAATAGCGAATTGGTCCGAGATGCGTATAAAATTTAAAAATAAAACCTTAATTATCAGAATTATTCTGGCTTTGTGCATAATGCTTTGTATTTCAGGTTTAAACAGCAGTACACCAAAAGAAAACAGTATTACAAGGAATAATACAGCATTTGAAAATTATGAAGCAAGAGAAAAAAATGTAATATCTCCGGAAGAGTACAAGTCAATGTGCAGCACGCTGTCATACAGCGATATTGCAAGAGATCCGCAAAAATACAAAGGTACTTATGCAACTTTCAGCGGTAAGGTTCAGCAGGTGGAGGAGGACGGCGAACATATAATTCTGTTAGTTGCGTTAACCAGGGGTGAATGGGATATATGGAGCAATGTAATATATGTAAATTATACAAGAAAAGATAAAAATGAAAGCCGTATACTTGAAGATGATATCATAACCATGTATGGGAAAATGAACGGAATAAAAAGTTATACAACTGTTCTCGGCGCTCAGGCACAGGTTCCTCATTTGTTTGCCGAATATATTGTTATAAACAAATAATATTATTATAAGGAGAAATGAAAAGTGAAAAGATTTATTTGCGGTTTTTTGGCAGGAGCGACGCTCTTTGCTACAGCAGGAGTGTTTGCCGTTCAGTATGCGGCAAATCCGGTAGATTTTAAAGTGCTGGTCAACGGTAAGGAATTTACTTCCGATCCTCCTGCGCTTGAAGTAAACGGCAGAACATACCTTCCGCTCCGCGCAATGGGTGAAGCACTCGGAGTACCGGTTTCGTGGAATGAAGAGATAAGACAGGCGGAGGTCGGCAACAATGCGCCTGTTGCCGCTGAGAATGAATATTCAAGAAATAATCCCGCTCCGCTTGATACTGTTCAGATTTATGATAAAGGGAAGCTTTGGGGTAATGACGCATGCAGTATTTCAGTGCGTGTAATGGAAATAAAGCGCGGTAAAGAAGCAATGAAAAAACTGAAAAATGCAAGTGAATATAATAGTTATCCTGAGGATGATAATTATGAATATATTGTTGCAAAAGTTGCAGTATCAGTATTGGACATTGAAGGCGAAGGAGCATTTGACGTTTCCGATTACTACTTTAAATCATTCAGTTCTAATAATGAAGAAATGCCTGATATATATGTTTTGGATGATCCCAAGCCGGAGCTTAAAGGCATGCTGTATGCCGGAGCAAGTACAGAGGGTTGGATAACTATGCTTGTAAGAAAAGACGATCCAAAGCCTAAACTTGTTTTTGGTCTTGATTACTATGGTAAAGGCGGTATTTGGTTTAAATTATATGACGAGTAAGTTATATTGAAACAAGTCGTTTTAGCATTTAAACAGAAAAACTATTACTGTATCAGCGATAAATTAACAAAGATATGGTACCATTAATTATTTTTGGTATCATGTCTTTTTATTTTTCATAATTGAACAAAAAAATAATTATGCGGTTTTTAGTTTTATATATAACATACAATAATGGTTTTTAAAAATTGACATATATATTTATTAATGTTACACTTGTTAATAGTTAACAAGGTTAATTGTTAACAGGTGAAACATTAATTGTCAGGGAGGGAAATTTTTGATTAGCAGAAATAAAAAATACACGGAATTGGCATATATGATACTGAGAAGCGGCAAAAGGCGAAATCCCGCGCTGCTACTTTCCGAGCTTTCTCCGGCTGAGTTTGCCCTTCTGGACACGACGCTTAAATACGAAGAGGAAAATAACGGCAGACACATCACGGTAAATGAGATTTCAACAGATATGGGCGTATCGGTACCGGCTGTTTCGCGAAGCCTGAAATCGCTTGAGGTACGCGGAATTGTATCCCGCGTTACCGATAAAAACTGCCGCAGAAATACCTTTGTTATAATAACGGAGGACGGCAGAAAAATTTTTGACAAGAATATGGAGGTGTTAGGCAGATTTATCAAAAAAGTTATAACTTCTTTTACAGATGAGGAAATTGAGCAAATGACGCGGTTTTCCAAAAAAATAAATTCACTGCTGACTGAAGAAATAGATAATTTGCAGGGAAAATACATATAAGAAAGGATTAAACACCATGAAAAAATCATACTTAGCAATTGCGGCTTTTGTTATTGCTTTTTCAACCGCAGGTACATCCTTTGCTGACGATACGGCAGTAATCGGCGGAGAAGACGGACCTACGGCAATTTATGTGACCGATGACAGTGCCGAAAGCGAACCGACAGTGTACAGTTTAAGCCTTGACGACGCAATAAAAATGGCATATGACGGAAACGAAAAGCTCAGAGCAAATGAACTCGAACAATACGGAAATGAAATAAATATTAAAAGCGCCGAGATAACATATTTGCGTATGAAAAAAGCATCCGTAAGACTTCCGGACGGATTTGAAACGATGTATTGCGCCAAGAACGGCTACGGTCTTGAAGCTGCCAGAATGCAGCTGCGGCTTTCTCAGAAGAAAAACGAGCAGATAAAGGGAACTATAGCATATGACACCACGCAGGCATATTACAACTGCGGACTTATGAACAAGCTTGTAAATGCCGCTCAGAATTCATATGAGCTTGCTGTTGCCAACCAGAATGTTGTGGACGCTCAATATGCGCTCGGGCTGATACCGAAGCTTGATTATGAAAATGCTTCCATAGCTGTCGAGAGAGCGGCAAACGCTTTGAATTCATATGAACTTCAGCGTGATCTGGCATATGAAAATCTGAAAATTCTTCTTAATAAAGATACGGAAAATTGCAGCATTGTAATAACGGATGAAATAGAGTGCTCCGATTATGAAAGCGATGTGGTTTCGGATGCGGCATCTGCTGTCGAAACACGTTATGACCTTACTGCGCTGAAAGAAAGCAGAGATCTTGCAAAAATGTATTTTGATTTGTCGGACGTTCTCACAGAGGCTTCTGCCGTATACAATCAGGCAAATGCGGCATATGTTCAGGCGGATTACGACTACACAAATACCTGTAAGCTTATAACTCTCTCAATAAAAAGCTGTTATAATAATATTTTAACAGCAAAGGCAGACATGAACACCGCTGAGCTTACATATAACATGAAGGTTAAGGAATATGACTCGGCAAAAGTTAAATATGAGCTCGGAATGATAACAAATCTCGAACTTACAAAAACAATAAATGATTTGTATGACGCACAGGTTACATATGCAAATGCAAAACTCAGCTATCGTATGGCAGTCGAAAAATACAAGTATGAAGTCACAATAGGTTTGTAGGAGGAATATCAATGCGAAACAGAATTATAGCAGTTTTAACCGCGGCATCAATTGCGCTGACATTTACAGCCTGCGGCAAAAAAGAAGAAAAGAAACAGCAAACAAGCGCGACTAATGTAACGGTAAGCGAAGCAACGACAGATACTGTCGCAAGCACTGTAAGCTATACCGGAGAAGTAAAGGCAACGGCGTCGGCAAGCGTTTCGCCGAAGGCATCGGGAACGGTCGAAAGAGTTTATGCGGAAATCGGTGATTTCGTAAAGGCCGGCTCTGCCCTTATGAAAATAGATTCCACGTCATATCAGCTTTCTTATAATCAGGCACAGGCAGCATACAACAGCGCCGCAGCAGCCTATAATAATGTGAAAAACGGAAGCAATGCACAGACGCAGGTTTCGTTAAACCAGGCACTTTCAAATGCACAGTCTAATTATGATACTGCGCTTGATAATTACAACAGACAAAAAACTCTTTTTGACATAGGCGCAATAAGCCAGGTCGCATTGGACAGCGCAAAAACAGCTCTTGATAATGCCAAAGTTGCACTCGACAGCGCAAAGACAAGCGCAAACTTAAATCAATCCGTAATAGCACCGCAGTCCGAAGCAAGCGCAAAGGCGGCTGTGGAACAGGCGAAAGCCGCTGTGGATATTGCTGCTGAGGCACTTGCAAACTGTACGGTGAAAGCTCCGATTTCCGGATACATATCTTCAAAAACGGTTTCCGTAGGTCAGACGGCATCACAGGGTATAGAAGCCTTTTCGATTAAAAATTCTAATGCGGTTGATGTTGAAATAAATGTTACCGAATCGGTAATAGGTTATTTATCTGTCGGAGATGAAGCAAAAATCAGCATCAAGTCCGCAAAAGAAAGCAATGAAAAGGGAATAATAAGCGTTGTGGGAGAAACAAAAAACGACGCAACGGGCATGTTTACCGTAAAGGTTTCCATTCCTAACGATAAAGGCAAAATAAAGGTTGGAATGCTTGCCGATGTTGTTCTCACAACCGATAAAGTAGCAGACGCGCTTGTTATCCCCGCAAGCTCCGTCCTGCAATCCGGCGACGAACAGTATGTTTATGTCGCAAACGGAAGCAAAGCGGAAAAGAAGACTATTGAAACAGGTGTTACCGACGGTGAGAGAATACAGGTTCTTTCCGGCATAAACGAAGGCGACAAGATCATTGTAGAAGGCAAAGAGTATTTGTCGGACAAAAACAATGATATAAAAATCACTTCTAAATAGTTTCGTGAAAGGACGGCATATTTATGAACTTAAGCAGAATTTCAGTTAAGCGTCCGGTAGCGGTAACAATGGTCGTGCTTATATTTGTGGTTATAGGAATTTATTCTTTAAGTATGTTTTCCATTGAGCTTATGCCGGATATAGAATTATCCATGGCATTGGTATATACTTCGTATCCGAATGTAGGTTCCGAAGAAGTGGAAAATCTTGTTACCAAAACCATTGAGGGCGCAGTAAGCTCGGTATCCGGTGCACAGACAATAACAAGCCAGTCCTCCGAAGGCACAAGCATGACAATGATTGAGTTTTCGTCAAAGACCGACATGGACAAAGCCGTACAGGATATTTCCGATAAAATAGACCTTGTAAAAAGCTATCTGCCCGACGGCGCCGAAGATCCGATGGTTTTAAAGCTTGATACCTCCATGATGCCGGCGGCTATGATGAGCATATCCTATGAAGGGTATGACGAGATACAAACAAAAAAATTTGCCGAGGACAATGTGGAAAACAAGCTTGAAGCAGTAGACGGCGTTGCTTCCGTTACCGTATCGGGAGGACAGGACAGAATAATCGAAGTAGAAGTGGACCCCGAAAAGCTTTTCGGCTACGGAGTATCCATGAATGATGTGGTAACAGCTATATCGTCGCAAAATGTAAACCTGCCGTCGGGAACGGTAATAAACCGCGGCAAAAAGCTTGCGGTAAGGGCAATCGGAAAATTCAGTTCGGTTGACGATATAGGCTATGTTCCGCTTACAACCTCGTCCGGACAGATAGTATACTTAACGGACGTTGCAACGGTTAGGGATACATATTCGGACATTGAAACGATGGCAAGGCTGAACGGCAAAAATGCTATTTCGCTGTCTGTCACTGCGGAATCGGACGCAAATACCGTTGACGTTGTAGACGGTGTAATAGCTGCGCTTGATGAAATAAAAGCGCAAAATCCCAAATTTACATACAATATGACTATGGAACAGGCAAGCTACATCAAGGATTCCATATCAAGCGTTGCCGAAAATGCTGTATCCGGCGCACTGCTTGCGGTGTTCATTTTGTTGCTGTTCCTTGCAAACTTCAAGACGTCAATGGTAATAGGCATATCAATGCCTATATCGGTAATTACAACATTTATAGGAATGTATTTTTCAAACATGACGCTGAACGTTGTGTCGCTCGGCGGACTGGCGCTCGGCGTAGGTATGCTCGTGGATAACTCTGTAGTTGTGCTCGAAAATATATTCCGACACAGAAGCGAGCTTGGAAAAGATGCCGAGAAATCGGCAATCGAAGGCGCTCAGGAAGTAGTGGGAGCCGTTGTTGCATCTGTTCTTACAACGTGTATCGTATATGTACCGATACTGTTTATAGACAATATGATGGCGGTAATGTTTAAGCAGCTTGCATTTACAATTATTTTCTCACAGCTTGCCTCGCTTATAACAACGTTTTTGCTTGTGCCGATGCTATCATCAAAAATCAAGGAAAACAAGCCGAACAAAAAACTCGGATTTATTTTAAATCCGTTTGCAAAGTTTATGGATAAGGTTTATGTTGTTTATGAACGCGGACTCAGGTATGTGCTCTCGCACAGAAAAATATTCATGGGAAGCGTATTCGGGTTGTTCATACTGAGTCTTGTGGTGCTGTCATTTCTCGGAATGTCTTTGATGGGTGATACGGACGAGGGAACGGTAACCGTTTCCGTTACACTTCCGGAGGGTTCGCAGCTTGAAAGTACAAACAACATAACTCTTAAAATAGAAGACACCATAATGAAAAACAAAAATGTTGATACTGTTTTCACATCTGTCGGTTCGGGCGGTCAGACAAGTATGCTCGGCGGCACTTCGGCAAATTCTTCGTCAATTACCGTTTCGCTGAAGGATAAAAGGAAGGACGATACAAACGCAGTTGCACAGCAGCTGAGAAAATCTCTTTCCGATATTTCGGGTGCTGTTATAACCGTCAGTGCATCAGATTCTTCGATGATGTCTTCCGAAGGATTGGAGTTTGAATATTCCGGAAATGATGACAAGGTTCTGGAGAAATATGTGCTCCAAGCGGAAAAAGTGCTTGCAAAAATAGACGGTGTGGTTGAAACAGACACCTCAATAGCGGACAAAAAGCCTGAAATGCACATGGTTATAGACTCTGCAAAGGCTTCCAGATACGGTTTGAGTACAGCAACCGTGGCAACAATGGTAAAAAATATTCAGAACGGTTTAACCGCAGGACGGTATAACGAATCCGGTACGGAATATGACATTAACGTGGTTTACCCGGAACATTACGCCGATGAAACCGATTTGCTCAAAAATATGCAGATACGGACCATGACAGGACAATGGATTGCACTTTCGGATGTTGCGGATATTTCCGAAAAAGAGGGCTACACCACTTTAAAGCGCGTTGACCAGAAAAGAGTAATCACGCTTACCGGAACCCTGTACGGAACCGATATGGGAACCGTAAACAATAAGTTCAACAAGGAAATGCAGAAATACCCGGCACCGGACGGCGTGAGCCAGTCAACAGGCGGCACATACACCGTAATGATTGAGGCGATGCAGTCACTTCTGCTTGCAATACTTCTCGGAATACTGCTTATGTATATGGTAATGGCTGCTCAGTTTGAAAACTTAATTCAGCCGTTTATAATACTGTTTACACTTCCGCTGGCAATGATAGGAGTTGTGCTGTCGCTTGTAATAGCACGCAGTCCTCTCTCGGTTGTAAGCTGTATAGGTATACTGATGCTTATGGGTATAGTCGTAAACAACGCAATCGTACTTATAGACTTTATAAATACATCGAAAAAAGAAACTCCGGATTTGAGCAGAACAGAGCTTTTGGTGCATGCCGGCAAGACAAGAATGCGTCCTGTTCTTATGACATCGCTCACATCTATCCTCGGATTTTTGCCTATGGCTCTTGCAATAGGTGCGAGCGGAGCGGAAATGATGCAGCCGCTTGCGGTTGTATTGGTCGGAGGTCTTACGGTAGGTACGGTTCTTACACTTTTTGTAATCCCTGTAGTGTATTCAATATTTGATGACAGGGCAATTAAAAGAAAAATGAAGAAAGAACGGAAAAAACAACTGAGAAAACAACAAAAAACAGAAGCATGATAAAACCGGATACGCGAAATGCGTATCCGGTTTTTTGTTACATATTTATTTTTTTGCTTTTTGGCTTTCTGTATAAAAGCTGGACAATACCTTTTTTCGATACAAAATGGAATTCTTTTTGTATTCGAGCGGAGATATGCCGTATTGTTTTTTGAATAGCTTGGAGAAAGCAAACTGATCGTCATAGCCGACGTTTTTGGCAATTTCGGAAATATTGAGCTCGCCGATTTCCAAAAGTTTTGCCGCCATGGCAAGTTTATATTCGATAACATATTGCTGCGGACTCATTCCGACATGCTTGCGGAAAATGCGGAACAGATAACTCCGTTCAATATTGGCAACTTCGCACAGGGCGTCAACGGTAATTTTGTTTTTGTAATTTGATTTTATGTAATTTATACAGAGGTTAGTGTATTCCTTTACTCCGGTAACTTTCTTTAAAACGCTTTTATTATTTGTTTCACTCATGATACCCATAAGCTTAAAAAGTTCGGCTATATAGACGTATTCATTTCTTTCGTTATATGCTTTGAAAAGATTATCAAACTGCTTAATAATTGAGTTTGTGTCGGTTGTCTGATATATTGGGGATTCGGCATTGAGTCCCATTGATTCAAAAAAGTCTTCGGCTGTTTTGCCGTATATTTCAAACCACATATATTTCCACGGATTATCAATATCGGCACAGTAATAAGCCGGTACTTGCGATGGGGAAAAAAAAGCATCGCCTTTTTTTAAGCTGTATACATTTCCGCCGATTTTAAAAAAACCTTTTCCGTCAGTAATAAAATGAAGTATATAATTGTGGTCGGGCGAAAGATTGTTTGAATATCCGGGTACGCAATCCTGATGACCTGCCTGTACAAAAAACATATCTATATTTGTATTGGAAAATTTGAGCAGTTCCATAAATATACCTCCGTTAAAATTGTTCTGATTGTATTATACAACATAAATACATGCAAAAGCAATATTTTTATATGTTTTTTTTGCAAAAAATGTATTATATTAATATCAGCAAATACAATAGCGTTTCTTGAAAACGGTGGGTGTTCTCCGTGCCGGGAGAATTATTATACAAGTTCGGGGAACCATGGATAGGAACCAAAGGGATTGCCGCAAGGCAATCCCTTTAGGTTTTTCGCGGGAAACCTAAAGGATGTGAAAAATAGATACTGTGATTTGCGGGAAGTTAAAGCAATATACTCTATGCAACATTGATAAATATTTAACATATATTATCAAATGTAATATAGAGTGTTCGAAAATACATGCCCGGGATTATGACGGATTAAATAAACTGAAAAAATACCGTTATTGTACAAACATTAAAAAATCAGTAAGGTGCAATATCTCCGGCGTTGTCACCGTTTGATTTGGTGATTTTGTTTATTATAACCTCATAACTGCCGTCCGGAGAGTCAACCGTTACGGTTTGACCTGCGGATTTTCCGAAAATTGCGGCTCCGAACGGAGAATTTTTGCTTATAAATCCCTTTGAGGCATCGTTCCTTACAGTAGTGACAATCCGCACTGTCATATCAAGCTCCATGTCTGGAATGTAGCACTCCACAATATCATTTATACCTATGCTTGAATCATCCGGGTTTTCCTCCACGATTCGAGCAGTACGAATCATATTATTTAAGTATCTTATTCGGCTTTCGTTGCGGTTTTTATTCTTTTTGGCTTCTTTATATTCGAAATTTTCGCTTAAATCTCCGAATTCACGCGTCCGCTTTACTTCTTCAATAAGTTTTGGACGCATAGTCAGAATGCGATATTCGATTTCTTCTTTCATTTTTTTGATATCCGAAGGTGTGAGTTCATCGTGCATATACAGGACCTCTTTTATTTTAATTGATATTTGCTTACATACTGTCCGTAGCTCATGCCAAGACTGCGGCTCAGAAAGGCTATCGTGCTCAGTTTATACTGCGGCTCGGTTTTTGGTTTCCTTTTTGCCGACGGTCTGTTTGCATTTACGCGGCATGTATCGCAGCAGTATTTTTTGCTTCGTTCGGAAATGAATTCTTTTCCGCACCATGCACAGTTAAATACACTCTGTTTTTCAAAATTTGCGGCAGAGTTTGCCTTTCGTCTGCATTTTGGCGAGCAGTACTTCTGCGCGTTTTTATTTGTTTCAAATTTTCGGCTGCAAACAGGGCAGATTAATTCTCGTTTCATTTTACACTACCTCACGACTTTTGTAAACTAAAATATCATATTTTCCAGTATTGAACCCGTTAAAAGAAGAAAAACCGGAGTCAATAATTTTAAAAGAGACAATAAATCCATGTTTTTAAGTATTCTGATCATAATGTACGATACTCCCTTCGGTCGGTATGACAATTATTTTAATTTTTCGACAGCAACAGTGAATTTTCTGCTGTTTTCGCTTTCGACACATTTATATTAACATCAAATGTTGTCGTTGTCAACACATTTTTTGAAAAAATTAAAAAAAATTAAAAAAACTGTTGCGTTAAAGGAACAAATGTGATATGCTATATATAGAATAAAAAGCAAGTGTTTCTGTTACCGACACATTTTTGCACTAAGGAAAGGAATGATTAATGCATGTCCGAATTCGGCGCACGGCTCAAAAAGGCACGCAAGGATAAGCACATTACACAGGCAATGCTCACGGATATTTTAAGAAATCAGTACAATTTAAAAACAGACAGAGTTATGATCAGTAAATGGGAAACGGGATTTCAAAAACCGCATGCCGATACGGTGGCGGTTATTGCTCAGATACTCGGTGTTTCCACCGATTACCTTTTGTACGGATATGAAACGCTGCCTTTTGACAGCAGTCCGGGATCGGCACAGCAAATCAAAAAGATACGCATGCTTGGCTCGATAGCCTGCGGAACACCGATTTTCTGCAATGAGGAGTATGAATATGTTGTTGCAACGGGTGAAAATGCAAATGCGGATTTTTGCCTTACCGCAAAGGGTGACAGTATGATTAACGCACGCATAGCAGACGGAGATATAGTATTTATCAAGCAGCAAAGCACAGTGGACGACGGCGAGATTGCAGCTGTGGTAATCGGTGATGAGGCTACTTTGAAAAGAGTATACAAAACGCCCGAAGGGTTAATGCTTGTTGCGGAAAATCCGGCTTATCAGCCCATGTATGTATCGGGAGATGAGCTGAATCAGACATGGATATTGGGAAAGGCAATAGGCTTTCAGAGTATGTGCCTGAGCTAATACTTAACAAATATATGGATATTTTGCGCTTGTTTTATGTATAAAGCGGAAATTGACTTTTTGCATAATAAATGTTATCATAAAGTTCGTCGGTCGAAATCCGGCGAATTTTTATGTAAAATCAGTTTTAAGGGGGATAATACATGAGTGAAATACGCGAAAATAAAATGGGAGTAATGGATGTAAACAAACTTATAATCAATATTTCCCTGCCGATGATTGTATCAATGCTTGTGCAGGCTCTGTATAATATAGTAGACAGCATATTTGTGGCTCAGATAAATGAAGATGCGCTTACTGCCGTATCGCTTGCCTTCCCGTTTCAGAGTCTTATGATAGCATTCGGAACCGGAACAGGTGTCGGAGTTAATTCACTCCTTTCGCGTTATCTCGGCGAGAAAAATTACAAATATTCCGATAAAACCGCAAATATATCTGTTTTTCTCGGCGTAATGAATTTCCTGGTATTTGCATTTTTGGGACTTGTCTTTTCAAAAATATACTTTGAATTGCAGACTGATTCGGCTGTAATTGCAGATTACGGCACAACGTATCTCAAAATATGCTCGGCATTTTCTTTCGGAATATTCGGTCAGTTTTGCTTTGAAAGACTTTTGCAGTCTACCGGCAGGACAATATGCACAATGTTCAGCCAGGGAATAGGCGCGGTTATAAATATTATCCTTGATCCGTGCATGATTTTCGGTATCGGACCTTTCCCGAAGATGGGTATTGCAGGCGCTGCAGCAGCAACCGTTATAGGACAGATTATAGCAATGTTTATAGCGTTTTCGTTAAATCATAAATTAAATCATGAGATTAACCTGAAAATATCGGAAATGCTTCCGCAGAAGGATATTGTCAAAAAAATATATTCGGTAGCCGTTCCGTCAATTCTTATGGCGTCGATAGGCTCCGTTATGACTTTTTGCATGAATAAAATTTTAATTAAATTTACACCTACGGCAGCGGCGGTTTTCGGGGTGTACTTTAAGCTTCAGAGCTTTATATTTATGCCCGTATTCGGCTTGAACAACGGTATGGTTCCGATAATTGCATATAATTTGGGAGCAAAATATCCCGAAAGAATCAAAAAAACAATCCGTCTGTGCCGAATGTATGCGATGACGCTTATGTTTATAGGTTTTGTGATTTTTCAGACCGTCCCCGGTGCGATGCTCAAAATGTTCAAGGCATCTGAAAAAATGCTGGAAATAGGTGTACCGGCTCTCAGAATAATAAGTATCAGCTTTCTTGCGGCAGGTATTGCCATTGTTTCGATTTCCGTATTTCAGGCTGTCGGAAAGGGAATGTATGCGCTGTATATTTCTATCGCAAGGCAGCTTATTGTGCTTATTCCCGTGGCATATCTTATGTCGCTTACGGGCAATTTGGACGCGATATGGTGGTCTTTCCCGATTGCCGAGTGTGCGTCGCTTGCGGTATGCCTTACACTGATGCGCCGCGTACGGAGAAATGTATTTGACAAGATATAAGGGGTGTTCTGAATGTCTGATTATAAAGGCGCTGTCTTTTTTGACAGTGACGGAACGATAACTGATGATGAAAGCAGAATAACGGTTCCTACCGAAGAAACCTTAAAATCACTGAAAAAGCTGAAAAAAAACGGCTATCTTACAATCCTCTGTACCGGAAGGGCGAAAGCGTATGCGGGTCATGTAATAAATTACTTTGACGGAGCTGTCACATCGGGCGGTAATTGCATCGAGGCCGAGGGCAAGTGCATAGCGGATTTCCCGGTTGAAGATGAGGCTCTTAAAAAAATCGTGGACTACATGGAGCGGCACGGAGTTCATTATACGCTGGAAGGACGCGGAACATGCTATGTTCCCGCTCTTAACGGCAGACGTTTCAACGAGTGGATAAATACTTTCAGTATCAATAAAGATGCCTTTTCCGATGACGTCAAATATAAAAATCAAAAAGTCTATAAATTCAGTGTGTTTTATGACAATAAAGAACAATGCATTGCCATGAGAAAAGAATTTGACGGCATTTTTAATATATATATGCATACAAAGGGGCTTTACGGCGATATTTCAAGGTGCGGTTTCGGAAAGGGAAACGGCGTAAAGGCGATTGCCGATTATTTTAAGATACCATTGGAAAACACATATGCTTTCGGCGACGGTGAAAACGATATAAGCATGTTTGACGCTGTCGGCAATGCAATAGCTATGGGCAGACATGCCGCGGCTTTGGACGGTCATGCGGATTTTATTACCAAAACGGTAAAAGATGAGGGGATAACTTACGGATTGCTGCATTACGGACTTATTTGAAAAACGCTGTAAAAAATTATTTGATTATATTTTAATATCGTGTTATACTATATGTAGGCAAGAGAGACTCGAACCCGATGTGGTTTAAAAATGGAAATTTCGCATAATACAGCAGAAAATTCTGCAAATAT
>CAKSPF010000009.1 GCA_934481345.1 uncultured Clostridia bacterium
TCGAACCCGATGTGGTTTAAAAATGGAAATTTCGCATAATACAGCAGAAAATTCTGCAAATATACGACCGTATTATTCTTGAATTTTCTTTGTCTTATTTCAAAATTTCCTATTTTTAAACTCTGCGACCTTACGTTTAGAAAAATTTATTGAATTTTCAATACGGAGGACGCAGACAGGCTGTCGCCTTTCAAGGACGACAAGTTGAAAAGACTTCAATTTTTCAAATGTAAGGCATATTGAGTTCGAGTCTCGCTTGCCTACAGTATATATTCGGAAGGAGTATTGCCATGCGATTTAACAGCAGTTCTCTCTTTGTAAATACGGGCAGAAAACCGCTGTCCACAATGCAAAAAAGAAAAAATAACAAGAATAATATATTTTTAATACTATGTGTTGTTATAATAGCTGTTTTGTGCATTTTTGTAGGACTTATCGTCCGTGTATGGATTAATTACGACAGCAGCGACAAGCCGGAAACAAAAACAACTGCGGTTGTTCAGAATGACAGCAAAAAAACAACGGCGGATACCTCTGTAAATAACGACAGCAAGAAATCCTCCGATAAGACAGATAATTCAAAAAAGCAGACTGCCGATAAAACAGCAAAAAAGACGACAAAAAAAACAACTAAGAAAACAACCAAGAAAACAACTAAAAAGAATACTCCGGATTATGCATGCGAAGGAACGGAAAACGAGTATTCAAAAGCGGTAGACAAGCAGTTTGAAAAGCTTACCGGCACATACGCATACGGTATTTATCTTATGGACGGAAGCTATAAATACATAAAAAACACGGCTAATATCAACAATTCAACGGCGCTCAGTTCATTTTTGGTGGAATACATATGTGCAAAAATATATTCCGGTGAATTTGATTATGACACCAATGTAGCGGGACAAAACGGAAACAGCCTGATAGACAAGCTTATACGCGAGGGCAGTGTTGACGCTGCAAATGCTTTGATAAATTACTTTACTCCCGAAAAGCTGAATGCATACATGAGTGCAAAGGGCTACTCATCCACGCATTTCGGAGGACCGATTTCAGCAGGAAATGCATCCGGCAGTTATACAAGTGTGAATGACATTATGGCTCTTATGCAGAATATTTATAATAAGAGCAGGCTGTTCCCATACAGCGACCTCTATAAAAGAATGCGCCAAAGCAGCGTGAACAGCAGAATAAGAAACAAGCTTCCTTACGAAACGGCAGTTGCGAACATTTCGCTTGCATATTCTGATGAAATGTTTGACGCGGCTATTGTGCATGCTCCTTCGGGCAACTATATGTTTATTGCGCTTGCAAACGGATACAGTGATGACGGTACTGCCGAAAATACCGCTATGGCAGGCGGTGCAAAGGCTCTGTTTGATAAATTGGGAAATTAGGTTTCAGGGAACTGTCACATATCGGCGACAGTTCCTTTTTAACAAAAAGATTAAAAACAAACCGGAGATTATAATATGAGTAAATTGCTTAAACGAAAGCTGCTTTCGGCAGTTTTGGCAATGACGGTTGCATTTGTTTTGGTTTTAAGTATAATGTATAATGCAATGATCCGTTCTGCAAAAAGTAAATACTTGGATATATACTCAACCTCTTTTAAAACACAGTACAGTGCTTTTAATGATGAAATAGGCGTTCTGGACAGATTTTTAAGAGGGCTGAAGAGCAATGAGGATTTTTTGAATATAACGGAATACGGAAATCCCGGTGTGTCGCAGAGTGCGCTTAACGTTTATTCATCGCTTGTATCTGCGGCAAATCAGAATAAGTATGTAACCGATACATATTTGATATTCAAAGACAGCAATTCCGCAATATCAGGCAAGAGCGTTGTTTATGAAAACGGTTCCGGACCTGATTTAAGCTGTGACGGATATAATTATTCTTTTTTGCGTGACAAGGTTTTTACCGCATCCGGTGATGCTGCGCTCTTTTACAGCAACCGTGTGTATTATGACGGCAAA
Source organism: uncultured Clostridia bacterium (assembly GCA_934481345.1). GTDB lineage: Bacteria > Bacillota > Clostridia > UMGS1810 > UMGS1810 > CAKSIN01. Next base: position 1,977 of record CAKSPF010000009.1, read on the forward strand.
AGGGACGCGGCTCTTTTGTACTGTAAGGCAATTGACGGAACGAAATTTTCAAACAGTAAATCTGCCGGAGTAACCATAATTCCCGTCAGCCGCATAAATAATGCACTAAAGCTCAGCGAGGTATTCGGTGACAAGGCTGTATTTGCGGTTTACAGCAAAGCGGACAGGGCATATGAAACAAAAAAGATTAACAATATAAAAAACTATTCTGTTATCGACTGTGACGACAACGAGGATTTTTCATGGTGTGTGTATATTCAAAATGATTTTTTTGCTGATATAGAGGGTTATTATTATAAAATGACGTGGCTGTTTGCCGCATATTTTTTGATATGCCTTGCATATGCTTTGTACATGATCAAAAAGGAAGAAAAACGCCTTGCCGAAAGCTCGGGAAAAAGGCTTTACGGTTTGACGGAGAAATTTTCCGTAAACAGCCATATAAGCGGACTGTTTATGCACCGTGCATCAAAAGAGGAAAGCCAGTGGTTCAGAGATAATGTTCCCGATTTTCCCCGTCCTTGCATAATAGCACTTTTTAAAACAGAGGGGGCAGACTCGGATTTAATACTGAATACAATGGCAGAACTCGGAAACAAGCCCTGTTATGTATACCCTGACCCGAATTGCCATTTTGCGGCATTTTTTAACTACAGCCCGGACGGAAGGTGTATGGCTGAAATAAAGGAATCTCTCGGAAGGTTTACGGACAGGCTTTTAAACAGCGGAATAAAAACAGTGATTTCGCTCAGCAACCCTTGTATGGATATTGATGAAATTTATGATTCATACATGACTGCCGATTTGATGTTTAAATATAATGAATACAAAAATCTTATATGTGCCGGAGACGTTACGGAAAACAGCGGTTTTCTGATTAATGCCGAGGAAAACGGAAAAATATTAAAGTTCATAATTGCCGAAAATGCCTTTGAAGCAAATAGGATAATCTACAGTCAGTGGTATGAGCTTAGTCAGAATCCTTCGTTCGGTGATGATATTGAGCGGTTGTTTTTGAGCCAGATTGGCATACTTGCCGGCGCTGCGGTTAAGGTCGAGTATGACAGAGAGCTGCCGAAATACAATCCGAAGCTTTCCGTTACCGAACTGGCATTTGTTGTCACGGACGCAGTAAATGATATGGTTGCTTTTATCGGCACAAGGCAAAGCAACAGCACTCTTTACAATGATGTAATAGGATATATAGATGAAAACTTTACAAATCCCGATTTCTCACAGCCGGACGTCAAGGAAAAATTCGGTATATCAACAAAAACGATAACCAAAATTTTAAAACAAAAAAAGAATATGCTTTTCAGCGAATATCTGGAATATCTGCGGATTGACAAGGCAAGATATATCCTTGCACATTCGGATATTAAAATATATGATATTTCAAAAATGTGCGGTTACGGAACAAACGACGCATTTTATAAAGCATTTAATAAAAAAGAGGGCATGACGCCCGGCGCATACAGAAAGGCAAATTCGGGAAAAAATAAAAAATAAAAAACGCATTTTCCATAACAATATAGAAAATGCGTTTTTGTTATATGAATAATCAAACAGCAATTCTGTTTCTGATGTATTGAGGAACTTCCGACGCCTTTATTCCGAGCGAGTAGGAAATTTCATTATTTAAAAGCTTTTCGGCTTCACGCAGGAATTTTTCGTCAGCGGTGTGAAGTGTTTTCTTTGATTCGCTGAGCAGTCTGCGGTGCTGATGCAGCATGTTAATTATTTCTATAAGCTCATGCATGTCGCCGCTTTTGATTGCAGCGGCGAAACATTCTTTGCGGTTTGCATCGTCATCTATCCATTCGGTATTCGCACCGGCAATAGAGTCTATAAGCTCGTCCACCTGTTGCGGTGACAATACGCTTTTCATTTTGCTTGTGAGCTTTTCGTTGTCGATTGGAACATATGCCGTGGATTTGTTGTCACTTATGGAAATTAAAACATAGTATTCGTGTATTTCATTGGCAAATTTCATTTTTGTTATATCTGATATTCTGCACACGCCCTGCGTACCGTAAATTACGGTATCTCCGATTGTAAACATAGTAAGTAAGCCTCCCGGGTATTTCAAAAAAACTGTTTATATATTATATTATAACACAAAAATCCAAAAAATGTAAGTAAAAATTTTATTTTCTTGTAATGTGCAGGGGAAGACCGTTTTTAAATATAGTATCGGGTTCTCCCTGGATAAGCGGATAAACATATCTGATAAACTTTTCCGTTACATCGTTTCCGCTTGACGAAATAAATTCATCGGGCAGCTTTTTCTCAAAATTTGCAATGTTTTCTATATCAACAGTATCAATGCAGATTTTATACGGATTGTCCGAAATTCTTCTGTATGCCGTCATTTTGCCGGTTTCACCGCTGAGCGCTGCCTTGACGGCAGCTTCGCCTATGCCGAAAGACTCGTTTATGTCTGTAAGCGAAGCGATATGTGCCGCGCACCTTTGCGGAGTATTTAATTCTATACTTCTTACTTTTATTCCGTATTTCTTTTTTATTAATTCTTCAAGGACCTTTCCGGCTCCTCCGAGCTGACTGTGACCGAACAAATCTTCTTTGAAAAGCTCGCTTTGGTCGGCAATGTATTTGCCGTTTTTGTCTTTTATTCCTTCCGAGAGGGCAATTATGATGTTCTTCTTTTCAATTATCTTTTGCTTTACATCATCCAAAAACTTTTCGGTATCAAAGGGAACTTCGGGAACATATATCAAGTCGGGCGATTCTGTAGAGCCGTTTATTCTTGCAAGAGCGCTTGAGGCTGTGAGCCAGCCTGCATTTCTGCCCATTATTTCTACGAGAGTTACGCTTTCGATGCTGTAGCACTGAGCGTCGTGTATTATTTCCGATACGGTTGCCGCTATGTATTTTGCAGCACTGCCGAATCCGGGGCAATGGTCGGTTACGGCTAAGTCATTGTCTATCGTTTTCGGTACGCCGATTACTTTTATGCCATTTTCTCTGCATGCGTCCCTGAGCTTAAAAACGGTATCCATGGAATCGTTTCCGCCAATGTAAAAAAAGAAACCGATATTGTTTTTTAAAAGAACATCGATAATTGTATCAATATCCTCTCCGCCTTTTTCAAGCTTGTATCTGCACGAGCCCAAAAAAGCCGATGGTGTTTGCTTTAAAAGCTCAAGGTTTTTAATGTCGGAAAAACGTTCGCTCAAATTTATGAGATTGTTGCCGATAACTCCTTTTATGCCGTTTACCATACCGTATACGGTGTCTATATCCGGGTTGTTTATCCCTGCGCTTATTACTCCGGCAAGCGTTGCATTAATTGCTGCGGTCGGACCTCCGGACTGACCTACGAGGATGTTTTTTAAATTCATTTTTTTGCCTCCATATAATTTACTGCCCACTCTTTGTCTGCTTTGAACCATTTTCCCGCGGGTACGTAGGGCAAAACAGGGTTGAAATCATAATATTTTTTAATGGGTATACTAAATTCCTTTAAAACTATATCTTTAAAATCTCTGTGCGTAAATATGAGATTATTATTTTCTGTCCGTTCAAATGTTATGTATTCATCGCTTTCATCCATGTCTTTGTAGCCTTCAAATTCATTTACCTTGAACAGCTCCGTTTTGAGGTCGTCAAGACCGGCGGAAACAATTCTTATTTTTTCGGCGGCGCTTGAAGCGTAAGGAGCAATTCTAAGGTTGATATTTCCGGCGCCGGCGGCTTTGAATGCAAACGGTAATCTTGAATTGCCGGGCGGATCTTCCGAAAAAGCTGCGACAACGGCTATGCGGTGTCTGAACGAGTATATCAGAAGCGGTGTTTCAAATGTAAATTCGCTTTTGCATGCAGAACACACAATCCGGTTTGTCAGACCGGTTTTGACGCTTTGGGAGTAGCTGTCATAGCTGTCGGCGTCAATTATGCATGCTATGCGCGCATAGCTGAAAAATACTTTGTAGCACTCTTCGCAAATTATGTAATTGTCGGGAACAAAAGTATCCAAATACGCACACTTCATTTCAAAAATCAGATTTATTTTATTATAGTATACCATAAAACATCATTATTTTACAACACATATTTTAATTTATATCACAATATGGCAAAAACAGAGTAATTAACAATTTAAATTGATTTATTAACGGTATTATTTTTTAAATTATCTATTGAAATAAGTTTTCGGATAATATATAATGTATATAAAATATTATCGTAGGGGGCAATACCAATGTACAGTACAGAGGAAATAAGAAAAGTTGATTCGCAGATTGCCGAAGCAATTGAGAACGAAGTAAACAGACAAAGAAATAAAATTGAGCTTATTGCAAGCGAGAACTTTGTAAGCAATGCCGTAATCGAGGCAATGGGGACACCGCTTACAAACAAATATGCCGAGGGCTATCCGGGCAAAAGATACTACGGCGGATGCGAATTTGTAGACGTTGTGGAAAGCCTTGCAATCGAAAGGGCAAAGGAGCTTTTTGGAGCGGAGCATGCAAATGTTCAGCCGCATTCCGGAGCACAGGCCAATATGGCTGTGTTTTTCTCGGTTTTGTCACCCGGCGATACGGTTTTAAGCATGAGTCTGGCTCACGGAGGACATCTGAGCCATGGCAGTCCCGTTAATATCAGCGGAAAATACTTTAATATAGTTCCTTACGGCGTGCGTGAGGAAGATTCTACAATAGACTATGACGAAGTAAGAAAAATCGCTCTTGAATGTAAACCTAAGCTTATAGTTGCAGGAGCAAGCGCATATCCGCGTGTAATAGACTTTAAGAAGTTTTCGGACATAGCAAAGGAAGTAGGAGCATATCTTATGGTAGATATTGCTCACATTGCAGGTCTTGTGGCAGCAGGACTGCATCCGAGCCCTGTTCCGTATGCTGACTTTGTTACCACAACCACTCACAAAACATTAAGAGGTCCGAGAGGCGGTCTGATACTTTGCAAAGCGGAGTATGCAAAAATTATTGATAAGGCAGTTTTCCCCGGAATACAGGGCGGACCGCTTATGCATATTATAGCGGCAAAGGCAGTTTGCCTGAAGGAAGCGCTTTCCGATGACTTCAAGACATATCAGAAGCAGATTGTATCAAATGCCAAGGCATTGAGCAACGCTCTTGTAAAGAATGGGTTCGACCTTGTTTCGGGCGGAACGGATAATCACCTTATGCTTCTTGACCTCAGAAATATGCCTATAACAGGCAAGGAAGCCGAGCACATGCTTGACGAGGTGGGTATTACCGCAAACAAAAATGCTATTCCGTTCGACCCCGAAAAACCGTTTGTAACAAGCGGAGTACGCATAGGCACTCCTGCCGTTACTTCGAGAGGCATGAAAGAGGAAGATATGGAAGAAATAGCAGAGCTTATTTCTCTGACATTAAAAGATTTTGACAAAAACAAGGCGGAGGTTGCCGACAGAGTTCATACTCTTTGTGAAAAATATCCGCTTTACAGATAATCGGAGTGGTGTAATTGAAACCTTTTGCGGATTATGTAAGACCGGTATCAATTGATGATGTAGTGGGACAGCAGCATATAATTGGCGAGGGAAAGCCGCTTACAAATATTCTGAAATCGGGAGAAATACCGAATATGATTTTTTTCGGTCCTTCCGGAACGGGTAAGACCACCGTTGCAAATATTTGTGCGGCGGCAACCTCAAAAAAGCTTTATAAGCTCAATGCAACCAATGCGTCGCTCAAGGATATACGGGACGTGGCGGCGTCAATAGATGATTTCGAGGGGCGCGGAGGTATTCTGCTGTATCTTGACGAGATACAGAATTTTAACAAAAAACAGCAGCAGTCGCTTTTGGAATATATAGAAAACGGAAGTATAACGCTGATTGCCAGCACTACGGAAAATCCGTATTTCTATATTTACAATGCCATACTTTCGCGCTGTACGGTTATGGAATTCAAGCCGGTTTTGCCCGATGACATTGTTTCGGCGCTGAAACGGGCACAGAATTATTTTGAAAAGATATATCCGTCGAAGAAAATAACGGCAGATGATGAAGTCCTTATGCAGATTGCCTGCTCGGCATACGGCGATGTAAGAAAGGCGCTTACTATCTTTGATATGTGCGTAAAGTCAAAAATGGCTCTCGGCGATGCGGTTGAAATAGATTCGGACGCAGTTACGTCAATAACGCAGAAAAGCTCATTTGCCTTTGATAAAGACGGAGATAATCACTATGATGTATTGAGCGCTTTTCAGAAATCCATACGAGGAAGCGACCCCGACGCGGCAATACATTATCTTGCCAGGCTGATTGAGGGCGGCGACTTAATATCAATATGCCGACGGCTTCTGGTTATAAGCTCCGAGGACGTGGGACTTGCTTATCCGAATGCCGTTACGGTTACAAAGAGCTGCGTGGATTCCGCTTTGCAGCTTGGATTTCCCGAGGCAAGGATACCGCTTGCGGAGGCTGTGATATTTTTAGCCGGACTGCCGAAATCCAACTCGGCAATATGTGCGATAGACGCAGCGCTCGGCGATATACGCAGCGGAAACGCAGGGGAGATACCGCCGTACCTGAGAGACGGACACTACAGCGGCGCTCAGAAGCTCGGAAGAGCAACGGGATATAAATATCCGCACGACTACCCGAATTCATATGTTAAGCAGCAGTATCTGCCGGATAATCTTAAAAACAAAAAATATTATGTTCCCCGAAGCAACAAGCTTGAGGACGGTATAAAATCATATCTTGAAAAAATAAAACGGGAGGTATAATTATGAAAAATGATGTTATTGACAAAGTAAAAAGAATTGTGGGAAATTCCGCAAAAAAAGCAGCGAAAATTTCCGGCGATGCACTTGATTACACAAAAATGAAAATCAAGCTTTACGATTTGCACGACAAGATGGAGCTTAAATATGCCGAAATCGGGCGCGCGGTTTACAGCGAAGACGAAGACGCAGACGTAGAAGCAATGTGCAATGAAATAACGGATTTGCTTGATGCCGAAGCCGAGCTTAAAATAAAAATGAATTCATACCTCAACAAAAAGGAATGCAGTGCATGCGGCGGCATGGTTGACGCAAAAAGCGATTACTGCCCTTTGTGCGGAAATAAATTCTGAAATAACCGTAAGTCAGAAGCAAGCTGAATTTGCCGTTTTGGTGAATTTTGCTTGCTTTTTTTGTAATTTACTTGTAAATCTGATAAAAATATGGTAAAATACTATTTAATTGAGTTTTGCCGAAAGGATTTGATATAAATGGACAAGTTTTATATAACGACGGCAATTGCGTATACATCACGCAAGCCTCACATAGGCAATACCTATGAGGTGGTGCTTACCGACGCGATTGCAAGATTTAAAAGACTTATAGGAAAGGATGTATTTTTCCTTACCGGAACGGACGAACACGGTCAGAAGATAGAAGAATGTGCCAAAGAGAGCGGTATAACTCCGAAGCAGTATGTTGACAAAGTTGCGGGAGAAATAAAAAATATATGGGATCTTATGAATACAAGTTATGACAAATTCATAAGAACAACCGATGGTTATCATGAAAAGGCGGTTCAGAAGATTTTTAAGAAGCTCTATGATCAGGGCGATATATATAAGGATAAGTATGAGGGCTGGTATTGCGTTCCGTGCGAATCCTTCTTTACGGAAACACAGGTTGTAGACGGCTGCTGCCCCGATTGCGGCAGACCTGTTAAAAAGACTCATGAAGAGGCTTATTTCTTCAAAATGAGCAAGTATCAGGACAGACTTATGAAGTATATCGAGGAAAACCCCGATTTTATTCAGCCCGAGAGCCGCAAAAAGGAAATGATTAACAACTTTTTAAAGCCGGGACTCCAGGATTTGTGTGTTTCGAGAACCTCGTTCAAATGGGGAATACCTGTTACTTTTGACGATAAGCATGTAATATATGTGTGGATAGACGCACTTTCAAACTATATTACAGCCTTGGGATATGACGTTGACAAAAAAGGCGAGCTTTATAACAAATACTGGCCTGCCGATGTGCATATCATAGGCAAGGATATACTGCGTTTCCATACAATTTACTGGCCGATTATGCTCATGGCTCTCGGCGAGCCGCTTCCGAAACAGATTTTCGGACATCCCTGGCTGCTTTCCGGAAACGACAAAATGAGCAAATCAAAGGGCAATGTAATGTATGCGGATGACCTTGTAAGGCATTTCGGCGTTGACGCCGTAAGATATTATGTTCTCAGGGAAATGCCTTTTGCAGCCGACGGAACCATAACGCTTGAAACAATAATTTCGCGTTATAATGCTGATTTGGCAAATACCCTCGGAAACCTTGTAAACAGAACGGTTGCAATGGTGAATAAATATTTCGGCGGTGAAATTGTCAACCCTCATGCGGACGGCGAATTTGACGGCGAGCTTAAAGAATTTGCTTTAAATACCGTGAAAGATGTGTCGGAAAAAATGGATTCCTTAAGGGTTGCGGATTCTCTTGAAGCCATAATGAACCTTGCAAGAAGAAGCAATAAATACATTGATGAAACCATGCCTTGGGCGCTTGCAAAGGATGAAAGCAACTCCGACAGGCTCAAAACAGTGCTTTATAATCTTATCGAGGCAATTCGCTTTATAGGAATTTTAATAACGCCGTTTTTGCCTGATACGGGCGAGTCTATACTCAAACAGATAAATGCGGCAGAGTCCGATTATGAGTCGCTCGGCGAGTTCGGAAAGGCAAATTCGATAAAGGTCGGCGAGGCAAAAGCGCTTTTCGCAAGACTTGACGAACAGAAGAAGCTTAAAGAGGTTTCGGACGATATATTCAAGCCGAAAGCAGAAGAAAAAATTAAAGCAGATAAAACAAATGAAGTATCGGAGATTTCTATAGACGATTTTGCAAAAATAGAGCTTAAAACAGGTGTTGTTCTTGAAAGCAAACCCGTCGATGGTGCAGACAAGCTGCTTGTTTCAAAAATCAAAATAGGTGATGAAGTGCGCCAGGTAGTGTCCGGTATCGCCAAATTCTATAAACCGGAGGAATTGGTCGGCAAAAAGGTTGTCGTTGTTACAAACTTAAAACCGGTAAAACTCAGAGGTGTTCTTTCCGAGGGCATGATTTTATGCGCGTCCGACGAAAAAAATCTTTTTGTGGTATCGCCGGACGGTGATATTGCAGACGGAGCCGAAGTAAGATAATTTGTCAGGGAGCCGAGTGCTCCCTGAATTTGATTTTGGAGGAAGATTATGTTTTTCGATACACATGCACATTTAAATGATGAACGCTTTGATGATGACCGCAGTGAGCTTATTGAGTCGCTTGCAGAAAACGGTATCGGTTATGTATGCGAAATAGGTTATGATACAGAAAGCTCGGCAAAGGCATATGAGCTCAGTCAGAAATATGATTTTATATATGCTGCGGCGGGAGTTCATCCCCATGATTCCGAGGCTCTGACCGATGGCGGACTTGATGAAATAAAAGCCCTTCTGACTAAAGACAAGGTTGTGGCGCTCGGCGAAATAGGCCTTGACTACTACTATGATAATTCTCCGCGTGACGTACAGAAAAAATGGTTTATAAAACAGCTTGAGCTTGCATGTGAAATGAAGTGTCCCATATCCGTTCATACGCGTGACGCGATGGAGGATACTATAAATATTCTGAAAAGCTATGGACCGGGTGACGGAATTATTCATTGCTACAGCGGAAGCAAAGAGAGTGCAAAAATTTTCCTCGACATGGGTTATTATATTTCATTTGCCGGCCCCGTAACCTTTAAAAATGCAAATTCAATACTCGACGTTATAAAATATGTTCCGCTCGAACGCATGCTGACAGAAACGGACAGCCCGTATCTTTCTCCCGTTCCGTACAGAGGAAAGCGTAACTGCCCGATATATGTAAAGGAGGTTGCAAAGACAATTGCGGCTGTTCGCGGTATGGATTTGGAGGAAATTGCGGAAATTACATCAAATAACGCCAAAAAAATCTATCGAATTAAGTAAAATACCGTTATATTTTATAATTGAAAACAGAAAACCGATATGATAAAATTATTGTATAATACAGAGCAGATACTGCGCGTTAAGTGTCAAGGAATGGGAGTAGAGTCTTTGAACGAAAAGCATTTTGTGCTTGCGGTGCAGTCTTTCATCCGCTGTTACCTATAATTTTATATTTTCGTAACAGTCCCTGCTTTAATATCGAAAGGGGATTTTTTTATGTTCACAAGAGTTTTAAATCTTAAAAAGCTGAGTGTAAGCCAGCTTTGCGCTGTTTCCATGCTTATAGCCGTAACGGCTGTTTTGTCGGTTGTGTCGGGATATCTCAGAATAGGCAGCTTCGGAAAAATTTCAATAAGCTTTATTTCCGTATATATTTCCGCGGCGGCATTCGGTCCCGTAATAGGCGGACTTGTCGGAGCGCTTGCGGATATTATATCCTATTTTGTAAACCCTATCGGAGCGTATGTATGGCCGCTCACAATTATAGAATACGCTTACGGCTTTATATTCGGTTTGTTTTTTTTCAGAAACACCAACAGCAAGGAAAGTATAAGTTATTTAAAGATAGTTTTTTGCGTTGCTTTGCAGTTTGCCGCGAATATGACGCTTAAAACCGGTGTGCTTATGAGCTACGGATATGCTCCGTCAAATTATGCCGCTTCTTTTGCAATGCGTGCTCCGTCGTGTCTTATAGCAGCAGCGCTGCAGCTTGCCGTTATAAGCGCGTTTGAAAAAATTCTTCCGTCATTTATGAGAATTTTAAGAAAAAAGTCGAATTAACGCGAGGTAAGAATGGAAAATAAAAAAACATTTGCGGATTACGCAAGCGGTGATCAGACGACACCGCATCTCGGACTTGAAAGAATAAAAATACTGCTGGATTTGCTCGGCAATCCGGACAGTAAACTAAGGATAATACATGTTGCCGGAACTAACGGCAAGGGCTCGGTGTGCCGATTTCTGATGTCGATATTTTCCGAGGCCGGGTACAAAGCAGGACTTTTTTCATCGCCATGCCTTACGGACAGGTGCGACGCAATATCGGTAAACGGGGTAAATATAACATTGCGTGAGCTTGACTGTATTTATGAAGAAATCGGCATTTTCGCGGAAAAGATGACGGAGCTGCCTACGCCGTTTGAGATAAGCACTGCCGCGGCGCTTATGTATTTTGCACGGAAAAACTGCGATTACTGTATACTGGAAACGGGAATGGGCGGTGCAACTGACGCAACAAATGCTGTATCGGATACGGTTCTTGATATTTTTGTGCCGATTGCGGCAGACCATACTGCATATCTCGGCAATACTCTTGCCGAGATTGCAAGTGTAAAGGCAGGTATCATCAAAAAAGGCTCGGCGGTAATTACTGCAAAACAGCGGGACGAGGTTATGCGGATTTTGAAATACCGTGCGAAAAACAATGCCTTTACGGTGGCTGAGGAGCCGATTATAACCGGAACGGACGGAATACATGAAATTTTTGACTGCAAAGGTTTAAAAACGGTGCGCTGCGGTCTTGCAGGAGTGTACCAGCCGCAAAATGCTGCCGTTGCAATCGAGGCGGCATATGCACTCGGAACAGATGAACGGAGTATAAAACGCGGAGTGGAAAACACAAAGAATCCGGCGAGATTTGAATGTTTTGAAAAAGACGGTGCAAAAATTATTTTCGACGGCGCTCACAATCCTCACGGAATGAATTCATTCGTAACCTCCGTCAACAGATATTTCGGTGAATGCCCGAAAACGGTTGTGTTTGCTGCAATGCATGATAAGGAAATTGATAAAATGGTGAAGGAACTGAAAAAAATAAACGGTGATGTTACCTTCTATACGGTAGGAGTAAGCCGAAATAACAGAGCGGAAAAACCGCATGTCCTGGAAAAAGTTTTCACGGAAAACGGACTCAAATGCCGGAATATGGACGAGATTTCCTGTGCACTCGCGGCTGCCGATAAAAAAAATCCCGTTTTTGTATGCGGTTCTCTCTATTTATATAAGGAATTTATACAATATATAAATTAGTTAAAAAGGTCTTGTTTTTTGTATATAGAAAAAAATTGCAAAAAAAATCGTTTTTTTGTCTTGACATAATATCGGGGTTGTGGTATTATTATAAATTGCAGTTGTATCTTTTCTTGCAAGTTGAAATTTGTGCAATATAATGTCATTCTTACGGCATATTTGTGGAAATTTTTGGTAATAATAATTTAAAGCACAGCTTTTTTTGTTATTTTTACGATGAGTGAATACATGGTTGCAATAAAAATTATGAGGTGATTAATTTGATGGAACGTCCACATCCTATCATGCTTGGCAGAAACGAGAGAATGAGCTATTCGAAAGTTGAAGAAGTTCTTGAAATGCCAAACTTAATTGAGGTGCAGAAGAAGTCATACGATTGGTTCATCGAGAAAGGTCTGAAAGAGGTACTCCATGATGTATCTCCTATTTGTGATTTCTCCGGAAATCTTGTTTTAGAGTTTGACGATTATTATCTTGATGAGCATCCGAAGTACTCAATTGAGGAATGTAAATCTCGTGATGCTACATACTCCAAACCGCTCAAAATAAAGGTAAGGCTTATTAATAAGGAAACCGGCGAGGTAAAAGAGCAGGAAATCTTTATGGGCGAGTTCCCTCTCATGACAGATTCCGGTACATTCATTATTAACGGTGCGGAGCGTGTTATAGTAAGCCAGGTTGTTCGTTCGCCGGGCATTTACTTTGATATGCAGCACGACAAAATCGGTAAAGAACTCTACAATGCAACCGTTATTCCGAACCGTGGTGCATGGCTCGAATATGAAACAGACTCAAACGATATATTTTCAGTCAGAATAGACAGAACAAGGAAGCTTCCGGTTACTGTCCTTATTCGTGCGCTCGGATATAACACAAATGCGGAAATACAGGAGCTTTTCGGCTATGACAGCACAATTGACGCTACCTTGGAAAAGGATTTGACGACAAACAGTGAGGAAGCTCTTATAGAGATATACAAAAAACTCCGTCCGGGCGAACCGCCGACGGTTGAAAGCGCTACAACGCTTATTAATTCTCTTTTCTATGACGCAAAGAGATATGATATTTCCAAAGTAGGCCGTTTTAAATTCAATAAAAAGCTTGCTATTGCAAACAGAATAAGAAACCAGGTGCTTTCGCGCGACGTGGCAGATCCGTCTACGGGTGAGATTATGGCAACGGCGGGAACGGCTCTTGATTCGGAAACGGCTGACAGCATCCAGAAAGCCGGAGTTAATGTTGTATATATTAAAATTGAAGATAAGGAAATTAAAATATTTTCAAACGGTATGGTTGACATCAATGATTTCATTGATTTTGACATATCGGATCTTGACATAAACGAAAAAGTGCGTTTCAGCGTGCTTAATGAAATTCTTGACGAATTTGAAAGCGAAGAAGATATTAAAAATGCAATATCGGAGAGAATAGACGACCTCATTCCGAAGCATATAATTAATGATGATATTCTGGCATCAATCAACTATCATCTCGGTCTTGCTTTCGGAATAGGCTCGACAGACGATATAGACCATTTGGGCAACAGAAGACTCCGCGCAGTCGGCGAGCTTCTGCAAAATCAGTTCAGAATCGGTCTTTCAAGACTCGAAAGAGTTGTGCGTGAAAGAATGACTATTCAGGATCTTGATGTTGTAACTCCTCAGGGACTTATTAATTCAAGACCGGTAGTAAGCGCAATAAAAGAATTTTTCGGTTCATCACAGCTTTCGCAGTTTATGGACCAGACAAATCCTCTTGCAGAGCTTACACACAAAAGACGTTTGTCGGCACTCGGTCCCGGCGGTCTGAGCCGTGAAAGAGCCGGATTTGAGGTTCGTGACGTTCACCATTCTCATTATGGCAGAATGTGTCCTATTGAAACACCTGAAGGACCTAACATCGGTCTTATAAACTCACTTGCATCATATGCAAAAATCAATGAGTACGGTTTTATAGAAGCACCGTACAGAAAATTCAATAAAGAAACACTCACCGTAACCGATGAGGTTGAATATATGACGGCAGATATAGAGGATAACTATAAAGTTGCCCCTGCCAGCGAAAAGCTTAACCCCGACGGTACTTTTGTAAACCCGAAGGTTATCGTAAGATACCGCGATGAATTTATTGAAGTAAATCCTTCACAGGTTGACTATGTGGACGTATCGCCCAGACAGATAGTTTCCATAGCAACGGCTATGATACCGTTTTTGGAAAACGATGACGCTGTCCGCGCACTTATGGGCTCGAACATGCAGCGTCAGGCAGTGCCGCTCCTAAAAACCGAATCCCCGATAGTGGGAACAGGTATGGAGTACAAGGCTGCCAAGGATTCCGGCGTATGCGTTCTTGCAAAAGAAGCAGGAACGGTAGTAAGAGTAGGCGCTGATGAAATTCAGATTAAGGAAGACGACGGAAACATCAGAGTATACAAGCTTACAAAGTTTTTGCGTTCAAACCAGAGCACATGCATTAACCAAAGACCTATTGTAAATGACGGCGAAAGAGTGGAAAAAGGCGAAATTATTGCCGACGGTCCGTCTACTTCAAACGGCGAAATAGCTCTCGGTAAAAATATTCTCATAGGCTTTATGACATGGGAAGGTTATAACTACGAGGATGCTATTCTGATTAATGAAAGACTGGTAAAGGAAGATGTATTTACATCCATTCATATAGAGGAATATGAGTGCGAGGCGAGAGATACAAAGCTCGGCGCAGAAGAAATCACGCGCGATATTTCAAACGTAGGCGAGGACGCACTAAAGGATATAGACGAAAGAGGTATAGTAAGAATCGGTGCGGAAGTAAGAGCCGGGGATATACTTGTGGGTAAGGTTACGCCTAAGGGTGAAACTGAGCTCAGTGCAGAAGAAAGACTTCTCCGCGCTATATTCGGCGAAAAGGCAAGAGATGTAAGAGATACTTCTCTCAGAGTACCTCACGGCGAGGCGGGTATTGTCGTAGACGTTAAGATATTTACCCGTGAAAACGGTGACGAGCTTGCTCCGGGAGTCAATCAGCTTGTACGTTGCTATATAGCACAGAAGAGAAAGATTTCCGTCGGAGATAAAATGGCCGGACGTCACGGAAACAAGGGTGTTATTTCGCGTATTCTTCCGGAGGAGGATATGCCGTTTTTACCGGACGGAACACCGCTTCAGATTGTGCTTAATCCGCTCGGTGTACCTTCGCGTATGAACATCGGACAGGTGCTTGAGGTTCATCTCGGATATGCGGCAAAGGCTCTCGGATGGAAGATTGCCACACCGGTATTTGACGGTGCTACTGAGGCAGACATCTGCGAAGCACTTAAAATGGCAGGCAAAAATGTGGACGGCAAAACCGTTCTTTATGACGGCAGAACAGGTGACCCGTTTGACGGCCCGGTAACTGTCGGATATATGTATTATCTCAAACTGCATCATCTTGTTGACGATAAAATTCATGCAAGAAGTACCGGACCGTATTCGCTTGTTACTCAGCAGCCTCTCGGTGGTAAAGCTCAGTTCGGCGGTCAGAGATTCGGTGAAATGGAAGTTTGGGCGCTTGAAGCTTACGGCGCTGCATATACACTTCAGGAAATACTTACTGTTAAATCCGATGATGTTGTCGGCCGTGTCAAGACATACGAGAGCATCGTAAAGGGTGAGAATATACCGAAGCCGGGTGTACCGGAATCGTTTAAGGTTCTTATTAAGGAACTTCAGTCACTCGGACTTGACGTTAAGGTTCTTGATGAAAATGATGAAGAAGTTATACTCAAAGAATCTCTTGAAGATGACGGATTTAAGTTTAACTTCGACAATAATGATGATTATTATGAAATGGCAGATCCGGACGATGAGCCGAAGGAAGAAAACAGCGACAGCGACGAAGACAATCTGTTCGGCGAGTTTATGAAAAACTTCTCCGATTCTGATGATGACGACGAATTTGCTCCGGATATTGATGACATTACAGACGCCCCCGAACCGGAAATACTCGATCTTGATGCCGATGACATCACGCTTGACTTTGACGATATAGACGGCATAGACAGCAGTATTGACGATTTTGGCAGTGACCAGTAGAAAGGAGAGTTTTTATGCCAGAGGTAATGAATGAAGAAAATATTTTCAGTTCAATAAAAATAGGATTGGCTTCTCCGGAAAAAATCAGAGAATGGTCACACGGCGAGGTGAAAAAGCCTGAGACTATAAACTACCGGACATTAAAGCCGGAGCGTGACGGTTTGTTCTGCGAAAGAATTTTCGGACCTACAAAGGACTGGGAATGCTTCTGCGGAAAGTATAAAAGAATCCGTTATAAAGGTATTGTCTGCGATAAGTGCGGTGTTGAGGTTACGCGTTCTAAGGTAAGAAGAGAGCGCATGGGTCACATTGAGCTTGCTGCACCTGTATCGCACATATGGTACTTCAAAGGCATTCCGAGCCGAATGGGACTTATACTCGATATCAGCCCGAGAGTGCTTGAAAAAGTTCTTTATTTTGCTTCATATATAGTAATTGAGCCGGGTAAGACCGGACTTGCCGAAAAGCAAATCCTTTCCGAAAAGGAATATAAGGATTGCCTTGAAAAATACGGCAAAGACGCATTCAAGGCGTCAATCGGCGCTGAGGCTGTAAAAGAGCTGTTAATGGCTATAGACCTTGAAAGCCTTTCCGCAGAATTAAAGGAAGAGCTTGAACAGTCGCAGGGACAAAAAAAGATAAGAATAGCAAAAAGACTTGAAGTTGTGGAATCTTTCAGACTTTCCGGAAACAGACCGGAATGGATGATTCTCGATGTTGTTCCGGTTATTCCGCCGGAAATCCGTCCGATGGTTCAGCTTGACGGCGGAAGATTTGCAACATCGGATCTGAATGATCTCTACAGACGTGTTATAAACAGAAACAACCGTTTAAAGAGGCTTCTCGAACTGGAAGCTCCCGATATTATCGTAAGAAATGAAAAGAGAATGCTCCAGGAGGCTGTGGACGCACTTATAGATAACGGCCGCCGCGGCAGACCGGTAACAGGTCCCGGAAACAGACCGCTCAAGTCACTTTCCGATATGCTTAAAGGTAAGCAGGGACGTTTCCGTCAGAACCTTCTCGGTAAACGTGTTGACTATTCCGGCCGTTCCGTTATCGTAGTAGGTCCGGAACTCAAGATTTATCAGTGCGGTCTTCCTAAGGAAATGGCGCTTGAATTGTTTAAGCCTTTTGTTATGAAAAAGCTTGTTTCCGACGGACATTGCCATAATATCAAGAGCGCAAAGAGAATGGTAGAGAGAGTAAAACCGGAAGTATGGGATATTCTTGAAGATGTTATCAAAGAGCACCCGGTACTTCTTAACCGTGCTCCTACGCTTCACAGACTCGGTATTCAGGCATTTGAGCCGATTCTGGTAGAAGGCAGGGCATTAAAGCTTCATCCGCTTGTTTGTACAGCATTTAATGCCGACTTCGACGGTGACCAGATGGCAGTTCACGTTCCGCTTTCACCGGAGGCACAGGCAGAGGCGAGATTCCTTATGCTTTCTGCAAACAACCTGTTAAAGCCGCAGGATGGTAAGCCTGTAACCGTTCCTACACAGGATATGGTTCTCGGAAGCTACTATCTTACTCTTAACAAGCCTCAGGAAGTCAGAATTACGGATCCCGGCGATACCGGATTCAACGAAGGCGACATTGTATGCTATCTGAGCAATCAGGAATTTAATACAAACAATGTAAAAGCTATTACTGTAGGAAAATCTCTTAAGCAGATGAATGCAGAGCTTGAAGCAGAGGGCAAAAAGCCTGCACAGTTTACGCAGGAAGGTTGCTTTGAGGGCGAAAAGGGCGAAGGCAAATACTTTACAAACTATGATGAAGTTCTCATGGCTTACAACAGCGGTGAGCTTGGTTTGCACGCACCTATAAAGGTTATAAACAAGAGAGTGGTAGACGGCGTTGAATACGAAGGAATAATCGACGCTACCGCAGGAAAAATCATTTTCAACGAAAATGTTCCGCAGGACATAGGCATTGTAAACCGTGAAAAGGTCGGTCCGCTTCCGCTTGAAATCGGAATGGACTTCATTGCCGATAAAAAAGGCCTCGGAAAGATATTTGACAGATGTATCAGAACACACGGCACTACAGATACCGTAACGGTTCTTGACGCTATAAAATCACTCGGATATAAGTTTTCTACAAAGGGTGCGCTTACTATCAGCGTATTTGATATGAAGATACCCGAAACAAAGACCGAAAGCCTTAAAGAAGCCCAGGATGCTGTTGATAAGGTTACAAAGCAGTATAAGAGAGGTCTTATAACCGAGGAAGAAAGATACAATAAGGTAATAGGCATTTGGAATAAAACGGTTGACGGTATTTCAAACGACCTTATGGATAATCTTGATCAGTACAATCCGATATATATGATGGCTACATCAGGTGCCCGCGGTAGTAAAGACCAGATTAAGCAGCTTTGCGGTATGCGCGGACTTATGGCCGATACATCGGGACGCGCTATCGAAATTCCTATTAAGGCTAATTTCCGTGAAGGTCTTAACGTTTTGGAATATTACATTTCAACGCACGGTGCAAGAAAAGGTCTTACCGATACAGCTTTGAGAACAGCCGATTCCGGATACCTTACAAGAAGACTTGTCGATGTATCGCAGGATGTTATTATCCGTGAGGAGGACTGCGGAACAGAGGAAGGTATTGTTGTTAAGGAAATAGCTGTCGGCAAAGAAATCATAGAAAGTTTCAGAGACAGACTTGTGGGCAGAACTGCACTTAAAGATATTGTTCATCCGGAAACGGGAGAGGTTATCGTTAAAGCAGGCGAGCTTATGGACGAAAATACTGCCGATAAGGTTGCAGCAGCAGGTGTGACACAGGCTGAAATCAGAAGCATATTGACCTGTAAGGCGAAAATCGGTATATGTGCTAAGTGCTACGGTTCTAACCTTACAACCGGTGAATCTGTGGATGCAGGTGAAGCGGTAGGTATCATAGCGGCTCAGTCAATCGGTGAACCCGGTACACAGCTTACCATGAGAACATTCCATGCCGGCGGTGTTGCCGGTGACGATATTACTCAGGGTCTTCCGAGAGTCGAGGAGCTCTTCGAGGCAAGAAGACCTAAGGGCGTTGCTATCATTGCTGAGGAAGCCGGTACTGTTAAAATTGAAGAATCAAAGAAAAAGAGAGAGGCTGTCATCACAACAGAAGACGGCATTACACACAATTACCTTATACCTTACGGTTCAAGACTGCGTGTAAACGACGGCGATACTGTTGCTGTTGCACAGGAACTCACCGAGGGTTCGATATATCCTCAGGATCTGCTCCGTGTAAAGGGTCCGGTTGACGGAATTGCTGCAGTTACCGATTATCTTATCCAGGAGGTTCAGAGAGTTTACAGACTCCAGGGTATTGATATTAACGATAAGCACATTGAGGTTATCGTAAGACAGATGATAAGAAAAGTTAAGGTTGAGGATCCGGGTAAGACAGACCTTCTTATAGGTTCGCTTGTAGACAGAGCGGAATTTGAAGAAGTAAGAAGAAAAGCCATAGAAGAAGGAAAGGCAGAGCCTACATGCTCGCCGGTGCTTCTCGGTATTACCAAGACGGCTCTTGCTACCGATTCGTTCCTGTCTGCCGCATCATTCCAGGAAACAACCAGAGTTCTGACGGATGCAGCGATAAAGGGCAAGAAGGATCCGCTTATCGGACTTAAGGAAAATGTTATAATAGGTAAACTCATTCCTGCGGGAACAGGACTTCCTGTTTACCAGGATGTAGAAATAGTAACGCCTATAATTCAGACAGCTTCCGATACTATGAATATATAATAAGCTTGATTATAAATCAACAAAAAAGCGTCTGCAATTATGCAGACGCTTTTTTGTTGATAAAGTTTTGCGGCGGAAAGCTTATATTTGTTGGCGATTTTTATTGACAATACTGCATGTTTTGGTATAAAATAAATATGTATGCAATACGGAAAATCGACTTTATATTCTGAAAGGACTTGTATATAATGCAGAAATTGGGATTGAATGAAATAAGAGAAAAGTATCTATCTTTTTTTGAGTCAAAAGGGCATTTAAGGCTGCCGAGCTTTTCGCTCGTTCCGAAGGATGACCCGAGCCTGCTCCTCATAAACGCAGGTATGGCACCGCTTAAACCGTATTTTAAGGGTGAACAGGTTCCGCCGAGAAAGAGAGTTACCACCTGCCAGAAGTGTATTCGTACACCTGACATTGAGAGAGTTGGCAAGACAGCCCGTCACGGTACTTACTTTGAAATGCTCGGTAATTTTTCATTTGGTGATTATTTTAAGCATGAGGCAACAGCGTGGGCATGGGAGTTTATCACAAAGGTTCTGGAAATGCCTGTGGACAAGCTGTGGGTTACAATATATGAAGATGATGATGAAGCAAGAGATATATGGGTTAATGAAGTAGGTGTTGCTCCGGAGCGCATTGTGAGAATGGGCAAAGAGGACAATTTCTGGGAGATAGGTACAGGTCCGTGCGGTCCGTGTTCGGAAATATACTTTGACCGCGGTGAGGAATACGGCTGCGGAAAACCGGATTGTGCCGTTGGATGCGACTGCGACCGTTATGTAGAATTCTGGAACTTGGTATTTACTCAGTTTGATAAGGATGAAAACGGCAATTACAACAGACTTGCGCATCCTAATATTGATACCGGTATGGGACTTGAAAGAATAGCATGCATAATGCAGGGTGTGAACAATCTATTTGAAGTTGATACCGTGAGAAATATCATGAAAAAAGTCAGCGAAATCGCAGATGTTGAATACGGTGAGGACGAGCAGTCCGATGTATCGCTCAGGGTAATTACCGACCATATAAGAAGCACCGCATTTATGATTGCGGACGGTGTTCAGATAAGCAACGAGGGAAGAGGCTATGTTTTAAGAAGACTTTTAAGACATGCTGCACGTCACGGCAAGCTTTTGGGTGTAAACGACCCGTTCCTTTACAAAATAGTGGATACTGTTGCCGAAGAAAACAAAACTGCTTATCCGGAGCTTACCGCAAAAGCAGATTATATCAAAAAAATAATAGAAACCGAAGAAATCCGTTTTTGCGAAACTATTAACGACGGACTCTCAATCTTAGAAAAATACACCGATGAGCTTAAAGCACAAAATTCAAAAGTGCTTGCCGGTGACAAGGCATTCAAACTCTATGACACCTACGGTTTTCCTTATGACATTACTGTTGAAATCCTCGAAGAACAGGGATTTTCGGCAGACCGCGAGGGCTTTGACAAATGTATGCAGAAGCAGAGAGAAACAGCGCGTATGGGCCGCCGCAATGCTGATGAACTCGCATGGAAAGAAGACGATTTTAAGAAGAAGTATCTTGATTTGATGGCGGCTGAATTTGTCGGCTATGACGCACTTTCATGCGAAGCAAAGATTAAGGCAATTGTGAGCGGAACGGAAAGCTTCAAGCATGCCGACTCCGAGAGCGGAGAGGTTATGGTGCTGCTCGATAAAACGCCGTTTTACGGAGAGGGCGGCGGTCAGGTAGGTGACAAGGGTATATTAAAAACCGAAAATGCTCTTGTAAAAGTAATTGATACAAAGAAAATGGGCAGTGATAAATTTGTCCATGTATGCAAGGTAGAAAGCGGAGTTATATCCGAGGGCGAAACAGTTACGGCGGAAGTTGACGCTGATTTAAGACTTGACACAGCCCGTAACCACTCGGCAACTCATCTTTTGCAAAAAGCGCTCAGAATTGTTCTCGGCGACCATGTGGAACAGTCCGGTTCATTCGTAAGCAACGAAAGACTGCGTTTTGACTTCTCGCATTATGAAGCTGTAAGCGAGCAGCAACTGAAAAAAGCCGAAGAAATCGTTAACAAAGCAGTTACCGATGCTTTGGAGGTTACATGTACTCTAATGCCCATAGAAGAGGCAAACAAGCTTGGTGCAATGTCGCTTTTCGGTGAAAAGTATTCGGATATAGTTCGAGTGGTAAAAATGGGTGATTTCAGCATGGAATTCTGTGCGGGAACACACGTTAAAAATACAGCAAACATTGGTTTGTTCAAGATAATTTCAGAGTCATCCGCAGCGGCAGGCATAAGGAGAATCGAGGCTGTGACGGGCAGCGGCATACTTAAATATCTTGCCGAGAAGGAAAGCCTGATAGCTGATATTTCAAAGACTTTGAAATGCGCCGCTCCAGAAGCGCCTGCAAAGATAGAATCTCTCCAGGCAGAGAACAAGCAGCTTGCAAAAGAGATTGAATCGCTTAAGGAAAAGGTTGCCGGAGGCGGACTTGACGATATGGTTAAAAATGCCGAAGATGTTAACGGCGTAAAGATTGTGTGCGGCAAATTTACAGACGCAGATGTTAATACGCTCAGAAAAATAGGCGACACAATGAAAGATAAATTTGACGCAGTGGTTTGCATTACAGCGTCGGTTGCAGATGAAAAAGTAATGCTTGTTTGCTCGGCAAATAAAAATGCCGTGGCAAAGGGTATTCACTGCGGTATGGTTGTAAAAGCGGCCGCTCCCGAGGTCGGAGGTTCCGGCGGCGGAAGACCGGACAGTGCACAGGCAGGCGGTAAAAATGCCGGCGGTATAGACGCTGCTCTTGCTGCTGCCGTTGAAACGGTTAAACAGCAGATAAAATAGATATTTATCGGAGGAGATAATAATGGAGGAATGTATTTTTTGCAAAATAGCAAACGGTCAGATCCCAACTGAGTTGTTATATGAAGACGACAAAGTAGTTGCTTTTAATGATCTTAATCCCGTTGCTCCGGTTCACATACTGATAATTCCGAAAGCGCATATTGCATCTGCTCTTTGTCTTGATGATGAAAACGCCGATGTAGTATCGCATATATTCAAGGTTGCCGGCAAGCTTGCAAGAGAAAAGGGATTTGCGGACAACGGTTTCAGAATAGTGAACAATTGCGGCAAGGACGGCGGACAGACGGTAGGACACCTGCATTTTCATGTTATTGCAGGAAGAAATATAGGCTGGCCTCCCGGCTGATTTACTGATAAAAGGAGTTGAGCAGAATGTTAAATGTTTTTATGAGATTTCCCAAAGGTCTTGCCAAAGCGCTTACCCTGAGCTATGACGACGGCGTTATACAGGATAAAAGGCTTATAGAAATAATGGGCAGGCACGGAATAAAGGGTACATTCAACCTTAACAGCGGCTTATTTGCACAAGAGGGTACCTTTACCGAAGAGCAGACGCACAGAAGGCTTACGGCGGCAGAGTGCAGGGCTTTATATACACCAGGAAAATACGAGGTTGCAATTCACGGGCTTACACACCCGTTTTTGGAGCAGCTTTCGGGCGGAATGCTTTGCAGTGAAATTGTTGACGACAAAAGAAATCTGGAACGGCTGTTCGGACAAATCATACGCGGTATGGCATATCCTTTCGGAACATACAATGATGAGGTCGTAAATGCGCTTGCCTTATCGGGTATTGCATATGCAAGGACAACATATTCAACAGAAAGCTTTGATATACCTGAGGATTGGCTCAGGCTCGACCCCACATGCCATCACAGTGACGATAACCTTAAAGAGCTTACGGATAAATTCATAAATTATAAGCCAAAACAGTACAGCCAGCGTCCGTGGATGTTTTATCTGTGGGGACACAGTTTTGAATTTGATAACAATAACAATTGGGGCTTGATTGAAAAATTTGCTGAAACAACAGGCGGAAGAGATGATATATGGTATGCAACAAATATAGAAATATACGATTATGTAAAGGCATACAAGAGCCTTATATTCAGTACGGACGGAAAACTTGTGAAAAATCCGTCGGCTGTTGATGTATATGCTCTTATAAATAATGACATTGCAGAAATCAAGGCCGGAGCTGTTGTTGCTTTATAATGAAATCGACTTGATTATCGGAGGAAGTTTTATATGAGTCAGGAAAAAGACGTAAGGAATTTTTTGCTTGGAATATCGGAAAACAGCAAGATATATTTTGTCGGTTCAACAACAAAAAATGCTTTGAAATATACTGTCGGTGAAGAAATGGTTTTTAAAATCAGAGTTAAGGCGGACGGCGAATTTTTGGAAATTCCGTATGTATACTATACTCTTGAGGGTGACGACGGCGAAAAGTCGTGCGGATATGAGAAGTGCGCGGATGACGGTTGGTTTTATATAAATACTTCGCTGAAAAAAGAAGGTTTTGTGCATCTTATAGCTAAAGCCTGCGATGACGAAAAAAACGTGATAGACGGAATAGATATATTTGAAGGCGGGGCAGGTGCAGATGTAGAACGCCTGACTTGCGGTACGGATGTTCCGGAGGATTATTTTGACTTTTGGAATTCGCTCAAAGAAAAAATATTTGAAACCGCTCCCGAAGTTATATACAAAAAAGAAATCGAAAGAGCAGATCATCCAGATTATGTGTTTTACGATATGCGGATAAAAACCGCATCGGACATGTATGTGTCCTTTATAGCCGTATACCCCAAAAACGCAGAAAAAGGCTCTCTCAAACTGTGTATGATATACAGAGGTTACGGAGTTAATGCATACAGCGAATACGGTCCGCTGGAGGGCACGCTTGCTGTATGGGTAAATGCACATTCGATACCAAACTTTGAAACCGATAAGTTTTATGAAAAGCTTCGTGAAAATGAACTCAAGGATTATGGATTTGACAATACCGAAAATCAAAAGCCCGAAACAACATACTGGTCAAAAATGTTTATGCGTGATTTGCAGGCCTTCAGGTTTTTTAAAGATAATCCGCTTATAAACAAAAAAGATTACATATTCCGCGGCGGCAGCCAGGGGGCAATGCAGGCATGCAATATGGCGCTGCATTCCGGAGTTGCAACCGAATGCGAGCTTGATGTTCCTTGGTTTGCAGACCTGGGCGGAACGAAGAAATTCGGAAGGCTCTACGGCTGGCGCCCGGATTATGCCGACGGTTTAAGATATTTTGACACTGCGGTTGCCGCAAAGTATCTTAAATGCCCGGTAACTATAATAGCCGGACTTGGTGACTATGTATGTCCGCCGTCCGGTGAAATGGCTATGTATAACGGCATTACCGCACCGAAGAAGATTGAATTTATTCAAAATCAGACGCATCCGTACAGACCGGTTGAAAAAACGACTTATACCTTGGGATAGATTATCTCTGCCTGCCGGAACATTAAAAAAAGGGGTATATACAAACGATGAGAACTGCAGCAAATTATTTTAAAGGAATGAAGATGGCAATTCCTATAGGAATTGGTTACTTCGCCGTATCGCTTTCTTTGGGCATCTTTGCAAAAAATTCCGGTCTTACTGCTTTTCAGGCTTCGCTTGCAAGTTTATTGTTAAATGCTTCTGCCGGAGAATATGCGGCTTTTTCTCTTATTGCCGCAAATGCCGGATATTTTGAAATTGCAATTATGGAATTTGTGGCAAATGCGCGCTATCTTTTGATGTCATGTGCGCTGAGCCAGAAACTCTCGGAAAATGCGCGTCTTTCTCACAGAATGATTATCGGTATTGCCGTAACAGACGAGATGTTCGGTTCGTCAATCATATGTCCCGGAAAAATCACTCCTTCTTATTATTTCGGAATGATGACGGTTGCCATGCCGTGCTGGATGTTCGGCACCTGTGTGGGCGTAATTTTGGGAAGTGTGCTTTCAAAGAGCATAGTGAGCGCACTCGGAGTAAGCCTTTACGGCATGTTTCTTGCTACAATTGTGCCTGCAGCAAGGGAAAACCGTGTTATTCTGGGGGTAGTTGCAGTATCAATGATTTTAAGCTTTGTGTTTAGTGTTTTGCCGTTTATGGCGGCAGTGTCATCGGGTACGCAGGTTATTATTCTTACTGTTTTAATATCGGCAGCGGCCGCTGCTTTGTTCCCTGTGGAGGATGATATAAATGAAGCATAATATTTATGTTTATATATTTGTAACGGCTATTGTCACATATCTTATACGGGTATTGCCTTTAACGCTTATTAACAAGCCTATAAAGAGCAAATTTATCCGTTCTTTTCTTTTTTATGTTCCGTATGTTACGCTTGCGGTTATGACATTTCCGGCTATCATACATGCTACCGGAAGTGTGTATTCCGGCATTGCTGCCTTTATAGTCGGCATAGTTGCGGCGTGGTTCAGCAAAAATTTATTTTTGGTTGCAATTTCGGCATGTGTAGTTGTATATATCATGGAGCTCTTTTTATAAAATGTATTAATATTATGATTTTTACAAAAAATATTAAAGCAGACAGCTTTGTCACACTATAGCATAGAAAGGGCATTAAAATGAGTAACGGATTTGAAAAAAGATACGGTTTATTTACTGCAATATGCATGGTTGTCGGAATTGTAATAGGAAGCGGTGTATTTTTCAAAGCACAGATTATCCTGAAAAAAACCGGCGGAAATATGCCATTGGGAATTGCGGCGTGGGCAATCGGCGGAGCGATAATGCTTTCCTGTATTCTGGCATTTGCAAATATGGCACAGAAATATGAAAAAGTTAACGGAATTGTCGATTATGCCGAGGCGGCAGTGGGCAGCAAATATGCATATGCCGTCGGCTGGTTTCTGACAACGGTGTACTATCCTACGCTTACATCAACTTTGGCATGGTTATGCGCGAGATACACTCTCATTTTCATGGTAAATGTGTATCCTGATTTGCCGATGATTGTGCCGGCTGCCGAGGGCGGCTGTGAGGTAGGGCCGGAGTGCATGGCTCTGATGCTTTTTTACCTTTGCAGTGCCTATACGGTAAATGCGCTTTCTCCAAGGCTTGCCGGAAAGACGCAGGTTCTGACCACGGTAATTAAACTTATTCCTATTGCTTTTATGGCGGTTTTCGGAGTGATTGCCGGAATATGTAACGGAACTTTGGCAAATAATTTTGCCTCAAATGCAACGGTTGCCGGTGAACATCGGCACCCTTTGTTTGCGGCAGTGAGCGCCGCGGCATTTGCCTATGAGGGGTGGATTATTGCCACGTCGATAAATTCAGAATTAAAAGATGCGAAACGCAACCTTCCGAAAGCACTTATAATAGGAAGCATGATTGTAATTGCTTCATATATTTTGTATTATATAGGAGTTGCCGGGGGAGCGACAAATCAGCAGCTTACCGACAGCGGTGCAACAGCTGCATTTACAAATGTTTTCGGTGCGGTTTTCGGAAATGTATTGAACTTTTTCGTAGCGGTATCGTGCATAGGTACGCTGAACGGGCTGATGCTCGGAAGCGTAAGAGGGATGTATTCGCTTGCGGCAAGGAATGAAGGTCCAAATCCCGAAGTGTTTGCACAAGTTGACAAAAAGACAAACATGGCACCGAATTCGGCGGCGATAGGTCTTATTATCTGCGTATTATGGGGAGTATATTACTTCTTTTCTAATCTTGCCCATACATTTACGGGGCCGTTTGTTTTCGATTCTACCGAGATACCGATTATAACGCTTTATGCCATGTATATACCGATTTTTATAATGTGGATGAAAAAAGAAAAAGAGCTTTCTTTTGTTAAAAGATTTGCTGTGCCGTTTGGCGCGGTGTGCGGTTCGCTGTATATGATTTTGGCTGCTGTTCTGGCACACGGATTTTCATTTGTGTGGTACTTGATTGTATTTTTGATAATCATGTTCATAGGGATGGCTTTTTTGAGAAAAAACAATTCAAAAAGAGTTTAGATATATAATCAAAAACACGTCTGGAGAATTCATCTTCGGACGTGTTTGCTGTTATTTAACAATTTTTTCAACATGTGCTCTTGCATTTTTTTCTATTACATTAAACTGACCGCTTTCTGCAAGCTGCGGTGTGATTATTGTCGCACCGGCTGCTACGGCTGCGGCGCCGCAATCTAAAAACATGCTGACTGTGTCGGGATTTACACCTCCGGTTGTCATAAACGGTATATGCGACAAAGGTGAAATGATGTTTTTAAGATAATTTATATCCGTCGGTAAAACAGGGAAGATTTTTACTATGTCTGCACCGAGCTTGTAGGCATTCATTATCTCGGTCGGTGTATATGCACCCGGAATGGAGAGCATACCGTTTTGCTTGGTGTAGGATATGACATCCTTATCCGTGCATGGCGACACAATGAATTTTGCGCCTGCGTCCTTTGCAGCTTCCGCAAATTCGGTATTAATTACCGTTCCTGCGCCTACGCAGACTTCTTTGCCGTACATATTATATATTTCAGATATTATGTATTTGGTATCTTCTATCGTTGTGCTGCTCGACGGGTTGAATGTGACTTCAAAAACTCTTATTCCGCCGTTATACAGCGCTTCTGCCGATTTGTGTATGTATTCGGGTTTAATGTGACGCAAAATCGCAATAAATTTGTATTTTTCAATCATTTCCATTGACATTATTTGTTATCTCCAATCCCTTTAAAGTAAAATACGGTGTCTGATTTAGGTCTGATATCCGTAAGAGTACCTGTATAGTGACGGAGATTAATGGGGTGATAGGGGCGCTTTTCCACTTCATCAACATTAACATCAATGCCAAGACCGGGTTTGTCATTGATTTTGATATATCCGTCCTCAAAAATAACTTCTTCTGTTGTTATTTTTTTTCTGAAAGAACCGTCGTTTATCATTATTTCATGTATCAGAAAGTTTGGTGTGGCTGCTGCAAGCTGCAAAATAGCTGCATTTGATATAGGTCCGCTCGGATTGTGGAAAGAAACGGGAATATGCTTCGCTTCCGCCATTGCGGCGATTTTTTTGCATTCCATCATTCCGCCCGTGTGGAACATATCCGGCTGGGCAATGTCTACGCTGTTTTTGGCAAACAAATCCTCAAAGCCGAAAATGGTGTATACTCTTTCGCCGGCAGATACGGGTATCGGAGATTTGCGTTTAACCTCGGCAATAGCTTCAAGGTTGTCGGGCGGACAGGGTTCTTCCATAAGCATTGGCTTAAAAGGAGCTAACTCATGCGATATTTTTATTGCTGTATACGGATTAAATCTGCCGTGACATTCTATAAGCAAATCAATTTTGCTGCCGACAGCCTCTCTTACTGCGCCGACAATATCAACGGCTTTTTCCATATCTTCGTTTGTTATAGTCATATGTGATTTGCCGAACGGATCCCATTTCAGTGCTTTTACTCCCAGGGCAACTGTTTCTTTAGCTTTTGCGGCAAATTCTTCGGGTGTTCTTGAGCCGGAAAACCATCCGTTTGCATACATTTTTACTTTATCGCGGATTTTTCCGCCGAAAAAAGTGTATACGGGTGTATTAAAATATTTACCCATAATATCCCACATTGCCATTTCCACACCGCTTATGGCAGACATAAGAACCGGACCGCCTTTCCAGTATATATCGCGGTATACTTCAAATCTCATTTTTTCAATTTCAAGCGGATTTCGTCCGATTATCAGTCTTTTTAAATCTTCAATACAGCCGGTAAGTGCCAGTTCCTGTGTTCCGAGAGATGCTTCACCCCAACCGTAAATGCCTTCATCGGTTTCTACTTTTACAAACGTCCAGTTTGTTCTGTATGCGTCCATTATATATGTTTTAATATCTGTAATTTTCATTATTATTCCTCCTTTTAATTAGTGCAAGCCTTTGAATAGGGCAGCAGGCAGGTAGAAAGCCCCGAGTCCACTATCAAATCAATTCCTGTTGTTGATGATGAAAGCTCTGTGCCGAGATAAAACACGGCATTGGCAATATCCTGTTCAGACGCTTCTCTGCCGAGCGGATAACGGTTTCGGCGCAAATTTAATTCATCTTCGGTAAGATTATCCCATCTTGATGAATGAATTGCTCCGGCGACTACGCTGTTTACTCTTATGTTGTATTCGCCAAGCTCGTATGCAAGGCATTTTGTGAGTGAGGAAACTGCTGACTTTGACATAGAATATACGGTTCTGCCTCTTACCGCGCCTTTGCTTTGAATAGAGCCTATGATTACAATGTTTCCGTAACCTTGTTCAATCATTGCTGAAGCGGCTTTTTGGCAGCAAAAAAATGTGCCTCTGGCATTGACGTTCATTATAGAATCAAAATCGTCCGGTGAGGTGTTCATCACACCAACACCTATGCCAAGGTTTGCACTGTTGGCAACAAAAACATCAATTTGTCCGAAATCTTCTTTCACCTTGCCGAACACCTCGGTAATATCATTGATGTCTGTGAGATTGAGGGCATAGCCTTTTGAATTTATCTGAAATTCATCAGACAAATCTAAAGCCGTCTTACATGCACGTTCTTTGCTTCGGCTTGACAATGCAACGTCATATCCGTTTGAAGCAAAATGCCTGGCAATTGCAAGCCCGGTATTTTCCGTTGCCCCCGTTATGAATATGGTTTTCATAAATATCCTATCCTTCCATAAAGTAGTGCTCTATAATAAAGGTTGGCAAAGCCAGCCTTTTAGAGTTTTGTTAAATTAAAAGCTAAGTTCGCATAAAAACCAAAAAAAGGAATAAATATGCTTAATATATTATACAAAATATTTATCAAATTTACAAGTTATTTTAAAATATTATTTGATAAAAATGACAATAAAAAATGAATTTAACTGTTTGAGATTAAATGTAACAGCCGCAAAAACGCAAAAAAACAGCCATGCTTTCAGCATGGCTGTTTTAAATAATAATTTTAATTATTTATTGATTGAAGATACAACGCCTGAACCAACTGTTCTTCCGCCTTCACGGATAGCGAATCTCAAACCTTCTTCGATAGCGATAGGAGTGATAAGTTCAACTTCCATTGTTACGTTATCGCCGGGCATGCACATTTCTGTACCTTCCGGTAATTTGATAACGCCTGTAACGTCAGTTGTTCTGAAGAAGAACTGAGGTCTGTAGTTGTTGAAGAAAGGTGTATGTCTTCCGCCTTCTTCTTTAGTAAGAACGTAAACTTCGCCCTTAAATGCTGTATGCGGATGAATAGAACCGATTTTAGCTAAAACCTGTCCTCTTTCGATTTCGTTTCTCTGAACACCTCTTAAGAGTGCACCAACGTTATCTCCTGCCTGAGCTTCGTCAAGAACTTTTCTGAACATTTCAAGACCTGTGATAACAACTTTTCTTGCTTCGTCTGTAAGACCAACGATTTCAACTTCGTCGCCAACCTTAGCAATACCTCTTTCAACTCTACCTGTAGCAACAGTACCACGGCCTGTGATTGAGAATACATCCTCAACAGGCATAAGGAACGGCTGGTCTGCCATTCTGTCCGGTGTAGGAATGTAGCTGTCTACAGCGTCCATGAGCTCGTGGATGCAAGCATACTCAGGAGCATTAGGATCTGTGGATGTGCACTCGAGAACCTGGAGAGCAGAACCCTTAATGATCGGAATATCATCACCCGGGAATTCATACTCAGTAAGAAGGTCTCTGATTTCCATCTCAACTAATTCGAGAAGTTCGGGATCGTCAACCTGGTCAACTTTGTTCATGAATACAACGATGTAAGGAACACCAACCTGTCTTGCAAGAAGGATGTGCTCTCTTGTCTGAGGCATCGGACCGTCTGCAGCGGAAACAACGAGGATAGCGCCGTCCATCTGAGCTGCACCTGTGATCATGTTCTTAACGTAGTCGGCATGTCCGGGGCAGTCAACGTGTGCATAGTGTCTTGTATCTGTTTCGTACTCAACGTGAGCAGTAGAAATCGTGATACCTCTTTCTCTTTCTTCCGGAGCTTTATCGATCTGATCGTAAGCTTCGAACTGTGCCTGACCTTTCATTGCAAGCACCTTTGTGATAGCAGCTGTTAAAGTTGTCTTACCATGGTCAACGTGACCGATGGTACCAATGTTAACGTGCGGTTTGCTTCTTTCAAATTTAGCCTTAGCCATTGTTAATTTTCCTCCTTAAAATAAATATTTTAATTTTAACTATATTTTACAATCAAATTCCGAAAAAATCAATAGTTATTTGTAAACTTACAGACTTATTCGGCTTTTGCTCTTGCGCTTATGATGCTTTCCTGTACATTCTTAGGAACTTCACTGTAATGTGACGGTTCCATGGTGTACTGTCCGCGTCCCTGTGTTCCGGATCTGAGGTCGGTTGCATAACCGAACATTTCTGAAAGCGGAACGTCTGCGGTAACCTGTGTGATACCGCCGGATCTAACCTCCTGGCTCTTTACAAGACCGCGTCTGGAGCTTAAATCACCGATAACAAAGCCGAGGTACTCATCAGGAACAATAACGTTTACGAGCATGATAGGCTCCTTGATTACAGGATCAGCCTTTCTCATACCGTCTTTAAACGCCATGGAAGCGGCAATCTTAAATGCCATTTCGGACGAGTCGACTTCGTGATAAGAACCGTCGATAAGTGTTACTTTAAGGTCAACAACGTTGTAGCCTGCGAGGATACCGTTCTGCATAGCGCCCTGAATACCGGCGTCTACAGCAGGGATGTATTCCTTAGGAATAGCACCGCCGACGATATTGTTGACAAATTCGTAGCCTTTGCCTTCTTCAAGCGGCTCCATAATGATTTTAACATGACCGTACTGACCTTTACCACCGGACTGACGGGCATATTTATGCTCAACCTCAACGGTTTTTCTGATTGCTTCTCTGTAGGAAACCTGAGGCTTACCTACGTTTGCTTCAACCTTAAACTCTCTTAAGAGTCTGTCTACGATGATTTCGAGGTGAAGCTCACCCATGCCGGCGATGATTGTCTGACCGGTTTCTTCATCGGTATAAGTCTTGAATGTAGGATCTTCTTCAGCAAGCTTTGCGAGTGCAAGACCCATTTTTTCCTGACCTGCTTTTGTCTTTGGCTCGATAGCAACTCTTATAACCGGCTCCGGGAAGTCCATGGATTCGAGTATAATAGGATGCTTTTCGTCGCAAAGAGTATCACCTGTGGTTGTATTTTTAAGACCAACGGCAGCTGCGATATCTCCGGAATAAACCTTCTCGATATCTTCTCTGTGGTTTGCATGCATCTGCAAAATACGGCCGAGTCTTTCTTTATTATTTTTGCAGGCATTGAGAACGTATGAACCTGCGTCGATTGTACCGGAGTAAACTCTGAAGAAGCAAAGCTTACCAACGAACGGGTCGGTTGCAATCTTGAATGCCAGTGCGGCAAACGGAGCGTCATCGGAAGACGGTCTTTCATCCTCCTCCTCTGTGCCCGGAATTACACCCTTGATGTTAGGTACGTCTGTAGGAGCAGGCATGTACTCAACAATTGCGTCCAGAAGAAGCTGTACACCTTTGTTTCTGTATGCTGTTCCGCATAGCATAGGGATAATCTCGTTGTTGATTGTAGCTTTTCTCAAAGCTTTCTTTAATTCCTCAACGGTAATGGAATCGGGATCTTCAAAGTATTTTTCCATGAGCGATTCATCTGTTTCGGCAATAGCCTCAACCATTTTAGCTCTGTACTCTTCAGCCTTTTCGAGCATGTCTGCGGGGATGTCCTCCTCGCCGTACTTCTCGCCCAATTCATCATAGTAAATTTCAGCTTTCATATTCATGAGGTCAACAATACCTCTGAATGTGTCCTCAGCACCTATAGGAAGCTGAATCGGGATTCCGTTTGCATGGAGTCTTTCGTGAACCATGTTTTCAACGTTATAGAAATCCGCACCCATGATATCCATTTTGTTTACGAATATCATTCTCGGAACGTTGTATTCATCAGCCTGTCTCCATACTGTTTCGGACTGTGGTTCAACACCGCCCTTAGCGCACATTACGGTTACGGAACCGTCAAGTACTCTTAAGGAACGCTGAACCTCAACGGTAAAGTCAACGTGTCCGGGTGTGTCTATGATATTAATTCTGTTCTTAATATCTTTGAACGGACCGGTCTTGGGAGCCCAAAAGCATGTTGTGGCAGCGGAGGTAATGGTAATACCGCGCTCCTGTTCCTGAGCCATCCAGTCCATTGTAGCAGCACCGTCATGTGTTTCACCGATTTTATGATTGATACCTGTATAGTAAAGTATTCTTTCGGTAGTAGTAGTTTTACCGGCGTCGATGTGAGCCATGATACCGATATTTCTTGTGTTTTGTAAAGAATATTTTCTACCCAAAATTCTTTTCCTCCTTTCTTATACTTATAGCAGTTTACATTACCAGCGGTAATGTGAAAATGCCTTGTTGGCTTCTGCCATTTTGTGTGTATCGTCTTTCTTCTTAACTGCACCGCCCATGTTGTTTACGGCATCGAGAATTTCGCCGGCTAATCTTTCGCGCATTGTTCTTTCATTTCTCTGACGAGAATAAAGAGTAAGCCATCTGAGACCTAAAGTCTGTCTTCTGTCCGGTCTTACTTCTATCGGAACCTGATATGTTGCACCGCCGACTCTTCTTGCTTTAACCTCTAAAACAGGCATAATGTTTTCCATTGCAGCATTAAATACTTCCAATGCGTCCTTGCCGGTCTTTTCGGCGATAATTTCGAAAGCACCATAAACTATACTCTGAGCTACACCTTTTTTACCGTCTAACATAATGTTGTTTATAAGCTTTGTAACAACAACATTATTGTACATCGGATCAGGCAGTATTTCTCTTTTAGCGATATAACCTTTACGTGGCACTATACTTCCCTCCTTCATAATAAAATGATTTCATAGGTACTCAAACCATATTAAAGTTTGCAAGCGCTCAATACAAAATATATATAATTCCGTATTGCCGCACCGCTTAACCTAAGTAAGCGCGCCCGGTATTCGGAGCTGACTTGCGATTGTGTTGCGGTCAGATATTATTTGGCTTTTTTAGCACCGTATTTTGATCTGGCCTGATTTCTGTTGGCAACTCCGGAAGCATCCAAAGCACCGCGGATAACGTGGTATCTTACACCAGGGAGGTCTTTAACTCTTCCTCCTCTTATAAGAACAACGCTGTGTTCCTGGAGATTGTGACCGATACCCGGAATGTAAGCTGATACTTCGACACCGTTTGTAAGTCTTACTCTGGCCATTTTACGAAGAGCTGAGTTAGGCTTTTTAGGCGTCATGGTTTTAACAGCTGTGCATACTCCTCTTTTCTGAGGTGCGCTCTGGTCTGTAGGTCTTTTCTTAAGAGAGTTGAACCCAACCTGAAGTGCCGGTGCAGTAGACTTCTTTACGGATGTCTGTCTGCCCTTTCTGACTAACTGGTTAAATGTTGGCAAATGTATTCACCTCCTGTTATGAATTTATATATTAAACGCCGTCGGCGAGTAATAACAAAAATTATTTCTGCAATACCACAATTGATGCATTAACGTCGATATGGCAAGCTTTGCCCAAAGCTTCTTTTGTTTCAACAAGCTCAATGGGTACACCGTTTTCATGGCAGGCATCGACGATTTTCTTTGTCATGCCGGGCTCAATGTTGCCTGCAACAAAGGCTTTTGCCGCATTGCCGGATTCGATAAGCTTCATGCAGCGTCTTAAACCGATAACTGCATTCTTGCCTTTTACCTCGTCTAACACTATATAATCCCCCTTCGGAGAAATATAATTCCATAATCTGCAAAATATTTCCCTATAAAAAGGCATACTTTCACACAATCATGCTTTTACATTATATAACAATAAGGTATGCCGTGTCAAGCATTTTTTAAAATAATAGTTTTAATTATTCCGACAAAGGATTTTTTGATTTTGCGTCGAATATTTTTTACATAGGGAAATAATAAAAAAGGAGGACTAATATATGGGAAAACAGACAATAATTACCGTCGGAAGAGAGTTCGGAAGCGGCGGACATCATATAGCTGAAATAATAGCGCAGAGGCTGGGAATAAAGCTGTATGATAAGGAGCTTATGCAGGAAATCGGATACAGTGACGAATACATAAGAGAATATGATGAAAAGCCGGTAAGCTTTTTCATGTCGAGCAGGGTGGGACCGTATTCGAGCTCGCTGGAGGAAATGGTTGCCGCAAAGACTTTTAAATTTATAAAAGAGCTTGCGGATAAGGGAGAGTCTTTTGTTATTGTGGGAAGATGCAGCGAATATGTATTGCAGGGAAATCCAAACACATTTAACATATTCATTCTCGGCGAACACGGCGAAAAGGTTAAACGCATTGAAAAGCTTTACAATGTGGATGAAAAAAAGGCGTTAGAGCTTATAAAGAGAACAGACAAAAGCAGAAAAACGTATCACAATTATTACTGCGATACAAAGTGGGGAGATTCCCGCGGATATGATTTGTGCATAAACAGCAGTAAATTCGGTGTGGATAAAACCGCTGAAATAATACTTGATATTATAGATAAAAACATAAAGTAAAAAAAGCATCCCTGCTGCCGGAATTCGGCGGCAGGGATGCTTTTTTTACTGTTCTATAAATTGAAGAGGGTCTAACGCTGTATTGCCCTCTGTTTTTCTTATTTCAAAGTGGAGATGGGGACCGGTGCTGTTACCAGTGTTACCGACTGCTGCGATTAAATCGCCCTTTGCAACTTTATCTCCGACTTTTGCAAAAAGCTCGCTGCAATGAGCATAGAAAGTAGTATAACCGTTTTGATGGTCGATTTTTACCACATATCCGTAACCGCTTTCCCAGTCGGAGTACACTACAACTCCGCCGTCTGCCGCGGTAATGTCATCACCGACGCTTCCGCAAAGGTCAATTCCTTTATGCTGTCTTGCGCCGCGCTGACCGAATCTTGACGAAAGGTTTCCGTCATACGGAGTTTCGAAAGTTCCGGTTGCTTTACCCTTAGACGCTTTTTTTGTACCTACAAGCAATACTTCGTCAACCGCGTCTGTTACGTTTTCGTCCAGAATATTCTCGCACAAAACCTTTCCGTTAAGTCTGCATATGCTCTTGCTGACAGATTTCACTCCGTCCGAGCCTGCTTTGTCAACTTTGGTTTCGCCTTCATACATTGAGTCATCATCAACGGAAACGGTTTTATATTCAACAATCTGTTTTTCCGTTACCTGTGTATTTGTTACTACTCTTATAAAAGGAATTTCGGAATTGATATTAACGTTGTTGGTTTTTCCTTCTTTGTAGTCCGGATTAAGCGAATAAAATTCTTCCTCGGTTATATTGTATTTTAAAAGTATATCCTTCAGCTCGGTATCCGACGTGATTTTTACTTTGCCGCTGAAGCTTCGCGTTCCGTTGAGCATTTTTAAGGCATTATCTGCATTTTTAATCATTCCGTAAGGAACCGATTCATATAAAAATTCCACATTGTCATAAAGTGTGTATGATGATTTATCATCTGCATCGGCATATTGCGCTATAAAGTCGTCAAAGGTTTTCCGGCGGACGGCATTTGATGAAAAGGCCGCTACGGTTATACCGTTTGATTTTACGGAATATGCTTTTTTTAAGTACGGGCAGGTAGCCTTGAGTGCTTCGCTTAAATCTTCTTCGTCGGTAAAGTGCCCTTTAAGAACAAGCTTCGGAGTTAAAGTCGGCTTTACTGAAATAGCTTTGCTTCCCTTAAAATACGGGGAAAAGTTTTCGTTGATATTGTCAATCAGGTTAAATACGCAGTCTTTTGATTTTGCAGTACCGATTATTTCGCCGTCTACGATTACATTACATCCAAAATCAAATGTTAATAATAAAGCAAATAAAAGCAATATTAGAGCAAGACCGCAGCAGACAGCAAATGAATTTCTTCTGATTGACAGGCGCAGTGACGCCAATCTTTCTTTTGATATCATTATGTCACCTCTGGTTTTCTCTTTCTATATCTCTATGCTCTTACTCAGATGAATTCTCAAAAGTACGGATTTTTTGGACAATGTATCCAAAAAATCACGGTACAGTTTGGTATTATAACATAAAACAGATGGAAAGGCAAGAAAAATTTGTAACAATTTTGTAAAGAAATTGTAAACATACCTTTTTGAATAAAAATTAAAAACTGATTTTTTGCAGTACAGACGCGGTTTTCGGACAGGTGTTATATTATTTTCGGTTGGGGAAATAATAATGAGTAAATCAGTGCAAAAGGAGAAAAAAATATGTCTGTTACAGAACTGAGCAGTGAAAAATTTGATAAAGAAATTAAAAATTCCGATAAATCCGTACTTGTGGATTTTTGGGCGCCGTGGTGCGGACCTTGCAAAACAATGCTTCCGATAATTGATGAACTTGCCGAAAAATACGGGCAGACTTACAAGTTCTGCAAGGTGAATATTGATGAAAATCCGGAGCTTGCAAACCGTTACGGGGTAATGAGCATACCGACATTTATTGCATTTAAAGACGGTGAAACTGCGGGAAAAATAGTGGGGGTAACGGATTCGCAGAGTATTTTGAAAATTTTGGAGTAAATACAAAAAACAGCTTTGCTGTATAGAGCAAAGCTGTTTTTTGATAATGAAGTTTATACTCCGCTGTATGCCGAAAATCCGCCGTCAACGGGAATGACAATTCCGTCTACAAAGCTTGAGGCGGCGTCATTTGCCAAAAACAGTAAAGTTCCGATAAGTTCCTCGGCTTCGCCGAAACGTTTCATCGGTGTAGAAGATATTATTTTATCTGTTCTCGGCGTGGGCGTACCGTCACTATTATATAGTAGGGATTTGTTCTGATTTGTAACAAAAAATCCCGGAGCAATGGCATTTACTCTTATTCCGACATGCGAAAAATGCACGGCAAGCCACTGGGTGAAGTTTGACACTGCCGCCTTTGCACCGCTGTATGCCGGAATTTTGGTAAGGGGGCAGAACGCGTTCATGGAGGATATGTTTATAATACTTCCTTTCCCGCTATTTGCCATATCTTCGGCAAATACCTGCGTAGGTATCAAAGTACCGAGAAAATTCAGATTAAATACAAACTCAATTCCCTGAGGGTCAAGGTCAAAAAAAGTGGTTATTTCTTCGGAATTTTTCAAATCTTCAAATTCAAGATATTCCTTTGTGGTAGTGCCCTTGGGATTATTGCCGCCTGCTCCGTTTATAAGCAGATTGCAAATGCCGAAATCTTTTTTTATTTCATCGCGCACGGCTTTCATTTCGTCAGGTTTTAATACGTTTGCTCCATATCCCTTGGCAGTACCGCCGGATTTGTTTATTTCGCCGGCTGTTTTTTGCGCCGCCTCAAGGTTGAGGTCGAGGACGGCAATTTTTGCTCCGCACTCGCCGAGCGCTTTGGCAAACATACTGCACAAAACGCCTCCGCCGCCGGTTATGACGGCTACTTTATCTTTTAAATCTACATTAAACGGTAACATAAAAATCTCCTCACATATTAAAATATTTTTTCGCATTGTTAAAGCATATATCCTGAATTAGTGTTTTAAGTGTGGCGCTGTCATTGTCAAATTCACCGTTTTCCACCCATTCTCCTATGATATTGCACAATATTCTTCTGTAATACTCATGCCTTGTGTATGAAAGAAAGCTCCTGCTGTCTGTAAGCATTCCCACTGCCGCTGCCAGCGCTCCGCAGTTTGCCGTTGCCTTTAACTGGTCGGACATGCCGTCTATGTGGTCGTTCATCCACCATGCCGCTCCTGTCTGAACCTTGCCGCGGATACCCTCTGCCTGAAAGTTTCCGCACATGGTTATGAGCGGGTACAAATCGTTTGGATTGAGAGAATATACAATGGTTTTGGGAAGTATATTCCTGCTGTCCAGGGCATTTAAAAACTTTGAAAGATTTTTGATTTCCGTTCCGCTGTTCATGGAGTCGCATCCTGCGTCAGCGCCAAGACTTTCAAATATTTTGGAATTATTATTTCTGA
The DNA here is from genome assembly GCA_934481345.1 of uncultured Clostridia bacterium. Taxonomy (GTDB): domain Bacteria; phylum Bacillota; class Clostridia; order UMGS1810; family UMGS1810; genus CAKSIN01. Next base: position 41,674 of record CAKSPF010000009.1, read on the forward strand.
GTGCGCCGAGGTGAAGCTGCATTGCAAAATCTCTTTTTTTGTATTCTGCCGCCAGGTACAGCAAAATGTGGGTTTTGTATTTGCAGATTTCGGAGTAATCGGGTTTTTGCCCCGAGAGTACCCTGTCGAATACAGCTTTCGCGTCATTTTGCGTTGACGGCATATACGGGAGAATTTCTACAGAGTGGTCTGATATTCTGCTGCCTGTTTCCATAAAGCAGTCAAGCCGTTCTGAAAGTTTTTTGAGAAGCGTACCGTATGAATCAATGCCGTTTTTTGCCATATATTCCGCGAAACCGCTGTTTTCTATATTTACTGCCTTGTCGGGTCTGAACGTGGGTACAACTCTTGTGCTCAGGATACCGGAGTTTTTGATTTGTCTGTGGTATTCAAGCGAGTCGAACGGGTCATCGGTTGTTGCAATCAGGTCGACGTTTGACATTTTTATTGCCTTTACGGCGCTGAAGCCGTCCGATATTTTTTCGTTGGCTTTGTTCCATATTTTTTCGGCGTTATTTTCATTTATTGTATCGGTTATTCCGAAATATCTTTGGAGTTCGAGATGGCTCCAGTGATAGAGCGGATTTCCGGCTGCATACATAATGCTTTTCGCATATGCTTTGAATTTATCAAAGTCGGAGGCGCTGCCGGTTATATATTCCTCGCTTATTCCCATGCAGCGCATATAGCGCCATTTGTAATGGTCGCCGCCGAGCCACAGTTCGGTAATATTTTTGAATTTTTTATCTTCCGCTATTTCCTGCGGGTTTAGGTGGCAGTGATAGTCATAAATCGGCAAATCCTTTGCATAGTCAAAGAATAATTTTTTTGATGTGCGTGTTTTTAGCAAAAATTCTTCAGTTATCATGTTTTTTATCCCTTTCAAATGCTTCCCAAAGACCGTTTATATAGGCGGCTCCGAGAGCTCTGTCGTACAAGCCGTAACCTGGGCGGCCCGTTTCTCCCCATATCATTCTTCCGTGGTCCGGTCTTATGTAACCGTCAAATCCGCAGTCGTGGTATGCTTTTACAATTCCGCAAATATCCAGTGAACCGCATTCGGTTTTGTGTCCTACTTCATCAAAGCATTTATCACCTGTGATTTTTATGTTGCGGATGTGGGCGAAATGTATTCTGTCACAAAATTCCTTAACCATTTCGGTTATATTGTTTTCGGGATCTGCGCCGAGCGAACCGCTGCAAAGAGTAAGTCCGTTATATTTGCTGTCATACAGCTTCAAAAACCGTCTTATGTTTGCGGCATTTGTGATAATTCTCGGCAGACCGAAAATTTTCCACGGCGGATCGTCCGGGTGAATTGCCATTTTGATTTTTACTTCCTCGGCAACCTTTATAACGCGGTCGAGAAAATATTTAAGATTGTTCCACAAAGCTTCCTCATCAATATCCCGGTATTTTTCCAGGAGTGATTTCATTTCATCTCTTGTGTAGCTGGAATCCCAGCCGGGAAGTGAAAGTTCGCCGGTGAGCGGATTCATGCTGAGAACGGTTTTTTCGCGGTATACAAGAGCACGGCTGCCGTCCGGGTGTCTGTAATCAAGGTCGGAGCGCGTCCAGTCAAATACCGGCATGAAATTGTAGCATACGCAGTCTATGCCCGATTTTGCAAGATTTCTGAGCGTTTGGCAGTAATTTGCTATATACTCATCGCGTTTGCCGCAGCCCATTTTGATGTCCTCATGCACCGGAACGCTTTCAATGACGGAAAGCTCCAGACCGGCAGCTTCAATACCGTTTTTGAGTTTTTCGATTTTTTCAATCGGCCAGACCTGTCCTACGGGAACATCATACACGGCGGAAACAATGCCGGTAACACCCGGAATTTGCCGTATTTTTTCAAGAGTTACGGGGTCGCCGGCTCCGTACCATCTAAATGTCATTTTCATTTTTCGTGCTCCTTTTTGTTTTTTTAATAATTTTAACACAAAATATGAAATGTTTCTATGATTATATTGATAAAAACATTGTGTTTTTTGATATAATTTGATATAATTGTTTTATTGGAGAGTGATTATATGTATGTTTTCAGATATTCTGTCACGAAGCCTGCTTCGGAGACGTTTGTGCTGCACAGCCACAATGATTATGAAATTTTATATTTTATAAAAGGCGATGCGGATTACATTGTAGAGGGGGCGGTGTATCAGCTTAATCCTCATGATATTATTATAGTGCGGCCGTATGAGATGCACAGGGCTTTTCACAAGAGCAATGCGCTTTACGAGAGGGTGGTCATAAATATTTCGCAGGAATTTTTTGAAAAAACAGGGTGCGGAAATTACACCGGTGCTTTTTTGAACCGCAAAGCCGGAACGAAAAACAAAATTGACGCTGAAATAGCAGTAAAATGCGGTCTGGTTGACGCATATGAAAGACTGAAAAAGTATACAAATGATTATTCCGACGTTTCCTCACCGATAGCAAGGGCGATAATTACCGAGATTCTTCATATTATCAATAATACCAACGCAAAGAACTCGCTTTATGAAAACAGGATACAGCAGGTTATTTCATACATAAATTCAAATTACCGGTCGAATATAACGCTTTCGTCCATTGCCGATGAATTTTTTGTATCAAAGTCGCATTTGTCGCGCGAATTTCACAGGTTTACCGGATATACACTTACCGATTATGTAAAAAGAAAAAGAATTAACGGGGTACTGGCAATGTGCAGAAACGGAAAAAACATAAGCGATGCATGCTACGGCTCCGGTTTCAGAGATTATGCTTCCTTTTACCGTGCGTTTTTTAAGGAATACGGCAAATCACCGAAAAAGTATATTGACGAAATGAATATTTCTAAATAAAAAGTTTGTATTTGTATTGACATATAGGCGTTTTGGTATTATAATAAATTTCGCGAAAAAGTTTAGTGATATTAAAAAAAATATTTACTATTAAATATAGTTAATATTACTAAATTTTTTATTTGAAAATGTCAAACTAACAGAAATATTAAACTTTTTGTTTAAAACAGCATTTTGAACGGAAAACAAATTCCGCAAAAATACGGAGAGGGGGCGTAAAATGCAGATAAAATGCGGTCTTTTGCCAAAAACGGTTTTTTATGTGCATTTTTACCAATATGGAAATCGGCAGTAAGCTGAAACAGTTACGGATACAAAACAATCTTACGCAGGAGGAGCTTGCAGACAGGTGTGAACTGTCAAAGGGGTTTATATCGCAGATTGAGCGCGAGCTTGCGTCGCCTTCAATTTCTACGCTGTCGGATTTATTGCAGTGTCTGGGAACGGATCTCAAGGATTTTTTCAATGACGCTGCCGACAACGATGTGGTATTTACCAAAGATGATGTGTTTGTGAAGGAAAACAAGGACGATAACAACATTATCAACTGGATCGTGCCTAATTCTCAAAAGCACGATATGGAGCCTATAATAATCACGCTTTTGCCGGGGGGCACGTCATATGTGGATGACCCTCATGACGGCGAAGAATTCGGGTATGTCCTGAGCGGAAGTGTATATGTTTATCACGGGGGAAAGAGATACAAAGCAAAAAAGAACGAGAGCTTTTATTACAAGGCAAATCAGGTACATTATATAAAAAACAGCGGCAAAACCAACGCTTCGGTGCTGTGGGTATCGACGCCGCCGAATTTCTAAACTGTCTGAGTATTATTGAAAAGGGGTATAGCAATTGAGCCATTTAATAGAACTTACACATATCTGCAAGAGCTTTGAGGAAACAGAGGTACTTAAGGATATAAATCTATATATAGATAAGAACGAATTTGTCACACTTCTGGGACCGAGCGGCTGCGGAAAGTCCACTATACTGAGAATTATTTCCGGGTTTGAAACTCCGACGTCGGGAGATGTGCTTTTTGAAGGCAAAAGTATACTGAAAATACCGCCGTATGAGCGCACGGTAAACACTGTTTTTCAGAAATATGCGCTGTTTCCGCATCTGAATGTTGCGGACAATATTGCATTTGGACTGAAGCTCAAAAAAATGAGCCAAAAAGAAATAAATATAAAGGTCGGCAAGGTGCTTGAGCTTGTCAATCTGTCGGGATACGAAAACAGGCTTATTACCTCGCTTTCCGGCGGTCAGCAGCAGCGTATTGCGATTGCAAGGGCAATCGTGAATGAGCCGTCCGTACTTTTGCTTGACGAACCTCTTGCGGCGCTTGACTTAAAGCTCAGACAGGGGATGCAGCTCGAGCTTAAAAACATGCAGAGAGAGCTTGGAATTACCTTTATATATGTAACACACGACCAGGAGGAAGCTCTTACCATGTCGGACACGGTTGTGGTAATGCGCGACGGCACGATACAGCAGATAGGCAAACCTACAGACGTTTACAACGAGCCGAAGAATGCATATGTTGCTGACTTTATAGGAAAGAGCAATATAGTTTCGGGAATTATGAAGTCGGACTGTCTTGTAAACATTGAGGGTGTTGACTTTGAGTGTGTGGACAAAAACTTCGGAGTAAACGAGGCGGTAGACGTTGTGGTGCGCCCGGAGGATATATATCTTGTAGAGCCTGACAAGGGAAAAATAAAGGGAGTTGTCGAATCTGCAATATTTAAAGGGGTGCATTACGAAATGTGTGTACTCGCAGACGACGGACAGAAGTGGATTATTCATGACACCAACCTCTTTGCGGCAGGCACGGCTGTAGGAATTCTTGTAAAGCCGTTTGACATTCATGTCATGAAAAAAACAGGCGGGGGGCAGAATTAATGTACAAGAAATTTCTTTCCTATCCGCACCTGATATGGATGATGGTGTTTGTGCTCGTTCCAATTGTACTGGTTTTTCTCTACAGCGTCAATGTACTTTCGACAAACGGCACAACAGGATTTTCGTTTGAAAACTACAAAACCTTTTTTGACATAACATATATGAAGATATTTGCGTATTCGTTATGGATTGCGCTTCTGAGCACGGTTTTTTGCTTGCTTTTCGGCTATCCCGTGGCATATATCCTTGCAAAAAGAGATGCCGAAAAGATGAAAACAGGCAAAAAAAGCAGCACGCTGTTTATGCTTTTTGTAATGCCTATGTGGATGAACATGATGCTCAGAACATATTCATGGCTTACAATTCTCGAAACAAACGGACTTTTAAACAGTATTCTGGGATTTTTTAATTTGCCGAAGGTAAACATACTGTATACTTCGTCGGCAGTTATACTCGGAATGGTTTATGATTTTATTCCGTTTATGATATTGCCGGTATATTCGGTTCTTGTAAAAATAGACTCAAGCCTTAAAGAAGCCGCAGAGGATCTCGGCGCTCCGCCGAGAAAGGTATTTGCTTCCGTTACCGTTCCGCTCAGTCTTCCGGGAGTTGTATCGGGAATAACAATGGTATTTCTGCCGTCCATTACGACTTTTTATATTTCAAACATATTCGGCGGCGGACAGATAATGCTTATAGGAAATCTGATTGAGCAGCAGTTCCTTGTTGCAAACAACTGGAACTTTGGTTCGGCAATATCAATTATAATGATGATTTTGGTATTTATGTCTATGAAGATTATGAATTTATTTAACAAGGGCAACAGGCAAATGTCTGTCTTTTAGGCGGTGAGAATTTAAATTGAAAAGTAAAGTAAGAAAAATTTTGGAAAGCATATATATTTATGCAATGTTTATGTTTTTGTATATACCGATAATTGTGCTTATGGTTTTTTCGCTTAATTCGGCAAAATCAAGAGGTGTATGGGGCGGATTTTCGCTTAAATGGTATTACGAAATGCTTAGTGACATGCAGCTTTTGTCAGCGCTCAAAAATACGCTTATAGTCGGAGTGCTTTCCGCTGTTATTTCGTGTGTTATCGGCACTGCTGCGGCGATAGGAATCAGGGGATTCAAAAGCAAAAGGGTAAGAAATATAATAACCGAGGTAACGAACATTCCGATGGTAAGCAGCGAGCTTGTAATAGGCGTATCGCTCATGCTCCTGTTTATAGCGCTGAGGCTTCCGCGCGGACTTTTTACCATGCTTCTGGCGCATATCACATTTAACATACCGTATGTTATACTCTCTGTTACTCCGAAGCTTATGCAGCTTGACGAAAATATATACGAGGCGGCTCTCGACTTGGGGGCAAAGCCGTTTTATGCATTCCGTCATGTGGTTTTGCCGGAAATTATGCCGGGTATAATAAACGGGCTTTTGCTTGCGTTTACGCTTTCGATTGACGATTTTGTAATAAGTTTTTTCACTGCCGGAAACGGTGTGAGCAATCTGTCGATTTATGTATACACTACGGCAAAAAGACTTAATCCCAAAATAAACGCGCTTTCTACGATAATGTTTATTGTGATTATGACAATGCTTTTTATAATAAACAAACGTACATCGAAGGATAAAGACGACAATGTACTTATGAGTTAAAAGGTGAATACTATGGTAGGATTTTTAACTTTTTGTTTGTTTTTTTATTTGTCAGCTAAAGATGCCGATATAAATTTAAGGACAGCATTATTTGTAATAATGATTATACAGTTTATAGCATGGTTATACAGACCGAGGAGGAAGAAAAAATGAAGAAATTAACAGCTTTGATTTTGATACTGGTTATGGCATGTCCGCTGCTTTCCGGCTGCGGAAGCAAGAAAACCACTATTTATGTCTACAACGTGGGAGATTACATTGACGAGGACGTTATAGACCAGTTTGAAAAAGAAAATCCGGATATTAAGGTTAATTATGAAACATATTATACAAATGAAGAAATGTATATTAAAGTAAAAAACAACAGCACTGCATATGACATTGTTTTCCCGTCGGATTACATGGTGCAGCGAATGATAGACGAAAACCTCTTAAACAAAATAAATTTTGACAACATACCCAATATGAAAAACATAGGTACGCAGTATCAGAATCTTGATTATGATCCCAAAAACGAATACAGTGTTCCGTATATGTGGGGAACTATGGGCATACTATATAACAAGAATATGGTGGATGAAAAGGACATGACAAGCTGGAAGGCTATGTATGACAAGAAATACTCCGGAAAAATCTTTATGCTTGACAGTGAAAGAGATATGATTTCGGTTACTCTGAAGATGCTCGGATACTCCATGAACAGCAAAAACGGCGCCGAGCTTGAAAAAGCAAAGAAAGCGCTTATAGCTCAGAAGCCGCTCGTAAAAGCATACTGCGGAGATGAAGTCAAGGACAAAATAATAGCAGGCGAGGGAGCGATGACAATTGCCTGGTCGGGCGACGCTTTTTACTGCATGGAGCAGGATAAAAGCGACTCTCTGAGATACAGCATACCGAAGGAGGGTTCTAATCTCTGGTTTGACGCTATGGTTATTCCGAAGACGAGCAAGCATCAGGCAGAGGCGGAAAAATTCATCGACTTTATGTGCCGTCCCGATATTGCCAAAAAGAATGCGGATTATATAGGATATTCGACATCAAACGTTGAAGCACAGAAACTTCTGGATGACGATGTGAAGAACAATCCGTTAAGATACCCCGATTTGACTAAGCTTGATAACATGGAAATATTTACGTATGACAAGGAGCTTTCCGAAAAATACAGCAAATTATGGCAGGAAGTAAAAGTAAAATAAAAAAATACTTGCATTTTTATTATATACATTATATACTATGTTATTGGGCGGATAATTCTGCCAATAATCAAGCGGAGGTGAATATGAATGGTTTTCGAGAAAATAAAGGATATTCTTGCAGAGCAGCTTAATATAGATGAAAATGATATTACAATGGATTCATCTTTTATAGACGACCTTGGCGCTGATTCACTCGACATTGTGGAGCTCATAATGGCAATGGAGGAGGAATTCGGCGTGGAAATTCCCGAAGAAGACGCAGAGAGCATTTCCACAGTCGGCGCTGCAGTTGAATACATTAAGGCAAATTCAAATAATAACTGATTGTCAGAGGATTGAAAATGACTGATTTAAAGAAGCTTGAAGCAAGCCTGGGCTATACCTTTAAGGATGCGGCGCTGCTCAGAAACGCACTTACGCATCCGTCGTATGTAAACGAAAAGAAAATAAACAGAATACGCTCAAATCAGCGTCTTGAGTTTTTCGGCGATTCGGTTCTTTCGGTATCAGTGAGCGAATACATTTTTTTGAATCTGAAATCTTATCCGGAGGGTAAGCTTACGGAGCTGCGCGCAAAGGTCGTATGTGAGAAAGCGCTTGCGGATATGGCGCGCCGGTTAAACGTAGGCGAATATCTGATTTTGGGCAAAGGTGAAATTAAGTCGCACGGCGGCGACAGAGATTCCACGCTTTCTGACGCCATGGAGGCAATTATTGCGGCTGTGTATCTGGACGGCGGTTTTGAAACGGCAAAGAAATTTGTGATTGACAACATGGCTGATTTGATAGAAAGCTTAACGGAAAACGAAGAGGCTATGCATAACTGCAAATCCGAGCTTCAGGAGCTTGTCCAAAAAAACGGTCAGACTGTAAATTATACGGTTGTAGACGAGAAAGGCCCCGAACACGAAAAGGTGTTTAAGGTTGCGGTTATGGTTGATAACAGCGTAATTGCAACAGGGCAGGGCGCCAGCAAAAAAAAGGCGGAGCAGAATGCTGCCGAGCAGGCGCTCAGAATATTTACAAATAAATAATTGACGCTAAAAATTAAATTAATACCCGTACATTGCATGTGTAGAGCGCAGTGTGCGGGTATTGTTTTGTATAATGCCCAAAAAGCTTTCCGATAACGCTTTAAAAATTGTGCAACATTTTTGAATAAAACACTTTACAACTTTACTATGATAAAGTATAATAAGTGTATCTTAAATTAAGGGGAAATAAAACTATGAAAAAAATTATGGCATTATTGCTCTCAACGGTAATTGTTGCCGCAGGTCTTTGCGCTTGCTCCGGCAACGGTACAAAGGATAACGGCAGCGACAAAAAAGAAACAAAGACAAGTTATGACAATCTGACTGTTGCATGTGAGCTTACAAGCGAGGAATACGGAATTGCTTTCAGAAAAGGTTCCGATCTGACGGCTAAGGTAAACGAGCTTATGGATGAGCTTACGACAGACGGCACTCTTCCGAAGCTTGCGGAAAAATACAACCTTACCTTGGCAGACGCTAAATCTGAAGAAGCAGGCGATGTTACGATTAAGGATATTGATTACATAACGGAAAACGGCAAAATGATTATAGGCATAACGGATTATGAGCCTATGAACTACAAAGACGCTAAAGGCAACTGGACGGGATTTGATACGGAATTTGCTCAGAGTGTCTGCGAAAAACTCGGTGTTGAAGCTGAATTTGTGGAAATAGACTGGGATAATAAGTTTGCAGCGCTTGATTCTAAGGCAATTGACTGCATATGGAACGGTATGACAATTTCTGACGAGGTTTTGCGTAACACAAGCTGCACCAAAGCTTATGTAAAAAATGCACAGGTTGTTGTTTTGAGCAAGGATAAGGCTTCCGAATACAAGAAAGCCGCTGATATGAAAGATCTTACTTTTGCAGTTGAGTCGGGTTCTGCCGGTGCGTCCGCTGCCGAGGAAAACGGATTTGAAAACGTGGTTGAAGTCGCAGCTCAGACAGACGCATTGCTTGAGGTTACAAGCGGTTCCAGTGACGCATGCATTATTGACATAACAATGGCAAATGCAATGCTCGGCACAAAATAAATTATAACCACAGTGCAGATGACCTCCTATAAGACGGTGGATTTTATTTCAGAATTTCAGAGGGAGTTTTAATATCCCGCCGAAACCCTGAAGAGCTAACGCTCACTGCACAGGTTGCAATAAGTCGCAAGCTCTGCTCCCTGCAGGCAAAGCAGGAGCGCTGCTCCGATTTAAAAATGATAACAATACAGACTACAGCAGGGCAGTGGGCATTTTTCATAATGCTTATTGCCTTTGCTTGGCGTTATGAGGGAATACTATGTTTTTAGAAGTATCAATGAAATTACTTGAGGGATTCGGCGTTACATTCAAAATATTTTTGCTTACGCTTGTGTTTGCGCTGCCCTTGGGACTGATTATAAGTTTCGGTTCAATGTGCCGTGCAAAAATTGTAAAGTGGATTGTAAAAGTCTTTATATGGATTATACGCGGTACACCGCTTATGCTGCAGCTTATTATTATATATTACGGGCCGGGGCTTGTCGGCGTATGGGCGACGCGCATGGTTACTGCGGGTACATATTCGGGAGTTTTGATAGAATGGTTGGCGACGTGGAAAGTTTTCGACCGTTTTTTTGCGCTGATGCTGGCATTTGTAATTAATTATGCATGCTATTTTTCCGAGATATTCCGCGGCGGAATAGAATCGATACCGCGCGGACAGTATGAAGCCGGACAGGTGCTCGGACTGACAAAGGTACAGGTTTTCTTTAAAATTGTTTTGCTGCAGGTTGTAAAGAGGATAGTGCCGCCTATGAGCAATGAGATTATAACTCTCGTAAAAGATACGTCGCTTGCAAGAATTATTATGGTGTATGAAGTAATATGGAATGCACAGAAGTTTATAAAATCCGACGGTCTTTTGTGGCCGCTGTTCTACACGGGTGTATACTATCTGTTGTTCTGCGGCATACTTACGGTTTTATTCGGTTATATAGAAAAGAAAATGAGTTATTTCAGGAGTTAATGATATGCCAATATTAGAGGTTAAAAATTTAAAAAAGAATTTCGGTAAAAACGAGGTTTTAAAAGGAATAGATTTTTCTCTTGAAAAAGGAGAAATATTAACGGTTATCGGTTCGTCCGGAAGCGGAAAGACAACGCTTTTAAGATGTATTAATTTTCTCGAGTTTGCACAGTCGGGAACTATATCGGTAAACGGGAATGTGATATATGACGGTTTATCCAAAGAAAAATTAAGCGACGCGCAAATAAGAGAAAACAGGCTTCATTTTGGTTTGGTGTTTCAGTCGTTTAACCTTTTTCCGCAGTACACGGTACTGAAAAATGTCACTTTGGCACCCGGATTGCTTAAACTGGACACGGCGGAGAATATAGAAAAAAATGCTTTGTCACTCATAGAAAGGGTAGGACTGAGCGACAAAATCCACAGCTATCCCTGCGAGCTGTCGGGAGGTCAGCAGCAGAGGGTTGCCATAGCCCGTGCGCTGGCGTTAAATCCGGATATTCTGTGCTTTGACGAGCCGACTTCGGCTCTTGATCCGGAGCTTACCGGAGAGGTTCTCAAGGTTATAAAGAGCCTTAAAAGCTCGGACAGGACTATGATAATAGTAACGCATGAAATGGAATTTGCCAGAAACGTATCGGATAAAATAATTTTCATGGCGGACGGAGTAATTGAAGAATACGGCACACCGGAGCAAATATTTACAAATCCGAAATCGGAGAGAACAAAGGCATTTCTGAGCAAGTCGCTTGAGAGCTTTTAATAATAAGTATGATTTTAATGAATATAATATAAATATGTTTCCCGCCTGAACCGGCGGGATTTTAACTTATTGAATTGTGTGAGGAGGAGTTTGTTTTGAAGGTTATTTTGGTTAACGGAAGTCCGATAAAAAACGGATGCACCTTTACCGCGCTCAGTGAGGTTGAGAAAACTTTGGTTGAAGAAGGAATAGAAACCGAGATTTTTCAGCTCGGAGCCGATGCAATATCCGGCTGCCGTGCGTGCAGAGCATGTCTTAAGCTCGGAAAGTGCATAATTGATGACAAGGTTAATGAATTTAACGAAAAGGCAAAAAATGCAGACGGTTTCATATTTGGCTCACCCGTGCATTATGCTGCGGCATCCGGAGCAATAACGTCGTTTATGGACAGAGCATTTTTTTCGGGAAAGGGAGTTTTCACATTCAAGCCGGCGGCTTGTGTACTTTCGGCAAGACGTGCCGGAACAACGGCTGCTTTTGATCAACTGAACAAATATTTTACAATATCGCAGATGCCGGTTATATCATCGCGTTACTGGAACATGGTTCACGGCTCAAAGGCAGAGGATGTTTTGAAAGATGAAGAAGGACTTCAGACAATGAGAATGCTCGCGAGAAACATGGCATGGTTTTTAAAACTCCGCGAGGCGGGCGACAAAGCCGGAGTACCGCTTCCGAAACAGGAGAGCAAGACAAAGTATACAAATTTCATACGGTAATCGGTAAGACGGCGCATTTCTTAAAAACAAAGAAGTGCGCTGTCTGTTTTTTGCAAAAGGAAAAACACCTTGAAAAATCAAGGTGTTTTTGGTGGGGGGAGATGGATTCGAACCATCGAAAGCATAGCTAACAGATTTACAGTCTGCCCCCTTTGGCCACTCGGGAACCCCCCCTGGAGCTGGTGATGGGACTTGAACCCGCAACCTGCTGATTACAAATCAGCTGCTCTGCCAATTGAGCTACACCAGCAAATATTAAATTTTAAGAAAAAATGGTGGGAACTATAGGGCTCGAACCTATGACCCTCTGCTTGTAAGGCAGATGCTCTCCCAGCTGAGCTAAGCTCCCATGCGCCTCAAAAACGTTACTATGAGATAATACCACAAAACTCGGATATTGTCAACACTTTTTTTGAATTTTTTTTAAAATTAATCTGGTCGGGGTTGAGGGGTTCGAACCCCCGGCCTCATGGTCCCAAACCACGCGCGCTACCAAACTGCGCCAAACCCCGAAGATGCACCAAAAAAACAGTACCTATCTATTATATTTTATACAGGTATTTTTTTCAACTTTTTTAAAGTGCAATTATATCAAAATATTTGAATAATTCTGCTGTTTTCTTACTAAATCTTTGTTTTTTGCAGTGTAACTAATAATTTGAAGCAAAGGCAAGCCGCTTTCTGTTGACACGGTAAATTCTATATGATAAAATTCAATTATATTATGATTATTATCCGGAGGAAACAAATGAAAAAAGTTATACTTATTATGGCGGCGGTTTTGCTGATATTTGCTTCGGGATGCAAAAAAAGCGAAAACACCGAAAAGAAGAAAGAAGTAAAAAAACCGGCCGTTACAGAAACGGAAGAAATCAAGAACGACGATTTTTATGAAATGATGCTCACAGACTCAAGACCTGTGGCTGTAATGATTGATAACGATACCGACAAATCCCGTCCGCAAATGGGACTTGAAAGTGCGTATATGGTGTATGAAATTACTGTGGAGGGCGGAGCAACGAGATTTATGGCGCTTTTCAAGGAGCACACTCTGGAAAAGGTCGGTCCTGTACGCTCATCACGCCATTACTTTTTGGATTATGCACTGGAGCATGACGCAATATACTGTCATGCAGGCTGGAGTCCGCAGGCATCAAGAGATATTTCTGCACTTGGTGTGAACAACATAAACGGTATTCTCGGCGGTGACGGCAGTATCTACTGGCGTGACAATACCTATGACAAATCTTGGCACAATCTGTACACCGGGGTAGATAAGCTGTATGATTACGGAGTAACAAAAAAAGGCTATCGCGGCACAACGGAAGTGAAGCACAATAACTACAACACAAATGATATTATTCCGTCTGAGGGCGAAAATGCCGCTGAAATAAACATTCCGTATGCAAATTTCTACAAGGTTATGTACAAGTATGATGACGCAAAAAAGGTTTACAACAGATATGTAAACGGCAAGGAACACATGTCGCAGACGGGCAATTGCCTTACCGCAAAAAATATTATCATTTATCATATTAAAAATTACAACTTGAATGACGGCGAAAACAAGGGCAGACAAAACATTGAAAATATCGGTTCCGGAACGGGTTATTATATTACGGACGGCAAGAAGATAAGCATAAACTGGTCAAAACCGTCACGCAGTGCAAAAACGGTGTATACTCTTACGGACGGAACTGAGCTTGTGCTCAATCCCGGAAACACATATATACAGATAGTACCGTTGAATAAGGAAGTTAAAATAAATTAGCGGCTGCGGCAAAGGCGGTAAATATACCGGCAACAGCAAAGGCAGCACGTTTTATATTGTGGCATATTCTCTCTTCGGACGGCAACTCGTGATGGAGCAGAACATATACGAGTACGGCGAAAATATGCACAAGAGTAAATACGCAAAATACCAAAATTCTGTGGGACGACAGAAATCCGAACAGTCTTTCCGAATGGCTGTTGAAAATAAAAATAAGAAGAAGTGCAATAAATCCGAATAAAAATCCCAAAAACAATGACGGCGTCATTTTTGGCAGGAGCTTTGCCTCAAACCGCGCCTCGGATAAAATATTGCTTGCATCGGCAGACGGATAAAGAATTTCGAGCTCTGCCGATATTTTTTTGACATCTTTTAAATAAGTACATAAATCGACAGATATAAATACGATAAAATATATGAGAAATATAATAAACATCATTAATCCGTACCCCCGTTTTGATTTTTAAAAAATCTGAATATACAGGCTGCAAAATTCGTATAATATATTTGTGAGCGGTTTTACGACAACCGCTTTTAAAAAACTGTTTGACTGAACACATGTATTGAACGGAACCCGCTTTTGCGGAGAATGCATGTTTAATTTGTCAGACAGTTTTTTAATTATTGAGTTTTTTGCGGTGAGTAGTAAACCGTTTTTTTCAAAGGTTTTAAATTCATAGACCAAATATAATTTGTAAAGCTGTCGGCGGTGGGAGTAAGGCATATATATGCACCGCTTTTCGGCTGCAAAGTGAGTTTTTCGAGCTGTTTTGTATATTCCTGCGACCAGATGCTGAATACGCTTTGCTCGGAGCCGGTATTGTTATACACTACAGCGGACGGAGAATCACTCTCAAAGTCGAACGGCGATACAAAAAAATCCTTGCCCTCAAGAAGCTTGTCAACTATATTTTCCATGTTTAAAAGTCCGTTTCCGTAATATATATCCTTACCCTCATCACCCAGGTCAACCGAGGTTTGCTCAAGCAGCGTCAGAAAATCGGAATATGTAATATCGGGATTTATATTGAGGCATATTGCGGCGGCTGCCGAAACGAACGGTGCGGCAAAGCTTGTGCCGCTAGCCTGTATAAGTCCGGAATCGCTGCTGTTTGAAAGGCTCACTATGTTTTCGCCCGGTGCGACTATGTCTACATATTCATTATAGTTTGAAAAATATGATATATTATTTTTTTGATTAACAGAGCCGACGCTTACCACACAGTCAAAGGATGCGGGATAATAAGGGCAGTTAAATGTTTTTACATTATCGTGATTGCCGCTTGCCGCTACGACTACAGCGCCTTTTGATACAGCATATTTTACTGCACTTTCAAGCTCTGACGAGTATTGCTCGGTGCCTGCGCTTATGTTCAGCACTTTGCAGTTATATGTATT
The DNA here is from genome assembly GCA_934481345.1 of uncultured Clostridia bacterium. Taxonomy (GTDB): domain Bacteria; phylum Bacillota; class Clostridia; order UMGS1810; family UMGS1810; genus CAKSIN01. Next base: position 56,957 of record CAKSPF010000009.1, read on the forward strand.
TACGGCGGCGTAAATAGCCTTTATCATATAGCTTAACTGTGAATTTTCTCCGTCAAAGCATTTCAGCGGTACGATTTTTGCGTTGTATGCCAGACCTGCAAGCGCAAATGAATTATTGGCCTGAGCGGCTATAATTCCGCTTACGAAAGTACCGTGAAAATATGTATCTGTGGTATCTGTGGTATTATTTATAAAATTATATCCTTCAACGAGGTTTTTGGTGATATCATTATGCTTTGATACACCGGAATCTATAACGGCTATTCGTATATCCTCGCCGTGGCATCCTGTTTCCCATGCGGCAGAGGCATTTATATTTTTCATAAACCATGCCGAAGCATACGAGTCGTTTGGGGTGTCAAACAGGTATATATCATAGTCGGGTTCGATGTGCTCAATATCCTCTTCCGATATGTATTCGGGGAGATTGTTTATGTTGTCAATATGAAAAAGCCGGTTTTCAGCGTTTATAACTTCAAGTTCACTGCCGGTATCCGGATAATCATTCAGAGAAGAAAGCATGACAGTATCGGGATTATTTTTGAGTCTGACAATATAGCCGTCGTAACTTTTCGGGGCAGCGTCTGCATGGATAAATATAAAAAGTATACAAATTGCAAAAAATATTCCGACAAAAGTTTTTTTCATAACAGCCCCCGTATATGCAAAAATTCATGACTTTATTATATAAAATATAACATGTTTCGTCAATAACTTCCGCGGAATTTTATTTGTAACAATATTTATATGCCGGTCATAGAATATTTATGAACAAAAATTTTGGGGGGGTGTTACGGTGAATATGCCTTTTATGCTTGAAAATGCAAGAGTCGGTTTTGCTTATGTGCCATATCAGGAATTTAAAGATTTATATGATTACAAAGAAGCTTTAAACCGCGGAACAATGTTTAAGGAACTGGATATTCCTTTTAAAGATTATGCGTCTAATCCAATAATGAATCCATTTAAATAAGGAGGCAGAATGATGATATATCCTAAAACTCCGTTTTGCCCGATGAATGATGAAAACATGAATCAGAATAATAACGGAAACAACGGTATGGGTAATAACAATATGCAAAGAGACAGAAATACTGATGAAGGTATGAACAGAAACGGCGGAGCAAATGACAGTATGCGCCGAAATAATGATATGAATGACAATATGCGCGGCAGCAACGGCATGAATAACGATATGCGGAGAAACAGCGGTATGGATGACAGCGCGCGCAGCGGCAGCGGAACCGGCGGAAATACCCGGACGCCCGGTGACGGAAATATGAGAAGCGGCAATTCCGACAACGGATACATGAACGGCAAAAACACTGAAAACATGAGCAGACAGGAGCTTATGTCGGAAATTCAACAGCTTGATTTTGCCGCTACTGAGCTGAATCTGTTTTTGGACACACATCCGAATGATGAGGACGCGCTCAGCATGTTTGTAAAGGTTGCGTCTGCATTAAAGAGTCTTAAACACGATTACGCAACAAAATACGGACCTATATATGTTACTGATTCGTCGGATAACGCACCGTTTGACTGGGTTGCTCCGGCGAACAACTGGCCCTGGCAGATTTAAGGAGGTGTGTTGTAATGTGGATGTATGAAAGAAAGCTTATGTATCCGGTAAAAATAAAAAAACCAAATCCCCGTCTGGCGCAGATAGTAATATCACAGTACGGCGGTCCTGACGGAGAGCTCGGAGCTTCGCTGAGGTATCTCAGTCAGCGGTTTTCGATGCCTACATCGGAAACGCAGGGTATATTAAACGACATAGGAACATCGTGTTTAAAATGCTTCCGAAAAGCCTTATTATTGCGTAAGCGACACATTCCACCTGCAAGGAAAAGGGTTCAGATATATATCCATTTTATCTCTGCTGTAAACGGTGATTTTATTAACCAGGTTTTTGCAGAATATACCGTCTGTTTCGGTTCCGTACAGAAGCTTTTTTAAATAGTCTGAAATATCTGTTAATACAGATTCAAAATTATAATCACAAGTATTGACGTCTATAGCCGATAAGAGCTTTTTAAGCTGTGCGGCTTCTTTTTCGTATTCTGATTTTTTTACGATATATTCATCTTTGCCCAGATTTTCGTTTAAATAAAGCTCAAGCAATCTATCCGATTTGTTTTTTAAATTTTTAAGCTTTTTGGTTATTTTGATTTTATCTGTATTTTCATCATTTACTGCAAAAACGGTTTTAAGGACTTCGGAAATATCTTTTATAACAGCGTCGCGGTTGATTTCAAGCGTTTTTGCAATCCTTTGAATAACAAGCATAAAATCCTCGTCACAGATTTGTGCGGAAACGTTGCAGCCGGTTTTATTGCCGAAGCTGTCGGTTTTTTCTTTGCCGTGCTGTGCTGCCGACAAGCAGCGCCAAGCCTTATAGATACTTCCGTCTTTCCGCTTTTTTGTCCGTGATACAAAGTGCGCTCCGCAAGACGCGCAAAATATTTTGCCGGACAGCGGATAGCGGTTGCTTTGTTTGGCGGACGGTTTTTTGCTTTTCAGCTCTGCCTGTGCCTTATCCCAGATTTCTCCGGCGATAATAGGCTCATGATGATTTTTCAGTATGACAAAATCTTCTTCGCCGCGGTTATATTTTTTGCGGTGTGTGAGGTAATCGGGAGTGTATGTTTTTTTCTGAATCAAATCTCCGCAGTATTTTTCGTTTCTGAGAATTTTGAGTATGACGGTATTAGACCACACGGAATTTCCCGTTACGGTCTTATATCCTGCTTCTTTCAGCTCACGGGCAATAGTGCAGCACCCTTTTTTTTCAAATACGAATTTATGAAAAATCAGCCTTACAATTTCAGCACCCTGTTCGTTAATGTGCATAACGCCGTTTATAACGTCATATCCGAGCATATCGCGTCCGAAAACGACGCCTTTTTCCATTTGCCGTCTTTGTCCCCACTTTACGCGTTCCGATGTTTTTCTGCTTTCCTCCTGTGCAAGAGACGCCATAATGGTCAGTCTGAGTTCGCCGTCGGGTGCGAGGGTATCAATATTGTCAAGAGCGAAATAAACACCTATATTAAGCGCTTTTAACTCTCTTGTGTATTGCAGTGTGTCAACCGTGTTTCTTGCAAATCTTGACACCTCTTTTGTAAGTATTAAATCAAAATTTCCCGAATGTGCGTCCGCTATCATTTTGTTGAAGGCTTTCCGCTTTTTGGTATTTGTTCCGGTAAGTCCTTCGTCAGCATAAATTTCGTAAAGCTTCCAATCGGGATTTCTGTTTATGTATTTTTCAAAATACGATTTTTGATTTTCAAAGGAGTTTATCTGGTCGTCCTTATCTGTCGATACTCTGCAATATGCCGCAACTCTGATAATGGGTTTCACGCTCCTTTGCGGTACAAAAGTCAACGCTGATGGGATTTGTTTTCAAGCAGTTTAACGGCGTACCGGTATTGATTAAAATTGATTTTGCTTTTTTCATATAATGTAAGAAGCAAGTTTTTTTGCATGCTTAGTATGCACTTTTGGTCATTTGGATCATATTCGGGTGCGGTTATACTGATTTTTGTGTTTTTGTCTGCCATGGCTGCCGCTCCTTTCATGAAAATATATGTAAAAATGCTTGTACCGTATTCCGGGTTTAATAAAAACAAATCCCTGTCTGAAAATTCAAACAGGGATTTGTCTTAAATAAGTGTTTATTTGCCGGCTTCGTTAAACCTTTGCAAAATAGCTGCGGTTTCTGCTCTTGAAGCACTGTTTTTCGGATTAAACAAGTTTGCGTCATCGCCGAGCATAATGTTTTTTAATTTGCAGTACATAACTGCTTCTGCCGCCCAATCCGAGATGTCATTTATGTCGTTATAGTCAAGCCGTATTGCCCATGCACCTTCGGGAGCGCTGCCTTTGTATTTGGCGTATCTGAACATGATTGCGGCAATTTGCTCTCTTGTGATATTATCGTCCGGAGCAAATTCCGTTTCGCTTATGCCCAGAATTATACCTGTGCTTGCTGCCCAACGCACTGCATCGGAATAGTATTTGCCCGGCTTAATATCTTCAAAAGGCATCGCGTAGTCGGACGCAGGCATGCCTTCGGCTCTCCACAGAATCGTAACGAGCATTGCGCGGGTAAGCAAGCCGTTCGGATCAAAGGTGGTTTCTGTTGTTCCGTTGAACAGGCTGTTTTTTACAACGTACTCTATGTTTTTGAAGAACCAGTCGTTTTCGCTAACGTCTGTAAACGGATTTTTCCATTCGGTTACGGCAGGTTCATCAGGTTTTGTCGGATTTTCAATCCACTTTGCATAAAGTGTAATACTCTTTGTCACAGCGACATTGAAGTCATAAGGTATTGTGAGCTTTTTGTCAGCATACCATCCGTCAAATGTATATCCGGATTTTACGGGGTTTTCGGGCTCGGCTGCTTTAAGACCGGATTTTATTTTCTGGTTTGGAACGGTACTTCCGCCGTTTGTGTTAAACGAAGCGGTGTAGTAAGGTATACCGCCGCCGGAGGAGCCTGAACCGGAGCTTTTTTGTGTAAGAGCTGCAACGGCGTCTGAAACGGCTGTTGCGGCATTGTCAATATCGCTTTGCGTAACGCCTGCCGCAGTGAGCATCTGCTCTGCACCCTTAATGGCATCCTGAAGATTGTCCCAGCTTTTTTCCGTGTATCCGTTATTTTCTATTTTCTTTGCTTCCGCCAAAACTTCTTCCAATGCGGAGTAAATCAAAGTTTTGTCGGCAGTTTCTATAATGACGCCGTCATACAGAAAATCGTTTCCGCCGAGGGCAAATGCTGCACATACAAGCGTCTGCCCGATAAATCCGGCGGTTACTTTTGTACCGTCAAGCCCGGCTGAGGAGCCGCCTTTTATTTCAAGCGAAGTGGCCGCCGCATCTGTGACATCAATTTTTTCGCCGCTGTCGGTTATTCCGAAAACTTTAAGCTCTGTGCTTTCGCCTTCGTCAAGTGCAAGCTTTCCGTCGGTGACGGTTTTGCCATCGCTCAGAATACTTATTGAGCTTATTTCGGAAAGTTTTTTGTTTGTAAGCAGCAGTCTTTTTACCGTTTCATTTCCAAAGTCATCTCTTGCAATGATTTCCAGATTGATTTTTGCAAGATTTTTTGACGCTCCGAGCGGAAGTGTGCATTTCAGCATTTCACCTGCAAAAATATTGCTTTCCGACGGCACAACGGTATTGCCGTTGATTCTGAATGAATATTCTGCGTCTTTGTCTGCCGTTGCCGTTACGGTTATGCTGTCGCCGTCAAAGCAATTTCCGCTTGAGGGAGAGGCAAGCATGATGACCGGTGCGGTAGTGTCGATTCTGATTATTTTCTGAACAACAGCATGATCCCCGTCTTCGTCCGCTGCGAAAAACTCAAGTGTGTAATCTCCGTCCGCAAGACTCACGTTTTGCGAAAACTCCGTGGCTTTATCCGTAAACTCATACCATTCTCCGTTTTTGGTGCCGGAGTTGATGTACAGTTCACCGCTTACCGGCACATCCGATTTTATCCTGACTGCGCCTGCGGTTTTATCGTAATCAATAAGTACGGAGGGCTGCGTCGATTTTTTAAGCGTCACACCCGGAGATGTTTTGTATGCGCTGCAATGATATATTTCTCTGCCGTTTGCATCTTTTACAATGTTGCACAGTCTTACTTTTGCGCTGTATTCCTTTTCGGGAGTATAGCCCACGGTCACGGTTTTGCCTGTTGGTTTTCCGTTTTCGTCCATGATAGGCATTTCATACTGCCCTCCTACGGTGATTTCTTCGCCTTTTCTGAAATAAAGTCCCGTATCGGCAAGCTTTCCGTCTTCAAAAATCTCGACAAGGTATCCGTCAAAGTTTTCTTCGGTTGTGCTTACTGTGACTTTCAGCTTGTCATCACCGCAATTTTCTATTGCAACGCTGTCGGGAACGCCCGGAGCTTTGCTGTTTGTAATCAGTACCTTTCCGGCATCGTAGCTGTCAAAGCATACATTTTCATCGCTTAATGTGACTTTAATGCTGTATTCGCCGCTTGACATTTTATCCGGTATCTGAATATCTGCGCTTTTTGATTTTGCGGATATTTCGGTTTCGTTTAAAACAATATCGTTTTGGATGCCGCTGTCAGAGGCGGAAACAATGATTTTTGCACTGTCGCTTATGTTTTCCCCGTCCCATTTAACCGAGAGGATATTTCCGTTCATTTGTGCATTGCATAAGGTCAGTGTGCTGAGCGGATTTACCTTTATGGCGCTTATGTCATAAGCGTTGCTGTCGGAAAATTCTATCAGCATTTTTTTTGAGGTGTCGGACTTGGGTATTGCTATATACACTGCATTTCCTGCAATATTGACATTTGCTTTTCCGAGAGCTTCCTTTTTCTGAGCATCCGTTGCGTCATGTCCCGGAGCGGTGTAATATCTCAGTTCATACTCGGTACCGCCTTGTTTTACGGTCATGCATTTTTTAATAGCGGCTTCGGAAATTTCAGAACCGTCGGAACGGCTTACCGAAAGTATATAGTCGGAAGCATCGCCAAAGCTTACAAGATGACTTGTTCTGTCGGTATTTGTAAGTATTTCTGTCTTAGCGTTTTGCAAATCTAAAAGCCGTATATCGGAATTGTCTGCATTTTTCACTCTTTCATCAAAGTCTGCAACAGCCGTGCTTCCCGCACTGTACGAAAGATTTCCGCCGACGGACGCAAACTGCGCTTCACCCGTGGCAGGGTCTGTACCGAGCTGAATCGGTTCGAGCATATTATTGTACAGCATTTTTGTCCTTTGAACACCGGCGTCATCGGTTGATGAAAGTGTTTCGAAATTCTGATTTCCGCTTGGATTGCCGTGTGTAAATTCAATACTGCCGCCCCAATAATATGTAAATCCGACTTTTATAAGGCTAAGCACCTCAACGGCTCCCCAAACCTTTTGGCTGCCGCCTCCGAGCTCTGCCGAGGCAAGCTCCATGCCGCCGACAATCGGGATATACTGCGGAAGTCCGATTGATACATTTAAAACAAACTGAATGAAGTCAGCCGTATCTTTGCCTGCTGCCGCCGTTATTGTAAATCTGCCGTTCATAATCTGCATAAAGTTTACTCCGGCAGACAGATTCAGATTGAAATTCGGATACCAGCCGACAGCTACTTCTCCGCCTTCAATAAATTTTGCGTCTTTGAGCATTTTGAGGCTCAGATCGTCAAAAGATATTTTAAGGGAACGCAATGAAAGCTCAAGATCCGCGTTACCCGTCAGAATCTTGGTTATATCAAATTCAACATGAAGCAGTAAAGTGAGCGGAGGAACACCGTCTTTGCCGTAGATGGTTTCATACATATTGTCAAATCCGCCGCCTCCTCCGGTTACCCAAAGCACGCCCAGTCCGTCAACGTTAACACCCGGTTCAAATCCGCCTATTGTGAAATAAAGCTTATCGGGAATGGGCGCACCGTCCGGTGACGATTTTACAACCAGTGATAAAGCCAGCGAGATATTGGCGGTTTCGACTTCTGCGTCTACGCCTACTTTATATCCGTTTATTGTGTTGACGCTAAGATTTCCCTCGATTTTATTCGGAAGGAATTTTACAAGCTGCGGAAGAGAAATGTGCGCGTCCATGTTGATACCGATATATCCCGGATTTTTGCCGCCGTAGAGTATATCGTGTATTGAGGCGCCTGCTTCAACGCGGTTTGCCTCTTCATTTGATGGGGGAACATCTTTTTCCTTTGTCTGCGAACGGAATTCTCCGGCGTCTTCGTCAAATGTAAGACCGAAGGTATAGCCGTCGTCAAGGTCGCCGTGCTCCACTTCAACGTAATCTGTCGACCAGCGTGCGCCTGCGGCAGTGTTTTGACGTACAGCCGCTGCACCGCCCGGAGTCATAAAGCTGAGGTCAAGACTTCCGCCGAAGGATATTATATCGGATTTTGTATTGTCGCTGTTTTGAATTTTGCCGAGAACACCGTATTTCATATCAATCAGAAATCCACCGACAGTAGTCAAAATGTCAAAAGCATTATCCCATTTGAGTTCGATAAAGTCCTGATTGCCGACAAGCTCGCCGTTTTCCTCAACTTCGCCGTCCTCGTTGTATACCGGAATAATATATTCTGTTCCGCTTTTTAATCTGAATGCGGCGGTGCCGTTTCTCACGGTGGTGTTTGCGCCGACAGTTGTTATTTTTCCGTCCATAAGGACTTCGACAGTGCCGTTTTCCTTTTCCTCCAGAGTAAGGTCGTCACCGCGGTAATTGAGGATATGGTTAATATTCACATCTTTGTCTTTGCCGACAAGTCGGTAAAACTTTTTGTTGGTTCTGTCTTGGCTTATATCTCCTCTGAAAGAAAGAAGAAGCTTTTCTTCGTCAATATCCGCCTTTTGAAATTCGCTTTCGCTTTTGTACGGAACAACGGTGTATTTGTTGTTTTCGCCTCTTTGAACAGTAACGATTCCGTAGAATGAGTTGCTGTATTTTGCATCGCCCGATACCTGAACAATCATAGCGTCTGAGGTGAAATCGGCGGGAACACCGTCAAGAGCGGGTTCGTTGGTGCCGTTTTTCCACAGAAAATGCAGTTGGTATCTGCCGGGTTCCATATAATCCTCCAGCATCATACTTACATCAGCGGAATTGCCGCCTTGTTCAAAAATCAGATTTTCTACAGGTATTTCATAGCTTGTGCCGTTTTCTCCGCGGAGCTCGATTTTGTTCAGCAAATCACTTCTGAAAAATTCCGTGCCGCGGCCTGTAACCGTTATATACCGTATATCGCGGTTGTAAATAATGTCCGGGCCGAGTCCGCTAAGCGTAATTGCAGGAAGGCTTGAGTCTTTGCCGGGGAGTATGATATGGTTTTCCGTAGTGCCGAGGCAATAGTCCTCCGCATAATATCCGAGTTCGTTTATGCTTTCGTCCATGTCGAAAACCTTTATAACGAATGTGCCGAGCTGTGCACGCTCCTGCGGCGTAAACTTAAAATCAAAATATGTAATGCGGTTTTCGCCGGACTTAAAGTCAGCAATATCCGTATAAATCGGATCGGCATTATCATATTTTATCCAGTTGCCGCCGTCGGTCTGCCGCTGTGTTTCAAATCCCAGGGCATAGGCAACAACGGCAAGGTTTTTGTAATTTTTGCCTGCGTACTGCGGGTTGGTAAGATTTACATTGACGCGCACAACGTTTTCGGTTCCTTCCGAGCCTTTGTATGCGGTTTTGGAGCTGTCTGTGAACTCCAACTTTGATGGTGCGGTCGTGTTTATGATTATTTTGTTTTCTTTATTTTTGAGGTTGGCTGTAACACCGTAATATGTAGAAAATGACTTTTCCTGCCCGGGAAGGACGCTTCCCAAGTCATAATACAGCGCCGCGGCGCTGTCTGCCGTTTTTTTATCGTTGAGATTATTTGTAAAATTCAGTGTTTCGTCCGGAGTGTAGTCAAACACCGTGGAGGCAATGTTTGCCCAGTGTGCAAAGGTCATTTTATATGGCTTTTGCTCTGTGAAAACACTGTTTACTCCGTATCCGACAATGTTTGACGAATACGGATTATCTCTAACGAAATAATCGGACGGCATTCTCACTGTCGGATCAGCCGAAGAATCCCAGGTTCTCTCAAACTCAAAGTATTCATATCCCTGACCTAAATTTTGCCTGGGTACTTCATAATAACCGTAATCATTCTCGCCGAGCTGAGTATCTATAAGCACACGGCTTTTAACCGTTTTTGCGCTTGTTGAATTATTTTTGAAGGTGTAGGTTATCATTGCTGTACCGAGCTGTTCGGACGCGTCGTTGTTGACGAGGGAAATTTTTTGCTCCGCCGAATAACCGTCAGCGCTCCAGGTGCTTGTTATGCAGTCGCCGCCGGGTTCAAGCCGGGTAACAACTTCAGAGGCGCCGATGTCGGAATCATATTTGTTTCCGAATACATATTCATCGGAGTCAACCCGAAAAGAGGTGAAAGATGTATCGAAGTTTTCTCCTCTGTGGGTGAGCAGAACATTGTCATCGCTTTTTTTGAGTATATCGCCGTCAAGAGTTGAAATTACATATCCTCCGTTTTCTTTGTTTACAATAACTTTTATATACTGATTTGATATTTCAAGCGTTTTAGCGTCATCTATCCCGGCAAAGGCAAGCTGTGCCGGGATTGCCGCGAGAATTACCGAAACGGTCAGCAGTACGGATATAAAACGTTTAAACATATTGTTTTGCACCTCCCTTTCTTAATATATATATAAATAAAGCAGATACATTTTTCTGTTGCTTTCCTGTGCAAGAATTGTGTAGTATCCGTTTTGCGATGCGTCAAAGCCTTCGTCTGCGTTAAATCCCTTTGCGTATTTCATCTGCGCCGCTGTCTTATATCCTTTTGCGTAATAATACTTTGCGGTTTCGCTTGAGCCGTTTAATCGGATTGTGCCTTTTGCGGAGGTGAACACATCATTTGCATAAATCAGCGCTCCGTTTACGGTGAAGGTATATATATCTTTTACGACAGTAACCGTCCGTGTTTTTTCGGCTGTATTTCCGAGCCGGTCTTCGGCGGTAATTTTTGCTGTGTATGTGCCTTCTTTGTCAAGGCTGACTTTGCTTATGTCTGCGCTTATCTTTATGCCCGGGGTTGTATTTTTAAGGCTGCCGCTCTTGTCACCCATAGGCGATGTTGCTCCGGACTGCAAATCCGCAGCCGTGATGTCTTCTAAAATTTTAGCTTTTGCATCATCTTCGCTTATACCGGTATTTATAACAACCGCATTTTTACCGAATTTTATTGTCGGCGCTGTTTTATCGATAACGGAAATATTTGTTTCAACTGAGTTTTCATGTCCCCATTTGTCATTTGCCGTTACTTTGTAGGAACCGTTTTCCGAAACAACAAAACTGTAGTTGTAGGATTTGCCGTCTAAGTCAATGTTTTCTGCCTTTACCGAAATCGGTGTGCCGGATTTTGTTTCAGCCGTCACCGTTATTCCGTCAGCTGTCGTATCTGTGACATTCAAAAGAATACGCACATCTTTGCTTGTGTAGAAATTGCCTGCTATGTAGCTGTCGTTTCCGGAGAGCTCGGCGCCGTTTCCGACAAAATCCATATTCATTTTGATATTCGGAGCAAGGCCGTCGATTTCCGATATAACGGGGTAGTCGCTGAATACGTTGCCGGCTCTGTCTGTAAAGTTGAAAATATGCGAGCCGTTTTTGTCAGCGGTGACAATGTGTTTGTTTTTGTAACCGTCTTCGTGATTTTGAAGAAGCATAACTTCTTCGCCGTCTGCAAAGACGTATTCGATTTTGACAATGTTATTTTCCTTATCAAACACGATGTTCGGATAGCCCTCGGCAAGTTTTGGAGCATCACGGTCAATAACCGTAATCGGTCCGTCCTCCGGACGCCACAGTGTAAGCGCATTTCCTCTGAGGTCGTAAACCGTGAGCTTTGCACGGCAATTTTGAATAAACTCAACCGTAAGAGTGCTGCCGCTTGCCGCAGCGGTTACATATTTGTCTGTGGGATGGAGTTCTTCAGCCTCGCCCATGCTCTTGAAAGCTTTGACTTCCGCACCGCTGAGCTGTTCGTTAAATGTCATGAAAAGTTTTATTGTGCTGTTTGTCGGCATGGCAAGAAGCGCTGCAATTTCTTCCCTCGTTCTTGCGTCCACGAGGCTTTGCCAACCCTCGGAAACAATCTTAGGAGGCTCTTTGTCAATGGTGAGGACTGCGATTGCGACTGTTCCCACATTGCCTGCCTTATCCGTCATGATAAATCTTCCGGCTCCGTTTATGTCAAGATCGGTATAGTATCCGTTTTCGTCGCTTTTCAGTTCAAATGCCGTTCCGTCGGCTTTGGTTCCCGTTACATACACGCCGTTTTCCGCCAAATCCGTATCCTGTGTGACAAGGTATGCTTTGACAGTATCTCCGACCGGCTTATAATAAACCGTACCTGAGGGCGCTGTTAAATCAATAGTATTTGCCGGAAGAACAACTAAAGCATTGATTGAATTTTCGCTGCCTGTTCCCGTAAGCGTCAGATTAACAGCTCTTTCTTCACTGCTTTCCGTGGTAAACATAACAAGCTTTTCCTTGGCATACAATGCCGTGCCCTGCGGCAGACTGCCGTTTGCCGAAATTGCGGAAGAAACGGTTTCGCCGTTTTGGTTAAGCGCTTCTATCTTTACGGATACAGCTCTGTTTAGCGGACCTATGTCCGTTACTTTGCCGTTTATGCCGAACTGTCCGACAGTCCTGAAGCCGTTTTCGTCGGCTGCAGTGTATGTCAGGCGGTAATCGGTTATTTTATTGTCGGCTCTTTGGGCAAATGCAATGTCCGAAGCGTCGGCGGTGTATGAGCCTTCGTTTCCTGCTGCGTCACGGAATCGGAAGGTGTATTCTTTTTCCGATGAGCCGTATTCAAAGGTAACGGATGACGGCACTGCTCCGTCTGCGGACGGTATCAAAGTTACTCCGTCTTCGCTGAAGCCCTCGATTGAATACGTTACGGAATAGATGTGCTTTGCACCTGTTTCAACATCTGTTTCGATTTCCGCATTGAAGCTGATAATTGCCTCCGGTGCGGTTTTGTCGATATTTATTATCGGAATGTTAAATTCTCTTGTCTGTCCGAGCTCAGAATTTGTGAGCGAATAATTAAGCAATCCGTTTTCGTTTAGTGTAAATTCTGTTTTGCCGCCGTCAACGGACAGATTTTTGGTTTTGCTTGTGTCAATTCTGACCTGTATATCCGACGATACCGGAGTCTGCGGTGTTATTTCATTGCCGTTTGCGGTAAATATCAGCGAATGATTAAATGCCGCTCCGAAAATGTCGGCATAAACATTTTCGGTTCTGCTCTCTCCGAACAAATCGGTATATTCTATCTGTGTTATTCCGTCGCTGTATACGGCAACATCAGCGTGAGATGCACAATATCCGGTATCTGTACCGGCAAGCTTTACGGGAACGCTGAAATCAAGTGTTTTGCCGTAGCTGTAAACAGGATAACCGTTTGCATTCTTCGCATTTGTGATTTCCGGCTTTATACCGCAGAGCGGTGATTTGAAATTGTATGTATATTCAGTTTTGTTTCCGGCGCTGTCCTCAATCACAAGTACGGCGGAGGTGAGCGGAACAGAGTCGGAATACTTAACGTAAATTTCTGCATCAATTTCTCCTGTTTCGCTGTTGAAACCGCCCGAAACAATGCCGGGTACATTTTTGATGTTATATTTTGCATCATCTGCCGATTCGTTTTCAGTAAGGAATTTTGAATAAGCCTTGTCGAATTTCAGATATACATTTTTTACCGTTTGGTCTGTCTTTGCTTTTACCGAAAACTTTCCGCTATCTTCGGTAAAGGCCGGTTCTTCTGTGAACTCAGGGGGCACGTTTGACACATTATTTATGTAATAACGAGGAAAATCCATGCCGTCGCTCATTACTTCGACCATTTCTCCGTTAACCATGATAGAGGTGCTTCTGTTGCCGGCATTGTCTTGTGCATCAGGAGTAAAATATCCGTTGCTTATAAAGTGATATATTCCGCCGCCATCAGGAACAACCCTTACATAATCTTTATAAAAATGTGTATCCGTTGCTTCGTCATATCCGCTCCAGACAGACATCTGATCTTCGGGCGGTATGCTGTCAAGGTCATCGCTTTTTACAGCTTCTCTCCAAGCGTCCAGTACAACTTCGCCGCTGCCGTAAATCATATTCGGATTCGGTGTATCGACAACGGTAGTGCCGTCGGGTGCCGTTTGAGTGTCGCTGAGTGAATTAACCTTGACGAGCACTTCGTTTGTCCTGCGTTCGGTTTCGGATATTGAAATATCAAACAGAGGTTCCGTATTGTCGCGGCGTATCTTCATAACGTACAAAGGCGACATATTTCCTCTTTCCGGGTGTTCAAATCTGTAGTAAAGTTTAACTTCAAGGATTTCATTTTCATCACCGAAAAGATATTTTCCTATATCGAACGGCTCGGACATAACTTCATAGCTGTCGGCTTGAAATGCGAGAACATCGGTGAGATTTTCGGGGTCCGTTCCGATATGAACCGCAAGTTTTGACGTATTGTTTGTATCAACCGTGTTCTGAACGGGCGCGCCGTAGTATGCTATATCGCTTTCGCTGTAGCTTCCTCCGGCAGCGGAAAAACGGATAAATTCATTGTAGCCGCTTGTTTCGGGATAACTTGTCATTACCGTGTAAACCGGTATGCCGGCGGTGACATCATTTCCGTTTCGGTCAAATACCGCTTCGGTGTTTTTCATTTCATAATTATCCAGTTCACGGTAACGGGACATCCAGCGTCCTGTATCATACCAGGTACTGTTTATATAGCCTTTCGGAGTATTGTTGAAGGCAAAATATGTTATCGGTTTGCTTTCGGACGGTATACCACCGATATAGCTCATATTGCAGACAAATTCATATCTGACTGAACCGGTGTTCATATCATCATCGGTCACAGAGTATTCAGGCTCGATTTTGCTCAGATCAATATCGACAATTGCCGACTCGCTGCTCAAAATACCGCCGAAATTTAAATCGCTTAAATTCCACTTTTCAATAACGGTGCGTTCTTTTTCGGCGCCGTTAATACCGGTACCCTCATATACAACCTTTTCTAAAGTTACAGAGCTGTTTGCTGTATCAACACGGTCAAAAGCCGTTACAGGGTCTTTGCATAGGTTAAATTCCGCCTGTGCAAAGCCGTACAGATTAGGGGTGTTTAGAGGATATTCGTATTTATCTGTATCGCTTGCCCATATCAGACCCGATTTTTCGGCATCTCTTATATAGTCAACCCTTTTTCCGACGCTGTCATTTGTTGAAAAACGCCGTTGCTGTACAGAAGCTTTCGGAGCGCCGTATACAGTATTGAATTCAAGTGTTTTGACAAGTGTGCCGCCTTCTCTTTTCTCCGCCGCGATTATAAGCATAATAGGACGGGAGGTTTCGGCCGGAGTAATATCCGCTCCGTAGCTTTCATCAGCGGAATTGATTTCTGCAACCGGTGTATTTCCGGTAAGCTCGGTAACCGGCAGTGTAATCACCGTCGGATCAAATACGCAGTTGTATTTTTCTGCGCGGGATTTCATGTCTTCAAGGTAATTATCGGCTATATAAGCCGCCGTATCCGAAACGTTTGCCGGTTTTTCCGCCCACACATACCAATATGATACTGCATTTGCCACCGTAAATTCCACAAAAGGATATTCACCCGAAAAATACTGTTTTTCGGTATCGGCTTTCCAGTTAATTTCCGTGTATGTTCTGTCATAGTTTACGGAGAGCTTTGAAACATCGCTCTCGTTTTCGTGTGAATCCTTTGCTTTGAGCCATAATACCCTTGTGTGTATCATATTTCCTTCGGGAAGGTCGGGTGCGGTCAGTGTGCCGCTTTTTCCGGATGCCGAAGTATATGATGAAGGCTCGGTGTTTTCGTCTTCGGAAAATCCGTACATATATGTAATCTCATCATCCATATCGGAAATATCAACAATGATGTTTTCCTGAATTACAGACAGGCTGACAGTCGGTGCAAGCGTATCGGAGCCGTTCCATTCCGGTGATGAAAAGCTCTTTTCCGCACTTGCAGAGTTGCCGGCTTCATCAGAAACAAAAACGCTTATATCAATTTTGTCCGCTTCGCTTTTCTGAGGCAGTCTGATAAAACCGTATGCCGTGCATTTGCCGTTTTTGTTGATTAACGGTGAGCTGAACGATACATTCAGGGTATCTGCCGCACCTTTTCGCCATGCTGAGTCATTATAGCTTTCGGAGGATGCAGCCTGATAATACATCCCGCCGTCTGCCGTCCTTCCGTTCGCTCTGACGGTAAATGCCGCGTCGCAGCCCTCCGCGGAAGCGTCGTCTGCAATAGCTGTTATCAGTATAATGCCGTCTGAGGTTTCGCTTGCCGACACCTCTATTACAGGTGCGTCAAAGTCAAGCTTGTATTGTTTGTCGGGAGAAATGCTGTATTGCGCTATTTTGTTCTCAGCACCGGACGGAATATCGGCGGGCGAGAGTATACTGCTGCTGTCTGCTGTATAATTCATCAGCGTGTATCCCGAATCATCCTTAACCTTGTTTTTGCCGGAGGAAACGGAAATAATTCCGACCGATTTGCCCTCCGTCTTATGTCCCGGATAAAATCGGGTGCGGTATTTGATGAAATCCGTTCCGTAATCATACGGTTGCAGTGTTATGTTTTCACCGTCGGAGTCTGTCACATTCAGTACTATTTTCGGCAAATCGTCTTTTTTTACGTTTTTTGCCAAGGTTTTATTAAGATTGAGAGTTATTCCGAATGTTTCCCAAGGTTTAATAAATACAGCGCTGTCATCGGTTTTTGTCATTTGAATACTTTTGATGCCGAATGGCATCAAATCAACCTTTACCGAGCTTACAGGCGCTACAACTTTTCCAGCCGGCTGAAGTCCGTTTTCATCGGACGCAAATTTATTGCCGGAAATATCATATATATTATTCCACAGTGTTTCGTTTTCCTTTTCCGATACCGTTACGCTGCTGAATTTGTAAAAATATCCGCGTTCCTGCGTAACGGACGAGGAATCCGTATACGGGTCGGCAATTTTATATTCAAAAATCATAGTCGGTTTGCCGTCTTTTTTTGACGGTGCGAATTTCAGAAACGGAGCTTCCGCGATAATTCCGCTAGTGCCGTCAATACCTACGGTGTTGACTTTCAGAGAGAGGTTTTTCAATTCGTTTGATGATTTGCCGTTAAATACAACCGGCTCATCCCATGTAACCCGGAAATACACTGTGCGGTCGTTAAGTTTGTCTGCGTTATCGAGAGTTACCGTTCCGTTTTCGATTTCATTTTTTCCGTCTATATCGGCCGTCACTCTGACAGAATCTATTCTCGGACCTTTTACATCCCTGCCGACAAGCATTGCGCCCGACAGATAGGAGTCCACCTGAGCGTCTTTGTCGCTTATTGCCGTAAAGGATATGATATTAAGATTTTCGCTGTTTTTCCATGCGGAAAAATCGCCCAGGTTAGGTCCGTCTTTAAGTGTATGGTACTTTTTCCAGCCTCCGCCGTTTGAGATTGTCAACCCGTCCAAAGCGTAGGTATAGCCTATATCATTACTTTTGTCTGTAAGTCCCCATTTTGTCTGAACGGTCTTTACCTTCCAGGAGAAAAAGTACTGCACATCTCCCTTGTCAAACATATTTGAGATGTTTCCGTTTTCTCTTTGTTCTTTATCGGCAAGTGCGGAAAAACGCACATTTGCGTCCCATCTTCTGACATTTCTCGGACCTTTTAGCTGAGTCTGCCATTCACCCTTTGAGTTAAAGCAATTCGTCATATCGGCTCCGTTGAAATAGCGGCCGAAGTGATTGAGAAGATAATTATTCTCGCGGAGCCATTTGATGGATTCGGCTTCACTTCCGATTATTTTGTCGCTTAATTTTCCCCATTCGGTTACGCCGGCGTCAAAGAATTTTACCGGCTCGCCGCCTGTGTAAAGCTGAGTTACGGGCTCATATGTTATTAAATGTCCGTATGCGTTTTTTTCGCTTTCGGCAGCTGACGCAATACCCATGCTTTGATTTATGAGCATACCGAATGTAAGTACAAATGCCGTAAATCTTTTTTTCATTTAAACACTCCTCCCTTTGCTATACAATAGTTTTGCACTGCCGCATCAGAGCGGATATCCGCGCAAGGAACACTGCCGTTTTATACGGTTTTTTAATCCAGTCATCCGCTCCCGCATTCAGCATAGAAATTTCTTCTTCTCCGCTTCTGCCCACAAAAAGCAGTTTCGGCGGTTTGTCTGTGCTTTTTACCGTTTCGCAAAAACGTATCCGTTCGATTTCGTCGGTTTCAAGCTCTGCGATAACAAGGCGGATGTTTTCGCCCTCAATTGCCGCCGGTACATCTTGTATGCATGAACAGCAGATTACGTCATAGCCGCTTCGCTTGAGGATTTTGCCTGTTAAAGCGGAAAGCTCCGCGTCATGCCCGACAACCAATATTTTCAAAACAACACCTCCCAAAAAAACAAAAGCTCCGATGGACGAAATCCGATCGGAGCGATAGTTTCCCCACTATTATAAAGTATATCAGAAAAAACGTATTTTCCGAATTGTTAGGGAAAACTCACATTTTAATTTGTAGTAAAAAAATATCCTTTTCCGTAAACCGAGATGATGTCATAGTCATCTGCGTTTTCCGTATTGATTTTCTTTTTTAAATTTCCTATATGGAAACGAATGGTACGGGTGTCGTCCGCAGAGGGCATCCCCCATACGGTTTCGTACAATTCACCGGGTGAAAAAATCTTGTTTTCGTTTTTCATCAAAAGCAGAAGCAGGGCAAATTCTTTGACGGTAAGCTTTGCGTCTTTTCCGTTTACATAAGCTCTGTTTTTTGAAAGCTCCAGGGTGACAGAGCCTTTTTTTATGATGTCCGATTGCTCATATTTTTCTTTTTCCCTGAAATGGCGTGCCAGGAGCCGCTCGGTGACTGCAAGAAGTTCATCAAAGCTGTACGGTTTCGTGAGATAGTAGTCGCCGCCGCGGCCGAGCCCCTCCACTTTGTCGGAAATCTCGTTTTTACCGGTAAGGAACATCACGGGGTTATCACTTGTACGGCGGTATTCTTCGCATATGTCATAGCCGCTCCCGTCCGGTAGCATTATATCCAGAATAAGCATATCCGGAGTGCCTTCCGACAGTCGCCGCCGGCTTTCGTTTGCAGAGCTTGCCGTTATGACATTATATCCGCGGCGCTTGAGCATACGCGCATTGATTTTAAGAACCTCCGGTTCATCTTCAACGATAAGTATGGTTGGTTTTATTATATCCATTTATTTATCCTCAACGAAAGGCAGGGTAAATGAAACTGCCGTTCCCTTGCCGAGTTCGCTTTCAATCCATATTTTGCCGCCATGTGCTTCGATTATCTGATGGCATACGAAAAGTCCTATTCCGTGCCGCCAGTATTCACGGCTTACGGAAACATATCCGTCAAATGCCTTTTCTTTTATTTCATCACGCATTCCCTCGCCGTTATCGGACACGGAAACAAGCTGATTTGAGTCTTGCTGCCTGAGGGTAATTGTGATAATTCCGTTTTTTGTGTGCTGCATGCTGTTTGACAGCAGATTTGTTATTACCTGAATAATTCTTGCGTAGTCAGCCTGAATGGGCGGCAGATTTTCGTCAAGATTAAAAACAAGCTTATTGTCGCCTGTATTGTTTTTGCCAAAGCAGGTTTCTGCCGCTTCGCGCAGAAGCTGAAACAGACGCACGGAGGAAATGTCAAGTGCAAGCCGTCCCTGCTCAATGGCTACGGTATCCATAAGCTCTACGACAATGTGGTCAATCCGCACTACCATTTTTTCTATGGTTTTTTGATTTTCTTTCATTGTTTCAATTTCCGGCTGCGGTTCGTCAAGCAGTTCAAAGGTATCGCGGGCATGCAGATTGATTGCGTTCAGCGGATTTTTTATTTCGTGGGCTACCGTTGTTAAAAATACGGACTTTACCTCGTCGTGGCGCTTTAACTGTTCGTTTTGATCGGCAAGCTGTTTCCTTTGGGATTCATATTCGCGAAGGTGCAGAAACAGGACAATTCCGCATGAAATGCTTACTGCCGAGGTTGTGACAAGAATATCGGTCAGCATTTCCGCGTCGGTATGAAACCAGGTAACAAGCTGCGGATTAAGGTAGCCTATAACAGATACTGTAATATACTCCGATATTTCTGCAAGCGATACCAAAAGCGCCTTTATGCCGTCGAGCATCAATACGGTAAACAGCACCGCAAAGATAAACATTGACGGCATACCGCTTTTATAGCCTCCGGAGGCAAAAAACAGCATGGGGAAGAAAATCATAAAAATGGTAACTATTGTTACAGTATAGCCGATTTGATATTTTCCCGTTTTATATGTAAATATCAGCAGTCCTGCGGAGAGCAGGGTAAGCAGTGCGCTGAGAATGGCGCTTGTCCACATCGAGGTGATTATATTCAATACAAGTGTTGCGGCGCTTATACCGACCCCGGCAATGGCAAGAACTGTAAAAAGTCTTATGCGGAAATCAATACCGCTGTCGAAAATACGCGCTGTGAAATTTTTTATTTTTGCATACAATCATATCAACTCCCGTAGCTGATTTTTTATGTTACGGTAACATCTTAATTTATATAATATAACAATATCGGTATGTTTTCAAGTAAAAAATATCAGCCTAAAGGAGCATTATCGGCACGACATAGGAAATGAAGAACTGGCTCATCTTGAAATGGTCGGAACGCTGGTATATCAGCTTACAAGAAATATCGACTCCGATATGGTGAAGGACAGCGGATTTTACAACTATTTTGTAAATCATTCGACAGGAGTCTATCCCGCGAATACAAACGGAGCGCCTTTTACGGCGGCATACATCGCCGTAAGCGGAGATCCTATTACAGATTTGAATGAGGACCTTGCAGCAGATGGTGCGTTTTTATAAGAACAACATAACCGCAGGTTAAAATGCACAGTATTTTTATCAAAAGTTTGTTATAAATTTTGAAAAATTCTATTGAAATAAAAAAGGTTTGATGTTATAATTTATTTATCAATCAATAAATTATAGGGAGGTCAAATGAGAAGCGCAGGGTATAAGGAAGAAAAGAAGAAGGAAATAATGCAAAAATGCTTTGAATGTTACTGTGACAACGGGCTCAGGAACACGGGCATAAAGGAACTTGGGAAATACTGCGGCATGACAAGCGCCAACTTATATGCGTACTTTGACAATGTGGATGATCTGATTGTGCAGTCTACCGCATACTGCATGGCAAAGGTGGAAGATGAGTTTATGGCTCTCGCACCGGAAAATCCGCGGGATATTTTAAGATTTATAGATGAAGTACCGTATTGGACGGCTGAACATCACGGCAAAAAATACCGCCTGATGTATCAGGTGTACACACATCCCAAATATGCCGAACACGGCAAAAGATTTGTCAACGGAGTGAGCGAGCGTTATACGGAGTATGCGCGTGAACTTTCGCCGAGACTCGGTATTCCCGTTGATATTTTATCGGGTTTTATATTTATCTTCGTGCGTGCGGCAGTACATTTTGCACTGTTTGAGGATGAGTATTATATGAAAATGCAGATGGAGGCGCTGAAGCTTTCGGTATTTTCGATGATTAAAAATTTTAAAAAAGAAGGGATTGAGAAAGAGTGAAGCTGAGAAGATTATTGTGTGCTTTGCTTGCGGTTTGCATGCTTATACCGTTTAATTACGTTATGCCCGCATCGGCCGATACCGATTGGGAATACAAAGTAACGGTAACCACTGCAACGGGCGGAAGCGATCCGCACACAAAAAAAGGTGCAATTCAAGTCACGCTTAAATTCAACGGCGGCGACGAGGGCGGAAAGCTTGACGACGGCGTAAACAAAAAAGGCGCCGATGCAAAATACAGCACGAAATCCGCCCGTGCACCGTGGACGCTTGATTCTATTACACTTAAAAACAACACCAAAGACGGATACAAAATACACCGTATCAGAATAGAAGTCAGCAAAAGCGGTAAATCAAAAAACATTCTCGACTGGTATCCCGGAAATTCAAATGACACCAGCAGCGGTGAATGGATTGATAAGGATAACGGACGTAAAGAGTCGTATACGGTTTACACCGGCACAAAAAGAAAAATTTACCAAGCCGGAAATTTTTATGATGAATTCTGCAAGGACATCTTTATTGAACCCATGGGAGAGAGCGGAAATATAAGTCATAAGTGGGACTGCAAAATCAGCGACAGTTATGCGGATATTATGGGTTCGTCATATAACTGTATGGAATACCCGGACGCACCGGAGATTGAAATTTCGGTAGGCGGCAAAAAGGGCGACAATTCAAAGATAACCAAAAGCGAGCTTGAGAAAAACGGATTTCAGTTTTTTAATGACAAGGACAGCGGCTTCGGTTATACTGCCAACCGCCTTTTGGTTTCGCATTATATGAACAAAAACAATATATACAGCATTGACATCGGCTTTAACATTAAGTTCCCGCCTGAAAGTACCTCTATGTACGGCGGTATATTCTATAGCGGTACTTCCACTGTTATACACCGTAATGCTTTCGCGCTGGAGAGTGTAAATTTCAGCAGTAACTACTACCATGCCGGTACGGACAATTATTTCTACAACAACTCGGGCGACAAAAAAATATCCGTTACCGCGAACATTAAGACCACAGGAAGCAGCTCGGATTACGGTTCCGGCGCTCTTAAGGACTCAACGCTTTATTTTGATAAAGCTTATCTGAAAGCCGGAGATAATACAGTCATTAATGCCGCAGATTCGTCGGGTAAACCGATTTCGTCCGTAAAGGTTGACGACGGAAAATCGTTTAAACTTGAATTTCCGTATACCGAGGGATTGGATTCGCAAAATGCCGGCGTGGTGCTTATGTTTGAAAACGCAAGACTGAAGTATACGCCGTATACCGGAGAAGAAGAGGAACTCATAATGTGGGACGAAAACTACAACATTCCGGGATTTTCCAACAGGTCGATTGGCGGCTACATTATGTCGACTCACAAAATCGATTCGCAAAGCCCGACCGTTGCAGTATCTTCGGCAGACGGTACCGATTTGAACAAATGGAACAAGACTGTTGCGTTATCCGCCGTGCCGAGTGAAGATATTTATTCACAAACTGCAAGCGGACTTACACGGGGGCTTTTGGATATGAATCTCAGTGACGGTACAAATGCACCGGCAATTTACAGATTTAACTATACGGAGCAGAACCCCGGCACGGCATCATCAATGCAGAAGGTGCCTGCGCTTAAAAGTCTGTCACAGAAAATCACTTTGGCGCTCCGCGACAAGGTAGAGGGCAATTTTGATCTCGTTTTTTCGGGTTACGATTATGCAGGAAATCAGCTCAAAACCGTGTATAAGGGAATAAAGCTTGACAATAAGGCTCCCGAAGTGACGGTTACGGAAAAAGCCAATCCAAAGATTGACGGCAAAAAAGGCAATATATATAACGTGAAAATTTCAGACGCGTCGGGAACCGGCAGACTTTATTATATGTTTACCAAAAAGAACATTGCCGATATTCCCGAATATGACGGTTCGGGAAGTCTGACAAGCGGAGATATGGACACTACGCTTGACAAATGGGCATACATAGAGCAGAAAGATACCGAAAACGGCAAAACTGCCGCTGCGTATCTGGAGGTTGAAAAAGGACAGACCTTTATAGGACATCTTGTATACTTTGCAGTTGATGAAGCAGGCAACAAAACAAATATCTCTGTAGAGGATATAAATATAAACAATGAAGACACCGCATATGACATAACACCGAAAAACCCCGCCAAGCCGCGTTCATCGTATGACATTTCCGTTACAACAAACGGAAACAACAAGGTTTACTACAGTTGGAAAAATTATGTAAAAGACGAAGCAACGGGAAAAATGAAAGAAAATTACATAGTCAAAGATAAGCTGTACAACGGAATTATCGAAACGGCAAAAGACGAGGCTACCAAAAACTTAAACGGAACGTACATTCTTGAATGTATAATCGTACCTCCGTCCGGCAAAAGCATACCGTGTGTTCCGGTAAGCTATGCTTTCGACAATGAAGGACCTGTGATAAATGTCACACCCGCCGGAGGCGACACTTATAAGTCAAGTCAGACGGTTACCGTTTATGCAACGGATATGTCTGACATCGTGTCGGCAACGGCAAAGATTGTAACTCCCGACGGAAGGGATATTGAGGGCAGAGGAGAAACTGCGCTCAGCATTGCAAACGGCATACTTTCGCAGAATGTGAACATTTCGGACATTGCCGGCGGCGCTTATGCACTTAAAGTCACGGCAACCGACACAAACGGACTTTCCGCGACAGAAATTTCCAAACCGTTCTTTATAAGAAACAGCAAGCCGACAGGTACGGTGGATGTATCAGGCAGCATCAGGCACAACGGCAGAGCGCTCATATCCGACGGCAAAATCAAGCTTGATTTTGACATTACCGAGGCTTTTGCAAATTCGTCCGCTGCCGAAAATCAGGCATTGTACTACAGCGTAAGCACAACGGCGGGCGAATACGGAGAATGGTTAAAGGCAGGCGCTGTGAAATCAAACGGAAATACACTTACTGCCGGCTTCACCGTTGACGCACCGGAAATTGCGCTTGCGGACGGCGAAAACACAATATTTGTGCAGACTGCAATATGTCACGAAGACGCAGACAAGACAAAGATAGACCTGACCACGGTTAAAAATGATGAAATCGTGTTTTATTACGACAGCAGCGCACCTGACGCAACGCTCGTTATAAACGATATTCACACAACCGACAGCATATCGGGCAAAATATATGTTAGCGACAATCTCGGAGCAGGCGTTACCGCGGTATGCAATGACGATACAATCAAAATCGGTGAATTTGCAAACGGCGCGTTTGACATCACTGCTTTGAAGAACACCGGCAAGGATACTCTGATAACCGTATCGGACAAAGCGGGCAACAAGACCTATATCAAGCCTGTTATCAGGGGAATTGACGTGGAAGCTCCCGAAGTGGAAATTACTTCTTCGGAAAGAATGTCCGGCGAGAGGAAAGACGCTCTGGCAACGGTTAAAATCAGCGGAGTATTGCCCGAAACCGTAAAATTCGCATTTATTCCGCAGGATAAAGCATCCGGCGGAAATATCCCGGAGGAGTATTTCAAAGAAAATCTTTCGGACGGCGATTTCTATAAAGTTACACAGGCACGCACCGAGGAGGGTGAATGGGACGGCGAATACAACATTATATATAATGCAGAGATTTCGGGAATTACCGATACCCGTTACCTCGGCATACGTTCCTCGGACAGTCTTGGCAATACCAATGACGTTATATTTGAAACACCGCTTGTTTCTCAGGACGCAGAGCTTACCGCATCGACAACGGTCAGTCCTACGGAAACCGCGGCAAGAACGGTTGCACGCGTAAGCTACAACGTTCCCGTCTACACACTTCCGCAGGATAAAATAGTGGATGAAAACAGTGATATTGTTAAAAACAACACTCTTGAAATCGATGAAGATAACTGGAAAAATCTTTCCGCAGCCGAAAAGGTTGAAGCGGCAAATTTTGAGCTTGCAAAAAAATATGCTTTGTCGTATTCCGACAAACACACATTCTCGGCAGGAGAAAACAAGGTTTACGACTTATACACCGTAGATGATCTTGGCAGAACGAAACATCTCACAGCTGAAGTCAGCGGTGTTACATTCAATGCACAGAGCGACATTAAAGCAGGGGTTTACTTTAAGGAATGGCCCGATCCGTATACTTACAATTATATCCCGGTTAAAAACGAAGAAATATGTGCTGAAATCGCACAGTCAAGCGATGACTATTATGTAATAGTCGAGGCAGACGGCGGTGACGGAAACACGCTGTATCTGCCCGAGGAAACATCCGACATTGAAGCAAGGTACACAAACGGTCTTATATTCAGTGAATATTCGTCAAAAGATTATGCGGTTTACTCAAGAGAACCGTCGGAGGACGATCCGTATGATAATGGCGAAATAAAGGGTTATACGAAGCTTGTGTACAGTCTGAAACCTATCGAAATCGATGACGGCAGCGGATATTACAGGCTTTCGGACGTTACCGAGCGTATCATAAACGTTCGTGCGTTCCAGAGAAACGCAGACATCAGCGATCCCGGTCAGGTGGCGGAAAGAAGCGTTGTTTTAAGCGGTATTGACAATGACGCTCCGATAATTAAATGGTCGGTTACTCCGGAGGTCTTAACCTATGAAACGGTTGATTACGGAAACGGCGAATTTTATACCGAGCTTGTACCGCATCCCACGCCCGGAGATGTAACATATACACTCCGCGCACAGGATAAGGAATCGGGCATAGGCAAGATACTGGCAGTGGTATATATGACACCCGACGGCGGTTATGAAGAGGTTTACGTTCCTATGACGGACGAAAACGGTAACCCCACAGAATACTGGAGCTGGGACGGAAACGAACATATGGGCGGCGTCGAAGAATATGACGAAGACGGAGCCCCTGTTTTATCGGCAAAACCTATTCCCGTCAAGATTGAATACTTCGGCGACGGCGACATATACGGCGAAAAAACACTTACCTATACCTTCACCGACGCTTATTTGCTAAAGAATGCGGGAATATTTACAAACACCTGCGGCGCAAACGCATACCCCGGCATCTATTTCAGAGCCGGAGGCGATGGCGGCGGAAGCGAGAGCGGACTATCGACAGTCGGCATAATTTACAAAATGCCTATAGAAGAGGGTAAGGACTACAATGTCAAATACTTCTTTGAAAATTCCGAAGGCAGCTGGGAAGAATTTACCGACATTGAAAATACATATTACAAAAATGCAAAAGCAGTAATAGAGATTCCGGAAGGAAGCCGCGGAGAAGAAAGAGGGCTTGCGGTTACAAACAACAACAGAAACAATGAGAAGATATTAAACAGTTACCAAAATGAGTTTACGTTCAATCTCAAAGACAAATACAACTATCGCGCAGACGTTAACGTTTCGCTCAAAAACTTTGACAGCGAACCGGGAACGGTTGATTACAAGCTTTCGACAACATCAAAGACAAATAAACCCGTTGAGGTTACCGTTACCGTTTCGGACGCAAAAAGCGGAATAGGAACAGTTAAGCTTACAAGCGGCGCGGATGAAGTTGCGCTTACAAAGGTTGAAGAATATGAGCTCGGTGATGAGGGAACGGAAAAAGTAAAATATGCGGTATACAAAGGCGATATTTCTCAAAACGGCACATACAGCATAACGCTTTTTGACAGGGTTGCAAACAAAACGGTAAAAAGCTTTAACATAAAAAATATAAACACCGTTGTACCTGAGGCGACAGTTACCTACAGCACGGAGGAATATACCTCGCGTCCGGTAAACGCAACCGTAAGCTTTTCAAAACCGAATGTAAAGATTGTAAACATTGAACCTGTCGCACCGCTTACGGCGGCAGATTACAGCGTAAATTACAACACATCTGTAATAACGTTTACAAAATCGGGAACTGTCGGAGTTTGCTATGAGGACGATTATGGCAATTCAAACAGCGATAATCCTCTTATTGTGGCAGTAAAAAATATTGACAAAACTCCTCCTGTTCTTGAACCGGTATATGATACGACCACAGACCCGTCGGTTGTTTCGGTAACATTTGACAAGGTTGACGTTCTGACAAGCGCAATGGATCTGCAAAGAAAAGAGTCCGACATATTCGTAACCTACGGCGGTATAACAAAGCCGGTTGCGGATGAGGAAGGAAATAAAAACAGCTACACATTCTACGAAAACGGAAACTATACTTTTAAGGTTCATGACAAAGAAGGTCTGTCGTCTTTCGTTTCAATCAACATTGACGGTATAGACAAAAAGGCTCCGAAAATCACAAGTGTAAAATGGAGCTATGATTATGATGAGTTTGACGGCGAAAACTGGGTTACAAAAACCGCAAGCGGTCAGAAAACTCCTGTAGACGGTACTGTAGGCTATATCGTAGGCTCGGATATACACAAGATTACAAACAAAGACGTTACGGTGACTGTCGAAACCGATGACGATACGCGTCTTATCGGCAGCAGTGACGGTTATGGCAAGATAAAGGAAAAGGTTTACGACCGGAACGGACTGTTTATTTTCGACACGGAAAAGAAAAACGGACTTACGGCAAGCTACGGCGTTGATATTGAAATTATCGACAAGACCGCACCTGTAATAGACCTTTCGGATCTTGGAGCGGAAATGGTATTTTATGAAAATTCAAAAATGAACTCTGACTATGATATAAGCATGCTCAAATATGTAAAGGACGGCAAGTACACCGCATATAAGGCATATGATGTGTTTAACGGCAAAAAGACAGACCTTACCGAAAATGTGGAGATAGACTGGGGCGGATTTAATGCAAATGATTTGAGCCAAAACAAATTTGACTCAAGCAAACCGTACACAGTTACCTACAAAGTAACGGATTCGGCCCATAACACAATGACTGCAAAGAGAACAATCCGTCTTGTGGGCATTAATGACACGGTCGCATTTGTAAACGGCTTGCTTCCGGACTTTGCCGGACGAAGCGAAGTTATCGGCAGCAGTATAAAAATATCGCTTGCAAACTTTGCGGGAACAGCATATGTAAGATACCAAAGCGGCGTTAAAACAATGGGACAGATGAAAAAAGACGGCATGGTGGTAAGTAAAAACGAAAACGGCGATTTCGAGGTTCCGGACCTTTCCGAAGGCTGGTATACCTTCTATGTTCAGACCGACAAGCGCGATTACTTTACACTTTGCGTATATCTGAGTAATTAAAGGGGGAATGAAAAAGAATGAACGTATTTAAGAAAGCTTTATCATATATTCTGATACTCGCCGTTCTTGTTTCGGTTTTTCCCGGAGTTGCATTTGCAGACGAGGACGAGTATAAAATTTCAAACGAGTATTTAAGCTTCACTTTTAACCAAAAAACGGGCGGTTTCGCGATAGAAACCGCCGAGGGAAATCCTCAGAAGGTGCTTGACGACAACATTCCTCTTTTATATGCCGAGGATAAGGAGCGCAGCAACGGAACCTCCTTTATAACCGTGCGGATAGGGGATAAGGACTATATATTCGGGCAGAACTATTCGTTTTTCGGTATAGAGTCATCGCTCGGCACGGTTAAGGTGGGCGAGCAAAACAGACTTATAGAAATCCCGTGGACGATAAAGGGCATAACGGTAACTCTCACTGCGGCTCTTGACCACAACAATGACAGCAATACAACCGGTAATGTCGGTTTGTCATTCAAGGTTGAAAACAACAGCGGAAAAAATGAAAATGTCAGCGTAAGACTTCTTCTTGACACCGCTCTCGGAAACAGGATTGACGCACCGTATTTTGTAATTGACAAAGATATACAGCCTACGTTTACCGAAACGGAGTTTTCGCAGGACGCTATTCCGCAGCAGATACGAAGCGTGGATTCGCTTACAAATCCGACGAGGCTTTCGTACATTCTGATGCAGGCACAGGGCTGGAACGGCGGAACAAGACCGAGCAAGGTTATACTCGGACACTGGGCAAACCTTGCGAATGTACGCTACGACTACACTCCCGACCCGTACTGTGATTTTACGAACTATTCAAATGACTACCGCGAGCCGGACAGTGCGGCGGCAATTTACTGGGAAAACAATACCCTGCAAAACGGCGAAAGCTTTACCGGTGAAATGCTCTATGGCGTGGGTAACTTTTCAAACACCACCGGCGAGGCAATGGGCATTGACATCACGGCAGAGCGCGTTGAACTTTCCGCAGACAAAAAGTCATACAAAAACGACGGCAAAATCAATGTTACCGTTAACATTGACAATACCGTTGACAATGCAGCGGAGCTTAGCAATGTAGTGGTAAATCTCACTGTTGACGATAAACAGTTTGAACTTGTTGACGGAGAGGAACAGATAAAATATGTGAGCCTGGGCAAAGAGATAAAAACCCTTAAATATACCCTTAAAGCACTTCCCCAGGACGATCTCACGGCAGGCACGGTTTATGTATCGTTAAGCGGTGTAAAGACGCTGTCGGACGGCAATCAGGAGGATTTTGAAACAGCGGCGCAGAGAAGTCTTATACTTCCGTCCGTCGGCGAAGTTTCTGAAATTCAGTTCAACAAAATCAATCCCAAAATCGTGTATACAGACGGCGAAAAGGCTGTAACGATTTCGGGAAAAATGAAACCGCTTGAGGCTGTACTGGCAAATGACGCGGCCGTGGAGCTGAAGCTTGTTCATGATACAACAGGCGAAAGCGTAACCATTGATAAGAAAAACATTGCGTTTTTGGATGAAACGGGTGAAACGCTCACATTCACAACCGAAGAACAGCTTTATGTGGGTGATTATAAAATCGTATTTGAAATAAACGATACCCGTCTGCAGGATAATCTGAAATGCAAATCCATAACATGCAGCCAAAAACTTCAGGTATCGGCAGACAAAAAATATCAGCTTAAATCCTACGGCATGGCGGCGCTCGTCCGCACAACCGACGGGGCTGAGGCAGGTTCGTATGATTTCCATACGTTCAGAAACGAAAGTGAATATTTAAGCTTTTATAAAGGTGAGCTTGCATCAAAGGGCAGGCTGGACGGCAAAACGGTAAAATACAACTTCGGCAAAGACAAAGAGTCCATAAAGCAGCA
This sequence comes from uncultured Clostridia bacterium, assembly GCA_934481345.1. Taxonomy (GTDB): domain Bacteria; phylum Bacillota; class Clostridia; order UMGS1810; family UMGS1810; genus CAKSIN01. The sequence goes on from CAKSPF010000009.1 coordinate 87,227, forward strand.
TGAAATTCTGCTTACAGTCCGCGCCAATCTCCGCGAGATGAAGGATGCGGCTACCGGCGAAATTTTCTGGCAGGCGGATTTTCAGTCGGGCGACATCATCATAAACAACATGCTTTCCTATGAAGGCGAAAAACCGCTTAAACTTTACAGAAGCGGCTCTGCCTGCAGGGTTGAAGGCGACGGACTTTTAAAGGTTGTAAATTCAATAAACGTATGGAGAAGCAAGTGGAGCATTTCGGCGACCAAGGGCATTGCGTACACTCTTGACGAGGAACGCCTTTCGGACGCAATCGGTCAGGGCGTGACAGTGCGTTCGCTCAATCTTTCGCTTGACGGAGCGGCAACCATGATTCAGTCGCTCGGCGGCTTTGCCGTAGATTTGAAATACGGTGTTTTAAGCTCGCAGTGGTATGACGATTCGGACGGCACGGTAACTTACGGAATAGGCTTCGGAGGAAGCATAAGCATCCCGATTAAGGCGAAAAAGCAGAAAGAACAGCCGGACCTTACCGCCGACCAGGAGGATATAAGCGAAGAGCTTAACAATCTGTTTGACGAAAGTCTAACCGCCGACCAGGAGGATATTTCGGGCGAGATGACAAGCATGTTTGACGAAAATCCGCCGAGAAGAACCTCTACGGGCGACAAAATTCAAAAGGACACAAAGCTGTCGGACGGACAGCTTTCGGCAGAGGTAGACAATGTGCTTTTCGGTGAGAAAGGCGACGTCGAGGATGGATATGTAAAGGTAAGCGACACGGGATTTATCGGCATTGACGCTGCTTTCTCGCTTGCGCTTCCAAAGGACGTTCTGGGCTCGCTTGTTGCCAATTCTCCCGGAATTTACGCAAGTGTAAAAATTAACACGATAGAAAACGAATACGAGATAAATGCAGGTCTGAACATCAAAATTATCGAGTGCGAAGGAATCCTCGCATTTAAACAGGTCAACGTTAAAAACAAAGATGTAATTGTACCCGATAAAATAGAATTTTATATCCGTGACGGGCTTAAAATTCCCGTTGCGCCTCCGGTGCTCTTTATAGCCGGTCTCGGAGGCGGAATAAACGGGCTTGCCGACACAATCGGCGGTGAATTTGACAAACTTCCGCCGCTTACAATACTTCTGTTTACGCGCCTTGAAGCGATAGGTGTTTTGACAGGTGATTTTAACGCAAAGGTCAGCCTTGAGGGTCTGTCGCTTACCGGAGATATGAAGCTTAAGGCAAAAGGTCTTGAAAAGCTTATAGACGTAAAGGCAGGCATAAGTGCAAGGTGGATTGAACCGTGGGAGCTTAACCTGTACGGAAACGCAAGCATTATTGACGGACTGATAACCGGAGGTATCACCGTAACCATTGCGGATAACTATTTCTACGGTTACATATTTGCAAGTATATGCATACCCGACAGTATTCCGCTTGTCGGCGGAAAGGAGCTTGCAGGAGTCGAGGCGGCGGTATCGCATGAATTTGTCGGTGCCAATATCAAAATCATAGGTATACGTTTCGGAGTGATTTATTACTGGGGCGAAAGCGTATCATTCGGTAAAAACATCGATCTGAGTCCTCCGCACCGCGAAGGAATTGAAGGTATGTCGCTTGCAAATGCAGACGACGTTACGGCATACTACGGAACGAACATTCACGCACTTTCGGTTGTAACTCTTGCAGATACATCCGCAGGCGTAAATGAAAAAGAAGCAAAGGTCAGTGTTGACGGTGCAAGCGGTCAGAGTGCACTTCTTCTTGAAATTCCTTATTCCGGCGTCGGAACACCGTCAGCAGAGGATATTACGCTTATAAATCCGAAAGGCAAGATTATAACGCTTACGCCCGATGACGGCATGGGCAACGGCAATATGCTTTTGCAGAGCCGAGAGGACGGCAATTTCATTTATGTTACCGTAACGGACGCAGCACAGATAAAAGACGGAGACGGCGACTGGACAGTAAAATACGCAGCCGATAAGGATTTTGAAATCACGACATTTAAGATGAACGGCGTCGATGAAATCGCAGAGCTTGACAAAGACAGCACAACTATAGCGCTCAATGCAGAGGATCCCGCAACAAAAACGCAAAGCGTTACGGCAGGCTGGAAGATAAACGGCGCAAAGGGTGACAAGACAGGCACAATAGACGTTTATCTCACAAAGGACAAAGACGTGCTTTCAAAAATCAAAACAAGCAAAAACAACGGAGATGTTCTGGGAACAAATATTCTTCATAAAGAAAATGTTGTATTGAATTCGGCGGCGGCAACAGAAAAAATAACTCTTCCGGATTCACTGCCGGATACGGTAGGCGAAAATGAAAGATACTATGCGGTTACAACACTTACTACAACCGAGGGAATAAGCCTTGCTGTGAGCAACACGGGATTTAAATTTAAAAACAGCAATCTTCCCAAAGAGGTTTCGGGCGTAAAAATCGCATACGGCGGCAACGGTGAAATCTTTGTAAAGGTTACCGATCCCGGTGACGCAGACTACACGCACTATCTCGCGGAAATCGTTTCCGAGGACGGAACGGTGCTTGAAAACAACATCGGTCAGTTTGAAAAAGGCGCAAACTTTGTATTCGGAAAGGAAGCGGCTCTTGAGGCAGGCAAAAGCTATCATGTAAACATCAAGACGCTCAGAGAAGAATACAAAAAGTCGGACGAAGAGTACAAAACGCATTATTACTACGGAACTGCAACCGTTTCGTCAAATTCACTTGTTCTTCCGGTGGTGGATATGCCTAAGCTCAAGGAAGTAAAGGTTAATTTCAATACTTCGGGCAATGAGATTAACACAAATGTCAAGGACGTTGTGATAGAATATGTCTTTGAAAATGATGTGTTTATGGAAATGGATTTAAACGGCGGCAAGGTCTATGCCTTCGGTGTCGATCCGAATCCGAATGACGCGGATTTCTCATACTTCAGAAAGAATTGGAAATTTGTGTTAGACGACCTTGACGACGGAGATTATGTGGTTAACTTCACGGCATATACTTCGTCAAAAGACCACATAAAGGGCAGCGAAATCACAGATGTTGACAATGCGTACCTTGGCTTTACAATTGATTCATCCGCTCCTGTTTTGTCACTTTCACAAAAAAGTATTGACAGAAAAATGGGTACGGATGACATAACGGTGGTCTTTGGTGCAAATACGGTCATTGCTGATGAAAACGGCAAATATACCATTGAGGGAATTACCGAAAAATCGGCAGAGCTGATGCTTGACGGCATAAAAATCAGCGAGACGGACGAAGGCGTGGCAATAGCGTCCAACGGAAGTTTTAAAATAGAAAAAACACTCGGCGCAGATGAATTGTTTAAGGAGCATTTGCTCACTGCAACAGACAAGGCGGGCAATGTTTCGCAGATGACGGTTTACGCGGTAAGATCGGGCGGATTTTCATTTGACTCGCTGAGGATTTATCTTGACGGCAGTGAAATTACTCCGAATGAAAACGGAGAAAAAATAATAAACATCAAAAACGGCAGAACTGCAAAGCTTACCGTAGCGGCTGTTACCGAAAACGGCAAAGCATTTGATATTGATCCGGACTTAATCGACTGGAGTATCTTATACGAAAAGAGCGCAGTACAATTAAATGGCGGCAAAATAACGGCGCTTATTCCGGGAGAAACGGCAGTTAAAGCAAAGCTTGCAACAGCAAATGCCGAAACTGCAAACGGTTCGCGCTCGGAGGGACTTTCCGATTACGTTATTGTAAACATAGGAAACAATTCCCAGTCCGATCTTGCGGAAAAAATCGAAGAAGCAAAGAGTATTATTGCAAACAATCCGAATGCGTCGGCAGGCAAAATCAATGCGCTGCAGACGGCAATAGACGAGGCTGAAACTCTTATAAACAATCCGCAGGCTTCAGAGAGCGACTTTACAGACGGCGTCACAAAGCTTACGCAGGCAATATCCGATTTCTGGCGAAACGACGGACAGAGCGGAAGCAGCGGCGGCGGAGGCGGCTCGGCAAGAGTATACACTGTCACCGCTCTGGATACAGAGCACGGCAGGGTTGAACTTTCGCAAAACAAGGTGTACAGCGGAAACAGTGTTACAATCACAGCAATTCCGGACGACGGATACACTGTGGCAGATATGCTGATAAACGGTAAATCAGTCGGCAGAAACGAGATTTATACCATAAAATCCGTAAAAGAAGATACCGAAGTTAAGGTTGTTTTCGCAAAGAAATCACCGCTTCCGTTTACAGACGTTATTGAATCCGACTGGTTCTATCCATATGTAAAGAGCGCTTTTGAAAACAAGTTTATGCTTGGCACATCAGATACGAAATTTGAGCCGCAGACGGCTGTTACAAGAGCGATGTTTGTAACAATTCTGCATAGAATTGACGGCGAAAAACAGGAGGGCGAAAATATATTCAGTGACGTTGCGGATAATGCATATTATGCAAATGCAGTTGCATGGGCAATCAAAAACGGAATTGTAAAGGGTATATCCGAAACGGAATTTGCGCCCGACGACAGTATTACAAGAGAGCAGATAGCGGCAATTATTCACAGATATGCACAGTACAAGGGTTACGACGTCAGTGCAGGTGAAAATACAAACATACTTTCATACGATGACGCAGAAAGCATATCCGAATATGCGGTAGCTTCCGTTCAGTATGCCGTTGGTACGGGACTTATCAAAGGCAAGACAGATAAAACCCTAAATCCGCAGGACAATGCAACAAGAGCGGAAACTGCAGCAATACTTCAGAGATTTTCAGAAACAAACAAGTAAAACCGTAATTTAATATTATATTCCAAATCCCCGTTTGATTATCAAACGGGGATTTTTATATGAGTAATAGAAAGCCTGTCTTTATTCATATATGTGTATAAGTCGGTATAAAAAAGGAGGGGATGTTACGGGCAGATCAAACAGCAACAAAAACTGCAAAAGTATTTTTAAAAACGGATATGAAGCGATAACAAAAGCTGAATTTACAAAAATCTGGGCTGATATGATAAACAGAATTGAAAAAAACAAATCCGTCGGGCGGTGATAAAGCTCACCTGCTGAGGTTTGAAAAATAGTTTGCTTTGTCTTAAAGGAGATATATCAGAATGAAAGCAGCCGTTTATTGCCGCTTATCCGAAGAAGACAGAAATAAACAGTTTGAAACTGATGACTCAAACAGTATTCAAAATCAAAAAACGCTGCTTGTTCAGTACGCACTTGAACAGGGGTGGGATATATACAGCATATACAGCGATGACGATTATACCGGCTCTGACAGAAAAAGACCGGAATTTAACCGTTTGCTCACCGATGCCGAAAACAGAAAATTTGATATTGTGCTCTGTAAAACCCAGTCAAGATTTACCCGTGAACTTGAATTGGTAGAAAAATACATACACGGACTGTTCCCCGTCTGGGGAATTCGTTTTGTGAGCATAGTCGATAATGCGGATACCGAGAATAAAGGCAACAAGAAGTCGAGGCAGATAAACGGTCTTGTCAATGAGTGGTATCTGGAAGATATGTCGGAAAGTATAAAAAGCGTTTTGACAAACAGGAGAAAAAACGGTTTTCATATAGGTTCTTTCGCTTTGTATGGGTATAAAAAGGATCCCGACCAAAAGGGGCACTTGATTATTGACGACGAGGCCGCAGATATAGTAAGAGAGGTTTTCACGCTGTTTTCGCAAGGCATGGGAAAAACCGCAATCGCACGCATGCTTAATGACAGGGGAGTGCCTAATCCTACGGAATACAAAAGGCTCCACGGATTAAGATATAAGCAGCCGAAGCATAAAAACAGCACCTTATGGAAATATTCGGCGATTTCCGATATGCTGAATAATGAAATATATATCGGAAATATGGTTCAGGGCAAGTACGGGAGTGTGTCATATAAAACAAAGCAAAATAAGCCGCGCCCCAAAAGTGAATGGTATATTGTCGAGGGGACGCATGAACCTATAATCGACCGCAAATTGTGGAACAGGGTGCAGTCTGTGATTGCAGGGCGTTCAAAGCCGTATAAAGATGGAACAGTCGGGCTGTTTGCAGGGAAAGCCAGGTGTGCCGGCTGCGGATATGTCATGCGTTCGTCAAAAAGCCGCAATAAGCATTATCTGCAATGCCCGAACAGGCATATTTCAAAGGAGGCATGTGTCGGTTCGTTTATTTCTGTTGACAAATTGGAGCAGGCTGTTATTTCGGAAATAAACTTTTTGGCAGATAAATACCTGGACAAAGATGAGTTGGAGAGCAGAATAGAAATCTGCGGCGGTTTGGAGGAGCAAAGCCGGAAAATAAAATCCGTACTTGAGCTGTATCACAGGCGGATTGAGGAATATTCCAAAGGAATATGCGACATCTATATGGATAAAGTGAAGGGACTGATTTCCGAAAATGATTTTGCCTGTATATCAAAAGAGCTTAATGCGGAGAAAAAACGGCTGGAACAAATCGCATCCGACAGCGAAAAACAATTGTCGGAGCTTGAAGAAAAAATCGGACTCGGAGATGACCGCAGGGCAATAATCGGGCAATACACCGATATGGAGCATTTAAGCCGTGAAATGGTTGAAATTCTTATTGACTATATAGCTGTTTATAAGCGAATACCCGGCACAAGTGATGTTCCCGTGGAAATACACTGGAACTTTTGATTTATGTTGTTCTTGCAAAGACGCAGCAGAACAAAAGGCAAGAGCGACATATGATAATATTTTAAGACTCTCCGATGACCCTGATGTTAATGATGTAATAAGATTTTTAAGAGAAAGAGAAGTTGTGCATTATCAAAGATTCGGTGAAGCAAACCATACTAATTTAAGGAAAAATTTCTATAAATACCAATTGAGATTTCATTTTTGCAATATATAAATAAATATTGCAAAAATTTGTATAAAGTGATATAATACTCATATAAAAGACATTTATCATTTTTGAAGAAAAATACAAACATAAATAAAATAATATTGGAGAAACTTATGAATAAGATTTTCTTATCACATAGTAGTGATGATAAAAAAATAGTAGAAGAAATAGCTAGTTTGCTAGGTAAGCATAATTGCATATACGATAAATTCACCTTTGACATAGGCGAACAGACTGCAAACGAAATTCTTAGATGCCTCGATGAAACAGACATATTTGTTTACTTTATATCAAACAGTTCATTAGATTCTAAATGGGTACAACAAGAATTTAACAAAGCGACAAATTTATTGAATGACACATCACATAAACTTTCACAAATTTTCCCGATTATTATAGATGATACAAAATATACTGATGAGCGGATTGCAGAATTTTTAAGAAAAGATTACAATTTACAACGAGTAGATAATGCCAAATTAGCATATAGAAAAATTCTTAATCAAATTTCTAAAAAAGAATTTGAGAGAGATTCTAATTATGTTTATAATTACGATTTTTTCTATGGTCATGACAATGAAATTAGAGAATTCAAGCAACGTGTAGATAATTTATCAGAACCTTGCTTAAAGAGTGTAGTTGTATCAGGGGTTCCTGGTATTGGGAAAAAATCCTTTTTAAGACATGCATTGCGTGAAGCAAAAATTATTAAAGATTATTATAGACCAATTCCTATTTCTTTATCAAAAAATGAAAACATAGAAGATCTAATAATATTATTATCCAATGCTGGTTTTGGCGATTACACTCTTGGACAAATCATAAACTTGAAAACTATAGATGAAAAAATTGATATCCTTGCAGAGTTATTCAATAAAATACAAAGGTATAAAGAAATTGTAATAATAGAAGATGACGAATGTATAGTAGAAATGAATGGTAGTCTTCGCTATTGGTTTGTCAAAACATTAGAAAAGACAGAAAATGGAATAGCTGTTGCGATTACAAGCAACTATTCGATAGATAGTTTTTATAAAAAAAACTATCCAAATGTATTTACTACCTCATTATTAGAATTAGAACCTTCTGACACCATAGGATTGTTAAGAACCTACTCTCAACAACAAAATATTGAATTTTCAAGAAAAGACCTAGAATATTTAAAAGACTGTTTATCAGGATATCCTTTACAAGTTATTTACTGTGTTGACTTAGCAAAACAAGAAAGTATTGATTATGTAAAAAGTAACACATATTTAATATCCCAAATGCCGGATCAAATATCGGCTAGTATATTAGAAAAATGTCAAAATGAATTTGATGCTAAAAGTTATTGGGGTATTCTTGCTCTTGTCGCTCGATTGGATTTAACTCCAATTAATATAATAAATAAAATATCGAAAATGAATACTCAATATAGAGACATTATAAATTCATTAAAGAAGTATTCTGTGTGTTATCCGATGGGTTCTGCAAATGAATATTTAAAAATGAATTCATTTATAAGAACTTATGTTACAAGAAATCGGGCTGTAATTCCTAAAGATATTCATGAATTCTTGCTTCAAAAGCTTAATGATTTCAATGAAAGTTTGTCAAACAATGAAAATACCGATTTATGGGATTTATCAGAAATAAGATATTTTATAAAAGAAAATTTAGCAAATGGAATCGATGTTTCTAGTAATTTTGTTTACTCAACAATTATTTTACAAACAGTTATGGAGCTATACCATAATCAACAGTATAGCAAGGTTTTAAACATCATCCGAAAAGCTAATAGCGATAATAGACTACAATACTTTGAAGAATCTATAATTCAAACATTACAAAGATACTTATGCTTGTCATTAAGTAAAAATCGTGATTCAGATTTTGAATCAGAAGTTCAATTTTTTGCCGAACAGAAAAAATGGTCAGATTATTACTTTTTAAAGGGATTTAATGCAAGATGTAACGGGGATTACGAAAAAGCTCAAACCCATTTTAATAAAGTTTTAGAATTCAATTCTAATCATTTAGCAGCAAAGAGAGAATTGGTTATAGTTTATCTATCTCTACAGGATTTCGATGCAGCATTTATTTTAGCCCAAAGTAATTATCGTAGAAATAAAAATAATCTATATGCTTTGCAAGCTTATTTTGAGTGTTTGTTAGAAGTAATGAGTATTGATGAACAACACCTTAACGAGGAATTAGAAGAAATGCTGTGTTCAATAAAAAATATTCATAGAATAAATTCTACTCCAGTATACTACCAACTGATGGCAAAATATGAATTTTATTTCAACCATTCAATTGATTCGGCGATGAGATATATCAATGATGGGTTAAAAAAATACAATGACCATATGTATATATTAAGAGATAAGTTTGATATTTATAGGAGGAATAAGAATATATTGGGGATGAGAAACACTTTAATAGAACTAAAAAATGCTACTAACGATTTAAAATACAAGGGGATTTATATTACAAGAAAGGCAATTTTAGATCTTTTTGAAGGAAAAACCGAACAAAGTGTTCGTCTATATTTAAAAACAGAAGGCAATTTTTCAGAGAAAACAATCGAAAATATATTAAACAAGGTTCAAAATTCTATTACAAAATGAATATCATAATACTATTTGTGTCATTTGTTTATTGAGGTGAAATACGAAAATTTTTATAGAAACGGCAATTTGAGATATTGTTAAAACAATTAAAGATATGTGTTGACATTTTAAGCGTTTTTTATCGCATAAAACAAGGGGTTTCAGAGGTCAAAACAGGCAAGGTAATGTTTTATTTTACCTTGCCCGAAAATGCAGTTTTCGTTTTCTACACACATAAAAAATATCGTGATACATAAAACAAGCATCACGATATTTTTTGGTCTGCATTTTATATTTCTTATTGCAGAAAGAAATTATTTCAAGGCTGATAAGGACTTGATATTCAAAACTTGCGCCGCTTTATTTCGAAAGGCGGCTCGTTGCCGTATTTAGCGACAATGAACCTTTCTGCGTTTATTCCGCAAAAGCATATCTTCTCACAAACAGAATTTCTTCGCTTGTATTATCACGAATTGCAAAATAGAACGGCTTATTAAATTTAAGTTCTATCGACTCCGGCGAAAGTGCCGAACCGCTCATGCCGATTGAGGTTACAGCTGCGGCTTCCGTTTCTTCTTCGTCCACACTGATAAATGTTTTAATTGTATCGGTAAACCACATATTGTCCGAATTAAACATTTTTTCAAACTGTGCCGCTTTGGTGTTAAAAGCAGTTTTAATCCCTATGTTTTTAAGCATATCATTAAAGCTTTCTGAATACTCAACCTTAATTCGGCATTGAAAGTTTTGTATATGTATACTTAAAATTTTCACCGGTGATTGTGGCATCAAACTCTCGTTCCGGATTTATGCTGCTGTCTGCAAGCATTAAATACATACTTACATTGCCGAGATTTTATATAATATTATTTTCAAGAAAACTGATTTAAGCAAATCCGACTTTTTTATCTGTTCCGTGCGAAATTTCATAAAGCCAACCCTCTTTTTCTGAATCATCCGGAGAATGAAATTTACTTTCTATTAACCCTAGCGATTCATATTTGCTTTCTCCCAACGAATGATAAGGTTCCAACTCTATATGCAAAACATTCTTAAATCTATTTGCGACATTGCAGATGCCTTCAAAATGTTCTTTTCTGTCATTACAGTCCGGAATTATAGGACATCGGAGAATAATACTTTTTTCCATATTGTTCAAAAGAGCTAAATTATCCAAAATCACACCGTTACTTACACCTGTAAACTTTTTATGCAGTTCGCCGGTCGTCTCCTTATAATCAAACAAAAACAGATTAACATACTTTGAAATTTCTTTTATTCTGTCTGCCGATGTAAAACCGCAAGTTTCGATTGCTGTATGCAGTCCGTTTTCTTTTGCTTTTTTCAGTATTTCCAAAGAAAAATCAAACTGACATAGCGGCTCACCGCCTGACAGAGTTATTCCACCGCCGGAATTGTCATAAAAAATTTTGTCTTTTAAAACCTCATCTATTACTTCATCTGTTGTAATCTCCCGCCCTACCTTCTCAAGTGCTTCGCAGCCTGTTTGGGTACACGCAAAGCATTTGACACAATTTTTACGTTCAAATTTATGGACTCCATTATCAAACGAATGACATCCGTTTTCGCAAACGGCGGCACAGCGCCCACAGTTTACGCACTTGTCCTTATAAAACATAATTTCCGGCTTTTCAGACTGCGACTCCGGGTTATGACACCATATACACTTTAACGGACAGCCTTTCAAAAATACAGTTGTCCGTATTCCCGGTCCGTCATTTACACAGAATTTCTGTATGTTAAATATTGTTCCTTTCATTGTGTTCACCCTAAAATCAATATTGAGTCCTTTTTAAAACCGCCATTTGCTGCCATTTTGGCAAGCTTACAAAATATTCGCTGAATCCGTATAGTCTGACTGTGAGACTTTTATACTTATCCGGATTTTTCATTGCATCTTTCAGTGTTTCCGCATTTATAACACTTATTCCGATATGCAATCCACCCAATTTAAAATACGATACTGCCAACGCTTTTAAAATATCTGCGGATACATTCTGTGAAAATGTGAGATTTAATCCTCCGGTTGCCGTTCTCTCAAACGGAAGTTTGGACAGGCTTTTCAAAAGTGCAGTAATTCCGTTTTTATCTGCCCCGTATGTCGGTGATTGGTTTTCACTGAAAGGCTCGCCGTCCTTTCTCCCGTCGGGTGTTGCCCTTACCGTCCAAGTATTATCACGCTCAAGCGAATAAAAACCGCCTATTGCATAATAGTTTTCTTTAAGCTCAAGTTCGTCAACAGCATCCAAAAATGAATTTGCCGCAATAACCGTGTATTCATCCGCATCAGAATCATTGCCGAACCGAGTATAATTCAAAATCTCCCGTCTTAATTCCTCTTGATTTTCATAATTGTTATTTAATATTTCCACAAACTCATTATATGAGAATCTCTTTTCCCTAAAAACAAGCTTATCCAACACCATGAGTGAATCACCCAAAGTTGCAACACCGGGGCAAAACACATTGAATATCTTATACTTTGAATTGCCGTCACAAGGATAGATACCTTTGTATGCCGTATCGGTATGAAGCAGGCAATCAAGCATAAAGCATTTTCTAGCATATTCTTTGTCAGAAAAGCCTTTTTCTTTATTTTCTATGTCATTTTGAATATCATTTTTCAGCGCTGCGGTCAAGTCCTTTGTGAGATGTTCAAGATCTGAATATTCCTTACTATTTATCACATCAAGAAAAATTTGCAGTGTCGGGGTGTAATATTCGAGCCGATACGAATAATAATTCAAATCAAATGTACAGCACGCAGAAAATGTAAACTTCTTTGCATCCTCCGGCGAAATACCCTTTTTAATAAGCGCATTTACAATTAAATCATAGTTATATATATGGAGTTTGTCAACAAGTTTGTTCATTGCCGCAAATACTTCTTTTGTAAATTCTTCGCTTGCCTCCGGCTTTAATAAAACCGTAATCTGTGGCTGTGCCATATTATTCATTACCGCAGATTTTAAAACCAGCTTTGAAAACTCATTCGGATTTTCACCACCGATATTGACATACTGCTTTGAAGATTGGCACAACACAGGTTTTGGTTTATAATTATACGTTCCTCTGCCGCAGATTTCGTTTGTTTTCATAAAAAATCCTGCCAACAGCTCGGTTAATTCTTCTTTACTCGCTCCGTCCGCTATTGCTTTTTCGTAAAACGGCAGCATATACTCATCAAATCGTCCGAAAGCGTAATCACGCTCGCCCACATAGCAGCTTGCAATCATATGCATAATCCAGATGCTCTGAAGTGCGGAATAAAAATCATATGCCGGCTCGTATGGCACTTTTGCAAGAGCATTTGCCATTTGTTCAAAACCTTTGCTTTTTGCAGTTGCTGCATATCTTTCAGCATAGCTCTTAATTGCATTCACAACTATCTCTGCATTTTGAGCAAAAATCAATGAATCTTCATCAACTTTTTCCTCCGCTGCATCTTTTATTTTTTTCAATACACCCTTCAAACCGTATTTAAGCAAGCTCTCATAATCGGGACTCATATGTCCGGTCGCACACAAAAGCCGATTCGGTGCAGACATACCCGAGTCAGGCTTTTCTTCAAGCACTCTGCCTGCAAAATAATCACAATCTTCTATCGGTGTTGAAACCTCTGACATCAGCCTTGAAAATATGAGAGCATATTTATCAGATCCGTTATACTCGTCGAATTCTTTTTCCAAACGGTTCAATATGCGTTCGCGCTCAATAAAACACGCGTCATTATAACTTTTAAAGATCAATTCTCTAAGGCAATTCAAATCAGCCATTTTTTTAATCCTCCAAATCAATTTGTGCAAGTGTTGCAGGCAGTTCATGTGCCGTATTGATAACTATATCATTTGTAACGGTGTCAAAGCACGAAACAACAATTTTACCGTTCCATATAATCGGCTCGCCCGGCTCGTCAAGCTCGCCGTTGAATCCGTCTGTATCTCCGTTTTGACACAGCTTAGTCACTGTACCGTCCGGGAATATTTTTACTATTGCATTTGCACAGAAGTCTGCAATATACAGATTTCCTTTCTCGTCCATAATCATTCCGTCGGTGCTTACCAAATTGTCCGCATCCTGCGCCCAAACTTCATTTGATTTTACCGACAAATCATCATTAAACTTAATTCTGTATACTGCTCCGTCTCCGAAATTACCAACTAACAAATCGCCGTTTTTATCAAATTCAATTCCGTCAACACCATATTGATCATCAGGATTCTGAGTAATAAACGTTGTCAGAATGTTTTCATCTTCAAGTGTGTTTGTTATATCAATATTTTCATCGTCAAGCTTAAATCTGTAAACACAGCTCACCAGTTTACCTGACGGATCTTTTACAAGCTCCAAAGTGCTTTGTGTTACATAAATATAGCCGTCTTTAATTCGCATTCCATTGGGATGTTCCATATGTTTTGCAACAACCGTTGTCTTTACTATTTTATCTCCGTCAAGTCTTATACGCAAAATTCTGCCTTTTCTAACGAGTTCAGGCTGACCGCTCCAACCTTGATTGTCGCATATATATAAATCTCCGTCTGGACCGAACGCAATTCCCATAGGTCTTGCTGCTCCCGTTTCTTCGCAAACAGGCACATCAAACCATTTTTTTATATTTTTATCTTTGTCAATTTTCAATATACATCCCGGCATATTGGCAATAGCATAATTAGGACACGCAAGTATAAGATTTCCGTTTTTGTCTATCGCCATACCGTCGGGGGTTGATACATACTCCGGTAATTTTGCAAATAATGTTGATTCTTTCATAGTCATTCTCCTTTATAATTCTTCAAATATCGGTTCAAGCGCATAATACGCATCGTTAAATATTTTTTTCATCTCTGAATAAATCTTTTTATTTCCCCGATCAGGTATGTTTGCCTCTTTTATCTTTATAAATTTTTCTATTGCATTAAAATCCTCAAAAATCCCCGCACCTACTCCGGCAGTAACCGCTGCTCCCATAGATGTTGCCTCTTCAAGATAATCGGGAACTTTAACCGGAATGCCGAAAATATCACAAAGAATTTTCTGCCATATTTTATTTCTTGCTCCGCCGCCAATCATTATAAGCTCTTCAATACCAGCGCCGCAGCTTTTGAAAGAATTTAGGATAACATCAAGATTATATCCGACTCCTTCCATAACAGAACGCATAATATCACCGCGTGAATGTCCGATTGTCAGCCCTAAAAATGTGCCTTTTGCCTTATTGTTCCACCTTGGGCTTCTTTCGCCTATCAGATATGGCAAAAACACAAGTTTATTTGCACCCGGAACAGCATTTTTAACTTCATTTTGCATTATCTGATATATCTGATTTTTCTCACAATCATTACCATATATTGTTTCAACTGCCCAACCAAGTGCACCGCCACCGGTTTGCATTGTTCCACATGGCAATATGTACCCCGGAACAATATGTGCAAAGTTAAAAGTTTCCATATTCGTAGAATATATCGGGCTTTTTGATACAAGCGAAATCCACGAAGAAGTCCCCAAACAACAGTTGGCAACCCCTTCTTTTACAACACCGCTTCCGACAGCGGCACAGCATCCGTCTCCTCCTCCGCATATAACCTTTGTATTTGTTGAAAGTCCGGTTTCTTCAGCGGCGTTTGAAGTAATCACGCCTGCAACTGTGTCCGAGCCTATTATCTGCGGAAGCTTATTTTTGTCAATACAGCTTATGCTTAATATTTCATCCGACCATGAAAATGTGTTTAAATCAAACAAGCAGGTAGAGGATGCGTCGGACGGCTCGGTGACAAAATTACCGGTAAGCTTTAAAATGATATAATCTTTTGCATTAAGCACCTTGTATGTTTTTTCATAAATATCCGGCATATTATCTCTTATCCACATAAGCTTTGTAAGACTGTACGATGCACTGATTCGATGCCCCGTTATCTTATAAAACTGTTCATCTGACATATGTGCTTTTATGTAATCTGCCTGTTCTGTCGAACGCATATCTGCCCAAATAAGCGAATTACAGAGTGGTTTACCGTTCTTGTCAACACAAAGACAACCCATCATCTGTCCGCTGAACGACATTGCCGTAACATTTTCTTTACCGACTTCTGCAGCAAGTTGCTTTGATGTCTCACAAACAGCCTGCCACCAATCTTCGGCATTCTGTTCAACTGCATTATTATCACTTGTATGCATTTTATACGAGTAAACCGCACTCTTTATAAATTTTCCGTCCTCGTCAAACAATGTCGCTTTATTTCCCGATGTTCCCAAATCGTGTGCTAATATATATCTTTTCATTCGGCTCACCTTAGAATTTTATAACCATTTTCATCATAGGCACATGATTTTTGATATTTTCAAAGGCTTTGTCAATATCTTTAAAATCATATACATGAGAAACATAGTCGTTTGGATCAAGTATACCTGCCTGTATCCAACTTACAATTTGATTATGCGCGTCAGACTCAGCCTTTTTAGAAGGGAATTGGTGAAAATGTAGTTCCCAGTTATACGGGCATTTGCTCCAATCAATTGTTTCAGTCATATTTTCGGAAATTCCATACACACAAACCTTTGCATCAGGCTTGATAATTTCAAGAGCGGTATTTATAAAGCTTGTAATACCTACTGCATCACACGCAAAATCAACACCATCGGGGCAAACTTCACGAACTGATTTTACTATATCACTATTCTTGCTGTTAATTACAAAATCTGCACCACGCTTTTTTGCAAGCTCCAATTTAGCGTCGTCAATATCAATTGCGACTATCGGTCCCATTCCCATAAGTTTTGCAAATTGAACAAAGCTCAATCCAACCGGTCCTATTCCCAGTACGACAAGGCTTTTGTTTTCGGAAAAGCCAAAAGCTTTCATAGTACTCAAAACTTCACGAAATGTTATAATCATAGCTGATGACACAGGATCAAAATCTGCCGGCAATTTTCTTTGGCCGTATGAAAATTCTTCCGGTATAACCCCGTCTTTTTCCTGCGCCAAAGCGTCGGTTACAATATTATATTCCGAATATGTACCCCAACCGCTCGAATATCCCTCCGGGACATCCGACCAATAAGGCATAAGCACCAAATCCCCGATTTCAAAGCTTGTCACTTTGCTCCCTTTTTCCACAACTCTGCCGACGCCCTCGTGTCCGAGAACTACAGGATATTTGTCAATCCCTTTAAATTTACCGTGGATAATTTTAGTGTCTGTGCCGTTGCACACGCCGCAGCTTTCTATTTTAACAAGCGCGTCATAGTCGCCGTATTTAGGCATCGGCATATCATCAACAATTTTGCAAGTCTGATCTTCATATACTACATAACTTTTCATATTTGGTTGCTCCTTTTTATATATTCTTCGGCGATTGCCGGGCTGTTGCTGCAGCCGATTCTTTCAGCTCCTGCCTCTACCATAGCCAAGCAATCATCAAGAGTTCTCACTCCGCCTGCCGCCTTGACCTTTACTTCATCTCCGACATGATTTTTCATTAGCTTAACATCATCCACTCTGGCAGACGACGGACCAAATCCTGTTGATGTTTTAATGAAATCGGGTTTAACTTCCTTTGCAATTTCACAAAGTTTAATTTTTTCATCATCTGTCAGATAGCAATTTTCAAAAATCACTTTTGATGTAACGTCATATCTGTTACAAAGCGAAACCAGTATTTCCATTTCTTTTTTTATATAGTCAAGGTCACCTTGCTTCATTTTACCGATATTTATTACATAATCGATTTCTTCGGCACCGTTTTTTATTGCCTGTTCCGCTTCAAAAGCT
The DNA here is from genome assembly GCA_934481345.1 of uncultured Clostridia bacterium. Classification (GTDB taxonomy): domain Bacteria; phylum Bacillota; class Clostridia; order UMGS1810; family UMGS1810; genus CAKSIN01. The sequence goes on from CAKSPF010000009.1 coordinate 104,472, forward strand.
TTTACTTCCACCGTTGTTATTCCAAGTGGAAAACCGACTGCCGCGTCAACCAAAACGTCGTTGTCCTTTAAAAATTCGGCACAGCTTTTTACCATTCCGGTATTGACAGCAACAGAACAAAATCCGTATTTTATTGCATCATCGCATACCTTTTTCAGTTCTTTCTCGGTTGTCGGCGGTTTCAAAATTGTATGATCAAACAATTTGTTAAAATTCTTCATTTTTATACTACTCCTTTGAATATTAATAATATATCCTTAGTCTGTCTATATCGTTATTCTTTTCAAATGCCGCTTCGCACAAGCATACCATGCGAGGTTTAAAGTTATCCGGATTGCCGCTGTGACAATGATAAGCGCATATAAATCTATTTTCATCATTTGTCGGCATATAACTGTTATGTCCCACACCGATAACATTACCTTTTTTCTTCAGTATAGGATTGTACTCATACTTTTTGAAAGGTCCTGTCGGGTTATCCGACACAGCAACGGCAAGATGTTCCTGTGCAGTGTAGACCATATAAAATTTGCCTTTATAGTATGATACTTCAGGTGCCCAAAACCATTTTTCGCCGGCGACATCATTCTTTGAAAGACACAGTCCTTTATTTTCCCAATGAATCAAATCCTCCGATTGGTATACATAAAAGCCGTCTTTTCCGTCCTTATCGGTTTTAAACGCACTCGGCGACTCCAATTTTTCGATGTTCTCGGTCGTGCAATATATGTAATACTTTCCGCCATGCTTCATCAAAAACGGATCCGCTCCCCGGAAAATTCTTGTCAAGTTCATAAATCAAAGCCCCTCCTTTTCAAATCTTTCCACAAATTCTTTTTGAGATTCTTTTGATATGTTTTTAAAGTAAATACTGTATCCGCCTATTCTTACAACTGAATTCGGATATTTTTCGGGATTTTCCATTGCTTCACGCAAAAGCTTTGAAGAAACGGAATTGACCTGAAACTGCAACCCGCCTCGCTCCAGATAAATATCTATAAGCGTTCTGATTTCTTTTTTGTGATTTCTCACCATATCTATTCCAAAATTGACATCTATCGGCTGTCCGCCGAAAAATTTACGCTGAGGCAATTTTGACGATGATAATATCATTGATGTGGGGTCAGACGATCTTGCTTTATTCGACGCGCCTGCATTTTTGGCAAACGGCTCTCCGGCATATCGTCCGTCATAGCCTGCTCCGTATTCCGCACCGTATCCCACATTTGAGTCAAGCGTATGCAGTGACGGCGAATAATACAAATTATCACGGTCAAATCCGCGTATTAATTCTTGAAGAATCTGCGCGATACGAACTGCATATGCGTCCGCGTCCGAATTTTCGCCGAACTTTGAACATTTCAAAATATCATTTCTGATATTTTCAAATCCGACAAAGTTATTTTTCACAGCTTCGTTCATTTCATCAATCGTATACTTTTTGTCCTTGAACACAAGCTTATCTGGCGCGCAAATTCCGTCACCGACATTCACCATGCCCATGCACTCAAATGTTACATTGTGATATTTCGCGCCCGAAATACGATCACAATGCTTTTTGATGCAGCCGGGAGTCAGCAGCGACACGAATGGGTCGGGAAGTGTTTTTTCGCTGATTTCCGTACGTTTTTCATAGGATTTAACACATATTTTGAGTAAATATTCAGTACAGGCCTTAAAATTTTGAAACAACTCTTCAATGCTTTTCGGCGCTGCTATCCCCGGGACAAGCGTCTTTTCCGATTGCAGCATTTTGCCGCAATTCATTGCCGTTTCCAATACTGACGAAACTGAAAATACACAGCCCCACATACTGTTAAATTCATTTCCCGGTATACTTATTCCCATACATGAATTGTTTGAAAAATGTTCTGCTTCCTCCAACGTCAGCCCTTTTTCCATGAGTGCGGTTATGCAGGATTCTTCTCCGTAAAATGTCGGCTGCCCCATAGAAAACAGCTTTTCATCAATAAGTGAATTCCATATCTTTTCGGGTGTGTTTTTATCAACTCTTGCTCCCAAAATCGGAGCAGGCATTGCAAAGTCCTTTTGACATTCTATTATCAGTTCCGAAAGCTCATTATATGTCGGTCCGATATTTAAAAGGCAAGCGCCGTCCGCATAGCTATTTAAAAGCTCGTACAAATTATGTAATATATTCTTTACAGTGTCCCTTGCCACTCCGTCTTTTACTGATTTTTCATAATCGATTAAAGTATGACCTCTGTCCACATTTGTCCGGCTGCTGAATTTTTCCGGTGCGTTTATAATATTCTTTACATCCGGCGTTTGCACCTCATCCGTAAAAGTAACCTCATCATTACATTTTTTATCAAAATAAAACTATCCGACAATCTCATCAGTTTCTTTGATGTCAAGATTCAGTACTCCTGTTTCCATCCTAAACTTTTCCGTAAATCTTTTTGTAGGCGTTAATCTATTAAAGGACTCATAATTATTCTTACGAATGTATCTTTCTATATTTGAATCACACAGCATGATTAATCCTCCTTGTAACCTAAATTTAATGAAATATTTCGTGCAGCATTCTTAAGCAGTGGCAATTTATCGTTAACAAGGGTATTCATATTATCATAAATTGTAAGCGATGATATACCTGCCGAAGCGATAACCCTGCCATTATCATCATATATCGGACACGCAATACATATAATTCCTTTGGCAAATTCTTCTTTGTCTGTTGCATATCCCTGTTTTTTTATCCGATCCGCCTCGTCATTAAATTCATCCGAATGCTCTCCGTGAGCAAGCAATATTTTTCCCGGTGCAGAGGTTTTAAGCGGATATTCACCGCCGACACGACCGTTAATGCGAACCTCTTTCGTTGAATCAAAATGAAGCAAATACAATACATTCTCCTTATTTTTTATACCGAGATAAACAGCATCGCCTAATCGTTCGTTCAGCCTATGTAATTCGTTTTTGGCTATTTCTGCAAGAGCATATTCCGGAGTGCATTTTGACACTACAGAAAACGGCTTTAATGTAAAACGATACTTTTTCTGAATGTTATCGCTCAAATAAATCCAATTATATTCAAGTAATGACTCCAATACTCTTGAAGCTGCATTTTTATTGATTTCAAGGGAATTGCATATATCCGCAAGTCCTATTTCTTTTTGAGTTTCCGAAAAAAACTCAATAATTCTTAAAGCGTAATCCACCGCCGGAGCTTTTGACATACTAACACCTCTTATTGTTGTTATATATTTATAATAGCATAATAACTGTATAATGTCAAGCTATTTATTAAACTTTTTATATTTCCAAACAAAAATTGAGCAAATAGAAGTCATTTTCGGGGCGGTTTGGGGTTAGGGTATTACCTTGCTCAAAACCGCCTTAAAAAGTGTTGATTTTACGGTGTTTTTAACCGTCTATTTGCTCAATTACATTTCTCATATGCTATACCTCATCATCGTGGGAAAACTGATGTTTTTCGTGTTTTTGTTCATTTTGCTGTTGCTTGTAATTTTCAAGCTGTCGGCGGACAGAGTAAATTTCTGCTCCGTCAATGGAATTGTCGGTTTCGGATTTTGCCGTGTTAAAAATGCCTCTTGAAAATGAAACACCGTAAATCTTATATAATTCCGCCTCTGTGTCATATTCAACTTGCGGTCGTATATTTCTGCGTAAATCACAGAGTTCGTCAATGTCAAATTCCTGTGCCTGTTCCTTTAACTCGGCATATTCCTTTTGAGTGTTACCGAGTTTTGTTTTGCTTTCGTTTGAGTGTCTTTCCATAATGGTAACAGCTTTTTGAATATCGTTTAGTTTAGTCTTAACTGTCTGTATATCCTTTGTATTGAGGTTTGCTAAAACTGTGTTTTTTTCTGTGTGCAGTTCCTCGATTCGCTCCGACAGTTCATTGATAGTTTGCGTTAATTCCTTATGCTTGAAAATTTTAATCGGCGGTGTTTTTGCCTTTTCGTCCTGTTTCTGCTTGCGCTCGCTGATTTTTGATTTTAATTCAGCAATAATTGCAGAATAATCATCGTAGTGAATTTTCAGTCTTGCGGCTTCTGTTGTTTTTGCGGTTTTCCACCTATCCGCAAAATTTATGACATACCGGCAATGAATCATTGTACTGCGTAACTTTTCAAGCGT
>CAKSPF010000010.1 GCA_934481345.1 uncultured Clostridia bacterium
AAAAGTTGGTAGTGCAGCGGAGGCGTTATGCGTGCGTTTACAAGCGCATAGCCGAAACAAACGTGACTTTTCACGGAAAAGGAGGAATGACGGAGCGTATGACTGATTTTTTTACATAAAAAAATCGGAATGGAGCATAGTCCATTCCGACGTGGTGCGAGTAATGGGACAAATGCGCTTCGCGCCTTTCCTGCTTGCCGACCCAAAGGCACAGCCTTTCGGTACCCGGCTGCACAACAAAAAGCTAAAAAACTTGCCACCGGCAACTTTTTTCATACGCTTTTTGCCCTCTTAGGGTTCAAGTCCCTTTTATTATATGCAAAAAAAGTGAGGTTCAAAAATGAACCTCTTTAATGGTATATGCCGCAGGCAACCGTGAAAAGTTGGTAGTGCAGCGGAGGCGTTATGCGTGCGTTTACAAGCGCATAGCCGAAACAAACGTGACTTTTCACGGATAAGGAGGAATGACGGAGCGTATGACTGATTTTTTTGCATAAAAAAATCGGAATGGAGCATAGTCCATTCCGACGTGGTGCGAGTAATGGGACTTGAACCCATACGTCATAAACACACGCCCCTCAAACGTGCCTGTCTGCCAATTCCAGCATACTCGCGTTTCAACAGTGACTATTATAACATAATAGCCACCTGATGTCAACGATAAATTTAAAAAAATTTCAATTTTTTTCAAATTTATTTTTTAATTTTTATTTTTTGGATACGCTGTCTACCGTACTTGTAGTCTTAAACCTCTTGTTGCTTATAACAATCGTCGAATGAGGCGAAATCTGCCTTATTCCCTCCGCAAAATATCCCTTGTCGTCTATTGTGCCTTTAGTGGACAGTGTCACAAATACGTCATATCTCTCCGGCTTTTTGGCAACAGAGTATGTTCCGTCCACTTTCATAATATAATCCGTATCGTCCTTTTTCTCAACGGATACAATCTTACCGATATATTTACCGGTTTCGTCATCATACACATTCTCGCCCTCTATAAACTGCTTTGCTGTGTATTCCCTCACCGAAGCAACTTTCAGGGTATATTCGATTTCGGTGTTTTTCTCCGCATTGCCGCCGTTATCCGCAGCCTTCAGCTTTATCGCCGTTACGGCAATTGCCGAAATTATTATAAGTACAACGCACAAATCAATAATATTTACTTTGCCGAACAATCTGCCTTTTTTATCTATAAACATCTGTACATACCTCCCTTATGGGTTTAATTTTACTAATCAGCATTTATGTCTACCACATAGCCCTCGCCGGAATAATTTTTGCTTCTGATATATATTTCGTTTCCGACTCTTACCTCCTGGCTTGCAAACATAATTTTGCTGTCGGTATATGTGGTAGGTATTCCGGTAATCGTAATATAATAGTTATATCTGTCCTCAACCTCTGCCTTTACATATTCTCCGCTCTCGGCATTCGGATTTATTTCTACGCATTTCTCCCATTTAACATCCGTTACCTTGCCGTAATATCCGCCCTTTATTGCGTCGGATATATCGTCACCGGGCTTTATCTGCTCGCGGTAGCTTTCGCCCTTGCGCCTTAATTCCACAACATAGCTTATCTCGGATACATTGCTGCTCTTTTCCGACGTCTTTAAAAAATACTTATATCCGACTGCGGCAGCTCCCAGAACCAGGACAATTATTATCACGTCCAGAAAATTAAATTTTGGCTTTGCACTGTTATTTTTCTTATTCACAATTCGTCACTCCTTCTCAGCTAATTCAAAGTAAAGCTTTTCGGTTTTATGCGTCATTATTTCCGCCCTGAAACGCTCCTCAAAAATCCGTTTGCAGTTTTCCTTTATTTTTTCCACATTTTCTTTGTCGGTAAGAAGTTTCAGCTTTTCATACATGATTTCTGAATTTTTTACCGGGAAAATATATCCGTTTACACCGTCGTCTATAACCCCCGGATTACCTCCGAAATCGCTTACAACCGCCGGTATGCCGAGGCTCATTCCCTCCAGCAGTGCAAGACTCGTGGCTTCCGTCCCGTAAGAAGCGTTGACGCTTACATCCAGAATATTCATAAACCCTGTAACGTCCTGAATAAAGCCTGCCATTATAACCGAGCTCTCAATACCGAGTTTTTGGATTTTGCGGCGAATTTCACTCTCATAGTCACCCGTTCCGGCAATTATCAGCTTTGCATTAATTCCGTCATCGACAAGCCGTTTAAGAGCCTCCAGTATATATATGTGCCCTTTTACTTCATTTAACCGTGCCGCTATTCCGAGTACGAAATCATTATCTTTTAGTCCGTAGTCCGAACGCACCTGTTCTTTTTCCGAATCGGTCATTGCGTTAAGCGGTTCGACGCCGTTTTGAATGACGGTAATTTTCTTGGGATTTACACCTGTTTTTACCAGATTATCTTTTGCGGCGTCAGCCACGGCTATTATTCTGTCGGCCGTTATATTGTTTACAAATCCGTTTATCATCTTTCCGATACCTTTTGATATAGCCGTAGACGGTTCAAACACGCTGTGACGTGTATAGATGATTTTTCCGCCTCCGTAAAGGCGCGCAGCTATCCTTGCAGACATTGCTGCATGGCAGTGTATTATATCCGGTTTTAGATGTCTGAATAATTTAGCAAGCTTTCCTATACAGCTCAAATCCAGCGATTTATCCGCCAGCCCGTCAATCTCAATCAGCTTGCCTCCCAGTTTTTCTATTTCGGGTTTAAGCAGACTGTTTTTCGGTATGACTATTGTCAAATCAATTTTATCCTTTGAATAGTATTTAAGAAATGTAAGCACACATTTTCCGGCACCGCCGATGTTCGTGTCGCTGATTACATTTACTGCCTTAATCATTCGCTTTCACCCCTTTGGAAGTATTAACCGCTGCCGCCGTAAGCGCCAGAACTGCAAAGAACATGAAGAAAACTCTGTAATTGTACCAGACGTTGTCAAACATTCCCTGTACGAGATAGCCGAAGACTCCGGCGGCAAGTGCGGTTATCACAGCCTTCGGAACTGCTCTTTTAAGTTTGGTGATTTTCGTTATTACCATTCGGTAATATGCAAAAATCAATATCAGAAATACAATCAGCCCGGAAATACCGTTTTCGGTAATAAGCTGCAAATACAGATTGTGCGAATGAGGCGCAACAATTCCGGCATATGAATAATGCGGATATATCATATTGAATGCGTCACTGCCGAGACCTATTCCGCACAGCCAGTAATCCCTAAGCATAGCTATCGTTCCCATCCATATATACACTCTGTACGAGGTAGACGTATCGGCTGTATCTCCGATACTGGTAAAACGCGAGATTACGCTCGGCGCAAGCACAAGCGGCGCCATACAGACGGCAATAACGCCCAGCCATACAAAACGCGTATCATAAAACATTATAAACATAAATATCGCGGCAATAAGTCCGATCCAGTTTCCGCGTGAATATGTGTATATCATGCAGATGCTCATTGCGGCTGTAAGCGCAAGGTGTCCGAGTTTGGAAAAACCTCCCTTGACAGACAAAAACAATCCGACTCCGAGCGGTATAAGCAAAAGCAGATATTCTCCCAGTACATTCGGGTTATCGAAGGTGGAAACCACCCTTGTGGCAATATCCTCAAACATATCGGTATCTGTCCATGTCTTGCCCTCGGCAAATCCGAATATGTGCTGATGTATACCGTATCCCGAAACTCCGAGAGCGGCAATGAGCATAAGCACTGCCGCGGTAACCGCACATTTAAAGTCGGTTACGGTGTTTGTGATACAGTAGAAGCTGCATATAAATACAAAGTAAACCAGATAAACCTTTACACTGCTTGCTCTCGCATAGCTTGTAAGAGTTGATATAAGCATTACCGCAAGAAGTGCCGCCAGGGGAAAATCAAGCGGAGTGCGTACAAATCTGAAATCATCATCCGTCAGCGCCTTTATCAAAATCGAAAGCAGCGTGAGAAGAATTATTCCCACAATTGCCATGGTGGGCGAATACGGGAAAATTACAAGAGCCGTATATGTGCCGAGTCTGAAATCGTATAAAACAGCGCACACAAAAAGGAAGCCTGCCAATGCCGCCGTCCCGTATACAACGCCGAGCTTAAAGCACAAAAATCCGTCGGCAATTCCGAAAAGTCCGAAAACGGCTCCCGAAAGTGCAGATACGGGTATTACGTCTTTTTCGGGCGAATCGTCAATCTGAATAAATCCGAAAAATATTTTTTTCAGTATACTGCCCTTAAAAATACACCTTACAGACAGGTTTACTGCAATAATCAAAGCAGAAAAGACAATAATTCCGACACATACACCGGTATAAAAAGCGGCAAAACCTCCGCTGATTATCCTCAGCAAAAAATAAACCAAACTTGCCGAAACAGCAAAAATACCGTAATGTGCAGTGCTTATATCAAAAAAGCCGTAAAAATACCACCTTGCGCCGCTGATAACAGCGCTTTTATCCATAGCCTCCGCAAAAAATCCGAATAGCTTCTTTACAGCTTTGCATACTGTTTTAACAGCTCTGAACACTGCGCTCTGATCTCTGTATTTTTGTTTCGGAGAAGCTCCCATAAACCAATTCACTATAAAGCTGTTTTTGATTACAGCCTGCCATATTTTATTTACGAAACGGCCTGCTTTGCCCAGAATGCTGTTGTCAAACCAAGCCGGGAATGAGCTGATTATACTTGATATAAATGTAAGTATAATTCCTCTATTCATTTTTTGCACCTCCTTTGATTTTACCGAGCACCGAATTTAATATATCCGTAAGCTCCCTCACCTTAAAGGCAACGCAGCATATGAAATAAACTGCCGCTCCTGCCGCCGCGGGAACAAATACCTCCAAAAGCTTTGAATTGCCTTCAACAAGCCTGCCGCAGGCATAAGCGCAAACTCCCATTATGACGGTCGAAACCGCAATTTTTACAAAGAGTATCAGAAGCTCACCGTTTAAAATATCCTTTGTTTCTCTGTGCAAAAGTATAAGCATTGCCCCGCCCATGAGATTTGCCGCCGCCGACGCGGAAAATGCAAGCGCCCAGTGCTGCTGACCGAAAAGGCATACAAGTATTATACTTAGCAATATATTTACAGATATTCCCGTAACAGACACAATCATTGGAGTTTTTCCGTTTCTCATGGAGTAAAACGCTTTGTTGCATATCTCCTGAATACCGTAGCCGAGCATACCGAGCGAGTAGTAAAACAAAGCCGTAGAGGTAAGGTCTGTAGAGTGCGAGTCAAACATTCCCCTCTCATAAAAAAGCCGTATTATAGGCTTGTTCAAAATCAAAAAGCCCGCCATGACAGGCATAATGATTATTACAACGTATTTTACCGCAAGGCGGACAATATCCGAAAATTCCTTTGAATTGCCTGTAGACTGCGCTCTGGAAAGAGAAGGGAAAATCAGATTTGTGATAGAATAAGTAAACACACCCACAAGTATTATATAGAGCTTGTTGGCATAGTCGAGCGCGGTAACGGATCCTGTGTCGCTCAGTCCCGACGCAAGACGTATATTTATAAGATTGTTAATCGGCTGAACCCATGTGCTTAAAATAATCGGAAGTGCCAGCACGCAAACTTTTCTGATGCCCTCATCCTTAAAGGAAAGCCTCAGGCTGTAGCGATAGCCGTTCTTCACCAGCGACGGAATCTGCACAAGCACCTGAGTGCTCCATGCAAGAAGCATGGCAACGGCAACTCCGTGCACACCGAATTTATTCTTAAACACCAAAAGATATATAATAAGAAGCCCGTTTGAAACCAAGCTTATTATTGACGGAATATAAAATTCTCCGAACGACTGCAATATGCCGACAAAGCAATATGCAAGCCCCGTAAAAATTATTGTCGGAAAAACTATTATTAAAAGCGAAGATATAAGCCGGATTATTTCATCATCATATCCGCCTGCAATTATCCTTACAAGCTGATTTGAAAAAATTATTCCGACACCTGAAAGTACGGCAGTAATAAGAACAATCAGATTGACAAACATGTTTGAAAACTCTATTGCTCTTTTCTTGCCGTCTTTTGATAAATATTCATTAAAAATAGGAATAAAGGCACTGGTAACAGCCGAGCCCAAAGCTATGTCAAAAAAAAGCAAAGGTATCCGGCTTGCACTTGAAAAAGCCACTGCCTCGTTAGTATTTGTGCCGTACATTGCAGCGATAACAATATCGCGCAGCATACCGCATACTTTGGCGGACAGTGTCGCAAAGACCATGAAGCATGCGGTAAGCGCTGTGTTTTTTTTAGTAATTTTCATTTAAACTGTTCCTTCAGACAGATATTTATCATATCTGCTAATCAAAGAGTTTTGAGGTAATTCTTCACAAGTATCTCAAGTATTTCGTCCGGTTCAAGCTTGCTCATAAGATTGCGGGCATTATTGTAGCTTGTAATATATGTAGGATCACCGGACATAATGTATGCTACAATCTGATTAATCGGATTATACCCTTTTACCTTAAGTGCGTCGTAAACTACCTTAAAAGTTTCTTTAACTCTGGACTCATTGTCGTTTCCTATGCTGACCTTTAAAGTTTCTTCAATATGATCCATTAATAACACCCTTTCATAACAAAGTATCACGGCTTAATGCCGTTGTTTATTTATTCTGCACCCAAACCCGGCACGGATGTGCGCCGGATTTGGCGCAGTACCTATCTTAACTGTGCGTTAAGTTCCTTTTCGAGCTTGGCAAGTATTTTGTTAAATACCTCTGAAATTTCCTCGTCGGTAAGCGTTCTGTCGTCTGCACGGAAGGTTACCGAGTATGCCACGCTCTTTTTGCCCTTTGGTATCTGAGCGCCTTTATATACGTCAAACAGCTTGTAGCCCTCCAGGATATTTCCGGAGCATTTCTTAATTATTTTTTCTATTTCATATACATTTATGCTGTCATCTATAAGCATTGCAATATCTCTCGACACTGCCGGATATTTCGGAAGCTGCTTATATTTTGCGTCTTCGGTGTAAAATTCATACAGGCTGTTGAAGTCAAGTTCTGCTACATAAACTCTGATATCCATACCGAAGTTTTTGGAAACGTACGGATGTATCTCGCCGAACACGCCTATAGTTCTGCCGTCCTTTTCAATTTTTGCACATCTTCCGGGGTGGAAGGTCGTGTTGTCGGTGCAGGTAACGTATTCTGCGTCTTTTATTTTAAGTACCGAGAGCAAATCCTCGATTATGCCCTTCATATCATAGAAATCATAATCTCCGTACATACCGAGAACGACATTTTTGTGCTCATCGGGAAGCTTTTCACCTTCTACGGGAATGTATACATTGGCAAATTCATAAATCTTTGCGCTGTCATTTCTTCTTGCATAGTTGAACGACAGTGTGTTTAAAACCGACGGAAGCAGCGTGGTTCTCATTATTGAGGTATCCTCACCGAGAGGGTTGGTGATTACAACCGCTTTTTTAAGCTTTTCGTCATTTGAATTTATCATGTCAAAAAGCTTGGGTCCTATGAATGAAAATGACATTGTTTCATACATACCCTGTGCAACCAAAACAGAATGAATAATATCCTCGACCTTCTGGCTGCGTGTTTTAAGACCTTTTGTGGTTTCGCCGCGAAGTGCTGTGGATTCAATCTTATTATATCCGTAAATTCTCGCTATTTCCTCCGCAACATCTGCCTCGCGCTCTACATCCGGTCTGAATGACGGCACCCTGATATTGTTTCCGTCTATTTCAAAGTCAAGGTCTGTAAGAATTTTAACCATTTCTTCCCTTGAAATATCAGTTCCGAGGAATGCATTTATTTTTTCAGGGCGAAGCTCAATAACCGTAGGCTTATACTCACAGTTGACTACATCTATAATACCGTCCGTAACCTTGCCCGCTCCGAGCATTTCGACAAGCTCGCATGCTCTGTTCAATGCCGGGATTACGTTGTTTACGTCAAGACCTTTTTCATATCTTGAAGAAGCCTCTGTTCTCAGTCCGAGCTTTTTGGCGGTAAGTCTTACGCTTGTGCCGTCAAATGTGGCGCTTTCAAAGAGAATTGCATTTGAAGTTTCCCTTACCTCGGAGTTTTCGCCGCCCATAACGCCTGCAACGCATACCGGCTTATGCTTGTCGCAAATCAGAAGTGCGGATTCGTCAAGCTGTCTTTCCTGACCGTCAAGAGTTGTTATCTTTTCGCCTTTTTCGGCTTTTCTTACTACGATTTCTCCGTCCTCAAGGTCCTCAAGGTTGAATGCGTGCATCGGCTGACCGTATTCAAGGAGAACATAGTTTGTAATATCAACTATATTATTTATGCTTCTTATACCGCTAAGCTGAAGTCTGTCCTTCATCCACTTAGGGCTTTCGCCTATTTTTACGTTCTTTATAACGCGTGCCGCATATCTTAAGCAATCCTTATCCTTTACCGTTACCTTGGCAATATCGTTAACATTGCCTGCGCCGCCCTTTACTTCGGGCGTTTTGATATTGAGCGGACGGCCGAAGGTTACGGCTGTTTCTCTTGCAAGTCCTATAACGCTGAAGCAGTCGGGACGGTTTGAAGTTATTTCAAATTCGATAACATCTTCATCAAGACCGAAAACATCTTTAATATCCGTGCCGGGAGCAATCGGTTCGGGCAGTATCAGAATACCGTCGTCTGCCGCATACGGCACGTCCTCTTTGGATAATCCCAGCTCGGCATATGAGCAGAGCATACCGTTTGACGCTTCGCCTCTCAGCTTGCCCTTAGTGATGTGGACACCGCCGGGGAGATACGAATTGTGCTTTGCTACGGGAACATAATCTCCCGTTTTGATGTTCTGCGCTCCCGTTACAATCTGTGTAGGCTCTTCTTCGCCTATATCGACGGAGCATATATTGAGGTGGTCTGAGTTCTGATGCTTTTTAACGTCCAGGAGCTTGCCGACAACAACATTTTTGATTTCATCTCCGGCATTTTCCACACCTTCAACCTTTGAACCGGACATTGTAAGCTCGTGTGCATACTCCTTTGCCGGAATATCTTTTATATCAACATAATCATTTAACCAACTTAACGGAAATTTCATAACTTTTGTCCTTTCAACTCATTAAAACTGTTTTAAAAATCTTAAATCGTCCTCATACAGAAGGCGCATATCGTCAATCTCGTATGAACGCATTGCAATACGCTCAAGTCCTATACCAAAAGCAAATCCGCTGTAAACCTCGGGATCTATGCCGCACTGGCTGAGAACCTTGGGATGAACCATGCCTGCGCCCAACACCTCGATAAAGCCCTCCTGCTTGCACACCTTGCAGCCTTTGCCGCCGCAGACGAAGCACGAAACGTCAACCTCGGCGCTCGGCTCTGTAAACGGGAAGTGGTGCGGTCTGAAACGTATCTTTGCGTCCTCGCCGTAAAGTTCCTTTATGAACAATTCCAAAGTTCCTTTAAGGTCGCCCATGGTTATGCCCTTGTCAACCACAAGTCCCTCCATCTGGTGAAATACAGGGGAATGAGTGGCGTCTACTGCGTCCGAGCGGAAAACTCTTCCCGGCGCAATCATTCTTATCGGCGGTCTGCTGTGCTCCATAACCCTTACCTGCACGGGAGAAGTCTGACTTCTGAGCACCACGTCGTCATTTATATAGAATGTATCCTGCGTATCTCTTGCAGGATGATTTTTCGGTATGTTAAGAGCCTCGAAATTATAGTAATCGAGCTCCACCTCAGGGCCTTCTACTATTGAAAATCCCATTCCGAGGAATATTTCTTTAAGTCTGTTTTCCACACTGCTCAAAGGATGTCTTGCGCCGATTTCGATTTTCTTGCCCGGCATTGTCACGTCCAGGACTTCCTTTTTCAGACTTTCTTCAAGCTTTTTCTTTTGCAAAAGCTCCTTTTTTTCGTTTATTTCTTTTTCAATAAAGGCTCTTACCTCGTTTGCACGCTGTCCTATAACCGGTCTTTCCTCCGGAGAAGCCTTTCCGAGACCTTTGAGCACGCTTGTAAGCTCGCCCTTTTTGCCGAGGAATTTTACTCTTAAATCCTCAAGTTCCTCCGATGAAGATATTTTTTCAAGAAGCAGCTCCGCATCTTTTCTGATGTTTTCTATTAACTCCTTCACTTGTATGTCCCCTTCCTGTATTAAGCAGGCATTTATGCCTGAAATGTTTTATTGCAGCGGCTGCCTTTTTGCAAAAACAACCCATTATTTTTTATTGTATCACACTTTTTTGAATATTACAAGATTTTATTTGTTTCACGGCAACTGTGAAATTGATTTGATTATTCCGTCCGAAATTGCCTTTGCTATGCCTTCAATTCTGCCGCTGTCATTAAGTATGGCTCTGTCAATCGGGCTCGACACAAAGCCGCATTCTATAAGAACCGACGGCATTGTGGTTTTCCTCAAAACAACCATTTTCGGGCTGTCCGTTACACCTCTGTTTAAAATCCCCATTGTGCTTACCAGCGGAGTAAGTATATTTTGCGCCAGCTGCTTGCTTGTAACTCCGTAATTTGTTTTGCTGTCGTTATCCGTATACAGGACCAGAGTTCCCGAAGCGGACGGATTGCTGAAGGAATTATTGTGTATGCTTACAAAAAAAGTAGCGTTTGCGTCATTGGCAATTCTTGAACGTTCAAGCAAATCTTCCATTTCCGTCGAGCCGAGCATTACGTCGCCGGTGCGCGTCATCACAACCTCCACACCGCTTTGCACAAGATAATCTCTCACCCTCAGAGCTATGTTGAGGTTTGCTGTCTTTTCATACAGTTCCGCTTCTCCTGCGTCATTGTAGCCTATGGCTCCGGTGTCCTTTCCGCCGTGGCCTGCGTCTATTACGACAATCGGCTTTTCCACCTTTACCGTGCCGTTTCCGTCGGGAGCCGGAGGATTTTGATTATCCGATATATTTTCTCCGGTTACGGTGACAGTCATGTAACCGTCGTAATAATTGCAGATGTATGCAGCCTTGCCCGGTGATTCTATGACAACCCTTGCATAGTCGGGGTGGTCTGCCCAGCGAACCTCGGTGATGTTTTTATCTCCGACAGCAATCCTCGAATCTCCGCCGGATATATACGCTCCGTCAAAGTCCAGGATATACCTCTGCGGTGAACCCGCCGTTGAAATCTTCGGCTTAACGAAGTTATCAGCCTTTACGGTAACAACCCTGCTTTCTCCCTGAGATACTGCCGTAACGGAGGTAATGCAGGTGCTTTTGACCTCCGGCTTTGTTCCGTTATTTCCCTGTGAAGTAATATATACGCTTTTTGAAGCATCGTCCCAGTTTACCGTATAACCGAGATTTTCGGAAATGAACCTTACGGGAATCATAGTTCTGTTATTCATGATAACAGGCGGTGCGTCAAGCTTTACCGCAGAGTTGTTTACATATGCGGTATAATCGTTGATTTTAAGCGTGATTGTACTTGCGCCGGAAGTGACGACAACCTGTTGAGTTGACTCAACCCAGGTAACCTTTGCATTAAGCTTTTCAAAAATGCACCTTGCCGGAACAAGCGTTCTGTCGTTTGACAAAACAGGCGGCACGTCGGGCGCAAGTTTTTCTCCGTCCACATAAAGACTTATCACGCTGTCGGCGCATGCCGCAGATGCCGCAAACAGGCAAATCAGTGACACAAGCGATATAATAAGTAATTTTAAAAATTTTATTTTCACACATATCATCCCAAAATAAAAAGTATAGTACATTAATTGATTATACTATACTTTAAATTATTTTTCGACAAAATACAGAAAGTGTCAGCAAATTGTAACAAAACCTTTAATTATTGTTCGCCAAAAGGTATTCCGTAGTGCTCATACGCAAGCTTTGTAACCACTCTGCCGCGCGGCGTTCTGTTGATAAATCCGAGCTGCAGAAGATACGGTTCGTATACGTCCTCTATTGTATTTGAGTCCTCGCCCGTCGTGGCTGCAAGCGTGTCAAGCCCCACAGGGCCTCCGCCGAAGCCTTTTATCATTGTAAGTATCATGTTTTTGTCCACATTGTCAAGACCGATTGAATCTATTTCAAGCCTTGCAAGCGCCTTTGAAGCTATTTCACCGTTTATATTTCCGTCCGCGAGAACACAGGCAAAATCACGCACCCTTTTGATAAGCCTGTTTGCAATTCTCGGAGTTCCCCTTGAACGCGAGGCAATCTCACGCGCACCGTCATCATCTATGCTTACGCCCAGAATACCCGCGCTTCTTTTTACTATCTTCGTAAGCTCGGCTGCCGAATACAGCTCCAGTCTGGAAATCACCCCGAAGCGGTCGCGCAGAGGTCCTGTCATGCTTCCCGCTTTTGTCGTCGCCCCTATAAGGGTAAAGGACGGCAAATCAAGACGTATCGAGCGCGCCGAAGGTCCTTTTCCTATTATAATATCCAGTGCGAAATCTTCCATTGCAGGATACAGTACCTCCTCAACGCTGTGGCTCAGACGGTGTATTTCGTCTATAAAGAGCACGTCATGCTCGCTGAGGTTTGTAAGGATTGCCGCCAAATCGCCCGGCTTTTCGATAGCCGGCCCCGAAGTTATGCGGATGTTTACTCCGAGCTCGTTTGCTATTATATTTGCAAGGGTTGTCTTTCCGAGCCCCGGCGGACCGTAGAGAAGCACATGGTCAAGCGCCTCGTTGCGGCTTTTTGCCGCTTCTATGTATACGCTTAAATTATCCTTTGCCTTGCTTTGCCCCACATATTCTCCCAGAGTGCGCGGTCTTAACCCCGGTTCTGCGGTAATATCCTCCTCCAGAATACCGCCGTTTACTATTCTGTCCTCCGAATTCATGGCGCACCTCCTTTACATTAAGCGCCTAAGCGCTTCTTTAATTATACCTTCCACGTCATTAACATCTGCCGATACCTTGGAAACAGCCGTCTTTGCTTCGCCGGGCGTATAGCCGAGAGCCGCCAGAGCGTTTACTGCTTCTTCCCTTTCGTTTGACGCTATGGGGATACTGCTTTCAAAAGCGTCTGTGCCGCCGGGTATAATTTCTTCATTTCTGATTTTATCTTTAAGTTCGAGTATAATTCTCTGCGCCGTCTTATTTCCTATTCCGGGGGCTTTTTTTATTGCCGCCGCGTCGCCCGTTACGATGCTGAGCGCAACCGACGACGGTTTTCCGGAAGAAAGTATTGCCGCCGCTCCCTTTGCGCCAACTCCGCTCACCGAAATCAGCATTTCAAAGAGTTCAAGCTCCTCTTTTGAAGAAAAACCGTACAAATCCATAATTCCTTCTTTGATATATAAATATGTATAAAAAGTAACCTCCGTCCCCTGAACGCATTTTGCGTCCGAGAGAGAATTATTGCTTGTATAAATTTTAAAACCCATTCCGCCGCATTCCACCACGGCGTGATCCGCCGCCTTTTCGGCAAGAATACCCTTAATGTAACTGAACATTTTTTACCTCCGACTGTGCATGTACTATGTATATTTTATCAGATTTATGTCTTAAAGACAACAGTTTTATTGCAGCAGACCGTACCTTGCGGTATTTTCATTGTATGAATGTGCATGGCAAAGCGCAATTGCCAGAGCGTCTGCCACGTCATCCGGCTTAGGGATTTCATTTAATTTCAAAAGTGCCCTCGTCATCTGCTGAACCTGTGCTTTGTCTGCCCTGCCGTAGCCTGCGACCGCCTGTTTTACCTGAAGCGGAGTGTATTCAAACACCTTTATGCCGTGATTTACCGCGCTTAAAACTATTACGCCCCTTGCCTGTCCCACTCCGATTGCCGTTTTTGCATTGTCATTGAAAAACAGCTCCTCTATTGCCATATGGTCGGGGTGATATTTCTCTATAACTTCATTTATTCCGTCATAAATAATTTTAAGACGTATATCGAACGGCAGCTTCGCCTCGGTTGTAACGGCAAAATAATCTATAACCCGAAATCTGTTTCCGTCAAACTGTATCACTCCCACACCCACTATTGCGTAGCCGGGGTCTATGCCCAAAATAATCATTTATTTACTCCTGTTTTATGAATATTATACATTATTTACGCAAATTATCTGTATATTTATGCAGTTTTTACACTTGATTATACAAAAATTTTGCGTTATAATTTAACTATACTAATAATAAACCAATTCGGGAGGAAAATCAATATGTCAAAAGAAAAAGTTGTTTTAGCATACAGCGGCGGTCTTGATACGTCAATAATAATCACCTGGTTAAAGGAAAACTACAACTACGACGTTGTGTGCGTATGCGGCGATGTAGGTCAGGGAAAGGAAACGGACGGACTTGAAGAACGTGCCGTAAAATCGGGCGCATTAAAATGCTATATTGCCGATTTGCGCGACGATTATGTAAAAGACTACATATTCCCTACATTAAAATCCGGTGCAATGTATGAGGGCAAGTATCTCCTCGGTACTTCTCACGCAAGACCGATAATTGCGAAAAAACTCGTTGAAATAGCACATAAAGAAGGCGCTGTAGCAATCTGCCACGGAGCTACCGGAAAAGGCAACGACCAGGTTCGCTTTGAGCTCGGAATCAAAGCTCTCGACCCGTCGCTCAAAATTATCGCTCCCTGGAGAATATGGGATATCAAATCCCGTGAGGACGCTGTGGATTATGCCGAAGCTCACGGAATAGAAGTTCCCGTAACCAAAAAAGATTTGTACTCCCGCGACCGCAACATATGGCACATAAGCCACGAGGGAATGGATCTGGAGGACCCATGGAACGAGCCTAAGTATGACAGCCTTTTGAAGCTCGGCGTATCTCCCGAACAGGCTCCCGACAAGCCGACATATGTAGAAATCGGCTTTGAAGCGGGCGAACCCGTTTCCGTAAACGGCGAAAAGCTTGCTCCCCGTCCGCTCGTAGAAAAGCTCAACGAGCTCGGCGGTGCAAACGGTGTGGGCATTGCGGATATTGTAGAAGACAGGCTTGTAGGCATGAAGTCGCGCGGAGTATACGAAACTCCCGGAGGAACAATCCTCTACACTGCAATTCAGGAGCTTGAATACCTCTGCCTCGACCGCGACACGCAGGCATTTAAGAGGCTCAGCCAGACGCAGTTCTCACAGCTCGTATATGACGGCAAGTGGTTCACTCCGTTGAGGGAGGCTATGTCCGCTATGTATGACGAAATGGATAAATATGTGACAGGTACCGTAAGGCTCAAGCTTTACAAAGGAAGCTGCACACCTGCCGGAGCAAAATCTCCGTACTCGCTCTACAACGAAAGCATCGCATCCTTCGGCGACAGCAAGGAGCTTTACAGCCACAAGGACAGCGAAGGATTTATCAATCTGTTCGGTCTGCCGCTCAAGGTTCGCGCAATGATGAAAAAGAATAACAGTCTTGACTGATTTTTCAGCTCTGTGTTATAATTAAATAATAATCCGCCGTGCTGCGGCGGATTATTATTTTTTACAGGGAGCTGATTACATGAAGCCAAAGATTTTCGTACTGTCGGCTGTTGCGGCAGCGGTTCTGCTCTGCACCGCATATGCGGAAAAAATACCTGACAGCGCCGTGATACGCGATGTTTCCTTTGCAAATGACGGCGAGGCAGGACTAAACTCGGTGATGATTGCAAAAATGCCCGATGAAACCGAATATCTCATTGATGCCGAAAAAAACATCATCGGCGGTCCGTATGAATACGTTTCGGATTATTCCGGCTTTCCTTTCGGAGTGGGCGCAGACGGCTCCAAAACGCTGTTTGACCATGACGGAAGCGTAATCGCCTCCGTTTCTCCCGGAAATGACATATATCCGCCGAAAAACGGTATTTATGCCGTTTCGGATAACGAGAATGCACAAAAGGTTACAAAGTGCACGCTTTACGACTATGAAATACGAACCGAGCTTTGCACGCTTGATTTCTTCCTTGACTATTATCTCGAACAGCAAAGCGACAAGATGTTTTGTGAAAAAGACGGCAAATGGGCGCTTATCGATAAATACGGCAACTACATAACCGACTACATTTACGACGGCGTAAAAAAGAGATTTAATCCCGACTATTACCCGTACCCGAAGGCATATGCCATAGTAGTGCAGGACGGCAGGGAAAAATACATTGATTGGGATTTAAACGAGATCGATTTGGATAATTATAACGGCGGACCGTTTATAACAAACTGCTCACACATGTACGGGGTTGGCAGTGAAAATTTTAAAGACTGTTACCTTATGGAGAGCGGCGAAAAAACGGGGATTTATGATTTAAGCACCGAAACATATCTTATTCCCCTGCAGACTCAATATAAGTTTTACCGTATGAACAGCGAATACATCATTGCAGAAAAGGACGGTTTGTGCGGCGCTCTTGACTACAGCGGAAACGAAGCTGTTCCGTTTGAGTATTCATATCTTGATTTTTACATTAAAGGTTTCTGGTCATATTCAAAAAATAACGGCGATACTTCATACGGCGGACTTTACGATCCCATACGCAAAACCGAGGTTACAGCCAATACCGGAGGTCTTGTCGAAAACGGAATTTTCATCCGCAGCTACAGCGATTATTCGACAGGATACCGCGAGTACTGCGCCGAAATTTTGGATGCCGCCGGAAGAAATCTGACAGGAGAAATATATCACCCTGCCGTTCAATACACAAACGGCAGATTTTATAAAGTCCTCGGATTCGAGGACGCGGAGCCGACGGACGAAATATCTGTAAACAAAGACTTTGCAGTAATAAAGATAAACAACAAATACCTCGATTATGACGGCATTGTTAAAGACGGCAGAACTCTCGTTCCGATACGCGACATAATAGAAAACCTCGGAGGAAGCGTAAGCTGGAACGACGGCGATATGTCAGCCACGGCTGAATTTAACGGTACCGAAATTGCAATTACGGTCAATTCATACAAAATGACTGTAAACGGAAGTGAAAAAACGCTTGACGTTCCGGCACAGCTTATAGGGGACAAAACCATGGTTCCTCTGCGTGCACTTGCGGAGGCGGCAGGCTTTAACGTGGACTGGGACGAAAGAATCAACTGCGTATATATAGAAAAAGCCCAACAGGACGGAGGAATATAAAATGGCAAAATTATGGGGCGGAAGATTTTCCAAAGAAACCGATACTATGGTAGATGACTTCAACTCTTCCATACGTTTTGACAAACGCATGTACAAACAGGACATAAAGGGCAGCATGGCACATGCAAAAATGCTCGGCAATCAGGGAATTATACCCAAAGAGGACAGCGAAAAAATAATATCCGGGCTTGCAGACATTCTAAGGGATATTGAAGACGGCAAAGTCGAATTTATGATTGACGCCGAGGATATTCACATGAATATTGAAACAATCCTTATATCAAGGATAGGCGACGCGGGCAAAAAGCTGCACACCGGCAGAAGCCGCAACGACCAGGTGGCTCTTGACATAAGAATGTATCTCAAAGACGAAATAAAAGAAATAAAAAATATGCTCATAAGCCTTGAGAAAACCGTTATTTCAATTGCGGAGAAAAACACCGGAACCATAATGCCCGGCTATACGCACCTTCAGAAAGCACAGCCTATAACCCTTGCACATCACATGATGGCATATTTTGAGATGTTCAAAAGGGATATTCAGCGCCTTGACGATACATACAAGCGCACAAATGTAATGCCTCTCGGCTCGGGCGCACTTGCGGCGACCACATATCCGCTCGACAGACAGGCAGTTGCAAAGGACCTCGGCTTCGACTCCGTTACGCTTAATTCCCTTGACGGCGTTTCCGACAGGGATTTCATAATAGAGCTTGCCTCGGCGCTTTCCA
This sequence comes from uncultured Clostridia bacterium, assembly GCA_934481345.1. Lineage (GTDB taxonomy): Bacteria > Bacillota > Clostridia > UMGS1810 > UMGS1810 > CAKSIN01. The sequence continues at coordinate 17,722 of CAKSPF010000010.1, forward strand.
TATGCATGATGCACCTCAGCCGTTTCTGCGAGGAGCTTATTTTGTGGAGTTCCAATGAATTTTCATTTGTGGAGATGGACGATGCGTACTCCACCGGAAGCTCCATAATGCCGCAGAAGAAAAACCCGGACGTTGCCGAGCTTATACGCGGCAAGACGGGCAGAGTTTACGGCAGCCTCACGACAATTCTGACAGTAATGAAGGGTATTCCGCTTGCATACAACAAGGATATGCAGGAGGACAAGGAGTGCATTTTCGACGCTGTAGATACCGTCAAGCTATGCATACCCGTTTTTGAAAAAATGATTGCTTCCATGAAAATTAACAGCGAAAACATGCACACCGGCGCAGGACAGGGATTTACAAATGCCACAGACGCCGCAGACTATCTTGTAAAAAAAGGCATGCCGTTCAGGCAGGCACACGAGGTAATCGGCAAAATGGTTATCTACGCAATCCAACACAAAAAATCTCTGTGCGACTTCACCATAGAGGAGTTTAAGAATTGCTCCGATATTATAGAGGACGATATATATGACGCAATATCTCTCGAAACCTGCGTAAATGACCGCAAAATCATAGGCGGTCCGGCAAAGGAAGCCGTTGAATACTCAATAAAATGCGGAAAAGATTTTTTAAATTCAAATGAAGATTAAAATGCGTATTATTTAAATGAACACAAAAAATAAGCAGAAAGATGCGGTTTAAAAAACAATAAAATTAAAATTCCTTTATAACCATAAATTCTGAAAAATAAAAAAATTCAATAATGCCAAACTAAAATACGAGGAGTTGGTATCATTGAAAAACAAAACAAAAACCGAAATCAATCCTGAAATCGTGCGTGAACGCGAGGAAAAAAGAAAAACGGAAATGCTGTATTCCGGCGAAGCAAACCGACGTTTGATTCTTTGTGCAATTCTGGCAAACAGTGTGTACACAACCGGAACTTTCGGTTACAATTACTTTATTCCTCCGGTATTTCTGACAAAAATTTTTGATTAAAAAAACAGAACGGAGAAGTATGATATTCTCCGTTCTGTTTTTTGTTTTATATAAGCAATCAGCCTGCAAGCTTTGCGGTATCAATATAGGCCGCCGCTTCGCCGCCGTTCCACTCAAAGCCGTATATACCGGCAAATTCATCAACGGATATGCACATATATCCGCCGACATTGTAAATATCCGTAAATTTATGGCTGTAATTACCGTCCGTAAGCACAACGCTGATATTGCTGTTTCTTACGCTGAAAGCTCTGATTCCGTTTTTGTTTTTATAAATATCCAGCGGAATCGGGTTTGTCGCCTTGTCTTTGTTGCGTGTGATATACAGCGTCCTCTGTGCATCGTCATAGGTTACGTCAAAGCCGTAATTTGCCATATCCTCGGCGATTATTACCGAATGTGACTGCGCCCCTCTGTAATAAAACGTCGGCATCTCACCGTTGTTTACAAAGGTTCTGATGTTTGTGTAATACACATTTTTGTATCTGTCTGCCGCCACCGCGAATCCGTAGTCAAAAAGCCTTATAGTGTCGGTAAAACGCTGCCCTGCCGACGAAGAACCGAGCGTAACGCTTATAAGACGTCTGCCGTTTCTTACCGCCGTTCCGCAGAAGCATGCTCCGGCAATCGAGCCCGTACCGGTTTTCATGCCGTCCGCACCCTCGTAATAATATGTATCCAAAAGATGATTTGTGGTCTTGTATGTTGCGCCGTGGAAATAAACCGATTTTTTTGACGTGCGGTTTAATATATCGGGATAATCAATAATAAGCTTTCTTGCAAGAGTTGCCATGGAAACAGGGGAAATACTGTTGTTTGCAACGCCGCAGCTGTCATAGTAATATGCCGAAATTCCCATTTGCTTTGCCGTATTGTTCATTCTTGCCACAAAATTTGCTTCGCTTCCGCCGCCCACAAGTTCTGCAAGAGCTACTGCCGACGCACTCGCGGAATGTACCAGCACCACGTCCAAAAGCTCGTTTACAGTGTATGCGGTGTTATAATTAAGCGGAATCATATTCTGATAAAGCTGATTTCTTGACTTGCTGTATACATTCTGACTTATCGGCACCGGCGTATCAAGCGATATTTCACCGTTTGCAATCGCCGCATACACGCAGTATGCAGTCATAAGCTTGGTAAGACTTGCCGGCACTCTGGCTGTATAGCCGTCATACTCATACAAAACATCTCCGGTTTCATAATCCATGACGCATGCGCCTGCGGAGGAAATATAGTTATTTCCCACATATGCCGCATTTGCAGTGAGAGCTCCTGCAAGTATCTGAAACACTATTAAAATTATTACTGCCTTTTTCATTTAAAACTATACTCCTTTTTATTGCACAATTAAATCCTATTCTGCTTTTGTTTCGCAGTATATGCAGCGGTATTCGCGCTTATTTCTGTCGGTAAGTCTGAAAACGTGCTTTATTTCCTGCTCGGTAGATGTAATGCAGCGCGGATTTTTGCACTTTATTACATTGCTTATCTTTTCCGGAAGCTCAAGGTGCTTTTTCTCCGCCAAAGCTCCGTCCTTTATTATGTTTACTGTTATATCGGGATCGATATAACCCAGAATATTCAAATCGGGTTCTATTTTTCCGTCAATCTTGATTATATCTTTTCTGCCCATTTTTTTGCTGGGAGCATTTTTGATAATGGCAACCTGGCTGTCAAGGCTTTCAAGATTCAGAAATCTGTACAGCTCCATGGATTTTCCCGCCTTGATATGGTCTATAACAACGCCGTTTTTTATGGAATCTATAGTCATCTACTCCACCTCCAAAAGCTTAAGGATAAGCGCCATTCTTATGAATTTGCCGTATTTTGCCTGCTTGAAATAGCATGCGCGGCAGTCTGCGTCCACTGCGGTGGATATTTCATTCACTCTCGGCAGAGGATGCATTATAATCATATCCTGTTTTGCCGCTTTCATTTTTTCGGGAGTAAGTATATAGCTGTCTTTTAATCTCAGGTAGTCCTCCTCGTTAAAAAAGCGTTCTCTCTGTACTCTCGTCATATATATTATATCAAGCTTGCCCATGACTTCGTCAAGCGACGCGGTCTGTTCGTATTCGATGCCGTTTTTCTTTATATAATTATTTTTTACATAGCTCGGCAGCTTCAATTCCTCGGGAGAAACCAGCACAAACTTTATCCCCTCATACCTCGAAAGCGCCGCTGCAAGCGAATGAACAGTCCTACCGAATTTCAAATCGCCGCAAAGTCCTACTGTGAGATTGTCAAGTCTGCCCTTTTCCTGCCTGATTGTAAACAGGTCGGTAAGAGTCTGCGTTGGGTGATTATGTCCGCCGTCACCGGCATTGATTACAGGAACCTCCGATTTCATTGCCGCCACAACCGGAGCGCCCTCCTTCGGGTGGCGCATTGCGATAATATCGGCATATCCGCCCACAACCGCAACCGTATCCGAAACGCTTTCGCCCTTTGACGCCGATGAAGAACCTGCGTCGGAAAAACCGAGAACATTTCCGCCAAGCTCCATCATTGCCGCCTCAAAGCTCAGTCTTGTCCTTGTAGAGGATTCAAAGAACAATGTCGCAAGTTTTTTGTATCTGCATTTTTCGCGGTAGTTCTGCGGATTTTGCATAATGTCCCGAGCCTTTTCAATGAGCTCGTCTATTTCTTCCGTGCTTAAATCCATTATGTCGATAAGGTTTTTCATATTCCTCCCCCTATCCAGCTTTCGTCACTCGGATTGTTTCTGAAAGCGATAAGCTTTTCCACGTCGCTTTCCTTTATATAACCCGTCTTAGCGGCAATCTGAGCCACGGTGTCGAAGTCGGTAAGGCTTACATTTCTTACATCGGCTTCCTTTAATCTCTCAATACCCTTTTTCATTCCGTATGTGAATATTGAAACTATTCCCAGAACCTCTGCTCCCGCACTTCTCAGCACGTTTACAACCTCGATAACGCTTCCGCCGGTGGATATAAGATCCTCTACCACTACCACCTTCTGACCTTTTTCAAGCTTGCCCTCTATCTGATTTCCTCTGCCGTGGTCTTTGGAGGAACCTCTTACATATCCCATAGGCATTTTCAGGATATGCGCCGCAATTGCCGCATGGGCGATACCTGCGGTTGACGTACCCATAATAACCTCGCAGCCGGGGTATTCCTTTTTTATCGTTTCCGCTATTGAATTTTCCACATCATTACGCACATCGGGCGCGGTGAGCGTAAGGCGGTTGTCGCAGTACACGGGGCTTTTGATGCCGCTTGCCCATATAAACGGCTGTTCCGGTCTTAAAAAAACCGCTCCTATTGAAAGTAAATCCTTTGCTATCAATTCTTTCATTACTCGTTTCCTCCCAAAAATTCATTTATGCATCTTTTGTACGCGTCAACGGGATTTTCCGCCTGCGTTACGGGTCTGCCGACTACTATATAGTCCGAGCCGATTTCTCTTGCCTTTTCAGGTGTGGTAATTCTCACCTGGTCGCCGACCTCGGAATCTGCAAAGCGTATTCCGGGCGTAACCGTTATAAAGTCATCGCCGCATTTTTCATGCACCTTTGCGGCTTCGAGCGGCGAGCAGACAACTCCGTCAAGACCGGCAAGGCGCGCATTGTACGCATAGTGCATTACCACCTCGTCAAGCGGTCTGTCTATAAGCAAATCCGTTTTCATTCTTTCCTCACTCGTCGAGGTAAGCTGCGTCACGGCGATAAGCATAGGCCTTGTGCCGTCACTGCGCGTAAGTCCCTCTATTGCCGCTTCCATCATGGTCCTTGTGCCGAACGCATGCAGATTTACCATATCCACGTCAAGACTGCTGAGAACTTTCATTGATTTTTTGACGGTATTCGGTATGTCGCACAGCTTCAGATCAAGAAATATCTTATGACCTCTTTTTTTGATTTCCCTTACGATTTCAGGTCCCTCCGCATAAAAAAGCTCCATGCCGATTTTTACATAAGGCTTTACGTCCGTAAACTTATCCAAAAAATTCATTACTTCCGCCTTTGAACTGAAATCGCAGGCAATTATAACATCTTTGCTCATCAGTGTGCCCCTCCCGTTATTTCTTTTAATGAAGATATATTGTATTTTTCCATAACCTGCGGCAGATTTTCGACAATCGACTTGCAGGCATAGGGATCTGCAAGATTTTGCGCTCCAACCTGGACAGCCGAAGCTCCGCAAAGCATCATTTCTATAACGTCCTCGGCGGTTGCTACTCCGCCCATGCCTATAATCGGTATTTTTACAGCCTCGTAGACCTGATATACCATTCTCAGAGCTACAGGGAAAATCGCCCTTCCGGAAAATCCGCCCATCTTGTTTGCCAGAACGGGTTTTCTTGTTTTCAGATCAACCCTCATACCCATGAGAGTGTTTATAAGGCTTATGCCGTCCGCTCCTGCGTCCTCGCACGCTTTAGCAATCTCCGCAATATCGGTTACGTTCGGACTAAGCTTCACATACACGGGCTTTGTCGTAACCGATTTGACGCATTCTGTGATTTTTGCCGCACATTCCGGCTGAGTACCGAAGCTCATTCCGCCGTTATGGACGTTCGGACAGCTTATATTAACCTCGATTATTCCCACCTGTTCTTCTTTGTCTATTCTTTCGCAGCAATATTTATATTCGTCTGCCGAAAAACCGCTTATGTTTGCGATTACGGGTTTATTAAAGCATTTTTTAAGCCGCGGCAGCTCACGGTTTATCACCGCGTCAATTCCGGGATTCTGAAGTCCTACGGAATTTAACATGCCGTCAGGGCACTCGGCAATTCTCGGAGTCGGGTTGCCGAAGCGTTCTTCTGCGGTCGTTCCCTTGAACGAAAACGAGCCGAGAATATTAATATCGTAAAGCTCTGCGAATTCATAGCCGTATCCGAATGTTCCGCTCGCGGGAATTACGGGGTTATCAAGCTCTATACCGCTCAGATTCACCTTCATATCTGCCATATGATTTCCTCCCTCTCAAGAACGGGACCGTCCTTGCATATTCTTTTGCTGCCGTACTTTGTCTTGCAGCTGCATCCCATACATGCTCCGAATCCGCAGCCCATTCTTTCCTCAAAGCTGTACTGACCGCTTGTCTGCATGATTTTTTCCATTGCCGCAAACATCGGTTCGGGCCCGCAGGCATAAAAATATGTATATTTCAGATTTTTTATAACGTCCGTCACAAATCCCTTTGTGCCAAAGCTTCCGTCTGCCGTTGCGACATAAACCTTTGCGCCGAGTTCTTTGAAATCGTCCTCGCCGAAAACTTCGTCTGCCGTGTTAAACCCGAGAACGGCAATCGGCTTTTTGTTCTCCGAAACAAGTCTTTTGCAAAGGTTATACAAAGGCGGCACACCCACTCCGCCTCCGACAAGCAGGGGAGTTTGTCCGCTTTTTGAAGTATCGTAGCCGTTGCCCAGACCCGTAAGCACATCGAGCATTTCACCGCATTGCATACGGCTCATTTTTTCTGTGCCGACGCCCACTGTCTTATATATAACGGTTACGGTATCTGCGTCACAGTCAAAGACCGATATGGGTCTTCTGAGAAACAGACCGTCGATTTTAATATTTATAAACTGACCGGAACGGGTTATCGCCGAAGTATCCCCCTCCAGCGTCATTTTGTATACGTCCTTTGCCAGCTTTGTATTTTGCAGTATTTTATACATTCCTTGCAGCATATCATTCTCCTTTATCCGCCCATGCGATTTTTCCGTCCGACATTGTAAGTATGCATCTGCCGTAAAGCTCCATGCCCTCAAACGGCGTGCTCTTTCCCATTGACAAAAATTCGCCGGGATTTACCGTATACCCTGCATTTAAGTCAAATGCCGTAAGATTGGCTTTTTTTCCTATGGCTATTGCATTGTCTATGCCAAAGCGCCTTGACGGATTTACGCTCATAAGCTCAATTAGCCTGTCAAGAGTGATTATATCCGTCCTTACAAGCTTGGTATACAGCGCCGCAAATGCAGTTTCAAGACCGACAATGCCGTTCAGGCTGTTTTTTAATCCTTTTGATTTTTCCTCCGCGCTGTGCGGAGCATGGTCTGTGGCAATCATATCTACCGTGCCGTCCTTTATTCCTTCTGTAAGGGCGGCTTTATCCTCCTTTGACCTTATCGGCGGATTCATCTTAAATCGGCCGTCCTCCTCTAAGTCCATGTTGTCAAACACGAGATAATGCGGCGCGGTTTCGCACGTTACATCTATTTTTTGGGCTTTTGCACGCCTTATGAGTTCAACGCTCTCTTTTGCGGAAATATGGCACACATGGTAGCTGCACCCTGTCTGCTCCGCAAGCTTTAAGTCGCGTTCTATCTGTCCCCACTCGCTTTTGGAGCATATTCCGTCATGGCCGTGAAGCTTGGCATATTCGCCGTCATGGATATAACCGCCGTTTAAGAGGGAATTATCCTCGCAGTGTGCGGCTATGATTTTATTAAGCTCTTTTGCCTTCAGCATAGCCTCTTTCATCATTTCCGCCGACTGAACTCCGCGTCCGTCATCCGAAAATGCCGCGACCTTATCCGCCAGCTTTTCCATATCGGAAAGCGTTTCGCCGTTTTCGCCCCTTGTGATTGCGCCGTAGGGATATACCCTTACGGCCGAGTCTTTTTCTATAATATCCGACTGTACTTTTAAATTCTCAATACAGTCGGGAACGGGATTAAGATTCGGCATTGCACATACGGCTGTAAATCCGCCGTGCGCCGCCGCCCTTGTGCCGCTCAGAACTGTTTCTTTATAAGAAAAACCCGGCTCGCGCAGATGAACATGAACATCTGTAAAACCGGGAAATATATGTGTGTTTTCCAAATCAAAAATACAATCCGCAGTATTATCGGAAATATCTGCGGCAATTGCGGCAATAATGCCGTCCGATACCAATATATCGGTCTTGCCGAAACCGTATACAATTGCTCCTTTTAATAATTGTTTCATTGCAGCCGTTCCTTTCCGTCAGATACAAACAAAAAGCTCTCATCTTTACAAGACAAGAGCAATAATCACACAAAACATCAACAAAACAAACACACATGTGAATCTTGCAGGCATCCCGTACCGAATTTAAAGATTACATATTACTTTTTTAGTATATCATTACACACAAAAAAAGTCAACACAAAATGTATAATGTTTTTGTATTAAAACGCCGGTTATTACAAATAATATGTTAACAATATTTATGAAATAAGGTGAATATATGAAAGACAAAGCATTTGGAGTTTTGCAGCGAATCGGGCGTTCGTTCATGCTGCCGATAGCGCTGCTTCCGGTTGCGGGACTTTTCCTCGGCATAGGAAGTTCGTTTACCAACGAAACCATGCTTAATGCCTATAAACTTACAAACATTATACATCAGGGAAATTTCCTGTACACCATTTTAGATATTCTCAACCAGGCAGGAAGTGCTGTATTCAACAACCTCGCCCTGCTGTTTGCCCTCGGTGTTTCAATAGGCATGGCAAAAAAGGAAAAAGAAGTTGCCGCCCTTGCCAGCGTTATATCCTATATTATAATGAACACGGCGATAAGCGCGCTCATAACCGCATCGGGCGGTGTGGAAGCCATGCCGGATAACTCCACAGCCTCCATACTCGGAATAACAACCCTGCAAATGGGTGTGTTCGGCGGTATTATAGTCGGTCTGGGAGTAGCTGCACTGCACAACAGATACTACAAAACCGAGCTGCCGCAGGTTTTGTCGTTTTTCAGCGGAACACGATTTGTACCCATAATATGCAGTGTTGCGTATCTCATAGTCGGCATACTGCTGTTTTACATCTGGCCTGTTATTCAGACGGGTATATCCTGGCTCGGAAACCTCGTAATAAAGACGGGATATATCGGTACCTGGATATACGGTATTATAGAAAGAGCGCTCATTCCGTTCGGCCTGCACCATGTATTCTATATTCCTTTCTGGCAGACGGCTCTCGGAGGCAGTGCAATAATTGACGGCAATATAATAAACGGCGCGCAGAACATCTTCTTTGCGGAGCTTGCGTCAAAGGCAACAACCGTATTTTCCGTATCAGCCACAAGGTTTATGGCAGGTAAATTCCCGTTTATGATTTTCGGTCTGCCGGGCGCCGCTATTGCCATGTATAAATGCGCCCGTCCGGAAAAGAAAAAGGTCGTCGGCGGACTTCTCATATCGGCGGCGCTTACCTCAATGCTTACGGGTATTACCGAACCGCTTGAATTTACCTTCCTTTTTGTCGCTCCGCTGATGTATGCCGTACACTGCGTGCTTGCCGGACTTTCCTACATGCTTATGCATATACTGAACGTAGGTGTGGGTATGACGTTCTCCGGAGGACTTATAGATTTGTTCCTTTTCGGTATTTTGCAGGGCAATGCCAAAACCCACTGGATATGGATAGTGGTTGTCGGCATAGTATACTTTTTTGTATACTACGGTGTGTTCGGCTTTATGATTAAAAAACTCGACCTCAAAACTCCCGGACGTGACGCCGATGAAACCGAAACAAAGCTGTATACCCGAAAAGACGTGGAACAGCGCGCAAGCAAAAAAAGCGGAATGACCCCAAATGCGGACTTTGCGCAAAGCGCGCTTATACTGAGCGGTCTTGGCGGCAGGGACAATATCTCGGATATTGACTGCTGTGCCACAAGGCTCAGAATTACGGTTAAAAATCCGGAAAAGGTAGATGACGGCCCGCTCAAAAGGAGCGGCGCCTCCGGAGTTATTCACAGCGGAAACGGTGTGCAGGTAATCTACGGACCTCAGGTATCGGTAATAAAGTCAAAATTTGAGGATTACCTTGAATCGCATATTGATGACGAACCCGTCACCGAAGATTTGCAGCCCGACTCCGGGAAAAAGAATACCGCTTTTGCAAAAAGCACAAAAATTTATTCTCCGCTAAACGGCAGGATAATTCCTATCACCGAAGTTGAGGACGAGGCTTTCTCGTCAAAGGCTCTCGGCAACGGCGCGGCGGTCGAACCGTCGGAGGGCAGGCTGTATTCCCCGGTTGACGGCACTGTGGAAAACGTCTATGACACAGGCCATGCAATATCCCTTGTATCCGATGACGGAGCCGAAATTCTGCTTCATATAGGCATAGATACCGTTAAGCTTAAAGGAAAATACTTTACAAACAATGTCAAAAACAATCAAAAAGTTAAAAAAGGCGATTTGCTCATATCGTTTGATATAGCAAATATCAAAAAAGCAGGATATAAGGTCACAACTCCTATTATAATCTGCAACACCGATTCATACAAAAGTATAGAGATTACCGCCTCGGACAATGTGAAAAACGGAACTGAAATACTGAAATTAGACTAATATATTAAATAACAGCAGGACGAAACACATTCGTCCTGCTGTTTGTTTATATACATATTTAAAGATATTTATTTTCCGTTTTTGTCATAAGCTTTCTGAGTAAGCTCCAGATACTTATCCGCGCCTATTGATTTTAAGTGCTTGATATAAGCGTTCCACTCTTTGTCTATATCCTTATTTCCCGTGATAAAGAGCGCCATCTGCTCGTCAACATATGATTTTATATCGCTCTGGTACTGCGATACCTCCGAATACTCGTCAATATCATAGATATATTTCTTTACGGGATATTTATAGCCCGTCTTTACATATGAAGGCATTGCAAGGGATATTGCATACTCGGAGTCACTGCTCGAAGCGGCAGTCATACCGAGAGAAATGTCATAATCTCTGTAGCCGGGTCCTATGTTCATCCAGTGATGGTTTGAAGGCTCGCCCCATACCATTATAGGACTGATTTTTGCCTTGTAGCCCATGCTTTCATACATACTCTTTTCGTCGGCTTTCGGCTCAACCCAGTCTACGCCTTTTTCTCCCCATCTGTTCCATATGGTCATTTCCTCGCTGCACATAAGGTCACCGAGTCTGAACGCAAGCTCGGGATGCTTGCAGTTTTTGGTAACAACCATTCCGCAGTACGGGTCGGATGTAAACGTAGCCGCACGTCTTACGCCGTTTTTACCGTTTTTAAGCGGCTCAAGATATGTATATTCCATCGTTCTTTCTTTTACATTTCCGGTATGCACCGGTGAGAAATCCACAAATGCTCCTACAAGCGTCGGTGTAGCGGATTTAAGCTGTGTAAGCTGATTTTTGTCCTGTGTAAACTTGGTATCCGAAAGCAGTCCTTCTTCATAAAGGCTGTTGAGATATTTAAGACCTTCCTTCCATTCCTTTTCCATGAAGCCCGCATGTACCTTACCCTTGCCATCGAGATACATATAATCCCTGTACCTCTGTATCGGCAAAAAGCTTGCCATTACAAAATCAGTAAGCATATCATCTTTGTATCCTGCTAACGGGATTTCGTCTGCTTTGCCGTTTCCGTTTGGATCCTTCTCTTTGAATGCTTTGAGCATATCTTTAAATTCGCTTAAAGTATTCGGTTTTTCAAGACCGAGTTTATCAAGCCACGGCTGATAAATCCAGCATTTTGCCGCATATTCGTTCTGCAAAATCTTATTGTACTTCGGCACATAATACATTGAGCCGTCCGACAATGTTATAAGCCTTTTAATGTCGTCATCGTATTTTTCTTTTTCGGCGTCAAACATCTTGTTAAGGTAATATGCGCTGTTATCGTAATACTGCTTTAAGTCTATTATTGTTCCGTTTCTGCCGTATGCCGCAAGCTGGCCGTCCTCAAAGGGCATCATCAGAATATCGGGCAAATCCTGACCGCCGGCGGCAATCATCAGCTCAACCTTCTGCGCCGTATCCGATGACGGAAGAAGCTGAAATTCAATGTTGCAGCCGAGTTTTTCTTCAAGAGCCTTTGTAAAGGTGTTGTCTTTGTAATCGGTGATAAGTGTGCTCTGTGCTATGCCGATTGTAATTGTTGTGTCCTTGTATTCCTCTTTTACAATAGGAAATTCACCCGGCTTATTAAGAATGGTATCCATCTTGTAAGCCGCCTGATTGTCTTTGCCTTTGCCCGCACGCTTTGAACTGCATCCGGTAAAACAGCCTATTGCTATCGCAAATGACAATGCAATACACAATGTTTTCTTCATTAATCATTCCTCCTAATCCAATTATGTAATTACACTGTCATGATTTTACCACTTTTGTTGTGATTTTGCAATATATTTTATAGATTTTACATCGATTTATTGTTAAAAAGCAACATGAATTAATGCTTATACAACATAAATACATATTATCAAAGAAAAAATATGCTGCCATACCGGGCAGCATGCCTTTTGTATTTACTCAAAATTCTCTTTTTTGTATTTAAAAAATTTTTTTGCTTCCTCCGCAGATTCGAAATCTGTTTTTTGCCGTAAAGATACTCCGCAGCGTCCGACAGTCCGACAGAACACTAAGCGGATAATTCTCGTATTTTTTCGGTTTCATTAGCTCTCTGGCGCAATAATTATTAATTCCCGAGCGCATATCATTTATATAATCGCTTTTGGTAGCCACTCTTAAAAATTCGAACAAATCCTTCATTTGCATCTCCCTCTCAGAGAGCTTTTGCAACATAATCAAAATTATACCGTAATATCATTTTATGGGTATCTGTTCTATACATAAAATTATATCGACCGACTATCGGATTTGTCAATGATTTTGGACAATGCCGAAGAAAAATCAGTTTTGCCCAAAAAGGAGCTTTTCTTTAACAAATTTATTTCTCAGCCACGAATGTTTAAGAGCATTGAGAGTGTATACGACGTCCGGATTTTTGCTGACATTATAGCGATTAAGGGTACACTTGCTGTTTTTTTGTATAAAAAAACAAAAACTATTGACAACGGTGAAATTGTTTAGTATAATGTGTACAAAACCGAAAGGTTTTTATTTCCATAAAATAAATAAGCGAAAGACCTCACAGGAAGTTAGTGCCTATATACGGCAATTAGTAAGTTCGAATCTTGCCTTTCGCACCAAGGCTCATACAGTAAGTGAGCTTATATGCAGAATCTGCATAAAATTTTATGGGAGGAAAAGGATTATGGATTATGGAAAATTCTCATCACGGTTATTTTCACTTGTAACCGCATTTATTTTTGCGGTTTCATCACTGTTTGTTTCACCCGTTTTTGCTGATGAGGCAGCAAATGAGCTTAAAATTATGTATGACGGTTCACGGCAGAACTCGACGGTAAACTCCGGCAATATGCTGAGGCTTGCTTCTGTCGGAAGCGGTATTTCTTGCGCGGTAAAATCCGCAGCGCCGCTTAAAGAATCGGGAGATTATACATATAAATTAAGCGGAACTGCCCAGAAAGCTCTCGGAAATGGTATTTCTCATATGCGTCCGGAAACAGATGTTGTTGCCGGAAACACAAAAGCATATAAATACACATCTTTGGCTTTCGACGTTCTTTTTGAAACCGACGGAAGCGGTCTTTTCTACAGATTTGATCAGTTCAAAAGTGACGGTTCAGGCGCATGCACATCCGGGCACTACAACATCTATGTGGGAACATCGGGCGCCCAAAACGGCGTCACTATGACTACGGAAACAATCGTTTCCAAAAACAAATGGCACAAAGTAAGCATAGTATACGGAAGCGATGGCAGCGAAAACAACAACACTCTCTCGGTATATATAGACGGAGTTCTTGATACCTCCTGCACACTTACCGAAGGCGGTTACGGCACATATACCGGCGCACCGAACGGTTACCTATGCCTAAGTGCGGCAAAAGACGCACAATACACAGCATACCTTGACAACATATGCGTTTATGCCGGAAACGGACAATATACAGGCGGAGATAAAAGCCGTATACTCCGCACGGATTCATATACCGCACGGCTTGGAAACGATTTTGTGGAAACAAGGAGCGATGTTACGGCAGCAAGCCTTAAAAGCGGTATCACCGCAAGCAGCGGCGCTTCGGTGGGCATATATGACAGCTCGCTTTTGCCAAAGGCCGATGATGCTATTGTAAGTGCGGACGACATACTGACTGTTGTAAGCAGCGAAGGTCTGTATTCATATTATGATATTTCAATATGCAGTCTTGAGGATAACGGTGTAGACAAATTAATGGACAATCTTGCCGTAAATACTGTTTCAAACACATTTACCGAGCCGTCTGACGGCGGTTGGTATAAACAGGGCGGCAACCCCACCATTTCAAGTGTATTTGACAGCACACAAAATGCGGACTGCGTGCAAGCTTCAAACAGACCAAACTATACATCGGGAATACAGCAAAAAATTTATTATGACAGCTTCTATAAAAAATCATGGGACAACCCCGGCGATTCTTCTGTTTACAGTCTTTCATATTATATAAAATCGGTAACAGATCAGCGGCTGACTATTGCGGTGAAATGGTATGTTAACGGCACCGATGCCGGTCTGAGCGATTCTTCATATACTTATACTGCTGCGCTTAAACAAAATGAATGGACCCGCATACAAAAAAATATCAATCTCAAGGTTCCGGAATCGATAAGCTCCGAAAATTATGAAAATACATATTTAAGAATATACATAATCGGCGGCAGAAGCGGTGTTGATACCGGCGACTTCAGCATATGCAGCTTCCGGCTTTCAAAAATATTTGCCGGAAAAATTCAAAATATTTCAATTGATGATGAAAATACAATCGGCACCGTTTCACAAAACGCACTCGGCTATGCATATGAAGGCGGCAACTACTGGTACGGAAAGGCTTCCGGAGGATCGGTTTCCAAAATGAACAAATGCCTGAAGGAATCATATCTTGACTATGCTCGAAATATAGGCTTCAAAGCTGTACGAATAGGCGGCTTTATGTCAAATTATGAGCTGTGGAAACGAAGTATCGGAAATGTTCAAAACAGAACAGCATACTGCTATCCGCGTGCTCAGGTAAGCACCCTGACTTACTCTTTGCCGAGCGTTGAGTATATAGGCATGACAGAAAGAGTAAAGCTCGCGCAGACATACAACCCCGATGCAAAAATAATAATGTGCGTAAACATGTGGTCGGCGGAACCCACGGCAAACAATATGAATGACGAAACGGGCACTGTTCCGAACATATCGGCAGTATACCCCGTCAAAATCATGAGAAATTTGAACGAGTACAACGGAAATCTTGACGAAACAATAGACGAAGAAATATTGAATATTGCAATAAATAACGTCCTTGACGAAATGCGTTTCTGGCTTTGCGACGAAAACGACTCCAGGAGATTCGGCGCCGACGGCACCGACTGGGCTGCAAAAAGGCAGGAAAACGGTTTTGAAAATCCGGTAGAAATTTACTGCTGGGAGCTTGGAAACGAATTATATATAAGAAAATTAAGCTCCGCAGGATATATAAATCTTGCACAGCGCTTTATCACTGCAATCAAAGCCGTATTTCCGGAAGTAAAGCTTGCCGTTCACACTACGGCGGCATACAACAACTGGGCAGTTCCGATAATAGAGCAGCTCGGAAATCAGGTAGATTTTATCTCAACGCACAACTACTATAATTACAAGGCATCCGCCTCAACCGCAAAAAACAAAGTTATAGCAGACGCTATAAGCGCTGTGAATAACCCGAATCTCAAACTGCTTGTTACAGAAGGCGGACTGGACACATTCCCAAAAGAATATGCAGGACCGTCAAATAAGACAATTGCGGCGTCGCTTTCGTTTGCAGATTATTTCAACAATGTCGTCAAGCTTGGTATACTGGACGGATTTCAATATTACGGCGACACGGCACAGCTTATTTACAACGACGGTACAATGGCGACGGACGGATACTCGGAATTAAACTCCGCAGTAAATATAGAATACGGCGCTAACGGTGGAAAAGATGTTTATACTGCCGCAAACAGAAAAGCGTTTAATGCCGGTGTACAGTACATTGTATCCGGTCAGACATTAAAGGACAGCTGCGGATTTGCTTTTGGGGGCACTGCCGGTTTTGACCTTGCATTTGACTATATGCTTTCGGGCGGAGATTTGGCGGACAACGGTATGCAAGTCAAGGTTCAGCTGCAAAAAGACAGCGACTATAACAATAACATTGTATTAAATCAAAGCATCAGAAACATAGAAAAAGGCAAATGGCACACCTTCAATTCGGATTTTCAAATTGAAATCCCGGAAGATTTTGATGAAAACATTGACAGATACCGCCTGAGAATAATTATTTTCGGGATTGCAAGTAATGTTGAATTTTCTGATATAAGTGTATCCGATATGTCGCTTATCAAAAGCGGAATGCAAAATAATATTACAACCGGAACGCTTAACATCGGCGAATATGTGACAGACAATTATCACGACACAGCACTTGCGGAACTTATAAAATACTATCTTGATAATTGCAGCGGAAGCATAGTGAGCGCCGTTTCATCCAGCAATATAATAGCAGAAAATGTGAGCTGCCTTGCAGTAAAAACCCAAAACGGCATAAGATTGTTTTTGTCAAATATCAGTGAAACAAATGACTACAGCATAAACTTCGACACCGATAAGACATACAGGATTTCCAAAAAATTTGCACAGTCCGCAGACAATTTATATGCTTCAAGAGAAATCGGCAAAAATGATATTGTAACAGTAAACGAAACATATGAAAACAGCAGTACCGTATCAGGAATTACCCTTCCGAAGCTTACCGTAACGGTTATTGATTTGGAAGAGAATTAAATATATCAAGAGGATTTAAACACAACAACGGAGGAACAAAAATGAAAGCAAAAATTTATATCACGGACTACAGCACAGACAAAAGGCTTGCCTTTTCGGGCACAAAGGAATTTACAGAGAAAAACCGCGACGTGCTCGAAACATTTGACAAGTCCGACGACGTGGAAGCAAATCTGATTAATCTTCACCCCGACGTGACATACCACACCTTTGAGGGCTTCGGCGGCGGTTTCACCGAGGCGGCGGCAATTGCCTGGAGCGCAATGTCGGATAATAAACGCGCGGAATTTATGAAATCATATTTCGACGCAAATGACGGCATAGGCTACACCTTCGGCAGAGTGCATATGAACAGCTGCGACTTTTGTGTAAACGACTACTGCTTTGTAAAAGACGGAGATGAAGATTTAAGCACCTTTGATATTTCTCACGACAAGGAAAAAATGATTCCGATGATTAAAGAGGCTTATAAGTATGCACAAAGACTACGGCTCTTTGCTTCACCGTGGTCACCGCCGGTATACATGAAAACAAATGATAAAATTCAGGGCGGTCACCTTGACCGCAAGTATTATGCACTGTGGGCAAAGTATTTCAAAAAATTTGCGGAGGAATATAAAAAAGCAGGTGTAGACATCAATATGTTTACAATACAGAACGAGCCTCGACATAATCAGCAATGGGAATCGTGTCTGTATACACCCGAAGAAGAAGCCGAATTTCTCGGATACTTAGCAAAAGAGCTTGCCGACACGGATATAAAAATTATTTGCTACGACCACTGCCGCGAAAGAATCTACGAGCGCGCAAAGGCAATTTTTGAAAGCTCCTCCGGAAAATTCTGTGACGGTATAGCGCATCACCACTATTCGGGCGACCATTACGGCGAGATAGAGATTGTAAAAAAATGCTATCCCGAAAAAATACAGATAATGAGCGAGGTTTGCGCTTTTGACCGGGAGCAGGGCATAAAAACCGAAAACGCTTTCAGCTTCGGTGAAGAATACGGATATGATATATGCCGCTCATTAAAAGCCGGACTTAACTATTACTGTGACTGGAACATTACCCTTGATGAGTTCAACGGTCCCTGCCACCACCGCGAGGACAGGGAACTTGTGGATACACCGGTATACTGCAAGGCTTCGACCGATGAACTCGTATATCAGCCGAGCTACTACTATATCGGGCATTTCAGCAAATTCATACGCCCCGGAGCTGTGTGCATAGGAATAAGCACTTTCAGCGAAAAGCTTGACGTGTGTGCATTCAAAAATACAGACAATTCAATCGTCTGCGTTGTTCTCAACAAAAACGGTTTTGATATGGAATTTTATCTCAGAACAGATAATTCCATACTTCCGTATACAGCCAAGGCTCACACAATAATGACATTCATCATGGAATAAGCAATATTAAAACCTGTTCAAAGAAAAGCAATGCAAATTAAATGCATATTTCAATGAAAGTAAATTTCTTTAAAATAATGTGCTTGGACGAGTCAGTCCAAGCACATTATACAACAACAGCAGGTGCGTGAATATCCAAACTCGTTTTTTGAACGGATTTTTTACGCCACTGCTGTGTTAAAATACTCGCAAATGCTGACGCCTGTCAAATCCGACAAGCTGAAAGATTTCAAAAACATCCATCCGCAGGTAATGTGTGTTCGAACCCCGATTGCCTATTTTAAAACCTCTTATTTTTGAGCCATGAATGTTCAATATTTTCAAGAGAGTATCCGCTGTCCGGATTTTTGCTGACCTTATAGTGATTAAGGGTACATTTGCCGTTTTGTATTATAGCAATAAGCTCTTTGATGTTTTTTGGGTTTTCGTCTGTTTCCACAGCCGCAAGATATTCTCTTATTCCATCGTGGTTGTCACTGCCCACTGTCTTAAAAAGTCCGTAGTTTCCGGCATATATATCCGCCATTTTGTTTTCGTCCTCCGGCAAGGTCGCATTCAGAACCTCAACGCCGTCCGATTTCCACGGATTGAGCCTTATAAGCTCAATATAGTCGGCAGAGCGATACGGATGAGCCTGCACTATGATTCCGCCGCCGTCATGCACGCGGTCGAAATAATCCGAAAGCCGCCATTTATGACAGTCGGGATTGCTGTAGAGCCACCTATCGTCAAGCCCGTAAGTCAGAAAATCAGTTCCGTGATACGAATACTCCCACGCAAAAAACACATTCATCCCCAGCTTTTCGCCCTCTGCCAGCGCATTTTCATACCCTTTTTTGAACATATCCACCTTGCTTTTCCAGTCAAGCTCGCGGCAAACTGTGGTATTTCCGTTGAAAAAATGGTCGGTAACGACAATTCCGCTGTAGCCCAGCTCATGATATGCCCTTACAAGATTTGCAGCGCTTACTCTGCTGCATCTGCTTATTTCCTTGGTATGACAGTGGAGTTCATATCTGTACACAAAGCATCGTCCTTTCTTATCAAAAAGCAAGCTGAATCATAAGATACAGCCTGCTTGTAATTTTTTATAAATCTTCTGTTTCCTTAATCCAGCACGCAAACGAAGCGTCACTCGGCATACGCCAGTCGCCGCGCGGCGACAGACATGCGCTGCCGACCTTTACTCCGTCGGGCAGGCAGCTTCTTTTAAACTGCTGAGTAAAAAATCTTCTGTAAAAATTCTTCAGCCATTTGAGTATCTCGTCTTTGCCGTAATCGTCTTTAAATGCCGTGCATGCGAGATAATATATCTTTTTCGGCTCAAAACCGTATCTGAGAATATTATACAGGTAAAAATCGTGAAGCTCATACGGACCGACTATGCTCTCGGTTTTTTGTATAATCTTTCCGTTTTCGTCCGGCGGAATAAGCTCCGGGCTTATGGGAGTTGCGGCAATATCCTCGAGTACCTTTGTGCAGTCGGGGAAAATACTGTACTCGCATATGCTCTCTATCATCCATTTTACAAGCGTTTTCGGAATACTTGCATTTACGCCGTACATGCTCATGTGGTCTGCATTATAGGTGCACCAGCCGAGCGCAAGCTCGCTTAAATCACCCGTACCGACAACAAGGCCTCCGTTTTTTCCCGCAAAATCCATCAGAACCTGTGTGCGTTCTCTCGCCTGAACGTTTTCATACGTTACGTCATGCTCATCGGGATTTTGATTTATATCTTCAAAATGCTTCATACATGCGGATTTGATGTTTATCTCCTCACAGCTTATGCCCAAAAGCTTCATAAGCTTCAGAGAATTGTCATGAGTTCTGTCGGAGGTTCCGAAACACGGCATGGTTATGCCAAAGACATCTTTTGCATCTCTGCCGAGCTCTTTTGCCGCCTTGACGCTGACCAAAAGCGCAAGAGTGGAGTCCAGACCTCCCGAAACGCCGACTACAGGCTTTAATCCCGTGACGCCGAGTCTTTTTTTGAGCCCTGCAACCTGCATTTCAAATATCTGCATACACCTGTCGGCTCTGTCCTTCTTAACCGCAGGCACAAACGGATGCTTTGAAATTTTCGCAAATTCCGCATTTCCTTTAAGCTCTCCGCACGGAATATAAACGCGCCTTATACTCTGCATGCTGCCGTAAAGCGTTGCACTGTCCCTGAACGTCGTTATCTTCTTTCTGTCTGCCTTTGCCTTTCCGACGTCCAGATCGGCAGTCAGTATATAATCCGAATCAACGCCCCTTGAGTTTTCCAGTACAACCGTTCCGTTTTCGGCAAAAAGCGAGTGTCCCGAAAATACAAGGTCGGTCGTTGATTCCGCACAGCCTGCCGACGTATACACATAGCAGCTCAGAGTGCGTGCGGACTGCTGGCAGACAAGGTCGCTGCGGTATTTTCTCTTTGCAATCGTTTCGTTGCTTGCGGAAATATTTATCAAAACCTCCGCTCCGCCGAAAGCCAAAAATGTGCTCGGAGGTATCGGTGCCCACAAATCCTCGCATATTTCAACGCCGAATTTAATCCTGCCGCCCATATCAAACACTATGTCCCTGCCTACGGGAATACTGTACGGATTGTTTTCATCAATTCCGATTTCAAAAGATGAAATTTCACTTCTCTGCAAATCAGCCGATGACGCAAACCATCTTTTCTCATAAAATTCATTATATGACGGAATGAATGTCTTTGGCACTATACCGCATATTCTTCCCTTATAAATAACCGCGGCGCAGTTGTATATAAGACCGTCAATTTCAAGCGGCAGACCGATCGTGACAACGCACGAAAGCTTTTTGCTTTCATCGGTGATTTTTCCGAGAGATTTAACAGCGCCGTTTGTAAGTGCACTCTGAAAGAAAAGGTCGGCACAGGTATATCCCGTAACGCAAAGCTCAGGAAAAACAACTATATCTGCCCTGCTCCCGTCCGCTCTTTCCATAAAAGATATTATATTTTGAGTATTCTTATCGGTATCGGCAACCGCAACCTCAGGCACAGCGCTTGTAACCCTCAGAAAATCATACATTAAATTCACTCCGAATCATTTCACATGTTTTTTTAATATTTTCCGCATTATTGCAGACAATATACACATGTCATTCATTTATTTCAAACTTATATACGGTAGTATAATCATACTTATCTCCGCACCTTAACACAGGCGACGGGAAAAAGCTGAATGACGTACTGTTCGGGAAGAACTGAGTTTCAAGGCACACCGCGTCATACGGAGAATATACTGCGCCGTCCTTGCACTTCCTGCCCTCTTCTATAAAATTGCCCGTGTAAAGCTGCACTCCGGGTTTGTCGGTATAGGTTGTCATTTTTATACCGGTTTTGTCACCCACAAGCACTGCCGCCTCACGCATACCGCAGCCGTCAAGTACATAGTTATGGTCATAACCTTTTGCCGACGTCAACGGTTCAAAATCAGCGTTTATATCCCTGCCGACTTCCTTGAAATCTCTGAAATCAAGAGGTGTATCGCCGACAGACAGTATTTCGCCCGTGGGAGAGCCTGTTTCGTCAGCCGGTGTATAAAAGCTTGAATTTATCTTCAAAATATGTTTGAGTGCACTTCCGGAATTATGACCGTTCAGATTAAAATAGCTGTGATTTGTAAAATTAATCACCGTATCCTTGTCCGAAACCGCCTCATAGTGAATTTCAAGGGCATTTTCGTCAGTAAGGGTATATGTTACCTTACAGTCAAGATTTCCCGGAAATCCTTCTTCGCCGTCTGCGCTCAGATATGTAAACTCAACGCTTGAGCCGTTTTCATCGGGGCATGAGCCCTCCCAAACGCGCTTTGAAAAACCTGTTTTTCCGCCGTGAAGCGTGTTGCCGTTGCTGTTTGCCGCAAGCTTGTAAACCTTGCCGTTAAGTGTAAACTGTGCCTTGCCTATTCTGTTCGCAAAACGTCCTATGGCAGCTCCGAATGAACCTTCGTTGTTCTCATATTCCGCAAGTGTGTCGCGGCCGAGCACAACATCCGTACCGTTTATGCACAGCTTCTTTATGATGCATCCCAGGCTTATAAACTCCGCACTGAGACCTTTTTTATTATCTGCCTTGTACAAATAAACTTCCTGTCCGTCCTTTGTTACGCCGAAAAGCTCTTTGTTAACGCTCAAATCTATCCCTCCGATTGATAATGTTATACACAGGTATTTTAACATAATATTCCGTTTAAGTCAATCGCTGTATGGATTATAAAATCAAAATTTGTTTGATTTTGCAAAAAGTTTTTTATTCTATTGACGGATTGGAAATTTTTATATAAAATAGAAATAACAAATTTAATATGAGGAGTGTTATTATGAAAAATTTTGCACCATTTTTAGCACTTGCTGCGGCAGTAATTGCCCTATGTTATGCAGCCGTACAGTTTTTTTCGGTTAAAAGCAAGCCTGAAGGCACCGAAAAAATGCAGGTCATCAGCTCAAAAATCAGAAAAGGCGCAATGGCATACCTTAAAAGGCAGTATAAGACTGTCGGTATCTTCTTTGCGGTTATGTTCGTTATACTAATTATTCTTTCATCCATGGATTATCTGTCACCTTTCGTACCTTTTGCTTTCCTCACGGGAGGATTTTTCTCGGGACTTTCCGGCTTTGTCGGAATGAAAATCGCAACCTATGCCAACACCAGAACCGCAAACGGCGCGCGCGAAGGACTCAATAAAGGTCTTAAAATTGCCTTTGCCTCCGGCTCGGTTATGGGACTTACCGTTGTAGGTCTCGGACTTCTGGACATAAGCGTATGGTTTATTCTCTTAAAATATGTATTTAAGCTTGCAAATGAATCTGAAATTACCACAACCATGCTTACCTTCGGTATGGGCGCAAGCTCAATGGCGCTTTTTGCAAGAGTCGGCGGCGGTATATTTACAAAAGCGGCTGACGTAGGCGCAGACCTTGTGGGCAAGGTAGAAGCAGGAATACCTGAGGACGATCCGCGCAACCCTGCCTGCATTGCAGACAACGTAGGCGATAATGTAGGCGATGTTGCAGGTATGGGAGCGGATTTATACGAATCATATGTAGGCTCTGTCATATCATGTTCGGCGCTTGCCGCAGCGGCGGGTCTGAAATTCGGCGGAGTTGTAACGCCGATGCTCATAGCCGCACTGGGAATTATAGCTTCCATAATAGGCACGTTTTTCGTAAGCACCAAAGAGGGTGCAACTCAGCTTCAGCTTCTGGGTTCTCTTCGCCGCGGAACATATGTAAGCGCAGTTTTGTCTGCTATAGGTTCGGCAGCTGTAATATTCCTTATGCTTCCGGACAATAAAGGCGTTCTTGCGGCTGTTATTTCCGGTCTTGTCGCAGGTGTGCTCATAGGCTACTTTACGGAATACTACACATCGGATTCATACAACCCTACCAAAAAGCTTGCAAGATCGTCTGAAACAGGCAGCGCGACAATCATCATAGACGGAATTGCACTCGGTATGCTTTCTACGGCAATCCCGGTTGTAATAATTGCGGCTTCCGTATTAATCAGCTACTTTGCTTCCGGCGGAGCAAACAACTTTGCAATGGGACTTTACGGAATAGGTATATCGGCTGTAGGTATGCTCTCAACCCTCGGAATTACTCTTGCGACAGACGCTTACGGCCCTGTTGCCGACAATGCCGGCGGAATAGCCGAAATGGCCGGACTTGAACCAGAGGTAAGAAACAGAACCGACGCTCTCGACTCGCTCGGAAACACTACCGCGGCTACAGGAAAGGGCTTTGCAATCGGTTCCGCGGCGCTCACGGCGCTTGCGCTTATCGTTTCATACACAGACAAAGTAAATGCAATAAATCCGAAAGTATTAAATCTTGAAATCACAAACACTCCCGTTCTCATAGGTTTGTTTATAGGTGCAATGCTGCCGTTTTTGTTCTCGGCATTTACAATGCAGGCAGTCGGCAGAGCCGCACAGAAAATAGTCGTTGAAGTACGGCGCCAGTTCAGGCAGATTAAAGGTCTGATGGAGGGCAAGGCAGAGGCGGATTACGAAACCTGCATAGACATATGCACACGCTCGTCGCTCAAAGAAATGATACTTCCTGCGGCAATCGGCATAATATCCCCGATTATAGTAGGTCTGATACTCGGACCGAACGGCGTGGTGGGAATGCTCGCAGGCGCTCTCGTTTCGGGATTTGTACTGGCAATAATGATGGCAAACTCGGGCGGAAGCTGGGATAATGCAAAAAAATACATTGAAGCCGGAAACTTCGGCGGAAAAGGCTCCGACAATCACAAGGCGGCAGTCGTAGGCGACACTGTGGGAGATCCGTTCAAGGATACATCCGGTCCGTCCGTAAATATATTAATCAAGCTTTTAAGTATGGTATCAATCGTTTTTGCAGCAATAATAGTAAACTTCCACTTGTTGGGATAATTCCGTTTTCATTTGAAATCCCTGTCCTGAAGGACAGGGATTTTTTGTATAAAACAAAATTCTCCTGCCGTTTGTCTACCGGCAGGAGAATTTCCTTATTTTTCTTCCTTTATGCCCATGTAAAATGTATTTTTTTCGTTTAATTTATCCGTCAGCATATCAAGCGCTTCACCGAAATTAGTAATTTAAGGAAAGTCCGGGAGACGGCATAAAATCTGAGGTTTTTAGAGTTTGAGTTAATGGTGGTTTTATGGAGATTATATTTCATAAATCAAGTCACAAATCACTTTTTTCAAGATTGATTGATGAAATTAGTAAGTATAGAGTGCAAGTCTTTTACTGTGTTTTCAGCAAGCGACTTGTTTTCGGAATACATTTTTTACATAATTGTAAGCCTTTTGATAATTAACAACTTTAATTTTTTTGGCATCTATTCTTTTATAGTCAATCGCTACATCTCCTGATAAGTATAGTGTGAGTGTATCACATAATTAACAATAACTCAATAGTTTACAGAAAATATTTTTTATATCTGCGTATTATTGGAAATTAGCACTGTTTTATAGTTGCGTATTGTTAGGTTTTGGCGAATATTTATACTTGCGTTTTGTTATAATATATGATACAATATCTGTGAAAGCGAGGGATATTATGATTTTAAAACGAAAAGCATATGAGCAGCTGTTATCCTGGAAAAACGAGTGCAACGGTTCCCGTGCAATATTGGTGGAGGGCGCAAGACGCATCGGAAAATCTACTATTGTTGAGGAATTTGCCAAAAACGAATATAAATCATATATTCTGATAGATTTTGCGAATGTGTCCGGTACCGTGATTGACGCCTTTGAAAATCATAAAAACAACCTTGACGAATTATTTATGCTTCTTTCCCTGGAATATGGCGTTAAGCTGTTTAAAAGAGAGTCTGCAATAATATTTGATGAGGTGCAGCTGTATCCAACGGCGAGACAACTGATTAAATATCTGGTTGCGGACGGCAGATATGATTACATTGAAACGGGTTCTTTAATTTCAATTAAAGAAAATGTTCAGAATATTCTCATTCCTTCCGAAGAAAGAAAACTAAAAATGTATCCGTTGGATTTTGAGGAGTTCTGCTGGTGTTTTGGCGAGGAAATTCTGATTGAATATATTAAAAAATGTTTTGAGGAAAGAAAGCCCTTGGAAGAGGGATTTCACAGCAGAGCTATGTTTTTATTTAAGCAATATATGCTTGTCGGCGGAATGCCCAAAAGCGTTATTGCCTTTATAGAAGGGGCGAGGGATTTTGACAGTGCGGATAGAGAAAAGAGAGATATTTTAAACTTATACCGTGATGATATTTTGAAAATAAATACTCGTTACCGCTCAAAAGTATTGTCTGTTTTTGAGCAAATTCCCGGATTTTTGTCCAGACACGAGAAAAGGGTTATATTAAGCAAAATTGCCGAAGGCTCAACTATTGACCAATATGCCGATACCTTCTTTTGGCTCGGCAACTCTATGATTTGCAATGAATGTTTCTTAACAAGAGACCCAAACGTTGGACTGGCTCTGAACGAAGACAGAAGCTACATTAAATGTTATATGGGAGACACGGGTCTGCTTGTCAGCCACGCATTTGATGAAAATTCTCTGGCGGACTCTGAACTATACAGGCAAATTCTTAATGATAAGCTGTCGCTTAACGAAGGAATGCTCTATGAAAATGCTATTGCTCAAATGCTTACCTGCAACGGACATAAGCTGTATTTCTATACACATTACAACGAGGAAAAGCGCAGAAATGACATAGAGATAGATTTTATCATTTCCAATAACAGCAAATTGAAGTATAAGATTTATCCTATTGAAGTAAAGTCTACAAAAAGGTATTCCGTAGCTTCACTTGAACGCTTTAAAGAAAAATACGGTTCAAGAATCGGGGAATGTTATGTGATTCACCCCAAAAATTTAAGTGTTAAAGACGGCATAATTTATTTGCCGGCATATATGACTATGTGTTTGTAAGTCAAAATGGAAAATATTAAGTCATCGCCCAACGGACGATGACTTTGTCGTTATTTTATATTAATCACAAATTTGTTATTAAATTCAAAGAGCCTCTGTGCATCTACGTATGTGCAGAGGTTGTCTGTCGGATTTTTACCGCTGCATACTGCACTTGTCAAAATTCCTACAAGCTTTGGAACGGAATTGTTCAAAAGTATCGGCGAACCGCTCAGCCCGTTATTTGCCGACATATCGACGTAGCCGATTTTGTTTTCGTAATTGTCTTTGGGCGGGGTTGAAAGGTGCCCTTTGAAAAATAACGGGTACCTGTTGTGGGTATTGTATAATCCGAGCGAATAACCTACCGTGACAACCTCGCTGAGTACGGGGATTGATTGTTTTTCTCTTTCGGATATAATGTTTTCTTTTGATATGCTTGTATAAAACAGCTTTTTGCCATATATCCTTTTAAATTCTTCCTCAATATCGGAGAGCTTGCAGTACGCAAGGTCGCAGCCGTCAGATGTAATCCAGTCTGCGTTCATTATGAGAGGCAGCGTCAGTATTTCTCCTTCCGAGTTGCTGTGCAGTGTAAAGCGTGTTAAAGGTGTTTTTTCCGCAAAGTGCCCTGCTGTTACAATAGCAGGTTCCTGCTTGCCGTCTATATCAACGACGGTATAAAAACCCGTGGCTATATTAGATGACGCCGACAACGTCTATCTTGTAAAGGGTGACAGTCCGCTGTCAATTTTATATTTTCCAAAATTTAAAATATATGTTTATGCCTCAACAGATGAGATACTGTTCAAGGCACTTGTGGATTCACCTCTTTTTAAAGCAGTCAAAAACCGTGAGTTTACGGAGATTGAAATATCAGAGGGTGAAATGCTCAAAATTCGCCATGACGGAAAAATTGAAAGAGCAAAATTTGAATACCGGGATTATGTGGGAGCAAACTGGTGGGACTACGGATATTTAAGCAACGAGGAATACATAAATGACCTTAAAACAGTCGCAGCGTTTGAAGGGTATTCACCGAAACTGATAGACGATTTGCTCAGCCACGGCTTCACCCCCGAAGAAATAGAGGACTACATATATTGCCGGTATGGTGGGGAGGTGTAGACGTGCGTTATTTAAAGATGCTTGTAACTGCGCTTATCGAAGTGCTTGTGGAGATTTACAATAACCGCAAAAGCTGAGATGCAGAAC
The DNA here is from genome assembly GCA_934481345.1 of uncultured Clostridia bacterium. GTDB lineage: Bacteria > Bacillota > Clostridia > UMGS1810 > UMGS1810 > CAKSIN01. The sequence goes on from CAKSPF010000010.1 coordinate 45,377, forward strand.
CTCACTTTTTTATATATCTTTGATTTCTGCTTTGAGGTTTATCGGGCAGTGTCATTTGTATAAGACCGAGGTGCAATGCCGGGTGAATATAGTGCCGTCTTACCGTTTCTTTTGATTTAAGTCCGAGCATACGCATGAGGGCAGACAGGGTATACGGAACATCATACTCCATTACATCGAGCAATTTTCTTACATATTGCGAAATGTTTTCATCAGATGTTTCAAGCTGTCCGACAAAGCTGTCCAGCACCTTATCAATCTGCTCCAAAATAAAGAGAATAAATGTGTTTGAGTTTCCTTCTGTATGGCATTTGGCAATGGCGTCATAATATTCACTTTGGAATTTTTCAATCTGACTTTCTATCGGTATATATTCAAATACCGGATTCCACTTTGTCAAAAATGCGCTGTGCCACAGTCTTGCCATTCGTCCGTTGCCGTCTGCAAACGGGTGTATAAATACAAACTCATAGTGAAACACGGCTGACATAATGAGCGGGTGCACTTCGTCTTTGCAACGCACGAGCCAATCGAAAAGCTTTGCCATAAGCTCCGGAACCATTCTTGCGGGCGGTGCCATAAAAACACATCTGTCACCGCTGAAAACGCCTTCCTCTCCCTTGCGGAATTCACCCGTTTCACCAATTAGATATTTTGTCATTATTCCGTGAAATCTTTTGAGTTCGTTTATGTCATACGGATTAATTTCAGACAGTTTTTCATAAGCGGCATATGCGTTTTTTACTTCCTGTATTTCTCTTTTTTCGCCCAAAACGTTTTTGCCGTTTATAACATCTCTGACCTGACCGACAGTAAGTGAATTTGCCTCTATCTTCAATGACGAATGTATAGATTTAATGCGGCTGTTCTTTCTCAAATGCGGTTTAGAGCTCATACCGGCGGTAACGCTGATTTTACCGATTTTTTCGGATATGGCAGATACAAGCATAAGCATTTGATTTGTTATATTGAATGGCGGTGTATATGTACCCACAAGTCTCACCTCACATAAGTATTATCTTGCATATTATCATAAGTATACTACTAATTATTATAAAAATCAACAGTTATTATTCAAAATTTTCAAATTCGGTCACAGTACCTATGACTACTGCAAGATATCCGCTCTTTAAAGTAGAAACGGAGAATAAAAAATGCTAAAATATACCCGTCACATATGCGGCTAGGGGGTGATTGATACGAATAATGAAAAGATAGGCTATGCCAGAGTTTCCGCAGTTACTCAAAAGGAGGACAGGCAGATAGACGAGCTCACCGCATACGGAATACAGCCTATAAACATATTTGTAGATAAGCAGAGCGGCAAGGACTTTAACCGCTCTGCCTACAAACGAATGTATTCAAAGCTGAAAAAGGGTGATGTGCTCGTCATAAAAAGTATAGACCGTCTCGGCAGGAATTACACGGAGATTTTGGCGCAGTGGCGCAGTATTACCAAAGAAAAGGAGGCTGATATTGTGGTTCTTGATATGCCGCTCCTTGATACGACAAAGTCAAAGGATTTGATAGGTACACTGATTTCCGATATTGTGTTACAGCTGCTGTCCTTTGTGGCGGAAAATGAGAGAATGAATATCCGCCAAAGGCAGGCAGAGGGAATACGGGCGGCAAAAAAACGAGGTGTGAAATTTGGCAGACCGCCGTTTGATATGCCTGACAATTACGACGAATACTATAAACTGTGGCGAGATAAAAAAATAACTGCTAAAAAAGCGGCTGAAATACTTAATATTCCTCTGTGGGTTTTCTATAAAAAGAAACCTTGATTTTCACTAAATGTATAGTTTTAATCAAATATATTTACTTAGTCATAAATCCACAACCAGAATATATCACATATGCGGTATTTTGTCAATATTTACATAAAAATTTGTTGAATTTTTTTGCATTTTCTTTTTCACCAAAAGTATACTTTACGAGAAAATTAAAAACTACAATTAAAATGAAGGTGAAAATATGTCACTGGGAAAGCGTATAAATGACAGCGTTATAACCGGACAAGCCAAAATACCATTGAATACAGACAATGATATGACACGGGAAAAATATTATGTAAAACCTAATGTTGAAAACGTATTTCGTACAGAAAAACCAAAATATCAATTTTCAGATATTATATTGAATTCGGATACATACGATGCAATTCAGGATGTGCTTGCAATTTACGAAAAGCACAAAGTTATATTTGAAGAATGGGGGTTGGCGGCAACACACAAACAGAAAAACCGTGTCGGAATAAACCTTTACGGCGTTCCCGGAACCGGAAAAACCATGGTCGCACACGCTGTTGCCGATCAACTTAATCGGGAAATACTAACAGTCGATTATTCACAAATTGAATCAAAATATGTGGGCGAAACCGCAAAAAATCTTGTATCTATGTTTGATTATGCAAAATCGTCAAATGCAATTATTTTTTTTGACGAGGCAGATGCATTGCTGAGCAAACGTGTAACAGATATGTCTAATTCTACGGATGTAAGCGTTAATCAAACGCGCTCGGTTTTATTGGTATTAATTAATGATTATGATGATTTGATATTATTTGCAACAAATTTTATCACAAATCTTGACCCGGCATTTATGAGAAGAATTCTTGCACATATCAAATTTGATTATCCAAACGAAGAAAACCGATTAAAACTATGGAATCTGTATATTCCGAAATCTTTGCCGACAGATGCGGATACAAGACAGTTGGCTGCAAAATACAGCAATATATCCGGATCCGACATATCAAATGCCGTTTTCACGGCAGCTCTTAGAGCTGCAAGATTAAGCGAATCAATTGTTAAACAAATATATTTTGAAGATGCAATTGAAAGAATTATAAAAAGCAAAGCAGACAACGAAAATATTGAATTTTCTAAAAATATCGTAAGCAAAGATTATGTTAAATCACAATTTGGAGGAGTGTTACCGAAATGATTGCAATAGGAATTATACTTGCCCTGACAGCGGCTTTTATAACCGCACTTTGTGTGTACTGGAAAAATATCGTACAGTGGATTAAGAAAGCTGTACATAAACTTGAAGAGGTTCTCAAAATTACCGTTAAAGGTACCAGAACATTCATTAAAAAAGGTGTTGACGGCTTTAAAAACGTATCTAAATATTACAGTGAAAACAAGATTACGGGAGCATGGGAAGAACATGTTTATACGAAATCCGTTTCCGTATCAGAGGTTCCGCCGGAAATATTAGAAAAAGTACAGACTAGCTCCGTTGACGAAGAAATTTCAACCACCGAAGAGTTACAGCTCACGTTGGCAAATTGACAAAAAGGGGACAATGATATGTGTGAATCTACATTTGCTTTTGGTCTTCAAACTATATGGAATATGGTTCCCGACCAAACTAAAGATCAACTGTTAAATGCTGTAAAAACTACAGTAATTGATGCAACCGATAAAATAGCCACAGGAAAAAGAACGGTTGAAGAATGGGCAGAGATAATAATAAAAGTTGTTGATAGAATTAAAGACCAAAAGACTGAAGAAGAAAATTTAAAATATGTGGGCGGCAGACTCGCATTTCAGATTTCAAAAAAGAATACCGACAGTGTCTGCGTTTCTTTTCAGCTATACTTTTTAGATGAAAACAAAGAATGGAAAACTGCCAATAACGATTGCGATTTATCGACATCATATTTTACACCCGACGCTTTGAATGAATTAAAAAATCAAGGTAAAATAGAGTTTGACGTGGAGGAATGATTATATGGCTCAATTTATAATTATTGCAGTAATAGTATTGTTTTTTCTGTCAAAATTCCTTTTATTTAATGTAAAAGTAAACTCGGTTGTATTTATGATTTTTGGGATTGTTGCAATCACGTTAGATCCGCCTTTGGTTCCTGTTTCGGAATTCTCTTTTGTTTTGGTTTCTGTCAACATAATAGACTGCATAAGGGATTTAGTGGTTTCATACAAATTTTACAGGCATTCAGACTCCGGAATCGACGGGCAATTTGCCGTTAAAAGTCTGTTGACCGTAGCATTGGCGTTGTTAGGTTGGTTTGTCTGGGACAAATCCCTGATATATATGTTCATTCCCAGAGCGGTGTTTTTGTGCATAGTGCATCCACTAATGGCTCTGAGTGTATGGAATGACATTCAAGGTAAGATAGAAATCGGATATCCGCTGCCGTATGTAAAGTGGCAGTACAGTCCATCAAAAAAAATATGCTATTTTTATCAAAAATTAATCACTAAATTATATGATGACGGCAAATTGGTTGCAAATACGGAAACTGTTATCGAAGAACGGAATTTGAGCAACAAAAGACTGTCTGACAGCTATCCTAAAAGCAAATTTTCCAAAATTGCAAGTTTCCTTCAAAACAAGGAAACAAAAGAAAAAATAAAAAAAATAAAGGATGAGCTCAATGAGGACAATACATACAGGCACACGGCATATATAAGCTCCGCATACTTTGAACAGTATGCAGATAAAATTGAAAGAGCATTGAAAATGCAGAGTTCATCGTTCAGTCCGTGGAAAATAAAAGAATTATCTGAATTAAGTGATTTAAATCTGACGACAAGCAACGGATATGACGGTGATGTTAAGTGGAGTGAATATTTTATAATAAAATCCTTAAAAAAACTTGTGCGTGACGGTGTTATTACCGATTTCAAATGCAGCGATGATCCGCTGGATAATCATGTTTACGGTGTACATATGACTAGTCATAATGCAGACAGCAATCCCCTTCTTGCATTGGATGACGATTAAATCAATAATCAGATATATTTAACGGAGGTATTTCGAAATGACAAGCTATGAAGTTTCATTCCGGGTTGATGGAGTATCCGGTGTATGCTCAATTATAGTTCAAGCACCGGACCAGGCTACTGCCAAAAGAGTCGCTTTAGGTCAAATCAGCGGACAGGCAGGTTATTTTGGCAAAAAAATAAAAATTGTAAGTACGCGGCGATGCACTGTTTGATTAAGCAGGACTCAAACACACATTGCCTAAATATTCATTAAAGGGAGGTGCAAACATGGATAAATACATAGTATCTTTTAGCGTAAACGGTAAAACAGGCAATAAAATCATAGTCGAAGCAAACAATCCAGTTTCAGCAAAAAGAGTAGCTTTGGGAGAGTTAAACAGCCGTGCAGGATATGCAGATAAAAAAATCAGTGTAACCAGTCCAAGAAAAGTAAAATAATAATCTCAAATATGCAAAAAGCAATGTCTTACACGGCATTGCTTTTCACACAAAACATACAAAACATAGGTAAAAATAAATGTTTGGCAATAAATCAAAAACAATTAAAAGTGTTAAAAATTTTATAACCAAAACGGTAGAAAACATATCGGATTTCTTCTTTTACAGCATTTATGACAAGCTATATATCATGCACAGATGCCGGCTTGAAAAGAAAGAAAAAGAATCAAGCGGCTTGCGAAACGAAAAATCAGTTAAAATCATACCATCTGAACTTTTTGCGATTACTCAAAGTGTTTCTTGCAAATATACCGTTCTGCGCGAAATTGAAAAAGATTTATTTATTGTACAATTAAGAGGGAAGTACGGTGTGATTGATATTAATGACAATAAGGTTATACCTTTTAAATATAATTATATTCATGGATTCACCGAAGGTCTGCTTCCTGCACAAAAAGGCAAAAAATTCGGATATATCAACATAAAAAATGAAGTTGTTATAGACTTTAAATTCGGTTTGGCTGATTTGTTTTCAAACGGGCTTGCCCCGGTAATGAAAAATTGTAAGCATCTGCATACTATTAAAACCGGAGGATATCAATTCGCCGAAAAGAACGGCACACCGTACGGGTATGTAAACAAAAAAGGCGAATATGTCATTGAGCCTAAATACTCCTATGCAGAATGTTTTTGCAAAAGCGGTATTGCCGCTGTCAAAAAGACGCTGCCATGTTCGGGGCACAGTGATGCCGGTGTTATTGATACACATGAAAATATAATTGTTCCGCTGAAATACAAATCCGTAACCATATACAACGACTGTATTCAATGCGAAAATTCATCGGGCGAATACAGATATTTTGATTTGACCGGAAATCCCATAGAAAAAACAAAACCAAAATGGGATTTTTCCAATCATATTGATTACATATGGAAGCCATACAAGTGTAAAGATATTTTTGAGTTAAATATTAACCTCGATAATGATTCGCTTGTTATTGCAAACAAAGAATTTTTTATGTATAGTACCTCGCAGTTAAAATACGGTTGGTATGAAATAATCGGTAAAGACGCCGTATGCAGAATTAAACCGATATATGATGAGCAAGTGCGTCCTTGTATTACCGATACCGGCGAAATATACTCTGTCGTAAAGCAAAACGGACTTTTCGGAATTATTAAATTTAATGATAAACGTTTTCCGACAAATTATAAGATTTAGAAGGATGATAAACTGTGTGTAAAAAAAGATAAGCCTACCCACTGTGATTTGCCATATAATCCCGCTTTCCTGGATTTTTATGTTAAAGTGCAAAAGAATGAAAAATATGCGCTTGTTAAGCAAAATGAATTTTGGGGACTGATAAAGTTTAAGGAAAATGCACTTTAAACTGTAAGTATTTTTATATAAAATCAGACTAGTCAAAAGCTGTTGGCTTTATATTACAGGTGGTGAAATGTAATTGGAAAGAAAATACATAAACGAAATACGTGTCGAACTTTCTCTTCCGAAGGATTCCTATTTAAAAAACATCCCTGCTCTCCGCTATTTGGAGAATGGAAACGTTTTAAAATTTGACAAAGACATTACGTTTTTGGTTGGCGAAAACGGTGTTGGTAAATCAACAATCATTGAAGCTATTGCCGTTGCAAGCAGGATAAATCCGGAGGGTGGAAACGCAAACCATATGTTTTCAAGTTGCAATACGCATTCTGAATTGAATGAGTATTTGGATATTTCTCTAAAAGGCTATCCTAAGGAAAAGTATTTTTTGCGGGCTGAAACATTTTATAATCTTGCAACTTATTTGCAAAGTAATGCATATTTTGATTATAGCGGCAATCTTATTGACTATCACGAGATGTCTCACGGTCAATCTTTTCTTGCCGCAGTGCAAAATTTGAACGGAAATGGGTTATACATATTTGACGAGCCGGAGGCAGCACTTTCGCCATTAAAATTGATGACTCTTATGTGTGAAATCAATAGACTTGCAAATCACAATTCACAGTTTATTATCGCAACGCACTCACCTATCCTTATGACTATGCCCAATTCCGATGTTCTTTCGCTTAGTGATAATGGAATTGAAAAGATTGACTATACGGAAACAGAGCATTATAAAATATCAAAAATGTTTTTAGATTATCCGGAGCGGATGATAAAGTATTTGTTTGAAAACGAATAGGGGACTTTGCATTGGTGCGTTATACAACCCAGGCGAGTATATGCAGTGGTCGCTATATAGAGTAACGCCCGGTTGTCTTAATCTGATTGTAATGACCTTTCCCGATGACGATACTATGGTAACCAAAATATATGATTATGACGATGAACACCTTATTTATCAGGGAGAATACACATCGCAAGTATATAGGCTGCGTGCAGACGACAACGGTGGAATTATTTTATATCACGAAAATCCGCAGTATGCCGAGCGTCTTACTGTTGTTAATAACGAAATACATACAGATACTATCGTACCGGATGAAAGATTTCCGTTTTTAACATATGCAAGCCTCGGAGATTATTTGGAGATTAACACATATGAAACGGACTACTTAATAGATGAATATGTACCGTATTAAAGCTAAGCCATACTTCAAGCCCCATAGGATATTTTTCCTATGGGGCGTCTTTTGTCTATGGTAAAATAAAACGGTTTCATTTGACTATACATTAAAGAGTCAGACGGATGATGTTATAGAGTGGTCGCTTGATGATGGCAACGGAACAGATATAATGACAGCAAAATATAACTCTCACGGGAATGTTATAGAAGCAATACAAACAATAATAACTTAGCTAAAAAATAAGTGAATGGATTTGAGCTAATATTAAAATCTAATGAGTTTGCAGTCGAAAGACTGCAAATTTTTTGTGTCAACAAAAAAATAAACTCAAACCACTGCAAACCCTTTAATAATGCGGTTTGTGTCAATGTGTCAAAGTTATTGAGCAGGTCAAAAAGCTATCATAAATTCGTTATTTTAGAAGCCTGCAAAATCATTGACACACTGACACAGAAAGGAGAAATGAAATGATTTACGGATATGCAAGGGTATCTACGGCAGACCAAAATCTTGACCGGCAAACAGATGCTCTTAAAAATTACAAGGTAGATAAAATCTTCTGCGAAAAGATTTCAGGCACAAAGAAAAACAGACCTGAACTTGATAAACTTCTTTTAGAAATCAGTTCAGGAGATACAATAGTAATTGAATCACTTTCACGATTAGGAAGGTCTGTAAAGAATCTCGCCGAGCTAATGGAATTTTTTAATGAGAATAACGTAAGGCTTGTTTCATTAAAGGAAACCATAGACACAACATCATCTACAGGCAGATTGTTATTCACCATAATTTCAAGTTTATCTCAGTTCGAGCGTGATGTATTGGCTGAAAGAACATCTGAGGGGTTGAAAGCTGCCAGAGCCAGAGGACGATTTGGCGGCAGACCAAAAACTGAAAATGAGAAATTAAACAAGGCCATTGCTCTGTATAAAACAAAGGCATACACTATAACAGAAATTACAGAGCTTACCGGAGTTTCAAAGTCAACCCTCTATCGTTCCGTAAAGGGTTGAGTATCGGAACTTTGTTTTTGAAACGGGTATCGGGACAAGTAAGTTTCCCAAAACCCGTTTTCAATATCTTTTTTGGGAAAATATCATAGAGTTTCAAAAACCATCGTTTTCGGCACTATGCTAATTGAATTTATACTGAAATTGTGATATGATTTTAAACAGCACAACAGAAAGTTGGTGAAACTGTGAGCGAAAAATATCAGTATGTGAAAAATATCTTTTCAGAGGTCTTAGATAAAAAGCCTTTACCTGATAATATAAAGATAAATAAGTTTTATACTGTCAATGACTATATCAGAGCGGTCTATGAATATATACATAAAGAGCATTATGGTGAATTGATACGGGATGCCATCAGCTTTTTAGGAATAAGTCATACTGAACTGGATAGATTGTTAATCGAAATTATATGTTCCAACCTGTATTGTGACATATCACTCATATCACAGATTATAGATTCTAAAGGAAAGCGACACGAACATTTTTTAAGTGAGTTAGGTGTTTTTGGTTCTGAGAACAAAAAAACAATCGAAAAGTTTAGAAAAAGACTGAGCCATGACCGCTTGACTGAAAGAAAGCGTAAGATTGCTTTACCCAACCAAGATAACTATGATTATTACATAACAACTCTTGCAGGGGTTTTCAGAGAAACCCTGTTTGTCAAAAGAAAAGATATTTTTGACATATCAGAAGTATTTGTTGATATTTTTAAGGCATTGTTTTATGATACGGATGAACAGGTAAAAGACAATAGACGAACAACGAATATTGAACTTATAAAATCCTATTGTCTATGGAAATTTACTACGGATACACTTATACAAGTATCTAACATATATCAAGAAATTATGACAGGAACAAGCAACTACAAATACGCTGAATTAAACCTTATTGAAAAGCTATTTGGCCTAATAACTTTGAGTAGTATTGTTAAACAGGGTTTCACTAAAGCAGAGATTCGTCTAGTTGCAGATGGATTGTCAAAACTGCACTCATTAGGATATTGTAATATGACCGAGCTTATAGTCGGTAAGGCGAGGAAAAACAATATTGGAGCATTCAGGAATTTTATTGAGGAATACATTTATCCGTTCTGTTCTGAATGTATAACAACCATCCTTGGTGAATTGATAACATATATTGGCAGGCTCGAAACTGAAAAACGCAGTGAGTATGTTGATAAATTTCTTAAAGTTTGCCAAAATCATATAGCATATAAAGTTTCAGATATAAGGATTAGGAATATGGTTGCAACCGAATCCGATTTGATGCTGGAACTATTTAAGGTACTACACCATTTACCAAAACAAGATGATAAAGACGCTATCAGAGAATACATTACAAGCTCACATATGGACTATAGTGATGAACGAGTTATAACAGACGAGAACGGTAAATTAACCTTGATTGCAGATGTGCCATATAAAGATTTATCATATCTGAGAGAAAGTATGAATACTGTTTTTTACGATGACATATCTGAGGATGAAATAAGAAAATATTTTCGTGGTGAATAAACTGCACCTTAAAAACATAAGATACCTCAATTAGCTAAAAGCCGTACAATAGTACGGCTTTTTTATTTTACAATAAAAATAATTGGACACAGGATTTTGCGATGTGTGATTTTGTGTGTTGGAGCGTTGACGAAAAACTCTACTAAAATCTTTTTTATTATTATATTATTGGATGCAGAGGCAGTCGGTTAAACGCATAACCGCTAAATCACATCCCTTAGCGGTTAGCCTAAACCGAATACCTCAAAAATTATTTTAATGGAGGTGTTCGATATGGACTTTGAAAATTCAATATCGAAAAATCTGACTATCACTGAAAACGAAACAATAGCTGTTCATAGGATTAAAAAATCTGATAATGGTATAGTTCGTATCAAGCAGAGTGAGTTTGCTAAAAAAATGGCAGAAGGACTTTATGATGATAAATCAAATGAACTTTCTGTCATAAAGAAATCCGTGGATTTATATGATATACAAGATAAACCCAAGAAAAAGAAAGATAAGAAAGGCAAAAAGCATAAAAAAGCTAAAAAAGCTAAAAAGCTGAAAAAAGCTCAGAAAAGGAAAATAATTTCTTATTCTGAACAGCTTGATACAAGCAACCGCAAAGTAAATAACGGTATGCTTCTATCAAAAATTTTAACAAATTACATTGATGTGAGAGTGGTTAAAAACTCCGTGTATCTGTATGATAACAAAACAGGAATGTTTGTTTTGTCAGACAAACAGGAAGTTACAACAAAGATTAACTCTTGGCTCGACAAAGAGCGAGAGGATTCTTATAAGTTTACATCCAAAGATACAGATGAAGCTTATAAGTTTTTGATTACAAATGCCTCAATACAAAGAGAAACATTAGAATCAGCCTATAATAACCCTTATGTGTTGTGCAGGAATGGAGTTCTTGAACTGCCGGCTATGAAGCTGCTTCCGTTTTCTCCTGAGTTTGAGTTTACCTTCGGTGTAAAAGCGGCTTATGATGAAAGCAGCGAAGGTAAACACTTTAAAGCGTTCATAGATTTTGCTACTAATGGAGATGAGAACCTTAAATGTCTCATACAAGAGATTATGGGTTATGCATTATCTAATTACTGCAATAAGAGAACCGCTTTTGTTTTCAAAGGGGATACAGGAACAGGTAAATCTACTATTCTTGACGTGATTCGTGAAATTGCTGGTGAAGATTGTACTTGCGAGGTTCCGCTAAATCTTATGGAACAGGAGTATTATGCAGCCCAAGTTTTGTCATCAAAATTAAATATAGTTCCTGACCATAATAGCAAGGCTATAAAAGATGTTTCTAAATTTAAATCTTTTGTATCTGATGCGGACGCTGTTTCGGGGAGAAACCCTTGTGAAAAACCATTTTCCAAAAGATGCAGAACAAAAATGCTATTTGGGCAAAATGAGTTTTTTAAGTTTTCAAGTGTCGACAACAAGGATTTGGAAGCGTTCTTTGACAGAATACTTTATATTCCTTTTAATCGACAAATTGAAAATAGAATTGATTCTTTTTGGCAAGTGTTAGTTCCAGAATATGACTACATATTCACTTGGGCTATGAAAGGTTTAAGACGACTAATAAAACAAAATTTCAAATTTACAACGTGTGATGATTCAGAAAAATTAAAAATGGAAGCGGTTGCACAATGCAATCCCGAAGAGGCTTTTTTCGAGAATTGCTTGAAATTTGCAGAAGGAAGATATGATTCCTCTTCTGCGATAACAAAAGCATTTAGATATTTTTGTAGTAAAAACAGGATTGAGGGTAATTTTAATATTACCAATTATCTTGAAAAGAAAAATATCCCTAAAATGCGTAAGCGTATCAATGAGAGTGGTTACATATCGAGTGAAGGAAACCCTATCTTTGTTTATGAAGGGTTAAGACTTCGAACTAAATACAGAGTGGGTTGAAGGGTAGCTGTTATCCGCTATCGCCATACTAAACAAGGAGAAATGCGATATGAATAAACAGCAGTTAATACTGCATAAGACAGAGAGCGGAAATTACCGCTCTGTCATTAAAACAAAGCACGGCAGACTTATTTACTTAGAAATGAGAGGGGGTAATAACAGCCTATCGGTTATAAATTGTTATTATCTTGACCGTATGAGATGCGGTGAGCATTATGCCTCTCCGCAGAAGTTTGTAACTAGAGATTTCTGTTATAACGAAATGCTTGATGTTATTGCTTCTGAACTTGACCGAAAGTATTTCGGTGTAGAGATTACCAGTAAATTTTCAGACTTGACTAAGGATGAATTTATCGTCTTACAGCTTAAAGCTATGCAGAGAAAATATAATTTTCTTATATTTGTTGGAGAGGGCGAGCTTATTGACAGCATTCCCGCAGTTATTAAAACTCGGTTCAAGAACCGAATACACAGAGGCATTTATTTAGAAATGCAATACAGAAACGACAAGGGTGTTATAACCGATTGCCATTACTACGACAGGAAATACAAGGAACGGAGCAAGGTTGTTCCCGAAATGCTCTCGACCATATTTTTTGAGTATAACAGACCGACCATACTTAATATAGTTAATAGTGAGTTGAATGCCGCATTTACACATTTTATATTTGTTACTGACGGCAGTATAGATATTGATAATGAAGTTGCTTTGTGCGGCAACATATAAGCGGAACTTAGTGTGTCCGTGTTAGAGATAGTTTATGACGCCGATGGCAGGGGCGTTATTACAGACTGCCATTATTATGGTAAAAAATATAAGGTTAAGAAGCAAGTTGTGCCTGAAACGCTGTATACCGTAGTCTTGGAGTATAACAGACAGGCTATACTTAATATAGTTAATAAAGAGCTTAATGTCTCATTTACAGATGTTTTATTTGTTACTGACGGCAGTATTGATATTGAAAGGACGACCGCAATATGCGGCAACGTTTAGGCGGAACCCAGTGTGTCCGCAGTAGTATGAATTATTAGTCAAAAACAGACAACGGGAGGACAGCATATGAAAGATATTGCAACCGTGGAAATGAATTATACCACAAAATACAAGAATATCTCCAATAAAACGATAGATGTCAGGCACAGCGTGGTTTTAAGCGAAAAAAGCCACAGGGAAATTGAAGATGAAATTGTTGAGGAACTGTACAAAATATTTACTAAAAAGTAAGAACCCGACCCGTCAGCGCAATCAGAGCTTGCGGACGGGTGCCCCGGAACCTCGTTTTGTTTACAATAAACCCACCGGCGGAGGGCGCATTTTCTCTCCGCTGTCGGAAAGGAGGAGTGTTAATGGCTATCGCTGTATATTCAAGAAAATCCATTGAACGTGAGAACAGCATTTCCTGCGAAACGCAGATTGAGTATTGCAAGGCTATGATTAAACCCGACGAGAGGAGCGAAGAAATACTTACATTTACAGATAACGGCTTCTCAGGCGGAAACACCAACCGTGACGGCTTTCAAAAAATGATTCGAAAAGTAGAGCAAGGTAAGATAACAAAGGTTCTCGTGTACCGACTTGACCGTATTTCAAGAAGCTTGACCGACTTTGTAAGCATTCTCGCCACTTTTAAAAAATACGGCGTTGAGTTTGTTTCTACTCAGGAGGCTTTCGACACATCAAGTCCGTACGGTGAGCTTATAGTTAAAATTCTGGCTGTATTCGCAGAGTTTGAGCGTCAGTCAATAATTCAACGCATAACTCAGGCGTATGAGCACAGGAGCGAAATGGGTTTCTATATGGGCGGCAGAAAACCATACGGATTTGACCTTGAACCTACTGTAATAAACAACATCAAAACCAAAAGATTAAAGCCTGTTGAGATGGAAGCGGAACAGATTAAATACATATATGATACGTACTCTGTGGGGCAAGTAACCCTGGGCAGACTTTTAAAAAACCTCACCGAAAACGGCATAAAAACTCTTTCGGGAGGGGGCTGGACTACCGCAAAGCTGTCGGCGATTATCAAAAACCCGATTTATGTAAAGGCGGACAGCAGGGTGTACGAATATTTCCAAAGGCACAATGCGCAGATTATCAGCCCGCCAAAAGCCTTCGACGGGGTACACGGAATACAAGTTTACGGGAAAACGAAGCACGACTCAAACAATTCCGACTGGTCGGATATCAAGGTTATCGTGATGACGCACGAGGGGCTTGTGGACAGCGATGTGTGGCTTAAATGTCAGCAGAAGTTATCGGCAAACAGGCAGATACGCAATGCGGTGTCTAACAAAACTTCGTGGCTCGGCGGCAAAATAGTCTGCGGAATATGCGGCAGAACTATGACAACAATAAAAGGCAAGACCGGTAGCGGCGAAATTCGCAGATACTTTACCTGCACAGGCAAAACACACTTTAAGGACTGCAAAGGCACCAAAACCACAATATATGCCGAGAGTCTTGAAGATATGGTTTATTCGGAGATAAGCAAGAAACTGCAAAGCCTGAAATGCGTAAAAAGCAGTGAAAAAAAGGCTTTCAGCCCGGAATTAAACGAACTTAAAAACAAATTAAAGTCAATAGAGCTTGCCGAGGAGCAGATAGCTGACGCCGTGGTAAAACCGGGGGCAAACTTCGACTTGCTCGAAATTTTAAACAAGAGGGCAACAAAGCTCAGGTCGGATAAAACCGAACTGCTTGTTAAAATAGACGAGCTTGAAAATACAAAAATTAATGTAAAGCAGGTTGTTAATTTATCTGCAAAGTGGAAAAACGCTTCATTTGAGGAAAAACGCAGCGTTGCCGCAGTACTGATAAACCGCATTGTCATAGACGAGAGCGGAAATGAGGAGATTGTTTGGAATATATGAAATTAAGTTAACTGTTGTGATACAATTGGTGGGTGACAAAAAATAAGAAAATGAGCTCCAAATATGATATAATGTTTTTCGACCAAACAAATCATTACTTCAAAACAAAGCGGGTGGTTTTTTGTTTCGCACGCTTTGCGTCCTAAACTGTCTAAAGACTTTAATAAACTATAAATGCCTGCTTATACAGCAGGTATTTTTATGTGAAATTTTTTGTACATAGGTTATGATATACTGTCTGTATCGGGAGGATGATACAATGTTAATAAAAAGCAAAATAATGTTTGCGGAAAAAGAAAATATTAAAATAGTCAAAAAAGCGGGAAAATACTGCCTTTTATCAAATTCCGAAACCGTATTACCGGCGGATTATGACAACATTTTTGTTTATGGCAGATATTTATATGTATTGCATAAAGGCGGAAAAATCGGTGCAATTCAATTTAATGATACGGATTTTTCATATAAAGTCATTGCCGATACAAAATATGATACACTCGATTTTTATTGGCACGATTTGTTATTTTCAGACGGCAATGAGTTTGTGTATTATTTCTGCGATGCAGACCGTTACGGATATGAAGGCACTCGTATATTATCAAATGTACGGATTGAAGAAAGTGCCCCGCTGATTTATGCATCAGATAATGAAAACTATTATATTTTCACTCAAAACAGCGGTAAGATGCTGTGGAAAGAGAGAAAAATGCAGGACTTTATGGTTGACACTCCGTGTTACCGCTATCAGGGAAACATAAACGGCATGCCGATGTTCTATGATATAACCCACGGCGATTTTATAACCCCGGAGGATGACGGCTACAGGCGGCATAAAAAATTCGGGTTTGAAAGCCCTGTAATCGTAAACGGAGAAAATGTGCTGAATATAATTGAAAGCAACGGTAAATTCGGTTTGCTTGATACCCATAATTTTAATTGTGTTATTCCACGGTATGACAAAATCGAGTTCACACTGACTGTAAAATCGGAAAAGGACGGTGTAAGCTCCGTCAGAGAGTATAAATTGTTTTCTGCAGAGGAGGATTTGGATGAAAACCGCCAACAATATATTCCAAAAAATTAAACTGGAAATCATAAACCTGTTTGAAAGTGATGAAATGAAAGATTGTATAAAACGAGAATACGGGTTGCTTCATATTTTAACAAAAGCAGATATTATCAAAGGTTCAAAAATTGACATTCGGAAAAAGCTTGAACTGCTCAAAAAGCTATATGAAAGTATTGACAAATCAAAAGATTGGGAAATTGACTGTCTGAAATCCGACATAAACGAATTTGAGCACGCAGTCGAGCAGTTTCATAGTATATTCGGCGATGTTTACATTGTAGGCGAATACGGATTTGATGATGACATCAGGGATGAAAAGCTTTACGGTTACCGGCCTTATACAAGCTTTCACAAGGCCTTGCGGTATATAAAAAACGAGTGGGAAGACTCTAAGGAATCATATAATGGCGGCTTGCAGCCGACATATTGGTATACTGTTGAGAAATATTCACCCGGCAATAACGGTGATATGCATGAGCAAATCTGCTGGTACATTACGGCAGACGGCACAGTGACATCTTTTGACGGCGCAGGCAGACACATTGACATTAACATTCCTCACCCATTCTCTGATGGCGATATTGTTATTATTGACTCAACTCCGAGTTATCCCGAAAGAATCGGACTTATCATCGAAACCGGTCCTGATTCTAACGATTGCTGCTTTCCTCAGGCACTGTTTTTGTCAAATGGCAAGAAATTCAACACAGGCGCTGTAAAACATGCAAGCGTATTCAGGGATTATTCTCATTATCCCCTCTTTTCGCCCATGTACCGCTTAAAAACATATACCGGCGAACTCTCCGAAGATATGCGGATTTTCACGAAAATTTCGGACGCGTTAAAAAACTGCGGAAATATCGGCACACTTCCCTCTCTCGGAAATATTCTCTGGAACAATATTCACAAAGCCGATAATACAGGTGAAGGTGTTTCCGAAAGTGAGCTTGACAATATTTTTGAAAGGAGTCTTAATAAATGGCATTCAAAGGAATATTCTGGATAAAACCCGGCGGCGAACTTTTAGTATTAAAGGTGAAATGCGATTCTTACGGAAATTTGCTTGAAGATATTCCGCCCGATATGCTCTCAAAAAGCGGCGGAAATTTCAACCACCAAAATACATGGAATGCCCTGCCAAAATCCGTCACCGGCAATAAAGAATACAACTTCTTTCCCCGCGGAAGAGCGGAAATACGAAACGGCAAAGCAATTATCTTTACAAACTATATTACCGAAGAATTAAAGCAAAAAATTACCGATGCTTTTTATCTCACTGCCGAGAACGGAATCGGGCAGGTAATTTTCAAAATTGACAACTCGTCACACTATAAATATACTGCCAAACGGCACGGATTCTTTTGAAACCCGTGCCGTTTTCATATTCCTATATCTTTTAAATTCCGCTTAAGAAAATTCATATACCGTTTTGTCATGCTTAAATTTTCTTCTTTCATAACAATATCATCAAACAAATCATTCAACATCTTGTACGGACCGAGTTTCATCGGTTCGGATTTTGCATATATTAAATTTATTTACTTCAATATATGTTTCAAACTCATCCTGACGTGTTATCTCGCACATGTTCATACCGTCCTCTCCTTCCTTGTACGGGAGTTCGAATTCCAGCATATATTTTTTTACATCATCATATGCAAAGATAAAGAGCATATCTGCACTTTCGCAGTACAATTCGTTGTTATTTTTAAATTTTAACTTAATGTTCGGTTCGTCCCACAGCTTTCCAATTTCGGAAATAGAATACTTTTCAACATCAATGCCGTTCATTTCAAATAGCAACACATCTTCTTTCCGCACAATATTACCACCGATTCTTATAGCCTCATAATTCACTGAAATTCCTCCCTAAAACGGCTGCGCCGCATTTGATAAGTATATTATACCAAACGCGGTGTACCAAAAAAAGTGCATTATTCAGCCGGCAGGTTTCACTGCATTTGCTCCGCATGACGGGCAAAGATTATCCGCACGGTAAACCTTGTCCGGATATTTGCCGGATTTCAGGCAATGCAAGCACCACCCCGCACCGCACTTTTCGCATCGAAACATATTAACTCCCGATGTCTTGCACAAAGGACAGTATGCCATGTTTAATGCCTCCTTTAAAATTCATCATACCACAGCTATATTTACAAATCTTTGAATACTAAATATCCATTTTGATTAAATTTTCTGCCATTTTCATATCATCTTCTATAACCCGTACTAACACATCGTAATCTGCTTCATCATCTATCTTCCAATATTGGTAAACAAAGATATCGTTATTATATTGACAGTAATCCTGCCGCATTCCCGTTGGACGTTTGATATTCTGTCCATAATTTAAATATCCGTTTTCCTTATCTACAAACCATTTTTTCTCCTTATATTTTTCAAAATCTACAGTTCTTTTTTTGCCTAAAAATTCAGCATAACGCCTGTATTGGCTGCCTTCAATTTGGATTCCGACTCTTTTTCTTACTCCCGAATCCGATTTACGTTCATAAAAGATGCTCAAATTCGCATCATGAGAATAATCCTGAACAAAATTCAGACCGCTGTATTTCGCGAGAAATTTTTTCAAATACTCTTTAAAATGTGTCATTTTATATTTTTTATAAATGTCTTTAAGATCATGCAGTTCAGAACATTCCAAAGAGAATTTTTTCTCACTCTCCCGAATCTTTGAATTTATTATATTTTCTATCTCTTTTGTGATTTTTACATATTCATTAACCACATAAGAATTGAGCGGGTCGTCAATATATTCAATATACAGTTTATCTATACCGTCAACAATTTCACTGTAAGATATGAACTTCCAGGTTGCGCCGTAATCCTTTTTATCAATAAGAATATTATAAATATTATTATCCTTTTTCTCTATTTCAACCTTCATAGGCTGCTTTTGAATTGATACTTCATACTTTCTGCTCACGTCAAAGTTTGGCGGACACAGAGCTGCTATAATACCGCCTGCAAATGCATCACCCGCCTCTATCTGATACTTTGCAAGCTGTTCAACATACGGAAGGGATTTTATTTTGTTTTCTATGATATATATTTTATCTTTTTTGCTGCCTTTTTCTGTATGTACGGTTATATCGCGATGCTTTTCTTCACGCTCAACTCTCGGTGTTTTACTTTCAAAATCCGGAAAAAACGTTTCTATAAAATCCGGATTTGTTCTCATCAACCATGCCCAAAAGTTTGAGTGAAACAATTCCTTTGACCCCAGCGACATTGCATATACCGGTGATTTTTCTAAATTTTTGATTCTGTCTTCAATATTCACTTTTATCTCTCCCAAATACGTTATGTGTATATTATAACTTCTTTAACTGTATTTTTCAACACATTTATGAAGCAAAGCCAATGCTCCGCTTGTGCTCCTTCTTTGACATAAGCGCCGGCAGATTGAAGTCATCCTTTTCGAGTCTGAACAGTGTTTCCTTATCCTCGGCATTGTCAAAGCCGGACTTCATAAGCCTTGTTGACTGCCGCATCCCGGCTTGCTCAAGCACATTTCGGGCAAACCTGCCGTTTCCGAAATTCTCGGTATGCTGTACCGTTTCAAAGATTTCCATTGCCGCTTTTTCCGCAGATTGTGTCATTGTATATTCACTTTCTTTCATCATAAGCTTCATAATATCCAAAAGCTCTTTGGCATTATAGTCGGGAAAATCTATGTGGAACGCAATACGGCTTTTTAATCCTTCATTCTTTTCAACAAAAGTTTTCATCTTGCCGGGGTATCCGGCAAATATAACAATAACATTATCACGGTGATTTTCCATCTCTTGTACAATGGTATTAATTGCCTCATCGGCAAAACTGCCGGAATCGTCAACGAGAGAATATGCTTCATCAATAAAAAGCACGCCGCCCTGCGCCTGCCGGAATTTTGCCCTGACCGCAGGTGCCGTCCATCCGACATACCTTCCGATTAAATCTGCCCTGCCGCACTCAACAAATTCTCCTGTTTCCAAAACACCTTCATTTTTAAGAATTTCCGCAACCAACCGTGCAACTGTCGTTTTGGCACTGCCCGGATTTCCCGTGAATATCATATGCCTTGAAAAAACAATATCGGATTTAAGATAGCCGTTGCGGATTTTTTGCATTTTATACGATGAAACCATATTATCTATAACGTTTTTCACATCGCGCAAACCTATCATATTCTGCAGTTTTTTATATGCGTCGGACATCTTATTTTCTTTTTTTGCAATCTTAATGTCTTTCTTTGCGTATTCGGTATAAACCCGTTCTTTAAGACTCGACTTCATCCATAAATTAAACATTCTGTGAACCTCAGAGGCTTTATATTTTTCCTTATCAAACTTTTTGCTTTCAAAACTGTAATCCGCAAGCGAGCTGTTTTTTATAAGATAATTCATATACCTTCTTGCGGCATTGGTGTCCCCTGTTCCCTCGCTGATAGAAATAATGTCGATATCCTCCGCCGCATGGCTGATGAGTTTTTTTGAAAACCCCTGCATTTTTGTAATCTCTAAAAAAATCACAAGTACATTTTTTGCATATTTACGAATCAATGAGGACAGAAAACAAATAACTTGCTCATATGCACAAGCATAGTTACTGTCATCAGAGCTGCGCGGAATCAGTTCCAGTATGATTGTTCCGCCCTCGGCATTATAGAAAAGATTATCCATATCTTCTTCATCATAGCAGTTGTCTGTGATTTTATAAACACGGTCAATTCTCCTGCCTTTAAGTCTGCCGTTTGAATACAAACAGTGAGTAAGAAGTTTTGCCTGTTCCAGAGCGCTTCCCGAAACATCTGCTCTTATTTTATAGTGAACGGGATGTCCGAAAAATTCTTTCGGATGCTTATCCGAATAAATTCTTTTCAGTTCGTCTGTAAAATCGCCGCTTGCCATAAGCTCATTTGCCTTGATTACAGCATCATCATATGTAATGATACTATCCGGAATAAGAGTCTGCGAAACGCAGAAACTTCTGTTATCTCTGTAGTCTAATTTAAGCCGTCTGTTTAAACTGTGCAAACCGATTCTCGCATACCCCATGTCAGATATTTGGCTCACCCTATTCTCGAAGTCTTCAACCGTTATTTCGTTAACCTTAATATTGCATTTTTGCTGTGAATACTTCTTAGATACAAATAAAATATCATCGTAAATATCGGAAAAGAAATCGTATTTATATCCGGCAACGGCTGATATTTCTTTTTCGCCAAAGTCTTCAAAATACAGTACCTTATTCTCATTCTCACCGAAACGTCTTTTCGCCTCGGAATTAAGTTTTGATAAAACAGCTTTTTGCTTATCATCCTTTACACTTTCCGCAGAGCATTTCTGAGTTATTTCGTTCATCAATTCCTCATTTGCTTCTATAGTTATCTCATAATAAAGCATCGCAAATTTCCTCCGTATTTCATTTTACGACTTTATTATACAAAATCCAATGTGCAAAAAATAGTACATTAGATGTTTTGCTGTTTGCATACCTTTCTGCACATTCAAAAAATCAATTTTTGCATACAAATGTCTCATCTTCATCAAATTGTGGGACATTAAATGTACTTACAATAATTTATAATAACTGATGAAAGTCAAATATTTCAAAAGAAAAATCCAAAAAAGAGGAGTGTTTTTAATAATGAACCTATATAGTTTGGGAAATTGGTATTCCTATACACCGGATATTGAAGTTGAGAAAAAAGATGATAAATATGGTATCGTTTATTTGCCGACCGATGAAACATTGCTTCCGTTTGAATACGAAAATATCCTTATAAACGGCGATGCAATAAATAATTTTGTTGTCTATAAAAACGGATTATTCGGCGCAGTTCATTTGGAGGGAGTATGCGACAACAAAAACGACCTTTTTACGAAGAGACCCTCTTTGCCTCCATATAAAGAAAAACCTATACTTATCTATGATTTGCCGTGTGAATATGATTATTTTAATATGATTTATTGCGGTCAGTTTGTGTTTTATAATAATAACGAAAACGTATATTTACATACTGATGACAAAAATACCGTTATCCGCTTTGAAGAAATATACATAGATGACTATTCTGTCTGGGGAAAGAAAAACAATACTCTTTATCTTGTATCGCTTGGAAAAATAAAATATGAAGAATCTTTCACAGGTTTTAGATTTCGTGCTTTGGAACGAACTCACGTGAAGTATCGCGATTTTGAGAATAATGACAGATTAATAGAAGTCAATGAAAAACTTACGCTTATTACAAGTGCAGATTATTTGGCGCATAGTCCGCAGAAAAACTTCTGCTTTGACGGCAGAATCGTTGAATTTGGGTATTATTCGGAAAAATTTGATTTGACATCTTCAGAAAAACCGTGCTTGCCATTTACAACCAAATTGTACGGAATAAGAGAAAAAAGCGGAGTAAATGTTACATATCCTTTCGCACATACAATTCAATATGTAGGCAAAAACCGTTTTATAGTAAATGGTATAAACGGAAAATTCGATTTGTTCGAGATAGAGTGTTTCGGCCAGGTCGAAACCGATGACGGAAAGGAAAACCTATATGCGAGTTCTCCGAAGCTTCTGCTTGGGGGATATGACTATGTATATCCGCTCGGCAATGGATGCTATGAATTTGGTAGAGAGGACGATAGAATTGTTTTTTATAATGCGAATGACGGAAAGATTAAAAACACATTATAAATCCAAGGATAAAATTAACGTCCTCAAAACAAGGATGCCGAATGAGCGGTCTTGACATGCCGGCAATTTTACACTATATTAGAGAATAAGGGCTGAAAGCTAATATCCGGCTCTCAGCCCAAACAAAAAACACATGGATTATTATCATTTTTGGAGTAAATTTTGATATTTATACAAAATGAGGAATTGCCCGAAAAATTTGTTTCTGCCCGTATTATTATTTATATCAGATTATCGTCCGCCAATAATCAAAAATGTATCTGTATTTGCCGCCGTCAGAGATTTCACCCTTGTACCGTCTGACACTTCTGTTTGAAATTTTTTTGTAATCAGTACCGTATGCATACGAATATCTGTCGCGGTACAGACGCCTGTAATAAAACTTACCGTTTTCACATTCATATAAATATGCCGTATGCCATATTCCGCAGGGATAATCCGACAGCAGTTTTAAGTGACGTTTATACTTATTTTCAGCATTTCTGCGCTTTCGGGTACGCATTTTTTTGTAATCAGCAGGAGTCAGCTTTGCTCTTGACATAGTATTTTTATCACCTCGTTTACCTTAGCTTCATTCAAGCCGCCGTTATCGTCAGAAAAATCGGTTTTTACAAGTTTTCCGGTAAGACCGCAGTTTTCATAATCCCATATTTCATCATCAATTATAGCATAAGCTTCAATGTTCTTCCCATAAAGCCATTTTATAATTGCCTCACCGCGCATAGCAATGTAATCATCTGTTTTATCCATTATGCAAAGTCCGCATCTTTTCAGCTTTCTGTCAAGG
Source organism: uncultured Clostridia bacterium (assembly GCA_934481345.1). Lineage (GTDB taxonomy): Bacteria > Bacillota > Clostridia > UMGS1810 > UMGS1810 > CAKSIN01. Next base: position 69,022 of record CAKSPF010000010.1, read on the forward strand.
TAATCCGCCATGTAATTTTGTTGTTCCTTGCAGATTTTTTCCCAACCTGTGCGCCACGATGAGGTTAAAACGATTTTTGCATTGCTTTTATCGATAATGCTTTTGAGCAATTCGACCTTTTTGTTGTCTATTCCCATTAAACCGTAACAGGTTGATTTGGAATTTTTACAATTCAAAACACCGTCAATGTCGAGAAAAATTACCTTCATGCTCCTTCCGTCCTTTCACAATCATTTATTTCCACGCAATGCCTTTAATGTAAGCCTGAATACAAGCTTATTCGGATAGTATCGGTCATCCGCAAAAACCGATATTCCGTTCCGAAAGTAAAATTCGCTTACGGCTGCGGCAACTGCCGCACTTCTCGACTGTCCGTGCTCGCACTGGCATATTAAAGTTTTGATTTCTTTTTCATGTGCTGATATAAATTTTGCAATTCTATCCGCTGTTTCTTCATTAAAAAGAGTAAATCTCCGTCCGCTGTAATCGTCCGTTTCATCATTTGATATATCATCAAATTCAAGGCGGAGCATATATGCCGGTTTATATTTCAGCATTGGCATATCGGCACCCGTATCGCCGATACTGATCAGTGCCGTGTCGGCTTCAAAACGGTTTAATGCTGTTTTCTTTATGTCTTCGTAACTGCATATTTTTATATTCAAAATATCACCCCTTTAATTATATTATAAGCCGCGGTATGCACCTTAAATATCTCATACACGGTGATATAATGCATAAAAAGGAGTGATTTAATGAGTGAATTGTACAAATTCGGAGATTGGCACTCTTATACCCCGGACATTGAAATTGAAAAGAAAGATAACAAATACGGCATTATTTATTTGCCGACAGATGAAACACTGTTACCGTTTGAATACGAGAATATACTGATAAACGGCAACGCAATCAATAACTTTTTTGTTGTCAAAAACGGATTGTACGGCGCTGTTCATCTTGAGGGAAAACGCGATAGGAAAAATAAGCTTTTTACGAAAAAATCAGACTTAATGCCATACGGCGAAAAGCCAAAACTCATATATGATGTGCCATGCGAATATGATTATTTTGTCAAAAAACCCGGCGATAATTTTATATTCTACAACAGCCGGGAAAATGTATATCTTAACATAGCTCCCCGAAATACAGTTATCCGCTTTGAAGAAACAAAAGAGAACTATGCTTCTGTATGGGGCCGAAAAGACGGTATTCTTTATCTGGTACAAAACGGAGAAATACAATATACCGAGCCGTTTAACGGTTTCCGTTTCAGATGGACACAAGACCGATATGAATTTTTTGATTACGAAAAAAAAGAGGGATTGATGTGTCATGTTATTAAAGATAAGGAAGAGTTTTTTACCAAATATATTCTTGTAAAAGATGAAGATTACCTGTCGTGCGGTCAAACTATACCGTTACCGTTAAATATGAACTTTGACGGCAAAATTATTGAGTTTGAATATTACTCGCAAAAATTCAATACAATATCTTCATCAAATTCAGAATTGGCATACGAAACAGAATTATTTGGCATATGTGAAAAAACCGGTATACGCATAACCTATCCGTTTGCACATACATTGCACTATGTCGGCAAAAACCGCTTTATAGCGAACTGCGAAAGCGGAAAATTCGGACTATGCGAAATAAAGTATCTCGGGCAGAGTGAAACCGAATACGGTAAAGAAAATCTATACGAATTATTTCCGGAGTTTTTGCTTGACGGATATGATTATGTGAATTATTCAGGCGGAAATATCTATGAATTCCGGTCGGATGACCGCTCACATATCAGATATAACACCCAAACAGGATGCATAGAAGATGATCCTTTTATATGAGAAAAACCGACTTTATAATAAAGTCGGTTTTTGAATAAAAATATCAATCGGCAGTTTGTTACACGGCAATTCATTACAAATGTAAAAACAGTCCTTTTTTCCTGTGCTTTCTTCATCATAAACAACAGTGACGGTGTCAATAATGTTTTTGTGATTATTTACAAAGTCACGCATAATATCCTCCCAGTTAAAATCTGTTGACGAGATTCTGAAATACATATCACGGCAGTTTATTTTTGTGTAATAAAGTCCTCCGTACCGGGTGCGCAAAAACTCTCTGTTAAGCAAATCGGCGATTTTTGCACAAAGCTTTTCAATATCGTCCGTATGAGATTTTTTAAGGCTTTCGCTGACCGAATTTACAAAATCAACAGTAAGAAACACATACGGTTTTTCTTTAATGTCTGCTAAAAGAGCAGATATAAAATCATCTTTTCCGAGCGATACGGCATATGATTTTATAAGGCTTAAACATGCTGCTTTTGTTTGCCAGTTCAGCGTATGCAGATATAGCCACTGCGCAGCATACAGAGTTTCATCAACGCAGTCACCTGTATAAATGTGTTGTATGCACGGTATCGCCGTGCCGTCGCGGCGAAGCATAAAGGCTGTATGATTTTTAAAATTAGCCATTTTTAAGTTCATCTCTTATTTGCATCAAAAGCCGTCCGAGCCTGTTCTGTCCTTCGCCGTTCACAGCGCCCCAATACCGGTCGCCGTGACTGTTGCCCTCAATCAGGATTGCATCACCCGTGGCAAGGAGCTTCTCTCTCATTTCGGAATTTTGAAATTTACTTTTAAGGCAAATATACATAACAGAGTCTTTTGTTTCTTCCCAATCGGAACGAAGCTTTAAACGTCTGCCCATTCCCTTTGCGCAGACCGGCGAGCCCTTTGTAAAGCTTAAGCGCTTGCCGGTGTCTAACGTTTTTGCTGCCTGAAAAGCGTGCTCAACGCTCGGATATGTAAGCCCCTCAAACTCTACTGTGCATTTTTTGAAATTTGATAAAAACGAATAATCACCCTTAAAAGAATTGATTTCGTTTGGCATATAACTACCCCCTTACTTGATTACGGGTATATTTTATCATATGCCGCGGGTCATTTTTGGGAGATGTTATTTTGTTGCATTGTCTTTCTGCTTTCTGCAAAATTCTTTTATTGCACATTTGTCACATTTTGGAGAATTTTTCGTACAAACCTCACCGTATTTATTTGCACAATACGACCAAAACAGATAGTCAATTTCTGCTCTGGACTTATTTGCAGCTTCTGCATACTCTTCAATTATATCAAAAATTTCTATTTTAAACTTGTCACTATCATAATTGATTGAATTATGTTCACCTAAAATTTCAGGTCCTAATATTCTGATTATATGTCTGTCCGGTTTTGGAATATCATAGCCCAAATTTCTAATATATTCCGCCGCCAAAGCAATACCCATCTGTTCCATTTTGTCATCATACTTTTTCGATTTTTGTGCCAATCTCATAACAAGCATTTTATACCCATCAAGTCCGCTTTTACTTTCAATTATTTCGTCATAAAAATCGGATACATATTTATACTTTTGCTGAATATCTTTCAATTTCTTTATATTATAAATTAGTGCTTCAATTTGCATTTTGGTACTTAATGTACCTAGATTCAAATCTCCGCCAACAAGTGCTTCTGCTAACTTTTTTGGATCTTGTTTCAATATTTTTTCAGAATTAAAATTTGAGAACACTACTTCGATTTTATCAAGTTTTTTTTCAACCCTATACCATTCATTTTGAGAACTTAAGAAAGAATATACCATCGCCCTCGTACAATCATCCACATCACATTTAAAATGATTTCCTTCTGCTTTCCGTCTGTCAATTTGTTTTTTTATGTAAAAATTTTCCCAAAGTTTGCTTTCATTTGCCTTTTTCTCATCGTCTGTCTTTGAATTTCTGATTCTGTCATTGATTACATCCCTTACCTTGATTTCGATTCCACTAACTATTTTAATTCTTTCTTCATTTGTCAACATCTTTCATTCTCCTCTGCGTATATTTCCAAAGCTTTTTCAAGCCTTGATTTCACATTATCCGCCAGCGATTTAGGCTCAAGCACAACCACGTCGGGTGCATAATTTCTTGCAAACTGCTCCATCGCCATTTCGTTTACATTAGCCGACACTGTAACGTGCGTTTCTGTTTCGTCGGAAAACTGCACATCTTTGCCGAGCATATCTATCACGTCGCTTATCATCGGCTTTGCCACCTTAAATTTCACCCTTGTATTTCCGCTCGAATACATATAAATATGCTCCGTCATATATTTATGCAAATCAAGCGGCACCCCGTTGGACAAAGGCAAACTTTCAAACGGTTTGGCGGATTCGTCAAGCATTTTTATATCGCAAATTCTGTCAAGGCGGTAATTTGAAATATCGTCATACTTGTCATAATTGCATATAAGATAATACTTGCCCTCTTTTGCCGCCATCTGATAAGGATTGACGGTGTAATCTCTATCGGTTCCGTCGGGACGTTTTCTTCGGTGTATTTTCTTGTCAGCGCCGTACTCAAGATATTTGAAAGAAACTTTTCTTTTCTTTGTTATCGCCTCGTCAAGAATTTCAATATTATAAAACAACTGTTTGTTATCGGACGAATTTTGAGGAAATGTTGCAATATGTTTGATTCTCGACTTAAAATATATATTGGAAAGCCCTTCAAGCTTTTCCACAAGCCTTTTGCACTGACTGTACGGGATATGCTTTGAAAACAAAAGTCCGTCAATCAAAAGACGCAGTTCGCTGTCAGAAAATTCACGGTTTAAATAAAAATCAGACATTATGTAAGTGTCTTCCTGTATTTCGTTGCCATTCCCGTCCTTTGACTTTACGGTTCGGAGCGACTCACTGTATTCAATGTCGTACCCTTCTTCAAGAAGCTTGGAAATATTGCGCTTTACTGATTTTCTGTCAACTTTCATTGAATATTCGCTTTTAAGTATTTCACAGATGTCTTTTTGACTTAATCGGTGGTCAGCGTCGGTATATTTTTTCAAAATTTCCAGTATATCCATAATAAGCATTTTCTTTGTATGAGGTGCATACATTTTTACATCACTCCCGATTTTTTACATTATATCAAAAAATTTTATTTTTTGCAATACATATTATTCTTCGTCATCATACCCGTCATCGCCAAGCATTTCTTCAAGTTCATCAACCTCATATACCAAGCCGAGCTTTTGAAATCTCGCTACAAGTTCGTGCCCCATTTCGTGACAAATTTCCTGTTCGGTCCAATTTTCTTCATTCTTTAGTTTTTCAATCAAATCTTTATCGTGTTCTCTGATAGCTTTCCGCATAAGTTCAACATTTTTCATTTTTTCCTCCGTTTCCGTCAATCCCAATATCCGTCGTCACCAAGCATTTCTTCAAGCTCTTCGGGCATCCATTGCAAACCCATTTTTTCTTTTATTTTTATGGCATCCTCACAAATATCTGCTAAAACATCCATAATTTCATCATCACTCCAATTCTCCTGAGCCTTTAATTTTTCTGTCAATTCATCATCGTTTTCAGTAAGTGCCTTCTTCATAAGTTCAATACTTTTCATGTGACGTCCTCCCCATCATATATGTACAGTAGAAATATTTTGAATACCACTTTGCTTCCCTTATATCGCTGAAATCTTTTGCCAATGCTATTCGTGCCAAATCCTGCGAAACTTCTAATATGACGTCATATGCCTCAATCTTTGTAAACCATTCCCCTTTTACATCTGATTTTATCAAGCCGACATACGCACCGACAATATTTCCGGCTATCGCCGCACTTAAGACACTGTCACCGTCGTGATTTGCGGCACACACAACCGCTTTATCCAAATCTATAGGATACTGTAATGCGGAGTATACGGCTATTGCCAATGCTTGTTGTGCGGTCTTTCCCTCGCCTAATACTTTTATAAGTTCGGCATCTGCCGGCTTGTTTTTTCTTAAAAGCCCCCATTCTATTGCCTTACCGATAATGCTTTCAAACTCGCCACAGTATTCTTCACTTGCAAACATATCTTTTATAATTTCAAGCGTTTCTCTCATAAGCATCGCAAGCGTTTTACTTTCATCACTTAATCTGTAATCAATAATTTTGGCAATAAGGCAACTTAAAAATGCCGTCGGGATATGCTCAACCGCATAACTGCGAGTGATTTTTGCCGCCTCCGCTCCCTCCCTTGATGCGTCATAAGGTTTTCCGAGCGCACCGAAAAAGCAGCCTGTCGGCGCAGCAAACGGCAAACCGGCACAGTATTTGCTGTTATTTATATTTTCTTTCTCTGTATGCGTTTTTAAATCGGTTTCTTCCAAACCCCTTGCCGAACGAAATGCACTAACATTGTATATCCAGCATAACTTTTCGGGGACCTGCAAAAGATTCTCTTTTTTTGCGTCCAACGCCGAAACAAAATTATCATATGCTCTGCGAATATAATGCTGCAATCCCATTGAAGTATCGCTCAGCAATCTTTTGGTCTTCTCGCGGATAATTGCATTTGCGGTATAAAGAGTCTTTTTGGTAATATCAGAAATCATCGCAAAATGACAAGTATCATCAAATGCGGTTATGCCTTTGTCACCATATTTTTGCTTGATTTTATCGTATGTCATACACCTGACAGGATACCCCAAAACATCTCCGATTGCACCGCCCATAATACAACCGCATATTAAATCATTTAATGTCACGCTTTTATTTGGTTTGCAATTCAATAGTTCACTCATACCAAATTATCCTCCTCATTTATTTTCAAAATCATATCAAACGACTCAATAAAATTGTCAATATGTATTTCAATATCCGAATTCATCCCTAAATATTTGCTTATTACTATCCAACCGTACGATAGTGTTTTACCGTCATAACTTACGGGGTTGACTGTGCTCAAAAACAAACCGTCAGCAAAATCCCTGCAAGTTTCAAATTCTGCTGAAGAAACATTTCCCGGACAAAGTGGACAACTTTGAAACGATTTTATGTATCCCAAAATTTCAGCCGTTTTAAGTGTAACGATACCTGATTCACAGTTCTGTTCAATAAAATACTTCCATGTTTCCGCAAAAAGTTTTTTATATTCTTCAACATTTAGTTCAAAGTCACAGAATAAGTCTTCGCATAAGCAGCACCATTTATCAATAAGTTCCATTATAACCGCCCTTTCTTACGATAAGTATACGAAAAACGGTGTACCAAATAAGGTACACCGTTTTTACAAACCCCAATCCCGCCCAAAACATATAAATCAACATATTATATCATAACTTTAAATTTTAACTGTGCATCGCACTAAACAATTATCAATAAAGTGACGGTAAGTTTTAAAGTTTGGCTCCTCGTCAAGGAAAAAGTATTTTGTGAATAATGTTGAATTTATAGGTTTTATCCGTTTTATGTTATATCAAGTTGTTTAGCCAGTTAAGACGCTGAATTTCAGTGTCAATTTCTCTGTATTTTGCCGAATAACTCTGTATTTCACTTTGTATTTCTTCTGCGCTGACTGTACAAATAAACTTAATTTCATTTCTAGTAAAGCGATTGCCGCGTTCGATAATGCTCTCATCATACAGTGCCTTATACGTTTTTGCAATATCTTTATATATATTGCAGCGGACAATAAGTTCAGACAGTGTTTCCCCAGCGGCATTTTTTATTTGCTGGTTTGTTTTGTTAATGCGTACTGTAAGCTCACACAGTTCATCACATTTTTGTATGTAAGTTTTAAGCAGTGCATTAACATCTTCCTGTATTGCATCACCTTCCTGAATTTTAATATTTTTTTGCATACGCTCTTTAAGAGTTTCCGTGTCTAACTTTAGTGTTGCTCTTTTTATCAGCGCCTCTGCAATTCTCATCATTTCGTCCTGGTATAATGTAATTGACTCATCTAACGGTCGTTACATTATACCTTTCTCCTTTCTATCAACCTTTTATTCCGCGATTGATTACGGTTTAGTTTTTTGGTATTATATAAATAAGTAATGTGGATTTGATATATTTGTCCTCCTTTATTGACTATATTATACCACAGGCGGTGGTTCTTTTTGGGTACATTATGATATTTATAATCCCTGATTTGCAAATACTACTCAAATATTTTCTTTATGCTTTTTTCACTCTCCATGTCATTGACAATACCTAAAGTTTTTATGTCATAATTTCCGCTATAGAATTTATCCAAAATCTTTTTGTATCTTAAATTTTCGGGATCCACATAAGCAAAAAGAGTCATAGAAGATTTTAATTTCATATCATCCGGACTTAAAAAAATTTCCGTTGCGTTTGATGTACCTTGATGAAGCAGAATATCAAGCAGCATATTCATATGATCCCGCAAATAGGCATTATTGATATACGCTCTCGCTTCATCAATGCTTTGTATAGAATAGTACATTGACAGTTCACTCATTCCTAATCCTTTAATTTGCGGAAATATATACCACATCCAATGGCTCATTTTTCTACCGGCAGATAATTCATTCAGTGCAGTATCGAAATTCATTTGATGTGCGCTGACAAACCGTTGTATGCTCAATTCATTTTTATTGCTCCACTCGTATTTGTTTTAATTAAAAAAATCCATCCATCTTATTTGTCTTATTTCAATATTTTTTTCTTTTGCATAGCATAAAGCACGATAAGTTCCACTTTTTAGATTTGACCTCTCGTCATAAACTGCGATAATTCTGCTGCTGTTGTCTATCATATATCTGTCACGCATTTTAAGCATTTTCATACTCTTACTCTCGCCAACAGTAATTATTTCATCGGAATTATTTATTGCATTAACATATCTGAAATCATTCACAAAATTATTGTATTCTTTGTACGGCAGCACTGCCACAAGCAAAATACCGGGATTTTTTTCTTTTGCAGATATGACACATTCCGCAGCCAATGTGTCAACGCCCAATGCAGCGCCCCAAAGAAAACGGGTATATCCGTTATATATCGCATTTTCAATTTCACCTCGTAATTCTGATATAAGCTTTTGTGCCCGTTTGTCTGAAATATTGTCTTTCCATGGAAAAAACACAGGTCTGTGTCCCGTAAAACAGCACGTTTTCATTTTTTTTATCACCAATCAATCCTTATGTAGTCAGCAGACATATTTTTGCACGTCATCCGAATCCGATAATTATATAATACACCGTAAGATGTACAAAAAACGGCACACAAAAACAACTCATCGCACGCATTTATAAATAAAGCATATGATGAGTTGTTTTTTCATACTATCTTAATTCTAATAAATTCTTTTAAATTTTTCTCCCGCAAACTTTGCAACCGCATTGCCGCGTTCGAGATTTACATGCGAAATACGCATTAAGTTTGAGTTTTCGCTTTTTACCGCAGCATTGCGGCTTTCAACCAGTTTTTTTAGTCTTATGAGAGCCTTTTTCTTATTGGCAAGCTGGCTTCTTTCGTCGGTGCAGACAGTCACATCACCCGTCGGGGGATACATCGCTCTTACACCCGTTTCAACCTTATTGACATTCTGACCGCCGTTGCCGCCCGAATGAAATGTTGAAAACACGGCTTTTTCAGCGTCAAATTCTGCATTTTCAATTTGATTTGAAACCTTAAAATCAATATACCAATTTTTTCGTTTATGCCCCGCTCTGTACGGACTTTTGCACACCCAAAGCACCGAGCCTGTAAATTCCGTCAAATCGTTATCAGACCTGACCGTTACACTTCTAAACGTTCCTTTATTGTATCCGTCTGACGATTTAACGATTTCCGCACCGTAGTTTCTAACAAGATACTCTGCAAATTTCGCCACCGCAAGCTCACATTCCGCCGGTGAATTACCCGAACTGATTTCATATATCATCGCATATTCACCTCGTTCCCGACTTGTAATTATATATCGGTGTTAACCTTTCGGTTATTTCGGCAGTCGGCGCAATCAAATCAATGATAGTCTGTGGATTTTTATATGCCATAGGGCACTCGTCCAGCGTATCACGGCTGATACTTGTCGAAAAAATTCCTTTCATTTCTTTTTTGTACTGTGACAAAGTAAATGAATTAACCGTATCGGCTCTGTTGTATGCTCTCCCTGCACCATGCGGTGCGGAATAATTCCAATCGGCATTTCCCCTGCCCTTGCAAATCAGGCAGCCGTCACGCATATTCAGCGGAATTATCATCTTTTCTCCGTTCTGTGCCGAAATTGCGCCCTTGCGAAGAATCTTGCTCTCGGCATCAATATAGTTGTGTATTACAGAAAAGGTTTCCAGTTCGGCAAATTTCATACTTTTGCAAATATCATCGGCTATCGCCATTCTGTTAAGTCTTGCAAATTCCTGCACAATACTCATATCGTGAAGATAATCGTCAAACAGTTCGCCCTCAAGATATGAAAATTCATACGGTACTTCGTCCTTTGTTTTCTCATAGGCAAGCCCGTGATAATATCGCTCTACCTCAACGCCGAGATGCCGGCTGCCCGAATGAATAACAAGATAGTAACCGCTGTCGGATTTATCAAGCTCTATAAAGTGATTTCCTCCTCCGAGAGTGCCGATTCCGAGCAGTGACCTGTCAATTCTGATATGTTTTGCACATTTCAGTTTGTTAAGTTCTGCATTTTCCGCGAAACGGTGCGGTGTCCTCCTGATGTTCATGCCGGACGGGATTTTACTTTGAACAATTTTGTCAAGCTGCTGAAGTTCAAGCCGTTTCGGCTTGAACTTAACAATCTCCATACCGCAGCCGATGTCAACACCTACAAGTCCGGGAGCAACTTTGTTTTCAACTGTCATTGTCATACCGACCGCACACCCTTTTCCGGGGTGGACATCGGGCATAATTCTTATCTTGCTGTTTTCTGCAATAATACTGTTGCATAAAGCCTTAATCAATCCTTCCGAACCGCTGTCCAAAGCGTCGGCACAGATAATTGCTTCTGCAAAATTTCCTTTAATTTTAATCATACATTTTCCTTTCTGTCAATGCGTGCATTGAAGAAAGAAACATATTATTCCGTTCTTCCTCCAAGCACCTCTTTTTTGGATTTCAGTTTCAAAATAACATTTTTTTGCATACTATCACAACCTTTCAAGATTACTTTTATAAATTATTTATCTTTTTTAGTTTTACGCTCTCATTTATTAATATTGTATACTGTAAATATAACAATGTCAATGCTTTTGCCAAAACAGATTAAAATATATTTGTAGGTTTACAATAGATGGTTACACTTTAAAAAAATTTTCGCCATCTACAAGGAAAGCCCTAATATAATCAGCAGGGGATTTCCAATTAAGCGGACGCATGGGAAACTTGTTGTAGTTATAGTTATATACCTTTAATTGTTTTACGAAATCATCAAACGAATAAAATTTTATGCGTAGCATAAAAATATTCGTTATCCTTACAGTGTGAACGCTCAACCTTGCCGTTATGTCTGGGTGTATACGGTCTGATGAGTTTATGGCGAATACCGTGTTGTTTGAGTTTGTTGTCAAACATTGTCGGCTTCGGATTTTTTGCGTTGCCCAAAACTTTGGTAAACTCATGACCATTATCTGTCTGAATACACTCAATTTTAAACGGAAATCTTTCCGGCAAATGCTCAAAAAACACCGCCGAGCTATATGAGCTTTGCTCCTTAAATGCTTCAGATAGCGAAATCTTGAATATTCATCAATGGCGGTGTAAAGTCGAAAAAACAATGTGCTTGGACACCCCGTCCAAGCACGTTTCATATGAGGAAATTCTCCTTAAATTAGTATGGTTTGCTTCGGTATTTTACGGAAAATCTGATGTAAAAACAACTTATTTCAAGGGGATTTCCGCATAGAAGTCCCCTTAATTTCCCTATAAGGGCGCGCTTACTCACCACTGCGTCGGAGCAAACACCGCTTTAATCGTTTCCGTATAAATACGAAAACTCATTCGCTTTGTTGCTCCTCCTTTTTCCCACAAAGCAGGCTTTGCGGGAGCCCTGTTTCAGCGATGGTATCGCCTACGGCGAACGGCGCTCTTGCAGAGGGCTCGTCAAATTCGCTCTGCTCATTCGCCGTAAATTCCGACGGTTTTGTAATTTTACAAAACAATGCACTGATAAAAAACGTGCATATCGGTATTTTGATAAAACCTATCGCTGATAGCTTTTATCTCATATGTGCGTTATCTATCATACATCTTCCGCCCACTTTCTTTTTTAGAAAAAGAAACAAAAACAGTCTGCACGGCAGACGGAAAGGAAAAATCGCTATGGCAATTTACCATTTGGAAGCAAAGGTCATATCAAGAGGCATCGGCAGAAGCGCCGTTGCCGCTTCCGCATATATGAGCTGTTCCAAAATTTTCAATGATTATGACGGAGTGCAGCACGATTATACAAGAAAGCATGGGCTTGTCTATGAACAAGTGTTGCCGCTGCCGCAAGCTCCGCCGGAGTGGCAAGACCGAAGCGTGTTATGGAACGCCGTTGAAGAAGCGGAAAAATCAAAGGACAGCAGACTTGCACGGGAATTTGTTGTTGCTTTGCCTATTGAATTAAGCAAAGAACAAAATATATCCTTAATATCCGAATATGTAAAGGACAATTTTGTAGCAGACGGAATGTGCGCTGATTTCTGTATTCACGATACGGACGGACATAACCCACACGCACATATTATGCTGACGGTTCGACCGCTTGACAAAAACGGCAAGTGGCAGAGCAAAACCGAAAAAGAATATTTGTGCGTTAAAAACGGCGAGGAACGGGGTTTTACATCAGCGGAGTTTAAGACCGCACAGGCTGACGGCTGGGAAAAACAATATCAGTATTTTGTCGGGAAAAAGAAAGTATATATGCCGCCGTCGCAAGCAGAGGGTTTGGAGCGAGTTTCAAAATATCCGAAAAGCACACGCTACGGCAGACAAAATCCCATATCGGAGCGTTGGAACAGCGAGGAGCAGTTACAGATATGGCGTAAAAGCTGGGCGGATATTTCAAATAAATATCTTGAACTTGCAAAGTCTGAAAGCCGTATCGACCACCGAAGCCATAAGGCAAGAGGCGTTGATGAACAGCCAACAATTTATGAGGGAATTTCCGCAAGGATAATTGAGAAAAAAGGCGGCGTTTCCGAACGGTGTGAATTAAATCGGCAAATCAAAGAGGACAATCGTATTTTGCGTGAAATCAAAAAACGAATAAAGAAGCTGACGGAAACTGTTAAACGTACCCTGCCCGCCGTTGCGGAAACGCTTGAAAAGTTACGCAGTACAATGATTCATTGCCGGTATGTCATAAATTTTGCGGATAGGTGGAAAACCGCAAA
>CAKSPF010000011.1 GCA_934481345.1 uncultured Clostridia bacterium
TCGCAAGCGACTTGATTATCTTACCACATCCATACTGCTTTTGTCAACACTTTTTTTGAATTTTTTTGAAATTTTTTATCACTTTTTGTTTGGCTTCTTATATATAATGCCGGGAAGATATTTTTCCGATATGCTGAAATCGAACCTTCCGGCTATATATCCTATACCCGAAGCGGCAAGAGGAATAACGGAAGCAATGACTCCGCCGATGACGGAAAGCTTTTCTTTTTCGTCAATAACCAAACCGAAAAATGCAAAGTTAAATACTCTGAACACGACATTCCAAACGTCTGCAGCATTGCATGCCAATAAAAGCAACACAATATTTAAAACAAAAATGCCTATGCCGTATATAAATCCCATGTAAAGCTTAAATTGCACTTCCGATTCCGGCATTTTCTTCTTTAAACTTTTATATGCTCTGTAATCCTTTGCGGAATTGTGCCACGAGCTGCCGTATACCGATGCCGAATATGCAAATCCCATCACTACGGTATAAATTATCTTCGCAGTGTTGTATTTAAGTGCCCACGGAAATACCGATATAAAAAACAGTGACAAAACCGCAAAAATAAGATGTTCACCGATTAAAACAAAAACTCTTTTAATGTGCTTAATATCCAACTCAAAGCACCTCCCGTAAAATATAAATAATATTATATTTGATTATTGCATAAAAATCAAGCAATTTCTTGACTTTTTTTACAATAAAGCATATAATAAAATATTATATCGCGTTTATACGGAGGTTTAAACATAATGATTAACATTACTATTACTGATAACGGTACAAAACAATTTGAGCCTGGAGTTACGGTATATGAAGCTGCAAAATCAATAAGCGACGACCTTGCAAGGTCAGCACTCGGCGGATTGGTTGACGGTGAAGTAAAAGAACTTACCTGCTCAATAGACATCGACTGCGAATTAAAGGTATTAACCTTTGAAGATAAAGAGGGAAAAGATATTTTACGCCATACGGCATCACATGTCATGGCACAGGCAGTAAAAAGACTGTATCCGGACACAAAGCTTGCCATCGGTCCTGCCATTGACGACGGATTTTATTATGATTTTGATTCTCCCGAAAATTTCACAATGGAGGATTTGAAAAAAATAGAAGCGGAAATGAAAAAAATCGTCAAAGAGCGTTTAAAACTCGAAAAATTTGAACTTCCGCGAAAAGAAGCAATTGAACTTTTGCAAAAAATGGACGAGCCGTACAAGATAGAACTGGTAAACGACTTACCCGAGGACGCTGTTATTTCCTTCTACAAGCAGGGAGATTTCACAGACCTTTGCGCCGGACCTCACGCATACGATACGGGATGCGTCAAAGCTTTCAAGCTGTTGAGCGTTACGGGTGCATACTGGCGCGGAAATGAAAAGAACAAAATGCTTCAGAGAATATATGCTACTGCATTTCCCACAAAGGACGAGCTGAAAGAGCACCTCGAAAAGCTGGAGGACGCAAAAAAGCGCGACCACAACAGGCTCGGCAGAGAGCTCGGATATTTCACAACGGTAGATATAATAGGTCAGGGCTTGCCGGTGCTTCTTCCGAAAGGTGCACGGGTAATACAGATACTTCAAAGATTTGTGGAGGATACCGAACAAAAGCTCGGATGGCAGTTAACCAAAACGCCGCTCATGGCAAAAAGCGACCTGTACAAGCTCTCGGGTCACTGGGATCATTACAAAGACGGTATGTTTGTAATGGGTGATGAAGAATCCGACAAGGAAGTATTTGCTCTCCGTCCTATGACATGCCCGTTCCAGTATCAGGCATACCTTAACAAAATGAGAAGCTACCGCGACCTTCCGCTGCGCTATAACGAAACAAGCACACTTTTCAGAAACGAAGCCTCCGGAGAAATGCACGGACTCATACGCGTTCGTCAGTTTACCATAAGCGAAGGACATCTTATGTGTACTCCCGAACAGCTTGAGCAGGAATTCAAGAGCTGTCTGGAGCTTGCAATATACATGCTTAAAACATTAGGTCTGTATGAGGACGTATCCTACAGATTTTCAAAATGGGATCCGAATGACCGCGAAAAATACATCGGAACCGAGGAACAGTGGAACGAAGCTCAGGATATGATGGAAAAAATACTCAATCACCTCGGCATCGATTACAAAATCGGTATAGGCGAAGCTGCTTTCTACGGTCCTAAGCTTGACATTCAGATTAAAAACGTATACGGCAAGGAAGATACGCTTATTACAATTCAGATAGACCAGCTTCTGGCTGAAAAATTCGGAATGGAATACACCGATAAGGACGGCTCAAAGAAAAATCCTTATATTATACACAGAACATCAATAGGCTGCTACGAAAGAACGCTCGCACTTCTTATTGAAAAATATGCCGGTGCATTCCCGACATGGCTTGCGCCCACTCAGGTTCAGATTATTCCTGTTTCCGAAAAGCACTTTGACTATGCAATCGATATTAAGAACAAAATGATAAACGAAGGAATACGAGTTGACATCGACCTCAGAAACGAAAAACTCGGCTACAAGATAAGAGAAGCACGCATGGAGAAAGTACCGAACATGGTAATTGTGGGTGACAAAGAAATCGAAAGCAACACGCTCTCGGTACGTTCGAGAAAGCTTGGCGAGCTTGGTTCAAAAACATTTGACGAGTTTATGAGCTTCATAAAAGACGAAATAGAAAACAAAACACTTTAATTGAGGTATTTCCTCTGCAAAATCCGATTCGCAAAAGCGATTCGGATTTTGTAAATCAAGAAGGGAATGTTATATGTTTTTAAAAGGAATTTTCGGACATTTCAGGACAATAACGGCGCACAGGCATGCCGTCATACGCAACTGCTTCAAAGCCGGCATAGGCTTTCAGGGATTAAGGCATGATTTGTCAAAATACTCTCCGTCAGAGTTCATATCCGGCGCCAGATTCTATGAGGACGGAAAGCGCTCGCCAAACGAACGCGAAAGGGAAATATACGGCTGCAGCAGGGCGTGGATGCACCATAAAGGACGCAACAAGCATCATTTTGAATACTGGTCCGACTACAGCACGGTAACAAAAATACTTTCTCCCGTCAAAATGCCGAATAAATATGTTATAGAAATGTTCTGCGACAGGGTTGCCGCAAGTAAAATATATCAAGGCAAAAACTATACGGATTCGCATCCGCTGAATTATTTTCTGAAATCCAAAAAAACAAGAATGATACACCCTAAAACCTCCGAGCGCATAGAATTTTTGCTCAGAATGCTTGAAGAAAAGGGCGAGGATGAAACTTTCAGATATATAAGAGAGCACCGCAAAGAAGATTACTGATTTATTCTGACAGAGGTAATTATGAAAAAAATTGCAATACTGCTTACAGCAATAATACTTATTACAATTGCCGCCGGCTGCGGAATATCAAAAACAGAGAACAGCAGGCTGAATGTTGTCTGCACGGTTTTTCCGCAATACGACTTTGTAAAAAATATTGCCGGTGACGCCGTCAATCTGAAAATGCTTCTTCCGCCCGGCAGCGAGGCACATTCCTACGAGCCTACTCCGCAGGATATTACGGATGTATCAAATGCCGATATTCTGATTATGGTCGGAGGCGAATCGGAAGCATGGGCAGAGCATATTCTCGAAAGCACGGACACATCGAAAATGAAAATTTTAAAGATGCTTGACGAAGTCGATGTATTTGAGGAAGAAATCGTTGAAGGCATGGACGAAAAATCAGAGGAACATCACGGACATCATGATGAAAACATTGAAGAGGGACACGAAGAATATGACGAACATGTCTGGACTTCCCCGGAAAATGCCGTTAAAATAACAAACTCCATATGCCGCGTCCTGTGTGAAGCAGACAGCAAAAATTCCGATATGTACAAAAAAAATACTGCTTCATACACTTCAAAACTCGAAAAGCTTGATACTGAATACAAACATATAGCACAAGCGGCGAAAAGGGAAACTCTGATATTCGGTGATAGATTTCCTTTCAGATACTTAACAGAAAATTACAGATTTAAATATTTTGCCGCATTCCCCGGCTGCTCGTCACACACCGAGCCGTCACCTGCCACGGTTATTTTTCTCATAAATAAAATAAAATCCGAAAAAATACCGGTTGTTTTCTGTGTGGATTACAATGACGCGAGAATTGCCCGTACAATAAGTTCGGAAACCGGAGCCGCGGTAAAGAGGCTGTATTCTTGCCACATCATCTCAAAAAAACAATTCAAAAACGGCGAAACATACCTTAGCCTGATGAAAAAAAATGCGGCTGCAATTAAGGAGGCTTTGAACTGAAATGTGCATAATAAAATATGATAACGTAAGCCTCGGCTACGACGGCAAAGACATTATAGAAAACATCTCCTTTTGCGTTAATCCGGGCGACTATGTATGCATTGTGGGAGAAAACGGCTCCGGAAAAAGTACGCTTACAAAAGGTCTTCTGGGGCTTATAAAACCATATAAAGGACGCATAGAGCTCAATTGCAGCCGAATAGGCTATCTTCCGCAGCAAACTCTGCTTCAGCGCGACTTTCCCGCTTCGGTATACGAAATAGTTTTGTCGGGTTGCTTAAACCGTCACATGCTCATTCCGTTTTACACAAAGAAGGACAAAGCCGCCGCAAACAAAGCAATTAAAAAAATGGAAATAGAGAGTTTAAAAAAGAGAAGCTATCAGGAGTTATCCGGCGGACAGCAGCAGCGTGTCCTGCTTGCAAGAGCACTCTGCGCCGCAGGCGGACTGATTGTTCTGGACGAACCGGCAGCCGGGCTCGACCCGATTATAACAAACGAGCTGTACTCTCTGATTTTTGAGCTTAACCAAAAAGACTCGCTTACCGTAATGATGGTTTCGCACGATATTGAAGCTGCCTGCCGGTATGCTACTCATATACTCCATATAAAGAATAATTCATATTACTTTGGTACTGTTTCCGACTACAAAAAAACGGATATAGGAAAATACTTTATAGGAGGCAGCCAAAAATGAACGATATTCTTTCAATTTTTTCATATACGTTTATGACAAACGCGTTTATAGCTGGAGCGCTTGTATCGTTATGTGCTTCTCTGCTCGGTGTAAGCCTTGTTTTAAAGCGTTATTCAATGATTGGCGACGGACTTTCGCACGTTGGTTTCGGTGCGCTTGCTGTTTCCGCAGTTTTGGGGCTCTCACCCCTTGAAGTGACAATACCGATTGTCGTTATCGCAGCAATAGCGCTGCTCCGCATAAGCGAAAACGGCAAAATCAAAGGCGACGCGGCAATAAGTCTGATTTCAACCGGTGCGCTTGCGTTTGGCATAATAATAGTTTCGGCAGGCGGTGTAAATACTGATTTGAACAGTTATTTATTCGGAAGCATCCTTGCCATAAGCAAAAGCGACATGACGCTGAGTATAATTCTGTCTGTAATTGTCATTATACTTTTCGGAGTGCTGTACAATGCTATTTTTTCCGTGACATTTGATGAACGGTTTTCAAAGGCACTCGGAATTAACACCGGGTTATACAATATAATTATCGCGGTACTCACAGCTATAACAATCGTACTCGGAATGAGAATGATGGGCTCGCTCTTAATATCCGCTCTTATCGTATTTCCTGCGCTTACGGCAATGCGTGTATTTAAAAGTTTCAAAAAAGTGACTGTTTTTTCGGCAATAATCGCAGTATTCTGTTTTTTTGCCGGAATGATTATCTCGTATATACTGAACACTCCGTCCGGTGCAACCGTAGTTGCCGCAAACATTGTAATGTTTTTGATTTTTTCTTTGATAGGATTTGCAAAAAGCAGGTAATGCTTTCATGCCTCGGTATTAACGGATATATCCGTGCCGTCGCATTTGATGACAACAGTGCCGTTAATATCGCTTCGCAGGACTTGCGCACCGATTATATCCAGGCTCTCCAAAACCTTTTTGGAGGGCTTTTTATCTGCAATTTTCGGAACCTGAATAACAGCATATTCCGGAGAAACATTTTGCAGAAAAGCAGGTGATGACGCTCTGTCGCTTCCGCTTTCCGCAACGGAAAGCACATCTGACTTCATATATTCACCGAATGAACTTATCATATCGTTTTCTGACTCAATGCTGCAATCACCCTCTATAAAAAATGTATTTTCTCTGTAAGAAACTATCAGAGATACGGCAAAGTCATTTTTATTTGAATAATTGTTTTCTATCGGCGAAACCGCACTTATGCAGATTTCCTTTTCATCTTTCAGCGCTGTACCGTTGCACAGTTCTCTTACGGCACAATTCATCTTTGCCGCCTCGGCAACGGTATTTTTATACAAAGTAACGTTAACCGCATATTCCGGTACATATATTTCACGCACGTTAAAATTCTGCATGACTTTTTTTGCTCCGCCCATATGAAGGCTGTCTGTATATGTTACAGCAAGGCAGTCTATTGAATCAATCCCGAGATTCCGAACATACTCATATATTTTCGGAAAATCGTCTGCCGTTCCGCAGTCGGTCAACATGCACTTGCCGTCCGGAAGTTCAAACACTGTGCACTTGCCCTCATCAAGTTTCAGAAAATGTGCTTTCAGTATTCCGGCTGAATTTGCAGCGGTTCTGCTTTTTTCGCATCCGAAAAGCATAAAAATCAAGGTCAAAGTCATAAAAATGCAAAAAATCCTTTTCATAAGAAAATCTCCCGTACCAAAATATAATAATTTATTTTAGCACAGGAGATATAAATATTTTTGTCATTTAATGTGATTTTTCAAATTATTGTTTAGTGTAATTAATGTAAATCTCACCCAAATCGGCGTAGAAATTGGTAAGATTCTTATTAACCTTGCCTTTGATTCGCGCACCGATGAGCAAGGCGTCATTTATATGATAAAGCGGTATCTGAGGCATGTTATCGTCAAAAAACTTTTTGAAATTTGAATAAGCGATAACCGCATCTTCCTTGTTTGCCGCAACATTCATACTGTAAATAAGATTGTCAAGCTCCGGATTTGTGTAATTGCACACAGCGCCTCCAGGTGCGGTATTTTCCGCAGGCTCATTTTGAAGCTGTTCTGCAGTTTCACCGTCCTCGCCTTCAGTTGCAGCCGGCGTCTGCTGCGGAGCAACATTGAACATAAAGCGCACCGACGCGTCCCTGCTCATATCAATCTCGCCTATATAAAGCTGATAATCTTCGCTTTGAATTCTGCTTTGATACGAATCAAAATCCACCTTTGTAGATACTATTTTAATTCCGTACTCCTCCAAAACCCGTTTCAGATATTCCGCAATTTTTTGTTTCTGAGCGCTTTCTTCATTATAAAGCAGATACAGCGTTGTACTCTGCAATTCAGGCTTTTTTTCATCATTTTTTTGCGAATTATCGGCATTGCCGCAAAAATATGCCTTTGATGTAATCGGTGTATCGGCTACTGTTCCGTGTGAAAACAGCAGACTGTCCGTAAGTAATTTTTTATCTATTGCCTTTGCCAGTTTTTTTCTGTTTTCGGCATCAGACAGATACGAATTCTTTACATTCACGCCAAGAAATGTATATCTCGTAGTGGTTACCTCGCTCGTTGTGAAATTTGCAGTATAGGAAAATTCCCCCCAGCGTCCTCTGTCGGTTGTGATAAGATCTGTTTCACCCGAGTCAAATGCATAAAGCATGCTGTCGTTATCCTTTACAAACCGAACGCAGACATTCGGTATATACACTTTGGTTTCGCCGTGCCACGAATCATTTTTTAAAAGCTCAAGGCTTACATACTCATTTAATTTATCGTACTTATAGCGACCTGTTCCGACGGGCTTAAATCCGTTATTCGGAACATCAAAGCTCGCTCTTTGCAAACCGGACGGCATTATCGGAAAATCCAGATTGTTTACAAAATCGGATTGAGGGGATTTTAAGGTAATTACCACTGTTTTATTATCCTTTGCAGTATAAGAACGCACATTTTCAAGATTGCTCAAATAAAACGAATTTGTGTTCTGGATATATTCAAAAGTGGCTGTCACGTCATTTGCATCAAAATCAGAGCCGTCGTGAAACTTTATACCGCTTTTAAGATTGACGGTATAAACCGTGTTGTTTTCGGAAACGCTGTAATTCTCCGCAAGCACTCCCCTTGCGCTCAAATCCTCATTAACAACAAAAAGCCCTTCATATACAAGATACAAAAAGTCGCGCACGCACGAATACTGCGTACTAAGCGGATTTAATGTATCGGGCGAATATGACGACAAATTGAGAGTTCCTCCCTCCGCCGGTATAAGCCCGGACTCTGAATTTGTTTTTTTACCGCTGTTTTTATTAAGCGAACAGCCGGATAAAATGAGTATTATTGACACAAAAACTGCAAGTATGCTTCGTTTCATAGCTTTCTCCTACAATTTAATAATTCTTTTGATACTTACTGCACTGTTTGTACTGTCATCGACCTCCAGAACAGCTCCGCTCAGTTTTGCCTTACCGTCCGCATGTTCAAACCGCTGCGGCATGAAAGTAAGAAATCTGTCTATAATAACCTGCGGTTCAACTCCCAGCACGCTGTGCACGGCCCCTGTCATACCGACATCGCTTATATATGCGGTTCCTTTCGGCAAAATCGTTTCGTCTGCCGTCTGTACATGAGTATGTGTGCCGAAAACGCATGTTGCCTTTCCGTCCAAAAAATATCCCATGGCACGCTTTTCACTTGTTGCATCCGCATGAAAATCGACAATTATAATATCTGCGCCGTCAGCCTTTGCGGATTTTATTTCCGCCTCAAGCGCACGGAACGGACAGTCAATATTCATAATATTTACCCTGCCCATAGCATTTATAACACAAATTCTTTTGCCGTGTGCATTTACCGTCACGCTGCCCTTTCCCGCCGTGCCGCACGGGTAATTCAGCGGACGTATGACATTATTTTCATTTTCAAAAATCTTAAATATATCTTTTCGCCCGAAGGTATGATTGCCCATGGTGATTACATCCACACCTATATTCATAAGAGCGTCATAATCCGCATAGGATAATCCGTTTCCGCCGGACGCATTTTCTGCATTTGCAATTACAAAATCAATATTTTCTTCATCGACAACTTCATTAAGAACGGTTGAAACAAAATCCATTCCGCAGCTTCCGAAAATATCTCCTATCAATAAAAATCTCAATTTGTATTCCTCCGGTTCACACACTGTAAAAAAACTAAAAGGAGCAGGCAAAAACGCCCGCTCCGAATTAATTTTTATTTTGCATAATCAACTGAGCGCGTTTCCCTGATAACATTGACCTTAATCTGTCCGGGATATTCCAACTCACTCTCTATTTTCTTAACAATATCGCGTGCAAGCAATACTGTTTCTTCATCCTTGACATCCTCAGGCTTAACCATAATTCTTATTTCACGGCCTGCCTGAATGGCATATGATTTTTCTACGCCGCTGAAGGAATCTGCAATTTCCTCCAATTTTTCAAGACGTTTGATATATGTTTCAAGATTTTCCCGTCTTGCTCCCGGTCTTGCTGCGCTTATAGCGTCGCAAGCCTGAACAATACAGGCAATAACTGTTTTTGCCTCAACATCGCCGTGATGTGCGGCAATTGCATGAATTACATCCTGTGATTCATGATATTTTTTTGCAATATCAACACCGATGTCAACATGGGAGCCTTCAATCTCATGATCCACCGATTTGCCGATGTCATGCAAAAGACCTGCTCTTTTTGCTGTCTTTACATCAACACCGAGCTCTCCTGCCATAATTCCGGCAAGATGTGCTACCTCCGTAGAGTGTTTCAAAACATTCTGACCGTAGCTTGTACGGTATTTCATTCTTCCCAAAAGCTTGATAAGCTCAGGATGCAGACCGTGCACACCGGTTTCAAAGGTTGCCTGTTCTCCCTCCTGCTTAATGATAGCTTCGATTTCCTTTTTGGATTTTTCGACAGTTTCCTCTATTCTTGCGGGATGTATTCTTCCGTCGACTATGAGCTTTTCAAGCGCCATTCTCGCGATTTCTCTCCTTACGGGATCAAATCCCGAAAGAACTACAGCCTCCGGAGTATCGTCAATAATCAAATCTATACCGGTTAATGTTTCGAGGGTTCTTATGTTTCTTCCCTCTCTTCCGATAATTCTTCCCTTCATTTCATCATTTGGAAGAGCTACAACCGACACGGTTGACTCTGCCACATGATCTGCGGCACATTTCTGAATTGCTGTGCTTATTATGTCTTTAGCCTTTTTATCGGCTTCTTCCTTTGCCTGCGTTTCAATGTCTTTAATCATTATCGCGGCTTCATGTCTTACCTCAGACTCTATGTTCTTAAGCAGATAAGATTTTGCATCTTCAACAGAAAGACCGGATATTCTCTCCAGAATTTCAAGCTGTGCATTCTTTACCTTTAAAGTTTCTTCCTTAAGTACATCGGCGTCTTTAAGCTTTTTGTTCAAAAGCTCGTCTTTCTTTTCCAAAGAATCGGCTTTTTTATCAAGAGATTCTTCTTTTTGCTGAACGCGTCTTTCCTGACGGTTCATTTCGTTTCGGCGTTCTTTTATTTCTTTTTCAAATTCCGTTCTGCTCTTATGGATTTCATCCTTAGCTTCAAGCAAAACTTCTTTTTTTCTTGTCTGTGCTGCTTTGCGGCCTTCTTCAATAATTTCTTTGGCGCGCTCTTCAGCTACTCCGATTTTGCCTTCCGCAATTTTCTTTCTGCATATGAAACCTACGAAAAATCCCAGTACGCATGCAGCAATTGCAGACAAGGCAATTATTAATATTTCCAAAATGTCTTAACCTCCTTTTCCAAAAAATTGCATTTAGTTTTAGCAGTCATTGTATTTTTGTCATCAAATTATAAAACATATGCCGATTTTATATCCTGAACAACTACACAAATCTTAAAACATATACTATATATTTTATATTATTTTAGAACTGATGTCAATAAAAATCGCCAAAATAACCAAAGAAATTTTTTGCATATATTTCCACTACAAAAAGCGGCTGTAATATAGTACAATATATACAAGGATATATAAACAAATATCCGATGCAGTATACCGAAGCAACGGCTAAAGGAGGTAAAAATCATCCAAAGACGAAAGGAAACCGAATAATATGCGAAAGAAAATCACAGCTATACTTATTGCGGCAGTTACTGTCCTATCTGCACACGGTACATCAAAGGCCATCTCTCTCGACAACTCAACCCTTACAGATATTAACGACCACTGGGCGGAAAGCGATATACTTACCTTAAACCGCGCCGGAGTTCTTAAAGGCTCGGCAAACAAGGCAAATCCCGATTCAAACATTACGAGAGGCGAATTTGCCGCACTTGTTTCACGTTCCTTAAGCCTTCCGGAATACGAAAGCAAGATATTTAACGACGTTTCCGGGGACAGTGTATTTTCCACGGACATCGGGGCGGCATATTCGGCAGGACTTATAACGGGCATGGAGGACGGCAATTTTTATCCCGACAATCTGATAACCCGCGAAGAAATAATGCTTATAATCTCAAGGTGTACCTCGCCTGCAAAAAGCAAAACTCCGTCGTTTACCGACATAAACAAGCGCTACAAATATCTTACAGAGCTTACCACGGCAGTATCTACAGGTATAATATCCGGTTACTCAGACGGTACGTTCCGTCCGTCAAGCAATGCCACCAGGGCAGAGGCTGCGGCAATGACGGTGCGCCTTTTAAATTCCTCCGGCGGCACCTCAAAAAGCAAACTCAATTCCTTTGCCAAAAGCTATATAAAAAACGATGCGGAAAATATGCAAAAAAACATTGAGCTTTCAACCGGAACAGCTTTAAACGAACTGTATTACCGCATAGATTCCGCCGAGGCAATAATGCAAAACGGTGTTTCACTATCAAAAAGCATTGACAATATTTCTCAGACAAGCTCAGAAAACAAAGGACTTATTTCAACCCTTACCTACGATGCCGACATCACTTATACTCTTGATTCCATACCGAGAAGACGAACCGCCGTCATAACGCTTAAAATAATCTCAAAAAACAATACTCTCTATGTTTACGACTACAACATCAATTTCAGATACAACAAAAAAATAAACCTTACCTGGGAAGTATACAGCGCTGCGCCGGATTATTCGCCGTCCGGAGTAAATATAGTATCTCCGTCAAGCTTTCACATATCGGCGGAGGACCTAAAGGTTGAATCGACCTACCTTGCGGACGGAATAAGCTTTTTTAATGCACTGACAACCTCATACATGAACTATGCCGACTCAAGCGGATATGATGTGTGGGCAATGTACAAAACGGACTTTACGCTAAGCACTTCGAATAAATTTTTAAACAATGCTTCCGCACGCAAAAAAGCGGTGGAAACGCTTATAAAATATGCATGCAAATACAAAACAGAAGGCATAAACTTTGACTTTGAAAACATGTATACCTCCAACCGCGACATGTTCACAAAACATCTCAGAGAGGTTACGCTCGCAATGCATGAAATGGGACTTTTTGTTTCTGCGGACGTTACGAGAAAAGAGGTAACAAGCTCCGTATGGTCTATGTGCTACGACCGCAATGCCATCGCCGAAACCGCCGATTACGTTATGCTTATGGCATACGACGAATACTATGCCGGAAGCAAAACGGCAGGTTCCGTAGCAAGTCTGGGCTGGACGGAAGATACAATAAAAAAGACATTAAGCGAAGTTCCGGCACAAAAGCTCGTTCTTGGAATACCGTTTTACATGCGGTACTGGGAGATTAAAAACGGTACCGTTACTTCCTCCAAGGCAATAAGTATGGAAACCGGCTGGAATTTGATTTCCGCAAACAACGCGAAATATACCTGGATAGAAAAGGACGGTCAATACATGGTTTCGTGGCAAAACGGCAAAACTACCTGCGCTTTTTGGCTTGAAAATGACGATACCGTAAAGAAAAGAATAGAACTTGTAAACAACTATTCTCTTGCGGGAGCGGCAAGCTGGAGGCGAGGACTTGAAACATCAAACATATGGGATGTTATAAGCATAAATCTTTTTAAATAAATGCAGTCGGCGGAAAGCTTTTGCGCTTTCCGCCGCTTTTTGTACTTGAATTTTTTCGGTATATATGGTATGATACTAATAATTTGTTAGGAAAGGATTTGAATTTTATGCGAAAAATACTTGAAATTCTTGAAAATGACTGCAACACTCCGTTAGAACAAATTGCTCTTTTAACAGATATGTCGGTCGCCGAAGTCGCGGCAAAAATAGAACAGCTGAAAAAAGATAAAATAATACTTAAAAACAAAAGCATTATTAACTGGGAAAAAACAAACAGAGAGCTTGTAACGGCGCTTATCGAGCTTAAGGTAACTCCGCAGAGAGGCGAAGGCTTTGATAAAATTGCCGAAAGAATATACAAATTCCCCGAGGTTCAGTCCGTATACCTGATGGCAGGCGCATATGACCTCACAGTAATTATAGAGGGCAAAACCATGAAAGAGGTTGCCTCGTTTGTGGCAAACCGGCTTGCACCCATGGACTGCGTAGTAAGCACGGGAACACACTTTGTACTAAAAAAATATAAGGACGACGGAATTATTTTTGATGATAAAGAAACTGATTCCAGGCAGGTAATTACACTATGAGTAACTTTGATATAAACAATTTTATAAATTCCAAGGTTTCAAACATGAAGCCTTCGGGAATACGAAAGTTTTTTGACATTGTAAGCACAATGGACGACGCCATTTCTCTCGGCGTAGGCGAACCGGACTTCATAACCCCGTGGCATATACGCGACGCAGGTATATACTCTCTCGAAAGAGGACAGACGTACTATACCTCAAATGCAGGTCTTATGGAGCTCAGAGAAGAAGTCTGCAATTATGTAAAGAAATTCAATTTATCATATTCGGCAAATGAGGTTCTGATTACGGTCGGCGGAAGCGAGGCAATAGACCTTGCTATGCGTACCATGGTTTCACCGGGTGACGAAGTAATTATTCACGAGCCGTCATTTGTATGCTACAAGCCGTGCGCCATGCTTGCAGGCGCGGTGCCCGTAACGATTGAAACAAAAGCTGAAAACGGCTTCAAGCTTACGGCAGACGAGCTGCGCGAAAAAATAACGGACAAGACAAAGCTTTTGGTGCTTTCATATCCGAACAATCCCACCGGCGCAATTATGACAGAAGAAGATTTAAAGGCGATTGCCGAGGTGGTAACAGAAAAAAATATAATGGTAATATCTGACGAAATTTATGCCGAGCTTACATATCCCAAAAAGCACTGTTCGATTGCGTCACTGCCCGGAATGAAAGAAAGAACCGTTGTAGTAAACGGATTTTCCAAGGCTTTTGCAATGACCGGCTGGAGGCTCGGTTACCTGATGGCGGACAAAGTGCTTACAAAGCAAATAACCAAGGTACATCAGTATGCGATTATGTGCTCGCCGACAACAAGCCAGTATGCGGCAATTGAAGCACTTAAAAACGGTGAGGAATCCATAATTGCAATGAGAAACGAATACAACGACCGCAGAAAAATCATTGTTGACGCATTCAACGAAATGGGATTTCAGTGTTTTTCACCGGACGGCGCTTTCTACATCTTCCCGTCAATCAAGCGAACCGGTTTAAGCTCGGAAGAATTCTGCGAAAGACTTCTGCATGAACAAAAAGTAGCGGTTGTTCCCGGAACGGCATTCGGAGAATGCGGAGAAGGATTTGTGCGCGTTTCATATGCATACAGCATAAAACAAATTTCAAAAGCCGTTGAACGGATACAAAAATTTGCAAGTCAGTTTTAGGGGGACAAAATGAGTTTTAATATTGTTATGGTAGAGCCGGAAATTCCGCAGAACACCGGAAATGTGGCACGCACCTGTGCGGTTACGGGTTCAAGGCTTCACCTTGTAAAACCTATGGGCTTTGAAATTGAGGACAAAAAGCTGAAAAGAGCCGGTCTTGATTACTGGCATCAGCTGGATATAACAATTTACGAAAACATTGACGAATTTTTTGCCAAAAATAAGGGAACATTTTACTATGCAACCACAAAAGGCTTGAATAAATACAGCGACGTGGCATTTAAAGACGGTGACTATATACTCTTCGGCAAGGAAACAAAAGGACTTGACGAAGCGCTTCTCAAAGCAAACAAGGATAACTGCATACGCATACCTATGAGAAACAGCCTGAGAAGCCTGAATTTATCAAATTCCGTTGCCATAGTTATTTATGAAGCATTGCGGCAAAATAATTTTTTTGACCTTGGAACACAAGGATATCTTACCAAATTTGACTGGTAGTATAAGGAGATTAATTATGGATAAAATAAAAATAATGACCGATTCCGCTTCGGATATAACTTTAGAAGATGCCGAAAAATACGGCATACACATAATTCCGATAAATCTGACAATTGACGGAAAAAGCATTAAAGACAGATACGATATAACAATCGGTGAATTTTACGATTATCTCGCAACGCATGATGAAATACCGAA
Organism: uncultured Clostridia bacterium; assembly: GCA_934481345.1. GTDB lineage: Bacteria > Bacillota > Clostridia > UMGS1810 > UMGS1810 > CAKSIN01. The sequence continues at coordinate 15,462 of CAKSPF010000011.1, forward strand.
AACTTCTCAGATAACCGTAAATGAGCATCTGGAGGAGTTCAAAAAATTCAGTGACGAGTATTCCATCATATATGTGCCTATTTCATCAAAAGGCAGCGGCAGCTTTCAAAGTGCGGTTATTGCCAAAAATGAAATTATGGAGGAAAATCCGGATGCCGATATAACGATTATCGATTCAATGAGTTATTCCTACGGTTACGGATACTGGGTGCTTGAAGCCGCAAAAATGGTGCAAAACGGTGCAACAAAAGAAGAAATTATAAGCATGATTGAAGAAGGACTTCCCTCATCCGGGATAATCCTTGCTCCGCTTACTCTTGATTACCTTGTAAAAGGCGGCAGAATAAGCAGTACAACAAAAATCATTGCAAATGTTCTCGACATAAACCCCATTATGGCAATAGAAGACGGTCTTGTAACAAACCGCGACAAGGTACGCGGAAAGAAAAAAGTCATTTCAAGAATGGTTGATATTATTAACGAAGAAGCCGATCTCAGCAGTAACAGGCCGATAATAATCGTGCACGGCATGCTGCCCGAAATTGCACAGAAAATGAAAGAAAAGCTACTTGAAAAAACCGGCTTTAAGAATGTTATCACGGCAGAAATAGGCCCATGCATAGGTATACACACGGGGCCCGGCGCTTATGCGTTCATTTATCCGATAAAAAAACAGTAATATCTATAAAAGCCGCCCGTTATTTAAAAGCATTATTATGTAAATATAACAAATTTACATGTTAAATATATAACAAACATATATATTAAATGCATTTTTACAATTTTGACTTGAAAAATATGTAGAAATGTTATAAAATGCAAGTATATTGTATTATGAAATATTCATATGAGGTGATATTATGAACAAAAAGACAATTGAAGACATTAATGTAAACGGTAAAAAGGTTTTGGTAAGATGCGATTTCAACGTTCCGCTTGATGAGAACAGAAACATCACTGACGAAACCCGTATTGACGGTGCGCTTCCTACAATCAAATACCTTATAGACCATAATGCAAAGGTTATTCTCTGCTCACACATGGGCAAGCCGAAGGGCGAACCCAAGCCTGAATTATCCCTTGCTCCGGTTGCAAAGAAATTAACCGAAAAGCTCGGAAAGGATATTGTTTTTGCTGCCGACGACAACGTTGTAGGCGAAAATGCAAAAAAAGCAGTTGCAGAGATGAAAGACGGCGACGTTGTACTTTTGGAAAACACAAGATACAGAGCTGAAGAAACAAAGAACATTGACTCCTTCAGCCAGGAACTTGCATCACTTGCAGACGTATTTGTAAACGACGCTTTCGGTACTGCTCACAGAGCACACTGCTCAAACGTCGGTGTAACAAAATATCTTGACACTGCCGTATGCGGTTACCTTATTCAGAAAGAAATAGAATTTCTCGGCAATGCCGTAAACAATCCGGTAAGACCTTTTGTAGCTATTCTCGGCGGTTCAAAGGTATCTTCAAAGATTTCCGTAATAAACAACCTTCTTGAAAAGGTTGACACACTCATAATCGGCGGCGGTATGGCTTACACCTTTATGAAGGCTCTCGGCGAAGAAGTAGGAAAGTCGCTTCTTGAAGCAGATTACCTTGACTACGCAAGAGAAATGATGGAAAAGGCAAAGGCAAAAGGCGTTAAGCTTTTGATTCCGGTAGATACGGTTGTAGCCCAGGAATTCTCAAATGACGCTCCGCACAAAACCGTTGAAAGAGGCGGCATAGAAGCAGACTGGGAAGGTCTTGACATAGGCGAAAAGACAATAGCTCTTTATACAGACGCAGTTAAAGACGCTAAAACAGTTGTATGGAACGGACCTATGGGCGTATTTGAAATGCCTACATTTGCAAAAGGTACAAATGCAATTGCTGAAGCTCTTGCAAAAATCGACGCTACTACAATCATCGGCGGCGGTGACAGCGTTGCGGCTGTAAACCAGGCAGGCCTCGGCGATAAGATGAGCCATATTTCCACAGGCGGCGGCGCTTCGCTGGAATTCCTTGAAGGCAAAGAACTCCCAGGCATTGCTGCATTAAATGATAAATAAGATTTATTAAAATACGGGGGAGCACACTCCCCCGCTTATTATGAAAAAATTTTTTGAAGGGATATGACAAAACCATGAGACAAATAGTTGCTGCAGGAAACTGGAAAATGAACAAAACACCGGCACAGACAACCGAGCTTATAAATGAGCTTAAGCCGCTTGTTGCAGACGCAAAGAACAAGTGCATAATCTGCGTGCCTTTTACAAACCTTGCAAACGCCATAGAGGCAGTTAAAGGTTCTGCTATTGAAGTAGGCGCTGAAAATATGTATTTTGAAGAGAGCGGTGCATACACCGGAGAAATTGCTCCGTCTATGCTCGAAGAAATGGGTGTAAAATACGTTATAATCGGTCACTCCGAAAGAAGACAGTATTTCAACGAAACAAACGAAACAGTAAACAAAAAGGTTCTCAAAGCTTTTGAGCACAACCTTATTCCGATAATCTGTGTAGGCGAATCACTTGAGCAGAGAGAACAGGGAATAACATTTGAGCTTGTTGCTATGCAGACAAAGATTGCGCTTTTGGGATTAACCGAAGAACAGGTTAAAAAATGCATAATCGCATACGAGCCGATCTGGGCAATAGGCACAGGCAAAACCGCTACAAGCGACCAGGCTCAGGAAGTTTGCAAGAAGATAAGAGAAGCAGTTGCTGAGGTTTACGGAAATGCCGCAGCAGACGAAATCATTATTCAGTACGGCGGCAGCGTAAACGCTTCCAATGCAAAGGAGCTGTTCTCAAAACCCGATATTGACGGTGGTTTGGTTGGCGGTGCAAGCCTTAAAGCAAACGATTTTTCTGTTATAGTAAACAGTTAATAATATCATTTTGCCGAATCTCTGTCCGCCGGCAGTGTGGGCAGAGATTTTAAATTGAAAGGAAGAATAAATATGAGTAAAAAACCGGTTGTTCTTGCCATACTTGACGGCTACGGATTGAGCAAACATACAGAAGGCAACGCTGTTTACAGCGCAAGCAAGCCTAACCTCGACAGACTCACAGCCGAGAATCCAACAACTATAATTCACGCAAGCGGTCTTGACGTAGGTCTTCCCGACGGTCAGATGGGTAACTCCGAAGTCGGCCATACAAACATCGGTGCAGGCAGAATTGTTTATCAGGAGCTTACAAGAATTACAAAAGCCATAGAAGACGGTGAATTTTTTGAAAACGAAGAATTTCTTGCAGCATGCAAAAACTGCAAAGACAACAATTCAGCGCTTCATATAATGGGACTTCTCTCAAACGGCGGTGTACACAGCCACATAGAGCACATTACTGCCGTTATTGAGCTTGCAAAGAAACAGGGTATTGAAAAAGTGTTTATACACTGCTTTTTGGACGGAAGAGATGTATCCCCCACAAGCGGAGCAGACTTTATCAAAGAACTCTATGAAAAAACAAAAGAAATCGGCGCAGGTAAAATTGCAACCGTTTCCGGCAGATATTATGCAATGGACAGAGATAACCGCTGGGAAAGAGTTGTCAAGGCATATGACGCAATGGTAAACGGCAAGGGTGAAACCTGTGAATGCCCGTATACCGCGGTAAAAGAGTCTTATGAAAAAGACGTAACGGACGAATTTGTAGTACCAACCGTTGTTACCGAAAACGGAAATCCCGTAGGAACAATAAAAGAAAATGACAGTGTGATATTCTGCAATTTCCGCCCCGACCGCGCAAGAGAAATTACCAGAACTCTTGTAGATCCCGATTTCAGCGGATTTGAAAGAAAATACTTTAAAACATACTATGTTACAATGACACAGTATGACGCAAGCATGCCTAATGTACACGTTGCATTCAAGCCGCAGAAGCTTACAAACACACTCGGTGAGTATCTGTCGCTTAAAGGCATGAAGCAGCTCAGAATTGCGGAAACCGAAAAATACGCGCACGTTACGTTCTTCTTTAACGGCGGTGTTGAAAAAGTTTATGAAGGAGAAGACAGAATACTTGTTTCTTCCCCGAAAGTTGCAACATATGACTTAAAGCCCGAAATGAGTGCATTTGAAGTTACAGACAAGCTTCTTGAAGCTCTTGACACCGGCAAATACGACTTGGTTGTATTAAACTATGCAAACTGTGATATGGTAGGTCACACGGGAGTTATGGAAGCTGCCGTAAAAGCTGTAGAAGCAGTGGATACCTGCATAGGAAAAGTTGCAGACAAGGTAGTTTCTATGGGCGGAGCAATATTCATTACGGCAGACCACGGAAATGCCGAGCAGATGATAGACCCTGCCGACGGCAGCGTGTTTACTGCTCACTCCACAAATGTAGTACCGCTTATAGGCGTCGGCATAGGCGATGTAAAATTAAACGAAGGCCGCCTTGCAGACCTTGCGCCTACACTTCTTGAGGTTATGGGACTTGATATTCCGAAAGAAATGACAGGCAAAAGCCTTATAGAAAAATAAGTTTTATATTTTTTAACAGCATAGTCCGGGTTTTGATATGCACCTCCTAAAGTGTCTAACTTTTGGGGTGCATATCATTTGGACTATGCTGTTTTTTATTAGATCTCAGTCCTGCAAAATGCGGCAAAAAACTGCACAGGCAGCGACCTCTGATGAATTTTGAAATCAATTTTATCAAAGCCCTCATTTAAAAGCTCCAAAGCCTTGCGCGGAATTTCGGTATCCGGCACAAGACCGCACACAATAGATACTATCGCTGCATCCTGAAGCGTCCAGTAATCCGGATTGTCCGCTCGTATCGGAATCAAATCATTCGGAACATTCATAGCCGAAAATCTGCCGTCATGCTTCATTTCACAGTTTCTGAAAGAAATCTGTGGCAAATTATATTTAAAAGCATCCTTTAGCTGTGCCCTGACGTTGTCTGAAACATCCGCCGTATATTCGGCAGCCTTGCACATAATATTAAGCAGTGCCGCCTTCCTTTTAGAATCCGTTTCAATATCATAGCAAACTTTGAGCGATACCTGCATTTGGTGAATTGCGTACAAATGCCAATATGATGTCATGGGCAGGCTTTTTTCAATCGCTTCGTAAATTTTTTCCTCATATTTTTTTAAAAATTTGCTGTCTTTGTTTGTTTCCCATGCGAAAGCATAAATCATGGGCAAACGCATTTTTTCATGATTTGTGTTATTATTCCAAAACCGTCCGCAAAGAGTAGTTCCTCCATCATCACGCAATATATCATAATTATTTTTTTTCGTCACATTCTTTGACGCACGTTCGGCAAGCGCAGCGGCGATATTTTTTATTCTGGTTTTGTCGTCCCGTGTACACAGCACAGAATTAAAATACCTGTGCATACCAAAAACAAAAAGTGTATATTGGTCAATAGACGAATCTATGTAATGACTTTTTCCGTCCGACGGGATTACACCTCTCGGTATAAAACCGAGACTTTCTGCACTTTCGGCACTTTTTAGCATACCGTTTGCAATGCGTGATGCAAGTCTTGCTGCATCACTGCTTTCTGTGCGTTCATACATAGTTATCAATCCGTCAAGCATGGTTGCGCCGCTTATCATGCAATCCTCCATTCCCGTGCCGTAACCCTCCGGGTTCGGATAAGACTCCCTGCATTCATTTTCTGTCGGAAAACTTCCTTCATTTCCGCAAACGATATGGTCATAAATCAAATCCGTTTTGCCGCTTATTAGTTTCTTTTCAATGTAACTCATACATAAATTGATTTTTTCAGCTGTTTTCATTCCATCCATAATCCATATACCTCATAATCGTTATTTGTGATATTCTTCGTTGGAATTAATTTTAAAAGAACGGTATATCTGCTCGGAAAGTATAAGCCTCATAAGCTGATGCGGAAAGGTAAATTCCGAAAAACTCAGTTTAAAGTCACAGCGTTGCTTAACGCTGTCCGCCAAACCGAGCGAGCCGCCTATAATGAATTCCACAGTGCTTTTTCCGCTAAGCATTATATCCGACATTTTTCGGGCAAGCTTTTCGGAGGAAAGCTGTTTGCCCTCAACGCAAAGAGCAATGGCATATGCGTCCGGGGACATTTTCTTTAAAATCGCATCACCCTCCGACTCAAGCACTTTCAAGCACTGTGCGTCAGACGGGTTTGACGGTATTTTTTCATCAGATAACTCCGCAATCTCAAAACTGCAAAAACGCGAAAGGCGCTTTGCATACTCCGCTATACCGTCCTTTAAGTATTTTTCTTTCAATTTACCCACACAAATTATCCGTATCTTCAAAATTATTCACTCCGCCGATTATATACATTTAAAATAATTTTATCACAAAAGCAAAAAAATTGCAAAAAAATTATTTTAACGTACCTGCCTTGCGATACGGTTTACGGCATACGCGGTTTTTTTGATTTCGTCAGCCGTATTGTAAATTCCGAGGCTGAATCGTACCGTGCCTATATCTCCGGTACCTATGGAGCAATGCGCCGTATATGCACAGTGATAGCCTGCCCTTACGGCTATGCCGTACTCACTGTTAAGCTGCTGTGCAACGCTTATGCAGTCAATTCCTTCAATTACGGCAGATACCACGCCGATCCGCGGTCTGTCTGCACTGTATCCCGCAAGACGCACTCCCGGAATAACCGACAAGTCCTCCGCAAGCATATTTGACAGCTTATTTTCATGATGAAATATCCCGTCAGTTCCTATTTTTTCTATAAAGGCTATTCCCTCTTTCAGACCGGCTATACCGAGCACATTAAGCGTACCGCTTTCATATCTGTCCGGAAGTTCCGGAGGCTGCACCGATTCTTTTGAACGGCTTCCGGTTCCTCCTTCGATAAGCGTATCCGGCAAATTATCTGTATTTATGCACAAAACACCCGTTCCGGTAGGTCCGTACAGTCCTTTGTGTCCCGGAGCGGCAAGCATATCTATACCTGTTTGCTGCATATCAATTTTTATTACTCCGGCGCCCTGAGAAGCATCAAGCAAAAAAGGTATGTTATATTTTTTTGCAATGCGGACGATTTTTTCAAAGGGCTGCACAGAGCCGCATACATTTGATGCCAGTGTGCATACTATCAAATGGGTATTGCTTTTAATTTTGCTTTCAATATCCTGCGGATTTACATAACCGTATTCATCCGCCTCAACAATATCATAATCAATCCCAAGACCGCACACCGGTCTGAGCACGCTGTTGTGCTCCATTGAAGTTATAATCACATGCGATTCGGCTCTTAAACTGCCCTTTATTGCAATATTCAGCGCGTGGGTAGCATTTAATGTGAATATAACTCTTTCCGGACTGTCCATGCCGAAAAAATCACTCACAGCATTGCGGCATTCATACACCATATCCGCTGTCTTTACTGCCATATCGTGTCCGCTTCTTCCCGGGTTGGCAGCGTAATATTTAAAACATCTGTTCAACTCTTTCAAAACCGCCGGAGGCTTCGGCCAAGTGGTAGCGCCATTATCAAGATAAATCACAAAAATCACCCGCTATAATATTTTTACCAGACTGCCTTTTCTGTAGACTCCTTTTGAGGTAAGGCCCGAATTTTTCACAAGATTCCATGCAATCTGTAAGTGTCTTTCGCTTAATTCAAGACTGTATGAGCATCCCGTTTCGGAGAGCTTAGACGGAGTCTGCAAAACTTTTGAGGGTATTGCATATTTCTTTTCGAGCAAGGCTTTTATTCTGGCAGCGCCGGTTGCAGATAGAAAAACAATCAGTACCTTATCCATCTTTTTCCTCCCCTCAAAGTATCAGCATAAAATATGCTGCAATAATATTTTATTCATTTTGCATGCATGTGGTTACTTTTTTGATTTTTTGCAAAAACTGTATACAGGCTGTCTGATACATTTTGCAAATTCTTTTGGCAAAATTTGCAGCAGGGTATTGATTTATTTGAAATAAAATGTATAATTATAGTAGCAATGTTTTTTTAGGAGGATACCGGAATGCCGTTTTGGAAAACGCAGGAAATCGGAATAGATTTGGGAACTGCTACAATACTTGTCTATGTAAAGGGCAAGGGCGTCGTTTTAAACGAGCCGAGTGTGGTTTCTATAGATAACAATACAAAAAAAGTGCTTGCCGTAGGCGAAAATGCACGCAAAATGATAGGACGCACACCGTCCAACATTGTTGCAATACGTCCGCTTAAAGCAGGTGTTATATCGGATTATCTGACTACAGAGGTTATGATAAAGGATTTGCTCAGCAGAGTATGCACAAAATCCATATTCAAGCCAAAGGTCGTAATCTGCGTACCGAGCATCGTAACAGAAGTAGAAAAGAAATCCGTTATTGACGCTACGACAAATGCCGGTGCAAAAAGAGCATATCTGATTGAGGAGCCGCTCGCGGCTGCTCTCGGCGCAGGTGTGGATATAAATAAGCCAAAGGGTACTATGGTAGTGGATATCGGCGGAGGTACCTGCGATATAGCGGTTATTTCACTTTGCGGAATAGTAGTTCACGATTCAATCAAAATTGCCGGCGACGAATTTGACCAGTCAATAGTAAGATATATTAAAAAAGAGCACAACATAACAATCGGCGACAGCACTGCCGAAGCGGTAAAAAGGACTATCGGCTGTTGCTATCCGCCGGAGGAAACCACATTTATGGACGTAAAGGGCAGAAGCCTCAAAAACGGGCTTCCCGCTTCCGTAAAGGTTTCATCAACAGAAATGCTTGACGCTCTCACAGAGCCTGCTATGGATATAGTAAACGGTGTAAAAGGAGTGCTTGAAAGAACGCCTCCGGAGCTTCTCGGCGATATAATGAAAGACGGTATACTTTTTACAGGAGGCGGCTCGCTTCTGAGCGGTCTGGACAAGCTCGTGACAAAGCATACGGGAATTACGGTAAAAATTGCCGATGACCCGGTATCGTGCGTTGCAAACGGAACGGGCGAAGCACTTGAAAATCTCAGTTCTCTTATAAACAGCCATCTGTAAAAAAGTTTAATTATGAAATTATATTAAAAGCGTAAATTTTTCCGCAGGATTTAATCCTGCGGATTTTTTACGGTAAATAATCACTGCAAAGTATTGAATTGCATAGAAATTTGTGATATACTGGTATAGTCACATACTTACAATATAATAGGATAGTTATGCAAAGATGAATATGATTTCGGCAAAAACGCATTTCTCTTGTTTTTGCCATATCTTTGCATTGGTATAGATTGTAAGTGTGTGACAACCTTGACAATTTTAGAGATAATGCGTTTTTCGGTGCATGACTCTGAAATATGGGTTATGCACTTTTTAATTTTTAAAGAGGGGTTTTGAAATGAAAAAAAGAGGTATGAGTTTATTATTGGCATTTTGTATGCTTATGAGCATGTTCACAGCATTGCCGATTACCGCGTCGGCAGCAACAAGCGGACAATGCGGAGATAACGTGTATTGGACGCTTGATGATAACGGTACTCTCACAATAAGCGGCACTGGGGAGATGTTAAATAAAAGTGCACCATGGAAAGCCAAAATAAACAGTATAAAAACGGTAATTATTCAAAACGGGATTACATCTATCAGCGAATATGCGTTTTTCGATTGTATCCGCCTTACAAGCATAAACATACCAAACAGCGTTACTTCTATCGGCGACTCTACGTTTCACTCTTGCACCAGCCTTACAAGCATAAACATTCCCGACAGTGTTACTTCTATCAGCGACCGTTCGTTTTACAATTGCAGCAGCCTTACAAGCGTAACAATACCCGACAGCGTTACTTCTATCGGTTTCGCAACGTTTTACGGTTGCAGCAGCCTTACAAGCGTAAACATTCCCAGCAGTGTTACTTCTATCAATGGCTATGCGTTTTACGATTGCACTAGCCTTACAAGCGTAACAATACCCGACAGCGTTACTTCTATCGGCGGATATGCGTTTTTCGAATGCAGAAGCCTGAAGGACGTATATTATTCCGGCAGTGCCGAGCAATGGAACAATATAGATATGGGCTCCTTGAACGCTGACCTCACAGGCGCCGCAATACATTATAACTCCAAGCCGAGAACTGTTGACAAAAATAAATATAATTCCTCAAGCACTACCGGCAATGCTCCTGTTATAAAATCCGCGGTAGTAAAAAGCGGCATAAAAAGTATAGACATATTAAAAACATCGTTAAACATAGATAAAAACAAAGACAACAAATTATATGACATAAAGCTTGATATAGATTGGAAAGGCACTGCCGCATCAAACAGAGCAGTGTATCTTACGCAGGGAATTACAGACAGCAAAAGCGCATTTATAAAATATAACAGTCTTACAGATTCAATAGAAAACATCAATTTGGGAGCGCTGTTTGAAGCCGGCAAACCTGTGTATATAATTGCGGTCGATAAATCAAGCAAAGAATTACGTTCTTCAACTATTACAACCAAACTTAATATAATCGGCAAAAAAACTGACGAGGTTTTTGAAACTTCCAAAAAGGGAAAATTTGATTTTAAACTCGGAAAGGACATAAAGTTTACAATTCCCGAGGAAGCGCCCATTCTGGGCGGAACGGAGCTTTCGTGGAAACTGGACTTCATTCCGGTAACGGTTGCGTATTCGGACAACGACACAATGTCGATAGCGATAGGCGTAGAAAATCTTGTGACAGAAGAAAAGAACGGAACGATTAAATTCAAGAATTTTAATTTCGCAAGATACAAATCGGCAATTGACGATTACAACAACAACCTTTCAAAAAAATATAACAAAAGCACACGCACTCTTGAACAATTAAGAAATGATACAAGAATGAAACAGGCAAAAAAATTAAAGAAACCACTCAGCATGAGCATGTGGGACGGAAAGGTTTTGAAAAGCACCGGCAAGGGTGATTCGGACTTTGGCATAGACTGCACAGGATATGCAGAAATCAAGCGTGACAAAAACGGAAATTGGGACTATAAAAATGTCCACGGATATGTAGATTTTGAAATAAAGATAAGCTATACATACGAAGGTCAGGTATTTATATACACAATTCCCTGCTATTACACAATAGGCGGTGAGCTTGGCGCGGGGCTTGAAGCGAATATATACAAATTTGATTTAAAAAATTTCAGACCGGTTTTCAGCGGAACAAATCAGGAGAAGGACGACACAGACCCGACCGGACTTTATTTTAACTCAGATGTAACGCTCAGGCTGGGCGCAGGCGTGGGCGTGCCGCACGTTGCAACATTCGGCGCAACGGGAGAAGGCTCTCTCAATCTTAAAATGGGGTTGAGCGAGGAAGTTTCGGAATATATGCGTGTGTTCCTCACGGCGAAGGCAGGCTATGAGCTTGTGTTCCTCGGCAAAAAGCTTGCGTCAAAAGACGATATTGTAAGCCTTGACAAGAACAAGGGCGTAATATATTCAACATTTCCTAATGACAAGGATAAATCGTGGATAAAGTCTAAGACGGCAAGTCTGATGTCAATGAATGACTTATACAGCGGATACAGTGCGGAAAACGTGTACGGCACGGAAAACCGCGGCTATCAGTCCGACACGAATTGGTATGCCGAAGAGCCGCAACTTGCACTAATGTCGGCAGACTATTCCAACAAGGATTTACGCTTGCTTGCAGACAATATTTATCCGAATGCTCAACCACAGATAACCGATATTAACGGCACAAAGGTTTTGATTTATACTGCCGATAACACTGAAAGAACAGCCGAAAACAGGCAGATGCTTGTTTATTCGGTTTACAATGAAGAAGCAGGCACATGGTCCTCCCCCACACCCGTGTGCGATGACGGAACAGCGGATTTTTATCCGGGAATTTCGGGCGAATATATAGTATGGCAAAATCAGAAATCCGTTATGCCGGAGGAATTATCACTTGCTGAGATAGGAAAACAAGCGGAAATCTGCATTGCAAAATGGAACGGAAACGGATTTGACGAACCGACCGTGCTGACTGATAATGATGAGCTTGACACACTGCCGAGAGTTGCTGTAAACGGTGATGAAGTCAGCGTTGTGTGGATAAAGAACAGTGCAAACGACATCTTAGGTGTTGACGGAAAAAGCTCAATTGTGAAGCGCGTTTATAACGGTTCATGGAGCAGTGAAAGCGTTGTAAAGAATGAACTTAATGCAATCACCGATTTAAGTACAGGCTATAAGGATAATGTGCTTTACACTGCATATATTCACGACTCAGACGGAAATATATCTACCATTTCCGACAGAGAAATATATCTGATAGGCAGCGGCGAAACAAATGTAACAAACAACGAGGTTCTTGATTCAAATATAATGATTAACAGCGGCAGGCTTTATTGGTACAGTGAAAACAATATTAATTACCGCGACCTGGACGGCGGAGATATCTGCAAGGTTTTCGACAGTGAGAGATATTCTCTTTGCGAGGGATTTTCAGTGTCGGAAAACAGCGGCAATATTGCAATTTTGTGGTCTTGCCCGGTTGAGGGCGGCGCGCAAATCAAGGGCGTGCTTTATAAGGACGGCGCATGGGGTGACATTATCGATGTGTCGTCAAACGACGGCTATTCAAAGTATCCGACCTGTGTTTTATCGGAAAACGGTACTATCCTCACCGCTTACACCACCGAGGCGGACAGCACATCATCTCTTTACACGCTCAGTTTAGAGCCATCGTATGATATTGAGGTTATGCCCGTTGACTATGTCGAAAGCAATATGAGCCTGAATTCCGATAATGAGTTTAATATGACAATCCGAAACAACGGCGAGCTGCCGATTGAGGGATATTCAATCAAGGTATATAATGCGCACGGCTCCGAGAACAACACACTCACCTTTAACGAAACACTGAAAGCCGGCGAAGAAAAAGAAGTGACGGCGGCATTTAAAACCGGCGACACACTAACAAAAGGAAAGATTAAAATAACTGCGGAAATCTTATCCGGCGAAGAATATAATTTTGATAATAATTCCGCTGAATTTGAGATAGGTCATGCAGATATTGCCATAAGCGAAATTAACAGCTATGAGTTTTTGCCGACATCTGTTGCAGAGGTTATTGCGAAAAACAAAGGGTACTCTCCGGCTGACAATATAACTGTTGAACTTCATGCAGGCAGCGAGGACGGAGAAATTGTCGATACACAGTCGATAGAAAGCCTTGATGTCGGGGAAAGCAAAACTGTTTCGCTTGAATACAATCCTAAGGATTATGACAATACAAGGTGGTATATTACAATAAAAAGTGATACAGAAGATTTTTCACTCGGCAATAATACAGATTATTTTATTAATGAATGTGCAACAGAATTTCCGGACTTTGAACATAAAGTTTTGAATTATGAATATGTGGATAATACGCTTTCTGTTAACTCTTATGCAATTAACAATACCGAAAAAGAAATTAGCGGAATTGTTTGTGTTGCAATTTATAAACAAAACGGAAGCCTAAAAAAACTATCTACACAAAGCTTTGCAGTTCCGGGATATTCCGACACCGGCATAGATACATGGGTAAACGGCTATGAAAAGGAAGACAGTGACATTGTAAAAGTATTTGTATGGGATAGCTTAAATACATTACGGCCATTGGCAATAGCAAAATAATTTCTTTGAGAGCCTATAAAAACCCCTGCGCATGCACTCCGAAAAGTGCATGCGCAGGAGTTTTTTAATTACCGCAAACCGTTACGACAAAAGCTTTATATTATTTTATATAGTCAAATTCCAGTTCATACATTCTTACGGGATCGCCCTCTTTTATACCGGCTTTATCGAGCGCCTTTATAACGCCTTTTTTCCTGAGTGCATTTTGGAAATACTGGAGCGACTCGTTATCTTCAAAATTTGTGGAGCCGAGCATACGCTTTATCCAGCTGCCTTCGACGACATACACACCGTTTTCTACGCTTACGGTAAACGGCTGCTCGTCCTTGAACGAAATAACTGTTGTTTCCGCCTCATCCTCATCATACAAGACCGGTATCGGGATGTCGTCAAGTATTGATGAAACATACATTATAAGCTCTTTTACGCCTTTATTTGACGCTGCGGAAATCTTAAACACTTTATAACCGCGGTTTTCCATTTCGGTGCAAAAGCCGTTAAAAATGCTTTCGTCATACATTACGTCCATCTTATTTGCAACGACTATCTGAGGTCTTTCGGCAAATGCCGGATTATAAGTTTTTAATTCTTTATTTATCAGGTCAAAATCCTCTATCGGATTTCTGCCTTCTATGCCGGACGCGTCAACCACATGAAGAAGAAGTCTTGTTCTCTCCACATGGCGCAGAAATTCATGCCCAAGACCTACTCCTTCGCCTGCGCCCTCGATAAGTCCGGGAATATCCGCCATGACGAAGCTGTTGCCCTCTGCCGGGCGCACAACACCGAGATTAGGTTCAAGAGTAGTAAAGTGATAGTTCGCTATTTTTGGGCGCGCATCGCTCACCACGGACAAAAGAGTAGATTTACCGACATTCGGAAAGCCCACAAGCCCGACATCTGCCAAAAGCTTAAGCTCAAGCTTTATTTTACGGCTTTCGCCCTCAATACCGCTTTTTGCAAAACGAGGTATCTGTCTGGTAGCCGTTGCAAAATGACTGTTGCCCCAGCCGCCGCTGCCGCCCTTTGCCGCCACAAATTCCTGTCCGACGGTTTTCATGTCGGCAATTATTCTGTCGCTTGTCAAATCGCGTATAACCGTTCCGCACGGAACTTTTACCACAAGGTCTGAGCCGTTTTTGCCTGAACAGCGTGCCGCACGGCCGTCCTCGCCGTTTTGAGCCTTATAATTCCTGCGGTATCTGAAATCGGCAAGTGTGCTGAGTTTGTCATCAGCCAAAAAAATTACATTGCCGCCGTTGCCGCCGTCACCGCCGTCCGGACCGCCTGCCGCAACATATTTTTCCCTGTGAAAGCTCACCAGTCCGTTGCCGCCGTTGCCGGCTTCTATATATATTTCCGCTGTATCTGTCAACATGAAAACACCACTTCCTTTGTATGCAGATTTATTATATGCATCTGCATATTTTTTAAAACTAAAAAATCCCGAGATTAACCCGGGATTTTTATTAATATCAAAATATTACTGAGCAATTTCGTAAACGCTTACTCTCTTCTTATCCTTGCCGACTCTTTCAAATTTAACCTTACCGTCAACAACTGCAAAAAGTGTATCGTCACTGCCCTTTTTAACATTTACACCCGGATGGATTTTAGTA
This sequence comes from uncultured Clostridia bacterium, assembly GCA_934481345.1. Taxonomy (GTDB): domain Bacteria; phylum Bacillota; class Clostridia; order UMGS1810; family UMGS1810; genus CAKSIN01. The sequence continues at coordinate 30,633 of CAKSPF010000011.1, forward strand.
CCTCTCTGTCTTACCAGAATGTTACCGGATGTAACAAACTGACCGTCGCCTTTTTTAACGCCAAGACGCTTGGACTCACTGTCACGTCCGTTCTTGGTACTACCCATACCTTTTTTATGTGCAAACAACTGAATGTTTAAGCTAAACATGAATTACACCTCCAATTCGGTTAACAATATATTGCCAGAATACTGCTTTTGCAAATCACACAAAAACAAATACATCGACTCCAGCAAAATGTTTATGTTCTTTCTGTTATCATCATCTAAATCATCAGGCAATACAAAAAACAAATATCCGTCATCGGTTTCATACCCGAAATTTATACCGAGCACTTTTTCTATGCCGTTTAACGCCATAAACACAACCGACGAAACAGAAGCGCACACAATGTCGCTCCCGGCTTCTTTAAAGCCTGTATGCCCAGACAGCTCTGCTTTGATGATATTACCCGAGCCATCCCGAAAAATTTTAATCTCAGTCATAATTACGCATTGATTTTTTCAATCTGAACTTTTGTAAATGCCTGTCTGTGACCTTGCTTGCATTTTTCGCCTTTTTTCGGTTTGTACTTAAACACGATAATCTTCTTGTTCTTGCCCTGTGCGAGAACCTTAGCGTCAACGCTTGCACCCTCAACAACCGGTGTGCCGAACACAGCCTTATCGCCGCCTACAGCCAAAACCTTATCAAACTTAACAGCGTCGCCCTCAGCGCCGGCTACCTTCTCGATGAAAACAACATCACCTTCGGAAACCTTGTACTGCTTGCCGCCTGTTTCAATAATTGCATACATTATATGAAGCACCTCCTTCATCCAATCTCGCTATATATGGTATTTGCTTTAAAAATGCAAATTTGATGACCATACCTATGCGGTTACCATAAAATTATAACACAATGCAATACATGTGTCAACTGTTTTTTTACTTTTTTTCAAAATGCAAAACCGGACCAAAACTACGGCAATACCGCTGTCTTGATCCGTTTTTTTATCATCGTGATATAATAAACCGATTATTTTGTATCTTTTGCAGAAGTCTTTTTTGCAGAAGCTTTTTTGATTTCTGCCTTAGTTTCTGTCTTTGTTTCCGGCTTATCTGCCGCTTTTTCAACCGGCTTTGCTTCCGGTTTTGTTTCCTTTTTTTCGCTTGTCTTAGAAGCGGTTTTGGCAGTTTTTGATTCGGCTTTTACTGCCGTTTTCGCTGTCTTTGCCTTTGGTTTGGAAGCAGCTTTTTTTGCCGGCTTTTCTATAGCGTCAATTACTTCCTTTATGTGTGCCTCATTACCTTCTATAAGCACCTTGCCGCCAGATACGGCATTATCGACATCAAGCTTTTTATCGATAATTTTTTCAAAATCGGATGCATTCAAAGTAATCATGGCTGTGTGATCGTGATAGTCATATGGTTCTACCGTAAAAATGTCATTGATATATGCAATGTAGAATGCTCCTCCGCAGTCATCATCCGTCATGTTTACCTGAATTGCAAAGCTTTCTTTAAGAGCGGATGTTTTAACCTTATCCAGCTTCTTTTTAAGCTTTTCAAATTTTGTGATAAACTCCATAAATATCAATCCTTTCCATTAGTGCAAAATCAGATTTACCCACTGAAATAGCCTATGAACTTGCACAAATTATACTCTATTTTTTCGTTATTGTCAACAAATTTTTTTGTCGACTATTGTTTTTACCCAAAAAACCTGTCAAAAGCTTTTTAAATGTGTGTAAAACCCAAAAAAACCTACACAATTCTTGCAAAATAAATATAAATTTGTTATAATAAATGAAATTAATATTTTAGTATAATTGCTTTGAGGTGCATATTCATGACGGAGCATGGAATTGTCGTAAATACCGACGGCAGATTTGCAAATGTAAAAGTAAAGCGTCATTCCGCCTGCGGTCACGACTGCGGAGAGTGCAGACTGTGCAGCATACCCGACCGTGAAATAAAGGTCACAAATACCGTCGGTGCGAAAACCGGCGATACGGTAGTTATAGGAGCATCTTCGGCGCGGATTTTACGCATTGCATTTATTATGTATATTTTACCGATTATAGGCGCTGCGGTTTTCGGGGCTGTATCTGCCATGATTTTTGAAAGCAAGCTTGTCACAGTTCTATCTGTTGCGGCATGGATTGTACTTTGGATTATATATATAAGGCGCTTAAGCGGACGCTTTGCCGAAACAAGCGAAATTCTGGAGGTTGTTTATGAAAAGAATTAACATTTTGACGGGACACTACGGAAGCGGCAAAACAGAAATCGCCATAAATTTTGCACTGGATCTGAAAAAACAGTTTAACGACGTTGTAATATGCGACATGGATATAGTCAATCCGTATTTCAGAACAAGCGACGCAAAAGACTATCTGACAAAAAAAGGCATACGCGTCATAGCACCGGATTATGCATGTACAAATGTAGATATTCCCGTACTTCCGGGTGACATAGTTTCGGTATTTGACAACAAAAATGTTCATGCCGTACTCGACATAGGCGGCGATGACGACGGTGCCGTTGCACTCGGCAGATATTTTAACTACCTCAAAGATGAAGACTACGATATGTTTTTCGTGCTCAACACCCTGCGTCCGCTTACGGCGGATATAGACGACATCAAAGCGCTGTATGCGGATATTGAGCTTATGTCGCGCATTAAAATCACCGGCATTATAGACAACACGAATCTTTCTTATCTTACCGAGCCCGGACACCTTAACAAAAGCCTGGAGCTTGCCGAAAAATTATCACGCGAGCTCAGCGTTCCGCTCTCATATATAACAGGCACAGAAGATATAATATCCGAACTGCCTGAAAAATATAAAAAAGCTGCTTTCAAACTGGATTTATTTATGAATCTACCGTTTGACGCACTTGCTTAAAATAAGGAGGCATCATTATGGCAAAAGTAACTTTTAATGAGGACAGATGCAAGGGATGTATGCTATGCACCACTGTTTGTCCTAAAAAAATTGTTGTAATGGCAACAGACAGAATAAACGCAAAAGGTTTTAACCCGGCAACTGTTATTGAAACAGACAAATGTATTGGCTGTGCCTTCTGTGCAACCATTTGCCCCGATTGCGTAATAGAAGTTGAAAGATAGGAGGTTTTTACATGTCTGACAAAGTTTTAATGAAAGGTAACGAAGCACTCGCCGAAGCGGCTATACGCTCAGGCTGCCGATACTTTTTCGGCTACCCTATCACACCGCAGACTGAGGTTTCGGCCTATATGGCAAAGAAAATGCCCAAAATCGGCGGAACATTTCTGCAGGCGGAAAGCGAGGTTGCCGCAATAAACATGGTTTACGGCGCAGGCGGCGCAGGAGCCCGTGTTATGACAAGCTCATCAAGCCCCGGAATAAGCTTAAAGCAGGAAGGAATTTCCTACATAGCCGGAGCTGACGTTCCGTGCGTTATAGTAAACATTGTAAGAGGCGGCCCGGGACTCGGCGGTATCCAGCCGGCACAGTCCGACTACTACCAGGCTGTAAAGGGCGGCGGACACGGTGACTATCACCTGGTTGTTCTTGCCCCAAGCTCCATTCAGGAAATGGTAGACCTCACAAGCGACGCTTTTGATATAGGCGACAAATACAGATGCCCGGTTATGATTATGGGCGACGGTATGCTCGGTCAAATGATGGAGCCCGTTGAGTTCAAAGATACAGACGTATCATCACTGCCCGAAAAGCCGTGGGCAACCACAGGCACCGGCATGAAGCGCAAAAGAAACATCATAAATTCACTTTTTATAGACCCGAAGGATCTTGAAGATCTTGTTATGGAACGCGAGAAAAAGTATGCTGAAATAACCAAAAACGAGGTAAGATACGAATCAGTAAATGCAGAGGACGCCGACATAGTTCTTGTAGCATACGGTACGACATCAAGAATTGCAAAAACAGCTATGGCAAAAGCAAAGGAACTCGGAATAAATGTAGGTATAATAAGACCTATAACGCTTTGGCCGTTCCCGTATGAAGCATTTGAAAAGGCTCTTTGCGGCGGAAAGAAAAAATCATTCCTCACCGTAGAAATGAGCACAGGTCAGATGCTCGATGACGTTAAAATCGCAGTAAACGGCAGAGCCGACGTACACTTCTACGGAAGAACGGGCGGAATAGTTCCTACCCCGAACGAAATACTTGATAAAATAAAAGAAATTGCCGGAGGTGACAGATAATGGAAAAGGTATTTTCAAGACCTCATTCACTTACAGACGTACCGCTTCACTACTGCCCCGGATGTCCGCACGGTATTGTTCACCGTTTGGTTGCGGAGGTAATAGACGAGCTTGGCATTGAAGGAAGCACCATAGGTGTAGCGCCGGTCGGTTGCAGCGTATTTGCTTACAATTATTTTGAGTGTGACATGCAGGAGGCGGCACACGGACGTGCTCCGGCAGTTGCTACCGGTATAAAAAGAGTTCATCCCGATAAAACAGTTTTCACTTACCAGGGCGACGGCGACCTCGCGGCTATAGGTACTGCAGAAACGGTACACGCGGCAGCAAGAGGCGAAAACATATCCGTGATTTTCATCAACAATGCTATTTACGGAATGACAGGCGGTCAGATGGCTCCTACTACACTTTTGGGTCAGGTAACTCAGACAACGCCTTACGGCAGAGATGTAAAGAGAAACGGCAATCCGATAAGAGTAAGCGAAATGCTCTCCACGCTGGACGGCCCGAGCTACATCGAAAGAGTAACCGTAGATACAATTCCGCATATAAAAGCTGCTAAAGCGGCAATCAAAAAATCGTTTGAGATGCAGCTTGCAGGCAAAGGCTTCTCGCTTATAGAGGTTGTTTCGACCTGTCCTACAAACTGGGGAATGTCGCCTATCGAAGCTTTTGAATGGATGAGGGAAAACATGCTTAAGCAGTACCCTCTCGGCGTATACAAGGATATAACAAAGGAGGATAAGTAATATGACTTACGAAACTATTTTTGCAGGATTCGGCGGTCAGGGTATTCTCTTTGCCGGCAAAATAATTGCATATGCAGGTATGATAGAAAACAAAAATGTTTCTCATCTGCCGTCATACGGTCCGGAAATGCGCGGAGGCACATGTAACTGTCATGTTATCGTTTCCGACGAGCCGGTTGCATCGCCTATTATCGTAGAGCCTACGGCAATCGTTGCAATGAACGCTCCTTCACTCGACAAATTTGAAGGAATGCTTGTTCCCGGCGGAAAAGCATTTATAGACAGCACCTTTGTTTCAAGAGATGTAAAAAGAGATGACATTGACGTATATAAAATTCCGGCAACAAAAATGGCAAACGAAATGGGACTTCCAAAGCTTGCAAACATGATTATAGTGGGCAAGCTTGTAAAGGAAACCGGTATGTTTACCTTTGAGGAGCTTACACAGGCCGTTAAAAAGCTTGTACCGGCATCAAAGCCGGAGCTTCTGGAAAGAAACCTCAAGACACTTGAAGCAGGATATAATTTCTGATTTTAAAAAAAGTATTCCGAGAAAATTTTTTCGGAATACTTTTTGCTGTTTTTTAAATATTTAAAGGAGAACACAAAATGGATAATAAAATCATCAGCCTTTCAAACGGTACACTTGAAATCAATATAAGTACATTCGGTGCAGAAATCCAAAGCGTAAAAGGCAAAAACGGAACCGAATTCATGTGGGAGGGCAATCCCGACGTATGGTCCGGCAAGGCTCCGGTTCTTTTTCCGATATGCGGAGGGCTTAAAGAAGATACTTACACATTCGAAGGCAAAAAATACACTCTCGAAAAACACGGCTATGCAAGAAGGATTCCATATGAAATTGAAGAACAGACAGAGTCAAAGGCTGTATTACTCGCAAAATCAAATGATGAAACAAAAAAGAAATATCCTTTTGATTATGAATTCAGAGTAATTTTTGAGCTTACCGAAAACAGGCTGAAAGTTACCTACAATGTAAAAAATACCGGCTGCGGTTCTATGTATTTTTCCGTAGGTGCGCATGAAGCGTATGCCTGCCCGGAGGGAATAGAAAGCTACACTGTCGAATTTGAAAAAGACGAAGATTTCCACTGCTACAAGCTTGACGGCAACATTCTTTTAAATTCATACAACAAAATTTTACCGGACGGAAAAGAACTGCCTCTAAAGGAAGATTACTTTGACGTTGACGCACTTGTGTTCAAAACTGTAAAATCACGAAAGGTATCGCTTAAAAAGAACGGTGTAACAAAAAGAATTGACGTTGAATTTCCAAACAGCAATTATTTTCTCCTGTGGAACAAATACCGTGCAAAATATATGTGTCTTGAGCCATGGTGCGGCATACAGGATATAGAAAACACAAGCTATGACATAACGGAAAAAGAAGGTATAATAAAGCTTGACAAAAACAGTGATTTCAGTGCGTCACACACAATTACCTTTACAGAATAATTAATAAACGTGTCAAAAAGGCAGATTTCTTTACGAAATCTGCCTTTTAACGAATTCTATTATTCTCTGTTTTGGACGGAGTAATTCCGAACATTTTTTTATATTGTTTATAAAACCCCGAATAGTCATTAAACCCACATTCCAAAGCAGCCTCTGTTGCTCGTTTGCCGGCAAGTATTTTTTCATGAGCAAGCACAAGCCTTTTTTCAAGGATATATTTATAGACGGAAATATTCATTTCCTTTTTGAATATATGGCTCAGTGCAGACTGCGAAATGCTGAGTTTTTCGGCTATCTGCGAAACAGAGATATTACCGCTCAGGTTGCTGTTTATTATCTCAATGCATTTATGTGATATCCGTTCCGTATTCATACCGCCTATATAATTACTGCTTTTGCCCGGTGCTTCTTCAAGCAAAAGTATAATTACCGATAAAACAATGTTTTCTTTTATACTTTTTTTCGCGGTGCTGTCCGAAAATTCGATAACCTTCCGAAGCAGATATTTTATATGCTCGTCCGCATCAAAAACCGTTATTTTATCAAGGCTTTCCGAAATCAGTTCTTTCAGCAACGGTATGTCATCAAAATGGATTACACATCTGTGATATTCTTCCTCATTTCCGGTAATATTAAGCTGATGATAGCTTGCCTTTGGTATAATCATAATCAGATTTTGCCTTAAATCAATATTGAAATTATCACAGATAAATCTTCCTTTACCGCCCATAAAAAAGATTATTTCATGATATGCGTGAAATTCCCTGCCGCGCATATCACTGGTACCTCTGGCATATTTAACTGTAAACAAGTCTGATCTGATATATTTTCTGAACGTATTCTTCATATTAAAGTCACCGCCGTTTCAAAAATTATAATACCACACTTTTGCAGAAATATCAATATTTTATGCTGTAATAGCAATGTACATTGATATTATATTATGATACAATCGGCAAAAAGGAGGAATTACATATGGATAATGCAAGAGAGTATTCCTGTGCCATTTTATATAAGCCCCGTGATACAAAATACCTTGAAAGCATAAGAGCATTTCAGGGCTGCCCTACGGTTGCCGTTACAAAAGGCGGCAGGATTTATACGGGATGGTATGCAGGCGGAACAAGAGAGCCTCACATGAATAATTATAATCTGCTCATATACAGTGATGACGACGGCAAAACATGGTCTGAACCCCTCATTGTCATTCCGAGTAATTATGAAAAAAACATTCACGCATTGGATATTCAGCTTTTTATCGACCCGGATGAAAGGCTTCATGTCATGTGGGTACAAAACAATGCAGAGCCGACACCGCAGAACAAGCCCGAAGCAAAGCCGGGACAGCCGCTGGCTTTTTCCGGCGGATATATGTTTAATGATTTCAGGCACAGCGAATGGGAAATTATATGTGAAAATCCGGATGACGAAAATCCAAAATTCACGCAGCCGGGATTTGTTTTTCACGGATTTATGCGCTGCAAGCCGACATTTCTCAAAAACGGAGATTGGATATGCTTTGCATATGACCAGTTAAATGACAGATACGGATACAGCATTTCAACAGATAAAGGCAAAACGTATACACACTTTTACGGTCCGAAAAAGAAAGGAACATATTTTGACGAAACAATGGCATATGAGCTAAACAGCGGAGAAGTGCGTATGCTCGCCCGCACATCTTTGGGCAAACTGGCTCAATGTTTCTCAAAAGATAACGGAAGAACATGGACAGACTCCGAGCTGAGCGATATAACTGCGGCTGATTCGAGATTTTTTGTTTCAAGGCTTCCGTCCGGAAACATAATACTCATAAACAATGACGACCCGAAATCGAGAACAAAAATGACTGTACATATTTCCGATGACGACGGCAAAACATGGAAATACAAAAAATGCATTGATGACCGCGAGGATCTGTCATATCCCGACGCAGATTTTCATAACGGAAAAATATATCTGACATATGACTGCGGAAGGACAAAGGAAAGAGAAATCATGTTTGCGGCATTTACCGAGGAAGATATTATAAAGGGCTGTGACATACCCGTTGCAGTCATAAGCAAGCCGAGGATTATTCCTTCAAAAGAAGAAATCACCAAAGCAGTATGTGAGCACAAAATCATTGCTATTTTGAGAAACATTCCGTCCGACAAGCTTATCAGGCTCGCCAAAGCGTTATACAACGGCGGAATACGCCTTTTGGAAATCACCTTTAATGCAAACGGCGATGTTTCGGACGCTGATGTTGCAAAAAACATTTCTCTCCTTACAAATCACTTTAAGGACAAAATGTATATCGGTGCCGGAACAGTGCTGACTGCCGAGCAGGTACGGCTTGCACGGAGCGGCGGCGCGTCATACATCATTTCTCCGAATGTAAATGCAGACGTAGCAAATGAAACGCATTTGTGCTCAATGGTATATATGCCGGGCGCTCTCACACCTACGGAAATTCAATATGCACACGAGCTGGGCGCAGGATTTGTAAAGCTGTTTCCGATTTCAAATCTCGGAACGGCATATGTAAAAGCCGTAAAAGCACCGCTTTCACACATCAAACTTTTGGCAGTGGGCGGAATCAACACCGATAACATGCGTCAATACTTAGATACAGGCGTATGCGGATTTGGAATAGGAGCAAGCATGACACCGAAAAATCTGATTTACAATGACGATTATGAAGCAATAACAGAGCTTGCAAAAAAATATGTATCGGAAGTGAAATAATGGCATTATATATTACAATTGACGGAGGCACGACAAATACCAGAATAAGTCTTGCGGACGGCACAAAAATACTTGACAGACTAAGTTTCGGCATAGGAGCAAAGTCAAACATAGATGATAATACTTTATATAAAAGCACAATAAAGGAAGCTATCAAAAAAATACTAAAAAATAACAGACTGTTGGAAAGCGACATTGTGCGCATACTGGCCTCCGGAATGATTACTTCCGAGTTCGGACTTTTACAGCTTGAGCATGTAACGGTTCCTGCCGGCACAGAAAAACTGCACAATACTATGAAGGAAGTAACAATAAAAGAAATATCGGATATACCGTTTGTATTTATACGCGGAGTGAAAACCGCTGCCGACAAGCTTGAAAACTCCGACATTATGCGCGGAGAAGAAACAGAGCTTATAGGAATCATGGACAAAAACGACGGAGAATGTACATATGTTTTGCCGGGTTCACACTCAAAAATAATCAAAACCGACTCAAGCGGAAATATAATTGAGTTTTCGACCATGCTCACCGGCGAAATGCTTGCAGCTCTTTCACAAAACACAATTCTTAAAGACGCGGTTGATCTGGAAAATTCCGTCTTGGACAAAAAATATCTGCTTATCGGATTTGATTTTTGCCGAAAAAACGGAATTAATAAATCTCTTTTTAAAGTACGGATTCTGAAAAATATGTTCGGTCAGAACAAAGACCGCATATACAGTTTCTTTCTCGGAACGGTGCTTTGCGAAGAAATTACCGAAATCATTAAGCAAAAGCCCAAAAAGGTTATTGTCGGCGGACGAAAACAGTTGAAACTGGCAACATGCGAAATATTAAAAAACAAATCCGACGCTGAAATTGTCTGCATACCGTCCGACAAAATCGACTGTGCAAATTCTGCCGGAATGGTTAGAATATTTGAGTATAACGCATAAAATACAGTTTTTTATGTATCAAGCAAGTTCTGACAAAAACATATCTAAAAAAATAAGTATCCACCACCATATATAATATGCACCTCAAAGGTATTTGACTTTTGAGGTGCATATTTTTATGGGCAAAACAAAATAAATCCGACTCTAAATTTTCAAGTAAAAAAACACAAGAACACCTATCAGTACCGCCACAGCGGTTATCATAACAAACGGAGCATATCTGCACACTGCCGATGCAAGCGAATATATAAAGTTTTTCTTATTTTCGTCATCAAAAAAGAAAAAATCACCGTCATAATTTACGGTTAAATCGCAGCCGCACTTGGGGCAGACTCTTTCGTTTATATCAAGCTTTACAAAACATTCCGGGCACCGTATGTATTCGCGGTTTATTTTTGCTTTACACAAAGGACATTCCTTTGCGCCGTCCGAAACGGCAAGATTGCAGTTTAAGCATCGCATGTTTTGTTTTTTCCTCCAAAAATCCAATAAGCATTCAGCATATTAACATTTTGTATTATATCATTCATGTGAATTTATTTCAAGTGCATTTTGCAATATTCAAAAATGTGCAAATATGCAGTGTATAAAAAACTGCTTTTTGCATATATAATTGAATTGTGAGGTGATTATATGTTTAAAGTACGCCAAACCGAGGAAACAGTAAACAGAACCTTCCGCATACCGAAATCTCTGCTTGATAAAATGGCGGAAATATCCCAGAACGAGGGTGTATCTCTCAACAGCTTCGTCGTTCAGTGCTGCGAGTATGCCATAGGCGATATGAAAAAAACAACAGATAAAACAAACAACGATAAATAGCAAAAAACAAGGGCCTCCGAAGGCTCTTGTTTTTTGTATTGCATTCGTAATTTTGCTGATATTTAATTTTTAACAATCCCTCCGACATGCTTTCGCATGCCACCTCAACAGCAACGGCAAGCAGCTCCCTTTACACAAGGGATGCGTTTTTGTTGCCGCCGGAATGTAGGGAACGACCTGTATGTCGTTACAATTATATACAATCCCTCAGTCACCTATCGGTGACAGCTCCCTTTACACAAGGGAGCCTTTATTAAACACTGATAGTTTAGCCTCCCTTGTGTAAAATGGGGGGTGACCGCCGCAGGCGGTGGAGGGATTGTATCCACACCAAATCCGCACCGATTACTGCCTACAGCTGCGGTACAACTGCAAAGAACACCAGATCCTCATTTGAATTATTAATAAGGCTGTGCTCATGGCCTTCGGGGCAATAATGCGCCTCTCCGCTCTTTATTGCGAGCATTTCTCCGTCATATTTCACAGCGCCGCTGCCCGAAAGCACAAATATTATCTCGCTGTTGCCCTCGTGCATATGATAGCCTATGCTTGCGCCGGGAGCAAGTCTGCCCTTCATAACCTTGGCGCTGCCGTCGTCAAACATGCGAACGTTAAATTCCTTTTCGCCGCCTTTAAAGTTTTTGATTTCTTTTTCATCCATTTTGTCAAAGCCGATAATCATTGTTTTTTCCCTCCGTATATTTATTTACTGCGTATTGAGCGCAAAGACCTGTAAAAGCTCCGGTTACGCACGAAGCAAGCCCGAGCGCAATGCCGTAGTACACAACCGACGTGCTCCCAAGCATTACAACCGCGCAGGCAAGCTGTGCCGCATTGTGAAACAGTGCACCCGTCACACCGAGCGCCCACAGCGTTTTTGCACCGAAAAATTTCCTTAAAAACAGTGTGGAAAAATAGCAAGCCATACCTCCGGCAAGGCTGTATATAAACGAAACCGCCTGACCTGTGCATATACTTCCGAGGATAATCCGTGCCGCAAGCACATAAAATGCTTCTCTCGCGCCGAGAATATATATCGCCGAAAGCGTCACAATGTTTGCAAGACCGGGCTTTATGCCGGGTATGGGCACAATGGGCGGAATGAAGCTTTCTATCACATATACCGAAAGTGCAAGGCAGGTAAAAACCGCGCACCTTGTCATTATGTGAATATTCATGCTACCTTGCTCCCGCAACCGCATCTGCTCCGCCGCCTTTTCCGATAATTTCCACAATCACTTTGTTCGGCAGACAGACAATGCTCCGTCCGCCCTTTGTAATCTTGCCCTGCTTTATGCACAGACCGTCGGGACAGTCCGCATGCTCCATGAACACGCCGTACCTCCCGGCGCATACGACATTTGAGCCGAGGTCTATCCTGCACGGCTTATCAAGGCTTGTCAAATCAACAGTTTGCACAAGCCTGCCGTCTTTGTAAACCCGGGCAGTCTGTGCATCGCCCGAAAAACCGCCGTACAAGTGCATTGCCGCAAAAAGCAAAGCGACGGTCACGCACACCGCAGGTATCAGTATTTTATTAGAAAGCTTCTTCATTATTTTTAAGAGCCTCCGTATATTCACTAAGCAAGCTCACAAGCTCGCCGTAGGATTGAGTTTTGCATACAAGGTCGCGCACCGCCGCACTGCCGCGCAGGTTTTTGATATACCAGGCAATGTGTTTTCTCGCTTCCCGTATACCGATATATTCGCCCTTTTGCTCAACAAGAAGGTCAAGGTGTTCCTTCAGAACGCTCATTTTTTCATCAAGCGAAGGCTCGCCGATGTCGGTGCCGTTTTCCAAAAGCGAAAGCGTCTGACGGAAGATAAACGGGTTACCCCTTGCTCCGCGCGCTATCATCACTGCGTCGCAGCCCGTCTGCTCTATCATTCTTTTAACGTCTGCGGCGCAGTGAATGTCACCGTTGCCTATTACGGGGATTTTGACGCATTTTTTCACCTCGGCAATGATACTCCGGTCAGCGCTGCCGCTGTAATACATTTTTCTCGTTCGGGGGTGAACCGCCACCGCCGCGCCGCCGTTTTGCTCGATAATCCTTGCAATCTCACACACGTCGGCTTTCTCGTCAAAGCCGCTTCTTATCTTGCACGTCACGGGCACGTTTACCGCCGAGGACACCTCGCGCACAATCTCGCCTATAAGGCGCGGATTTCTGAGCAGTGCACTGCCGTCGCCGTTGTTTACAATCTTCGGCGCAGGGCATCCCATATTTATATCTATCATACATGCGCCCGTGGACAATGCCTTGTAAGCGTTCTGCGCCATGATATACGGGTCGCTGCCAAATATCTGCACGCACAGCGGTTTTTCGGCTTCGTCGGTTCTCAGAAGCTCATAGGTTTTTTTGTCATTGTAGTTCAGCGCCTTGGAGCTTACCATCTCCGAATACACAAGTCCTGCGCCGAATTTCTTGCATATAATGCGAAAAGGCAGGTCTGTGATACCTGCCATTGGTGCAAGAAAAACATTATTTTTAAGCGTAAGCGCTCCTATTTTCATAAAAAGTTATTTCCTTTCACCGGGATGAAGCATGCTGTTGAGCTCGTCCAAAAACGTGTTTACATCCTTGAACTCGCGGTAAACCGAGGCAAAGCGCACATATGCAATGTCATTTAAATTTTTGAGCCTTTCCATTACCAGCTCGCCGATTTCCGTGGACGAAACCTCTTTTTCCAGCTTGTTGTTCAGCGTTGTTTCGATTTCCAGTACAATTCTTTCTATCTCGCCGAAGCTTACCGGCGTTTTTTCACACGCGCGCAAAATGCCGTTCATGAGCTTCTGCCTGTTGTAGACCTGGCGCTTGCCGTCTTTTTTCATAACCACAAGCGGAACGGACTCCACCTGCTCATAGGTGGTAAAGCGGCGTTCGCACTTTAAACATTCGCGCCTTCTGCGTATGGAGCTGCCGTCGTCAACGGGCCTTGTATCTATTACTTTGCTTTCCAGGTATTCACAGTATGGACATTTCATATAGTTTTCTCCTCTTTTCGGGCGGTGCCGGCTGCTGCAGTGAAACAGCAGTATAGTGTTTTTTAACTGCCATTACAAAACAAGGTTGTTCCGCGGCGGCAATGCCGGCGGAACAGCCTCGCAAAAAAATCCGTAATTAATCAATCGGTCTGTTTAAAAATGTGGGGATAACCACATCATCAACATCGAATTTTGAACCGGAGCCCATTGCTCCGAAATATGACGAAGCCGCATTGCCGGACTCGTCAGCCTTGTCCTCTTCCTTCGGTGCGCCGCCCTCAAAGCCTGTGGCAACAACAGTGATAACAATCTCATCGCCGAGTGACGGATCAATTGATGTACCGAAGATAATCTCTGCGTCGGCAGACACAAGCTGATGAACAAGCTCGGATGCCTGCTCGATTTCCATGAGGCCGAGGTCATCGCCGCCTGCGATATTGAGCACTACCTTTGTAGCTCCGTCTATAGTTGTTTCCAGAAGCGGGCTGTTTATAGCCATTTTAACGGCATCCTCTGCACGGTTGTCACCTGTAGCGCGGCCTATGCCCATGTGGCACACACCGGTATTTCTCATTACAGACTGAATGTCCGCAAAGTCAAGGTTAATGTATCCCGGTGAAGTGATGAGGTCGGATATACCCTTAACACCCTGACTGAGAATATCGTCTGCCATCTTGAATGCTTCCTGCATTGTGGTTTTTCTGTCACAGATTTCGAGAAGCTTGTCATTCGGAATAACAACCAGTGCGTCAACGTTATCTTTCAGATTGTCAACACCCGTTTCAGCCTGCTCCATTCTCTTTCTGCCCTCAAAGCGGAAAGGCTTGGTAACCACGCCGACGGTAAGTATGCCCATTTCCTTTGCAATGGACGCAACCACCGGAGCCGCACCTGTGCCTGTACCGCCGCCCATGCCGGCTGTAACGAACACCATGTTTGAATCCTGAATACTCTGCTTGATTTCCTCGCGGCTTTCCTCTGCCGCTTTCTGGCCGATTTCAGGCTTTGCGCCTGCGCCGAGTCCCTTGGTGAGCTTTTCGCCTATCTGAATTTTGGTACCTGCTTTTGTGCCGTTTGAGCCGAAAAGCACCTGCTTGTCGGTATTTACGGCAATAAATTCAACGCCTGCAAGGCCGTCTTCTATCATGCGGTTTACGGCATTGTTTCCGCCGCCGCCTACACCGATAACCTTCATATTTGCGCCTACAACCTCTTTGTCATTATCAAATTCCAACACAATAATTCCTCCTTAGTTATATGAACCATATTTTCATATGTAAAAATCAATAAATATCTGCTAAAACTTTTTCCGGTTCTGTGCTTTTTAATAATATTATTTATTATAACACATCATTTCTCAAATTTCCATATCTTTTTTAAATTTTTTTAAGAAATTTTTAACATTTTTTTAACTTTTTCTTTATCTTTTTTAAGTAAAACCTCCTTATGAATGAGAAATTGGAAAAAATCCTGTAAGTAAACACCACCAGCACAGCGACGTATAAATCCAGGTCAATTCTCTTTCCCACAAGCACCATTAATGCCGCAAGAACTGAGTTTCCGAAGAAACCGCTCACAAACACCCATGCGTCGAAGCGATCGGCAAGAAGCGACTTGTAAGCGCCCATTACCGAGTCGAAAGCGGCTATTATAACAACTGCCGCATAAGAGCTCAGAAATGCCGGAATGTATAAATCAAACGCAATCGCACACCCGGCGCCGAGTATTGCGGCAATAATAATAAACAACATTTTCTCACCTACTTTGTCAGTGTGCCGGCATATTTAAAATTAATTGTACCGGCGTATTTTTCTATAACAATTTTTGACATTTTTGTAACATTTACTTCTATTTTATACAATTTCAGTACATCGACAATACCCTCGCGGATGTTTAATCCCGTCTCGAGAGTAGCGCTGTCGCCTATCGCCTTTATCTCAAAGGGCGGAGCGCATCTTTTGTTGTTTACAAGCACCGTGTTTCCCACGCAGCGTATAGAGGAGGTAGAGATTATCCTCTCTCCGTTTATGCTCACAGCCTCCGCACCGGCAGTGCTGAGCTCATTTACAATGTCCCTCAAATCACTGTCGTGCACAATATACGAGCTGCTCGGAGTGTCCTGCTGTACCGGAGCCTTGCTGTCCGATATTTCCACCACCACTCCGCTGCCCTCTACATCTGTAAGTCCCGCAAGCATCAAGGCATTGTCAAGCTCTTTTTTGAGAAGTGTGCTGCCGTCGCTGTTTTTTGCCGCTTCGTCCCTATAGGTTTCCAGGTCTGTAGAAAGCTGCATGTTTTCCCTCTTCAAATCTATAAGCTCCTGCTTTACGTTAATAAGCTCGTTTTGCAGGTCGGAATTTCTCTGCATCTGACTGCTGTTTAAGGAGTTGTTGCGAATAACGCTCTTGTATTGCAGCGTAACCGCAAAGCACAGAATAAAGCATATCAGCCCTATGAGTATCTGTACTTTTTTCTTGAAATGCACTTTAATTTCCTCCCTTGTATACTACATTTGACGTGTCCGATAAATCCACCGTACCGCCGCGCGTTTTTTCGTCCAGGCTTTTTACCACCTCGGTAAGATACGCAAGCTTATATTCAAGCTTCTCGTTTTTTCCGAGTACGACGTTTATGTTGTTTTCAATTGTGATTTTTATATTTCTCTCGTCAGACAGATTTATATTTTTTATATCGCCGAGCATCTTTTGCTTCTGCGCCGCGGCGAATATATCCAAAAGAATTTTTTTCTTACTCGCCTTTGCCGGCACAAAATCGCTGCCGACCTTGAAGGATTTTAGCGAAATGCCCGTGACGGTCATTTTGCCGTCCTGAACCTCCGCAGCCTTTTGCACGCTTATGACTTTGCCGTTTAAATCTATGCCCACATAGTTTGCGGCAAAAAGTATGTATGCCGACTCGCTGCACTCGGTAACCTCAATAACTATCCTTGACGGAAATCTGCGCCTGATTTCGGCTTTTTCCACATAACCGAGGGTACAGACATTCTTTTTTGCCTTTGAGGTATTTATTCTGAATACGTTTGTGCCGTTCTTTATGCCGGATGCCTTTATCACGGCTTCGTCCGTCACTGCGCGGTTTCCCTTTACTGAAATATCCGTTATGTTGAACGCAGGGGTAAAAAGGCACACCACCGCCAGCAGCACAAGCGCCGAAACGGCAATAAATGTCCTTCGTATTTTTATTCTCTTTGCAACAGCTGATTTCTGCCGGGTTTCTTCATTTGATTTCAACTAAGTTCAATCCTCTCTGTTTTTGCTCCGAGCCTTGCAAGCCTCGGTATAAAATCCTCGTAACCCCTGTCTATAAATTCAATGCCACCAAGATGTGATACCCCGTCTGCGGCAAGCATAGCCGCCGCAAGTGCAGCTCCCGAACGCAAATCGCAGGCATCGGCATCCGTGCCTGTAAGCTGTCTTACTCCGCGTATCGAAGCTGTTTTGCCGTAAACTCTGATGTCAGCGCCCATTTTCGCGAGCGCTTTGCACATGCAAAATCTGTTTTCAAATATATTTTCCTGCACAATGCTTACCCCGTCCGAGAGCGACAGCGCCGCCGTAAGAAGCGACTGCATATCAGTGGCAAAGCCGGGATATGGCATGGTTCGTGCAAAAATTCCGCCGCACAGCCTTTTGTTTTTTACAGCCGTCACAGTGCCGCTGCGGTTTATGTAAATCCCCATTCCGCATTGTCGCATCAGCGCAATAAATGGCGATATGTGATGTGCATTCACGTCAAAAAGCTCTGTTTCTCCGCCCGTGCAGCCTACAGCCGCAATAAACGTGGCTGCATCTATCCTGTCGGGCATGATGCGGTGCTCTGCGTCCTTGAAGCTGTGCGTTCCCGTCACCGTTATAACGGGTGTGCCGGCACCGTTTATCCGTGCGCCCATTCGGCACAGAAGGGTTTGCAAATCCTCTATCTCCGGTTCGCAAGCCGCGCCGTAAATTCGCGTCGTACCCTCTATTGACGAAGCAAGAATCATAATGTTTTCGGTAGCGCCCACGGACGGAAAGCGAAGAACAATATCCGCCGGTCTGAGTGAGTCCGCCGTGCACTCAATGTCTGCTCCGTCTGTCCTTACGCTGACGCCGAGCTTTCTGAATGCGTCCAGGTGAATGTCTACAGGCCTTGCGCCTATGTTGCATCCGCCGGGATATGTACAGCTTACCTTACCGAACCTTGCCAGCAGTGCTCCCGAAAAGAGAAATGATGACCGCAGGCACTTCATTTTTTCTTCCGGTATGCGGTAAGAAGATATCCCCTCCGAATTTACTATGAGTTTATTTGCCCTGCGCTGCACTGTACAGCCGAGATTTCTCAGTATGCTTATTGATATGTTTATATCCGAAATCTTCGGGCAGTTTTCCAGCACGGTTTTACTGCCTGTGATAACGCATGCCGCCAGCATTGGCAGCGCCGCGTTTTTTGAACCTTGAACCTTTACCGAACCCTCCAGTTTCGAGGGTCCCTCTATTTTAACAACTTCCATAAGGCACCTCCGCCGATTCGTCATACTGCATTGTATGCCGAACGGGTGCCGTTGGTGACTTAATATATATATGAGCAGGCTTTGTATTATGGTAGGTAGGTAGTAGTTTTACAAAGCCTGCCCGTTATAAGCTTTTATTAACAAGCTGCGTCATTCTTTTATACAGCTTTTCCGAGGCGTCTGAAATACCCATTTCCTTTGCCTTCTGTGCCATCCGCACCGCCTTGCCTTCGTCATATATTACCGAATATACTGCCTTGGCAAGCGAATTTACATCAAAATCCTTTTCGCACACGGTGATTGCCGCGCCGAAATCGGAAAGCGCCTTTGCGTTGTAATACTGATGATTGTTTGTGACATTGGGCGACGGTATGAGAACAGACGGTCTGCCTATAGCGCAGATTTCCGCAAGTGTAATCGCGCCCGAACGGCAGATAATCAAATCCGCCGCGTTCATCACGTCATCCATATTTTCTATATACGGCAGAAGCTTTACGCTGCCGCCCGTTCTTACCGAGCGTTTCTCAAGCTCTGCGGCGCATCTGTCATAGTCGCGCCTGCCCGTGCCGAAATATATCATCATGTCGCCGTTTGACGCATTTTTCTCTATGAAATCTATCATAACATCATTTATACGCATAGCTCCCAGGCTGCCGCCAAAGCTTACCACGAGCTTCTTTGAGCCGATACCGAGCTTTTTGCGCGCGGTGTGATAATCGGTTTTTAAAATTGCAGGTCTTATCGGATTTCCCGTAAGAAGCAGTTCCCGTGCCTTTTTTATGTATTTTCTGCTTTCGTCAAAGCTTATGGCGGTGACGTCCGCCTTGTCGGCGAGGAATTTCACCGCACTGCCGGGGAACACATTCTGTTCGTGTATAACCGACGGTATGCGGCACAGATGCGCCGCCATGACGGCAGGCACACAAACATAGCCTCCCGTGCCGACCACTATATCGGGCTTGAACTTTTTTACAATGCCGACGGACTTCACAATTCCGGCAGCCATTTTGACCGCGGATACTGCGCTTTTCACACTTGGTTTAAGCGACAGCCCCTCCACGTTTACAAACTCTATATCAAAGCCTTCCTTCGGAATGAGTGTGCTTTCCATGCCGTCCTTTGTACCGACGAAAAGTATCTCATTTTTACGGTCTGCGCCGAGCGCATATTTTGCTATGGCAACTGCCGGGTTTATGTGACCTGCCGTGCCGCCGCCCGATAACAAAATCCTCAAAAATACCACCTCATTTTGCAGTGTAGCGTGAAATATTCAGCACAATACCCATCTCTGTGAGCAAAAACAGAATTGACGAACCGCCGTAGCTGAAAAACGGCAGCGGAATACCCGTAACGGGCATTGTAGAGGTTACAACCGCAATATTCATCAAAACCTGCACCGCAACCAAAGCTATTATGCCGGAAACCGTGAGTGAAGAAAACACGTCCGGCGCCTTTCTTGCTATGACAATTCCCTTCCATATAAGCAGTGCGAAAAGCAGTATAACAAACACCGCTCCCACAAAGCCGAGCTCCTCGCAGATGATGGAGTATATAAAGTCCGTCTGCGGCTCCGGTATATACAGAAACTTCTGTCTGCTCTGCCCGAGTCCCAGACCGAACAGTCCTCCCGAGCCTATGGCATACAGCGACTGCACTATCTGCCAGCTGTCGCCGAGCTTGTCGGCAAAGGGATTCAAAAATGAAGTTACGCGCTTCAATCTGTATGGAGAAAACACCGCAAGCGCAATTGCCGCAGGAATGGCGAGGCTTGCCATGCCGGCAAAGTATATTCCCTTGAACCCTGCCACAAAGAGTACCGCGCAGCCTACGAGCATTATAACCATGGCTCCGCTCATGTGCGGTTCAATCAGGACTATGCCTGCAACTATAACCACAATTCCGAGGTATTTCAGAAATCCTTTTTTGAATTGGTTTACCGAGTTCGGATCGCGGCTTATTGCCTTTGCCAGAAATATTATTACCGTGAGTTTGGCAACCTCCGACGGCTGAAACGTAACAGGGCCCACTCCGAGCCACCTCTTGGCGCCGTTTGAGTCCACGCCTATAATCGGCACCAGAAGCAAAAGCACAATAGAGCCTACAAAAAGGAGATTGGTGTATCTGTACAAAACCTTGTACGGTATCTTTGACATTGCAAACATCGAGATAAGTCCCAAAATAGCCCACAAAAGCTGCCGTTTGAAGAAGTACGTCGCGTCTCCCTGTATATAATGTGCCGAAGCGCTGCTTGCGCTGAAAACCATTACCAGTCCGAACGCAAGAAGCATCAGTATTATTACAAGGAAAGTGTAGTCGATGCTGTTTTCGGAAGATTTTTTATTTTTTCTGCCTGCAGCCTTTAGCTCGGACCTGAGCGACACAACCATTCCTCCCTTAAAAAACCAAATCTATATTACTATTATGAAATAAGCAATTATGCAAAGCGCAAGTGCCAGAGCCGCCGCCGAGGCAACAATCTTTCTCTCGCTCCAGCCGCACATCTCGAAGTGATGATGTATCGGGCTCATCTTAAACACGCGCTTTTTTGTAAGTTTGTAGCTTGTAACCTGTATTATTACCGACAGCGTTTCTATCACATACACACCGCCCGCAACGATAAGTATAAACGGAAGCCTTAAAACCACCGCCATAAAGCACACCGCACCGCCGAGATACAGCGAACCGGTATCACCCATAAACACCTTTGCTGGGTAACGGTTAAAAAGCAGAAAGCCTGCACATGCGGCGGCGTTTGCCACGCCGAATGCCGCTACGTCATCGCATTTAAGCCTTTGCGCCGCCGCGGCGAAGAACACGCACACAATGACGGTAACAGTAGCCGCAAGTCCGTCCACACCGTCGGTTAAGTTTACGCTGTTGGTCGCTCCGACTATTACAAAAACCGAGAAAATCACATAAAAATAAAATCCGAAATCCACCGGTTTATTTACAAAAGGTATTATCACCATGGTGTCTATAAAGCCGAGTTTAAGCCCCGTTATTACAAAAAGTACCGCCGCCAGTATCTGCAAAAGCGACTTCTGTCTTTCGGTAAGTCCGAGGTTGCGCTTTAAAATAACCTTTATAAAATCATCGGCAAAGCCGATAAGTCCGAACACCGCCGAGAATATCAGTATAAATATAACCCTCGGAGTGCGGATAAACAAAAGCGATGCACATATAACAGGGATTATAAATATAAATCCGCCCATGGTAGGCGTGCCGCTCTTTTTCTTGTGCCAGGACGGGCCGATTTCCCTTATCTCCTGTCCGAATTTCAGTCTGTGCAGAACGGGTATTGCCACCGGGCCTATTATCAAAGCTATGCAAAAAGCCGCCAAAGCCGCTTTTATCAACAAAACCGTGTATGCGTTCACTGTACGTCCTCCGTAAGTATTTCTTTTATTACTTCTCTTTCATCGAAATGAATTGTTCCGCTGTTTAATATCTGATACGTTTCGTGGCCTTTGCCTGCAAGGATAATCACATCATCCTTTTCAGCGTGCGTCAGAGCGTATTTTATGGCATCGCGGCGATTTTCCACAACAGTGTATTCCGCATCAGTCTGCCTTATGCCCTCTACAATCATTTCTATGATAGCCGACGGATTTTCCGTTCGGGGATTATCGCTTGTTATTACCGAGAAATCCGCAAGTTCGCCTGCGATTTTTCCCATAATTGCTCTTTTGGCAGTGTCGCGGTCGCCTCCGCAGCCGAACACAGCCACCACTCTGCCCCTTGCAAAGCCTCTTGCGGTTCTGAGTATGTTTTCCAGACCGTCGGGAGTATGGGCATAATCTATCATTACCGTGTAGTCGCGGTCGCCGATATTCACTATTTCTGCTCTGCCCTTTACTCCGTGAGCCGAAGCAAGCGCCGGGCGGATTTTATCTGCCGTAAGTCCTGCCGCAAGGCATATTCCCACAGCGCAGAGCGCATTGTATACCGAAAATTCTCCCGGTATACCGAGTGTATAATTCGTGCCGTCAAGCACAAATTCGACGCTGTTGCGGTGAAGCCGGACTTTTTCACCCCTCAAAGTACAAATATCTTGAACTCCGTAGGTTACGACACTGCACGGTGCGTTTTTTGCCATTTGTGCGCCGTATTTGTCGTCTGCATTTATCACTGCCGTGTCGCTCATTTCAAAAAGCTTTGCTTTCGCTTTGGAATAATTTTCCATGGTGATGTGGAAGTCAAGGTGATCCTGTGTAAGATTTGTGAATGCTCCCACGGCATAGTGACAGCCATACACGCGGTTAAGCTCCAGTGCATGCGACGAAACCTCCATTATCACATAATCAACTCCGCTGTCTGCCATCTGACCGAACAGCTTTTGCAGTTCAAAGGAATCGGGAGTTGTTCTGCCAGTTTCAAGCACCGTATCGCCTATCATATTCTGATTTGTGCCTATAAGACCTGTCTTGTATCCGTTTTCTTCCAATATATGTTTAACGAGATATGTTATCGTAGTCTTGCCGTTAGTGCCCGTTACTCCGATAAGCTTGAATTTTTCCGACGGATTGCCGAAAAAGTTTGCGCTTATCTGAGCCTCTGCAATACGGGAGTCTTTAACGATTATCTGAGGCACGTCTATTCCCTCTACAAAGTGCTGTGCAATCACAGCCGCCGCACCGCGCTCAACTGCGTCCGCGGCATACTTGTGACCGTCAGTCTTGAAGCCCTCTATGGCGACAAACACGCTGCCCGAAACCGCCTTGGACGAATTATAGCAAACGTCCGTTATTTCCGGGTTGGCTTCGTTATATATTTTTTCGGTTTTTACTCCGGTTAAAAGCTCATTTAATTTCATATTGACTACCTTCTCTCAGTGTACGTTTGAAAAGCTGAATTCCACGCTTACGGCGGAGCCTCTGTCTACCTCGCTGCCTGCCTCCGGCGACTGCGAACTTACCACCGCCGAGCCCTGACCCGTAGCGGACGCGCCGAACACCTTCATGTTCAGTCCCGCATTGGTGAGGATGACATTTGCGTCGGTTGCCGTCCTGCCCCTTACATCCGGCACGATAACCGTTGCGGTTTTGTCCGCCTCGGTATACAGCGCCACAGTGGAGCCCTCGCCAAGCGTTGAGCCGCCCTTGGGCACCTGATTGAGCACTTTTTCGCCGGAGCCGATGATATTGTATCTCAGACCGCTTTCCGCAAATGCCTTTGCTATATCTGCTCGCTTTAAGCCGACTACATTCGGAACGGTTTTTTCATTCGTCTGCAAATCATCGTCGGTATACTGCGGCTCTATGTCCATATATCTGAGCACCTGGTCGAATATCTTCTTGAATGTCGGCGCCGCAATCTGACCGCCCATGTGGCTGTCGCCCATCGGTTCGTCAAGCATTACCAGACCGATTATTTCTGGGTCGTTTGCCGGGGCAAAGCCTACAAACGAAGCAACATATTTACCGTTGTTACGGGGTTGTTTTTCACTCGTACCGGTTTTGCCGGCAAGTCTGAAGCCTTTTATATAAGCGTTTTTCGCAGTTCCGTGGGCCACAACACCTTCTAAGATATTGCGGATTGTGTCTGCCGATTCCTTGCTTATTGCTTGTCGTATAACCTCAGTGTCAAAGCTCTTTATCACATATCCGTCGTCGTCCACAAGCTGTTTTGCTATGTGCGGGCGCACCATAGTACCGCCGTTTGTGATTGCCGTGTATGCCGTTATAAGCTGAAGCGGCGTTACGATAAAGCTCTGTCCAAACGAGCATGTGGCAAGCTCCACGTCATTAAAATTCTTCATGCTATGGAACGTACCGCTTGCCTCACCGGGGAGGTCAAAACCCGTTTTTTCGGTAAAGCCGAATTTTTTAAAATATTTATAAAACTTATTTGTGCCTACTCTTGCTCCGAGCGTCATAAACACAGGGTTGCAGGAGTTCTCAAATCCCTCGGCAAATGTCAGTGAGCCGTGACCTGCCGTTTTCCAGCACCTGATAAAACGGTCTCCCACATGCAGACCGCCGTTGCATGTAAAATGCTCGCTCTGGCTTACAAGGTTTTCCTCAAGAGCCATTGCTGCGGTAAAGGGCTTGAATGTCGAGCCGGGCTCATATCCGTCTACGACAGCCTTGTTTCTCCAAAGTTTATTCAGTAGCTCGCTGTACTTTTTATCGCGCTTTTTGCCGGTAAGCTCCTCAAGCTCTTTTTTCATATCATCGGGAAGCTCGAACGGCTGATTCAAGTCAAAATCCGGCTGAGTTGCCATGGCAAGTATCTCGCCGGTCTTTGCATTCATAATAATACATGCCGCGCCGTTTACCACATTGTAGTCCGCCACTGCCTGCTTTAATTCTTCCTCCACAAAATGCTGAATAACCTCGTCTATGGTAAGAACAAGGTTAGAGCCGTTTTCGGGGTTTATATATTTTTCGTATTTATAGGGCATTTCCGTACCGGACGCACTCTTGGCGCTTATCATTCTGCCGGGCATACCCTTTAGGTATTTGTCATACACCATCTCCGTGCCCGCAAGTCCCTGATTGTCGGTTCCCACGAAGCCTATAACGTGCGAGGCAAGACTGCCGTACGGATATGTGCGCTTGCTGTCTTCCACCAGATAAATTCCGGCAAGCTCCGCTTTGCGTATTTTTTCTGCTTTTTTGTTGTCCACCTTGCGCTGTATTATTTCATAAGAGGATTTCTTCGTTATTTTCTTTTCCAGTTCATCCGCGTCCATTCCGAGAATGTCAGCAAGAGTTTCCGCCGTTTTTTTAGCTTTTTTGCTTTTGCGTACTTCTGCCGGCGAAGCTGTGACCGTGTGCACCGACACACTCTGTGCAAGTATTTTGCCGTTGCGGTCGTAGATTATTCCTCTTTTGGAAGAAACGATGCTGTCCATAGTCTGCTGTTCTATAGCGTCCGTCTGGAGCTTCTCGCCCTTTACAAACTGCCAGTAGCCTATTCTCGAAATCAGAACTGCTATTATCAGAAATATTACTTTTACGGACGCAGACGTTCTCTTTCTTATATTATGTTTAAGCTCACTCATATATAATTCCCTTCAGAACATATTTCCGATCGGCGCAGCATAGCCGTGCCCCTACAATTTATATATTCACTGTCAGCCGAAATATTCCAGTATACCTTTCAAAGCGTCCTTTATTGATGCGAGAATTTTTGTGCTCTCCGTGCTGTCGTCTGCAACCTCTGTGTATGTATCCTGCTTGACATTTACATATACTATCTGACTGTTGTCCGGTCTTTGCATACCAAGCTCTGAGATTGCCTTTTCCTCCACGACCTTCATATCAAGCTTTTGATTGATTTTCATTTCCGTCTGCTTGTTTTGCTCGGTAATGAGCGCAAGCTTGTCTTTGAGCTTTTCCGTTTCGGTAGATGCTCTTATCATCATTACATTAGTATATACCAAAGCCGACGCAATGCAAAACACCGCAATTACCGTTACGATAAGAAAGCGGCACATTGAAACGGATTCTTTTCTGCGCTGTGAAACGCGCTTTTTTCTGTTTTCCTCCGAGGTGCGGGCATAGTTGTCGTACTCGTCAAGATTATATGCACTTGTTCCGTTGTACAGGGTTTTCACAAAAATTACCTCCGGTTAAATTTTTTCCGCAACACGCAGTTTTGCGCTCTTAGCCCTCTTGTTGTATTCACATTCCGCTTCATCGGGCAAAATGGGTTTCCGTGTTATCACCTTTGCGCGAGGTTTGTTGCCGCATACGCATACCGGGAAATCCGGCGGACAGGTACAGCCCTTTGCATAAGAAGCAAAGGCGGTTTTCACAATTCTGTCCTCTAAGGAATGAAACGTTATTACCGAGAGCCTTCCGCCCGGCGAAAGCACATCAAAGAAATCGTCCAGCGCATTTCTTAAATCTCTCAGCTCTCCGTTTACTTCTATTCTCACCGCCTGAAACACCCTCTTTGCAGGGTGAGAGCCCTTTTGGCGGAATCTTTCGGGTATGGAAGCCTTTATTATATCCACAAGCTCCAAAGTAGTTTCTACCGGAGCGTTTTCGCGGCGGCTGATTATCGACCTTGCGATTCTCCTGGAGAATTTCTCCTCGCCGTACTCAAAAAAAATATCGGCAAGCCTCTGCTCCGAATATGTGTTTATCACATCATACGCGCTTATAGGGTCGTTCCTGTTCATACGCATGTCAAGCGGCGCGTCCTCCATATAGGAAAAGCCCCTTTGGCGGTTATCGAGCTGATATGACGAAACACCCAGATCCAAAACGGCGCCGTCAAGCTTTTCTATCCCCTCGCGCTTTAGTATTTCCTTGATATTTTTGTAATTGTCGTGAACGTACTTTATATTACCGAAGCTCTGCAGCCTTTTTTTGCTTGCCTCTATTGCCTCTTCATCACGGTCTATGCCGACAAGAAGTCCGCCCGTGCCGAGCCGCCGCAGTATTTCCTCGCTGTGACCGCCTCCGCCGAGAGTTCCGTCCGCATATATTCCGTTTTCCTTTATATTAAGACCGTCCACCGATTTTTTCAGCAAAACCGATACATGTCTGAATTCCATAGTTCAAATCCCCTATATAATGATGCCTATTTCGCAAAGATTTTCGGCAACAGCATCGGGATCAAGAGCGTCGATGTAGCTGTTCCAGTTTTCACTGCTCCAGATTTCTATTTTATCTCCGTTGCCTATAATGGTGACGTCCTTATTTATGCCTGCATAATTTCTCAGCGGAGCCGGGAGAAGTATCCTGCCCTGCTTGTCCGCCTCGCACTCTGCCGCTCCCGACAGAAAAAGACGTGAAAATCCGCGGGCGTTTTTATCCGCCATAGGAAGCTTGCTCAGCTTTTCGTAGAAGCTGTTCCACGCGTCCGTGCTGAAAACGAGCAGGTTGCGGTCAAGCCCTTTTGTAATATAAAACACACTGCCGAGAGATTCTCTGAACTTTGACGGCATGATAACTCTGCCCTTTGCGTCCAGGCTGTGTTCATATTCTCCGCTGAACATTCTGTCACTTCCTTCCTTTTTTGGATTTTCGCACCACTTTGTGGCACAAAGATACCACTTTCCACCACTTTTATATCATTCTAAACCATTTTTAACAATTTTGCAATAGTCTATCATAAATATTTTTTGTAAAATAACGCGGTTTTGGCTTATTTTTAAAATTTTGTTAAATGTGCACAAATCGCGAACGTAAATTTTACTGCAAAAAATATCCTGTTTTTTAAAAAAATATATTGACAATTGCCAGTTGTTTTGTTATAATAGTCAAGTGCTCACGGAGAGGTGTCCGAGTGGTTTAAGGAGCTAGTCTTGAAAACTAGTGATGCGAAAGCACCCAGAGTTCGAATCTCTGCCTCTCCGCCAATTAAATATTTTTTGAGGTTATCGGCAATTCGACTGTCGGTAACGCATACGGAGAAGTACTCAAGAGGTCGAAGAGGCGCCCCTGCTAAGGGTGTAGGTCGGGCAACCGGCGCGAGAGTTCAAATCTCTCCTTCTCCGCCATCATTAAGCAAGTCATTTTTATGACTTGCTTTTTTGTATAAAAAAACTGCCCAAATTCTTTTGAGCAGTTTTTTGATTGCAAATTATTATTTTGTAATACTTACGGTTTGAGTTGCATCGTCCCATTTGACATCTGCGCCGAGTTTTTCCGATACAAAGCGTATCGGGAGATATGTGCGGTCATTTTCAATAAATGACGGGGAATCAAGGTCGATTTTCTCGCCGTTTACGGTTGCAAAATCTTCGCCGATTACAAGTGAAATATCAATGTTTTCGGCAGTGATTTTAACCGTCTGACTTTCTTCGATCCAATTAACCTTTGCACCGAGAGCCTCTGCTATAAAGCGTATCGGGAGCATTGTTCTGTCATTTACAATCTTCGGTGCAACATCGTTTGAAACGGTCTTTCCGTCAATGGTTGCATCCTTTTGACCGATAGTAAGAATTATGCTTGTTTTTGCCTTTTCAACCCATTTTGCATAAAGTGTAATTGACTTTGTAATTTTGGTGTTAAAGTCAAATTTGGTTGCAAAATTCTTGTCTGTGTACCAACCGTCAAATACAAATCCGTCCTTTACGGGTGCTGTCGGAGCGGTAATAACATTATTTCTTCTTACGCTTACCGATTTGATTGTCGGAGCGCCGTTTGTTTCAAACTTAACCGTAAGGCTCGATGAGCCGCCTCCGCCACCGCCTCTGCGTGAAGGTGTCGGGTCCGCATCTTTTGCTATAAGCTGATATGCGGAGAATTTCTTTGCGTGAATAATAATCGTGTTATCCTTAACTTCAATATATTCACCGTCAGCATTTTTGCTTGTTGTAAGGGCGTCTACTGCGCCGTTATGCTCACGCAGGACAATGTATTCAGC
>CAKSPF010000012.1 GCA_934481345.1 uncultured Clostridia bacterium
GCCGATGAGGAACTGGGCGGCTGCGACAGAATACGCATTATCGAACCGCTGGACGTTCTGGATTTTCACAATTTCCTCGCACGCAGCTTTATGATTCTGACAGACAGCGGCGGAATACAGGAGGAAGCGCCGAGCCTCGGAAAACCTGTTCTTGTAATGCGTGACACTACGGAAAGACCGGAGGGAATCGCAGCAGGCACGCTGAAGCTTGTGGGAACAGAGGAAGAGGTTATTTACAAGAATTTTAAGGAGCTGCTTGAAAACAAAGAGGCATATAATGCGATGGCACACGCAAGCAACCCATACGGCGACGGCTTTGCGTGCAAGAGAATTGCCGACATTCTGTGCGGAGAATGAAATCGGGGCAGAGTCTGAATACAGCCCGGATTGAGGGGCAAAAAAAGTAATGCGAAGAAAAAATAACTAATGTTAAATAAATACAACAAAGTTTATTTGTTGAATATTGACAAAAGCAGATATTATCATTAAAATTATACTTAGACAGAATGTCATGAAAATGACGCTCTCAGTGTTGATTTAAAGGAGAGAAAGAGTTGAAAAAGCTATTTCGGACAACAAGTATAATGATAATATCTGCTTTGCTTATGGGCGGATTTCCCAAAGCCTCGGCGGCAGAGGTGAGCTATACGGACGGCGCAAAGCCTGCCGGCATATCGCTTGAAGGCTCTGCATCGAATGTGGTGTGGAAGGTTTCGGACGAGGTTGTGCACAGGGGTAACTATTCGGTATTTGTAGGCGCTTCGGACGCAGGCGAATACGACGAGGAGTCGGCTCTGGTGTTCCCGTTTGCAAAGACGCTCACACCCGGCACTGCATACAGGCTTTCGTTCTATACATACCGCGGAACGGAGGACAAGCAGGGCGATGGCGGCGGAGTATTCGGCACGGCAGAGCTCAGCAACGGACAAGTCCTTGCAGACAGCGACATGACATTTTACCTTTCGGACAATGTGACAAAGGGTGAAATGGTGTATTTCGGTCAGCTTTCGCAGGCACAGGAAACGGACGTATGGGCAAAGACGACAGTGGACTTTACTCCGACGTCGAACGTTACGGGCGTGAAGCTTATTACCTGGAACGGCGCGCGCTACTTTGACGACATATGCGTATATGAACTGAGCGGCGATACCGAAACGGGCAGAAACCTTGTGATGAACGGCGGCTGCGAAACGGCGCTGGGATTTGAAAAGGCGCAGTTTCCGACAGGCTGGCTCGGAATTATAAATCAGCAAAATGACAACAGTGTGGACTTTACAAACCCGAACGGCGTACAGTCTACCGCGATGGACGCTCACTCGGGCAAGAGGTCTATGTTTATAAATATAAGCGCATCTCTTTCAAAAGCGGGAAGCACGGGAAGATTTACCGTGGACCTTACCGAGAAGCTCAAGGCAAACACAAAGTATAAGCTTGAATACTGGCAGAAAAATACAAGAGGCGACAGCTATGCGCCTATATGGGGCGGACTTGCGGCGCAGTACCCGAATTACATAGTGCCGAATCTTATCACATGGAAGCCGGACGCAAACAGTCCCGACGGAATTATAAAGTACGATGTAACGGAAAACAACTGGAGAAAGCAGGAGGTAACCTGGAACAATAAAACCGAGCGCACCGCCATAGGCTTCGTGTTCTGGGACGCCGTATCCGTATTGATAGACGACGTGAAGCTCTATGAGCTGGACTCAAGCGGAAACGTTGTAAAGGAAGTATTTGTTCCGAACGGCGACTTTGAATTATACAATGATTTCTACGAAGTGCCCAAGGGCGACGCAACGAACAGCAACTGGTCGGCGCAGCTGCACGGCATCACGGGCTCGGCGGACGATTATGTGCGTTTTGAGGAAGTGGAGGAAGGCAACTTTGCAATGCACATAAGATACAATAAGCGCTCAAAAGGAAACGTATTTCTGGAGTTTGGAAGCACCTCCGTTGCACAGATGCAAAAGGACAAATGGTATTCTGTGGAATATGACGTGAAGCAGTGTACCGCATGGGGACCGCAGACAATCAGGATATTCCCGTTTAAGCTGTGGGACTACACGACGTATTTCGACCCCGAATACATCACAAACCTTGCAAACTGCGTGTCGGTAACGTACAATAACGGTTGGTACCACGTTAAAAAATCGTTTATATCTCGGGTTGACGGAGCACAGAGGTTTACTATTCTGCTCCAGGACGTGGGCGACGCGGTATTTGACAACATCAAGGTGTACTCTCATGACAACCCGAATGTAAATCTTGTAAAGGACGGAGATTTCTCCGAAACGAAGGCGAAGGTCTATAACAGAAAAGACCTCGCGAACGTTACGGCTTATCCCGTAAAGAGCGGAAATGCCGTAAATATTTCATGGACTAATGCACACAACACTATAGAGAATGCAGAGGTATACCTTGACGGCATACGCCAAGCGGTAAACGTAAACTGCGACAGCGACGCATTCAATGAAGTGTACATAGACTCTCTTACACCCGGGCAGACCTATGAGGTGCTTGTAAAGGCGGAAATAGGCGGAGCGGAAAAGGAATACAGAGATACCGTGACAGTGCTTGACCCGGAGGACGCGCCGTACACCGAGCTTGACTATGCCGACTTTGGTCTTGACGGCTATCGCTCGGACGTATGGAAAAGCTATGTAAGGGACGGCGACGGCTATGCCAATGCCAAGGTAAGCCTGGCGGCAGACGGCGATAATGCTTACGCACAGATAAAGGGCAACATGAACGTATGCAAAAAGGACACCTATGCAGGCATTGAGCAGACTGTAAAGGGGCTTGACTCAAAGAAGTCATACAAGCTGAAATTCCGCGCAAAGTCGGACTGTTCCTCCAAGCTGCATGTGATAAGCGACATAAGAAAGACCTTCGGCAACAAAAACGCAAACTACATAATACGCTCTGTACAGCTCACCGATGAATGGGCGGATTACGAGGCGGTATTTGACTACAGTGCGGACGGCAGAAGCGGAAGCTTTGATTCGAGATACCTGATAATTGCCGACAAAATCGCAGGAAGCGCGGACATAGACGACATTGAGCTGTATGAGGTAAATGGCGGCAGTGCCGAAAACCTCATTGCTGACGGAAAATTTGACGGTGAAGAAAATGTTATTTTCGGCGAGCCTGTCATCACAAAGGACGGCAAGGAAATCACTTCCCTTTCTCCGGGCAGTATAAACATAGCCGTTGACGCGGAAAACTCCGAAAACATGACAATAGTTATTGCCGTGTACAAGGACGGTGCGCTTTGCAGCATCAGCTTTATGGAGAAAAACGGCGCCGAAAGCGAAAAATACGACACAAGCATTACTATCCCCGATGAGGAGGGTACGTTTACCGCAAAGGTTATGTACTGGAACCGCCTGTCGGGCGTATCTCCGCTCAGGACGGCGTTTGGCATAAAATAAGGAGGGACAAGGGAATATGATAAATATAAAACATCTTTTGTGCTGTCTGCTTTCGGTAACGGTTATGATGTCATTTTCGGTTACCGCTTTTGCGGCGGACACGGTTTTGTCAAATAGTGAATTTCTGGATATTCTGTCGGGATATGTGTACTTCACGACCGATACCGACGGATATATAGATATGCAGACATTTACGCCGGAGCAGCAGAAATACTACATAAGCAAGGGCGAGTTTTTCAGACAGTTTGTGGAAACAGAGCAGACTATGATAAGCTTCGACACAAATTCGGGATATTTTTCGTTTGAATACATAACCGAGAAATCAACCGGTGCGCTGGACGTATATGTGGACGGCGAATGTAAGGTTACAAAGGGTGCGGCAGCTCTCGGGAGCAGCGGCACATACAAATACACTTTAGACGGCGCAAATCACCGTATAGACGTTTATCTGCCCAGAGGCGGCATGAAAGTGAGAAATTTCACCTATCAGTCCGGCTGCTATGTAAAGCCGCTTAAGCGCGTGAAAGCAATGTTCTACGGCGACTCTATAACCTACGGTTACGGGCACGACAGATTTTCCATAGACTATGTGAGCAGGCTGTCAAGGCTTATGAACTATGAGTTCGTGGACTACGGCGTAGGCGGCTACTGGTTTGAGGGCGGACATGTGCTTCCGCAGAGCGAGTTTGAACCGGACGTGATATTCGTTGCATACGGCGCAAACGACACAAGCATCATGAAAGGCCTCGAGGACAGAATAACGGCATTTATGGATAATTTAAGAAAGCTGTATCCAACGCAGAAGGTATATGTTCTGACGCCTATATGGGCATGCGACAGCACTGTAAGAATACAAAACATTCAGGCGGTAAGAGACACCGTGGCGGATTTGTGTTCGTCTGCGGCATACGGCGATGTGACGGTAATAAACGGGCTTGCTCTCGTGCCGAACGACGCGTCATACTTCCTTGACGGAGTTCATCCGAATGTAGAGGGCAACAGGCTGTATGCGGACAATCTCGCAGAATATGTAGCTCCTGTTGCCAAAATTACGGATGTATCCGTTGACAATGCCGCCGGGCTGATTTCCTGGAGCGTTTCGCAGGACGGAAAATACAGCGGAGCATATGTCTACAGAATGAAAGAAAACGGCAAATTCAAGAGAGTTGCGGATATTTCGGACGCTATGCAGTATGAATTTGACAAACCGGGGATATATGTGGTAAAATACAAAAACGGCGACAAATACATATCCGAGGAGGATTTGATATACGCCGAACCGGAGGACACACTTACCCTTACCGTATCGGAGGGCAAAATCGATACTGCATCTGCAAAGTGCAGGGTTACATACAAAAACAACTATCCGTGCTTTGCAAAAGCGGTGATATGCGTTGAGGTGCTTGACAAAGACGGCAGGACAGTGAGCAGTCATTTCCGCTCTGTGGGAATAGACAAAAACGCCGAAAAGAGCTTTCTGGTATCTCTCGGCGCAAAGGGTGCGGCAAGCATAAGAGTATCGGCTGTCGATACCCGCAAAAGCTCAAATGCGGTAGCAAAGGAAGTTGTTCTTGGTAAATAATATACATCAAAATTAACATGAGGTGACATTAAATGAAAAAAGTATTGTTTCAGGGAGATTCGATAACAGACTGGTATCGCGACAGAGGGCGCGACGACATTCTCGGCTCAAACTATCCTACAATGGTTGCAGGCGAGATAGGGCTTAAATACCCCGGTGAATATGAGTTTGTAAACCGCGGAGTAAGCGGCGACAGGAGTATTGACGTGCTGGCAAGGGTACGCAGGGATATAATCGCCTTAAAGCCCGACATTATGAGCATGCTCATAGGAGTAAATGACGTGTGGCACAGGCTGGAGTGGGACAACGGCACAACTCCCGAAAGATATGAGAAATACTACAACATGATCATAGAGGAAGTCAAAGAAAGCCTTCCGGACATAAAGCTTATGATTTTGGAGCCGTTTATATTAAACGGTACCGTGGCGGAAAAGGACCCCGAGGGATATATCGGCGGAGTTCACACTCTTGCAGGCATTGCAAAAAGAGTGGCAGAGGAAAACGGAGCTGTTTTCATACCGCTTCAGGGAAAATTTGATGAAATGCTTAAATACGCACCGGCTGAATACTGGAGCTATGACGGCGTTCATCCGACTGCTTCCGGACACTGCATCATAAAGAACGCATGGATAGAAGCATTTGAAAAACATATTCGCTAACCCCATCTAATTAATATGCATAAAAACAAGCACTCTGCGGCAAAGCGGTTTTATACCGTTTTGCCGCAGAGTGTTTTTGCACATTTTTGATATTTTTGTGCATTTTTCAGCGAGAAAAGCTCATAAAATGTTGTTATTATGAAGTTGAATTATTAAACGGGAAACCGGGCGGAGGGATTTGAGATGTTAAACAGAAAAAAGCTTTCGGCGGATTTATGCGTCATAGGCGCAGGCATGGCGGGAATATGCGCCGCCGTTGCCGCGGCAAGAGAGGGAATAAAGGTAGTGCTCATGCACGAAAGGCCTGTCCCCGGCGGAAATGCTTCGTCGGAAATCAGAATGTGGGTATGCGGAGCACAGGGCAAAAACAACCGCGAAACGGGCATATTGGAGGAAATAATGCTTGAAAACCTATACAGAAATCCGACCAAAAACTATTATATATGGGACACGGTTTTGTATGACTTTGTAATCCGCGAAAAAAACATTACCCTGCTTTTAAACTGCACCTGCATGGACGCAAAGACCGAGAAGGGAGATTTTGCGGACGGCAGAGATACGAGGATAATCAGCGTTACGGGCTATCAGCTCACAACGCAGACCTTCATTGACGTCGAGGCGAAGTTTTACAGCGACTGCTCGGGCGACAGTATTCTCGCACCGCTCACCGGCGCGCACTTTAAAATCGGCAGAGAGAGCCGCGGCGACTTCGGCGAGGATACGCATGTGGAAAAGGCAGACGGCTTCACTATGGGCATGAGCTGTCTGCTTCAGGGCAGGCAGACGGACCGCAGGGTGAAATTCACTCCGCCTGAGTGGAGCACTAAGCTTAAGGATGAAGAGGTAAAACGGCGCGGAACGGACATATATAACAATTATGAGAATTTCTGGTATCTGGAGCTTGGAGGAAACAAAAATACAATAGACGACACCGAGGAAATCACCTCAGACCTGATAAAGCTCTCGGTGGGAATGTGGGATTACATAAAAAATTCGGGCAAAATGGACGCGGACAACTGGGATTTGGAGTTTCTCGGATTCCTTGCAGGCAAGCGCGAGTCGCGCAGAATGACGGGAGAATATACGGTAACGCAAAAGGATATATCGGGAAATGTGATATTTGACGACACTGTGGCATACGGCGGCTGGCCGCTCGACGACCACTTCCCGATGGGATTTTATCACGCAGGCGCGCCGAACACCGACGTCAAAACCCCTGCGCCGTATACACTGCCGTACCGTGCGCTGTATTCGGAAAATGTGGAAAATCTGTTCTTTGCCGGCAGAAACATCAGCATGACGCACATGGCAATGAGCAGTATACGGGTTATGGCGACCTGTGCTCTGCTCGGTCAGGCGGTAGGCGCTGCGGCGGCACTCGGTACCAAGTATTCACTTACGCCGAACGGAGTTTACCGCGAGAAAATCGAAAAGCTTCAGCAAATTCTGATGAACAGCGACTGCTTTTTGCCGTACAAAAAGAGGGAAATATCCCCCGTTTGTGTGCAAAACGCGCCGTATGCGAAGCTCTGCGACGGCATTGACAGACCGAACCGCATATACGGAGATGAAAGCTGCGGAATTTCCGTCAAAAACGGCACGGAGATTAAATATGAGTCAAAAGACGCATTTGATGTAAAGGCGGTGCATGTAGTTTTTGACAGCGATTTAAACCGCGACACGCTAAACGGCGATTACTGCGAGAGAGCGCACTCCATGCGCTGCAACGTGCTCCTCGGCAGCCCCGTTATGAATATGCCAAAAACCCTTTGCAGGGAATTTAAACTCACCGTAACCGACGCAGACGGCAATGTGAGCACAACAAACGTTACCGAAAACCGCACGAGAGAATATGACATTCCCGTGAATAAAAAGGTACGCTCTGTGTCGCTTGCTCCCGTTTCAAACTGGGGCGGTACGGAGGAAACAAACGTGTTTTCATTTGATTTCAGATAATAGTTAAAAAACAGTCATAACCAAAACGGTTACGGCTGTTTTTTTATGGTTATTATTTTTTTATATAACTGCGGTGTTATAAAAGATAACCCTGCAAAACTCTTTGCAAAGATGTTAAAATATATATGAAATAAAAATTAAACAGGGGGTTACATATCGTGAAAAAAGTGATTTCATTAGTAACAATTATTGCATTGGCAGTAACGGTGTTTGCCGGCTGCGGCAAGCAGACGGCTGACGACGGATTTACGGAAATCGTCATGTGGTCAAGCGATTCGCATGCCAAAAACTCCATGGAAAAGCTTGCGGACAAATTTAACAAGACAATCGGCAAAGAAAATAAAGTAAAATTCACATGGGTGCTCAAGGACGGCGGCAGCCAGGAGCTTGAAGTCGCTCTCCAGAACGGCAAGGAGCCGGATCTTTTCGGCTGTACGCTGCTCAGCAAATTTGCGGAGAACAAATACATAATGCCGCTGGAGGATATACCGCAGCTTGCGGACACAGTGGCAAAGAACAGTGATATAAAGGTTGAACGCCAGAATGTGTACGGCGGAAAGCTGTATCTCATTCCCGTTACCGCAACGGTATACGGTCTGGCATACAACAAGGATATGTTTAAAAAGGCAGGCATAGTGGACGAAAAGGGCGAGGCAAAACCGCCGAAAACAATCAGCGAGGTGCGCGAGGACGCAAAGAAGCTGACCGACGCTTCAAAGCAGAAGTACGGAATTATATTACCCGGAAAATGGGCGGCATGGTTCGGCTGTGAAATACAGAACACCTCTCTCCAGCTTACAGGCTCGCTCGGATATAACTTCCAAGAGGGTAAATTCGACTGGAACGGCTTAAAGCCTATGATGAACCTTATGCTCAACCTCAAAAAAGACGGCTCGGTATATCCGGGTATGGAGGGCATAGACAACGACCCTGCAAGAGCACGTTTCTCCGAGGGCAATATCGGTATGAAATTTGCCGTTTCCTGGGATGTGGGCGTATGGAACGACCAGTTCCCGGCAAAATGCGACTGGGGAATTGCACCTCTGCCGGTAGCGGATGACGGAGAGCAGTATTATCAGCTCAAGGCTCCCGGATTTTCTACCTGCATAAGCAAGAGAAACTATGACGAAAAGGGCGGCGACGCAGTATCGCTGGTATACAACTGGCTCTACAGCGATGAGGTAATGCAGAGATTGTATGAGGAATGTGTATACATGCCGTGGAGAACGGATATTATAGAAAAATCCAGTCTGAAGGACGCAAAGAAAGGCTGGGAGGACTTTGGTAAAATCGTTTCGATTTCGGCAGCAGTTCCGCCGTCAATGCCTTCCGACACATCTGCATACGAGTCTGCGTCGGCAGATTTCTTAAACAGAGTATGGACAGGGAAAATAAGCGTGGATAAGTGGATTGAGGAGAGAAACAAAATATCCGCCGAGGGAGTGGAGCAGTACAGAAAGCTTCATCCGGACGAGGATTATTCGGACAGAGTATATCCCGATTTCAATATCCAAAGATAATTTCACATTCTGATAGCAAAGGGCGGTTTTATGAGTATTTTAAAAACAAAAAACAAGGAGCGTACCACACGCACTTTGCAGTGTTACGGTATTCTTTCCACGCAGCTCATAGGATTTGTCGTATTTTCGATGTTTCCGATACTGTGGGCGATGCACAAGGCGTTCTTTTACTATGACGGCACGCCTTCGCTGACGCGCTTCGTGGGAATAGATAACTTTATAAAGATTTTTACGACGGATACGGCATACTGGAGAACATGGGCAAACACTTTTTTGTTTGCAATAGGCAAGCTCCCCATAGAGCTTCCGTTTGCAATGATTATCGCAGTGTGCCTGCGTTCAAAGCTTAAAGGTACGGGATTTTTCAGAACAATGTATTATCTGCCGTGCGTAATCGGCGCGGCAATTGTCGGACTTATCATCACAAATATGTTTGACTATTTCGGCTTTATAAATGCCTGGCTTGTGAAGCTGGGCATCATAAAGCAGGGTGTGGCATGGTTTTCAAACACGGGCACGGCATGGACTGCGCTGATACTCGGCGCGGTGTGGAATACATTCGGTACAAACGTGCTGTATTTTCTCGCGGCGATGTCAAACATTCCCGAGGAGCTTTATGAAAGCGCGCGCCTTGAGGGCGCGTCACCGTGGCAGACGTTCCGGAACATCACCCTGCCCATGATGTCGCCGGTACTTCAGACGATACTTCTTTTGTCATTAAACGGTACACTTCAGACAAGCGATTACATACTGACTACCACAAACGGCGCTCCGGCAGGAAGCACATATACGGTTATGTCATATCTCGTGGGCAAGTTCGTCCCGGGATTTGCGGAGGCGAATGTAAATATAGGCTACGGCTGCGCCATGGCTATGCTTACGTCCTTCGGACTGGTGTGCATTGCCATTATGTATAACAAATTTACAAAGCACATGCAGGATTTATATTAATATTTGACGGAGGAAACTATGAAAAAGACAGAATTAATTAGAAAAACAGTTATGTATATTTTTCTGTGCGCGGTTTTGTTCGTCACGATACTTCCTGTACTGTATACGATATTCGCGTCGTTCAAGACAAATTCGGAGATAATGGCGCACCCCGAAACACTGTTTCCGCTTGAGCCTACCCTCGACAACTACAAGGCGGCTCTGACAACGGGCAATTTCAACATTCCGCTGATGTTCTGGAACAGTACATACTACACGGTGCTTACCGTGATTATTACGGTTACCACCTCATCGCTTACGGGATATGTATTTGCAAGGGGCGGCAACTTCCCAGGCAAAAAAATCATATTTACGCTGTTTTCGAGCCTTATGTTTGTAAACATGGGAAGCATAACGATTTATGCGGTATTCAAGGTGCTCGACATTGTGCATCTGTCAGACTCTTTGTGGGGTCTTATCGTTATGAAGATTTTCAGCATAGGCATTATAAACATATATCTTGTAAGAAGCTATATACAGACTCTGCCCGTATCGCTTGACGAGGCGGCAAAAATTGACGGATGCAGCTTTATCGGCATATTTTTCAAAATAATAGGGCCGCTGCTTAAACCCATTCTTGCTACCATCAGCATACTTGCGTTTAACAGCTCCTGGAACGATTACCTTATGCCGACGCTCTTTACAATATCGCGCCCCGAGCAAAGACCTCTTATAGTGGGTATAATGGCGCTGAAAAACTCCGGAAACGCCGCGTCCAACTGGAATCTAATGCTTGCCGGCGCAACGGTGGCGCTGATTCCGATACTTATAGCGTATGCATTCGGCAATAAGTATTTTGTGGAGGGACTTGCGGCAGGAGCCGTAAAGGGCTGATGATTTGACTATGGAGGAGCATATATGAAAATACGGAAAATTTTGATTTCGGCGGTTTGCATACCGGCGCTTTCCGTTTCGGCGGTTTCGTATGCTGCGGATTTCACGGCGGACGAACGCGGAACGGTTAATTTCAGCGACGTATTTGACGTGTCCGGACTTGGCGGATACAAGGAATATGACGGTCACCGCTATACATACGGCGACTACGACATGTTTATGAATTACAAGCTTACCGACAAAAACAACAACCTTCAGAACTTCGGTCAGGTTGTATTGGACGACAGCGGAAATGTGAATTTCAGTTTCAGAATAAAGGGCGAAACGGGCGAATATACGCTCACGCTGTCGAACGCAAAGCTCGGTAACAAATCATATACGATAGATTATGTAAACAATATATACATTGATTTCAATGACATCAAAAAAAGCAATGACGAACAACAGATGCTTGACTTTCTGAACGAAAGCGGCAGCCTGTTCGGGCTTGACAGCAAGGCTTTTTCCCTGCTTGACGGTACGCAGAGGGATAAGATAGTAAAAAGCTTCATGGCGGCAGACGACGCTTCTTCAATGGAAGATATGAAAAAGCTTGCCGAGGGTGAGAGAGTTGTTGACGTGCTTTTTGAAACGGCGCAGTCCGACAGTATTCTTACAGAATATATTCTGGATAACGCAAAGCGTGAAAACTCGGTATTCAATAAGAGCATTGCGGAAATCTTTGAGCAAAAACTCAGCGAATCCGAAAAGAGCAGTGTAGTATCTGCGCTTATGGGCAGTGCGCTTGACTCGTCCGCAATCGACAAATTTGAGTTCGGAGTGCTTAAATGCCTGGTTCACGGCTTTAAGTACTTTGCGGATATGGATACGGTTATTCTCTCGGAGGGTAACATATGGGGATTTGACGAGTCGGACCTCAAAAGATACAAAAACTGCGATACCTCGGGAGTGCAGAAGGATATGATGAGCGCAATCGACACCGCAGGCAGCCTTAAAGCATACAGGGAAAAATTCGGCGCAAGCATAACGGCAAATCCTAAGGAAAGCACCGGAGGCAGTTCGGGCGGCAAAGGCAGTTCGGGAGGTTCAAGCGTTGTTTCCTCCGGCGGAAAGTCACAGAATTACGAAGTGAGCGGCGACGGACTTCTCACACCCGATACAAACGTCCGTCAGGAATACGACCCGTCATCGGAGAAAGCGGATTTCAAAGACCTTGACGGATTTGACTGGGCAAAGGACGCAATCAAAACTCTTGCTTCAAACTATATAATAAGCGGTGTTACAAGCACCGAGTTTCAGCCGGCAAGGACGATTAAGCGCGAGGAATTTATAAAGCTTATCACGTCTGGACTGAGGCTCACGGGCGCGGAGGCCGGGGCGGCATTTGCCGACGTTTCCGAAAGCGACTGGTTTTATGACGCGGTGGGCGCCGCAAAGAGAGCCGAGATTGTAACAGGTGATGAAAACGGCAACTTCGGAGCTGGCAGAGAGATAACCCGTCAGGACGCGGCAGTCATGCTTGCAAGGACGGCGAAATTCAAGGGCGTTACGCTCGGCGGTGAAAACAATATTTCTTTTGCAGACGGCGACGCGGTAGCTTCATATGCTGCATCCGCAGTTGAAAAGCTTGCAAAGGCAGGCATAATAAACGGTACGGACGACGGCAGATTTGCTCCCGAAGCAAGTCTTACAAGGGTGGAGGCTGCCGTGATGCTGTATAAATTCTTTTCAGCACTGTCTGTGATTAAATAGGGGGTATTACATTGAAGTTGAAACGGTTTATTTCGGGTTTGATTTCGGTTGCGGTGTTTGCGTCAATTTTTGCAAATACGGTTGTATTTGCGGCAGAGAGCGCTGCGGCGGAGAGCAACTGCGTAAGTGAAGCAAAGCTTCTGTGCGCGCTCGGTATTATCGATATGCCCGATGAAACGCTCAATTGGAGTGAAACGGATATTACCAACAGAGTTTTTGTTGACTATGCGCTGAGGCTGTCGCCGTACAGCGGTGAAATGCAGTATTTAAACCTTATTTTGCCGACGGACGAGATAGCCAAAACAGACGCGGACTATCACAAATACGCTTATATATATTCGCAGGGCTGGCTGAAGGACGAAACGGGCACAGGTCCTGCCAAAAATCTCAAGTCCGATTTTGCGGTTAAGGTGCTCGGAGGTATCCTCGGCTACGGCAAGGCATACGAAAACGGCGCACAGGGGCTTGCAAACAGCGTAAAGACAGAGCTTCTGCGCGGAGTAAGCGTATCGAAGGACGGATATATGTCACTTGACGGAGCAGTCAGAATGCTCGCAAACGCTATTGACATTCCGTACTGCGAAACGGAGTATTTGTCGGACAATAAGATTAATTACCGCGTAAGCAAGGACGTAACCGTTCTGGTAAAAAACAAGGATATATATGAAATCTCCGGCAGAATGAATGCAACCGCAATTACAGCAATAAGCGGTGAGCCGACAGACAAAAACCGGGTAAAAATCAACGATACGGTTTTTGATATTGACGACTTTTCATACAATTCGTTAATCGGCAGGGACGTGACGGGTTATGCATATATGAAGGGCTCGGAC
This sequence comes from uncultured Clostridia bacterium, assembly GCA_934481345.1. Lineage (GTDB taxonomy): Bacteria > Bacillota > Clostridia > UMGS1810 > UMGS1810 > CAKSIN01. The sequence goes on from CAKSPF010000012.1 coordinate 13,558, forward strand.
AACAGGATAATGTATCTTGAAGCGGACGGCAGCACGCAGGACTATGTGATTGACGGAGAGGATTTCGTTTCCTATGAGCCGTCAAAAATCAAGTATTATGACAAATACGGCAAGCTGAAAACAAGAAGCGTCAGCAATCCGGTTATTATCTACAACGGCAAAAAGCTCGGCGCGGGCGAATACAGCGACAGGCTTTTTGAAATCACGGACGGTAATGTGACGCTGGTAAAAAACGGCGGCAAAACCGACCTTGTAATAATCAATAAATACCGCAACCTTATAGTGGGTACGGTTGACAAAGACAACAAAATCCTGACGGATATGTTTCACAACGAGCTTTTGGACTTTGACTGCGACACGGCGGTTATAAAGACGGAAACGGGCAAAAATGCGGAATTTGACACCATAAGAAAGAAAAACATAATAACCTATCTTGCAAGCCTTGACGGAGAATATGTGGACGCTGTAATCGGCGGTGTGTACATGACGGAGAAGGTAGACGGTCTTAGAAAAGACGGCGGCAGGGTAAAATCAATTTCCGTAGGTGCAAAAACCTATGACACCGCCGCAGAGTTTGAGGAGCTTGTGGGCAATCTGACTCTCGGGCAGGAGTATGATATATTCATCAACTGCAACGACAGGGTCGTAGCGGTAAAAGAGCCTTCGGGGGTTGCTTCGGAGCTCGGCTATGTGATGGGCGCTCAGACAAAGAGCGGACTGTCGGGCGAGGTGCAGATAAAGCTTGTCACTCCCGACTCCGCAAGCGAGGACGACTACATAGTATTAAGCTGTGCGGACAAGGTGACGGCAGACGGCACATCTGTAAGCGGCAAGGCTGTGATAGACGCGCTGAAGGTGTTTAACGGCAGTGTGAACGTGCCGATTTCGTACAGGAGCAACAGCGAAGGAAAAATCTATGAGATAGACACTCCGAACTATGTGCCGGACAAGGAAAGCGACAAATCGCTTATGCAGCTCCATTCGAGAAACGGCGATATGGTGTATGCAAAATCAGTCATCAACAACGGCTACAGAAACCACTATGACGGCAGGTATTACCTGAGCTTTGACGGTATCTGCATAAACCATGCTACAGGCAGCGACAAGATAGTGGTAATCGACCGTGTGAGAAACGACTCGCATGTGTATATGGATATATACGGCTTCGGAAAGGACTCTCCGCTCGTGTATTTCGCAGTGGTGAACGAATCCTCTTCGCCCGATACCGCGCAGTTTGAGGACAATCTCGTGGGCATAAAGCAGATAGTGCAGAAAAACACGTCCGACGGCGAGGCGGCATACTTCGTAACACTGGTAAGCAACGGTGCCGAACGGGAAATGCAGATTGCAGATGAATACACCAGTATAGTAAACAAAGCAGGCAAGTTTGACTTGGTTCGCTACAAAATAAATGCCAAAAATCAGATTACGGCATTTGAAACGGTTCTGGATTATTCCGAGAGAAGCTCGTCAATAGGATATGAGAACTATTCCTGGGACGCAAACAGCGATTACAGAATTGTCACGGGTATGATTTATGACGTTCTGGAGGACGGCGGCTGCACCGTTTCATCATACAAAAACATGGTGTCTTTCTACAAGGACCAAAACGATATTGAAAACAGCCGTGAGATTACGTTCATGAGAAATGCCTATATATACAAGGTGGAGAGAGATGAGCTTACTATCGAGGCGGCGACGGCTGACGATATAAGGACGTATAAGGACTACGGCGACAACGCGGACATGATATGCATGACTACAATGTATATGATACCGTCCGACATTTACATTATAAGGGGTGAGCAGTAAGGAGATGAAAGCTATGAAACGGTTTATCAGGACATCGGTTATTGCGCTTGCTATGATGACGGTTACGGTAAATGCTTTTGCGTTTTCCTTTATAAATCCTTACGGATTTAATCTGCCGCTTGAGGATTTTGCGGAGAACGCCGACAGATACAAAAATGACGTGAACATTATTGCAAACCACACCGCGTCATATGAGGACGGAGCGCTGAAGCTCACCTCAAACGGCACAGGCATATCGGCATACTATTTCGGCGGTCTGGAGTTTAACGGCACCAAAAACACGGTGGCGGACGCCGGCGGAAAGCAGATAAACAGGCTTACATACAGCCTGGCAAAGTCGGAGCACTATGACGGTCTTTCGCAAACGGGCGATACATACGACTGCAACACATTTGTATACGCAAACGGCTCTTGGCAGAACTTCAGATTTAAAGGCGAGGCTGCCGGAGCAGACTCCTACAGCGCGCACATAAACTGGTCGGGCGGAGGTTCTCCGCTTGTCATAAGCAATCTGAAATACGACGAGTATTACACTGTTATAGTCGAGGCGGACGTGATTAATCAATGCGCCTCAATGAGGCTTGAGGACGGTTCGGGCGAAATCCTCGGCGCAAAGTATGCCGAAGGTGTAACCGCGGTAAGAAACGGCTTCCGTTTCAGATCCGAGGCGGATTATGATTTCAAAATCAAAGAAGCGTCATCATACAGAGAGGCATACTTGCTCAAAAATTTTGAATTAAAGCAGGATGGCGGCACGCTTAAAGCGTCTGCCGACATTGCAAGCGACTGCACACAGCGCAGTATGTTCGGCGATATGCCGAAAGCTCCGCTTGTGATAATAGGGCAGTTCGACTCGGAGGACAGGCTTCTCGGATATGACATCAAGACGGCGGACATACCGCAAAAGGCTGTATCGGCGCAGGAGAATGAATATACAAGCGTTGCGGCAAGCGTGGAAAAGCACCGCGATTTTGACCACGCAAAGGCAATGGTTGTGACGGATTCGGAAAATTTCCTTGCAATGTGCGGTGCTCTTACGGCAGGTAATCAATAAAGATTATGAATATATCAGACGGTTGTGAAATGAGAGGGTTTTATTGGTGGGTAGTCAATCTTTAAGGGAACAATCCCTCCGTCTGCCTATGGCAGACACCTCCCTTTACACAAGGGAGGCTGAATCTCGGTCGGCGCTAAACGCTTGCCACAGGTAAGCAGCGCCCTTTACACAAGGGAGGCTGAACCTACGGAGTTACGCAAAGGCTCCCCTGTGTAAGGGGAGCTGGCGGCGAATGCCGGCTGAGGGGTTGTCCGGGATTGTCTGAGAGGTTGCAACCCCCTTCGCAAAACCGAAAATTACGGCATTTTACAATCGGCTGTATAAATAATTATAAGGAGATGTTTTTTATGAAAAATTTAAAAAGACTTATAGCTATGGCTGTTACTGCGGTATTTACGGCGTCATTTGCAACTGCGGCGTCGGCTGATTTCGTTATCGGTCTGGACGCTTCCACATTTAAGTTTTCAGACCCGGTAAGCTACGAAGCAAAGCTTTCGGAATATCCGACGCTCAGAGGCAACGGATATACAACTGGGCTTGACTTTGTTTCCGATATACCGAGTGACGCAGAATACATCGCTGACGATACCGCACCGGGAGGAAGCGGCGGTTATCTGAGCCACAAAAGCGCAGCTGCCGCAGCCGGTATGATTCAGATGGGAATAGGCGACGGCGAACTTCAGGGATTTTTAAACAGCACGCAGGCACCGTTGCCCGGAAACCTCGGCAGACAGAAAATAGAGGTTGTTTTCAGATTTAATAATACTGCAAACGCTTCGGGAGACATTTTTGACATCAGAAATTTCTATGTAAAAAATGACGGAACCGCAGGTACAAACCTCATAGGAATGAAGGTTACGGGCAAAAGCGGAGACGGCCTTGTATGGAACACCCGTCTTGATTCTTCAAACGATGGCGGCGGAGGAACCATGAATCCGAACACATGGTACAAGATGGTTGTATACACCGACATACCGAGAAATATACAGAGCACATATCTTGAACAGTGGAACGGCAGCAGCTTTACCGTTGCGAGAAATCCGTTTGATATGAACCTGGCAAGATGCTGTGACGGCATTAACGTACACTGCTTTGAAAATGCCGCAAGAGTACGCTTTACAAACGCTATGGACTGGGATATTGCTCAGATAAAGATTACAAGAGATAATACACTGTATTACAAAGAAAACCCGAATGATGAAACCTTTACAAGTGCGGACAAAATAGAGAGAGTTTTACCCGGACTTGCTACAAACAAATTAAATGCCGACGGACAGATAGTTGCAAGAACATATATAGCCGGAAACGCTTTCGGAACAAAGGGTGACGGCACACCTACAGACTGGTACACCTATGCTGACGGCAGCTATGCGCCGAAGGTAAGCAATCCGATACTGGTAATTGCACAGTATGATGAAAACGGCAAGCTCGTTGACGCTGACTTTGCAACAGCCGAAACTCCGACATTAAACGCAGGTTACAGAACGGGCAAGGTAGAGTGCAATCCGACGGTTGAACCGACAGAAGGCAACGTAGCGGCTCCGGTGCTTCAGCATAAGCTTGAATTTAAAAAGCTTGAAATAAAAATGACGAAAGCAGACGAAACCAAAAAAGCCAAAATCTTCTTATGGAACTACACCGACAGCCTTAATCCGCTGAAAACGGCAGAGGAATTTACATATTAATGTCAACTAAACCGCTGTATGCCCGTTTGGAATACGGGCATACGGCAAAATAAACAAAACGGCGGTGAAATATTTGAAAAAACGATTTAATTTATGCAGATTTGCAGTGTCGGCAGTTTTGATAACCGTAATGTTTTTCTGCCTTTTAGCTGTCGTTTCGGCAGACAGCGAAGTTACTGCCGCAGATGTATTAAACAGCTCGGTTGTGCTGAAGATGAAAACGCCCTTTTACCTTAAAGGCGGCGAAAAGGTTTATTATACGGACGACAGATACTATTATCCGCAGTACAAAAACGACGTGATGATGGTTCCGCTCCCGTCGCTGTGCTCAATGTTTGACTGCACATACCGCTATGATGCCGACAAGGAAGAGGCGTCTGTCGAAAAGGACGGCTCGGTGTATACCGTGCGTGCCGGTGCAGACGGAATATATGCAGACGGCAAGGCGGCAAAGTATCTGGAAAACCCGGCGGTAAACACGGGCAAGGAGCTCCTTGTACCGTTTGACGGCATGGCGGAGGCTCTGGGCTACAGAATTATCCGTCTGAACTACAATGATTTCATAATTGCCGCAAAATATGACGAAAGCGCCTTTACGGACGGGGTGAAATCCGCTCTTGCGTCGGCAATGGTAAATGACGACAGGGTGATACTGTCCGAGGACTTCAACGGTGAGCCGAAATGGTCTGTAGTTGCCGCATGGGGCGGCAGCGGCGAGGGCTACAATTCCACCGACTGCGGCAAGGGCGCGCAGGACAGGGCGGCATATCTCGGCGCTACGCAAAGGTCGTTTTATAACCTTATGAGCAGCAACGTCACATACAACCACGCCAAGGAATACAGGGTAACGTTTGACGCAAAGGTTACCGAGGACTGGGCAAACCTTGCGCTTTATCCTACCATATGGCTGTATGACGGCAAAGGCAAATTCATAGGTATGATTAATTTCCTTACAACCTGCAATATGCAGCCATCCACCGAATGGAAAACCTTTACCTATGCGCTGCCCAAGTATTACATAAAAGGCGGCGAGTATGACAATGCGGCAAGCTTTCAGCTTGCGATGCGCCTGGGCTGTCTTAAAACAAACGAGGCGTCCGGCGGAATTTATATCGACAATGTGCGTATAGAGGAAAACACCCTGCCGACGGCAGACGTGGAGTGCGACTTCGTGGCGGACAAATTCGCTTCTTGGTATTATCCGGGCGAAAAGGTGAAGTACACCTGCAAAAATCCCGATGCGCTAAACGGCTATAACAGAGTAAACATCACGGTATATGACAGCGAGAAAAACGTGATTTACACCGACAGCCGCACGGCAGAGGAAATCAAATCGGACGGCTGGACGTATCTCCCCGAAGAACTCGGATATTATGAGGCGGAGTTTAATGCGGTGTCGTCTGACGGAACCGTGAGAAAGCTCGTAAAGGGCTACACCAAAACCATAAAATATGACGAAGACGGCAGACCGGTATATGCGTATCTGTCACAGCCGACCTCGCACTTTGCGGTGGTGGAAGGCCCTGCAAAGCCAATGGAGCAGAGAAACGAGATGCACCTTGCGTCCGTTACTCCGTATCAGAGCGGCGAAACGGAGTTTCGGCTTTTGGACATGATAGGAATATCGGGACTCAGACTGCACTACATACTGTGGGGCAACAACTACGGCGGTGCGGGCGGTATAGAGGATAAACCGGGAGTTTATAACTTTGACAGCGCCGACAGATGGATTAAATATTCCGACAAATACGGCTTTAAAACCGTTATGGCAAACTTCTTCTCCACACCGATATGGGCGGTGGAGGAAAAATGGCGCGACGTTGACAACATGACGTCATTCGGATATATGTATCAGAAAATGGCTCCCGAAAACATGGAGGACCTTGCAGAAGCTATACAGGAGTTTTACAGGCACTACAAGGGCAAGGTAGACATACTCGAATTTATGAACGAGCCGGCATACGGCAACACGGCATTCTGGGCAGATACACCCGAAAAGCTTGCCGAGATGACAAAGACGGCGTACAATGCTTTAAGGCGCGTTGATCCGAACAAAAACATGCTTATGGCTTCGGCATCCTGGAACCAGGGTTACGCGCTCTATAACGAGCTGATTTCATCTGACAGGGAGTTTTACGACAGCTTTGATATATTCAGTTTTCATTCGAGATATGCCGGCGATTTGAAAAACTACCGCAATGCCGAGGCAAAGAACGGACTGGAGAGCAAGACTGCCGCTGCGACGGAGGAATATCTCTATTCCGCATACTGGGCAGGGCAGACGAAAAATCACGACATATCCACAATGCATTACTACGCATGCTGCTTTAACCACATCAAAAAGGGTATAAAATATGTGACGATGTTTGAGGTGCAGGACAACGTTCCCGACGAGGTGCGCCACGCGCACAACCTCGCAAAGGTAGGCGCGAGCCATACCATAGGACTGTTTACGTCATTCCCGTATGTGGAGCCGCACAAGGGCGCTCCGGCTGTGTATAACCTGTATCAGAACATAGGTCTTGACTTCACCTATGCCGGAGAATTTGACTTCGGCGACGGTCAGAAAGCGGTATATTTCATGAGTGACGGCGAGCCTGTGGTATATGTATGGAACAGTGACGAAAAGCCGTTTTATCTCAGCGGCACGCTCAAAGCCGCTCTCGGTGAGAATGCCGAGTGCCATGACTTTATGGGCAGGGAATTTGACATAAACGGCGAGATGCACGCAATGACAATGTACTGCATAAAGGGCTTTGACAAAGAGAAAATCGACGCAATAGAGAAAAACGAGGGCAAGGTGCTAAATGACGATTTCGAGAGGGAATACTACACCTGCAAAATGCCCGAATTTATCCCTGTGGACGAGGTTGTCCTTGACGAAAACTTTGACGGTGTGGTTATAGACAATCCCGACAGTGCGCCTTTTGACAAGGAAACGTTTGAACTCAGCGACAACATAAACTGGGTAACTGACAACTGGAACTGGGTAACTCAGAACCATGCAAAACCGGCAGACTACAATGCCAAATTTGCGGCATATGCAGACAGCGACGGCTTCTATCTCGTGGTTGACGTGGACGACTCCGCTATCTATCAGCAGGATCCCGTAAACGAGTGGGCGGAGAACACCTGGATGAACGACAGCCTGCAGTTTGCCTTTGACTGCTACGGCACGGGCGACGCGTCAATGAGAGCGGAATTCCAGGTAGGTATATTCAAGGATAAGCCGCTTTTATACAAGCACGCCGCACCGGAGATTTCTTTTGCAATGGTTGACGGCTGGCATGAGTCCAACTCTCAGCTTGACGCGGACAAATACCTGCGGATTGAGAACACCGGAAAAGGCTTGCTCTACAAGGTATTTATACCTATGAGCGAGATGTATCCGTTCCAGTATTCAAAGAATACCGACCATCTGCGTTTCTCCGTGCTCGTAAACGACAATGACGGCACGGGCAGAAGCTACTATGAGTGGACTTCGGGTATCGGCGGAAACAAAGATCCGAAGCAGTTCGGTGCATTGAAGTTTAAAAAGTAATATGATAATGATATTTCGGACGGCGGCTATTAAAACAGCCGCCGTTTGAGGAATGGGAGAAAATATATGCAGAAAAAGGTTATATCACTGCTCATTTCGATAATATGCATATTAAACACCTTGACCGTGTTTGCGGATTACAGCGAAAGCTGTGCGGATTTTCTCGGCAGATATTATGATGTGTTTGATTACGGATTTGATGACGGTGCAGACGCGTTATCCTGCGGAACGGTGCGGACGGATATTGCCGGGTCGCCTGTGTTGGAGCTTAACGGCGGCGCGGAGCTTTTAAGCGGTTCGGGCGGATTTGCCGGCAAAACGTATTTTTCGTTTGAGCTTATGGCAGACAGCATAAGAAGCTTTGAATTTATAATAAATTCCGCCGAAACGTTTGACATGCAAATAGCTCCGTCGGACTCCGAAAGCATGAGCTGCAGCATAAATTCCGAAAAAATATGCAGTCTGCTTATCGGGCATTGGACGAAATTTGAATTTTTTATAAATACTTTTTCCGAAAAGGCGGGGGTTCTTGTTACCTCACCGACAGGGGAAAGGACCGAAAGGGAGTTTGACATAAAAGACGCGGACATACTGAGCGCTCTGAACATATCCGCAGACGGCGATGTGTATATGGACAACATAAAAATGAGCCGCGGCATAAAAAGCTTTGACGGCAAAATCCTGATAACGGGCGGCGGAAAGTATGTGAGCGCATTCTGCGAAAATCCGGAAAACGGCACACTGTATATTGCACATTTGCGTGACGGCAAGCTGCTTGGCTGCGCCGCGTCGGAAAACTCTTTCGGTTCGCCGTATGCGGAGGTCTGCCTTTTGGCGGATATGCAAAAGGGCGATGTGTTCAAGGCTTTTCTGTGGGACGGGAAATTAGCTCCCAAAAATATAAACGCGGCTTTGAACTCGGAAAACCTCAGCACCGCGGAGGTTACCGTGTCGGGAAGTATATCGGCAAAGCCGGTGAAGCTGGGTGACAGCACTGATTTTGACGTATCCTTTGCGGACGGCTACAGCGGAAAATACAAAATAACGGTGTACGGCGAAAGCGGCGGCGAAGTACAGCTTGACGGCAACACTGCAAATACTGTATCGTACACACCGCAGAGCACGGGAAAGCACACGGCTTTTTTGTATGCAGAAAAAGACGGGCGCGCCGCGCTTGCAGGCAAATGCGAATTTACCGTGGCGGAAAACATGGCGGAAAGCGCATACTTTCTGTTTCCGGCAGACAGGGCTTACTATGTGCACGGCGGCAGCAGAATAAGCTATGACGGCGCGGGTTACATACCGCTTATGCTTGACGGACACATATATTTAAGCGCCGAAAGAATAGGGAAAATGACGGGAATAGAAATAAAAAACGGCGCTGTGCAATACCTCGGAGAAACGCTTGCGCTTTTTGACGAAAAAAGCGGAACGGCTGTTGACGGAAGCGGATTTTCCGTAAGCATAAAATACGGGTTATACTCGTTTGGCGACATATGCTCGCTCATAGGCTTTGAGAGCGCCGTGCAGGACGATGTGCTGTGCGTTACGCGCGGAGGCAATACGGATATATTTGATTACCGTGAGCTTCTCTTTGACGCAGTCACCGAGGAAAAGAGCTTCGGATATTACGACTGGAGCACAAACACAAACGGAGGCGGAGCGTATGACGCGGATACGGGCATATATACTGCCTATGCCGTCCAAAGCAGCGTAGCCGGGCATGCGTTCAGAACTCTTGACAAAGGCATCAGCGGCGAGATGTATGAGGTATCCTTTGAGGTGAAATACTCCGATGACGCAGTAAATGTAATGCCGTGGACGGGAATGTTCACTACAAAAAACGGTTCCTTTGCAAATCTGTACACCGGAGTGGGCACAGGCGAGGGAAAAGCCGGAGAATGGACAAAGGTGCGTTCGTATTTTACACGGCGCACAATGGACAGCGATGTTTTTGACTCCGCAACGGCATTTTATGTGGGAATAAAGAGGAAAAGCGACGTGCCTTCGAGCGGTTCGCTGATGTTCAGAAACGTATATGTCAGAGAGGTGAGCATTACCGCGGACAGCACGGAGTGCGAGATTTCCTGCGATAAATACGCGGCATGGCATACTTTGGGCGAAACGGTGCGCTACAGGGCAAAAGACAAAAATGCGGACGGCTTTGAGAGCATAAGCGGAGTAATCTATGATTCCGACAACAATAAGGTATATGAAAAGACCGTTTCCTCAAGGAAGTTTGCAGCCGACGGCTGGAGCTGGACCCCCGACAGGCTCGGCTATTACGAGGCGGAGTTTTACGGCACGAGGAGCGACGGCAGCCAAAGCCTTCTGGTAAACGCTTACTCGGAGAACTATTCTTCGGGCTATATGGTCTATAAGCTTGAAAGGAGAAGCTTTGCCGTGGTAAGCGGAGCGGCAAAACCGATGTCGGAGAGGTCGGATTTATTTATGCTTTCGGACTCGGCACTAAGTGAGGACAACGTAAAGCTTGCCGACGCGGTGGGCTTTTCGGGAATACGCATACACGGTGTAAGCTGGGGCGACACGGCAGGCACCAAGGGTTTTCACAAGGCGAGCGGAAGGTTCGACTGGACGGCGGCGGACACGCAGATAAACAATGTGAAAAAATACGGATTCAAAAATATAATTGCAAATATCTTTGCAACTCCGACCTGGGCGGTGAGCAGAAATGACGTAACTTCCGCAGGCGGATATAACTCTGTCGGCATGTGGGACAAAAACTGTTATCCGCCCGACGACCCGAGCGTTGCGGCAGAGGGCTTCGGCGCGTATGCCGAAAGGTACAGGGACGTGCTGAGCGGTATAGAAATCTGGAACGAGCCTACCTACGGCAACACGGCGTTCTGGTATCAGGGAAATAGGAGCAACACCGAAACGGAACAGGATTTTGTAAATCTTACGAAAACGGCGGCGCAGGCTATAAGGGAAAAAGCGCCGGGAGTGAAAATCTACACCGCAGGCTTCAATCAGGCGGACAAATTTTTCCGTCAGCTCTTAAACCATGACGGATATGCGGAATTCTTTGACGGTGTGACGTGCCACGGAAGATATTCCGATCCGGAGGTTTACCAAAAAATCCTTGCCGAAAACAATCTTTCGGACAAAGAGGTTTTAAACAGCGAGGGCTACTACTACGCATACTATGATGTGGGCGTACCGAAAAATTACAAAGAGAACAACATGGTGCTGTATATGCAGTATTTGAAGCACATAAAGCTCGGTGTGTCGAAGATAACGCATTTCAGCCTGTTTGACAACACGGCAGACGAAAGACGTGTATACACGCGCGGCTGGAACTGCGCCGGACTTTTCAGAGATTATCCGTACATTGAGCCGCATCAGGGCGCGGTTGCCGCGTACAATCTGTTTGAAACTCTCGGAAAGGATATTTCGTATAAGGACGAATACAGCTTTTCAAACGGCACAAGGGCGGTATCACTGGAGAGCGACGGCAAAACCGTGATATACTTCTGGAACACAAGCAATCAGCCGTATTATATGCCCGAAGAGCTGGCAGACTGCGCAGGCACGGACGGCAGTATCACAGATTTCGAGGGCAATCGGTGCGACAGCGGCGGAAAGCTCAGAGAAATGCGTATGTACTGCATAACAAATGCGGACGAAGCCGCCGTAAAGAAACTCGTATCTGCTCCGGACTCGGCGCTTAATTCGGAATATATTGCTCCGTACTACACTTGCGACGACGGAAAAGGCGGCGGAGAGGTCTATACTCCTATTGAGGGATATTACACCAAGGGAGCGCTTTTTGACAGAACGAGCTTTGCCGATACAGATGTTGAGGCGGTGTACAATTCCGAGGGCGCAGTATGGCTTGCGATTGATGACAATGAGCAGGACATCACGGCAAAATATGCCGTGTCGTTTGATGAATACGGAATGTATCTCAAAACGGTTGTAAATGACAATTATTATGTAAACCATGCAAACACCGTAAATACCATGTTAAATCACGACTGCGTGCGCTTTGCGGTGGATTGCTACGGCAGGCAGAGAAACAGCGAGCGTTCGGAATTTTTTGCAGGCTGTGCGGCAATATCGCCGGTACTGTACAAATACTATGCCGCCGACAGAAACGAGGCTCTCGTGGAAAACTGGAGCCCGTCCGGAACGAACCTTAGCAACAGATATATAAATATCGTGCGCTCCGATGACGACAAAACCACCACATACAGGGTATTTGTGCCGTATCAGGAGCTGTATCCGCTGAATATGGCAGAAGAAAACGGCGAAATAAAATTCGCCCTCTCGGTAACGGATAGGGACGGCGGAGTGACAAAAGGTTATCTGTCGTTCGGTATGGGACTTTCGGAAGAAGGAAGTCCGCAGGTATGGAAATATATGAATTTAAAACTGAAGGAATAATAAAAAAGCTTTTGCAAAGCGGCGCAGAAAACTCTGTGCCGTTTTGCTTTTTTTAAAATAGTATTACAGCTATTGACACACGATAACTAATATGTTATCATATAATAAAAAGAGGGTGCAAAATTTGTATGAAGTAGAATTTTACTATGACAGTCACGGAAAATCCGAAATTGTTGATTTTCTTGACAAACTTAATACCAAAACCGGCAAAACCGACAGGATAAACCGTGAGAAAATCCTTGCATACATCGGTGCGCTTGCAAGATACGGCACACGGATAGGTAAACCGTATGTAAAGCATATTGACGGCGAAATTTGGGAACTGCGCCCTTTGAGAAACCGTATATTTTTCTTTTATTGGAAAAATAATAAATTTGTTCTGTTACATCACTTTATCAAAAAAACACAAAAAACACCGCAGAAAGAAATCGAAAAGGCAAAAAGCAACCTCAAAGATTTTATTGAAAGGAATGATAATGTATGAAGCAAGTCAGAACTTTTTCCGAGTATATGAATGATGAAACAAGAGTAACTTCTGCCGAGAAAGAGAAGATAAATTTTGAAATTGAGCTTATCGGCAAAATGATAGAGGCACGGGAAGAAAAAGGATTGTCACAAAGAGAGCTTGCTGAAATCAGTGGAGTAAAACAGCCTGCTATTGCACGGCTTGAAAGCATGAAAACTACTCCGCAGATTGACACTTTGTTCAAAATATTGAACCCTCTCGGATACACTATATCAATTGTTCCGCTTAATTCAAAAAAATAGTCGGATATATTTTAAGGCAGTCTGCATATCACAAATCGACTGCCTTTTTTATCAACCAAAGAAATATTATTTATCCTTATCAAAAGTCTGCTGTTTTTCCAAAAGCTCCATTATGCCCATTTCGCGGAGGAAGGTTATCATCTCCGCTACGTTTGTGAAGTTTAGCTTACGGAGAATATGCTTGATATGGATTTTGATTGTTTCCTCGGAGGAAAAGCGCATTTCGGCTATTTTGCTCCGTGAGTATTTCTGATACAAAAGCCACAGAATTTCCTTTTCCGTCTGGGTGAGCTTGAAAAAGTGAGTTGTCATATACAATATGCTCGCCTGGGATTTCTTTATATTATCCTTTACGGTGGCGGCGATGAGAGGGCCTATGAAGTCGCTGCTTTCATATACCTTTCTTATCGTGCGGCACAGCTTGTCCGGCTCGGTTTCCTTGAGCATATAATCTACGGCTCCTGCAAGATATGCCTGTACGATAAGGTCGTCGTCATTGTGAATGGTGAGCATGATAATTTTTACATCTTTCAGGATTTTGGTGATTTCGCCGGTAGCCTCTATGCCTGCCTTGCTTGTGTCCATTTGAATGTCCATGAGGATTATATCGGGCTTGTGCTCTGCGGCAAGGCGCACAGCTTCGTCCTTTGCCGACGCGCTGCATACCACGCGCATATCCGTCTGGCTGTTGATTATGCCTGCGAAATGCTCCTGGATATTTATCATGTCGTCACATATCATTACTTTTATCACTGTCAATCACCTCGTCTATATCGTCTGCCGGCAGGATTACCTGAAATTCGGAATACTTCCCCGGTACGCTTTTTACGTTGACGTGCCCCGCATGTTCGGACACGATATTTTTTACATACGACAGCCCCACGCCCCAGTTGTTGAAGGTCTGCTTTGTGGAATACAGCGGTTCAAAGATTTTTTTGCGTTCCTTTGCCGTCATTCCCGTTCCGTTATCGCGTATGCTTATGCACATCCAGGGGTATTCAAACCATGTGCCCACGGTTATTGTGCCGTCCGGTATATTTTTCTTTGCGATTGCCTCGGATGCGTTTGAAAACAGATTTATCAAAACCTCTGTTATCGCCTCATAGTCGCCGTATAAAAGCGCGCTCGGAGCGTCAAACTTCTTTATTATTTTAATATCGTCAGAAACGGGATTTTTATTCAGCGCCGCATTTATGCAGTCGTATATATTTATATAGTCGTACTCAATAGGTACGGGGTTGTTGTACAGGTTCAGAAACTTTGCCGTCCGCCTTACCATGTCGTCAATCTGCTTTTCGGCTTCGCCCAGAAATTCTTTGAAATTTGCCCTGTCATACGACGCCGAGGCTTTTTGTATAAGCATTTTTACCGAGAAAAAGGCATTTTTGTAGCTATGAAACACATGCCTTATATTTTCCTGCGGCAATATGCAGTTATGGTTAAGCGGTTTGGGCTTTTTGAATATCGCCTTTTCGAGAAGGCTTGCTTTTTTGGAAAAAAGCAGGTTATAGAAAAGCGCCATTATAGTCAGAAGAATTGCTATGCATATAATTATCGTCACGTTGTTTATCGCGTTTGTTTGAACAGTATAGATGTCATAATTGTTTATCATTCCCTTTATCGGCATAAATGCGATAATCGAAATGTAAATTATATTTATTATCAGCGTAAATACAAGCAAAAGCCTTAACTGATTTTTCTTGAAAAGTATTCTCGAGCGGTGCGCCTGTACAAAAAGCTTTATGCATGCGATTATTCCTGCCGAGAGCATAAGCACGTTTATAAGGTTTATAATGAGCTTGATAAATTCCGCGGCGGCGCTTTTGCCGCTGTACTGCATTGCCCAGAGCCTTTCGATGAATTTCGGTGAATTTAAAAACATCATGGCAAGGCACAGCGCTGTTGCGGCGGCTATGCCGGCACGGCGGATATTTTGGTTTTTGTATGTATCGTGAGAAATCAGCATTACCGAAGCAATGAAAAAGATGCTTACGGAAACATTTGCCAGAGTTTTAATGTCGGCAAAGGTAAACGGGATTTGCGAAATGGTGTTGTATATATTATACTCCGTTTTATTTACAATAAAAGTGCTTATAAAGTACAGCCTTATGGTGAGCAGGGTGTTTGAAAAAAGAATGAGTATTATGGCGAAAAGCTCAAAGGAAAATATCGTAGAATACAGGCTTTTCGGCTCTTTAATGAGAATATATATTATAAGTACCGTAAGCAGCAGTATAATATAAAGCATGTCATCATTCCTTCCGAAAAATATATACCGCAATAGTATTATAGCATTAGCGCGGCTTCAAATCAAGGTTATAAAATATAACACTTGATAAAAGACGGAGCGTATGATAACATCTGTTTAAAAGGGGTGTTCTGCTATGTATGAATCCGTAAATGCGGCAGGAAACAGCGTATCTGCCGAAAATCAGCTTGACATTAATAAATACGTTCAGATTTTTTTGAATAAAAATGCAAAAATAAAGGTTTTGTTTGTGGGCAATTCCATAACAAGGCACGCGCCGAAAGCCGACATAGGCTGGAGCGGCGACTGGGGAATGGCGGCTTCCTGCCGCGAAAAGGATTATGTGCATCTCGTGGTAAAGGCACTTGAAGAAAAATATACGGCTGTGGACTACTGCATAGCGCAGGCGGCGCAGTGGGAGGTAAATTATTATAACGGCATCGAAGTGTTAAACGAATACTACACCAAGGCGAGGGATTTTGACGCCGACATAGTGATAATACGCATAGGCGAGAATATAAACAGGGACAAAAACAAAGAACTGTCCTGCAAGCCGTATTTTGCGGAGATGATTAAGTTTTTTGCCAAAAATCCGTCCGCAAAGGTTATAGTGACGGACAATTTCTGGAAGATAGAGGCGCTTGATACCGCATTTAAAGAGGTTGCGGACGAAAACGGCTATACCCTGTGCCATATAGGCGACCTGGAGGACGACAAGCGCACAATGGCTCTCGGCCGGTATGAACACGAGGGAATATGCCTGCACCCGGGGGATTACGGCATGAGGTGCATTGCAGACAGAATTATTGCAAAAATAAATGAGGTGGCAAAATGAAAAGCTTTTCGCACGGCGATACGGAGCTGATACTGTTTGACAACGGCAATTTCACATTGGCAAAGAAGGGTATGCATAATTTCTGCGATTCGGACGCTGCCGACCGCACCTGCTTTCAGCTTTCGCTGTACGGCGGCAGGGAACTTTTGCTGACAGAAAACGAATTTGAATTTGACGGGGTGAAAGAGGACGGCAGCGTGCTGAAACTCGGCTACATAAACAGGACTGAGGAGCTGTATGTCACGGCAAAGCTGGAGTTTTCGGACGGATTGAATGTCGTTTCGCAGAGAAATACCGTTAAAAATATCGGCACAAAGGAAAAGGTGCTTACGAGGTTTGCCTCGGCATACCTCGACAATGCGGCGCACGGCGGCAGTGCATGGTATGAAAGACAGCAGGCGGTATACACCTGTGCAAACAACTGGCAGGGCGAGGGGCAGTGGAACGCTTTCTCGCCGCGCAGTCTGGGGCTGTATCCGTCCACAATTCACCCGTGGGAAAACAGAAGCTATGAGGTGAGCACAACGGGGAGCTGGTCAACGGCGGGATTTTATCCGCTTGTCATGATAGAGGACAAGTCCTCAAAGCTTGTGTGGTTTATGGAAACGGAAGGCTCGCACAGCTGGGCAATAAAAATCTCGGCGCACGGAGGGTATGCAAAGCCGAGCCTGTCACTTGCGGCATGCAGCTGTGACGAAGCTCTCGGAGGGTGGCGCTATACCTTGCATCCGGGCGAGGAATACTCGGCGGAAAGAGCCTTTTTCGGCATAGCAGACGGCGGTTTTGAAGGCGCGGTTTGCCGGCTTAATTCGTTTAAAAGGGCAGACAGCCTCGTGCGCTGCGGCGACGGCACACCGCCGATAGTATTTAACGACTACATGAACTGCCTTTGGACAAATCAGAGCTATGATAAGCTTGTACCGCTCATAAAGAGCGCCGCGGAGGCAGGGTGCGAAATCTTCTGCATAGACGACGGCTGGCAGACCAACAAAGGCGGTACGGGGCACGGCGATTGGATTCCGAAAGACATAGAATCGCTTCGGAAAACTGCGGACTTAATCCGCGCAAACGGCATGATACCGGGCATATGGTTTGAGCTTGACGCGTGCAATGACAACGCTTTCGGCTATACAATGAGCGAAGACTGCGTGCTCAAAAGATACGACAGTATAACAGGCAGACAAAGAGCTTTTTATAATTTCAAGTCCGATACCGTAAAAGAGTATCTGTACGGGCGCATTAAGACGGTATATGATTTGGGATTCCGATTTATCAAAAACGACTACAACCAGTCAACGGGAATAGGCTGTACAAATATCTGCGGCGGAAATTCCCCGGCGGAGGGACTTATACAAAATACCAACGCCTTCTATGACTTCATAGACAGCCTGTATGTCAAATTTCCGGGGTTAATCATAGAAAACTGCGGCAGCGGAGCTATGAGAGATGACAACAAGATGTTAAGGCGCGGTATGCTGCAAAGCATATCCGACCAGGAAATATACCTGAACAACCCGTCCGTAATGATGGGAAGCCTGGCGCTCATGCCTCCGGAAAAGGCAGGAATATGGTCGTATCCGTATCCGCTTTTGTTTGAAAAGAAAGAGGAAATATTAAAATCCGCCGAATACCGCAAAAAGATGGAAAACGGCTTTGAAACCGTATTCAACATGGTAAACGCAATGTTCGGCTCAATGTATCTGTCGGGGCGCATAGATATGTGCGACGGGTACAATATGTCGCTGATAAAAGAGGGTACAGAGCTTTACAAAGGAATACGCGGATGCATACCGCACGGCAGACCGGTATATCCCACAGGTTTTCACCCTATGAACGAAAGGGGATATGCGTCATTCGGACTTTTGAGCCGTGACGCGCTGCTGCTCGGCGTGTGGAACATAAACGGCGAAGACGGCAAGTCGTTTGAAATAAATTTGTCGGGGTATATAAGCGGTGCAAAAATCGAGCGCTTCTATCCGCATGCGGATTATGCAAAGCATGAGTTTGACGGCAGTGTGCTCAAAGTAAGCCTTTTGCAAAATACCGCCGTATTCTTTGTCATATCAAAGGAGGATATCAAATGACGGCAGATAACTTTTGCAAAAAGGAAAATCCGCTTGAACCGCTCACCGCAAACATAAACCTATGCTCCATATTCAGAAGGATAGGCTGCGTGGGCGACAGCCTGTCGTCGGGCGAATTTGAACTGGAAAAGCCGGACGGCAGCAAGGAATATCACGATATGTACGAGTATTCGTGGGGGCAGTTTATAGCGAGAGATACCATGAGCACGGTATATAACTTCTCAAAGGGCGGTATGACGGCGGAGGAATACTGCACGGAATTTGCGGAGAAAAACGGTTTTTGGGATAAGGACAAGGCATGCCGGGCATACATTATCGCCCTCGGAGTAAATGACGTTCTGGTGCTCGGAAAAGACGTGGGGGATATATCGGACGTTGACTTTGACGATTACCGCAGAAACAAAAAAAGCTTTGCCGGCTATTATGCCATGATTATACAAAGGCTGAAGGAGATTTCGCCCGAGGCAAAGTTCTTTCTGATGACTATGCCGCGTGATTTTCACAACTCGCCCCGGATGATAAAAAACGGCGGTCTGCATGCGGAGCTGATGTATAAATTTGCAGACAAATTCTCAAACTGCTATGTTCTCGATTTCAGAAAATATGCTCCGGAATATGATGAGGATTTCAGAAAAAAATATTACCTCGGAACGCACATGAGCCCGGCGGGATATGCCCTTACTGCATGCATGGTGGAAACGTATATTGATTATATCATAAGAAATAATCCCGAGGATTTCAAAAAAGTCGGTTTTATATAATAATGCCTTTAAAGGAAGGCAAGTTTTTTAAAATATAATGCATATTGAAACAAAGAGCAGACGGCTATCAATGCCGTCTGCTCTTTTGCACCGGAAAATTATATATTTCCGCTTTTGTCCGCAATGGGTATTGCAATGCGCGAAACGTAGTTTTCCGGTCTGAATTCCCTTGCGGTATACGGGGCAACTATGCCGAGCACGCGCGGATAGTCAATCGGTTTTAAGTTCAGCTCCCTGACTTTCCGGTTAAATATATTCCATGCTTGTGCAAAAAAATCATAGCTCCCGTAATACAGGCACGGGAATTACCGGTACGGCATACTTCCAAGCGGAAAACGGCGTTCCGACGCTGTACCTGGACGGCGTGACGGTAAATGACGGGTACAAAGAAAGTGATTTTCTCGGCGGCAGCATCGGCTATCTTTACAACGTTTACGGAATATACTATAAGCCCGCAGGCGATGACAAGCTGACGGTAAAGCTTTCGGGAACAAATGTTATCGAACCGGAACACTATACCGACGAAAAACACCAAAGTTCAAGAATTTACGGAATTATGTTTGATAAAAACTGCACGGAGTTTTCACTTGATGGCGGCGAAAACACGAAGCTTAGTATTGTTTCGGAGTATAAAGCGCTGTATGGAAAAAGTGACAACTGTGTCATCTCGATAAACGGCGGAGAATACGACATGAAAACAACCGGCACAGTGACCTCAAGTGAGGGAATCTATATTGAAGGTTCTCTGAAGGTCGAAAATGCCAAGGTAAATATTGTGTCTGAATCAGACCGCGGAATCTGGATACTGAACAGAAGTACGTCCGGCGGAATTACATCTGTAACGGACAGCAGCGTCACGATTAAAGCCGGAATCGGTGAAGATATAGAGGACGGTATCCTTTCCGAAAACGATATGACTATCCGAAACAGCATTATTGATATTGAATGTGACGCAATGGGAATACAGGTTTCCGACGGAAAGTCGCTCGATATTTCCGGTGCGGACACGGTAGTTTCAGTAAAATCCATTGCACCTGTCAGGACGAATTGGGACAGCGAATATGCGGCAATACGCACGGAAGAAAGCAACGGTTATTACGAAGAAGGAGGATTATCGCAGTGCGGAGACATCACATTAAATGACGGTCTTGCAGTCACAACTCCCGATGCGGGCAAAATAAGCGGATACGATTTCGACCATCTTACTCCCGAAGATGATTTTTTCGCTCATTACAAAACAGTTATCGACGCGGACGGCAGCTATGCAAGAGAGGTTGTTATCAAAACGCCGACCGAGCACTGCGTATGCGGCACGGAGGGCTGCACATCCCATACGGGAACAATAGCGCATATTGCGGACAACAGCCTTAACCTTATAGAGGATATCGCAACAAACGAAACTACCCTTACAAGCGGCAGCTATTATTTAAGCGATGATCTTGCATTGACGAGATATGCGCTCACCGTTTCCGGTACGGTAAATATTTGCCTGAACGGTCACAAGCTTGCGGCAAATATTGTTCCGGCCGAAAATGCGGTTTTGAACATATGCGACTGCACGGGCGGCGGCACGGTTACGAACCCGGGCGGCCATGCAATAGCATTCAGAAATAACGGCGCAACTGTTAATATTTACGGCGGAACAATAGAAACATCATATAATCAAGCAAATACCATAATAGATTTTGATGGGGTTGCAGACAGCGGACTTACAACCGAGTGGAAATTCGATACAGACAGACTTACGGAAAACGTCACTTTGTATGCAAAATGGGTACAGGGTACGGTTTCCAAAGACGAGGGCAATATCGGTGAAGTAACGGCAGACGGCTTGAACGATATTGCAAAGGCAGAAAAAACGGATATTTCGCTTGTAGTTCAGGTACAGGAGACTGCCGAGGGCGATGAAAGCCAGACAGCCATAAAGGACATTGCAAATGCGCCGTCTAACTTCGGTTTCTATGACATTGCACTCAAAAAATCCACAGGCGGAACGGTTTCGGAGGCGCCGAGCGTAATCGAGATCAAACTGCCGTATGACTTTACAAGAAAAACAAACATCAAGGTTTACAGATATCACAACGGAAACGCACAGGAGCTTGCACAGCTCGCAGAAAGAAATACCGTGAAGCCGTATAATGACGGAACATGCTTTGTAGATATGACAAACGGATGCATTTACATTTATTCTTCCAGGTTCTCTACATATTCCGTTGCATATGACAAATTAAATTCAGGCTCCGGCAGCGGCGGCTCGACGCGCTATACCGTTCGTTTCGAAACAAACGGCGGCAATACAATAAAGAGCCAGACAGTCAGCAAGAACGGCACGGCAACAAAACCGGAAAATGCAGTAAGAGAAGGATATACATTTGACGGCTGGTATTTAAGCAACGATTTTGTAAATGAGTATGATTTCACAGAAAAAGTAACAAAGAATATCACACTCTATGCAAAATGGACCGAGAATAAAGAGCCGGCAGACGAAAACAAGGACGCAGAAGACGAAAACAAAGACAAACCGAGTGACGCAGATACGCATGACTGCCCGTCAAAGGAATTTGACGATCTGGACATAAACCTGTGGTATCACTCCGATACGGATTATGTTTTGTCGGGCGGACTTATGAAAGGAACAACTGAAAAAACCTTTGCTCCGGACGAAAATCTTACCCGTGCAATGCTTGTCACCGTTCTGTACAGAAACGAATGTGAACCCGCGGTCGGCGAAAACAGCCCGTTTACCGATGTAGAAATGAATGAGTATTACGGAAATGCCGTTTTGTGGGCACAGCAGAATGCCATTGTAAAGGGTATCTCCGAAACGGAATTTACACCGGACGCACCTATCACGCGCGAGCAGATTGCGGCGATGATGCACCGATATGCAGAATTCAAGGGCATAGATGTATCGGTGGGAGAGAACACGAACATCCTGTCTTACAGTGATTTTGACAAAGTATCCGAGTATGCGGTTGCACCTATGCAGTGGGCAATCGGCTCAGGACTTATCAAAGGAAGAAGCGAAACAACGCTTAACCCGTCAGATAACGCAACGAGAGCGGAAATCGCTGCAATTCTGCATAGATTTTTAAGCAAATAAGTAAAGCAAGATACAAAAAAACGCCGATTTGGCAGTCATTGATAAAACAATAACATCAACAGACTGTCAAACGGAGTTGCTAAAAAACACGCATATCACTTTTTGAGGTGGTATGCGTGTTTTTGATGTACGGATATATTTTTTTGTAAATGCAGTCATAACATATACCTCGGATATAAATTTCCGATTTCGGAAACTTGTCAAGGTTTTTATAAAGATTAGTCGGGTTTTGACTTAAAAATTTTTACGAAAAAAGAAAATCCGCAAGACTAAAAAAGTCTTGCGGAAAAACGGTTCCTTATCAATGCCGTACTTTCGGCGGTTATTTATTAACGGTTATCGAGGTTGTCCTGTAGCCGTAATTGTAGTCTCCAATTTCCGTTTCCTCGACCAGGAGTCTTATTTTTACTGTGTTTCCCGGCACGGTGACAGTTTGCCCGGAAAGTTCGCCGCGTGTGTATTCGCCTATTTCAGTGCCGTCTTTGTCATAAATATATATGTAGTCATAATAGCTTACATATGTATCCTCCGAGAACGTAACGCTCAGGCTCGTACATTCGCCGTCATAGGTGTATTCCTGCATTTCATCGCTCAGTGCGTCATACGGATGAGCCGACTCAAGCACCACCTCGCCGCCGACCGTGCCGGTTACGGCTTTGCCGAGCGGTTTGAGAATATCAGATGTACCGAGGAAAAACACCTTGGCTGTGTAATCCTTGCAGTCGGAGCTTACGGGGCACATAAGCGATATGCCGCGGCTGCCTTTTGGTACACGGGTGATTTTTTTGAAAGCAAGTCTGCCGCTGCCGTCGTATACGGCGAGTATTGCATTGCAGTCTTCAAAGATATAGTTAAATTCAATATTTGCGGTTACCGTTTTGCCGTCATAAAAACAGCCGCTCATTTTTCCGGAAACGGTGAGCGCGCCGTCGTACTCAAACACCTTTTGAGCATTATCCAGTGCGGTGTTGTGACTACTGAGCATCCAGTACCAGTCGTCTTCCGTTCCCTTGTACAGCACGGTTTTTAGTGCGCCGTCCTCCATGGCGAAGCGCTCTATTTTGGTTACTGTGCCGGGAATGATGACAGCCTTGAGCCTTGATTCGTCAAGCGAATCGTAGGATATAATTTCGGTACCTTCGGGCACTTCATAACAGCTTTCGTTTCTTCCGTTAGGGTACCGAATAAGTGTTTTCCCGGATTTGTCAAAGAGTACGCCGTCTTTGTCCGCATAATTCGGATTGTTTTCGTCAACAAATATATTTTTTGTGTAACCTGAGGCAAATGCATAATCTCCGATACTTTTTACATATTGCGAAATGCTGAAGGTTTCAATACCCGTTCCGCGGAAGGCTCCGGTGTTGATAACGGTTACGGAATCGGGGATTTTCAGCGATTTTAAATTGTCGCTTCGGGCAAAGGATGAGTTGCCGAGCTTTGTAACGCTGCCCGGTATTTCAAATTCGCTGTCCGTTTTTTGCGGAGCGTAGCATATAAGCTCCGTCATGTCATTTGTGTAGAGGACGCTGTCTTTTACGCAGTAATTTTGGTTTTCCGACGCAAGATAAATACTTGCAAGATTATGGCAACCGTCAAATGCGCCGTCTTCTATAACTTCAACCGAGGCGGGAATGTCTATGCTCTCAATATCCGTGCGAAAAAAAGCTCCGTAGGCTATTCTTATAAGAGTTTGCGGCAGGATTATATTTTCAAGTCTGTGGTTTTGCGAGAAAGCATATTCCGAGACGGAAATTACCTTGTAGCCACCGAGGGTTTCCGGTATCGTAATTTCACGGTCATCGCCGCTGTAATCGGTTATATCCGCTCCGGTAACACCGGAAATCTGTATAACAGAATAGTTGTAGTCACCGTCTGTTTGTGTTTCCATCGGAGTGTCGAACCATCCGTAGACAGAGCAGTATTCAGTCATATCGGTTAAGTTGTTTACAAAAGTGATTTCAATTTCATATACATTGCTGCTCGGAAAAACCGGCGTCGAAAATTCGAGGTTTTCGGCTCCTATTTGCACATTTTGAGTAAATTCCTTTTGTATATCTCCGTTATGTATTATTTGTATTATTGCGGTGCAGTCCCTGTAGCAGTACTCAAAATCTACCGTGCAGGTAAGCGCAGTTCCGTCAAAATCAGTATTACGGTCGTCGTCAAACAATGCGTTGACCGGCGTAACATCGTAATTCACTGTTACATCTTTCAGGTCTTCGTTGCCGTCAATTCCCGTGATTTTGTTCCAGTCGGCTTCGCTGCCGGCATAACGAATTTCATAAAGCTTGCAGTTTTCAAATGCTTTCGTTCCGATTTCGGTTACCGTATCGGGTATTACGACATAATCAATATCAGCGCCGCTGAAAGCGCCGTCAAGAATTTTTGTAACTTCATTCCCGTCCGCTATAGCGGGAACTGCGGCTTGCCGGTATTTACCGGAGTATCGGGTAAGCTCCGCTTTGCCGCCGGCGGTCAGGGTGAATGTAAATTCGCCGCATGTAATCTCGTTTTCGGCAGCAAACGAAGCCGACGGTACTGCGGCAAGCAGCATGCATACCGCACAAACAGCCGATATGAGCCTTATAGTTTTTTTAAACATATTGACGTCCTCCTTGGTTTATTATTGATATATATACCATTTATTGTAAACATTGTATCACATAATATCAAAAAATTCAATATAAATTTATAAAATTCAGCCGTGCACTCCAAAGCGGAGCACACGGCCGGTTTATCATTTCTTTTTATTTTCGGTTTTGGGTTTTGCGTTGTCGTCGGCGGTATCCGGCAGGGGAGTAATATCCTTATTTATCGGCACCTGCATTCCGGCGGCGTCCATGTAGTAGTTGTCTTTATATATCAGGTCATTGATTTTGATTATCTTGTAGCCGTCGCCCTGAAGTTTTTCCAGTATGGACGGCAGCGCCTCGGGTGTGTGCTTTGCCGCGTTGTGAAACAGAACTATTGAGCCGTTTTTTACCTTGCCCGTGACGCGGTTGTATATCTCGGATGCCGACAAATCCTTCCAGTCAAGGGAATCCCCGCAGGCAGCAGTTGGAACGGTGCGTTATGACGTCAGTTTAATAAGCTCTGCCTTGAATTTTTCATATGTAGTATCATGGTGTGATACTTTTTCGGTTTCCATGCTTTTTATCTTCTCTTCGTCAAGCTCAATGCCCTTAAAACAGTATGGGTAATACTTGCGGCTGCTGTGCGGTCTTACGGTTTCAAAACTTCCGAACAGGGCAAACTTTTTCCCGAATATAATCTTTGTCAGCGGCTCGCCGCCAAAGTGTTTTTTATAATAGTTTACATATGCTTCGTATAATACGGCTTTTTCGCATGTGGCTTCATCTCTTATGCGGCAGCAGTCTTTTGTAAATTGTTTAAAAATATCGTCTTCCGTAACTTTTCTTGATATATTGGAAAGCTGCCTTTTGTTACTGTCAAGGCTTTGCTTTAAGCTTCCGGTGATGCATCGGATATATGTTGCGGCGGCTTTGTTGTAATTAATTTTATCAAGATTTTTTGAAAGTATCTCAAATCCGGCAGCGCCGAAAATTATTTTCATCTTTCTGTACTTCATGTGGCTCTCGGTTATATATACAAACGGCATTTTGTTTGCAAAGTGCAGATTTCCGGGAAAGGAAGGATTTTTAACGCTTATTTTTTTGCCGCTCATCAGTTTGGATAGCTTCTTTACCGAAAGCTCGGTTTCCGGTATTTTACCGTCAATAACAACATTGATGCGGCTTCCGAGGTAAGATTCAACAGAAAGCCTGTGCAGACCTTTAATCTTTGTAAGTTCTGCATAATCAACAGCAGAAATTGAATGATCGGAAAACATATCAAAAAAGTTTATGAGCTTCTTATTCAGCTCTTTCTCTGCCAAAATAACAGTCGGCTTTGATGAGCTGCTAACCCCGTTAACGATTTCCGAAAGCATATTCAGAATTATACCGAGCGTTTTGAAATTGCCGTTTGACAGTTCATATAACAGCTTGTATGCAGTTTCCGCCGGAGTGTCATATGAGGTTTTAAGCTGCTCATATGCTTTTCTCAAGCGTTTGTTATTCGATGTAGGTTCAGGACGATGTTCAATATCAGAACGCATTTTCATAGTGGAACGGATAACGGAGTAGCTCCTATTTTTTTCCTTTTTACTTAATGTGTCCAAAAAGTCTTGTTTGCATATGGGTGCGGGACCTTTGTTTTTATGTACTATGTACAAGTTATAACCGATAATCATGCAGGATGTTCTTGCGGATTCCTTCAAGCCGGCAAGTGCGTGAAAGTATTCGCGTTTTATTCTATCTTCCTTTTCTTTCTTTTTTGCTTGTTTTTCTGCTTCTGTGTTACAACTTCTTAAGCTTTCGTCGTATTTAAAATATCTTTCTTCAAGGGTTGGCATTTATAACACCGCCTGTCAAATTTCATGTGCACCGTAAAACCGTATGTGCACCATAAATTATATAATATTCTAATCCGCATGTCAACATAAAAGGATATATAAATATGATATATATAATAAAATATAATCAATAAATACTGTATATAAACTAAGCTGCAAAGGCATTTTGTAAGTATTTACAGAGCATATAACTTCCATGTAAGCAATCGGAATAATTATATTACGCGGTTGCATATTATCAAAACAAGGAGGTTATCAAATCATGAAAATTACTAACACCTTTTGCAGTAAAAATGATAACGAAAGGATTAAGAAGCAATCCGAGATTCACCGCCGCTGTATATTGCTCATACGCGCAGCACGAGAAAGGAGGGTTGCGGCATGAATGCAATTTACGCAAGACAATCCATTGATAAGAAAGACAGCTTATCAATAGAAGCACAAATTGAGCAGTGCCGCAAATTCGCGGGGAATGACGCAAAGGTCTATAAAGACAAGGGTTATTCCGGAAAGAATATAAAGCGTCCTGATTTTACGGAGCTTATAAAAGCGGTTGAATCGGGAACAGTCAAAAAGATATTTGTATACAGGCTTGACCGTTTCAGCCGTTCCATTGCGGATTTCAGCCGTATGTGGGAGCTTTTGGAGAAGCACGGAGTTGAATTCTACTCAGCAACCGAAAACTTTGACACATCAACGCCCATAGGAAGGGCAATGTTAAATATCGTATTGGTCTTTGCACAGCTTGAACGAGAAACAACGGCAGAGCGCGTAAAAGACAATTACATACACCGTTTTAAGCTGGGAGCGTGGGGCGGCGGACCTGCCCCCTACGGCTTTGACCTTGCAAAAATCGTTACCGACGGTACAAAGTCATCATCACTGATTGCAAATAAATGTGCCGATATTGTAAAGGCGATATTTGAAGAATACGCTAAATCCGACACCTCATTAAGAGGTATTGCAAACTCACTTACCCAAAAGGGCATACATGGCCCTAAACGTGAGGCGTGGGATAATGTCACGGTTTCACGCATTTTGCACAGTCCGGTGTATGTAAAAGCCGACAGCGATGTATATTGGTTTTATTTAGCCAAAGGTTTGCAGATTATGCAGGATATAGAAGCCTTTGACGGGGAGCATGCCTGCAATGTCATAGGCAGGCGCGACCGCACAAGAAACAAATATAATTCCCTCAGCGGACAAATGCTGTCGGTTTCAAATCACAAAGGGTTCATAGATTCCGGTTTATGGCTGAGGGTTCAGGCAAAGCTTGACGGCAATCCGCAGATTTCACAGACAAATTCAGGAAAATACTCTTGGCTTACGGGTCTTATGAAGTGTGCAAGATGCGGATATGCCATAAAGGTAAACTCTTATAAAAAAGAAAACCGTCTCCGATTAGTGTGTTCGGGAAAATCGAATATGTCAGTCTGCGACGCTTCCGTTTCGGTTGGTTTAAGAGAACTTGAAGATTACATAGCAAACGAAATTGAAAAGGCTCTTAATGCAGCGCCGCCTTGCGGAGTTCTGCCTGGCAAACAAAAACAATCCGATGATGTTCTTGCCATAGAGCAAAAAATTGAACGGCTTGTCGGCGCGCTTTCCGAATGTAGTGATATATCGGCAACATATATTTCAAGAGAAATCGAACGACTTCACAAGGTTCGTGAACAGATGCTGTCACAGCCGCATAAAAATGAAACGGAGTTTACAAAACTTGATTTTAAGTCGCTTGATTTTGAAGAAAAAAAGATTGTGGCAGCGGAATTTATCAATAGAATCCTGATAAACGAAAACGAAGTAAATATTGAATGGAAAATGTAGTCCTTCATTTTGTAAAAAAATGGCGGACTTATTTTTTTACAATTTTACAAGGAATATAACACAATTATTAAATATTTATAGGGGCCCCGGGGAAGATTCTTTCTTCCCCTTGCGGCAATTAAAAGTAAAAATTAAATTTAATTTATTTGTTTTTATCTAAATATATATTACATTTTAAAA
The DNA here is from genome assembly GCA_934481345.1 of uncultured Clostridia bacterium. Taxonomy (GTDB): domain Bacteria; phylum Bacillota; class Clostridia; order UMGS1810; family UMGS1810; genus CAKSIN01. The sequence goes on from CAKSPF010000012.1 coordinate 42,280, forward strand.
ACACAGATAATATATAAATAATATATTACTAACACTACAAATGAGAGGAAGATGTTTATGGCTGCATTTAAAACTGTAAACGGATGCGGAAAATACCGTGATCTGAATTCAAAAGAAGATGTTATCAACTACATATTAAATCCGTGTAAAACACCGCACGGTTTTATCGGAATATGTATGGCAGAGCAGGACGCTCCTGCAGATTCCATGAAAGAAGTGTCGGCAAGGTTCGGCAAAGAAAGCGGCGTACAGCTTAGGCACTTGATTATTTCTTTTGCTCCGTATGAAAACTGCGATATATATAAAGCGGACGCAATTGCGCAGGAGTTTATATCAGTTATCGGACAAAAATATCAAGCAGTTTACGCTGTCCACGAAAACAAAAATAATATCCATTTTCACCTTGTGTTTAATTCTGTAAGTTATATTGACGGACAGCGATACTATGGTACAAGAGCCGAGCATCATCATATGCTCAATGTCTTAAAGTCTATCGCACGAAAGTACGGAATATATGATGTGCACTATGTCAGATTACACAATTGACGCTATCAGCCTAAAAGGTGATGATTGACAGCCTTTTAAAAGCGTGATATAATTTATCATGTGTTTTTATGTATTTTTAAGATAAATTACAGGAGGCAGAAAATCATGAAAATTGCAGTAGCGGGAACGGGATATGTAGGTCTTTCGATTGCAACCTTGCTGGCACAGCACCATGAGGTAATGGCGGTTGACATCATTGCAGAAAAGGTAGAGCTTATTAACAGCAAAAAATCACCTATTCAAGATGAATACATAGAGAAGTATTTAGCCGAGAAAGAGCTTAATCTGATTGCCACACTTGATGCCAAAACGGCATATGAGAACGCTGATTTTGTAGTGATTGCAGCACCAACCAACTATGACAGTGCGAAAAATTTCTTTGACACGTCTGCCGTGGAATCGGTAATAGAGCTTGTTTTAAAATACAATCCAAATGCGGTTATGGTAATAAAATCAACAATTCCCGTAGGTTACACGGAAAAGGTACGCGAAAAATTTAACTGCCGCAATATAATTTTCAGTCCGGAATTTCTCCGGGAATCCAAAGCGCTGTATGACAATCTGTATCCGTCAAGGATTATCGTGGGCACAGATATAAATGACGAGCAGCTCACGGAAAAAGCTAAGACCTTTGCACAGCTTTTGCAGGAGGGGGCAATCAAGGAAAATATAGATACATTAATCATGGGATTTACAGAGGCAGAGGCGGTTAAGCTTTTTGCAAACACATATCTGGCTCTTAGGGTATCGTATTTTAACGAGCTTGATACTTATGCGGAAATGAAAGGCCTTGACACTCAGCAGATAATAAACGGAGTGTGCCTTGACCCGAGAATAGGAGCGCACTACAACAATCCGTCATTTGGCTACGGTGGATACTGTCTGCCAAAGGACACAAAGCAGCTTTTGGCAAACTACGAGGACGTACCTCAGAATATGATGTCTGCAATTGTGGAGTCAAACAGAACAAGAAAGGATTTCATTGCGGACAGGGTGCTGAAAAAAGCCGGATATTATTCGTATGATGACGAGAACACATATAACGCGTCTATGGAAAAAGCTGTGACTATAGGAGTATACCGTCTGACGATGAAATCAAATTCGGACAACTTCCGCCAATCCTCCATACAAGGAGTTATGAAGCGCATCAAGGCAAAGGGTGCTGAGGTGATTATATATGAACCTACTTTGGACGATCAAAGCACATTTTTCGGAAGCCGAGTGGTAAATGATTTGAAAAAATTCAAAGAGCTGAGCCATGCAATTGTTGCCAACAGATACGACAGCTGTCTTGATGATGTGAAGGAAAAGGTATATACAAGGGATTTATACGGCAGGGACTGATTTCTGTACGGCAAGATAAATATAGTTTTAAATAAATATTTTTTGCTTATGAATTATACATTTGAGAAGGTAAAATCGCAATATTTCGGGTGTTTCCCCAATCTTGCGCAAATTTAAAAGGTAATATAAGCTAATTGGTTTTCGAGGAATGAAATCCGTTTTTATGGGTTTCGTTCCTCTTTACTTTGAGCTGAATTACATATTCCGCTGCTTATGCGGATGCAGTCAAATCCTCATATGCGGGTCATAAAAATACAGTCGCAAGGAGCACAAACATGAAAATTTGAAATTTTATAAAAAAATCAAAATCATACTTTGTTATGATGACAAAATAAAAAAATATGTTACAATATATCAAATGTATAAAAATCAAAAAAATAATACTATAGGAGGAATGTTTACATCATGAGAAAAACAAAGAAACTGATCAGCATTATTTTGGCACTTGCAATGCTTTGTTCGCTCGCGCCGATGGCAGTATTTGCCGACGATGAACCGATCGCCAAAATAGGCGATACGTAATATTACACCATTGAAAAAGCGTTTAAAGCAACAAAAAGTAATTCTGTAATGGAATTGCTCGGCGACGCAGTTTATAAAGGTACAATACAACAATCCGCACGTCGGATTACCGTAAATATGAATGGATATAGCATTGCATCGTTCTTTCTTTTTTTGAACGGTAATAACAGAATATTTAAAAACGGTACAATCGTCGGCAATTTTGGACTTTGGAACAGCTCGACTGCCGATGTCAGGCTTAGCGCACTAGAGGACGCCGAATATGCAGTCAACGGCGGAGTTTCAGTTCCCAACGGCACGATGACGATAAGAGGCGCAAAGGTCGGTTTGAAAGGTACGCTGGCAGCGGATTCCAAATTTGATATTTCGGAACCGAAAAAGCGGTTGAATTAACCGATGCCCACTCCTGAATTTATCATTTACACACCGTGAAAAAGTATATAAATCCTACTTTTTTTGAGGATAATTTCTCTGTTTTTTTATTTTCTACACGTTACAAAACGAAATTGTTGTCAATTTTGTTGTCACTCTTATTAACGCGGCTACTCAGTCAGAAAATCAATAATATTTTCAAATTTTATTCCCTCGTAATCCGTAATGTACGTCTTATCCATTGAAAGAATAGTTTTTTCATAATTATCGGGTATGGCTTTAAGCGGAGCTAATTCACGCTCTTTAACTTTTTCATCCATAAGCGTCAGGCACACCTGATAATACTTTTTCTCGTCCTGTTTTACAGCAATAAAATCAACCTCTAATTCATACCACTTACCGATAAATACCTGATACCCACGGCGGATAAGTTCAAGGTACACGATTGTTTCCAAAACATGACCGAAATCACTGTCGGAGTAACCCATAAGCATATTGCGTATACCGGTATCGACAACATAGTATTTTGCAAGATTTTTTAGCTGTTCCTTGCCTTTGATATCATACCTTTTTACCGGGTATATGATATATGCCTTTTCAAGCATATCAAGGTAGTTTGAAACGGTGGTCGCTTTTGTTGTTTCGCCCCTGCCTTGACTTGAAATATAACCGCTGATTTTATTTGCGGATATGATGTTGCCCGTATTTGCCACAACATATTTTACAATTTGCTCAAGCAAGCCTATATCCTTAATATTATTACGTGAAATAACGTCTTTGACAATTACGGTATTATATATTCCGAGCAGAAATTCGTTGATTGTTGTGTTATCCTGCGGCAAGGTCGGAACAGCCGGCAGACTGCCGAATTTAAGATATTGATTGAATTTATCCTCCAGCGTCCAATCATGCGGCAAATGGTCAAATTCAAGATACTCCTTAAAAGACAGCGGCAGCATTTTTATCTCCACGTATCGCCCGGAAAGCAGCGTTGAAATCTCAGAAGAAAGCAAATACGCATTTGAGCCTGTGATATAAATATCCACATTAAACTCAACATTCATGCTGTTTATCGCCTTTTCCCATTTATCAACCTGCTGTATTTCATCAATAAGCAGATAACATCGGTCATTATTTTTTATTTTTTCTGTGATAAGATTATAAAATGTCTTATAATCCCGCACATCATCATATTTCATCAATTCAAGATTTATATGGATGATGTTATCATCGCTCACACCCTCGCCTTTCAGGTATTCCTTAAACAATTCGAGCAGAGTGGATTTTCCGCATCTGCGGATACCGGTTATAACCTTAATCAGTTTATTATCTTTAAATGCCTTTAATCGCTGCAAATAATTATCTCGTGAAATCATATCAATGCACCTCACTTTAATTATGCCCTTATTATAGCATAAATATTCGAGTTTGTCAAGATTTTACCTTTGTAAAGGTAAAAATAAACAATTATCGTTTTATATGCCTTTAAACCTGTAAATCCTTTGTATTTTCTTTAGATATTATTACCTTGATACGAAGTATCAATTTTAAAGAAAGCGAGGAAAAGCAATGAGATTCAGTTTCAGCAAGAAGAAGTTTTTGAAGAAAATCATTCTCGGCATTGGCGCGCTGCTCAAATATATCATAGGCGGAATTGCCGAGAGCATTGCACTTATCTAAAAAATGAACGGAGGATTTACAAAAATGGAAGAAAAATATTTGTGCTCACATTGCGGAGCGAAGCTTACACAAGAGGAAATGACAGAGTTTGAGGGAAATATATTCTGCGCTGATTGTCTTAACGACTTAACAACGGTTTGCGATTGCTGCGGAGACAGAATCCGCCGCGACGAAGCAGAGGGCGACAGCGAGACAACTCTATGCCATCATTGCTATGATTATAATTACACCACCTGCGAAGATTGCGGAGTATTGATACATAACGATGACGCATACTATGATGACGATCCGGATTATCCGTACTGTCAAAGCTGTTACGAAAAATTGCAGCAGGACTCAATAAAATCTTATAGCTACAAACCCGAGCCGATATTTTACGGTTCGGGTGTTTTGTTTATGGGCGTTGAACTTGAAATAGACAACGGCGGCGAGGACAGCAACAATGCGGATGAATTGCTTATGCTTGCAAACCGAAACAGCGAGCATATTTATTGCAAGCATGACGGCAGCATTTCCGATGGATTTGAAATCGTATCGCACCCTATGACGCTTGAGTATCACACAAACGATATGAATTGGATTGATGTATTTGAAAGTGCTGTTTCAATGGAATACCGCTCTCATCAGACAAGTACCTGTGGACTGCATATTCATGTCAACCGCTCTGCGTTCGGAGAAAAAGCCGAGCAGCAGGAGGATGTCATATCCCGTATTGTATATTTCGTGGAAAACCATTGGAACGAGCTTTTGAAGTTCTCGCGGCGTACAGAAGCAAATATCAACCGCTGGGCAAGCCGATACGGAATTTCAACTACCGCAAAGGATACATACAAAAATGCAAAGGACAAGCATATGGGGCGGTATGTTGCGGTAAACCTTGAAAATTATAATACGATTGAATTTCGCATTTTCAGAGGTACACTGCGATACAAAACCTTTATTGCGACATTGCAGCTTGTTCACGAAATATGCAGATTTGCTATGCAGCTTGACGATAAGAAAATGGAAGGTCTTTCATGGTCTGAGTTTGTGTCGCTTATACCGTCCGACAAGCCGGAGCTTATTGATTACTTAAAGTCTAAACGGCTTTATATCAACGAAATCACAGAAGAAAGCGAGGATATGTAATATGTGTTGTTTATTCGGATTTTACCACTATGGCGGAGGAAAAATCGACAAGCTGCCAAGGCTTACAAACCTGCTTGCGGAAAACGCAACCGTCAGAGGTACGGACGCGGCCGGGATTGCATACAATGACCGCGGCAAGCTAATCATTCACAAAGAAGCAAAAGCGGCGTATAACATTGATTTTAAGCATCCCGAAAGCGCGGTTTGCGTAACGGGGCATACAAGACATGCCACACAGGGAGATAAAAAGAAAAACTATAATAATCATCCGTTTGCGGGAGCGTGTAAAAATCTTAAATTTGCGCTGTCACATAACGGTGTGCTCATGAATGATGCGGATATAAAAAAGCAATATCACTTGCCTAAAACCAAAATTGCAACCGACAGCTATATTGCGGTTCAGTTGCTTGAAAAGAAAAAACAGCTTAATGTTGACAGTGTAAAATTTATGGCTGAAAGCATAAGCGGCAGCTTTGCATTTTCAATTCTTGACAGCTCCGACGCGCTTTGGCTTATCCGCGGAGACAGTCCGCTATCGCTTGTTCATCTGCCGAAATATCGGCTTTATGTATATGCTTCGACAGATGAAATTCTGTATAAATCACTTGTTGATACAAAGCTGTTTAATGAAATCAAAACAGGCAGCTTTGAAGAAATTACAGCACGTTCGGGAGATATTTTAAGGATTTTACCAAACGGAAAAATTTTAACGGATAAGTTTTCCTATACCGATTACAGTGATTTTCATTGGTGGGATTACAGTTTAAAAGACGACTACATTGAGGATTTAAAGTCGGTTGCGGCGTATCAGGGATTTTCTCCCGAGGTTGTTGACGCTCTTTTGGACGAGGGATTTACGCCGGAAGAAATCGAAGATTACATATACTGTATGGAGTGAATTTGCAAAGTATTGTATAATAACCCCACGAAACAAAACGAAATCAAAGATTTTATCATAATACTTCGGCGACTTTCTGCCGCCTTTGTTGTTATGGTATAATTAAAGCAGCACACTTTTGGGAGGTGACTGAAAACGAAATATGGATATGCAAGGGTTTCAAGCATAAATCAAAAAGAGGACAGACAGCTTGACGA
>CAKSPF010000013.1 GCA_934481345.1 uncultured Clostridia bacterium
CTTTGACGTACTCAAATGCCTCAACCCCGCATAAACACTAGGTTTATTTATCCAAGCTCTTCATTGTCGGGAACAAAAGTACATCTCTTATTGAATACGAATCCGTAAGGAGCATTACAAATCTATCTATACCTATTCCGAGGCCGCCTGTAGGTGCCATACCGTATTCAAGGGCATTTATATAGTCCTCATCCATCATTCCGGCTTCGTCATCGCCTTTTTCGCGCGCTTCAACCTGTTTTTCAAATCTTTCCTTCTGATCTATCGGGTCATTAAGCTCGCTGAAAGCATTTCCGTACTCGGTACCGTTTATAAAGAATTCGAATCTCTCTGTATATGCCGGGTCTGACGGCTTTTTCTTTGCAAGCGGCGAAACCTCAATCGGATAATCCATTATAAATGTAGGCTGAATAAGCTGTGCTTCGACTTTCTCATCAAACACTTCATACATTGCCTCTCCGACCGATTTGCCTTCCTCAACCTCTACACCGACGCTTTTAGCCAATGCAACAGCTTCCTCGGAAGTTGAAACAGCGGTAAAATCTGCTCCGGCATATTTCTTTACGGCATCCATCATTGTAATTCGTTCCCAGCCCTTGCCGAGATGAATTTCTTTGCCCTGATAGGTAATATCGGTTGTGCCGAGTACCTTTTCGGTTACTGACGAAACGAGCTCCTCGGTGAGATTCATCATGCCGTGATAATCCGTAAATGCCTCATACAGCTCAATCGTGGTAAACTCAGGATTATGCTTGACGTCCATTCCCTCATTGCGGAAAATCCTGCCTATCTCATATACCTTTTCAAGTCCGCCTACGATAAGCCTTTTAAGATTAAGCTCCGTAGCTATTCTTAAATACATATCTATATCCAAAGTATTATGATGCGTTATAAAAGGTCTTGCCGTTGCACCGCCGGAAATAGTATTTAATACCGGTGTTTCAACCTCTATATAACCTCTGTTATCCAAAAATTCGCGAATATATTTTATTACCTTGCTTCTTATTATAAACGTCTTTTTAACGTCAGGATTTATGATAAGGTCTACATATCTCTGACGGTATCTGAGCTCGGTATCTTTAAGTCCGTGCCATTTTTCGGGAAGCGGTCTTAATGACTTTGACAAAAGAGTAACTTCCTCGGCATGGATTGATATTTCTCCTGTTCCGGTCTTGAAAACCTTACCTTTTATACCTACAATATCGCCTATGTCAAATTTCTTGAATTTCTTGTATGATTCCTCGCCTATGTCATCACGGCGCACATAGCACTGAAGCGTGCCGTCGCGGTCGGCAACGTGGCAGAAAGAAGCTTTTCCCATTACTCTCTTGCTCATTATACGTCCTGCGATTGAATGAACCGTACCTTCAAGCTCATCGAAATTCTCAATAATTTCGATGCTTGATTTATCTCTGTCATATGTCATAACTTCAAACGGGTTTTCGCCGTTATCCTGAAGTTCTTTCAGCTTGTCTCTCCTTACGCGGAGCAATTCGTTTAAATTTTCTTCTGTATTTTCTGTTGGAATATTTGCCATTTGTACTTTCCTTTCTATTTGTTTATCTCAAGCACCTTAAACTGTATTACGTCACCGTCGGGAAGCTCTACATTTACGGTTTCGCCTGCTTTTTTGCCAAGCAAAGCGGCGCCGACGGGCGATTCGTCCGAAATCTTTCCGTCATCGGGGTTTGCCTCTGTGGAACCTACTATTGAATACTCGGCTTCCTCGTCAAATTCTATATCATAAACCTTAACTCTGGAACCTATGCTTATGACATCGGTCGAAACGTCGTTTTCGGAAACAACCTGTGCATTTTTAAGCATGTTTTCAATTTCCGTTATGCGCTTCTCCATAGCAGCCTGTGCGTCCTTTGCAGCGTCATATTCTGCATTTTCGCTGAGGTCGCCGTAGCTGCGGGCTTCTTTGATTTTTTCGGCAATTTCTTTTCTGCCCTCTACTTTAAGACCTTCCAGTTCTTCCTCAAGCTTTTTGTAACCCTCCGGGGTTAAAATAATAGGTTTTGCTGCCATTGTTACATATCTCCTTTAAACATTCTGCAAAGTATTGCAGTATTTTGGTAATACAATCGGAAAGAGCTTTTTATACTCACAACCGAATTGCGGCATTCAAGCCTTTAGTATTCCGAGATGTCTGATAAAAATTCGTTAAAAACAAGTTTAATGAATTCTAAAGTGTATATTCTATAGATATACATACTACCATATTATAATTACAATATTATAATAAAATGACGGCAAAAAGTCAAGTCCTTATTTTTCAGGATATATTTTGAATTTATAAAAAAAATGCACATTATTAAATGTGCATTAATTTGGGGGAGTGCATATACTGCACGGAGTAAGCCCTTTTGATTTTGCAATACTGAGATTGCTCTGTATTTTGCTTTTGCTTAAATACCTGCATCCGTTTCTGTGATACTTTTTCCCGGTATTTGTAATATATACAATTTCATCACCTGCGGTTTGACTGACAATTTCCGCAGATGCTTCTTTATCCGCCGGCTGCAAATCTTCATTTGCTCCGGGTGTTACATAGCTGGGGTGTACTTTCTCTCCCAAACTTTCTGCACCGTCATTGCTGCTTTTTTCTTCTGGAGGAGCATTTTCTTTTTTTACGGAAGACTTTTTCGGAAAAATTATATTTTTACCGTCAGTTGATATTAAAACCGTTCCGTTTAAATCCGTTCGGTATACGTCAACATTGTATTTTTTAAAAATCTGCAGCACTTCGGCATTCGGATGACCGTAGCTATTGCCCTTGCCGCATGATATGACCGCACACACCGGTGCGACTTTTTTGACAAATTCCTCACATGAAGCGGTAGACGAGCCGTGATGCCCCGCTTTCAGAACGTCGGCAGACAAATCTGCTCCCGAACGAATGAGTTCTCGTTCAACGCTGCTTTCCGCATCACCTGTGAAAATAAACGCTTTTTCCTTATACTTTATTTTTACAACCGCAGAAAAATTGTTAATATCAGAATAGCTTTCCTTTACCGGTGAAAGTATATCAATTCTGAGATTTTTCGAATTTATAATACTTACTCCCGCTTTTGCCCGATTTATTTTTAAATTCTTTTCCGATATTACATCAAGCAGATTTTCAAACGAGCGCGTTGTGTGTTCTGCATCGGGCATATAAAGTTTTCCGACATCAAAACTTTTTATTACCTCTGCCATACCGCCTATGTGGTCGTCATGGGGATGAGTGCAGACTATGTAATCTATTTTTGAATATTTCAGATTTTTAATTGCACTTGTTACATCAACGGCATTTTCGGGATTACCCGCGTCAATCAAAAGAGTTTCGCCGTTCGGCAATTCGACAAATGTGCTGTCTGCCTGCCCCACATCAAGATAATGAACCTTTAAAATACCTTCATCGGAGGTGTTTGTTTCCGAAATTTCAAAGCTTTTGGCAATGTTTATTTTGCCGGAATCCGCAAAACTGTATATGATAATGCACAGCAAAGCAAAAAATACGGAAAACATTGTTTTTTGGGAAATTCTTTTCTTTGGTTTTTGCACAGGCTTTCTCCTTTCGTTATACTAAGGTTATTATACCATGAGTAAAAATGCTTGCTTGCAAGGGCATTTTTGCGAAGCCGTCAATAACACAACCGCACAAGTGCGGGCGGCAGAGCCGCCAAGGCTTGCTTAGCAAGACTTGTTGTGGTTATTATACCATAAGTGCAAGCCGCAATCGGCTTGCTTCACACCGGTTCAATAAACACATCGGTATTTTTAGATAAAATCTAAAAATTACTTATATTGTGGTTATTATACCATAACAGCGAAGGCGGCTGAATGTCGCCGAGCATTATGATTCAATGTTCTCCGAAACATAGAAATCTTTGATTTCGTTATGTTTCGTGAGGTTATTATACCATATGTAAAATGAAAATAAAGCAAAATTCTGTCGATTGCTTTAAATTTTGTTTTAATATCAAAAAAAACGCCCCAAAAATTCTCTGTTTTTGGAACGTTTTTCTATACTGACATTGACGCACAGCAGTCAAATTAAATTCTGTATATATCGCCTGCGCTGATTGTTGTTATATTGTTTTTTTCAAAACATTCAGCCGCTTTCTGAGGCTCGCTGACCTTCATTACCACAAGCGCGCCTTTGTCGCTCTTGCCTACGAATGCATACATATAGTCAATCTCCACACCGCTCTCCTTAAGAAGTCTGAGCACCTTTGCCAGTCCTCCGGGAGTATCGGAAACCCCTACGCCTATAACCTCCGTCACCTTTACGATTGCTCCGTATTCTTTAAGAACCTTTACGGATTTTTCGGCGTCACTTGTGATTAATCTTACAATGCCGAAATCGGTCGTATCGGCAATGGAAAGCGCGCTTATGTCTATGCCGTTGTCACCGAGCACGCCTATCACGTCTGCAATTTTACCCGACTTGTTTTCAATAAAAATCGAAACCTGCTTAATAAACATAGTGTTTCCCTCCTATACAAGCTTTCTGTTATCTATAACTCTTTTTGCCTTGCCTTCGCTTCTCGTTATGGTTTTCGGCTCTACAATCGTAACCTTTGCGGAAAGTCCCAGTACGGATCTGAGCTGTTCCTTTATATTTCTTTCTATTTTTTCTATTGATTTTACATCATCGGAGAAAAGATTTTCAGACATTTCCACCTGTACCTCAAGCGTATCGGTATTGTTTACTCTGCCTACGATAATCTGATAATTCGGCGTAACGTCACCGCCGACTTTCAGAAGTACCTCTTCTATCTGCGACGGGAATACGTTTACGCCTCTTATGATAAGCATATCGTCGCTTCTGCCGGTCGGTTTGTTCATTCTTATAAATGTCCTTCCGCACTTGCATTTCTCGTATTTAAGCGAACAAATATCGCGTGTGCGGTATCTTATTACCGGGAAAGCCTCTTTGGTAACGGTTGTAAATACAAGCTCGCCCGAAGAACCCTCCGGCAAAACCTCGCCCGTGTCGGGATCTATGATTTCGGGAATAAACATATCCTCACATACATGCATACCGTCCTGACACTCACATTCGTATGCAACGCCGGGTCCCATTATTTCCGAAAGTCCGTATACGTCATATGCCTTGATATTAAGCTTATCCTCAATGGCTTTTCTCATATCCTCCGTCCACGGCTCTGCGCCGAATATTCCGGCCTTGAGCTTCAGCTTGTCTTTAACTCCCATTTCCTCGATTGCCTCGCCGAGATACATTGCATATGACGGTGTGCAGCAAAGGATTGTCGTGCCGAAGTCTATCATTGTCTGAATCTGCCTTTGCGTATTTCCCGATGAAGTAGGTATAACAGCCGCACCGATTTTCTCGGCGCCGGCATGTGCGCCCAGTCCTCCCGTAAACAATCCGTAGCCGTATGACACCTGCACCAACGACTCGTCCGAGCCTCCGACTGCCGCAATCTGGCGCGCCATGCAGTCCGACCACATATCCAAATCATGCTCCGTATATCCTACCACTATTTGCTTTCCGGTTGTTCCGCTTGACGCATGAAGTCTTTTTATCTGCTTTGTCGGCACTGCAAAAAGCCCGAAGGGATAATAATCTCTCAAATCCTGCTTGTATGAAAAAGGCAGCTTTGACAAATCCTCAATACCGTGTATATCCTCCGGCTTTATACCCTTTTCATCCATTCTCTGTCTGAAAAGCGCCACGTTTTCGTACATTCGCTTAACCTGCCACACCAGGCGTTCGCTCTGGAGCTTCTTCAGCTCCGCTCTGTCCATACATTCGTACTCTTTCTGATAAATCGACATTTGCTGCCGCCTCCTCATTATAAATTGTATCCTATATCAAAAGCTTTAAGGTTAACGTCCAGGAATTTTTGCGGTACGGTCGTTTTCAAAACCTCGATCCACTTCTCATATTCAATATCGGTACGTTTTGCCAGAACTCCTATAAGAACCACATTTACTGCTTTTATGTTTCCCGCCTCGGTAGCTGCTTTCAACGCGTCCGTTTCGATAAGTTTGATTTTTGCCGACATCTTCTCAAAAATATTTTCGGGATACTCTGCCGCACCGGTGATAACCGGCATGGGGTCCATCTTCTGCGTATTGGCAATCATTATGCCGTCCTTTTTGAGATACGGCATTGCACGGTAAGCCTCCAGCATTTCAAATGCCAGTATTATATCCGCTTCGCCTTTGTCTATAATCGGTGAATACACCTTGTCGCCGTATTTTACATAGGTTACCACGCTTCCGCCCCTCTGGCTCATTCCGTGAACCTCGGAAACCTTGACGTCATATCCCTCGTTTGTGAGCAGATTTCCCAGAATTCTGCTGGCAAGGAGCGTTCCCTGACCGCCGACACCTACAATCATAATATTCTTAGTCATCTCTTAATCCTCCTTGCTTATTGCGCCGAACGGGCAAATTCCCGTGCAAAGACCGCAGCCGTTGCATTGGGTTTTATCTATGCGTACCTCGCCGTTTTTAACGGAAATTGCCGGACAGCCAAGCTTCATGCACTTTTTGCATTTTTTGCACTTATCGGTTATTACACAGTGTCCCGTATATTTGACGGTCTTTAAAAGCGCGCAGGGTCTTTGCGCTATAATCACCGACGGTTCCTCCGCTTCGAGCTCCGCTTTAAGAACCTTTTCAAAGCCCGCCGTATCAAACGGATCTACGACCTCTACTCTTCTTACGCCTATCGCCTTTGACAAAGCCACAAGATTTACCTGGGTTGTAGGCTCTTTTCTTATGGTATATCCGGTTGTCGGGTTATCCTGATGCCCGGTCATTCCCGTTATGGAATTATCCAGTATTATAACGGTGTTGTTGCCCTTGTTGTAAACAATATCGACAAGTCCCGTAATGCCCGAATGCATAAATGTGGAATCGCCTATAACGGCAACCAGCTTTTTGTTGAACTCACTGCCTCTTGCCTTTGCCATGCCCATAGCACCGCTGACGCTTGCACCCATGCAGACCGTGGTATCCACGCTTGCAAGCGGCGCTACGGCTCCGAGGGTATAACAGCCTATATCTCCGGAAACCGTAAGTCCCATTTTGCTGAGAACATAGAAAGTACCCCTGTGAGGACATCCGGCACACATTACCGGCGGCCTTACCGGTATTTCTTCATCTATGGTATTATACGGCGCAGCATTTTCATCCAATACAACCTTTTTTATCATAGTCGGTGTATACTCGCCAAGAAGCGTAAACGCGTCTTTACCTATAACTTCTATTCCTATGCTTTTGCAGTATTCCTCAAAGAACGGGTCAAGCTCTTCTATAACGTAAACCTTCTCGTGCTTTTGTGCAAAATCCTTTATCAGCTTTTCGGGAAGCGGATATACCATTCCGAGCTTTAAGTAACTTACTCTGTCGCCGAGCGCTTCCTTTGCATACATATATGATATTCCCGATGTTATAACGCCGATTTTACCGCTGTTTATTTCCGCGGTGTTCAGCGGACAGCTTTCCGCGTACTGCGCAAGGTTTTTCATACGTTCCTCAACTATAACGTGGCGGAGCTTTGCATTTCCGGGCATCATAACGTTTTTGCGTATATCTTTGTTATACGGCTTCAGCTCCACGTTTTGTCTTTCTTCCTCCTCCACAAGCCCCTGTGAGTGAGAAACTCTCGTGGAAAGTCTTATTATTACCGGTGTATCGAATTTCTCGCTTATTTCATATGCAAGCTTGGTAAATTCCTTACATTCAAGGCTGTCAGACGGTTCAAGCATTACCGTTTTTGAAGCCTTTGCATAATGCCTTGAGTCCTGTTCATTCTGTGACGAATGCATTCCGGGATCGTCCGCAACGCAGAACACAAGTCCGCCGTTTGTGCCGATATAGCTTATAGTAAAAAGCGGATCCGCCATTACGTTCATTCCCACGTGCTTCATACATGACATACTTCTCGCGCCGCCTATGGACGCACCGATTGCGACCTCTGCCGCAACCTTCTCGTTCGGCGACCACTCTACATATATATCGTCAAATTTCACAATGTTTTCCGTGATTTCGGTACTCGGTGTACCGGGGTATGACGCAACTACCGTAACGCCTGCCTCATATGCTCCTCTTGCAACCGCTTCGTTGCCTATCATTAATCTTTTCAAAAATATCAGCTCCTAACCTTTTATTTGCGTGCTTACAAGACTTTCTCCGCAGTAAATTTCGCGAAGCCGCGGCTTTTCTATTTTACCGGTCGGGTTTCGCGGAACCTCGGCAAAAATAATCTTTCGCGGACGCTTGTATTTGGGTAAATCCTTGCAAAAATCATTTATGCCGTCCTCCGTTACATTCTCGCCGGGCTTTAATTCGATTATTGCCGCGGAAATCTCGCCGAGTCTCTGATCCGGAAGTCCGATAACCGCAACATCCTTGACTGACGGATGCTTCCTCAGAAAGTTTTCAATCTGAACTGGATATATATTTTCTCCGCCGGAGATTATAACGTCTTTTTTCCTGTCTACAAGATATATAAATCCGTCCTCATCCTCCTGAGCCATATCGCCCGTATACAGCCAGCCGTCTTTCAGAACTTCCTCTGTAGACTTTTCGTCGTTGTAATAGCAAGTCATAACTCCGGGGCCGGAAACAGCAAGTTCGCCGACTTCACCGCGTTTTACGGGATTTTGGTTTTCGTCAACTATTTTAACCTGCCAGCCGTAGCCTGCCTTGCCTATAGCTCCTACCTTATTGATATTTTCCACACCGAGGTGTACGCATCCGGGACCGATTGACTCACTGAGCCCGTAGTTGGTGTCGTACTGATGCTTCGGAAATACCTTTTTCCATCTCTTTATAAGGCTCGGAGGAACGGGCTGCGCACCTATGTGCATAAGCCGCCAGCTGTCAAGGTCGTATTCCGAAAGAATAATTTCTCCGCGGTCTATCGCGTCAAGTATATCCTGTGCCCAAGGCACAAGAAGCCATACTATCGTGCACTTTTCTTCGGATACCGCCTTTATAATCCACTCCGGCTTAATACCTTTGAGCAAAACTGCCTTTGAACCGGAAATAAGACTTCCGAACCAATGCATTTTTGCACCTGTATGATAGAGCGGAGGTATACACAAAAATACATCATCCTTTGTCTGTCCGTGATGATACTGCTCCACTCTGCACGCATGGATAAGGCTTTCGTGATTGTGCAGAATGGCCTTCGGAAATCCCGTTGTGCCCGACGAAAAATATATCGCGGCGTCGTCCTTTTCATTCAGCTCTATCCTGGGATTTTTGGACGTACAGTAATTTATAAGCTTATCATAGCTTTCGGCAAACGTTGGGCAGTTTTTGCCCACATAAAACATCTGCTGAATGTTCGGCATACGGTCGTATGCCTCCTCCACCCTGCCTATAAATTCCGGTCCGAAAATCAGAATATCCGCCTGAGCCAGCTCAACGCAGTATTTTATTTCATCGGAGGTATAGCGGTAATTGAGCGGAACTGCAAGTGCGCCCATTTTCAGCGCCCCGAAATATATCGGAAGCCACTCAAGACAATTCATGAGCAGTATTGCGACCTTATCGCCTTTTTTTACTCCGCGGCTTAAAAGCAGATTTGAAAAACGGTTCGCGCGCTTGTTAAATTCAAGCCAGCTTATTTCGCGTCTGCCGCTTTCTTCGGGATTCGGCTGAATAAGCGCGTATTCCTTCCATGTTATCTTGCACTTTTCAAGCATATGCGGAGCAATTTCAACCAATGCAGTATCATCGGGATATTTTTGTGCATTTTGCTCCAGTAAATCTGTAATTATCATCAGTCTTTATCATTCCTTTCGGCAAATGGCCTGTTAATCTTCCTTGCCAAATGCTTTTTCAACGAGTTTTCTGTCCGGCTTTTTCGTAAAAAGGCTTACAAGCGGAACCGCCGCCATTGACACAGCCATTGCCGCAACACCCATTTCGGGTGCATAAGACGCCGCAGCGGGGAACCCGGATTTTATTGTTATTATAAGCGTAGAGAGCGCAACGGTCAGAAATCCGCAGATAATACCTGCCCATGCGCCGCATTTTGTAGCTTTCTTTGAATATATACCGTATATGTACGGACCTATGAAGCAGCCCGACACAATACCCCATGAGAAAGACATTATGTTTACTATTATAGAGATATTCATGGTTGCAAATATGTATGAAAGCACCACAAAAAGCATACAAAGTATTCTAGTGAGAACAATCTGCTTTTTGGGATTGAATTTTTTATTAAATACCGGCACAAGGTCAACGGAAACCGCAGATGCCGACGTAAGCACAACCGACGCAAGCGTGGACATTGACGCCGAAAGCAGCAGCAAGAGCACAACCGCAAGAATTACCGTGGTGACGATATTTGAGTCGCCGAGCGAGGTCAGAAGCACATTCGGTATTACAGAGTCAAAATCTATTGCGCCCGACGCTGCAAGCGGCGGTTTATTCGACAGTATAAGTCTGGAAAGCGAACCGATAAAATATGCTCCGCATCCTATGACAAGTGCAAATACGGTTGACACAAAAGTCGCTTTCTTTACAGCTCTGTCATCTTTTATCGCATAATATTTGCTCACCATCTGAGGAAGTCCCCATGTGCCAAAGCTTGTAAGCAATATATTTGTGCAGAGAAATTTCAGATTGCTGCCGCCCCACGGATTTACAAGCTGAGGGTCGATTTCTCTGAGCTTTTTCATACTGTTTGCAAATCCGCCGGCATTCGGATGCATAACAATCGCCGTAACCATAGCCGTCACGCCGATAAGCATTATAATTCCCTGGATAAGGTCTGTATAGACCGTTGCCACATATCCGCCCATAACGAGGTAAAGAGCCGTTAATACGGCAATAATTGCCATGCATACCTCCACAGGCACACCCGGGAAAATAGTATTAAACATTGTTCCGAGTCCCTTGTATACCGCCGCGGAATACGGCACAAGGAAAACAAATATAATCACAGCCGCAGTAACCTTAACTGCAGTGCTTGAATACCTGCTCTCGAAAAATTCCGGCATTGTCTTGACATGCAGACGGTGCGTCATGCTGCGCGTCCTCTTTGCAAGCAGAATCCACGCAAGCAGACAGCCGAGCACAGCATTTCCTATGCCTATCCAGATGCTTGAAATACCTATGGACCAGCCGTGCTTTCCGGCATAGCCTATAAATATTACGGCTGAAAAATATGAAGTACCATATGCAAAGGCAGAAGCCCATGCGCCGATTTTTCTGCCTCCGAGCAGAAATCCGTCAATTGTCTGTGTTTTTTTCCAGCTTATAAATCCGACTGCAACCATAAGCAAAGAAAAAAGTATCAATGCAGTAACGGTAATAATCTGAGTTTGTTGTAAATCCGTCAAAAAACATCCCACCTAACGCTGTTATTAAGTAATAACATACCACATTATTAACAAAAAGTAAAGTTTTTTGAAACATTCTCACTATATATGTAAAAATTAGTTGCAAATAACGGAAAAATATATTAAAATAATAATATTATTAATTATACTGAGGTCTTGCTGTGTTTGGATATGTCAGAATTTTAAAGGATGAATTAAAGGTAAAGGATTATAATATATACCGTGCATATTACTGCGGTCTTTGCCATGAACTCGGCAAAAGGCACAATCAGCTTGTACGGCTCGGACTTAACTACGACCTTACGTTTCTGGCAATTCTTCTGGACGCACTGGACGAAAAGCAGACCGCTTTCTGCCAAAAAGGCTGCATAAAGCGCATTTCAAAAAGAAAAACCGTTTTCTCAAATGCAGCGCTTGAATACGCGGCGGATATGAATATTCTGCTCGCATACTTTAAGCTGAAAGACGACATACACGACAATAAATCCATAAAAGCAATGATTGCCGTGCTTCCGTTTATAAAAAGAGCGGCGGCTGTTAAAAAGAAATATCCCGAAACGGCAAAAAGCGTGGAACTTCACCTTAAAAGGCTGTCCTTCCTCGAAGAAACAAAGTGCGACGTCGTGGATAAATCGGCACATGAATTTGCCTGCCTGATGACGGATATTATTAAATATAAAAAAGCCGATTTTGAAAAATTTTCATATCAGCTCGGCAGGTTCATATACATTGCCGACGCATACGACGATATGGAAAGCGACTATAAAGCAAAAAAGTACAATCCGGCAGTGCTTCAGTACTCTTACGGCGGCACTCTGACCGAACCTGTGCGCAGCGCAATAGCGTCAAGCCTGTACTGCTCGCTTGCAGACATTGCCGATGAGTATGAAAAGCTGAATATCACAAAAAACAAAGCCGTGCTGGATAACATAATATATCTCGGAATGCGGAGCGTCGCAGACCGAATAATCACAGAAAGGAAAAATAACAATGAAAAACCCTTATGAAATCCTGGGTGTGCCGAATAGCGCCACGGATGAACAAATCAGAGCCGCATACAAAGAGCTTGCAAAAAAATACCACCCCGACAAATATGTAAACAATCCGCTTGCCGACCTGGCTGCGGAAAAAATGCAGGATATAAACTGGGCATATAACAAGCTTATCAAAAACCGTTCGTCATATGCCAAAGGCAAACAAAACAATTCATATGCAAACTTCAACCAGGTCCGCTCGCTTATAAACGAAAACAGACTTGACGAAGCGCAGAATGCCTTAAACAGCATGAATGTACGCAATGCCGAATGGCATTATCTCATGGGAGTAGTCATGCAGAGAAAAGGCTGGCATGATATGGCATATCAGCACTTTACCATGGCATGCGGCAGCGACCCGTACAATGAAGAATACAAAAACGCAAAGTCTGCTATGGACGCAAGAATGAATAATTACAGAACGCAAAGCTACAATCAGGGTTACTATAACGACGGCGGATGCGGTACATGCGAAATGTGCCAGACGCTGCTTTGTGCCGACTGTTGCTGCGAATGTATGGGCGGCGATCTTATTCCGTGCTGCTGACAATGATTTTTACACCAAAAAGGAGGTATTGCCATGCATAAGAATATTGCTTACGGCGGAGTATTTGCGGCGCTCAGCGTGCTTCTTATCACTCTGGCTGCATATCTGCCTTCCGCAAAGGCGGCTCTCCTTTTTGCCGCATCACTCACGGTTTTTGTACTTGCCGGGCTTTCGGGCGTAAAAACCGCCGCAGTAATGTATGCGGCAGTTTCTGTTTTGGGGTTTCTCACCGCAAGGGGCACATCGCCCGTTGTGATTATTACATACACAGTCTGCTTCGGCAGCTATCCGCTTTTTAAAAAGCTGCTGTCACGGCAGAGCATGATTTTTTCGATCATAATAAAGGTACTGCTGTATACTCTTTATTTTGCCGTACTTTTTGTGATTTTAAAGTTTTTTGTTTCTGTTGACTTCAAATACAACACCGTGCTCCTGTTTGCCGCGGGCGCACCCGTATTTGCCTTTTATGACGTACTGCTTGACCGTACCGGCGAATACGCACTAAAACTTTTGAACAAAAAATTATAAGCTTGAAAAATACGGATTTTAAGTTTATAATCTAATTATGAATATTTAACAGATTTTATATATACGGAGGAATACAAATGAATGTTTATGACGTACTCAAAGAGCGCGGATTGATAGCTCAGGTTACGCACGAGGAAGAAATAAGAGAACTTCTCGGCAAGGAAAAAGTGACTTTTTATATAGGCTTTGATCCCACAGCGGACAGCCTTCATGTAGGACATTTTCTGCAAATGGTAGTAATGAAGCACATGCAGGACGCAGGTCACAGACCGATAGCGCTTGTCGGCGGAGGAACGGGACATGTGGGCGATCCTTCCGGCAGAACGGATATGCGCTCCATGATGACAAAAGAAATTATAGACCATAACTGCGAATGTTTCAAAGAACAGCTCAGCCGTGTTATTGATTTTTCGGACGGCAAGGCAATTATGGTAAACAATGCCGACTGGCTTCTTGACTTAAACTATATTGAGTTTTTGAGAGATATAGGAACCTGTTTTTCCGTAAACAAAATGCTTACGGCAGAATGCTTCAAACAAAGACTTGAAAAAGGACTGTCGTTTTTGGAATTTAACTATATGCTTATGCAAAGCTACGACTTCCTTATGCTTCGCAGAAAATACGACTGCAAGCTGGAGCTCGGCGGTGACGACCAGTGGTCGAATATCCTGGGCGGAATAGAACTCTGCCGCAGAAAAGACAAGGTGCAGTCATACGGAATGACCTTTACCCTGCTTACAAACAGCGAAGGCAAAAAAATGGGCAAGACGCAGAGCGGTGCATTGTGGCTCGACCCAAAGAAAACCTCGCCGTATGACTTCTATCAGTATTGGGTTAACGTTGATGACGCAGACGTTATCAAATGCTTAAAACTTCTGACATTTCTGCCGCTTGATGAAATTGAAAAAATGGCTCAGTACAAAGATGCAGAAATAAACAAGGCGAAAAAGGTTCTCGCATACGAGGTTACAAAGCTTGTTCACGGCGAAGAAGAAGCGTTAAAGGCACAGCAGGCTTCCGAAGCGCTTTTCGGCGGCGGCTCGGACAATGCAAACATGCCCTCTACAGAAATTACCGCAGACGACCTCGGCAAGAGCATTCTCGACATCATGCTTATCGCAAAGCTTATCCCGTCAAAGGGCGAAGGAAGAAGGCTTGTTCAGCAGGGCGGCGTAAGCATTGACGGCAAAAAAGTAGACGACTTTAACCTCGGCATTACCGAAGATTTGTTCAGCCAAAATGAGTTAATAATAAAAAAAGGTAAAAAGGTATTCCATAAAATAATACTTAAATAGTTTAACAGACGCAAAAATTGAGGTAAACAAATGCGTAAAGGAAAATTTATTTTATTTAAAGAACTGGATTATTTCCTGATATTGCTTACGCTGGCATGCACCGCTTTCGGACTTGTTATGATTTCCAGCGCCACACACAGCATTGAAGGCAGCAGATACGTTTTAATCCAAAGTATCGCCGCAGGGATGGGATTTGTATTAATGATAATCTGCACCTCTGTAAATTACGAAAAAATAAGCAGCGCATGGCGCATAATATATGCCCTGTGCGTGTTCCTGCTTGTTTTGGTACTGCTGATAGGCACAGGACGCGAGGATACTGGTAGCAAGAGCTGGATTCGTTTCGGGAGCATCGGAATACAGCCGTCAGAGCTTGTCAAAATAGGATTTATAATTACTCTGTCAAAACGGGTTTCGGATTTCGGAGAAGAAATAAACGAACCGAAAAATCTTTTGAAACTGATTTTCCATATGGGATTTCTGCTGTTTTTGATTATGCTTCAGCCGGATTTCGGTACAGCAATGGTATTTATATTTATATTTGCCGGAATAGTTTTCGTTGCCGGGATTTCATATAAATACATTATCACTGCCGCAGGCACAATTATAGGCATAATTCCTATGGCATGGTTCTTTCTGCTCAAGAATTATCAGAAAAACCGAATCAGGGTGTTTTTCAATCCCGAAAGCGACCCTTTGGGTTCGGGTTATCATGTAATTCAGTCAAAAATTGCCATAGGTTCGGGAAAGCTGTTCGGCAAGGGACTGTATCACGGAACGCAGAATCAGCTCGGTTATCTGCCTGCAAAGCACACCGACTTTATCTTCGCAGTTATAGGCGAAGAACTCGGACTTATAGGCTGCCTTGCGGTTACGCTGCTTTTGTTTGCCATTGTGTACCGATGCGTAGCAAATTCTTACCGTGCAAAAAGCGATATGAGCAAGTATATCTGCATAGGCGTTGCCTGCATGTTTCTGGCTCATATATTTGAAAATATCGGAATGTGCATAGGCCTTATGCCTGTTACGGGTATTCCGCTTCCGTTTTTCAGCTACGGCGGCTCGTCGCTTATTACCAACTTCGTGGCAATAGGTCTTGTGCTGAGCGTGCATATGCGTAAGAATACCATTTCTTTTAACTGATAAAATTTGATTAAAAAAACCGGCTTGCTTTTTTAATCAAGACGGGGTAACTTTTTCTTAACTCCATTTTAAGAAAGCAAAAAGCCGGCAAGTCATACGACTGCAAAATATATTTCAGGCTAAATATATTGACAAAATATAGTGTCGGATGTATAATGATAATATAAAAAGGCAAGACCTCAAACGGTTATGCCAAATAGGATTATTTTTAGATAGCCCTAACTTTGGTCGGTGGGGGCTATCTTACTTTTATAATAAGTGTCAGCAAAAACACAATAACTAAAACAAAAATTCTAATTATGTATTTAATCATGACAACCACCTCCCTTCCCGATTTATGAAAATCGGTACGATGGTGGCATAACCGCCCGGCTTTTACACTGTTTTCAGTCTTACCTTTAACATCGGAGATTCCCCGACAAAACTTATTATATACCATTTATCCGCAAAATTCAATACAATTTCATAAAAAGTATCAAAAAACAAGCACACTGTCATAAAAAGCAACGTGCTTGTTTCTCTTTTACACCTATTTAATAATATTTACAATTTTTTAATCTTCCGTCGGAATTTCCCTCGCGAGTGCGCGGTTTGTATATGCGCCGTCCCATGTAACGTCCTTTATGATTTCTATATAATCGGGGAGCTGATATTGTTCGTTTTCGGACTCAAGCTCTATTTCAAGATATGCCTGTTTTCTCCAAAAAGGAAAAACATCTATTTCGAGAGTGTGTCCCATATACGGTATGCAATATCTTTTTTTGTATATCGCATTAAGCTTCGGGTCTGCATTCTTTTTGAGTTCAATGTATTCATCTTCTGTAATCATGCATTCTTTTTCTATTCTCTTCATGCCCGTTATATGGCGCTTTTTAGTGTGATAATACTTATAGTTTCCGCTGCTGCCGCGCTTTCTTATTCTTTCGGAAAAACCGCTGCCGCAATCCGCAAGGTATATCTGCTCTATCTCGGTACACTCGCATCCGGGCAGGGACTGCAAAAATCCCTCATCGGGAAAACGTATCAGAAACTTTTTTTCAATTTCTATATCCTTCATGTTAAACCCTCCGTTAAAACTCTGCGTTTCCGACAGTGCGCGGATACGGTATCACGTCGCGTATATTTGTCATACCCGTAAGATACATAATCATGCGCTCAAATCCGAGCCCGAATCCCGCGTGCTTTGCACTGCCGTATCTTCTCAGATTAACATACCACCAATAGTCCTTTTCGCTGAGTCCGAGCTCCTTCATTCTGTTAAGAAGAACATCAAGTCTTTCCTCGCGCTGACTTCCGCCTATTATCTCACCGACCCCCGGCACAAGCAAATCCATTGCCGCTACGGTTTTGCCGTCGTCATTTAAACGCATGTAAAACGACTTTATTTCCTTCGGATAGTCTACCACAAATACAGGACCGCCGAATATTTTTTCCGTGAGGTACCGCTCATGCTCCGTCTGAAGGTCAAGTCCCCACTCTGCCGGGTATTTAAATTCATGCCCGCTTTCTTTCAGAAGCTTTACCGCCTCGGTATAGGTAACTCTCCTGCACTCGCTGTCCGCAAGCTTTCTGAGCCTGTCAATAAGTCCCTTTTCCGTAAATTTATCGAAAAGCTCCATTTCATCACTGCAATTTTTCAGTACATCTCTGATAATATGGCAAATCATATCCCAGGCAAGCTCCATGTCATCATTTAAGTCCGCAAAGGCAATTTCCGGCTCAATCATCCAAAACTCCGCCGCATGCCTTGCGGTGTTTGAGTTTTCCGCTCTGAAGGTCGGACCGAAGGTATATATTTTGCCGAAAGCCATTGCATATGTTTCTCCCTCAAGCTGTCCGGAAACCGTCAGATTTGTGCTCTTGCCGAAGAAATCCCTGCCAAAATCCACAGTTTTGTCACCGTTTTTCGGAACATTCTCCAAATCAAGCGTTGTTATGCGGAACATTTCGCCTGCGCCTTCGCAGTCCGAACCAGTTATAATCGGTGTATTGACATATACAAAACCCCTCTCGTCAAAAAAGCTGTGTATCGCATATGCAGTGCGGCTTCTCACACGGAAAACCGCCGAATAAAGATTTGTCCTCGCCCGAAGATATGCCTGCGTTCTCAGAAATTCCGCAGTATGCCTTTTCGGCTGAATGGGATAATCCGGAGTTGACGTTCCCTCAACCGTGATTTTCTCCGCCTTTATTTCAAACGGCTGTTTCATTTCGGGCGTAAGAACAACCTTTCCCTTTACAACAACGGCAGCGCCTATGTTCTGCGAGGCAATTTCATCATAATTTGACAAAGCCGCGCGCTCAAACACCGCCTGAACATTTTTCAGACAGCTTCCGTCGTTTATATTCAAAAATCCAAAGTCCTTTCCCGCACGGAGATTGCGTACCCATCCGCCTATTGTAACGTCTGCGCCGTCATACCCGTTCAAATTTGTAAAAATATCGCTTGCATAATGTTTTTTCATTGTAATTCCTCCGGTATTTTTTGTCAGACCACTTTTATTAGATTATATCCCAATAAATACAATAAATCAATACCGTTTAATTTACAATTTGTTAATTGATTTATTTTGATATAATTGGTATAATATGTTTAAGCAAGACTCGAGTCTTGCTTATATAAAACTCTATTTGAAGGAGGAACCCGAATGAAAAAATCTTATTCTGAAATAACACCGTATATAAAAGAGCTTGCACGAACCTCGTGCAAAAACAACAAAATAAAACCCGAAATGTATCAGAAGCATAACGTCAAACGCGGTCTGAGGGATTTAGACGGCAACGGCGTAGTAACAGGTCTTACGGAAATATCAAATATCAAGGCAAAGGAAAAGCTTTCGGACGGAACAACCGTTCCCTGCGACGGTCAGCTATTCTACCGCGGCATAAATGTGCGCGACCTTGTTAACGGATTTATGACTGACGGCCGTTTCGGCTTTGAGGAAACCGTTTATCTGCTTTTGTTCTCAAAGCTGCCCGACAAAGCACAGCTTGAAAAATTCACAAATACACTTGCCGAATACAGAACTCTGCCCACCTCGTTTGTAAGAGATATGATTTTAAAAGCGCCGGGGCACAACCTGATGAATATTCTCGCGCGCAGTGTTCTTGCACTGTATGCCTATGATGAAAACCCCGACGATATATCAATACCGAATGTATTAAGGCAAAGCCTTCAGCTTATAGCTGTATTTCCGCTTCTTTCGGTCTACGGCTATCAGTCGTTTCAGCACTACTACAACGGTCAGAGCCTGTGCATACACCTTCCGAAAAAGGAACTGTCAACAGCCGAAAACATACTTCATCTGCTGCGCGGGGAAAACAAATATACCGACCTTGAGACGAAAATATTAGACCTTGCAATGGTTCTCCATGCGGAGCACGGCGGCGGAAACAATTCCTCGTTTACAACGCATGTGGTAACTTCTTCGGGAACGGATACCTACGCTTCCGTTGCAGCGGCTCTCGGCTCGCTCAAAGGCCCGCGTCACGGCGGCGCAAACATAAAAGTCGTACACATGTTTGACGATATGAAAAACTCGATAAATACAAATGACAAAGACCAAATCAAGGATTATCTTGCCCGTCTTCTGGATAAACAGGCATTTGACAAGGCCGGCCTTATATACGGTATGGGGCATGCGGTCTATTCAAAATCCGATCCGAGATCTGATATTTTAAGAGGCTGCGCCAAAAAACTTGCCGTGGCAAAAGGCTGCGAGGCAGACTACGAACTATACGAAACGGTAGCTTCGCTTGCACCGCAGATAATAGCCGAAAAGAGAAAGATGTATAAAGGAATAAGCGCAAATGTTGATTTCTATTCCGGTCTTGTATACAAAATGCTGGAGCTTCCCTATGAAATGTATACTCCGATATTTGCAATATCACGAATTGCGGGCTGGAGTGCACACCGCATAGAAGAGATACAAAACAACGGAAAAATAATCCGTCCGGCATATATAAATGTAAAAAAAGAAACGGAGTATGTAAAGCTTGATGAAAGATAAAAACAACCGCATACTGCTTTCGCTTTTTCTATCGTTTTTAAAAATCGGCGCTTTTACTTTCGGCGGAGGCTATGCCATGATACCTCTCATACAAAAAGAAATTGCCGATGACAAAAAATGGATTACCCCGGACGAAATCCTCGAAATCGTTGCAATAGCGGAATCGACACCGGGGCCTATAGCCGTAAATGCCGCAACCTTTACCGGTTATACGGTATGCGGTTTTTGGGGAGCGGTCTGTGCCACTCTGGGCGTTGTTCTGCCGTCGTTTGTCATTATTACCGCAGTATCCTTTGTGCTCGGCGCATTTATGCACCTTAAAGTAATACAGTATGCATTTCTGGGTATACGTGCAGGTATTCTCGCGCTCATTCTGAGGGCGCTGTTTCAGATGTTCAGGCTCTGCCCGAAAAACATAACCGCATATGTCATTGCCTTTTTGGCTTTTGTACTTAGTGCATTTACGCATTTTAACGTGCTTTTTGTTATTATCGGTTCGGCTGTGGCAGGGCTTTTGCACTTCCTTATGATTACAAGGAGGTATGCAAAATGATTTTTTTAGATTTGTTTGCCGCATTTTTTAAAATCGGTCTTTTCACTTTCGGCGGTGGTTATGCAATGCTTCCGCTTATTCAGAATGAAGTGACGTCAAAAAAATGGATAACGCTGACAGACCTTATAAATTTTATTGCGGTAAGCGAGAGCACACCGGGACCTTTTGCAATTAACATTTCCACATTCGTAGGCTGCCGCAGAGGCGGTATACCCGGGGCATTTTTTGCCACACTCGGCGTTGTTCTGCCTTCATTTGTGATAATAATTATAATTGCAAGATTTTATGAAAAATTCAAATCAAGCAAAATAATTAAAGGCTGTATGTCGGGATTGAAACCCTGTGTCGTCGGACTTATAAGCGCAGCGGCAATATCCGTGGGCAAAACTGTTTTTTTCCCGGACGGATTTGAATTAAATACAGTAAAAAGCGTTTGCTTTGCAGTGTCAGTGTGCATTTTTGCATTGACTGCATTTTTGTCATTTAAAAGGGTTCACCCTATTATGATAATCTGCATTTCCGCACTGCTCGGAATGATATCCGGATACGCTTTTGCATTATAAGCAAATGGCTTGAATTTTTTATTAATATATGTTAAAATATTTAAAAAATTTTTACAAAGGAGCGACAAAAAATGAAAATTACAAATGATATTAAATACATCGGTGTCAATGACCATGACATCGACCTTTTTGAAGGACAGTATACCGTAGAAAACGGCATGGCATACAATTCATACCTTATTGCAGACCAAAAAAACGCCGTTCTCGATACCGTTGATGCAAACTTTACCGATGAATGGCTTGCAAATATAGAAAAATTTCTCGGTGATACCGCTCCGGACTATTTGATAATACAGCACATGGAGCCCGACCATTCCGCAAATATTATGAATTTCATGCAAAAATATACCGACACGGTTATTGTGGCAACGGCAAAGGCATTCAAAATGATGTCACAGTTCTTCGGCACGGATTTTGCTGACAGAAGGCTTGTTGTAGGTGAAGCGGATACGTTAAACCTCGGAAAACACACCCTTAAATTTATAACCGCACCTATGGTTCACTGGCCGGAGGTTATGGTCACATACGACAGCTGTGACAAGGTTCTTTTCTCCGCAGACGGATTCGGAAAATTCGGCGCACTGGACGTTGACGAGGACTGGGCATGCGAAGCACGCCGTTATTATATAGGTATTGTGGGTAAATACGGTGCGCAGGTTCAGAGCCTGCTGAAAAAAGCGTCCGCCCTTGATATTTCGGTTATCTGCCCCCTGCACGGGCCAATCCTTACAGATAATCTTGGCTATTACATTAACCTATACAATATATGGTCGTCATATTCCGTGGAAACAGAGGGGGTTGTAATAGCTTATACCTCGGTTTACGGACATACAAAAGAAGCCGCCGAGCTACTCGCGGAAGAACTGAAAAAAGCCGGCTGTCCGAAGGTTGCGGTAAACGACCTTGCGCGATGCGACATGGCGGAGGCGGTGGAGGACGCTTTCCGTTACGGAACACTTGTACTGGCAACCACCACATACAATAATGACGTATTTCCGTTTATGCGTGAATTTATAAATCATCTTACGGAAAGAAATTATCAGAACCGAACCGTTGCATTTATAGAAAACGGCTCATGGGCGCCTACTGCCGCAAAAACAATGCAAAAAATGCTTGAAGGCTGCAAGAACATCACTTTTGCGGAAAATACCGTTCATATTCTGTCCGCATTAAATGCCGAAAGCACGGCTCAGATAAGCGACCTGGCAGACGAGCTCTGCCAAAAATAAACAATCCGGCAAAGGAGTTGGTTTCATGACCGATGTGCAAAAAGCGCTGTTTGGCATGAAAGACGACGGCTACAAAAAATTTCATACAAAGCTTATACCTGCAATAAATCCGAATCTTATTATAGGCGTACGTACTCCGGATTTGAGAAAGTTTGCAAAAGAGTTTTACAGGTCGGAGGAAAGCACAAATTTCATAAAAGAACTTCCGCACGAGTATTACGAGGAAAACAATCTTCATGCATTTTTGCTTGAGCAAATCAAGAATTACGATACCGCCCTTGCCGAAACGGAAAGATTTCTGCCGTACATTGACAACTGGGCGACATGTGATGCGTTTGTGCCGAAGGTCTTTAAAAAAAATACCGATAAACTCATTTTTAACATATGCGAATGGCTCAAATCCGATAAGTTATATACAGTCCGCTATGCCGTGGGACTTTTGATGAAGCTGTATCTGGGCGAAAACTTCAAACCGGAATACGCAGAGCTTGTTTCAAAAATCAAATCCGACGAATACTATATCAATATGATGCTCGCCTGGTATTTTGCTACCGCACTGGCAAAGCAATATGACGCCGTCATACCGTATATAACCCAAAGGCGGCTTGACAAATGGGTTCATAACAAAACAATCCAAAAAGCGGTTGAAAGCTACCGTATACCGCCCGAAACAAAAGCGTATCTTAAAACCTTTAAAATATCCCTGCAATCATGATGATTGCAGGGATATAATTTATTTTATCTTGCTTATATCATACGGTGTTGCCTGATATACATAATAATTGAGCCAGTTATAAAACAAAAGATTTGCATGGGAGCGCCACCTTACGACAGGCTCCTTTGACGGATCGTCATCCGCAAAATAGTTTTCGGGAACATCTATGTTCTTTCCCGCGGCAACGTCGCGCTCATATTCAAGCTTTAAGGTATCCTTGTCATATTCGCCGTGACCGGTTACGAAAATCTGCTTTTTGTCGCGGCTGGCAACTATATACGCTCCTGCCTTTTCCGACACCGCAATAATCTGCAATTCTTTTATTTTACGAATGTCTTCAATGTCTACGGTCGAATATCTTGAATGGGGTGCATAGAATTCATCGTCAAATCCCCGTACCAGCATTGATTTTTTGCGGACAACGCTGTGACGGTACACGCCGAAAAGCTTTTTGTCAAGCACCCGTTTTTCTATACCGTAGTGATAGTAAAGCCCTGCCATTGCCGCCCAGCATATATGCAGGGTGCTTGTGACATTGCTTTTGGTCCACTCCATTATTTTTTTGATTTCGTCCCAGTATTCCACATCGGCAAAATCAAGCCGCTCAACCGGAGCGCCTGTTATAATCATGCCGTCATATTTGTTTTGCTTTATATCGTCAAAGCTTTTGTAAAAGCTGTTCATATGCTCTATACTTGTGTGTTTGCTTGTGTAGGTGCTCGTCCGCACAAAATCCGCCTCAATCTGAAGCGGCGTATTTCCCAGAAGTCTTATAAGCTGAGTTTCGGTAACGATTTTGGTAGGCATAATATTCAGCACAGCTATTTTAAGCGGTCGTATATCCTGAGTCAAAGCTCTTTTTTCTGTTATGCAAAAAATATTTTCACCCTTTAAAATACTGTTTGCCGGTAAATCTGCCGGAATTTTTATAGGCATATGTACAACACTTCCCTGTTATTTTATAAATAATCCCGCAAGTCCAACCATAAGCGGAATGGTAACAATCGAATAAAGCGTGGTTATCGCAGAAATCTGCGAGCCGTATGAGGAATTCATGTCAAATTTTTCTGCAAAAAGTGCGGCAAGCGTCGCTGTCGGGCAAGACGCACTTATCAGAATTGCTATTGCAATGCTCTGGTCTATCTTAAGTATTTTAAACAGTATGATTGCGGCAACAGGCGACAAAATGAGCCTGAAAAGCGCAACTGCATATATCTGCAAATTTTTGAACGTACTTATAATATTTGTCCTTGCCAGAAAGCTGCCCAGCAGAATCATGGCAAGCGGTGTGTTTAAATCCGCCGTATAATTTACTACAGACAATAACGGCGACGGCAGTCTTATCTGCAAAAAATATAAAGCCAAGGCTATAACCGTGCCTATAATTCCGGGGTTAAAAATCATTGTTTTAACCGAAAGTTTTTCGCCCTTTCCCGCATACAGGTGTATTCCGTGGCTCCACGACAGCAAATTGAACACGGCAAGATATGCCGAGCCGTAAAAAACACCGCTGTTTCCGAATGCGGCATGCAAAAGCGGAATTGCCATAAATCCGCAGTTGGAGTATATACCCGAGAAACGGTCTATTTTGCGCTTTTCTTCATCTTTTACCCTGCAAAAATACAGCGCCGAAAGCGCAATCAGAATAACATGTATCGCAACGCTTGAAATAAACGCATACATAAGTCCGCGTACCGAGTTTAAGTCAAGCTCTGTCTGATACGTCCTTATAAGCACGCAAGGAGTTACCAGAGTGAGCAGTATGCCGGACATATCCGACGCGCCTTTTTTTGACACCATTCCCGTTTTTGTCAGAATATATCCCATTACTATAAGCGCAAACATGACAAATACCTGTATGCCGACTATTGATGCTATTTTATCCATTAATTAAAACCCCTTGTCCGATGTATATTTTTATGTTACCATATTTCAGACTGCATTTCAACCGAACCGGTACATACCTTGATAATTATTAGCTTTATGCATAAATAAAACTTATTATACGCGCAGTTATTTATATATACTACATAAGAGGGGCAAAAATACGGATTATCCTTCCCGTAAGGCGGTAAAAGACATTTAATTTTTTGTAGTCCTCCGCCATAAACAAGCTGCATTTTTCCATTGTATCTTCAAAATCGGCCTCAATATCGTCTATCGCATTGTTTGCGTACATATATACTCCGCATTCGTAATGCAGATACAGGCTTCTGAAATCATAGTTTGCCGAACCTACAAATGCCCTTATTCCGTCTGTAACGGTGCTCTTTGCATGGATAAATCCGGGAGTGTATTCATAGATTTTCACTCCCGCTCCGATAAGCTCCGGATAATACGTCCTTGCAAGCACAAAAGCATACCATTTGTCCGGTATATGAGGCATTATGATTTTCACGTCCACACCTCTTTTGGCGGCAAATTTCAGCGAGTCCGACAGGTCGTCATCAAGAATTAAGTACGGTGTTGTGATGTGCACATATTTTTTTGCGGTGTTTATCATGTGCAGATAGACATTTTCCACGACGGTTTCATTGTCCAGGGGATTGTCGTCAAACGGCGCGATAAAGCCGGAAGCGTTTTCGGAGCGAGCCGTGCCGGAAATATATTTTTCGCAGTCTATTTTGCTTTCCCTCGGCAAATTCCATATTTTGATATACATTACGGCAAAGCCCTTTACTCCGTCGCCGGTGACCCTTACCGCCGTATCCTTCCAATGCCCGAAACGTTTTATTTCATTTATATATTCATCTGCAATGTTTATTCCGCCGGTATAGGCAATTTTGCCGTCTATTACTACGATTTTACGGTGGTCGCGGTTGTTGTGATATGTAGACAAAAACGGCTTTACGGGTGAAAATATCCTGCACTTTATCCCCTCGGAAGTCAAAAGTTTGTCAAAGTCATTTGAGGCGCAGGTCAGAGAGCCCATTCCGTCATACATAACTCTTACTTCAACGCCCTCGGAAACCTTCCTTTTTAAAATCTCATGAATATTTTTCCACATTCCGCTGTTTTGATTAAGAATAAAAAATTCAAGAAAAATATATTTTTCCGCACTTTCCATATCTCTGCAAAGCCGGCGGTACATTTCCTCGCCGATTTTGAAATACTCAACATCACTGCCGCTAAAGCACGGTGCGGCAGCATATTTGTACAAATATTCAAAGATGCCTGCTTCATCGGGTTCTTTCTGCGAAACTTCATCAAGTCCTTCCGTCATTTCATCGGAAATTTTCCTCGCCGCTTCCA
Source organism: uncultured Clostridia bacterium (assembly GCA_934481345.1). Taxonomy (GTDB): domain Bacteria; phylum Bacillota; class Clostridia; order UMGS1810; family UMGS1810; genus CAKSIN01. The sequence continues at coordinate 26,197 of CAKSPF010000013.1, forward strand.
CATTCTTAAAAAGCTGCTTTCTCAGTCCTCGCTGCAGCACATCCAAATGCACATAAAAATATAGAAAAATGCCGAAAAACGGCGCCACCGCTATCAGCGCTATCCAGACTATTTTAAATCCGGGGTCGACGCTGCGGTTTATCTCCCACACTATGAGAACAGCCGATATAACAGCCGAGAAGCCGTATATGTATACTCTGTAACTGTACAGCCTGTCTATCGTAATGACAAAAAACAAAATCTGAGCAATCAATATAACAGCTCCGAGTATCTTTTTGCTGAAAATCGGTTTAAACGCTTTTTTCATATAAATCCACCGCCTTACATATATAACGATTATACATTATTTTCGTCAAAAATACAACACTTGTTATGCAAAGTATAAAATATTTTTGAATTTTTTCATAAAAAGACTTGCAAAATGACATTTGCTGTAGTATAATAACTTTAGTTTTAACGCAAGCAGTGCTTGCACAGTTTAATATTTTTCGGAACAAAGACGTTTCTAAACCAAGCCTTTACGGGTTGGTTATGATGCGTCTTTTTTTGTTTTGAATATGCAAAATTAAGTAATACTAACATACAGGAGGTATGCTTTATGAATAATTATTTTCCTCAAAAGCAGGGTCTTTATGACCCTAAATTTGAACATGATGCCTGCGGTATCGGATTTATATGCAACATCAAGGGTAAAAAATCTCACGATATTATAAATAAAGGTATCACCATTTTGAAAAATCTTACCCACCGCGGCGGCGTGGGCAGCGATCCCGACGCAGGCGACGGCGCAGGTATACTTTTGCAGGTGCCGCACGCTTTCATGCAGAAGGTATGTCATACAGAGGGATTTGAGCTTCCGAGCCCCGGAGATTACGGTGTAGGAATGCTTTTTTTGTCACCGGATAAAGATACAAGGGAGCAAAGCCTCAAAAGACTCGGAGAAATAATAGAAGAAGAACACCAAAAACTGCTCGGTATAAGAGATGTTCCGGTATATCCGGAATGTATCGGTTCGTCGGCAAGAGAGGCAATGCCTCATATATGCCAGGTTTTCATCGAAAAAAACTCCGATATAAAGAACGCAATGGATTTTGAACGTAAGCTGTACGTTATAGGCAAAATTGCGGAACGTGAAATACGCTACAGCGGCGCACCTCAGACAGACAGCTACTTCTATTTTTCAAGCCTGTCGTCAAAAACCATTGTATATAAAGGTATGCTTACTCCTCAGCAGGTTAATGAGTTTTACCTTGACCTTAAAGATACGGAAATGACAACCTCAATAGCTGTCGTTCACTCGCGCTTCAGCACCAACACATTCCCGAGCTGGGAAAGAGCGCATCCGAACCGCTATATCATACACAACGGCGAAATAAACACTATCCGCGGCAACGTAAACTGGGAAAAAGCGCGCGAGGCTATGTTTGACACAAACGCATTCGGCGAAGACACCAAAAAGATATTCCCGGTTATAAACGAGGACGGCTCCGACTCCTCAATGCTGGATAACTACCTCCAGTTCCTGACGCTTTCGGGATATTCCCTGCCCCATGCAGTTATGATGACAATACCCGAACCGTGGGAAAATGATGACGAAATGCCCAAATACAAAAAGGATTTCTACCGTTATCACGCATGTATGTCGGAACCGTGGGACGGTCCTGCCGCAATAGCGTTTACAGACGGAACGGTTGTCGGCGCAACGCTTGACAGAAACGGTTTAAGACCTTCAAGATACTGCGTCACAAGCGATGATATGGTTATTTTGTCATCAGAAGTGGGCGTTATAGATATAGACGAATCCACGATTATAAAAAAAGAACGTCTGCTTCCGGGCATGATGCTCCTTATAGATACGGAAAAAGGCAGAATAATCAGCGACAGCGAAATCAAAGAATCCGTTTCCAAAGAAAAGCCGTACGGAAAATGGCTTGATGAAAATCTGCTTGATATAGACAAAATAAATTATGATAAAAAATCAAACGGCGAAACATGGCACGACCTCGCATACAGCATAGAAAAAAATGCAGACCGAACCATGAAAGACGCGGCAAAGAAGCGCGCGCTTGAGCTGGAAAGCATGTTCAGCGGAAGAACGGGAACACCGGATGACACCCTGCCGCTTCTGACAAAAGAAAAAATATTCGGCTACAAATGGGAGGATATAACGGGAGTAATAAAACCGATTGCCGAAAAAGGCTCCGACGTAATCAGTTCTATGGGTATAGACTCGCCTATTGCCGTACTGAGCGAAAAACCGCAGCTGCTTTACAATTACTTCAAACAGCTTTTCGCACAGGTAACAAATCCGCCTATCGATGCAATACGCGAAAGAGTAGTCACTTCGTCAAACGTATATCTCGGCGGTGAAAGCAATATGCTTAACCCCGGTGCCGAAAACTGCCGCCGTATTCTCGCTTCATCACCGATTCTGACGAACGGCGAGCTTAATGCTTTAAGATGTATCAAAGAGAACGGATTCAAGGCAATTACACTCCCGGCACTGTTCAACACAGATAAAAGCGGAGATATGGACGACGCATGCGATACCATATTCAAAGCCGCAGACATCGCCATAGACAAAGGCTACAATATAATCATACTTTCGGATAAAAACGCAGGCGAAAAGCAGGCTCCCATTCCGGCGCTTCTGGTTTGCGCGGGACTGCACCATCACCTCATAAGAAAAGGCACGAGAATGAAGGTAAGCATAGTGCTCGAAACGGGCGAACCGCGCGAAGTGCATCACATGGCGCTGCTTGTAGGCTACGGCGCAAACGCAGTAAATCCGTACCTTGTATATGACATTATAGATGAATACACCAAGAGCGGAATAATAGAAACAGACAGCGAAACCGCAAAGGCAAACTACAAAAACGCTGTCACAAAGGGCATTATAAGCGTTGCTTCCAAAATGGGTATTTCCACTATGCAGTCCTATCAGGGCGCACAGATTTTCGAGGCTCTCGGCGTATCGCAAAAGGTTGTGGACAAGTACTTCAGCGGTACCGTTACACGCATAGGCGGCATTACCGAAGCAGACATCGAAAATGAAGTCCTCGTAAGAACAGATACGGCATTCGACCCCGTGACTGCCGCTTATGCACTCGAAAGCGGCGGCAACTTCAAGTGGCGCTCAAACGGCGAATACCATATGTTTAACCCCGACACCGTATACAAACTTCAGATGGCTTGCAGGACGGGCGACTATAAGCTCTATAAGGAATATGCCGCAGAGATGAACAGCCATCAGAAAAAGGAATGTACCATCAGAGGACTTTTGGATATAAAAACAATAAATAAGCCCCTGCCGATTGAGCAGATAGAGTCTGTCGACAGTATTGTAAAAAGATTTAAAACAGGCGCTATGAGCTACGGCTCCATAAGCCAGGAGGCTCACGAATGTCTTGCAATCGCCATGAACAGACTCGGCGGAAAGTCAAACAGCGGTGAGGGCGGCGAAAATCCGTCGCGCTATGTTCCGGAGGCAAACGGTGATTCAAAATCATCTGCAATCAAACAGGTTGCCTCGGGCAGATTCGGAGTTCACATTCATTACCTTAACAATGCCAAGGAAATACAGATTAAAATGGCACAGGGAGCAAAGCCGGGCGAAGGCGGACATCTCCCGGGCGGCAAGGTTTATCCGTGGATTGCAAAGGCACGTCACTCAACGCCGGGAGTATCGCTTATCTCTCCGCCGCCGCACCACGACATCTACTCCATTGAGGATCTTGCACAGCTTATACACGACCTCAAAAATGCAAACCGCGACGCAAGAATAAGCGTTAAACTCGTGTCGGAAGCAGGTGTTGGCACTATTGCCGTAGGCGTGGCAAAAGGCAGAGCAGACGTTATACTCATTTCCGGTTATGACGGCGGAACAGGCGCCGCACCGAGAACGGGTGTACGCAATGCCGGACTTCCCTGGGAGCTGGGTGTTGCCGAAACTCACCAGGCTCTTTTGATGAACAATCTGAGAAACCGCGTAGTAGTAGAAACGGACGGCAAGCTTCTGACAGGACGCGATGTTGCTGTCGCAGCGCTTCTCGGAGCTGAGGAATACGGCTTCGCTACAGGTCCGCTCATCACGATAGGCTGCGTTATGATGCGTGCATGCAACCTTGATACCTGCCCTGTCGGCGTAGCAACTCAAAACCCGGTATTAAGAAAGCATTTCTGCGGAAAACCGGAATATGTGGAAAACTTCATGCGCTTTATAGCACAGGATCTGAGAGAATGGATGGCAAAAATCGGCGTCAAGTCAATCAACGAAATGATAGGCCACGTTGAGTATCTCAGCGAAAAGAGCACCGAAGAAAACCAAACCAATCCGAAGCTTAACGGAGTTGATTTGTCGGCGCTTCTCTATCAGCCGAAAATCTGCACAAACGACCGCGAGCGTTTCTTCAACACACCGCAGAATCACGAGCTCGAAAAATCGTTTGACATCAATACACTTCTCAAGGTATGCTCACCTGCGTTAAACGACGGCAAAAAGGTATCTGCAAGCTTTGAGATAAGAAACACCAACCGCGTTGTGGGAACGGTGCTTTCCTCCGAGGTTGTGCGTAAATTCGGACCAAAAGGACTTGCCAACGACACCATCAGCCTTACCTTCAGCGGCAGCGCCGGTCAGAGCTTCGGTGCTTTCCTGGCAAGCGGAATAACCCTGCGGCTTGAGGGCGACTGCAACGACTATATGGGCAAAGGCCTCTCCGGAGGAAAAATCATTGTAGTTCCTCCGAAAAAAGCTAAATACAAAGCCTCCGAGAACGTTATAACAGGTAATGTAGCACTGTTCGGAGCAATATACGGCGAATGTTATATAAGAGGTATCGCAGGTGAGAGATTCTGCGTAAGAAATTCGGGCATAAATGCCGTAGTGGAAGGTGTAGGCGATCACGGCTGCGAATATATGACGGGCGGCAGAGTTGTGGTTCTCGGCAAAACAGGCATCAACTTTGCGGCAGGCATGAGCGGCGGTATAGCTTATGTGTATGACGCAGACGGCACATTTGAAAGCAACTGCAACACTTCTATGGTTAAGGTCACAAAGCTTACTATAGACCACCACATTGCGGAAGTAAAAGATATGATAACCAAACACTTTGACTATACAAACAGCGATGTTGCCGAGTTTATATTAAACAACTGGGAAGAAGAGCGAAAAAAATTCTATATGATATGCCCCGTTGACTACAAAAAGGTTTATGACATCCTCATGGCAGAGCAGGCAAAGGGAACGGATATAGAAAAGGCAAAACTCATAGCGTTTGAAACAGTCGCAAACAAAAAAGTGGTTTTTTAGGAAGGACGGTGATTAAAAATGGGTAAACCGACAGGATTTATGGAATATGACAGAAATCTTCCGGAGGACAGAAGCGTTTCCGAAAGAATTAAGGACTATAAAGAATTTCACACACACTTTGACGAAAAAGAATTAAGATGCCAGGGCGCACGCTGCATGGACTGCGGCGTACCGTTCTGCCACACAGGCAAATTAATCGGCGGTGTGGCAATGGGCTGTCCGCTGCACAACCTTATTCCGGAGTGGAACGACCTTGTATACCGCGGTCAGTATGCACAGGCATATGAGCGACTGAGGCTTACAAATAATTTCCCGGAATTTACCGGACGTGTGTGTCCGGCTCCCTGCGAGGGCTCATGTACCGCAGGGCTTAACGGCTCACCGGTAACGATACGGAACACCGAATGTCACATTATAGACAAGGCATATGAAAGCGGCCTTGTAAAACCGCGTATTCCAAAGCTAAACACAGGCAAAAGAGTAGCGGTTGTAGGCTCCGGTCCTTCCGGTCTTGCATGCGCCGATCAGCTCAATCAGTACGGCCACACCGTTACCGTATTTGAGCGTGCCGACAGAGCCGGCGGACTGCTCATGTACGGCATACCGAACATGAAACTTGAAAAAAAGGTAATCGGACGCAGAATTGACCTTATGCAAAAAGAAGGAATAAAATTCAGACTAAGCACCGAAATAGGCAAAGATTACCCCGTAGGAAAACTTGTCAATGAGTTTGACGCCGTGGTTCTCTGCTGCGGCTCAACCGTACCGAGACCGCTCACCGCAGAGGGCGCCAACCTTAAGGAAGTTTACTATGCCGTAGACTTCTTGTCGCAGAATACAAAAAGCCTTCTGGACTCCGAGCATGCCGACGGCAAATTTGTAAGTGCCGATGGCAAGGACGTGGTAGTCATAGGCGGCGGCGATACCGGTACAGACTGCGTAGCAACCGCAATACGTCACGGCTGCAAGAGCGTTAAACAGCTTGAAATCATGCCCGAGCTTCCCGACAAACGCGCGGAAAACAATCCATGGCCACAGTACCCCAGAGTTAAAAAGACAGACTACGGGCAGGAGGAGGCAATTGCCGTATTCGGCAAGGATCCCAGACAATACCTTACCACAGTAAATAAACTCATCGGCGATGAATCGGGATGCGTAAAAGAGCTTGAAACCGTAATAGTGGACTGGAAAAAGGACGAAAACGGCAGAATGATACCCGTTCCGCAGAAAAACAGCAAAAAAACGATTAAAGCCGATCTTGTTCTTATCGCAATGGGATTTGTAGGTCCGGAACAGAGCATAATACAGCAGCTTGAGCTTGAAACAGACGCTCGCTCCAACATCAGGGCAAACGATACCGACCATAAAACCTCCCTTAACGGAGTGTTCGCAGCAGGCGACTGCCGCCGCGGTCAGAGCCTCGTTGTATGGGCTATCCGTGAGGGCAGAGAAACTGCCGACTCGGTAAATGAATATTTAAAAAATATATAACACAAATGCAGCCGAAAAAATCGGCTGCATTGTTTTTTTATACACTATACAAACCAACTGTAATACCGGCTTTTGCATAATTATACAGCCTTTATGTAAAATATTACAAATATTTTTTTTCTGTTTATACAATATTTGTCGGTATAACGGTTGACAATATGACTGTTTTTGTTGTAAAATATACAGGTAATGTACAAATGCAAACATAATCTGTTTTTTACTGATTTATGCACGGGCAGACAGTTTATGTCTGTCTGTTTTTTTAAAATTTTTTAATCATAAAATCGGAGTGATAAACATATGAACAACTATACGGTAAAAGAAGTTTTGCAGTTTGTCGGCGAAAACGATGTCAAATTCATCCGCCTTGCATTCTGCGATACCCACGGTATAATGAAAAACATCGCAATTATGGCAGATGAGCTTCCGAAAGCTTTTGAAAACGGAGTTGCCATAGACACTACTCTCATAAACGGCTTTGAGAGCGCAAACGGTCTCGATCTGTACCTCTACCCCGACCCGGCAACTCTTTCCGTACTCCCCTGGCGGCCGAAGCAAGGCAGGGTTGTAAGGTTTTTCTGCTATGTAAAGGATGTAAACAAGAAGCCTGTATCCTATGACACACGCTCAATCCTCGCAAAAGCGGCACAGCGCGCCAAGGATATGGATTTTGCATGTCTTGTGGGTTCGTCGTGTTCATTCTACCTCTTTGAGCTTGACGAGCTCGGCAATATTACCAAAAAGCCACTCGACAATGCCGGCTACCTCGACATTGCGCCGCCGGATAAGGGCGAAAACATAAGACGTGAGATATGCCTTACTCTTGAAGAAATGAACGTAATTCCGAAACATTCCTATCACGGCATGGGTCCCGGTCAGAATGTAATCGACTTCAAAAAAAGCGATATACTGACTTGTGCCGATAATCTTTCCACATACAAAACAGTTGTAAAAAGCGTGGCTGCAAGAAACGGTCTTTATGCGTCGCTTATGCCTGTACCGGGTGAGGGACTCAGCGGCAACAAAATGTCGCTGTGCATATCGCTGTTCAGGCACGGAGTAAACCTTATGCAGCATGACGGCAGCGGTCAGTACACCAAAGAAGCACAGCAGTTTGCAGCAGGCATACTCAGCCGCATCTATGAACTCTCTGCGTTTTCAAACCCTGCCGTAAACTCATACAAACGCTTTAACGGCACACATACCCTCGCAGAAATATCCTGGTCATCAAAGAGCAGAATGAATTCAATACGGATGACGGGCGAAAACGAAACTCATGCGTATATTGAACTTAACACTCCCGATATTATATGCAATCCGTATATAACGCTTGCGCTGTTTATAAACGCAGGGCTCGACGGCATAGAAAATGCCGAAACACTTCCTGCCGAGAACTTCTGCAAGGCAGTCATGCCGAAAAATCTCGGCGAGGCAATAGAGGCAGCGCAAAAAAGCGAATTTATCAAAAGGCACATACCGGATAACTGCTTTGACGCGTACTGCCGCGACCGCCTTAACCACTGGGAAGAATACTGCAATACCGACGACCGCAAGGAATTTGAAAATAAATATTTTAAACTGATGTAACTCCGAATTGAGGTGATGATTTTTGGAAAGCGTTTTACTTGTATCAAGCTCAGATAAAGGAAAAGAAGCAATAACTTCCGCACTTACCTCAACATCATACTCAAATATAACGGCTGCCGCAAGCGGTTCCGAAGCACGGCGGCTGCTCTGCCTTAATGAATACGATCTGGTTATCATAAATACTCCTTTAAGCGATGAATTCGGACATTTGATTTCCATAGAAGCTACCGAGAAATCGCTCGCCGGTGTGATACTCCTTGTACGCCAGGACATTGCCGATGGAGTTTCCGAAAAGGTGGAGGACTACGGCATAGTGGTCGTGGAAAAGCCTTTGGTAAAACCGCTTTTTTATCAGGCGCTCAGGCTCGTTTCAATATCAAGTCAGCGTATACGGAATTTAAGAAACGAAAATACGCGCCTTCAGACAAAAATCGAAGAAATAAGGCTTATAGACCGTGCCAAGTGCACCCTGATACAATATTTGAATATGACGGAGGAACAGGCGCACAAATATCTGGAAAGACAGGCTATGGATATGCGTGTATCAAAAAAGAAAATTGCCCAGCGCATACTTAACGCATACGAGTCTTAAAAATATACATATTATACTACTCAAAAGAATAAAATCGGAGGTAAAGCCATGAATAACACATTGTACCTTGTTCTTGAAAACGGTAAGATTTTCAAGGGATACGGCTTCGGCGCAGAGGGTGAAATCACCGGCGAAACGGTATTCACCACAGCAATGACCGGGTATAACGAAACGATTACAGACCCAAGCTACTGCGGACAAATCGTAGTGCAGACCTTTCCGCTTATAGGTAACTACGGAGTAATACCCGAGGACTTTGAAAGCCGCAAGCCATTTTTAAAGGGTTATATAGTCAAGGATTTGTGCCGTGAGCCGTCAAACTTCAGATGCTCGCAGACGCTTGACGAGTACCTTAAAGCAAACAATATAATCGGCATGTACGGAATAGACACCCGTGCGCTTACAAGAATCCTCCGTGAAAAAGGAACAATGAACGGCAAGCTTGTAACCGATATTTCCGATATGGATTCCATATTAAATAAACTGAAAAGCTACCGAGTGGAAAATACTCTCGAACAGGTAAGCATCAAAGAAATGCAGACCTATAAAGCCGAAAACCCGAAGTACAATGTAGTGCTGTGGGACTTCGGCGCAAAGGATAATATCCGCCGCGAGCTTTTAAAGCGCGGATGCAATGTCACCGTTGTTCCTCAAAGCGCAGACTGTGAGGAAATTATGAAACTCAACCCCGACGGAATTATGCTTTCAAACGGTCCGGGCGACCCAAGCGATAACGTCGGAGTTATAAGCGAATTAAAAAAGCTTGCCGACAGGAAAATCCCGATTTTCGGAATATGCCTCGGCCATCAGCTTTTGGCACTCTCTCAGGGCGCAAAAACCGCCAAGCTCAAATACGGTCACCGCGGAGCAAACCAGCCCGTAAAAGATTTGAGTACGGGCAGAGTATATATCACAAGCCAAAATCACGGTTATGCGGTTCTTAATGACTGCCTGCCGAAAAATGCCAAAAACAGCTTTGTCAATGTAAACGACGGCACCTGCGAAGGCATAGATTATACCGACCTTCCTGCATTTTCGGTTCAGTTTCACCCCGAGGCATGCGGCGGACCTCACGATACAAACTTTCTTTTCGACCGCTTTATAAACAACATGAAAGGAGCAAACTGATATGCCGTTAAATAAATCGCTGAAAAAAGTAATGGTTATAGGCTCCGGTCCTATCGTCATAGGACAAGCAGCCGAATTTGACTATGCAGGCACGCAGGCTTGCAGAGCACTTAAAGAAGCAGGACTTAACGTTGTACTCGTAAATTCCAACCCTGCGACCATAATGACGGATAATTCCATGGCGGACGAGATATATTTGGAGCCGCTTAACCTCACCACGATGAAAAGAATTATCGAAAAAGAAAAACCGGACAGTCTGCTCTCCACACTCGGCGGTCAGACAGGTCTTACACTCTCAATGCAGCTTGCAAAAGAGGGATTTCTTGAAAAACACGGAGTTACCCTCCTCGGCGCAAATCCGGAAACAATAGACAAAGCCGAAGACAGACAGCTCTTTAAAGATACAATGCAGTCTATAAATCAGCCGGTCATACCCTCGACTGTCGTAACTACGGTTGATGACGCGGTTGCTTTTGCCGACAAAACAGGCTATCCGCTTATAATACGCCCTGCATTTACACTCGGCGGCACGGGCGGCGGCATTGTAAACGATGAGGCAGAGCTCAGAGAAATCGCAATGAACGGAATTTACCAGTCGCCGATCAACCAGATTTTGGTGGAAAAATGCATCTCCGGCTGGAAAGAAATAGAATTTGAAGTTATACGCGACAGCGCAGGCAACGTAATAACCGTGTGCAGCATGGAAAACTTCGACCCCGTGGGCGTGCACACAGGCGACAGCATAGTTATCGCTCCTGCCGTTACGCTTGCGGATAAGGAGTATCAGATGCTCCGAAGCGCCGCACTTGATATAATCAGCACATTAAAGGTAGAGGGCGGCTGCAACTGCCAATTTGCATTAAACCCCGAAAGCTTTGAATATGCCGTTATAGAGGTTAACCCCAGGGTTTCCCGTTCCTCGGCGCTCGCGTCAAAGGCAACAGGCTATCCTATCGCAAAGGTTGCCGCAAAAATTGCTATCGGATATACGCTTGATGAAATCAAAAATGACGTAACGGGCATAACATATGCGGCATTTGAGCCTGCACTCGACTATGTTGTAGTAAAATTCCCCAAATGGCCTTTCGATAAATTTGTCTATGCAAGCAAACAGCTCGGCACGCAGATGAAAGCAACGGGCGAAGTAATGAGCATAGGCTCCACGTTTGAAGAAGCCATCATGAAAGCGGTGCGCGGTGCGGAAATCAAGCTTGACACGCTCACAAATCCGAAAATCGCCGTTCTCTCCGATGACGAAGTTAAATCCAGACTTTATTCCTGTGATGACAATCGCCTGTTTGTTGTGTACGAGGCGCTCAAGCGCGGTGTTTCGATAGAAAGAATCCATGAAATCACCATGATAGACGAGTGGTTTTTGTGCAAACTGAAAATACTTGCCGACTTTGAAACAGAGCTTAAAAATTCAGAGCTCAGCGATGAACTGTATCTGAGAGCGAAGAAACTCGGCTATCCCGATACCGCAATCGAAAGAATAAGCGGCAAAAAAGTAAAAAAACATATTAATGCCTCGTTTAAAATGGTTGATACCTGCGCCGCAGAGTTCAAGGCAGTGACACCGTATTTCTACTCATCATATGAAGAAGAAAACGAAGCGGAGGAATTTCTGAAAGAACAAAAATCAAAGAAAGATACCGTAATAGTTTTCGGCTCCGGCCCGATAAGAATAGGTCAGGGAGTTGAATTTGACTATGCCTCCGTTCACTGCGTATGGTCGCTCAAAAGAGCGGGATATGACGTTGTTATAGTAAATAATAACCCCGAAACGGTATCTACCGACTTTGACACGGCGGACAGACTGTATTTTGAACCTCTTACAAACGAGGATGCCATGAATATAATAAATGTAGAAAAACCATACGGAGTTGTGGTTGCATTCGGCGGCCAGACGGCAATTAAGCTTACAAACTATTTAAGCAAGCACGGAGTAAAAATCCTCGGAACCTCCGCAGAAAGCATAGACGCTGCCGAAGACCGCGAAAAATTTGATGAACTGCTGGAGCTGCACCACATTGCCCGCCCGAAAGGCTCTACAATCATGACAACCGAGGAAGCACTCGAAGCCGCAGAAAAAATCGGCTACCCCGTGCTTATGCGTCCGTCATACGTTCTCGGCGGTCAGAATATGATTATTGCCTTCAACAGTGACGACATCAAAGAATATATGAAAATTATTCTTGAAACAAATATAGAAAACCCCGTACTCATAGACAAATACCTCATGGGAACAGAGCTTGAAGTGGACGCTATCTGCGACGGCGAGGACATTCTCATACCGGGAATTATGGAACATATTGAGCGCACGGGTGTTCACTCCGGAGATTCTATAGCAGTATATCCGGCATGGAACATTTCCGACGCTTTAACCGAAAAGATTGTTCAGAGCACAAAAAATCTCTCGCTCTCGCTTAAAGCAATCGGACTTGTAAACATACAGTACCTTATATATCAGAATGAGCTGTATGTCATTGAGGTAAATCCGCGCAGCTCGCGAACCATACCGTATATAAGCAAGGTTACGGGTATTCCTATGGTTGACTTAGCCACACGCGCCATGCTCGGCGAAAAACTGAAAGACATGGGCTACGGCACGGGGCTCTACCCTGCTTCGCCTTATGTTGCGGTAAAAGTTCCCGTATTCTCGTTTGAAAAACTCGCAAACGTTGATAACCACCTCGGACCGGAAATGAAATCCACAGGTGAAGTTCTCGGAATTGCAAGTACAAGGCAGGAGGCAATATTCAAAGGCCTTTTAAGCAGCGGCTGCACCATGAAAAGAAGCGGCGGTGTGTTTATCACAGTAAGAAATTCCGATAAATGTGAAATTGCAGACGTTGCGAAAAAGTATTCCGACCTCGGATTTAAGCTGTATGCCACGACGGGAACTGCTGAGGTTCTCCGCAGAAACGACCTTGAAGTAGAGGTTGTTGCCAAAATATACGAAAACGAAAGCAATGCCATAACGCTTATAGAGAGCGGCAAAATAAATTATGTAATATCTACCTCGTCCAAAGGACGCATACCTACGCGCGACAGCGTTAAAATCCGCCGCAAGGCAATCGAGCGGAATGTACCGTGCCTAACCTCGCTTGATACCGCCAGCGCCCTGGCAGACAGTATCAAGAGCCGCTACAGCGACCTGAGCACGGAGCTTGTGGACATAAACAACATGAGGAGTGAGAAGATGAAGCTTGAATTTACAAAAATGCAGGGCTGTGGAAACGATTATATTTACTTTAACTGTTTCACGCAGAAAATCGACAACCCCGAAGCACTGAGTGTAAGCCTTTCCGACAGACATTTCGGTATAGGCGGCGACGGAGTTGTGCTTATCTGCCCGTCCGACGTTGCGGATGCAAAAATGCGTATGTTCAACCTTGACGGCAGCGAAGGCAAAATGTGCGGAAATGCCATAAGGTGCATAGGAAAATACCTCTATGAAAAAGGAATAGTAGATAAGCTCGACATCAGCATAGAAACCTTAAGCGGAATAAAGAAGCTTCAGCTCAATAAACAGGGCGGCAAAATCACCTCCGTAAAGGTTGATATGGGCAAGGCAGAGCTCGTACCCGAAAAAATTCCCGCGCTGCTTGACGGCGAAAAGGTCGTAAGCCGCGAAGTAGACATAGCGGGCGGAAAATACAAAATCACCGCAGTATCCATGGGAAATCCGCATTGTATAGTCCTTGTGGATAACGTGGATAAATTTGACATAAACACCTACGGTCCGAAATTTGAAAACGATCCGCTGTTCCCCGAGCGCGTAAACACGGAATTTATCAAAATTATTGATGAAAAAACCATAAAAATGAGAGTTTGGGAGCGCGGCAGCGGCGAAACCTGGGCATGCGGTACGGGTGCATGCGCGGCGGCTGTTGCGGCATGCGAAAACGGCTTCTGCAAGAAAAATACAGATATTACCGTAAAGCTTGTCGGAGGCGACCTGGTAATACGCTACACTGATGACGGAACGGTATTTATGACCGGTAATGCAGTCATAGCCTTTGAAGGAAAAGTAGTTATCGAATAGCAGTTTAGTGTGAAAGGCGATGAATTATTATGAAAATTAACAGCAATTATTTAAACGTTGAAGAGGGGTATCTTTTTTCCACTATTTCCAAAAAGGTAAACGAATACAAAAACGGGCACCCCGACGCGGAAATCATACGCCTCGGTATCGGCGATGTCACAAAACCGCTGTGCAAGGCTGTAGTTGACGAGATGGCAAAGGCAGTCACGGAGATGGGCAATGCCGATACATTCAGAGGCTACGGCCCGGAGCAGGGATATGACTTTTTAAGAACCGCAATACAGAAGTATTATCTGTCAAACAAAGTGGAGCTTAACGAAGACGAAATATTCATAAGCGACGGTGCAAAGAGCGATGTCGGAAACATACTGGATATTTTCGACACTGATAACACGGTGCTCATTCCAAATCCCGTGTACCCCGTATATGTGGATACAAACGTGATGGCAGGCAGAAAGATAATTTATATGGACGCAAATATCGGCAACGGATTTTTGCCGCTGCCGCAGGATAACGTCAAGGCGGATATAATCTATCTGTGCTCGCCGAATAATCCCACAGGTGCTGTTTATGATAAAAATCAGCTTTCACTCTGGGTAGACTATGCAAAAAAGAATAATGCCGTTATACTTTTTGATTCCGCATACGAAGCCTTTGTTGCAGACGATGCATTGCCGAGAAGCATTTATGAAATAGACGGCGCCAAGGAATGTGCCATAGAGTTCTGCTCGTTCTCCAAAACGGCAGGATTTACCGGTACACGCTGCGGATATACCGTTGTCCCCAAGACGCTTGTTTATCAAAATACCTCTTTCAATAAAATGTGGCTTCGCAGACAGACTACGAAATTCAACGGCGTGTCATATATTGTTCAGCGCGGTGCGGCAGCCGTATTTACCGAGGACGGATTAAAGCAAATCAAAGAAAATATCAATTATTACAGAGAAAATGCAAAAATTATTGCAAGCGCACTCGATGAACTCGGCATCTGGTATACCGGCGGCAAAAATTCTCCGTATATCTGGCTCAAATGCCCGGACGGAATGGGCAGTTGGGAATACTTCGACCGCCTGCTGAAAGATTACAATATAGTAGGCACACCGGGAGCAGGCTTCGGTGAAAACGGCGAAGGCTACTTCAGGCTTACCGCTTTCGGAAGCAAAGAAAACACAGTCAAGGCGATGAACAGATTGCTGAATAAATAGAAATATAAAACCCGCAGTTCCTATCAGGAACCGCGGGTTGCTTTTTTTAAATCTGCGGAAGCTTTTTGAAGTTTTCTTCCAATTCTTCATCCGTGGGAATATAATCGTCCATCTGACCGTTATGGAATTTTTCATATGCAACCATATCAAAATATCCCGTTCCCGTCAAACCGAATACAATAGTCTTTTCCTCTCCCGTTTCCTTGCATTTAAGCGCTTCATCTATTGCCGCCCTTATTGCATGGCTGCTTTCAGGTGCGGGCAAAATACCTTCAACTCTTGCAAACTGCTCGGCAGCTTCAAATACCGATGTCTGCGGAACGGAAACAGCCTCCATAAGACCGTCATCATAGAGCTGCGAAAGAACGGAGCTCATTCCGTGATACCTCAGTCCTCCGGCATGGTTCGGCGCCGGAATAAAGCCGCTGCCCAGAGTATACATTTTTGCAAGCGGGCAAACCATTCCGGTATCACAGAAATCATATGCAAATTTTCCTCTGGTAAAGCTCGGGCATGAAGCCGGCTCTACTGCAATTATTCTGTAATCCGCCTCGCCTCTGAGCTTTTCGCCCATAAACGGAGCTATAAGACCGCCGAGGTTTGAGCCGCCTCCGGCACAGCCTATAATTATATCAGGCTTTATATCATATTTATCAAGCGCCGCCTTTGTTTCCAGACCTATTACAGACTGATGCAAAAGCACCTGATTGAGAACGCTTCCCAAAACATATCTGTAACCGTCCGATGATACCGCTTTTTCCACAGCCTCGGAAATTGCACAGCCAAGACTTCCCGTAGTGCCCGGGTGCTCGGCAAGTATTTTTCTTCCGACCTCGGTTTCCATAGACGGCGACGGTGTAACAGACGCACCGTAAGTCCTCATAACCTCGCGTCGGAAAGGCTTCTGTTCGTATGAAACCTTAACCATATAAACCTTACAGTCAAGTTCAAAATAGGAGCATGCCATAGAGAGCGCCGTGCCCCACTGTCCTGCACCTGTTTCTGTCGTAACACCCTTTAAGCCCTGTTTTTTTGCGTAATATGCCTGTGCAATGGCAGAGTTAAGCTTATGACTTCCGCTTGTGTTGTTTCCCTCAAATTTATAGTAAATTTTCGCGGGTGTGTCAAGCTTTTTTTCAAGGCAATATGCCCTTACAAGCGGTGACGGACGGTACATCTTGTAAAAATCAAGAATTTCCTGCGGTATAGGGAAATATGCTGTATCATTATCCAGCTCCTGTGCAATCAGTTCGTCACAGAATACCGCCGAAAGCTCCTCCGGCTTCATCGGCTCATGAGTTCCCGGATTAAGCAGCGGAGCCGGTTTGTTTTTCATATCGGCTCTCAGGTTGTACCATGCTTTCGGCATCTCGCTTTCCTCAAGGTAGATTTTGTACGGAATTTTTTCTCTTGACATGATTCATGTCTCCTTTCTTTGATTTTATGGAGCAGAATACAAAAAACTCCCGCCCCACAACAAAATAATTTTGCTGGGACAGGAGTATAAATTCCTGCGGTGCCACCCGGCTTGACGCATTTTTTAAATATATGCAATGCGCCCACTCAGCGCGTACCAACATACGCCGGCTTTTGTTCACGAAGCGCCATACTCCGTCGCACATACTCCATAAAGCTTTTGTCTTCGAAAACTCGCTTGCAAAAACTTTTGTTTCTGATTGCCCTCGGAAGTCCATTCGGTTACATCTTATTCTGCCGCAATCCCACCGCCTGCGGCTCTCTCGTAAAACAGTGCTGTAACTTACTTACTCTCCCTCAACGGTTTTTTTATATATTACCACCGTTTATTTTAAATGTCAATACCTTTTTTTATTTTTTTCGCTTTTTGCCCTCTTAGGGTTCAAGTCCCTTTTATTTTACATAAAAAAAGTGAAACTCAAAAATGAACCTCTTTAACGGTATATGCCGCAGGCAACCGTGAAAAGTTGGTAGTGCAGCGGAGGCGTTATGCGTGCGTTTACAAGCGCATAGC
>CAKSPF010000014.1 GCA_934481345.1 uncultured Clostridia bacterium
GATACGGAATTTTCACCGAATGTAAGCATTACAAGAGAACAGATTGCGGCTATCATGTTCAGATACGCAAAATACAAGGGACGCGACGTGTCGGCGGGAGAGAACACAAACATTCTTTCATACGCGGATTACGGCAGCATTTCGGAATACGCACTTAGCGCAATTCAATACATGGTGGGAGCAGGCCTTATGAAGGGCAAGACCGATACCACAATCAATCCTTCGGATAACGCTACAAGAGCAGAGATTGCGGCAATATTTCAAAGATTTTTTGAAACAAAATAACTAAAATAAATTCCCGGCGGAAATATGATTTCCGCCGGGAATTTTGTTTGATTTTAAACTTTGCGGTACATAATAACTGTACATTAATCAGGGATTTAGCACCTGTCTATACTTTTTTGTTATTTCACGACAACGTATTCGATTCCGAGAACGTCTGCGATTTTTGCGATTGTATCTGCGTGGTGGCCTATGCCGAGAGCGTAATGATGCGTCGGGCCCTGCATAACCCATTTTTTGATAAATTCCCTTGTTGTGGGTTCAAAAAATCCTCTTGTATTTGTGTTGCCGGTAGGCGGAATTGCCCCTGCCTTTGAGATTCCCTCGCCGATTACAAATTTAAATCCGCCGTGTGCGTTCTGGGTAATTCCGAGCATGGTTATGGGTCCTTCTTTAAGCTTAAATTCGACTGACGCGCCGTGACCCGGCTTGCCGTGGTATTTTTTGAGGCTCCTTAATACAGGCTTGCCCTCTGCGATTGCGAGGTGGTGCGGTCCGTCATGGCCTACCAGAATGAAGTCCTCGCTGAAGTCGAACGGATGGAACTCCGCAAAGCTTCCGCCGATATTGAGTCTGTCCATAATGAGCATTGCTATGCAGGTTTTGATGTCGTATTCGCCGCACATGGGAAAGCCCTGTGCATTTAAAATGGAGTTTCCGACTATGAAGGTGGAGGCGATTTTCCTGTGAAGGCTGTTTTCGCTTCCCTCATAGTAATATGCCAGACCTGTCAGATTGTATTTTTCCACGAATTTGTCCAGGGCAACGGCGGTTTTTGCCGCCTGATACTTGTCTTCATCCGTTAGCTTGGAGGTAACCGGGTCGGATTTCGGTTCGGGCATGTCAAATTCTGCGTCGATAACCTTGATTTTGTCCCGGATTTCATCTTCGGTTACGGTGCGGTACACATCTATCACATCATCTATTTCAAAGAGCGGCACATGAAGTCCGAATGCCGCCGAAACTGCCGTGGGGTCTGCGTGCATATCGTACATGGCTTCCATGGTATGCCCCATAAGTCCCATTCTTGCGCCCTTTAAATCATGCAGCACTTTTGCAATGTCGCACCACTCTGAGATGGCATTTTCCGCTTCTTTGTCATTGTACAGACAGCCGAGTATTACGTCGCTGATTTTTTTGCCGAGCCTTATTGCCACACCCGTAAATTCCGGTACGGAGCAGATATTGTCATTTTCCAGCTGCATAAAGGTGTTTGCCTTTGTATAGTCGAGAGCGGCTCTCGGCTGCAAAGCCGCAAGAATCATCGGTTTGTTTACCTCTTTGATAATCGGGGCAAATACCGATGATGTGGCATATGTAACCATGTTGCATATCAGTATGTCGACGTTTGCCGCCAAAATTTTCGGAACGGCGGCATATGCCTTTTCGCTGCTGTCTATCATGCCGAAGTCAATAACCTCGACTTCATTTTTTTGAACCATTGTGCAAAAGTCGCTGTGAAATCCCATTATATTTTGCTTAAGTCCCTCAAACTGATCCCAGTACGTTGCGTGAGCTACCGCAAACACACCGATTTTTGCAGTTCTTAAATTTTTTCTCGTAATCATTTTTATCGCCTCTTAAATATATAATGTTTTTTTAATCCTGTATTGACAGTAGCATTGCGAGGTGATAAAATCAATGTACAGAATAAACATATTGTTTGATTATTTGTGTAAATTAAATATTTTGTTATCAGGGGGCGGAGATATGCTTTTTTGCGATATAAAACCCTTTATACGCTTTGCAAGATATATGACATTGAACGGTTCGTCATCATTTTTACCGCGTGTTCCGTGCGACGCAAGATTTTTTTATACTGTCGGCGGAAAAGGTGAAATTACGGTTGACGGAAAAGATATTTATATGAATAAGGGCGATGTTCTTATTATAAATTCGGGGATTGAATACCGCATTATGCCCCCGGAGGAATATGTGGGATATATTGTTTTTAATTTTGATTTCACATGGGAGCACAGCTATATCACCGCTCCCGTTCCGCCGGTGCTTCCGAAGAATTTCCTGCCGGAAAGCATAACGGAGCATACAACCTTTTCGGATTTTGCGGCAGCCGACAGATATGTGCATATACAAAGCATTGAGGCTGTGCAGAAAAGAGCCGCCAAAATCGTGCGCGAGTATACGGAGAAGAAAATTGCGTATGAGCTCAAAGCAAGCTGTATCATGGCGGAAATTCTTGCCGACTGCATGAGAAGAACGGAAATTCAGACGCCCGATTTCGGCAGTGTTGCCGACAAAGTAATAAATTATATACAAAAGAATTATAACAGACCTCTTACGAATATAGAAATAGGCAGTATGTTCGGTCTGCACCCGAATTACATAAGCAAGCTCATAAAGCAGGTCACGGGAATACCGCTGCACAGGTATATTTTGCATGTAAGGCTCTTGCATGCTATAGAGCTTATGGAGAGCGGAACAGGCAGCATAGGGGATATTGCGCTTTCCTGCGGATTTTGCGATATATATTATTTTTCGAGGTATTTTAAGTCCGTTATGAAGATGCCGCCGTCGGAATACATAAAGAGGTAAAAGCAGGTGCAATATTGATTTTGTTTTTATCCTGTGATATACTTATTTATACGATACTTAGCGGGGGGTGCGTCTTGTGGTATTATTGGGACTGGTAATATTTGCCGTAATGGCTTTTTTTATAGCAAACAATTCTAACCGAAACAAATATATTAATATAATAGTAATGTTTCTTATAAGCGCCTGCATGATAATCATTGTAGGGCTTCTTTACAAAGCGCGCGCCGTTCAGTACAATTTTCCGCTTAATTTTGACTACATACTTTTCAAGCTTATAAAAAATATCAGGCTTAATATAAGGGATTTGTCGCGCGTTTATAATATTTCATTTGCCTTATACATGCTTTGCGGCGCAATATGCATAAAAGCCCTAAACGTCGGAAAGAACAGGTGCGTTTTTGGCATAATGCTTGCCGGGATAGCTTTTTTTCTGATTTATAACGATCCCCGTACAGTCAAAGAAATATATTATATCAAAATATATAACGACAGCGTTTTTACGGTACGGCTTTTTGATGCGCTGGATAAAATAAACAAAGCAGTTGTGTATTCATATATAATACTTCCGCAGATTTTCTTTGTTTTGTATTACCGCAGCACAAAAATTTTTGCAAAAAAGAAAGATATTCTTGTCTACGGATGCTGCGTTTTTATAATCAATTTGTTTGTGTGGTACATATGCTTTGTCACGGTATACCGCGATATATTGTTCTGGAATGTCGATGTGGCAGGGCTTCCCACGGTTCATACGGAATTTCGCCGGTACACGTCCATACCGTTTGTCACTTTGGGTATAATAGGCATATTGGTACTCCTTATTGTATATTTTCAGCCGTTTAACACGGTTGCGGTAATAACAAGACGAAGTAACCGCCAAAGCAAAAAAGAAATGCAGAAGGATTTTGCAATGATATTGCATACATACAAAAACAGCTTTATAGGTCTGAAGCGCGTTTTTAACTTTGCGTGCGATAATATTCACAACGGTGATTATGACAAAGCGGAAGAAAACCTGAAGCTCGGACTGAGTGTGGCAGACGATAATCTCGATTCCGTCATAAAAATCATCAATTCATTGAGGTTTATGGAGGACAAATACACAAAGGTTTGCATTACCGACTGCATAAAAGACGCTCTCGTTTCGCTCAATGCGGATAAATATGCAAAGATTGTCTTTGCGGACGAGGACAAAAAAATCTATGTCTGGGGCAATTACCAAAAGCTTACCGAGGTATTCCGCAATGTTATACAAAATGCCATAGAGGCAAAAAAGCCGAATAATGATAATCACAGGATTGAAATAGTCCTGACAGACGAAGACGACGCCGCGGAGATTGACATTACCGACAACGGAGAAGGAATACCGAAAAAAGATATAAAAAAAGTATTCAAAATGTTTTATTCCACCAAGGGTAATTTTAATAACGGAGTGGGCTTTGCGTTTGTTACCAAACAGCTTAAAAATCATAACGGAGAAATTCGCGTGAAAAGTAAAGTGGGCGAGTATACTACGGTTCAGATGGCGCTTCCGGTATACCGTGAGAAAAAGCGTTTTTTTAAATAATTATTTGGACAACTTTTGTCTATTGATTATTTTTGTTTGTTGGTCTAATATATAGTCAGATGATAAATTAAGCGGGAGAAAGTAATTATGGAAAGCATTATTAAAGTTCTTGTGTGCGACGATATGAAGTTTATGGCAGATACAATCAAAATCGCCGCAGAAGGGGAAAAAGACATTTCGATTGTCGGAGAGGCATTCAGCTCGGTTGAATGCGTCGAATTTATAAAAAACAACGTTTGTGATGTGGTTTTGCTGGATATCCGCATGGAAAACGAGTATTCCGGCATAGATATAATACCCGTTATACGGGATATCCGCCCCGATATAAAAATAATAATGCTTACAAGCTATACTACCGAGGATTATGTGTTCGCCGCATTTGTAAACGGCGCCGACGACTACTGTGACAAGAGCATGGACGTGGGCGATATAATGAAGAAAATACGCGCTGTGTATAACGGCGAAAATGCCATAAGCCCTCAGATAGCCAAACTGATAGTGCATAAGTCGCGCGAGCTTGACAACAGCAACAAATCGCTTTTGTATATGTACGAAAAAATATCCAAGCTTTCTCTCGGGGAGTATGAGCTTTTGAGGGAAATGTATTACGGAGCAGACTACAAAAAAATCGCCCGAACGCGGCACGTCGAACTTGACTCTGTGTACAAAATGGCAAGCCGTATGCTGAAAAAATTCGGTATGTCCAGCACAAAGGCTTTGATAACGAGCTTGAAGGAGCTGAAAATTTTTGATATTATAGAACAGCCTAAATAGATGAATAATAAATTATATTAAACAGGTTTTCTCAGAAAAAGAGAAAACCTGTTTTTGGTATAATGAGGATTTTTGGACAAAAAATGTCTATGGAAACAGACGCGGCGATAATGCTATAATGTAGATACAGACTGATATTGATATTTGAAAAGGAGGAAAATGAAATGAATTTATCAAAAAAATGTATTTGCATTGCGCTTGCCGCTTTGACTGCCGGTTCATCGTTGTGCGGATGCTCCGAAAAAACATCAAAGGAAAGCGGAAATGTTACTACGGTAACCGTATGGTCGGGCAATACACATTCAAAGGAAGTTGAAACCGAGTACATTAACAACTGGAACAACAGCGTCGGCAAGGAAAAGGGAATCAAAATTGATTTTCTGGTAAAAGACAGCTCTACATATTCGCAGGCTGTGGATCTTGCCGTTCAGAGCGGCGAAGCACCGGATTTCTTCAGCACGAGCAGCGTTGCAAAGCTTGTGGAAAATGATGACATTGTTGCTATAAACGATCTTCCCGGAGGTGAGGAATTCCTGAAAAAATACAACGATTCGGGACTTGGCCGCGAAAAGGTAAATACATATAACGGCAAATGGTACTGTGTTCCTGTGAGCGCAAGCGTTCAGGGAATTATATATAACAAAGATATGTTTAAAAAGGCGGGAATAGTGGACGGCAAGGGAAATGCCAAGCCGCCGGAAACATGGGAGGAAGTGCGTGCGGACGCAAAGAAGCTTACCGATCTGAAGAAAAAACAGTACGGCATTATCTTCCCCGGCAAATGGGACGGCTGGTATCAGTCGGATATAGGTTCTCAGATGATGGCGTCTGTGGGCCATCCCGGATTTAATCCCGCAACAGGTAAGTATGATTACAGCGTTCTGGCTCCGATTACAGAAACCGTTCTCGGAATCAAAGAGGACAAATCAATGTATCCCGGCGTTGACGGTCTGGATAACGACCCTGCCAGAGCACTTTTTGCCGAAGGAAATATCGGTATGAAATTCGGCTTCTCATTTGACTACGGCGTGCTTACCGACCAGTTCCAGGCAAAATGCGACTGGGGCGTGGCGCCTTGCCCGGTGGTGGATAAAAACAATAAATACAGACAGATAATGGATTACGGCAACAGCATGGTTATAAACAAAAAATCTCTCAAAAAAATCAGCGGAGAGGTTCTGATGGAGGTATTCAAGGTAATATCCGGCGACGACTATGTACGCACAATGTATGAAAAAGGAATGGCTATACCTTACGACTTTGACATCGTAAGAGATATTAAGGTAAAAGACGGCATGAAGCAGTGGAAAGAATTTGCCGCTCTTGTGGACATTTCGGCATGGTATCCGCGTTCTCCGCAGAAGGATTCCGTAATATTCAAAAATCCCGGAACCGTATTTACAGAGAAGGTATGGCTCGGAAAAATAAGCCCGAAGGATTATGCAAAAGAGGTTACCGACGCGGCAAACGAAGCGGTTAAGGCTTATTATGACGCGCACCCGGATGAGGATTTGAATGAATTTATCATTAAAGACTGGAATATCAAAAGATAGGATGAACAAATGTGAATAACAAACATGCATCATTAAAAACAAATAAAAGAAGTGTGGCGGTTCAGTGCTATCTGATGCTTGCACTGCCTATAATCGGATTTGTTGTGTTTGCCGTATATCCGCAGCTCTGGACATTCAAATGGGCTTTTTTCAACTATGACGGTATTCCGTCAAACACCGAGTTTATAGGTCTTGATAACTTCAAAAAGTTTTTTGTGCTGGATTTCTCTTACTGGAGATACTGGTGGCAGACAATCCGCTATGCACTTATCAAAGTGCCGGTAGAATTATCGCTGGCGTTGTTTCTTGCGGTTGTCATTAATCAGAAGTTTATAAGGTGCAAGGGATTTTTCAGAGCAATGTTTTATGCCCCCGTTGTGGTAAGCGGCGTTGTGGTATCGGTAATCTTTACAAATCTGTTCGGATATTTCGGCGTTATCAATGACTGGCTTATAAAGCTTAGCATAATGAAAGAGGGTTACGACTGGTTTTCCACGACTCTCGGCGCTACGGCGGTATTGATTATATCTTCGACATGGAATACGTTCGGTATAAACGTGCTGTACTTTATAGCCGCGCTGAACAATGTGCCCAAGGACTGCTACGAATCGGCATATCTTGACGGAGCAAACAGCTGTCAGGTGTTTTTCAAAATAACGCTGCCGCTTATAACCAGAGTATTTCGTATTATACTTTTGCTCTCGATACTCGGTACGCTGGGGATAGGCGAGTTTATTATAACTCTTACCGGAGGCGGCCCCGGCGGAACCACGCAGACGGTAAACAGCTATATAGTAAAGGCGTTTGTACCCGGATTTGCGGAAAGCTCGCCTGCAATCGGATACGGCTGTGCGCTTTCGGTTATAACCACAATAATTTATTCCGCTATAGGAATATTGTATCATAAATTTTCAAGTAAACAGGATTGCGTGTGAGGAGGTGCTTATATGAAAGACAGCTATAAAAAGTTTTTCAGCTATGCTTTGCTGATAATTGCGGTGGCAGTTACACTGTTTCCCGTTCTTTACACGCTTTCCGCCTCCTTTAAAACAAATATGGAAATACTGACGGAGCCTGCGCGCCTCATACCGAGGGAATTTTCGTTTGACAATTATATCCAGGCATGGACCTCAGAGGAATTCAATGTGCCGCGTATGCTCACAAACAGCATTTATTATACGGTTATAAGCGTTGTCATAACCCTTGCCACATGCGCTATGTCGGGTTATGTATTTGCAAGGGGAGAATTCCCGGGCAAAAAAGTGGTTTTCGGATGCTTTATATCGCTGATGTTTATACAGACCACATCAATTACCATATATCCTAAGTTTGAGATACTTAATTTTTTACATATGGACAAAGGGCTTAATTCACTTCTTTTTCTTCAGCTTTTCGGTATCCCGATAGCAAATATGTATCTGGTCCGCGGTTTCGTGGAATCATTGCCGAAAGAGCTGGACGAGGCTGCCGCGATAGACGGATGCAGCTTTTTCGGAACTTTTGTAAAAGTAATTCTGCCTTTGCTCAAACCGTCGCTTGCAACAATAGGAATACTCAGCTTCAACGGTTCGTGGAATTCCTATCTGATGCCGGCAATATTTACTACAACCAAGCCGGAACAGCAAACGCTCATGATAGGACTTATGGCTCTGAAATCTTCAAGCGGCGCGGCGACAAACTGGTCGCTTATGATGGCAGGTTCAATAATAGCGCTTTTGCCGGTTCTCGTGGCTTATGCCTTCGGAAACAAATATTTCGTAGACGGAATTGCGGCAGGCGCGGTAAAGGGTTAAGAAAGGGGAGTGCACACATTGCTTTTACGCAATATCAGAATTATAGGAAAAACACTCGCAGCCGTTTTGGCGGCGCTGATTGTTTCGGGTACGGTATCGGCATTCGCACAGTGCAGTATAAATACGGAAAACCGCAGCGGAAGCAGATGCACATTTGTAACAGGTACGGCGGATATGACGGAGTGCGGATTCAGTGAGGTTTATCAGAGGAATAGAAGCCCGTATCTGCCTTTGCAGATTAAAATGCTGATTACAGATGCCGAAACGGGAAATATTGTTCACACAGACCAGACGGAGGCGGCAGATGACGGCAGCTTTGAGTTTAAATTCGTTCTCCTGTCGGAAACGAAAGACTACCTGATAAAGCTTGTGACACCGTATGGCACGATGTATGACGGCACATTTGAATATGTCGATAAGACAGTGGATATATTCAATGAGATTGCATCTGCCGGCGGCGCGCAGGAGGTAGCCCGCGAGCTTGAAAATGCCAAGGCATATCTCGGAGTGGATTTGTCGGTATACAATAAGTTTGCGGACGAAGAAAAGCTTAATATATGCCAAGCCCTTGCGGCCGGTGCTCCGTATGCGGACAAAAACGCCGTGAAAAAGGTCTTTAACGAAGCCGTTCTTAATCAGGTTTTAAATGACGATGATTTTACGGACAGCGAAAAGATAACAATGCTTAATGAATACATCGAATCCCTCGGAAGTGAATATTCGGCAATCCACTCATTTGTGAAAGATAATAAGCTTGAATCAAATGTTGTCGGATATTTTGCTTCCGGTAAATACACTGATTTTGAAAAGAGCCTTTACGATATAGCTTTGATTTCGTTTTTTGACAGTGCAAAAAATGTATATTCTCTGGAAGCTCTTTTCACAGAGGACAATATTTTTAAAATACCGGATTC
Source organism: uncultured Clostridia bacterium (assembly GCA_934481345.1). Lineage (GTDB taxonomy): Bacteria > Bacillota > Clostridia > UMGS1810 > UMGS1810 > CAKSIN01. The sequence continues at coordinate 9,434 of CAKSPF010000014.1, forward strand.
ATTAATGAAGAAATATAATGACGCAGATAACAAAACGCAGTTCTATACAAATCTGTATAACAATGCCGGTAAAATCACGGATCTCGGCAGCTTTTATACCGCAGTAAGCGATTCGATACCCAAAAAGCAGGAAACGGGTGGTACAGGTTCGGGCGGAACGTCAAAAAGACCGTCGGGAGGTTCTTCGGGAGGCTCATCGGTTGTAAGCGGCCCGGTTAATGTTCCCAAAGATGATGACGCTGCTGCGGAAAATGCGTTTTCTGATGTTCCCAAGGAGCACTGGGCGGCAAAACAGATAGAATATCTGCACAGGCTCGGTGCGGTAAACGGAGATGAAAACGGCAGATTTCTTCCCGACAGCAATGTTACAAGAGAAGAATTTGTAAAGATTATATGCGGTGTTTTCAATCTCAAACCGCAGGGCGCAGCGGAGCTTACATTCAGCGATACGGCAGACGGCGCATGGTATGCGGAAGCTGTCAGAGCCTGTGTATCAAACGGAATTGTAAACGGAATGTCTGCGGAGCTTTTCGGTGTGGGAAGCTGCATTACAAGGCAGGACGCCGCCGTGATACTTTCAAGGGTGAGCGGCTTAAAGGCATCGGATAATGCCGGAGCCTTTGCAGATTCTGCCGATATTGCCGGTTATGCTGCGGACGCAGTAAACGCAATGAAAGAAAAAGGCATAATATCAGGCTACGGCGACGGTACATTCCGACCGAATGACTCTATAACACGCGCCGAGGCGGCAAAAATCATTTACGGTTTGTACAGCTACAGTATGGGAGGGATTAAATAGTGAGTAAAGCAAATAAAATAACGGCAATTATACTTACCTTAGTGCTTTCGCTTTCTGTATATCTGCCCTCTCATGCGGCACAGACCGATAACGGCATACAGTTTAAAAGAGTGCAGGATACCTTAAACGGTCTGGGAATACTGCGTTTTGAAATCACTGACAAAGATGCCGAAATAACGCGCGGACAGTTTGTGGATATGGCTGTGCATGCATACTTTGAACAGCTCACGGCGTCTGGCGAAAATGAGAATTTCAATGATATTCTGCCGACTTATCCCTACAGAGATTCTCTCGAAACGGCTTACAGCGGCGGACTGATAAAGGGCTACGGCGACGGTAACTTCGGAGCGGAAGATACCGTAACTTTAAAAGAGGCGCTTACGATAATCTTCAGAATGTTAAACTACGAAGAATACATATCGTGGCTCGGAAGCTTTGACAGTCAATATATCAATGTTGCGTCAAAAATCGGTCTTTTGGACGGAGTTTCTTCGTCGGACGGCGCGCTGACATTTAAAGACGCGGTTACGCTTATGTACAATGCGGTGCAGACTCCGGCTCTGGAGCTTGACGGCATAATGAACGGCAGCGTAGGATATTCAAAGGATAAGAACGCAACGCTTATCTCCGAAAGACTGGGAATATACAAAGAGCACGGAATGCTTACCGACAATCATCACGCTTCGCTCAGCGGCACGGTAAAAGCCGGCGAGGGCAACGTTATAATAGACGGCTATGAGTATAAATCGGGCAAAACCTTTGCCTCGGATTTTATAGGACGGAATGTAACGTTTTACTATAAAAGCATTAACGGCGAGGCAGTTCCGACTCTGCTTTACATTGAGGACGACGGCTCAAGCATTACCGAAATAGACGCCAAGGAATACGGCGGATATTCCGGCGGCAAAATAAATTATTATAAAAACCAAAAAACCCAAAGCAGTGTTCCGGTAGGCAAATCTGCAATCGTGATATATAACGGCGCTCTTGTGAGAAGTGCGGATTATGACGACTCGATTTTTGATATTGACATCGGCAGTATAACCGTGATACGCAATTCATTTGAAGGGCATACGGTTGTCGTGATTAAGTCGTATTACGATATGGTTTTTGACCGCCTTGCCGAGTTTGAAGATGAATATGTGCTCATAGATAAATTCGATTCATCAAAAAATGTGGAAATCAAAAATGAAGAAGATTTCGATATACGCCTTGCGGACGGCTCGTCATTCGATATTAAAGAGGCGGAATCGGGAACTGTGCTCTCGGTAGCGCTCAGCAGTGATAAAGGCATAGGCTATATAATCGCCAACAGCGAAATCATAACGCAGGCGTATGTAACCAAAACTTCGGGCGACAAAGCAACTTTCAAGGTTTATTCGCCGGATATTCATACCTACACGGAAACGGAGTATGAATACTGCAAGAGCTTTAAAGAGAAGAACAAAAAAGAAAATACGGTAAAAGCAGGGAGCGAATACACGCTGTATATCGACGCATTCGGCAATGCGGCTTATGCAGATGAAGAAAAGGATATATCCGATTTTTATGCATACATAATAGCCGACAACTACAACGACAAAGGGCTCTCTGGAGAATACAGGCTCAAGGTTATGCATGACGACGGCAGAGTGATTATACATACTCTTGCAAAAACAGTAAAAATCAACGGAAAGACCTATAAAAACACTGACACGGCAAAAATCAGAGCCGCATTGAATTTAGCTTCATCAAGGCAGTCGGGAATTGCATATATAAGCCTGAACTACAGCTCGGAAATATCCGTTATAGATATGTGCCTTGAAGAAACCGATGAACGCGAGGCGAACTACTCGCTGTACAAAACGCAGAGAGAAGCGGACAACACTCTCTACAAGGTCGGAGGCAAAAAGCGTGCGCGCACTCCGAGCATAGAGGGCACACTGTATTATAATTCAAATGCGAGAATGTTTGACACGGGTATCTTTGTAACCAATTCCACAAAGGTGCTTGCCGTACCGCTTGACAGCGACGACGATTCAAGATATTACAGTATTTCCGCAAATATGTTCAGAAACGACAGATACTACAATGTAAAGGGATACAGCAGAAGCGACGATTCGATAGCGGCGGAGGTGCTGATATACTACTATTACAGCAGATACAGCTCCGATCCCGCCGACGCGGTGACAAGCGGAAACCTTGCATACGCTCCGCTGCCTTTCGGCAGATCATACGACAACGAGTGCGGATTTGTTTCGGCAATATCGCGCGGTGTATCCGACGACGGAAATACAGGTTATATTCTTACCGTTAAAAATGTGCGGACAAGCAGCGATGTGAAATACTTTACAGAGGACGAAAAGCTTATCGCGGGAATTGAAGAAGGCGATATAGTAAGATTTTTCGACATGGCGGGCGAGCTTTGCTATATAGAAAAGCTGTATGACTTTGAAGCAAAGAGCTTTAATGCCGATATAAGACCGATAGTGTGGCAGGGAGCGAATGTCAGAATACCGTCGTACTTTATAACCGATAACGGCGACGTTCTGTCGGATTCATACAGCGCAGCTGTTGACGCGGATCCTGCGTTCGGAATAACGCACGGCGTTATAATAAACAGTGATGTAATGCATGTCAACTTTGTGACATACAGCGATTATCTTGCAGGCAACGTTGATGAACAGTACTGCCGTACACTGCCTCATTCACAGGCGGCGGTATATAAGTATGACAGCAGGGCAAACAAAATCGAAAAAATAAAGTTTGACGAGGTTGTTTCATACAAGGACAACCCGGGAATAAATAACGAAGCGGTGATTGTATATATCACATCAACAATTGTTGCAATTATACTGTATTAGTCAAAAAGGAGGAATTGTAATGAAAAAACTGACAGGCATGCTGATAGCTGCCTTAACGGTATTTTCGGCATTTAATGCATATGCCGACGCTTTTTGGATTTCGCCCGTTGATACCGAGGTTCGTTATGACGGCACAGCGCTTATATCGGATACAACGTTTGACGACGGTACAAGCGGCGTAACCTTAAAGGGAAACGGTCAGACCGGTATAGCAAGATTTCATATTCCCGGCACGATGGAGTCAAGCTCAAAGTTTAAGAATAATTTTGACTATACTTTTGATTTTAAGTTCAATGCGGATCATCATCTTGTTAAATTTACCATTGCGGACAAGGTTATAGGTTTTATGAAATACAGAACTACCGATACCTATTATATAACGGTTGATGAAAGCCCTGTCTTTCCGGAGGCTGCAAAGATACATGACGACGGAACCAGGCTTGACGGCGGAAAGTGGTACACAATGCGTATATGCGGCGATATGCAGACGCCAAACGGCGATATATACATAAGCCTTGCCGACCCCGGCACGGACGAAGTCAAGGAAACCGTGACAAAACATTCATTTTCAAACACTCTGAAAGAGTGGGTGGACAACAACGACTTCAAAAACTACAGCATGGGCTGGTCGTCTTACGACAGCGCGGATATGTCGCTTAGAAATGAAAAATTTGTTATGGAAAGGTTTTTTGCCGATGTTCCGGAGATGACTTTGGAGGATAACAAGGTAAAGCTGAGCGAAACGGTATATAACTCTTTTATACAGACGGGAAATGCACCTAAGCTTGAGATTGCGGTGTATAACAGCGATATGCTGATGACGGCTTATGCCGAAAAATCCGATACCGAGGCGGTTAGATTTGAGGGACTGGTGATAACGCCCGCTGCAAACAGCCTTGAGCTTGACATGAGCGCTATGGCAGACGGAACATACACGGTAAAGGGATATGTGACAGACAGCGCCGGAGGCGACTTGCCGTATTATGCCCCTGTTGTAAAGACCGTTAAGGTAACAGACGGAGAGGCTTTGGAAGTAACAGAGTAAGTAAATGCGTTTTGCATTTATTATAAAAATAATGTGAGGAGAATAATTATGAAAAAAAGTATGAAGAAATTTATTGCTATGTTATTCATCACGGTATTATCAATAAGCACTTTGGCTATGCCGGCAGGCGCTGCGGTTGATCTGCGCTTTCCGCAGGAGCTTACACTGAAAATGGATAATGACGGAAGCGGATACAGAACCGCTTATTATGAAGACGGTGTTCAGACCGGCTGGACCATTGATAAAACAGGAACCAACTATGGCGGAACCGGTCAGTCAAGACTGCACGGCAGCGGCGGAAACATATCTCGTATAAAGGGCAACTTTGTATATGAGTTTGATTTCATGGCTTCCAAAATCAATAAAATCATTTTTTGGATAGGCGGTCAGCAGACTATGGTTTTCGGACGCTACAGAACAACTGATGTATATTATATATATGCCGCAGCGGATAACAGTATACTTTCACCGTCCGCAAGCATTGTAGGCAGCGGCAAAACAGAGCAAATGTTCCAGCTTAACAAATGGTATACAATGAAAATGGAAGGCGATATGTCGCAGGGCGGAAAGATTTATATTACCGTTACGGACAGCAACGGCTCGGAGCCTGCGGTTTACGAGGGCGTTATCAATAATAACAACATAACTTATACGGAAGAAGAAGCTATATCTGCCGATAAGTCATACGGAATCCAGTGGGGAAACAGCGGCGAATGTAATTTTACTATCAAAAACGAGAAATTTACATATGACAGCTACTTCACCGAAAGCCCGGAAATCGCTGTGGAAAACGGAACTGTATCGGCAAAGACGACGTTTTATAACCTTGCTCCGATAAACGACAACCCCACGCCGTATATAGTCTGCGCCGTTTACGGAAGTGACGGCAATCTCAAGGCATACAAGGCAAATTCCGCAACGGCGCCTACCATGGGAGGCGGAGTATATCCTAAGGGTAAATCCGACGTTTCCTGCACCGCGGCAATAGACAAAACTCTTGATGACGGCACATATACCGTCAAGGCTTTTGTATGGAACAGCTTTGATAAGCTTATGCCGTACAAGCCGTCCGTAACCAAGACAATTAAAGTGGAAAACGGAGCTGCTTCCGTTACAGAATAAACTGCTTTGTGAGATATTTATGGAGGTATTTGTATGAAGAGATTTGCCGTGACATTTACAGCCGCCGCAATGACCGTCATCTGCACAGTTTCATCTGCGTTTGCATCGGGGGAAATCTCCTCCGTGCAGACTCAGAGCACACAAGCGGAGCAGAGTGTAAGCACGGACTATATCCTTGAGAATTCTGTAATTAATTACTATGGAATGAACAGATTTCTCAACAAAGGTACCCCGGAGAATCTGAGCGTAACCGATAACATATCAAAAGAGATAGACGGCAGAACCTATGCCGAGCTTTCGTGGCTGATGAGCTGTTTCGGCATGAAATATTCGTGGGACAACAAAAATTCTGTTCTTACGGTAATTGACGGAGAAAATAAAGCTCAATTCAATTGTGTGGATTTTTCTTATATGACTGATGACGCAGATCAGGGATTTTTTTATAACGAACAGACATTTGTTCCGTTAGACAAGCTGTGTTCACAGCTTAAGTACTATTTTTTTCACTGCAATGATTTCTGGGCGGTAAGCGAAACAGTCGATTTGGAAAAGTGCATAACCGATGAGATATACACGGAAATTGTGGATAAAAACAAGACCGTTTTGGTTCACTATGACTTTGAAACAGAGAAGCCGTCAAAGCTCTCGTCCGCTGCATGGGGCGGAGCTTCGGAGGGTTCGTTTGTCAGCGCGTGCGAGATTTCGGAGGACGAGGGAAACGGCATACTCAAAGCCGGCGCCATAACCGTAGGCTACGGCGGCGTGTATCTGCCGGGTATTCCGTTTGACAGAAATTCTCAGATTAACCTGAGCTTTGACATTAAGGCGAGCAAGGATTATAAAAACAGTACGCCTAAGATAATGTTTCTGGCATTTAACGGCGACTCCTTCGTAACGTATATAAATGAGGCGACGGTTGTACCGTCGTCGGAGCAATGGACTCATGTAACGAGCAAGATAGATGTTTCCTCCCTGCCCGAGAACGCACAGGATATAAAGCTTATGTTCGGTACCGCGTTAAAGGGCGACAGCAAATATGCGGCAGGGTATGTTATGTATGACAATATTGAGGTTGCGGCATACCCGAAAACCGAGAGCAAAAAGGCTGAGGTAAGTCCGCTCATAAGGGCGGATAACCACGTCAACTGGTATGTCCTCGGCGATACCGTTACAATGACGCCGACAAACAAAATAGATTCTTCGCTTTATGAGCAGATTAAGGTTGAAATATACGATTCCTTCAATCAGCTTGTAAATTCCGAAAAAGTCCGCACCGATAGCTTCAACGGCGGATATAAGTGGAAGCCGTCAAAACCGGGTTACTATGAGTATCAGTTCTATACGGTAGACAAAAGCGGCAACGAAAGCGAGCTCAACGAATTTTATGACATCCGCCATCCGCAAAAAAACGAAAAAGTCCGTTTTTACGTTAAGCGGCAGGGAATAGTGGTTGTAAAAAGCGAAACCAAGCCTATGAGCGAAAGAAACGATCACCTTGCGGTGTCGATTACGCCGAACAGCATATTAAATCCCGCAAATTCCAACGGCCACAAAAACGGCGACCGCTGGGACGAAATAGAGATTGCAAATCTCGTGGGATTTCAAAAAGTTCGTTTCCATGCCCTTCAGCCAAACAATTACGCGTGGAGAACAGAGGCAAAGGCAAATATGTACCGCGGGGATTTCAGATTCGGCGAATTTGACAGCGCGATAAACGAAGCGCATCAGTACGGATTCGACCTCGTGCTCAACATTCTCGGCATGCCGGCATATTCCGTGCCGTACAGAGGAGTATACACCACCAAGGAGGGCGGCGACGTGGGCAACTATGAGCCGAACGACATGGCTGCCTGGAGCGCGTATGTGGAGCAGATAGTAAAGAGATACAAAAACATCTGCAATAAATGGGAAATATGGAATGAACCGCATGTGTACGGAGGTAGTATCTTCTGGTACGGAAATGTGGAAGCGTATGCAAGGATACAGAAAACGGGATATGACGTTGTGAAGAAATATCAGCCCGGTGACAGCAGCATGGTTACCCTGGGAGGTATAGGCGCGAGGAGATATGTGCCGTTTTACAGAGAGCTTCTGGATATTGACGGCGCATACGGCACCTACGACGTCCTTGCAATGCACGGCTGGGATCTTGACCCGTGGACATACAACAACATTGCCGAAGAAAAAGGCTTTGAACCCAAGCAGTATGTCACCACCGAAGGACACCATAACCTGAGGCGTTCGGACAGCGAGTACATAAAAAATGACGAAAAGGAAGAAGCAATCCGCGGTATAGGAGAATTTCTGAAAGACTTTAAGTACGGTGCGCTTTTTACCACCATGTTCTCTATAGGCGAGTCGAACGATTCCGAGTATGTAAAGTATTTTAATTCCCAGGGTGTATACGGCGTAGGTCAGGAATGCGGCATATACAGAAAATATCCGTTTGAAACACCGCGTTTTGCGACCGCAGCGCTGCACACGTTTTTTGAAAACATGGGCAAAACCTATGAATACAAGGACGAATATCTGCTTGAAAACAAAAAGCAGAACGCAGTAAGAATGAATAATGACGGCGAGGAACAGCTCATTGTATGGAATGTGGGCGGTTCAAAGGCTAAAAACCACAACCTTTCCAAGCAGATAGTCAACTGTGCAAACGACGGTTTCCGTATTGTTGACTGGGAGGGCAACGAGGTTGACGTATCGGACAGGGATAATATAGTAATAAAACCCGAAACAATGTACTTTGTATACGGGCTTGATTCCGACAAGCTTGATAAGCTTGAATCCGGCAAGGGCGAAAAGCCTTATCTCGGCGATGTGCTGTATAATAACACGGAAAAATCAAAGCTTGCCGGTACCGAACGCAAAGAGAGCGTTGTGGCAATAGGAGAGACAGAGCCGTTGTTTGACAAAACAACGTTTGCACTTAACGACAGTATTAATTACGTTTCCGATGACTGGAAGTGGGTTTCCGCCGAGGGCGCCGATAAAGGCGATTTCAAGGCGAAATACGCTCTGTCCGTTTCGGAGGACGGCTTGTATATTGTGGTTAAGGCGCAGGATACCGCAGACGACGCAAACGCTGAGTCTGCCGACAAAATGGAGCTGAAAGACAGCGTACAGTTCGCATTTGATACCGTGGGCGACAGAAGCGAAAACGGTTATATGGAGTGTCAGTTCGGAGAAGTAAACGGCAATACCGTTGTGTATAAGCAGAAAGCTCCGTACATAGGCGGCGACCTTATAGCCGACTTTACTCCGGAGGGCACGGTTATCACAAAGGCCTCGGCATACAGAAAGTCTGAAAACGGCGAAACAACCTACATGCTTTATCTGCCGAACAGCGAGATATATCCGTATACTCAGGATGTAAACAATGCGTTTAATTTCTCTGTTCTCGTAAACCAGAATAACGGCAGCGGAAAGCTGGGTTATCTTGAATGGGGCGGCGGTATCGGCAAAGAAAAGAACCCCAAAAAGTACGGTACCGTATATCTCGGCAAGAAAGCGTTTGACGAAAGCGGCGAATACTTCAGACCGCTTGATCTGGGCAACGACAAGCCGCTGTTTGACTTGCAGACGCTTGAATACAACAGCGATATATACTGGATAACAGACAGAATCAACTGGGTTGAGTGCACAGAGGGCGCACAGCAGGGAGATTTTGACGCGAAGTTCGCGGTTTCGGTTACGGACGAGGGACTTTATATTGCGGCAGAGGTTACCGATGATGACATAAATACCGACGCAGACAGAAACGACGTTATGTGGTCTTACGACAGTATTCAGTTTGCCATAGACCCGACAGCCGGAGAGTTTGTTGACAACAGGATAGAGTGCCAGTTCGGCAGAACCTCATTCGGCGGTGTGACGCTGTATAAGCAGTGTGCGCCGGAGCCTTCGGGTGACAATCCTCCTAAGCAGTACACAAGAAAGGAAACAGTCATCACAAACGGAATAAGAAGCATAAATGCGGAAGGAAACAAAATAACTTATAAGATTTTCCTGCCGATTGATGAAATCTATCCGTTCAAACCAAGTGACAACGACTGTATGAAATTCTCGATTTTATTTAATCAAAACAAAAACAGCGAGCGTATCGGATACCTTGAATGGTCGTCCGGTATAGGAGCACAGAAGAGTGCAAAACAGTACGGAATTATCAGTTACAAGTAATTAATGCATTCGGGGCGGCAGTGATTTTTGCTGCCGCTCCTTTTGCAAATTATCGGAGGTTTTTATGAAATTAAAAAATATATTTATGACTGCAATTCTGGCTTTATTGATATTGCCGATGTCAAAGGTTTTTGCAAATCAGGTTCTAAAAGCCGGGTTTATAAAAAACGAGTATACCGTGTGCCGTTTTCCCGGTGAAAACATTTTCGGCAATTCCGACGGTTCAATCACTTTTTCGGATGAACCGCTTTATGGAAAATCAGAAATTGATTTTGAATTTTTAATATCGGACGCAAACGTTGACGAAAGCATCGGTATATCGGCAGAGAACGTTTTAAACAGCGCCGACGGTACCGATTTTATGAATCTGATATTTACGGGCAGCGGAACAAATGCGTCATTGAAAATCGAAAATAATTCCGGGGAGCTGTTTACCGTATGCGGCGATTTGGAAATTGACACCGAATACAGCGTCACAATCGGAGCAGACCTCGAAAATAATATATATAATGTAATTCTTTATAAATACAGCGAAAAGACCGAGCTTGTAAATTACAGAGAAAACCTGCCTATCGGTCTGAGCGCCGTGCAGTACGGCTTAAAGAGCATATCCGCCTCCGCAGACGGCGGAGTTTCGGTGTGCAATTTGACGGTTAAGCGCGAAAAAACCGCTTCCGGTACGTCGTCGGCAAATGTGCATGAAGGCTTTATATGCGTCGGAGCAAATACACAAGGTCTGAATACGGGCGACGGCTACAGCATTATACTTGCATTTTATAACGGCAGCCGCACAGCCGTAAATGATGTAATGATAAAAGATTTTGTATATGACGGCAAAAGCTGCTGCCGTGAAACGGTTTTTATAACAGATACGGAATTTAAAAACAAAAATTTTGTTTCCGTTTTTGTATTCAAAAAGGAAAATCTTCAGCCGCTTTCCAGAAGCAAGGCTTTTGAAATTGTCAATAATGCCGTTATTCCCCAAAACGCGTTGGTGTATACGGGGTTTGAAGCTTCGGAGAGCTTCAGTCCGAGCTATAATACCGCAGGCGGAAGTCTGCCGTCGGGGTGGGCGGCAAGCGCCTGGCAGAATGCTTCCGGCGCACCGTTTGATATACAAATCGGCGAAAACGGACTGTATGGCAGCTATGCAAAAATAGGCGCGGTAAGGCAGGGCTTTATGGGGCTTATAAGCCCGGCTGCAAGCCTTCCCGAGAGCGGAATCAAGGTGTCGTATGACGTAAGCTGTTCGGCGGACTTTGAGGGAAATGTGCCGAGAGTATTTGTTTTGTATTATGATGACAGCAACCGTTTTGTAAATTCGGGTTCGTTTACCGATTTGGACGGAGCAGCGCCCGGTGACTGGGAGCATTGCACCCTTACGGTAAGCCCTGCGGATTATGCCGCGGGTGCGTCAAAGTTTTCCGTGGTATTTGCCGCAGCTTATAAGTCCGGGGAGTACGGCGGCAGTGTTTATTATGATAACATTTCAATAGACGATACTGTCTTTAACATGCAGTGTACGGAGGATTTGAGCTGGTATACCCCCGGCGAAACAATATGCTACAGACCGAAATACGGTCTGAGCGGCAAGGTTACGGACGTATACGGCAATGTATACAATTCGGACGGGGAGCTTACAGATAGCATAGCATGCAGCCGTGAAGACGTTATTCAAAACGGCTGGACATACACTCCGCAGGAAAGCGGTTTTTACAGTGTGGTTTTCTATGCCGTAACCGCTGACGGCAGCGTTCTGAACGAGGACGGAAAGTACAAAGCGTATTTTGACGCCGACAGCGGAAAGAATTATTATTTTGAAAGAAACAGGCACGATTTTTATGTTTCGGCATTTGAAAGCAAAGATATGCCGGACAGAAATCCGCTTTTCGGACTGAGCATAGGCAATACGGACGGCGTGTATGATGTGGGTATTGCCGATAAAACGGGAATGTCGTATGTAAGACTGCACGGCTTTATGTGGAGTGAAATCGAACCCGAAAACGTGACTGCGGATAACGGAAAAAGCTATAACTGGGGAAACTATGACAAGATATTTGAAAACATCAGAAGCTATGACGGAAAGCTCAGGGTTATAGGCAATATGCTCCATACACCGCAGTGGGCATCGGAGGTTGAGGACAGCAGCGGATATCTGGTGCCTATGTATGCAAGGTATGCGCCGAAGAATATGAATGATTTTAAGGATTTTATAGATGATTTGTACGCAAGATACGGAAGCAGCATAGACACCTGGGAGATTTATAACGAGCCGCATCTGCCCGGCGGAAGCGTATTCTGGAATGATACTCCCGAAAACTATATAAGCCTGCTGCAATGTGCCTACAATGAGCTTAAAATTCTCAGCGGCGGAAGCGATACGGTTACAATGGGCGGAATAGGCGCGAAAAGATATTTGTCTTTCTACAGACAGTTTGTAGAAAAGGGCGGCATGCAGTATACCGATAAGCTGGCTATGCACGGATATGACGTTGACCCGTGGAATTACCTCAAAATCAACAGAGAGCTCGGCTCGGGCGCAGATAAAGGCGTGATAAACACGGAAGCTCATATAATACTTATGAACAATTCCTCGCAGGACTATTACCTTACTGAAAAGGAAGTTGCCCTGAGAATGGTTAATGATATTCTAAGGCAGATCAAATACGGAATTGAAAAAATAACGTTTTTCTCTGCATATGACGGCGCTCTCTCCGGTGAGGATATATACAGGCTCGACAGCATAACAGACGGCTGGAGCCTTAACGTAAGCGGACTCTACAGGAGCAGACCGGACTATGAACCGCGCTTTGCGGCAGGGGTGCTGAATACTTTAATATCCGTGTGCGGCAAAAAAGTTACTTACTGCGACGAATACAAAACAGGCGATGTAAACGCCGTGTATTTAAAAAGCGACGGCATGCCGCTGCTTGTATTCTGGGCAGACGGGCTGAAAAAGGCGGAAATTCCGGTAAATCTCGGAAATATACTTGCAGACGCGGATATTGCCGACTGGGAGGGCAGAAGCATAAGTTCCGGCGGCTTTTCCCTTGACGCAGATCGTGTATACTTTGCTTACGGATTTGACGGTACGGCGCTTGAAGCGCTCCAATCCGCCAAGGGACAGAATGTATATGACGGAGCCGTATTATACAGCGAAAACGAGGTTAATAAAAAAAGCGCCTCGGCGCTTACCGCATACGAAACTCCGAACTGCCTGTTCAGCCATGACAGCGGCGAGGTTACGCAAAATGACGTTGTGTGGAACGTTTTTTCAAATGCGGAGGAAAGCAGATTTGCATTTTCATTTTGTGATGACGGACTTGATATGGCTGTAAGGGTTAAAAACGTATCACCGTATTTTACGGGTGACAAAAACGGCGATAACCTTATAATAGGTTTTGATACATTTGCAAACGGCATTGTAAGCGACGTAGCGGAATTTGCAATATATACCGATTCTTCAATGAACAGTACCGTTATAAAAGAAACGTCGCCGTCAATCTGCGGTGATCTGCCCGACAATTACAACGGCGCCGGCGAAGAAGTTTCGGGCGCGGTATGCTTTACCGAAAATGAGGGCGGATTTACTCTGTACAGAGTTCACATTCCCGTATCGCAGCTTTATCCGTATTTCCATACGCAGAATTCGGACATAAGCTTCGGGCTGAATTACAGCGATTACAATGCGGACGGCATATGCATAAAGCAGTCCTTCTGGTCTGCCGGAGAATTTTATACCAAGCATTATCCGTGGAATTTCGGAAGAGCATACATCAGCGGTTATGACTTTACCGATAAAATCGACACAACCGTAAAAATCGGCGCGGACGAAAGCCTTGCCGTCGAAGTATACAGCGGTGACGATATGGTATATTTCAATCAGTATGAGGCGGACGGACAGGGCAATTGCCGTATAGACGCGGTTTTGAAAAAATCGGGTGTGTATGCGCTCAAAATGTATTCAAAGTCAACAGGATACAGCGTTAAAAAAATAAAATATACAAAGACAAATTAAAACTTATCCGGGAGGAATATTTATGTACAAGAATGTAACATTGGAGGTATCTTTAAAGCCATTTACAGACACAAGCAAGAGCGGTACGGAGAGAGTCTGCCGCAGGATTTTTTCGCAGTGGAACGCTTTGATAAAGGACGCGCCGGTTGTTTCCGTTCTGCTCTGGTGTGCCGACGGCTCCGAGATACTCGAGTATAACAACGACCTTTCAGCCGAAATAGAATGGTGCAAATTTGTCGGCGGTGCAAACAAATCCGAATGGTTCGACCCTGCATGCGATCCCGACAACGAAGACCTGCACTCGGCAATTTTGCTGTATACGGATAATCCTCCGGTAATAACGTATCAGATTATAAAAGACATTATCAAAACCTTTAAAAAGATAGGAAACGAGCTGTATCCCGACAAGACAATCCGCCTGGGGGCAACCTTTGATCCCGGCCCGGAATTTGCGGTATCGCGCTTTAAATACATAGACCACAGAGAGCTGTGCTTCGGGCAGGGCGCGGAATTTATATATTCATACGCCGTCTTAAACGGCGACAGCAAGGAGTATGCGTCTTATCCCGACGGCATACCCGACAAAACGCCCTTTGCGCTTTTCTTCGGCAAGCAGCTTCAGTGTTATCTTTCGGATATGGGGTTTGATTATGTATGGCTTTCAAACGGTTTCGGCTTCGGCGTGGAGCCGTGGCGCACCTCGGGTCCCATATTTGACGGCAAGAAGTTTTACGGTGAAAAAATAGACGAAATCAAAGCCAAAATCCTGGAGTCATGGGAAACGCTTCACCGCGAGTGTTCTTTCCCTATAGAAGTAAGGGGAACAAACTTTTCCATAGGAATAGATTATTCCACGGACGGATTTTCGGCGGCAGACATAATTTCGGAGGATTACGGTGTTATCATGCCGCCTCCGAACTCGCCCTGGGCGGCGCTTGACAAAAACTTCGGACTGGAGATTATGGGCCACCTCACACGAATCTCCAAAAAATGCAGAAACGGATATATGTTCAGATACTACATTCATGACCCGTGGTGGGCAAACAGTCCTTGGTACGACAGATACGAGGGCTATCCGCACGATATATACCTGCCTTCGTCGCTTATCCGCACCAACGAAGACGGCACTGCCGAGAGCGCGTCACAGCTTAATCTGCTGACAATTGACAATTCGTTCGGCGAAATGCCCGATTCCTGCGTAAATGAGGTAATACCGCATCTGCTTTCGGGAATAAAAGACTGCGGTGACGAAATTGCTCCGGTTATGTGGATATATCCGTTTGACAGATATACCTCTGCGAAAGACAGCGGCACTCTCGGGGAGATGTTTTTTGGCGATTGGTTTATGTGCGGTGCAATTAACGAGGGATTTCCCGTTTCGGGAGTTATCACGGAGGATAACTTTATAAAGGCGGTAACAAACGGAGTTAATCTGAAAAAATCAGTAATGGCGCTTCATGTTCCAAATGCCGGTTCCGATATAGAAAATGCGGTAATCAAATTCATTGCCGGCGGGGGCAAATGTTTATTTTACGGCAGTGTAAAAAATGCCGGTGAGAAAATCAAGTCATTGCTCGGAATTGACGTAGGTTCGGGTAACTGCGAATGTACGGAAACCGAAATCTGCAAAACATATGACACAGTTAAAAACGGCAGCTATCCGAAAAAATTCGTACACCGCGATATAATGGCGGACGGCGCCTTGCAGAATGTCTGCGCCAAAGGCGGCAATGCAATCGCCATGGCAGGCGGCAGCGTAATCGCGGCATATTCCGAAAACTGCGCTTGGGTAAGAGGAAGCATATCGGCGTCATTCAAGGCGGAGGCACAGCTCCTTTGCCCAGATGACAGGACAAAGTATTTCACAAGCGAAAGGCTTATGAGATATGCATTGTCGCATCTTGGATTTTCCGTCCTCTTTGAAAAGGAAAATGCACAGTCGCCGTCACCGGTAATCACGGCAGCAAGAAACAATAACGCATATATGTACAGCGTATTTATGCCGGATACCACGGTTAAGGTAAAGCTTAAAACCGATATCGGCTGCCCGATAATCAAAGGGTACGAAACAGTGATTGAAAACGGATATTCCACATATCATTTCCCCCGTGCCTTCCACGGCGAATGCAGATTTTTTGTGGAGCAGGAAAGCGGCGTTGTTTCTGCCAGAGAGCTTCCGCACATAAGCCGTAAATTCAGAAGAAAGCTCATAATCGACGGCCTGAATAATGCCACGGTAAGGGTGTTTGTCGAGAAGTATTGCGTTGGCAATGCGAAATTCGTTTTAAACGAACCCGAATATACAGGCGAGAAGTTTGAGGGCAAGTGGGTAAGCGATGAACACGGAGATTATTATGAAATAAAAAATATAACCGGTACGCTGCGTGTTTCAATGCCTATGAAAAAAACTTTGCCCGTAGTTGATTTTGACTGAAATGAGAGGGCTGTGCAGCTATATGAAGAAAGCAAAATGGATAACGAGAGATTTATGCGGAAAAGACATTGAATACGGCGGGCCCGAATCCGCAAAGTGGATTTGGGCTTGGGAGTATTGCAGAATTCATACGAAGAAGGAATTTATAATTAACGGTGAAATATCTTCAGCCGAGGCATATTTCATTTGCGACAATGATTTTGATTTGTACATAAACGGAACATACATAAGCCTTTTTAGCGGCCGTGCCGACATAGGCGCGGTTTTAAAAAACGGAAATAACGTTATTGCAATAAGGGCGTACCAGACCGACAGACCCGAAAAATTTCTTTCTGCCATTCGCGGCGGCATAACGGTTGAGTATCGGGACGGAAAAACAGAGTGCACCGTCACGGACCGTTCGTGGAAACAACTGAGGCTTTGCAATTTCGGCGAGGGCAAAGAAATCGAAAACTGGCAGACGGAAAACGTCGGCGAAAGCGCCAGGGAGGAACGTTTTGAGCATATGAAGGAATTTGAGCTCCATCCGTCCGTTTTGAGGCGCTCTGCCGTGTTTTCAAAAACCTTTGATGTTTCCGAAATGCCGTCGGACGCGGTTATACGCGCAAGTGCAAACGGACTTTGGCAGCCGTATATAAACGGCATAACGCCGGAATACAGATTTATGCCCGGCACAATGGACGGCAGAAAAGAATATCAGGAATTTTCCGTAAAGGATATGATTAAACCCGGCAGAAACGAAATCAGAATTGCGGTCGGAAACGGCTGGTACAACTGCGAGTGTTTCGGCATACTGGACGCAAAAAGGCTCGGCGTTATATGCGAGATTGAACTTAAATTCAAGGACGGAAAATCCGAAATTACCGCAACAGATGAAAGCTGGACTGTTTCGCTCTCAAAGATTTATGAGGACGATTTGCAGTTCGGAGAGCGCTTTGACGCACGGATAGACGATACGGCTCCGGAGGGCAATGCAATTGTCATAAATTATACCCCGGTTCTTGCAAGGCAGGATTATCCGCTTATGGGTGTTTCAAAGAGGATAAAACCCGTTTGCAAAAAAGAAGAAAACGGCGTAAATATATTTGATTTCGGCAAAAACTATTCGGGAAGATTAAAACTAAAGCTGTATGACGCAGTGCCCGGCCAGAAAATAATTATACGATACTATGAATTTATAAATAAAGACGGCAGATACAATCAGCATACCTACAGCGACGTGTTTTATCCCTGCGAGTCCGACAAAGGCGGCAGGGCGGAATACGCTGTCAAAAATATGGATTTGTATATTGCCTCGGGAGAAAAATACGAGGAATACGAACCGGTATTTACATATACGGGAATACGCTATGCGGCAGTGTACGGACTTAATGAAAATCAGAGGTGCGAAGCGGAGGGCGTATGCATCAATGCACTTTTGGAGA
This sequence comes from uncultured Clostridia bacterium, assembly GCA_934481345.1. Classification (GTDB taxonomy): domain Bacteria; phylum Bacillota; class Clostridia; order UMGS1810; family UMGS1810; genus CAKSIN01. The sequence goes on from CAKSPF010000014.1 coordinate 27,301, forward strand.
AAAACGCAAGCCTTGAAACGTCGTGCGGATTTGTAAAGCAGCTTTGGAATATGGCATACGAAAGCTGGATAGGCAACGTGATGAGCGGCCCTACGGATTGTCCGAGCAGAGAAAAGAATTACTGGAACGGCGATATGCAGATATTTGCCCATGCCGCCTGCTGGTGCACAGACAGCAGCAAATTCCTTGCGCGGTGGACGCTGTACGGCAGAAAACTCGAATACGGTGTTTACGGCTGGGAGGATGAGGAATATATCCTGCCTTGGACTTTGTATAAATTTTACGGGGATACCGAGATTTTAAGACAAAAATATCCCGTTGCCGCAAGACTTGCGGAAAAACGCGGAGTTTTCGGCAAAAGTGCGCTCCCTGTAAATCCTCACTCGCCGTATAACGACCATTTGACGTGCGGTACAAACATTGACAAACAGCTTTTTTCGGACTGCTATTACTGCCATATGCTGGATATAATGGCAAAGACGGCGGAGGTTATCGGCAGATATGACGACAGTGATATTTATGCCCGAAAGCTGATAAATGCAAAAAACGAGTTTTTAAAAAGATACGAAAACAACGCTCTGCTTACGGATAACCCGTCATCAATTGTGCTTGCGCTTGCATTCGGACTGTTTGACGGAAAAAAGGCTCAGAACCTTGCCGAAAGGCTTGTGAAGTATTTGGAAAAAAATGATTTCAGACTTGTAACGGGCTTTCATACCACAAGGTATCTGCCCGAGGTACTGTGCGATTACGGATATGCGGATATTGCGTGGCAGACGGTTTCGCAGAGGGAGTATCCGTCGTGGCGTTATATTGCCGACACCGGTGCGTCAACTTATACGGAAAGCTGGCGCGGACTTGATACGGGCGAAACAAGCAACAGCATGAATCACTTTACGCTCGGTGCGTTTACATGCTGGTTTTTTGAATATCTCGGCGGTATAAGGATAAACAAAAGCTCGCCGGGGCTTAAAAAAATTTGGCTGGAGCCTGTTTTCCCGAGCGGACTGAATGATTTTTCGGCAGAGGCGAATACCTGCTGCGGAAAAGTAAAGTCCTCATGGAAAAGGAAAGAAAAAGGAATTGAATATACATTTACGGTTCCTTTCGGAGCGTCTGCCGCAGTTGTGCTTGACGGCAAAGAAACCGAGTATCCGCCCGGCATCCATACAACGATAATATCATAAAAAGGAGCAAAAACCATGCCGCTTAAAAATATATGGGGAAAAGACAAAAACGAAAACTTTTTCAGAAGAAAAATAAATATTGACAAAAAGCCCGAAAAGGCATATGCAAGGATATATGTTGACACGGGCTATGAGCTGTACATAAACGAAAGGTTTGTTTCCGCCGCGGACGAGTGGTGCAACACAAGGGATTATGAGGTATCGGAATTTCTGACGGAGGGCACGAATATCATAGCCGTGCACGCGTTAAACCACGCAGGGCACAGAGGCTTTGCGTTTGAGCTTGCCTTCGGCGGCAAAAGTATTCTGACTTCCGACGGCTCGTGGGTTACGTTTCCCAAGGAACGCTGGGGGTGGTATCTTAATGACTTTAACGACGCCGCCTGGGAGAAAGCACGGGTTCTTGATATGAGCGCCGCCGGTGAACCGCAGTGGCAGTCGCTGCCGGGCAGCGAAGCAGACAGGGTTATTCCGCCGCTCGACTGCTCTCAGTTTTTCAGGGGTGACATTCCGAAAACCTGCAGTTCTCCGTATTACGGCAGGCAGAAGGCAGAATACAGGCACAGCGAAAGCGTTTTAAAGCTTTTGGGTGACGAATACAGGGAGTATGTTTCTTCTCCGACTCTGCCGCGGGTGTGCACCGACTGCGCCGTCGTGTCGGTAAGCGGTACCGAAAATACAAATCCCGTTTTGATAAAAAATACATTAAGATACACCGGACCGAGCTTTGTGATTGATTTCAAATGCGAGGTTTCGGGATATTTCAGAATGAAAATAAACTCCGAAAAATCCGTTTCGTTCCGCCTGTACTACGGCGAAACGCTGAGCGAAGCCATGAGCGAGCCTTCGCGCGACATCTGCCAGAACAGAATGCTCAGGGAGGAATACCGTGTGTTCGGCGGCGAAACAGAGTTTGAGTCACACATGAGGGTGGCATTCCGCTATGTGCGCGTGGAATTTTTCGACTGTGAGGCGGAGACTGAAGCAGGCGGATTTTCTGTCCGCACAAGGCTGTACCCTGTCGCAAAGAGAGGATATTTTTCGTGTAGCGACGCTGATATGAACAAGGTCTGGAGAATGGGAGAGAAGACCCTGCACCTTTGCATGCAGGAGTATTATCTCGACGCTCCGAAAAGAGACCGTTTTTTGTGGACGGGCGACGCACGGCTTGAGGCGCTCATAAATTATCACACTTTCGCGGATACGGAGCTTTTTGAATTTTGCTGGGACGGACTCAGCCGGGTACAGTACCCGAACGGGGCGGTACCGTCCGCATACGGCGAGGGCAATTCTCTGCTTTGGGACTATGTAGCTTGGTATGTAATAGCCTTTCATGACTGCCTTATGTACTGCAACAGCACCGGTTTTGTGATAAAACACAAGGAAAATATCTACCGTGCCGTAGATTTTCTTTCTTCGCTTGCGGGAGATGACGGCTTGATTGACGTGCCGGAAAATCCGCTCGGTGATTTGTGGATGGTCGAACTGAATGAATATGTCGGACGTGATCCGTATCTTAACGAGCTGTATATGCGCAGCGTAAAAACGGCGGAGATAACCGCAGAGCTGGCGTCAGACGGGGATATGCGGCAAAAATATGCCGCAATTGCCCGAAAAATTCAAAAACCGCTTGAAGAGCTTCTGAAAAGCAAAGACCTTGTGAAAACTTTTGACACGACAATGCACACGCAGATACAGTATGAGCTTGCGGAAACGGAGCTTAGCCGCGGTCTTGTGCAGGATATGATAAGCCGCATACGGAAATACTGGTGCAGCATGATAACCTCAGGCTCGGACTGCATGCATGAGTGCACACTTCTTACAGGACAGCATCCGAGGATAGACGAGCCGGGCGCCGATAACCCCGAATACAGCTACTGCCACGGCTGGACGGCTGCGGCAAACGTGCTGCTGCCGATGGGAATAGCCGGAATAAAGCCGACAGAATACGGCTTTAAAAAGGTGCGGATAAAACCCGTGACGGATATATTTGAGTCGTTTAAATGCGCGGTGCCCACTCCGTACGGAGAGATTGCGCTGAAATATGAGAATAACACCCTGCACTATATAATCCCGGACGCTGTAGAAGCGGAGCTTGTGTCAAAAAGCGGAACGGAAAGAATATCCGGAGAGGGAAGCGCGGAGTTGCTTCTTTGATGTACTGACGCAGTGCACAATGTATTTGAGGTGATGTTAACATGAAAAAAACAGTCAGTTTAAACGGAGTATGGAATTTGTATTACTGCGGCAAATATGATACGTCCGTAAAAAATCCGCACGAAAGTGCAGAAACAGAAAAAACAAAAATCCCGGTCAATGTTCCGTGCAACGCAGAAACCGCTTTAGCCGGCGCCGGTATTATTGACAAGGATTTATATAAAGGCATGGCAACCCGGGATAATATGAAATTTGAGGATTATCACTGGTGGTTTGAAAAGGAATTTGAGATTGCAGAAATAAAGGAGAATGAAAAAATCTGCCTGAACTTCGGCATGGTTGACTGCATAGCCGAGTACTATATTAACGGCAGGCTTGTTCATACCTCGGACAATGCTTTCTGCGAAATACAAATTGATATTACAGATTCGGTGCGCCAAAAGGCAAAAAACACCGTTCTGGTACATATACTTCCGGCTATGCCGTATATTTTGTCAAAAAAGTATTACCAGGGCATGATATACAGTCATGTTAATTATAACAGCTATCTCAGAAAGCCTACGCATTGCTTCGGCTGGGACATCATGCCCAGAGCCGTCAGCGCCGGGCTGTACAGAGATGTCAGCCTGATATTTTCTGATGAATACAATATTGACGAATTAAGCTGGCAGGTAATGGAGGCAAACGAAAAGTCCGCATTTCTGCGATTTTATGTAACGTTTGATATTCCGTATGCAGAGTATCGGCGCAAGGCTGAGGTGCGTATCAGCGGAAAGTGCGCGGACAGTGAGTTTTGCACGGTTAAGGATATACGTCACTTTAAAGCCGGGTACATTGATGTAAAATTAAAAGAACCCGCGCTTTGGTGGCCGTACGGATACGGAAAAGCAAATATATATGACATTAAGGCGGAGCTTACGGTTGACGGCGAGGTAAAGGATACTGTATATGATACAATGGGTATCCGCACCGTAAGGCTTGACAGAAGCGGCAGCCTTCTTGAAGACAATCCGCATTTTCAGTTTTATATAAATGACGTTCCCGTTATGTGCAGGGGAAGCAACTGGGTACCTATGGACGCGTATCACAGCCGTGACAGGGAAAGGTATGCAAAGGCACTTGAGCTTGCCACGGGCTGCGGATGCAATATCCTGCGCGTATGGGGCGGCGGCGTTTACGAACAAAGGGAATTTTATGATTACTGCGACAGAAACGGAATAATGATATGGCACGATTTCATGATGGCATGCTATCCGCCGGCTATGGATGACGGCTTTACGGCAAAGCTTGAAAAAGAGTTTGCATGGGCTGTCAAAAAGCTCAGAAATCATGCTTCAATCATTGTCTGGGCAGGCGATAACGAAATAGACGAAAGCGCGGTTTTCAGCCGTGCAAATACCGACAGCAACACAGTAACGCGCGTGCTGATACCCAAGGTTTTGGCAATGCACGACAGAACGCGCCCGTATATACCGAGTTCGCCGTATATACCCGATTCGCTGTCAGAAATGTATTTAAGCGGTAAGGACGTTTTTACCGAGAGGCATTTGTGGGGTTCAAGGGATTATTACAAGGCTGACTTCTATGCACAGTCAAAGGCATGCTTTGTGAGCGAGGAGGGCTATCACGGCTGTCCGTCGGTCGAATCGCTGAAAAAAATTGTGGACGCGGATAAATTATGGCCTATATATAACGAGCAGTGGTCTTTACATTCGTCGGATCAGTCGGGAAGCTTAGACAGAGTAAGGCTGATGGATGAACAGATAACTCAGATGTTCGGCTTTAAGGCGGATAATATAGATGACTTCGTCTGCGCCTCACAGATTTCTCAGGCAGAGGCAAAAAAGTTCTTTGTAGAGCACATAAGGATTAACAAGCCGTATACCTCCGGGATTATATGGTGGAATCTGATTGACGGCTGGCCGCAGATGTCTGACGCGGTTGTGGATTATTTTTATGACAAAAAGCTCGCATATGAGTATATAAGACATTCCCAGCAGCCTTTTGCGCTGATGATGGGTGAGCTTAAAGACTGGAATTATCCGCTTTATGCCGAAAACGATACTCTCGGTACCGTATGCGGAGAATACCGCGTTTTTGACATTGATACGGGAAAAACGCTCGCAGAAGGTGATTTTTCCGTTTCGCCGAACAGCGGAGAAAAGATTGACGGAATACCTCTTTATTATTCCGATATTAAATTTTTGGTTATCGTCTGGAAAATCGGCGGCAAAAACTATTATAATCACTACCTTTGCGGCAGACCTGCCTTTGATTTTGACAAATACAAACAATGGCTTGAAATGTACCGTCGGATAGTTAATGAGGGCTGATATATGATAAAAAAATTTATTGAAAGCTTTAAAAGCAAAGACGCGGTAAATATGGTATTTTTCGGCGACAGCGTCACACAGGGATTTTTTGAATCCCATGAACAGATGCACGGAACAGTCGATTATGAAGCGGTATACCACAATGTTTTAAAAAAATATATTAATTTTCTTTTCCCGAAAAAACGCATTAATATAATAAATTCGGGAGTCGGGGGAGAAACGGCGTCTGCTGCCGTAAAAAGGCTTGATTCCGACGTGCTGGCATATTCGCCGGATATTGCCGTGGTGTGCTTTGGATTAAACGACATAAATGATGAAAAGGAGCGCTTTGTAAATTCTCTGAGCGAGATTTTTAAGCGTTTGAACGAAGCGGAAATTCCGACAGTGTACATGACGCCGAATATGCTGAATACCCGTGTGATAATGCCTGCGCTTAAAGACTATGCGCAAAAAACCGCGGAGTATCAGACAACGGGCAGAATGGACGCGTATATGACTGCGGCAAAAGCAGCCGCAGAGGAAAACGGGATAACCGTATGCGACTGCTACAGCGCATGGAAACACCTCGGAGAGCTCGGAGCAGATACAAGCAGACTGCTTGCAAACGGCATAAATCACCCCAAAAGGGAGATGCACAGGCTTTTTGCACATATGCTTATGAAAACCGTATTCTTTGACTGAATATTTGATCTTAAAAAAAAGCCGTTAATATATTAATATTACGGCTTTTTTATTTTGTAAAAAAAACTGTTGACAAACTCATTCTACTATGGTAGAATACAATAAACTACAATTGTAGAATGTATATTTGAGAGGTATCGGTATGAAAAATATCAGCATCGGTGACGCAGAACTGGAGATTATGAAGGTTATATGGAAAGCAAAGGGGCCTGTGACTTCTCTTGACATCGGAAAGGAAGTTGAAGATAAGGGATGGAAAAAGACAACCATTGCCACCTTTCTTGCAAGGCTTGCGGAAAAGGGCGCCTTATCTGCAAAAAAGCAGGGCAAGCTGTATTACTACACTCCCTTGATTACAGAGAAAGAATACAGAAAATCGCAGACCAAAAATCTGATTAAAACCCTGTATAACGGCTCTGTCAGGGATTTTGCAGTATCTTTCTTTGAGGAGCAGAAGCTGTCGGACAAGGATATTGCGGAGCTCAAGGCAATATTTGAAGAAAAGGAGGAATAGCAATGTTTACTGCATTTCTTCTCACTTCGGCGATAGGCACGGCTCTTGCGTTGGTATTGGCATTGTTAAGACCCATAACGCGGAAAAGCTTTTCTGTCAGCTGGCATTATTATATGTGGCTCGTTGTACTTTTGGCAATGGTATTGCCCGTAAAATTAAATATGCCCGAAACCCCGTCACAGGCGCCGTCTGCAAAGACCGCGGCAGTTGCGGATAATCAGGCTGAAAATGTCAAAGCGCCGGAAGTTACGCAGACGCAGCAAAAACAGGTTATACCGAAGCAGGCCGCAAAGCCGGAAAAGGTGTCAAAGGTTCAGGCTGTAAAGAATTTTTTAAGCGGAAAAGTCCGTCTGTTCTCTTTAATATGGTTAGCCGGTGCACTTCTTTTATTTATGATAAGGCTTGCAGGCTATCTTGCATTTCTGATTAAAATACACAGGCACTCGGAAGCCGTATTCTGCCCGGAGATAAAGGAATATACAAACAGAAAAATCAAAACAAGAGTAAGCGGCACAATATGCTCACCGCTTTTAACAGGCATAGTCAGACCTACACTGCTGCTGCCCGAAACCGATATTACACAAAAGCAGCTGCACAATGTCCTGGCTCACGAAATGACGCATCTGAAAAGGAATGATATTCTGTATAAATGGTTTGTGAGCATAGTAAAGTGTATTCACTGGTTTAACCCAGCAATATATTTTATCGGTAAGCAGATTAGCATTGACTGCGAAATTTCCTGCGATCTGGAAGCGGTAAAGCAAATGGATGAATCGGCTGAAAGGGAATATATGGCAACCATACTGTCGCTTTTGACGCACAACAACTCAAAGTCTGTCCCGCTTACAACGGGTATGACGGGAAACAAGGAAATACTGAAAAGGAGGTTTATTATGATTAAAAACAGAAAAAAGATAGGTAAAGCAAGGCGGATTTTATCGGCATTTTTGGCAGCGGCAATTCTTACGGCAACATTATTGACAAGCGGAGTGCTGGCGACAGCGGTATTTGAGGATAATTCAAATATCAGTTTAAGCTGCAACGGCGAAGTAATAAACTTTACGCACAAACCGTTTTATGAAAACAACACCGTGTATCTTCCCGTAAGAGAGCTGTTTGAAAAGATAGGCGTTACGGATAATGCAGACAGCAAAATCGAGTGGGATAACGGCAAAGTGTACGTTACCGTGGCAAACAGTATTGTAAAGTATTACGGTATTGAAATAGGAAGCAACAAGCTTTACGCGTCAAGTAACGGGCCTCTGTCGGACGGCAGCAAAACGAAGCTCAGTCTTGCTCTTACTTCGGCACCGGCAATATTAAGAAACAGTACGACCTATATCCCGTATGAATTTATAGATTACATGCTTTACAGAGGTCTGGTAACAAATGCCGCCGACTGCCCGTACAATATCACTTGCACTGTAATCGGCGAGCCCGGTATTACTTATGTGACGCCTGCCGCGACCATGCCGTCGGAGAGCGAAAATGCAGATGAAACGGCTGCCGACTTTTCGGAGGAAGAAATTCAAAGCGCCAAGGCTGTAGTTGAGCGGTACTTCAAAGCAAAAAACGAAAAAGACAGACCTGCCGTTCTTGCAACCGTTACAGAGCCTTTAAGGACGCCGAATACAGTATTCTGGGAGGACGAAAAAATCACGGTAAACAATATTGCCTATGACGCAGACGACCAAATGAGAAAAGACTATACAGAAAGCGGAAGAGGCAGTGTAAACAACACCGCTGTCGAAAATGTAATTGTTTTCAGAGTTGATTTCACCGTCAGTGTTCCGGCAGACGGAAAGAGCGCCTACTCAAACGGCGATTATAAAGACTATTGCATGATTTTGATCAGGGATAATAAAAACAGTCAGTGGCTCATAGATGATATGGGATATTAATTACGCTTGCCTACACAAAACGGACGGCGAAAATGCCGTCCGTTTTGTCATGTCAGAAACTGCATATTCTTTGCTATGTTATACAGAAATTCACGTCTGCGCTCATAGAAGTTGGTTTTGCCGACGCACAGGGCGCGGTATTCAAAAATGAAATTTCTGCCGTCGGTGCAGCTGTCCCACACGGCTTCCGCTATTCGGCTGCGCTCGGCGGCGCTCTGTATATCCAGTCCTATGCACTGCTTCGCCTTGTCCACAGCCTTTATCACGGCGGCGTCAAAAAGCGAGTCGAGCTGTTCGAGCCTGCGTGTTTTCTCAAAGGTTTCGTCACCTGTCCTGCCGGAGCGCGGCATGCCGTCCGCGGGCGCTTTGGAGGAATAGAGGATTTCATTCCGTTTTTGTGTGTATTGTTTTATAAGTCTTTTGTAGCCCTTTACAAGGCTCAGACAGCGTTGTTTCAGGTCGTCGGGCAATGAGTATTTTGTCTGCGGCATTTTTTGGTTCTCCTTTTTGTTAAAGTTTTTATGTGTGTTCGGTGTGTTACAATCCCTCCGTCTGCCTTTGGCAGCCACCTCAACAGCAACGGCATTGCCGTTGCCTTTCTCGGCTGTCGCCTCGGTCGGCGCTAAGCGCTTGCCACCGGCAAGCAGCGCCCTTTACACAAGGGAGCCTTTATTAAACACTGATAGTTTAGCCTCCCTTGTGTAGGCAAGCGGCATGCGTGAGCATGTCGGAGGGATTGTATGCATGTAATTAAATATATATAGGTCTTTGCTTTATAATATCGTTTACAAAGGCGCACACCTTATATTTGCCTGTATCGAGCAGCACGAAGCCCTTATATCTGCCGCACACCTTGCATGTAATTTTTTTAATCCCTGTCAGCACGCCGTTCATCATCACTGCGGCGTTGATTTTTACCGTATCTCCCAAATTCATCTTTAGTCCTCCTTGTTTTCCGTCAAGCGGTTTTTAAGTATTTTTATATCAAAGTCGGTAATTTCGTCGTCATAATCCTGAAAAGAGTTTTTCCTTTTCGGCGGCGGATATATATTACCTTCTTTATTTATATATTTCTTTATTTCTTTGGTTGTTGCCGATTGTTTGTCTGCTGTTTGTCTGCCGTTTGTTTTTTGTGTGTTGTCCGTTTGTTCATATTCCTCGGGTGCCGCCTGATAATTGCAGTAATTCACAAGCTTTATCAGCGTAAATCTGTTTGTTGATTTTTTTATCACGGCATTTGATTTTACAAGCTTTTTTAATGCGTTGCGCACGCACTGCACCGACATACCCAAATCATTTGCAAGGTTCTGATAGCTTGTGACGAGCTCGCCCGGCTGTATCACAATGCCCTGCCACTTTTTGGCTCTCCAGTTGGCGGTGAGCAGCAGGTGCAAAAACACGACTTTGACGTTATTGTCGTTATACCACTCCCAGTCGGTGAATTTTTTGTAAAGTTTGATCCACGGTTCCATGACTATACCTCTGTTTCTTCCAAGATGCCGTGGAATTCAAGCGCGCAGTCGTCACTGCAGAATGTATTGCCGTATTTATCGGTAAAAAAGCGGTCGCCCTCTTCTATGCCGCTGTGACAAAAGGCGCATATTTCCACGGTTTTTGCGGCTGCGTTCGGGCACCTTGCGCGGCAGGGCACGCTATGACATATATCGCACATTTCAGCCTCCTGTAATTGACTTTTTTTTTAATAAGTGCTACAATTATACTGTCTATAAAATTATTATATCCCCAACAATAGGGAAAGTCAATATAAAAATCACCAAGGATAGGGAATTTGTGCAAAGTGACAGAAACGAGGTGGTATTTGTTGTGTATAATAAACAAGAAATGGTCGAAAGAATTAAGATGATATTAAAAAGAAGAAAAATTACACAGGGAAAAATGTTATCCGACTGCGGCATGGGAAAAAACACGCTCGCACGGATACTGGAAAAGTCTGACGGAGAGGATGTAAACGAAAAGGATATTCTGCTTCAGAATTTTGTGAAAATAGCGGACTATCTGGATTGTTCGGCGGATTTTCTGCTCGGCAGGAGCAATGTGCCCGAGATAAACGGCAGGACTGCAAGCTTCATAAGCAATATTTCGGATTTTGATGACGCAGTGCAGGAGCAAAAGCTTGAAGCCCAAAACTACGGAGCCGCTGCGGAAAGTACAAAACGCATTTTACCTAAAACACCCGATCTGGATACGATAATAGATATTGAACTTGACTGACGGCGGGTAGGCAAACGGGTCCTGTTAAAATGTGACAGAAAACGAAATTTCTGCACTACAGTTTATTTTTATCGCTGCCCGTCAGAATCAATAACGGCATAATGGGTGTTTGACCTCTGCACGGAGGGGACATATTATATATGATAAAAATTACTGAAAAATACAGAAGACAAGTGAGGAAAATTGATGTTATTCATGTTAAACAATACCTGGAAAGAATAGGATGGAGCACGATATATTTCAACACTCCATCGGGTGACAAGCTGCTTGCTAAACTAAAGCTGGAGGACATTGCCGCAAAAACAGACGGCTTTGTATACAAAATCGGGGGATTGCAGTACGTTTTTATAAACGCTTTGCTTTGTGAGCAAGACAAGCTTATTACTATAATTCATGAATCTGCGCACATATTTCTGGGACATGATTTTACGAATATCACAAAAAAAGACGAAGCTGAAGCCTGGCACTTTACCTACAGGGTATTGCACCGCAAAAGCAAAGTTGTGAGGATAATTATACCTTTGTTTGTATGTCTCGCGTTATTCGGCGCGGCTGCCGTAACAGCGGCAACAGTCGGCATGGCAGATGAAGAGGACGACTATGTGTATGTTACACCGTCTGGTTTAAAATATCACACAGCCGATTGCAGATATGTTATAGGCAAAAGGTGCATAAAGCTGCACAAGGATGAAGCATCGCTCAAATACAGCCCGTGTTCTGTCTGCAATTACAGATAATTTTTTTCGATTAAACAAGACATAATTTAATAGGCGGTCAAACAGCCTGTTATGAAGTGGGCGGGCAGGCAGGGGAGCCTGCCCGGGGAGCTCACTTAATATTTTTGAAAAGAATGTGAATGTAATAGAAAACAATCCCTCCGTCTGCCTTTGGCAGACACCTCCCTTTACACAAGGGAGGCTTTTTTGTTGACGGCGGCAAGCAGCGCAACAGCAATGTAAGAGAAAGTGTAAGGTAACAATCCCTCCACCACCTGCGGTGGTCCCCCTCCCTTTACACAAGGGAGGCTTTTTTGTTGGCATAGGTATGCAGCGCCCTTTACACAGGGGAGCTGGCGGCGAACGCCGTCTGAGGGGTTGTATATATACCGAAGCGGTGAGCAGCTTGCTCTCTAAAGAGGTTATATGCACAGCAAAACGGCACGCGGACTGTTACCTGCAATAAATCAGAAATCTTCAGGTGACGGTCTGCGTGCCGATTTATATTTTATCCCTGTTTTTTATGCTGGATATGATAGGTTATTTTTGAAACGAAATTATCGGGCAAAAGTTTGGTTGCGGCAACAGAAGCCTTAATGGCAAAGCCCGGAATGATAACGCATTTATTTTCAAACATTTTTTTGACGGCATATTTTGCCACGTCCATACTGTTTAACCCTTTAAGGGAAAATTTCACGTTTGCCACCTCGTCAAATTCCGTTCTGACGGGGCCGGGGCACAAAACGCTTATGTGAACCGGCGAATTTTCTTTTTTCAGCTCGCGGTAAACCGCCTGGGTAAGCCTCAGCACATACGTCTTGGAGGCATAGTATGAGGAAAGCAGAGGTCCCACGGTAAAGCCTGCGGAGGAGCCGACATTGAGTATATATCCTTTGCCGCGCTCTTTGAAGCCGCACAAAAACAGTTTTGTAAGTATATGCAGAGCGGTGACGTTGGTTGCGAGCATATCAAGCTCTTTTTCAAGAGGTATCTTGGAAAATTCCCCGAAAATCCCGAACCCTGCGTTGTTTACGAGCACGTCGATATTTTCGCCTTTGAGGTCATTATAAAGCTTTATGCAGTTTTCTTTTTCCGACAAATCGCAGGATATAACGTGTACAGGGGTTTTAAGCTCCTTTTTGAGTTCTTCAAGGCGGTCGGTACGCCGTGCCGCGGCATAGATTTCATATCCGAGAGAGCTCAGCACGCGCGCAATGTCGCGCCCTATGCCCGAGCTTGCTCCCGTTACAAGTGCTTTCATATATAATCAACTCCGTATTTTTTGATACTTACATTTTAATACATCAGAGTGAATTTGTAAACACAAAAATACCAAAAAATGTATCTGATATTATCCGCAATTATTGACAGTTTTTTTATAACATGGTATAATTCATTATGTATATTCATGCAGAAAAAAGTGCAGTGCGGAGGTCATAATATGAAAAAGGTTATGCTGGTTTTCGGCACAAGACCGGAGGCAATCAAAATGTGCCCGCTGGTAAATGAGTTGAAAACAAGAAAAAATATTGAAACGATAGTTTGCGTTACGGGGCAGCACAGACAGATGCTCGACCAGGTGCTTGAG
>CAKSPF010000015.1 GCA_934481345.1 uncultured Clostridia bacterium
TTGAGCCGGGAGAATTTATAGTATCCGCAGGAAGAAATTCCGAAGATGTATTGCAAAAAGAAATGTGCTTGCTGTAATTTTTAAAAAGTTATATGTTAAAAAAAACGGAAATTTTAAGGAATGAAGTGACCCCCAAAGTTTAGACAAAATTTAATATTAGCTTGCGAATGAGTCCGGTACTGCACCGGACTCATTCCTTTTAATTTTAAAGATATTCTTTCATTGTTGTAATAGTCAATGTAGTTTTTCAATTCATCAATGAAAGCGTTAACGCTTTCGAATTTTTCTCCATAATACATTTCAACTTTTAATCTGCCAAAGAAATTTTCCATTGCCACATTATCCATACAATTACCTTTCCGTGACATACCTTGCGTAATATTGTGCTCGGTTAATAATCGTTGGTATTCTGAGTGTTGATATTGCCATCCCTGGTCAGAATGGAATATCGGTCTTGCATCTGCAGGAAGTTTATCAAATAAACCATTAAACATTTCTCGTATTTGAAACAAGTTTGGGCTTAATGAAATGGAATAAGATATAATTTCTCTATTGTACAAATCCATTACAGGTGATAAATAGACTTTGTCATCGCATACCTTAAATTCAGTTACATCAGTTGTTAGTTTCTCAAATGGTTTTTCAGCATAGAAATCTCTTTTTAATACGTTATCCGCAACTTTACCAACTTCGCCCTTGTATGAATGGTATTTTCCGTTTTTTCGCTGCTTCCCCTTAAGATTAAGGCTATTCATCAGCTTTTGTACTGTTTTGTGATTGATTGTATATCCTTTAGATTTTAAGATAGCTAAAATTCTGCGATAACCGTACCTACCTTTGTGTTGATTAAATATTTCAATTAATTCTTGTTTTAAATCTGCATATTTATCAACTTCTTTTTGCTTTAAGTAATAGTAATATGTACTTCTTGCAATACCTGATAACTTTAATAAATCTTTTGGCGGATAACTCTGCCTTAGTTCAGCGACAATTAACGCCTTTTCCCGTTCTTTCGCTCTTCCGCAAGTACTAAGGCACTCAGTTTTTTTAAGTAGTCAATCTCCATTCTGAGCCTTTGATTTTCAGCAATCAAATCTTCTTCAACTTTTCTATCAAGTTTAGGCGGACGACCTTTTCTTGTACCGTCTGCATTGCAAGCTCTGCCTCGTCTTTCTATCATCAGACCTTCGGCTCCTTCTTCTAAGTATATGCGTTCCCACCGTTGTAACTGTTTTTGATAATTGTGCTCTTGCCCTTGTTGCACATTCCAATACTTCCGCACCGTTTCGGAGTATGTCAAACGATGTTCTCGCATATCCATTATAACACAGATTTTAAATTCCGGCGAGTACTTTTTGTTTTTGCTTCATTTTTTACGCATAAAATATGCACCTCCAAAAGTGTCTAACTTTTGGGGTGCATATCAGAATAAATTCCCGGTTTTTATTATTTGAAAACGAAAACACAAACTCAACCTGTGAGAAACGTCCCATTTGCAAAATCACAGAGAAACTCTGCGCAGATATTCCTTAGGTGAAATGCCGCAAATGGATTTGAAACGCTTGGAAAAATATGTGTAATCACAATATCCGCAACGATAGGCAATCTCCTGCAAAGTCATCTTTTTGCCAAAAACATTTATCAAAAAGCAGGCACGAGATACTCTTATACCCGTAAGAAAAGAAATGGGAGTTTTTCCTGTAAATTTTTTAAATTGTGCGCGGATATAGTCCTCGGCATATCCGGCATTGTTCAGTATTTTGTTAAGGTTTATATCGCTGTCAAATGCATGGTCATTTATTTCATCAATGATTTTGTGAATTGCCGCATTCATTGCATTTCCAAACTGTATATTTTTTGTAAGCAACATAATGTATGCATTGCACAGATTTGTCAATATATCCGTATCTGAATACCTATTTTCAAAAATAATGTTTGCAAAATCTATCGCCGAGGAATTAGCACTGTTATATGATATTACAGAATTGCCATACGGCAATAAGCGTTCAAACTCTCCGCTCATTGATACATTGACAAATCCAAAATCGGACACAGAGCCGTGTGTAACTCCGGCAGGTACGATTATTGCTGTACCCGGCTCAAATGGATAATTACATTCCGGAGTATATAAATATCCCGTTCCCTTCAGATATGTCATTATTTCAAAATTTTTGTGTTTGTGAGGTGGATATATCTTTACACCATCATCGGTAATACCAATATCTATACTCATAGCCGTTTCCTTCTTTTCAAGATACTATTGGATTTTTCACACAAAGCCGCTAATTTTTTAGCATAATTTCAAAACCTTTTCTATTTACTTATTTTATCATAAACCTATCTTTTGTACAAGTATGTTTATGTTTTTTTATATTATTCTTCCGTTTGATTTTGGTAAAATATTTATTGAGAAAGTCGAAAGGAGAAATATTCATGAAAAAATTTATTGGTTTTGAACATGGAATGGGAATTGGCGGATGGCTTACAAACTACAAAAGGTTTAATGTTATCCCGGAGGAAAAACGCTTAACTCTGACTGTCGGAGATTTTGAACATTTTAAATCGTATATAACCGAATCTGATGTTAAATATATTGCATCTTTGGGAATGGATCATATTCGATTGGGTTTTGACCAAATTGTCGTTGAAAGAGCGCCATATGAATATCGAACAGAAATCACGGACTTGATTGAAAATTTCATAAATTGGTGCATAAAATACAATATTAACGTTGTTTTAAATCTTCATAAAGCTATTGGAAATTACTGTGATATCTCTGAAAAAATACAACTACTTGATAATGAAGAATTGCAGCAGCGTTTTATTGCACTGTGGATTATGCTTGAGAATCGTTTTTCCAAGTATCCGAATGTTGCATTTGAACTTTTGAATGAAGTGCGAGATGCCGAACCAAATAAATGGAATGACCTTGCAGAAAAAACTATAAATGAGATTCGTAAAATAAATTTGAACAGAAAAATAATAATAGGGACTATATGTTGGAACAGCATCAGCAAACTTGCCGATTTAAGATTGTATGATGATGACAATGTCATATACACATTTCATACGTACGAACCGTTTTCTTTCACTCACCAAAGAGGCGTTTTGCAGCCGGGACCTATGTATTATAATCGTGATATGCCATATCCGTCTGACATTGAAAGATATAAAGATTATGAATCAGTAGTAAATAACAACGAGAATGCATATTTACAGTATAAAAAAATGGATATAGAGTTTATATGGGACGCTCTCAGCTATGCAATAAAATTTAAAGAGAAAAATCCCGACAAAATAGTGTGGTGCGGCGAATTTGGTACAATACGGCACAGCAACATTGAATGGCGTGAAAATTGGATGCATGATGTAATATCTGTGCTTATTGAAAACAATATACCGTATTGCGTTTGGAATTATCTTAGCACCTCCAATGACGGCAACAGATTCAGCTTAGTTGATGATGATTCTCGAAAAATTTTAAGCAATGAAATGGCAAAAATTATACGAGGTGAAATATGAGTTTTACTGTTATATTAGCATTAATGCTCAGCATTATTTTGTCTGTCGGACGCAACTTATTGTCCAAATCAATATCTATTTTTCCATTTGGAACAAGAAATTTTTATGAAATGCAAACCGCTATATTTTTCAGCGGTTTTATAGCTCTGTTGATTCCGCATTTCTCAGCAGTAAACCCGTTTCATTTCTGACATTGGTGTATTCAGGCGTATATGCTTTGCTGCTGATAACAGCTCAATGGGGATATACCGCGGCTTTGGGTGAAGGAAGTGTAGAAATATGCGCAACAGTGTATTCGCTTGGATTTATTTTCCCCGCGTTATCTGGAGCAATATTTTGGAACGAAAGCTTTGGACTGCGAAGTGTGTTTGGTTTGCTTATGACCGTATTGGCTGTTATTATTTCAGGTTATAATACCAACGGTGAAAAATTTAAATCGAAATACTTTTTTCCTCTGTTTCTTGCAATGGCAGCGTCCGGAGGATTGGGTATTATACAAAAACTTCAGCAAAACTCCCCTATCCGTGATCAGCGGGAAATGTTCATTTTATTTGCTTTTTTGTTTGCCGGAGCAGTGTCATTTATATTTAAGAAAAACTCTGAATACCGATGTTCCGTTCCGATAAAACTAAAAATTTTTTCGATTGGTGTCGGAATATGTTTTGGATGCTGTAATGTACTCAATACATATCTTGCCGGGAAACTGAGCAGCGCATTTTTCTTTCCTGTGCAAAACATCAGCGTTATTCTTGTATCAATACTATTGAGTATGCTTTTTCTCAGCGAATATCCGGAAAAAAAGGGTTTGCTGTGTTGGCGCTTGGCAGTGAGGCAATTTTATTGTTGAACTAAAGAAACTTGCGTATAGTGTCCGAGTTAGGTTACAAGAATAATTGAAACAAGCATCAAAAGGGCTTTGCCTCAATTCAGTGAAAATTTACTTATTGAGACACGCTCTTTGTTAGATATTAACCTCATGACCTAAAAAATTCATCGTATAAAATGTCGTGTTTCCCGTATCCCTAAAAGATGTGCGCTGCTCATAAGCCAGCAATTTTCATATCCCGGAACATATTCATGCAGAAATTTGATAATGGGTTCAATTTGAGAACAACAAACTTGTATACCTTTTGTCATGCTAATTGTGTCAGTTCCGTCAATATTGATACTTGGGTCTTTTGTAGCAAATTTAATGCATCTTTAATACACCGAATTCCAGTTGCAATTGCTATATTTGATTCTACGAATCGGATATTTCAGCTTTGAAACATGGTTCTATATTAAAATCAATGTTTTCTCTTTTGATGTTATTAGATGACATAGACCCCCGCTATTCTATATTTTTGATATTGTAGATACCGATTATATACAATGCGGTTGTATTCGTTTTCCTAAGAACAAAACTAATACAAGGCAATATTATTCATTTTTGATTTTATTGCTTTAGCAATTCGTATATGACCTTCCTTGCCCGGGTGAAGTCTGTCTGTGTCAAAGTTTGCAAAGTAGTGAGCACTTTCGTCGAACAAGGGAAATAAACCGCTTATTGAATACAAGTCAATGAGCTCTGTTGACCAGACATATGCAGCTTGCCGTACCATTGAAACATAATCATCAATAAACAGACCTATTCTGTTTGAATATAACTCGTTGTATTGTATATTATCACATCCAAAATTTGCATATGATCGATGAAGAGGTGTAATTAACACTATTTGCTTATCTGCATAATTATGCTTTAAAAATGAAAGTACAGAGTTTATGCTGCCACAGAATGTACTTATGTCCATGTTAAAGCTGCGTTTTTTTCGCATTTGAATGGTTGATAACGAGTTGTCAATATTTTTTGATAAAATCAATTCTTCCTCGCAAACATTAAACCAGTTTCCTAAAGGCATCGAACCGTTAAAATCATTAGTTCCGGCAAATAAAAATATAGCGTCAATATTTTTGCGGAAATCGGCATTCATCTTTTTTGCTTGCTCCATGAGATTTCTAAATCGTGCGCCATTCACACCATAACCGTGAACATCAATGTCAAGTTCATTACCAAGTATGTCAAGATATCTTTCGCCGAATTTAACACCTACTCCTTCTGTTATTGAGTCGCCCAAAAAGCATACACGTTTTCCGTTCCAATTTGAATTTAACATAATTATATCTCCATAAATTATAAGTTTTCAAATCTTATTTTTTCATAGCCTTTGTAAAAAGAGACCATGCCTCTCTCAACTTCATTTCTTATGTTGTTGTAAAGACGGTGTGTGTTGCAATGCTATAAAGTGAACAAACATCTTTTAAATGCGCCTTCATCTCGGAATGTCCTTCGTTCAAAAAAGTTGTAAATTGTAATATTCTGTAATATGTCGCTGTATATTCATAGTGATTTATTCCCATTGAATTGTGGTATAAATAACTCAAATTCACCATAAAATCCATCATGATAGATCCTTTCATAATATTGCAACTCAATTTTACAACCTACGAAAATTAAATTTAAAGAAAAAGTTTCACCTGCGATAGTTCGATCATATTCTTGCATTGTATTCAAATTTTGCTGGTACCTTTTATCAGTTTAAAACCTCAATATTATGCATTTTCACCTGTCCCAAAAAGGCAGCACCCCATATCACGATACATCTTTATTTTGCTATACAAAAGCTTTTCATCAACTTGAAAATATTTCGCCATGCAATTTATACATGTAAATTCTTCTGCAGTGCGCTTTATAAGCCGTCTATAAAGAGATTTTTCATCTTGAATCAGTTTTTTCCCGCATTTTATACAGTAATTATTCATATTTGACCAGCTTTCCTCTGAACACCGCACAAGCGTGTGCTTTTAGATTTACTGTTACAAATTCTTTCATTAGTCCAGCATTCTTGTGATTTATAACATCACGCATTTCAAAACCATAACCGCATCCAAGTGGTAACCCAATATCCCAAAATTTTATGTTAAGCGAATTTGTAATTGTACAATCATTGTCAGAAAAGTTAAACAATCCAAATGCATAATCACCGTTTGATAGTACTTTTGCAATGCCATAGTATTCGGAATCTTTATGAATTTTCCATGCATATCCCTGCCGACCTTCGATATCCTGGTTTATATCTATAAGTTCTTTATTTGTAAGGATTCTTTTTGTTTGTTCATTCATATTGCGAATATCACAGCTTATCATAAGCGGAGATGTCATAAGTGACCACAGAGCAAAATGCGTCTGGTATTCATCATCTGTACATCCTTTCAAACCTACATGTGACTTTCCATACAAGCCAACTATCAACATATCCAAGTCATTGTAACTGAAAGGTGCATTATGTGTCGAATATGCAAACTGACTCATTGCAATATCACGCATAGATACCCAATTATCTGCAATATCGCATGTTGAACGCCACATATTAGTTCCCGAATTGCGCGCCCAATCATGTGTTTCGTACTCACCCCAACTACATGCTGAAAATAATATTTCACGCCCACAGTTTTTGAGTGCCATTGCCATACGTCGATAAAGCAAATGATCTTCTATGCCATCCGGTTTTTGGCAATTGTCGTATTTGAGAAAATCTACTCCCCAATTCGCAAATGTCTGTGCATCAGTAAATTCATGCTGAAAACTGCCTGGACGTGAACCACATGTAAGCATTCCTGCACAGGAATACAGCCCGAATTTTAAGCCTTTTGAATGAACATAATCAACAAGGATCTTAATTCCGCTTGGGAATTTTTGCGGATCTGCATACATTCTGCCATCGCTGTCACGTTCTGGTGCCATCCAGTGATCATCCAACACCAGGTATTCGTATCCCAAATCACGCAATCCCGAAGACACCAGCGTGTCTGCAATTTCTTTAATTTGATTTTCGTTAATATCCCCGCAGAAGCAGTTCCATGTATTAAATCCCATCGGTGGTCTTTGTGCTATCATATTTTTTCTCCTCTTATAATAAATATATTTAGTTTTGTAACTGTTGCTCTGTAAATAACCTTTGTAGAATTATATTTTTTAACTTTTTTGTTTACTTATTAAATTTGATGTTTTATTCAGTATATAGTACTCCCCCAGAATATTTATTCTTCTACCGTTCCCATCGTTTGATATCTCTATTTTACCGTTTAAAAGTCCTATTGAAATATTATACTCCATATCAAGTCCTTCACCAAATAACATAATAGTTTTATCTCTTTCGTTTATTTCTTCTATTCCGGTAAGTGCCTTTATAATAAGAGCACCGGCAACTGATGATAAACCATGATTAAGACTGGCTATCGGTTTATCGTGTTCCCACAAAGTCAAGGTTTTACGCGCCATCGAACCGTATAATTCTTTTATTTCATTCAAAAGTTTTTGATTTTCGCCAAGTTTAAGCAGGCAAAGCATGCGTATGCTATAACCGATAAATACCGATGCATAAGCTACTGTTGGTCTTTCACTGCGCAATTTTCTACCATATCCGAATGTATTTATAACAGTATCAAAGAATTTTTCAAATGCAGAATCACCTTTTTTTGCAGTATCAGTAAATATTGCATAATATTGGCATGCTTCCGATATATTAGGCAAGTTTATATACTCGCCGTCTTTTAACACAGCTCCGTCGCAAAACAATTCTCCATTGAATGACATATCAACTACTGTTTTCCTTATTCCATCGGCTTTTTGGAAAAGTGCCGAATCTGCATATATCTGAGCTGCAGCATCTATAATTGCAGCATAGAGCATATTTGTAGGATAACTTATATCGGATTCCGCCACAAATTCATTTGCATCTGACCATTCTATAAAATTCCAACCGTCTAGCTTCTTCAGCAATCCGCAATCAAGCTCAAACTCATTCAAATAATCCAAAAATCCATATACAAATTTCCTGTAATACTCAGCAGCATCACTTCTGCGCTTAAGATAATCTCGAAGTTCAAGAATGTACCACATTACCCACTGCGTAATAACGCCGTTGTTATCGCCGGGATAGCACATAGGCAGAAGGTGATAATCTATTCCCGGAATATCTTTTGCCATAATAAAGTTTTTAAGGAATAGTTCTTCTGTCTTTCCGCCGCCTTCAAATATCTGTGCTGCCTGTGCAGTAAAGAAGCTGTCACACAGCCAGCCGGCACGTTCGCGACCCGGACAATCCATATAGCAATCTATTGTATTTTGAATAAAAGTCTGCCTTGCAGCCTCAAATATCAATGAAAGTTCATCATCGGCACACTTAAACTTGGTGTTGTCCGAAATAGGATAAACATATTCGCAAAGTGACACATTTTTAGCCTCAATGCTGCCGAAACGCACAAGGATAGTTAGATATCTGAAAGAATAGGCTTCAAAAGACTGCAATTTATATGGCTTGTCGCTCTTTTTTAATGTGTATTTAATTATATTTTGTGTATCGGTACCTGCAATTCCGCTATTCGGTTGACCGTTTTCCGAAAGTGTTTCAGAAAAAACAAAATATATCTCTGAATCTTCAAGTGCAGATATATCTGCACATATAAATCCGGTGTTAATTCTTCCAAAATCATAAAAAGCATAGCGGTTAGTTGTCATATCGCACAGCGCATCCTCAAAATACACACCATGCACTGCACTCATTATATCGCTCTTAACCATATTTTTATCATAACCTATAATTCTATAATTAAGACCGCTTATATGACGTTTGTCGTAACTTTTAAAATCATCTTTGTGACGAAATCTGCCATGACTCTTTGCCTCATTAAACGGCACAACACTAAATTTTGGATTTTCAAATCCGCGCTCAATTAGCTCCATGTCAAGATGATATTCATTAAGCGGCTCGCTGACAAAATCTTCTGTCATCCAGTTTGACACATTGTCGGTGTTGTCAAAGTGCCACACCTCGTTAAATCCACGCTGATAACTATAGCGAAAAACTTCCCTTTCTCGCAAAGAATCAAGAGAAATTGCAGTAAAATCGCTGCCTGTGTACTTTATAACATTGCCGTTTTCAAGTATCTCTGCCTGAATAAATGACTTAATATTCATTGTATAGAAAGACGGGCAGTTATACCCTGCAACAAGAACACATAAAGTATTTTCCTCATCTTTAACGTCAAGATATATGTCATCACACCTAAGATAACCGTGAGGTGCACGCGCAGGACCGTAAAAAATAAATTTTCCGTTAAGATATATTGAGTACAGAGTCGCACCTGTGATTTTGAGATTATATTTTCTGGTTTTATTAGCTTCAAATTTGCATTTGAATCCTGCAGTAAAATTTACAATTTCTCTTTTATTCTTTATAAATATTTGTTTAGCTTGATTAAATACTGTCATAAATACCTCCCAAAGATTAAATGCAGTGTCGTAATGACACTACATTTAATCTATCTGTACACAATTATGTCAAGATATGTACTTGTTGCACACCATATTACGACACGTGCATTGTCTTCCGCAGTGATATCTTTCCAAGATCCAAGCGTTGCTTTTTCGTTCTCTTTATCATATACATACACATAGTGATCACCACCGCAAACAAACACCTCAGCGTATTCCATTGTTTCCGGTTTGTTCTTTTCCGTCATTGAAAAAGCTGTGTTATCTGTCTTAAATGGTTTTCCGATTACAACACGCGGATCACTTGATGTTGATATCTTATACGGAATTGCTCCATACGAATCAGATTCATAATTGTATATTCTGCGTATGTACTTAATATCGCCGTAACCATCCGGAAAACACTGTATGATATCTCCCGGATGTAATGTAATCTCTTTTCCGGTATCATAGTCATATACAACATTATCGGAAGTTGTGTATGATATTCTTTCTTTTCTCTCCATACCTTCAATTAGTATTGTTTCCTTATCATTATTGTTAATTGCTCTGCCGACTTTATCTATCAGAAATGTTCGTGTCTTGTTGAATGCCTTTTCTTGTGCCGAACTCATTCCATCCTCAAATTGAACAATCAACACATCACAAATCAATGAATTTTCATCATTTACATAACCATGAACATTATACTGACGCCAGTCATTAAAATAATTACCCAATTTGCTGTTTTCGATTCTGGATATTCTTGCTTCGTAGTTTTCTATATTGTCACTTCCGGGAACAGAAAAAATTATTGTATCTGCATCCACGGTAAAGTTACAAGATTTGTATTCATCTAGAGTGCCGCTTTCCTCAATAAACATTTTCCAGTTTGGTCTATATGTCGTTTTAATACTTCCCATAAATTCTTTTTCATACATATATGAAAATTGACCTGCTCCCTTTGTTGCCGCCGGAGTATTAATTGATATAATCTTATCGGCATTGTTCTTTTGGAATCTGATAAGCTTATATTTAAGAGAATCAAAATCATATGTTGAGCTTTTGCTGTTTACACCGTCTGCGGTAAAGTTTTCTTTGACAGTGTATTCATGAATGGTAACTCCGTATTCCGAATCATCGGGAACAGCTGCTTTTAAAATCGTCTCAGATTGGAGACCTTTAGATTTTGCCACTCCAAGTATATAAGCATATGGAATTTGATTGGTATTTTCACGCATAGCTGCAATGTTACCGCATACATCATAGTAAAATGTATAGCTATTTGAAATTTTGCAATTTGTGCGAATCATATCTCCGGCTTTGCCGTTGGCAACTTCACTTTCAGTACCACTTAGCAAAAACTCCTGTTTTCCCATGCTTTTATTTATACCTTGCAATGTGTCAGACAATGTTTTCCTGGTCACATACACAGTTGTGAGTATCTCTTCTTTCAAATCACGTTCTATTGAGATAACATCATCGCTTTTTATACATGTGTAATCAGATAATTCACCGTTTTCATCATATATGTTCATTGTTATTTTGCTGTCCTGAGTATCAAGTGTACCGTTTGTGTAACAATCGGTAACGTAGCCGTCTTTTGTAATTTTTTCAACAAAGAAGTTTTCATACATATTGACAAACATTATATCTATTTTTCCGTCAGAGTTATTATCAAGTAAAATAACATTGCGTATGTTCAGTTCACCATTACCGTCTACGGCATTATTTATTCTATCAAACACCTCTTTATTGTCCGATACATAACAGGAATTGTACATTATATTCACACCGACAGGAATTGATACACTGCGCTCTTTTTTGTTAGACTTTATAACACTTTCTGTTTGAACTTCATAATACTTAAGCTTGCGCGCAGAAATTTCATATTCGTATACATTGACCCCTTCTATAACCGTTTCATTGTTATCAGAATGCTTTGCCACAAAAACAACCGTATTTTTTCCGTTGTCATCTGTATAGAACATATCCACAGCATAGCCCAAATACTTTTCATACAAGCTATTATTTGTTGTAAACCGCATTTCACCATTTTCTGTCAAAACCGTGCACTTATTTTTTTGTTTATCGTCTTTAACTATATTTGCCGTGCTGTTAGCTGTCATTATGCCCTCAACATGCATTATTCCAAAATATGTTTCAGCAAATGTCTTACCGTCTTTAGAGTATTGCACGGCAGGATTATATGACTGCGTGCCGATTGAACTTATTTCAAGCATACTGCAGTCGAGCATATTGTATATGAGTGCATACATATCGCCAATACTCATTTTTTCATCAAGTGCATAAATCCCATCACTGAGACCGAGCTTTATTGCACGAGAGATATACTCCCCATATGTCATGTATGATTTGATTTCATTATATCCGAGCGCATTCATTGTGATTGTAAGCGCCTCGTTCAATGTAATAATGTCGTTTGGTCTGAACGCACCGTTATCGCCATGAATAAGTCTTGCCCCTACTGCACTGCATAGACGCTCTGAAAGCATAGTGCCATCTTCAATGTCAAAAAAATGTGCCGAACCCGAAGTATAATTAATACCTGCTTTTTCAAAAACATCAAGAATTGTGTCTACAAAATCAAATCTTGATACTTCATCGGTGAATGAAACCTGTTCTTCATCAAGTATGCCAAAGGCAACGAGAGCAGCCTGAGACTTTTGATAGAATTCTTCATCAAGTCTTTTTGTTTCTGCAGCAAATGCCGAAAACGGCATTATTGAACCAATAATAATCAAAAATGTTAAAATAATTGAGGTAATTCTTGTTTTCATCAATCTCCGCCCCTTTCTGCTATCTACCTGACTTTGAAACGATGTTGTATATAAGTACTGCCGCTTCAGCACGAGTCATGTTTCGATGCGGCGCAAATGTACCATCGGTATTGCCGGAAATAAGCGCATATTTACTGAGGCGCCGGACTGCCTCTTCCGCATATGAAGCAATTTCTTCCGAATCCGTGTAATCAACGACAGAGTTCTCATTAAACGAAATTTTCATAGCATCCAAAGCTCTGCTGGCAATTACAGCCATATCTTGACGGGTTATACTGTTTCCTATGCCAAAATTCTCTTGTGAAATTCCATTTACAATTCCGTTCGCATATGCACGTCGAATATATTCACTGTACCATGCGGAATTATCTATATCACCGAAATTAACCGCTGCATCGCCTTTAATATTCAATGCAGTCACTATAAGTTTTACAAATTCTTCTCTTGTTACATTGGCATTCGGATTGTACATTCCGTTACCAACACCATTTACAATGCCTCGTTTGTATAATTCTTCAATTGCAGTTTTTGCCCATGCATGATTTTGAAGGTCGCCGAATACATCCTGAGCATTTTGCGACGGATTACCTCCAACCGATATTGTTCCTGAATTGCCGCGCGTTGAACCGGAATTACTGTTGCCTTTATTTCCGGAACTATTTTCGGAAGATGAATCTTCCTTGAAATTATTGAATGCATCCTCAAGCTGTTTCACTGATGAATAGGTGTCTTCTGCAAGAGCTGTCCATAAAGCTTGGTTGTTTGCGGAATTGCTGAGCTTTGATGATTTTATACCGTTCAAAACATCGCTGCATTCCATACATATTCGATACACATCTCTCCATCCGTTTACGCTTTGGAATCTGTTGTTTATCGTACTTATGTACAGTGCATCCGCAAATTCCGAAACAGTAGTAAAATTCATTTTTGCCGCAGCGGATACTATATTTGATAAATTATCGGAAGATACCGATTTCAGATACTTAAATACAGAATTATTATACAAACTGTCAAGATTCATCAACCGCGAAACATTATTCTTGTCGAGAGTAGAAAGACCTGAATCTGATATATTAATAATATCACATATTTTTTCAGAATCGTTTGTTGCACTTATACTGCTCAAAAATGAATTTATAAATATATCATCATCCAATTTTTGTGCCGCATCATTTCCGGTATAAGCACTTTTGTTGTCAAACACAATTTTTGATACCGAAGAACGATTTGATAAAATATAATATCTCATATCCGCTCCGTATGACGGCGTTTGTGCTTCGCTGTCTAAAAGTGCCTGTACGTCAGACTGCGATGTTGCTCTGGCAATAGCCTCTAAAAACTCTTTTTCGGCCTTGGCTTCCGGTACAAATACAGTATAAGTATGCACTGTATTTTCATTGTCAGCAGACAAACGAATGTTTAGTTTTCCAGATATTCCATCACATGAAATATTATCTGCGAAATAGTTTCCGTTTTCATCAGAACTAATCTGCGAAAACACAACTACATCAGAAACACTTCCGGATACATTATCTGCATAACCTTCTTCATCAACATTCGGAAGTAAAACACCATCTTTTGTAACAAAGATAATCAAACGAGAATTTGCATTGAAACTGCCGAGCTCGCCATTTAATTCAATTTCTTTTAAAGAGCGGTTATAGCTTGCGTTAATAGCGTCTGCCGATGCCGACACAAAGAGATTTGCAATCATTGTAATTGTCAATAAAATTTTTGTGTATTTTTTCATAGTGTACCTCACCTTCTTACAATTTCGAAATTTAATGAACTTACATCATTTGCGTATGAACTGTAATTCACTTTAAACACAGTGTATCCGTCCTGATTTACATATGTACTAAGTTGATTTTTCCTCGAACCATCGTAGTTTAAGCTGTATACATCAAAAACTCCCTTGTCTTTAAGGGTAACTGTCCCTTGTATCACCTGAAGTTGGATTTGTGCTTTTCCGGTAATAGATATTTCATTGTTTGAAATACTGAATGCTTTGTTTTTTGCCGAACCCGTAAGTGTAAGCAGCATGCTGTCCTCTTTCAGCGGTTTTCCGTTTACAGATGTCAAAAATGCCGTGTATGATTCTGTTTCCATATCCAGCTGCATTATTTTTAGATTAGTTAAGTTCTTTTGTTTCGATGTTCCGGAATATGCCTCTGCCATATCAGTAATAACACATATCGCTCCGTTTACTGTGTCCACCATAATTTCATTTTCTTTGTAAATCCCTGTTCCCGGAGGATTTTCTTTGTAATTTGCAGTATCATTACGCATATATGATACTTTTGAAGTGTAAAAATTTTCAAATTTATCTGCATTTATAATTTTTTCCACTTTGTGGTCTAAGAGTATCATGTAATGCGGTCGCAGACCATCCATAAGCAAGTCATCTTCACTTATGTTATATACCTTGACCGAATCTGACTGTGACACTGCATTGTATAATTTTGAAGCCGCGATCTGTGCCGAACGCGAAGTATAGTTGTTATATATATCATACAAACCGGTGATTTTGGTTTCATTAGTATAATTTTTTGATGCGTAGGTACTGCAAATAGGGTTCCAATTCTGCTTTGCCGCATAGGCTGCCATAATCAGATAATCCTCTGTATAATTATCTCCCGCATTAGCGCTGTTCCATTCTGAAATGACATATGGAAGTCCGCTGATTTTATGCCTACTAAGGTTGCCGACTATGCCGAGTCCCGTTTTCTTCAGAGATGTTGAAAGCGGTGTGGTAAAGTATATCGACTTACTGAAGTCATTACCGTTTTTTGAATAACCGTTTATCATATTTCTTGCAATATAATCGGTAGATGCATTAATGTATGTGTCACCGAGAGCAATGTCATCAAGCGGATTGGAATTACATGTTGAAATTCCGTTGTATCCGAGAAGTGAAACACACTCTTTCATTTTTGCATAATATTCTTCCTGGACAAATTTATAAAATCTGCGGATATCAAGATTTTTTCCCGAAGAATAAAGATTGTTCATTTTCCAAAACTTGTCAAGTACAACGGTTGATTTTTCGGCACTTTCATTATCTCCAAGTCCCGCTCCGTCACCGGTATTCCATGCTTTTTTCAGTGCCGAATCATTTTTATATTTTGAAATCAGCCATTTGCTGAATTTTTCGGAAAGCAAATCTGAATTGACATCACTGACTACATCGGGATCATAGTAATATAATCCGCTCTCAGGCGCAAATTCAAGCATTGCAAGTGACGAATCAGACGCAACAGACTGTGATGTGTATGGGTTGTAGCCGAGTATATCATTTATTCCGTCAATCTGCTTTTGAATTAGTTCATCGTCAAACATGATATTATTATTTTTCTCGTTGCCGAGTGCAAGGTAAGTGTATATACCGTTATTCTTTAAACTTGAAAAAATATATTGAAATGCGTCTTTTTTACTTTTGTCATAGTTCAATGGATCAATTTTTATCCGCACGGTGTTGTAACCCAGGCGCACTATATCGGTTGCAATTTTATCTGCTGTTTCTTTGTTTTGCAGTGAATCCGAGAGTTCAAGATTGATACCCCATATTCTGAACCGCTCGCCGTCTGAAAAAATCAAATTGTCACCGTCTGATAAAAGTACCCCATGCTTTCCTGCCGGTTTTTCAAGCTGCGCCGACAAATCAAGCGCACTGCCGGGAGCTATCTCAAACTTATCATCCGATACAATCGTTGATATCGAACCCGAAGCTCCGCGAAGACCAATATCAGGCAAATACGGTCCGGAATCAGTAAGCGTGATTGCCAAAACCATTAACCATGATTTTGTTCCGCCGTCCATTGATGTTGCATAGAAGCTCTTAATCTTTTTTTCGGGATACGGATTGCTCATAGCAAACATACCGACAGCATTCTCCTGTCCGCCAACCGGATGATTGCCCTTCCATATATTTCTGAAATCGGCATAGTCAACCGCACCCCAGAAATTATGAATATTTTCATTCTCAATCAATTCCACCGAAGCAGATGTTCCGTCTTCGTATACAAGCGTAAATTCACCTTTCTTATCACCGTCGCCGTAATTCCAGGCATGACAGCAGGCAATATAAAGACCGGCTGCACTCTGATTTATCGGTATTTCGATTGATTCGGGAACAAACGTAGCTCCGCGCCCCGCAAGAACGATTGGTCCTTTACCGTTATTGGTACTCGGATCGACGAAATCAAACGGTATTCCAAAAAATGTGTTTCTGCCAACAAGATTAAAGTGGCTCATATCATTTTTTGCGCCCTCGTCTGTCCATCCGCCTTGGTTATCCCCGGATACCTCATCTGAATAACTGCTTGTTGCATACGGCGCAAGATCTATAGTTGTAAATTCTTGTTTAACCTGGACATAATCTGAAGTTTTTAAATATGTGACTTCTGTTAAAAAGTACTCTGTATCTTCATACGAAGCATATGAGCAAACCGGAACTCCGAGCAGCATAGCTGCAATCAATAATATACTGATTAATTTATTTGTTTTCATCATAGCCTCCGTTCTGACTAACCTTTGCACCGGGTGAAAGTCTGAGCATCGCAAACGACATAGCCGGCATGCTGTATGTTTTACACTCATTATTGCCTTTGTGATTTTTTGTTACAATTTCCACCTCTTTTTTATCGCGGAAATTCATGGAGTACTCGCCATTTGTTCCGTATATAACGGTATCTTCCTTTAGATAATATCCATCATTTTCAATAGTTACTTCCAGCTCTTTCTCTTTGTCAAAGTTTGTTACAAAAAGGCATACATCTCCATTTTTTTGAAGAAGCGGTATTGCCGAAGACGTTGCCGCTTTTCCAAGTGTAAAGTCCTGATAATTATAGCCTATAACCTTTGCATCGCTTGAATTGTCATTAAACAGTTTCATTACTTCAATAGGTGCAACTGCCTTTACTGTTTTATCCGTATCTACATAATATGCCCACCAAGGACCTCCATCTGTATAATATCCCTCCTCACTCATGCCCGTTTTAGGATTAGCTGTTCGAGTACCGCCGCCACCGTTTAAAGCCTGAAAATCCGTTTCAACAAGCTGAGGATAATTTAGCATTCGTATAAGATAATCACCTATTGTAACAGCAGCAGATATTGAGGTATTCCTTTTCCAAGTTTCTGTGTCACTTCCTGCAAATGAAGTGTTATACTCAGTAAAAATAATCTTGTGTCTTTCGGGATCACCGTATTTTTCAATATCACTGATTGTCTTTCTGAGTGTACTCTCACACACAGCCGCAACGTGATTTACTCCAAAATACTTGTGTATAATAATATAATCAATTATATCACCGCATTCAATCAGCAGTTTTCTTTGCCAATCAACACCGACGGATCCGGTGTCGTTTGAAGCAATAGTTACAGCTATAGGAGTTGTTTTATCCACAGTACGTATTGCCGGCACAAATTTCTTTATAGCTTCAATATATTCATCTATATTTGTCTTGTTAAGATCAACTTCGTTTCCGAGTTCCCACGCATACATATTAATTTTGTCGATGCCGTACGTTTCGCGCCTGATCTTTCCCCAGTTTTCCCCGCCGTTGTAATTCACAGAACCGTCACTTGTCAGAAATTCAACAAGATCAATCTGATTTTCAAGGGTATCGGTATTCACATTTAGACACCATGTGTAGCTGGCATCTTTATTATAACCGTTTAATATTTTAATGATATCCTGCGCGCTGACCTTGTATGAATTTGTCATACGCTTAAGAATTGTTGAACTGTTGTCAATTCTCATATCCGCACTACCTATGCCGTCCGAGTAACCAGCATATACGTTTTTATTGCTGTTGGTAAATCTATAATGCCACTTTTCTCCAAGCAGATACTTCCAATTGGCATAATTTGCACTTGTTCCTCCAATACGAAAATGATTCATCGGATAGCCCTGAATTGCCACAACAGCAGCCGGATTTGCTTCGTTGTAGTCAGTTGCCAGGAAATTAGTTCCTCTTGACCGAACACTCTCTCCACCAGCCATACCATGAAAACGAGCAAATTCATGGCTGTATCCATACATTTCCAAAGGAATCTCACTGCGAATAATTTCGGACGTATCAAATTTAACCGTACGCGTTACGGTTTGAAGAGCGCTGTCGGTATCGTCCGCAAGACACGGAGCTGATATGCACAGAGCAAGCACTAATGGTAATAGTCTGATTTTCAAAGAATCTCCTCCTCGTTAATTATTTTACTTCATTTGGTGTAAATACCGGCACGATTGATGTTAAATCTTTCCAATAAAACATTTTGTATTTATTATTTGAACCATTGTATTTTTGCACAATTACGGTCTCAGCCGGTTTAAGGTTCATCCTCGGACCAATATTTACATCCGTAAGCATTGTGGATGAATACTCGCCAAGTATAGGAATAAATGAGATATTGTGAAGCATATATTTGTTATTTATTGTTGTAGTTACTTTCTTGCCATCGGAAGTTGAGGATATATCAAAAAGCTCGTTTTGTGATGTTTTTGATATGATTTTGCCTGTTATATCCTCAGCTTTATCTCCGCAGTTGACAGCAAATGTACAGTTATTTATATCCTCGGTAAATCTGAAATTAAAGTTAAATGCTCCGTTTTTACTTGTCTGTTTCTGCGAAATATACTTTATATCTCCGGTTTTTTTATCTGTCACAAGCAGAGTAATATTAACTGAATCGTAAGTTCCTATGACACGACCGGTAAGGTCAATATTCTGTTCGTTTTGATACCTTGCAGATACAATGTCAAACTGTGATGTGATTTTGGCGTCGGTCAGCTTGATTAATGTCACCGAATACGGCGGCAGCGATACGCTGTCACGATCTACTTTGTATTCCTCTGTGTATACCATATCGTTGGCATATTTAAGTTCGTATTCGCCCGATTCATTTTTGATATATGAGTATCCGTCATACGAAGTTATCTTATCCTCTGTATTTTTTCCGGTTATCGTTTGTTTTTTCTTTATAACATAATCATCATATTCGATCGGAAGATTAAGCTCAACATTGAGGCGGTGATTGCGTGAATTGGATATAAAAAGGTTCAGAGAGCCGTCTTCGCCTCTTACTGCCGAACAAGTATAACCATACTTGCCGTCTTTCCATTTGTCGTTTTCATGATCCCAGCCACTCTCACCGTTTCCGCTCTGCTGTTCGGCACCGAAACCGTCTATCTCGGACTGCAACACATCTCCCACTGCGTTTTGTGCATACATGTCCATCAGCTCCATTGTGGCTCCGGAACTTAAATTTCCTTCACTGTTCACATAACCAATGCCCCACGCTCCGGGATATATAGAAAAGCTATGCAAATTTGCAGTTTCGACAATCGGTGTACTGAATATACGATTAAAAAACTGAGCTTCACAGAGTGCGCTTGCCAAACCTATTCCCTGATAGTAGTTTTCTCTGGTTGCGGGTCGGTTTGTTCCGTGTTCCGAATAAGCTATTTTTATATTTGTATTTTTTCCGTTTTTGATGTCCTTCGAAAGCATTTCAACCGCATAGGATATTGTTGAACCTCTGTCGGGATTGTACGAATGATAGGACAAATAATCAATATCCTTTGCTGTGTCAGAGTTAAGAATGTTTTCTGCCCATGTTATTTCGCCTTTTTGCTTTTTGGTTGTATAGTCAGTGTCAGCGGGCAAAGCAATTTTAATATCCGGAGAATACTTTTTTAATATACTGATTATCTGTTTTGCACGGGTTATATATTTGTCATATGTCCATTTTTCTTCCCATGTGCCTATATCCGAATAATTTAAATCGGGCTCGTTGCCTATCTCCCACATGGAGATTCGTGCTTTATGTTCTATGCCGTTTTGCCGGCGGATATCTGACCAGTCTGTCCCATCGCCGTTTATATCGCCGTCTCCTGTAAGAAACTCTATCAAATCAACTATATCTTCATCGGAATCATGCAGATTGATTACATATGATGCTTCCGCCTCCGGATTAAATTTTTCTATCATCTTAAGCCATTCCGGAAGTGCAAAGTATTCCCGGCGCTTGTAAGTCGCTGTGGAAGATGCTTGTCTTAAAATAGGCTTTCTGTCGGCGGCATTTCCGAGACCTTCTTTCCATTTAAAGGTATTTGCCGATGTACCCGCCATACGAGTGTATGAAAAGCTATGATTTGATATAAAATCGACAAAATCCGGATTTATCACATCATTTCCCGCATCGTAGTACTTATCGGTAATAAATTTGAGATTGTCTATATATACCGTAGTATTCACACTCTTGTTTGCGCCGGAATGAGCCGAAAACATGTAACCGAAATCAGAACGCTCATCAAATGAAAACATGCTCGGAGTGATGCTTGAAATATAGCTTATATCCCGTGCAGTATTCTTCGAGCTCGGGATTATTTCCTCGGATTTGGCACATACAACCGTATCACCGTCCTTGAGAGATACATCAATTATTTTCTTGTCGTCAAAGTCCAAAGTACATGTCACGGTGTACCATTTGTCCGTTGCGTATTCTCCGATTTCCTCGGAGTTTACAGAGAATTTGCCGTTCTTGAATGAAGCAATATCAAGATAACCCATTTCTTGATATGTATTGTATTCCTTGGCAAACTGCAATGCATTCACAGCTATGTACTTATTTGATTCGATATCCTTGATTCTTTCGATATTCCAGTCTTTGATTATGCCAAGACGAAAATCAGCCTCGGAGCTATCTATATACACATCGGCTGAAAGGGTTGTCTTACGGTCGGCAAGAGCAAGACGGCTTTTACCAAAAAAAGAAGCAGTACCACTATAAACTACATTGCGAGCAGGTGAAAGTTTTACTGCATGGTTGTCTCCGATATGCACTACAGTCTGATCTTCAATATCATATGTTCCAAGCTTCTTTGCAAGTTCGTAATATAGACCAAATCCAAAATATCCGTCTATTCCACCTGTCACAAGGTTATCGCTGTCAGCATATTTAAATTTGTTGTCCTCCATAGCGTCCACAACACCTGACGGGCGATTTAACGATCCATCAGGATTATATTGATTGGCATACAATTCTTTGCCGTCTTTTACGGCATAGCGGGTGTAGCTCACATTGCCTCCCCAAGTATCGGCATTGGATATATATTTAAACGTATTTGTCGCACCCGGACTGTAGTATGCATCGTTTTGCTGTACCGCCGTGGTGTAATACTCTTTATTTTCAAAGTCATTTTCAAAATTTTCTGTTTTGGAATAATTCTTGTCAAGCAATAATAACTGGCGAATATCTACGGTTCGCCATTCCTGGTTGTAGCCGAATAATTTATCAGTAGTGATATTTATTATATTGCTGCCAACATTCATTGTGACATTATATTCACGGTAATCCTCCTGCGCATGTGCAGAAAAGGTATTCACTGACAATATCAGTGCTGTAAGTGTAATTAACAATACAATTCTTATGTGGTGATTTTTTTTCATATTGCCCTCCGCAATAATGTTTCAATGCCACCCTCCGCAGGTTTTGCGGAGGGTGAAGCATGCTGCACGTTCATTTACTGTGTGCATTCAAAAATGAATAATTATAACTTTTATATGCCTATCTTACTGCGTATGCGTCTGCAAGCGGCGTCATGGAAGAATAATCATTCCAATAGTAGAGCTTAACTTTTGCGTTAGCATCTACTGCATTATCAAAAGTAATTGTCTTTGTTTCATATTCGGTTGCAAGAGCCGATACATCTGCCGGCTTAACTGCGAGCAGTTCGTTAGTGACAGCATCATATGCCGCAGCAATAAGCTTGCCGGATGTACCTTTGCCTCCGGTTAATGTCGCAGATACCGTTTTATTGTCAGCGCCTATTGAACCCGATAACGAGGTTGTTACATCCTCAAAAAGGAAGTTGTCGATAATAACGCCAAAATCTGTGTTATTAAAAGAGTTTACTATTGAAAACACACCGTAATTGTTTTCATCTGCCTTATCAGCTGTAAATGATGCCTTTCGGTTTTTTCCGGAACTATTGAAAACATTCGTTGATCCTTGTCCGGAAATATTATGAACAGTATAGTCAGTATCCGATACCGGTAGAAGCCCTTCTTTACTTCCGATAATCTTTCCGTTTGAATTGCTTATAACAGCTGTTACAGTTGGTGCACTTGGATTTGTCTCATAATCGATATAAGCGTCAATAGTGTATGAAGTTTTAGAATCGAAGTTCAGATTTTCACTAAGGGTAATTTTGTTATCCTCATTAACTAATCCTACATATATACTGTTGTTTGTAACAGTAACTACATCAGTTGCTCCTCCGTCAACTTTTTTGTTTGGATCATTATCAACAAAAATAGTCCTTAGAGCCACCGGATCAGTCGCATATATCTGACGTTCTTTTATTGTATCTTTTATCTTTCCCCAATTCTTGGTAAGTGTTAATGTAAAGTATTTGTTTGTATTCATTGGCGCGATAGGTGTAAATTCCACTGAAATATGTGTTTTTTTACCATACAAATCCATATTCTCACGTCCGAACATAGCATAACCATTACACGGAATTGTCACCGAATTCTTTCCCTTTACATACATGAAAAGTTTATTGCTGTCATATTTATTGTTATATATATTTTGTTGAATCATCATAGATGAAACGCCTTGCTTTCCTCTCTGGTATTGATACATCCACGATTGCTCACCTATACTCGGTGTTATGCCAACATATCCGTCTATGCCGCCAAAGTGAATCTTATCCGTATTAAAGCCTAATGTTTTCATTTGTTCTTTAGTTAATCGAAGGTAACTGGTACTGGAATTTGGAAATTTTACATTAAGATCATTAAGTTTAATTGGAGCACCGTTTATGGTTGTCGTGCCATCTTCGTTGAGTGTGTATTGATTCTGATACATGTCACCTTCAAACAGATACAGTGTATCGGCTACAAGGTACTTAGAAGCAGTAGCTCCGTTATTTATGTATTCCCATTCATCATTACTACCTTGTTGCGCATTATACTTCCACTTGCCGTATGTTATATTTTCATCAGAGTCTTTGAACTGTTCGTCGTCAAAATCCTGATAAAAATACCTTGATGTCGGCTCTCCCGATGTATCGGCAGAAGCTGTAATACATGCACAAGCCATAGATGAAAATGCCACTGCTGCGGTTGTAACAGCTGCAGTGAGTTTTTTTGCGCTTAATTTCATCATTATAAATCTCTCCTTATAAAATAATTATTAAAGGCATTTGCCTATTTGCATATGATTTTGTCGCACAAAGCGTTTAATCCATCGAATGAATCAAAATAATATGTTTCCACCTGTGCTCCGCTTGGCACAGCGATATCTTTTACTGTAACATCCGCATTTGCTCCGGACGCAACACTTGCTGCAGTGTAATACAGTTTGTCCGCACACACTGCGCCGTCCTTCTTTACAACGGCAACAACTATCAGATTCATTGACGAATCAGAGCCGTTTGAAATATTTGCCGTAACGTTGTATGTATCACCGCTTATATGGCTGAGAGCAGCCTTTATATCCAAAACATCCTTTGTGCGGACGGTGATAACTCTTTCAGTACCAAGGTTTCCGGCTACGCTTTCAAGCGACTGCGGAATGTGCACATAATAGTTTGTTGACGGTGCAAGATTCCTCTTAAAGTCAATGTTTAAAACTTTGCCGTCTATTGATTTACCACAATCAACTGTTTCTCCCTGAGAATCAAGAACCGTTATATCTCCCGTGATTTCCGGATTGAGTATATCATAATTGAACTCCAAGCTCACCGTACATGGATCACGAAACGGAATCGGATTTGAAATATATTCATCGGCCTGCGTAGATATATCAACATCGGGAAGCACGGCAGCGTCCAGTCCGAAATTATCTACAGACGCTCTGGTAATCTGACCTTGCTTTGATGATATAGCAGTTGCATTTGTAAGCATAATTGAATATGCAGCACTTGCATCAAAATTCCTGAAAAAAGTATTCTTTGTCGGTCCGCGGTCTGTGCTTCCGACTGCTCCGTTATGGAATGTGTCGCTGTTTAACGTAGTGGTAGTGGTATCTGTCAAAATAATTCTGTTTGACAGCTCACCCATAACATTTCCGTTTTCGTCATACACGGTGAGTAACTGTCGCGGATTATTCACGTCTGTTAGATTTATGCAGTACTCAAGGTCATAATTCTTGCCGACTTCATAATCACACACAACATTATCATCGTTTAACTCCGAAATATTTGCTCCGACATCACCCAGATAGATTTTACCGTTAAGAAATGTAACACAATCATACCATGCCATTCCTTTGTTAACAATAAACTGAGTATTATAATTCATATAATCATACAAACCAATAAAAGCCATATTTGTCAGTGCACTGTTTTTTACAATGCTTATTCTGAAAGCGTCAGCATTGGTGTCATCTTCTATATTTACATTTAGACTTAGTTTGCTGACTCTTCCTGCGAGTTCCACATTTTCCTTTCCGAAAATTGAGAAATTGGAATATGTTGCGTTTCGCATCTCAAACGGTGCAAGTACAAGGCGATTATTGCCGTCATCCGACTTAACAACTGTCAAATCATCGGCATACTCAATGCCATTTCTGTTATCAGCACCATAAAACACAGGGTAATACCTTTGTGAATTAAAGCCCACATAGCCATCCAAACCGCCATTAGAAAACTTATTGTTATCTATATATTTAAACATGTAAGCGACCGCTGCAGTATTAAAGTATCCCTCCGGTCGAAATGCACCGTCGGTTTCTTGATTAGATAAGTCTTCCTTATATGGATTTTCGTTTCCAATGCTCAGGGCTTTGTTTGTAACTGCGGCATTTCCGCTATACTCTTTCATAAAATAAAGATATTTGCTTGACGAATTGGATTCATATGCAGCAACAAATTCTTTTTCGCCGCTGTACTGTTCAAAATCGTTGTAAAAGTTTGCTCCGGTATCCTCATTGGCAAGCACACTGTCAATCGGCAGTGCTGTCGATATTAACGCCGCTGACAAAATCGAACAAAGAATTTTGCTTTTAAAATTCATATTTTTTCCTCCTTTCTAAGTAAATTATCCTTTCACTGCTCCGGCTGCAAGCCCGTCTACAAAGTATTTATTGCAGAATGCATACACTACAAGCACCGGAAGCAGTGCTACAGTTGATCCTGCAAGCATCAAATTCCAGTTTGAAGCAGCTTCGCCGGAATTTTTAAGTGCTGTTATACCTACGATAAGTGTACGCTGTTCCGGACGCGCAAGCGTAAAGAGCGTAGGCATGAGGTACTCATTCCAAGAACCCTGAAATGCCAGAATAGTCATTGTCGCAATAAGCGGCGTAAGAAGCGGAGCAATAACCCTGAAAAATATTCCTATGAAACTGCAACCGTCGAGCTCAGCAGATTCATCAATTGCATAAGGAATAGTCTTTATGTAGCTGCGAACAAGATAGATATTTACTATACCTATAGAAAAGAATTTCACAACCACAAGTCCGTACAGCGAATCGGAAAGATGCACAAGATTGAGAACCTTAAATGTGGCATATATTGTGATACCGCCTACATTTATAAACATAAGCGCCGAAAAAGCAGCAAATAGTATCTTGCTTCCGGGAAAATCTCCGCCACGGGCAAACACGTATCCGGTCAAGGTAGAAGTGGTAAGCGTTATTAAAACAACCGCCACCGTGTAGCACAAGCTGTTAAAAAACATATGCGGAATATTAAAGCTATCGTTTGATATTGCAGCCTTGTAATTATCCAAAGTCGGCTGAGCCGGAAAAAGTCTTTCAGGATGCGCCATGATTTCAGAATTGCTCTTGAATGATGCAGCTACCGTATATACAACCGGCAAAAGTGTGATAAACAAAATAATTGTCAAAAAGAGGTATATTAAAATCTTTGTGCTTAATTTTCGTTTCATTGCGTCATATCCCCCTTAATACATATTTTGCAACTTTGCACTGAGCTTACGATAGCCGAGTGCAATCGCAATAAAGAACAGTGACGATACAATACCCATTGCACATCCATAGCCGATGTTTACCCCGGCATCTGCAAATCCCGGCAGGAACTTACTTACCTGATATGCCATAACTGTGAATGTTGAACCATGCGGTGCGCCGTTGGTAAATGTGAGTATATAATCCGAAGTGTGCAATGTTCCGTTTATGGAAAGCAGCAGTATCGTTGACAATATAGGACCCATAAGCGGAATGGTTATCTTTCTGAAAATTGTCCATCCGGACGCACCGTCCAGCTTTGCACTCTCATACACTTCTTCCGGTATATTTGAAAGCGCCGCTATAAAGTAAAGCACATTGGTTCCGAATGTATTCCAAATACTACCGGCAACGAGGCCTCCCATTGCCGTGGCTTTTGATGCAAACCAATCTATATTTTTGGATATCAACCCAAGTCGTATTAACCACGCATTAATAAATCCAAAATAATCAAAAAGGTTAGTAAACACAAGCCCGACAATAGCCACGCTGACTATGCATGGCATATAGTACATCGTCCGAAAGAAGCCTGCGCCTTTGAGCTTTCCGTGCAGGCAAAGAGCTATAGCCATTGCCAAAGTCAGTTCAATCGGAATTTTGTATATTGCAAACTCAATGGTTGTAAGCCATGTCGTCCAATATGTAGCGTCCCGTGTAAAAATAGTTATAAAGTTATCCCAACCGACAAAATGCGTCTGCGACGGTGTTCCGCTATAGAAAAACCATGCTTTCTGCGCCGCCCAGCAAAGTGGATACATGCTAAACACGAAAAATCCGATTATCTGTGTAGACATTATCAAGTAGCACTGTAACGTTTTTTTTCTGCCGCGTTTTGTCTGAAACATAGCGTTTTTCATAATATGTATTCCTCCAATGTCTGCTATGCAGATTATTTGCCACTGCGCAGCATGCTGTATTCTTTATCAACCGGAGGTTCGTAACCCTCGTTTACGCTGATATATTTTTTAATGCCATCGTTGTAGTGCGCATTTTGCTCTTTTATGAAGGTGTCCACGCTCTTTTTACCGCTCCACACATCGTTTACAAAAGCCGTAGAAATTGAATCATATGCAGAAACATCCGACTTGGCTGCCGTTTTATGAGGCACGGATATTTCAAGAAGTTTTGCATAACTTTCCCAACCTATTTTTGCGTCTTTAAGCTTTACATCTTTTACAAGATCATAACGCCACGGCAGCTGAACGCCTTGCTTGTACATTTCTGTCAAGGTTTCATCGCTGTACAGCCATTTATACACTGTTACTATTTTATCTGCATCTTTTTCTTCAAGCGATTTTTTATTAAACATCATGCTCCACACAGGATTTTTTTCCTGATAATATGCTTTGTCCCTATCAGCAACCGGAATGGGGTAAATATCCCAATCACACTTTGTTGGGAACTGATCGTTCCAAACGCCTACATCCCACGAAACGGAAAACTTCATTCCTATATTTCCCTCTGCAAATCTTGCTCTTGCCGGATCGTTGTCCAGTCCTTCTGCTCCGGGATATGCGCTGCCGTCTTCCTTCATCTGCATAATTGCGTCCATAACAGGTTTTAATTGATTGTAATCATACTGACCTTTTGTGAAGTCATAGCCAAATCCGCCGCCCGACGCACTTGCTACGTTTTGAATCTCACATCCGAAAAATCCGCTCCACTTAACAGGGAACACAACTCCATACTGCTGTTTGGATTCATCGGTAAGTTTTTTTGCGTCCTCTACCATTTCATCAAACGTCTCGGGAGCTTTAGCCTCGCCTTTCTCATCAACTATACCTGCTTTTTTAAACAAATCTTTATTGATAGCCAATCCGAAAAGCTGTGAACCTACCGGAACAAAATATGTTTTGCCCTTATATACATTCCAGCCCTCAACGCGTGTATCGGAGTATTTGTCGAGAAAATCGGCAAGCTCAGGCACTTCTTCAAGCGGAGTAATATATCCTTTTTCGGAATACTCTGCCATTTTACCTGCGCCTATCAAATCGGGACCTTTGCCGTTTTGCAAAGCAATATCAAGCGACTGCCCCACACTGCCTTCCTTAACTTCATACTTAATATTGATTCCTTTTTGCTTACCCTCGCCGTTATTGAACTTATTTACAAGCTCATTCATAACGGCCTTGGAATGTGAATCGCCCGTCCAGATAACAACCTCTGTCACTCCGCTTTTGCCGGTTTCTTTCGAGCCGCAACCCGTAAGAGATGAAACCGCAACAATTGCAGAAAGCGCAAGCAACAACAACTGTTTTTTCATATATATCTCTCCTTTGATAATTTGATTTATTTAAGTATAGCACACATACGATTTCTTGGTAAGGGTTAACTTTTACTACCCCAAATGTAATTTATGTAAGAATTGGGAGTTTAAAGTAAAAAATGAGATGGCAAAATGCCATCCCCAAAAAATTAATGAATATTTAATTTATCTATATTATTCTGCGAAGAAGCCACCGCATCGACTCCATTTCAGAATTATCACAAGGCAAATCCAAATACATGGATAAGCGATTCATAATTTCTTTTTTGTCCGAAGCTTTGTCCGATATAAGTATAAGTGCAACTACGGCAAGTGAAACAAACTGACACCTAAATGTTTCGCAAGTTCTATATACATATGTTCCGCCGCGCAAATTAACTACATACTTTTCAGCCCATGTTGACACAATATCCATAAGTCTGTCTGCAACATCCATGTCCTTCAATCTGCCTGCTATCACAATCGCCTTTGCAAAATCAAGATAATATCTGCCCTGCTCATCGCTCATTTCCGGTATTTCATTCAGTATTTCTCTTATAACGGGAATACATGCCGGATTGCCGCGCATACCCAGTGCTAAAGCGCTGTTCCTTTTAAGCATCTTATCTGAAGAATTCATAAACTCACACAACCACTTGTCAATCACACTGTCTTTTGCAATATACGCAGTCCACATGGCTGTGCCGTACCCCTTTGCTGACAATAAATCGCAAAACTCTTTTTTGGTCTGCGGGATAAACGGACGGTAATAATCGCCATATTCATCCTTTGCAAGCTTTCTAAGACCAATATCATTTTTGGTGTCGAAACAACCTGTTGTTGCCAAAATATCTTTTATACTTTTGTATTCAACATCTATGGGCAAAATACTGTTTTTTACACTCATGCCAGCAATTACGCCTGCTGCTTCCCCGCACTTTTGCATGTTTGTTTTCATTCGTGCAAGCATACACATATCATGTCCGACACCGATGCTTTTAGAGGCTACCAATACTCCAGATATATCTTTGGGAATCATCATTTTTTTACTGATAGGGATTGAAAATCCATATCCTGCCATTTTACAAAACAGCCAATTTTGATATTCAGCAGTTTCAAATGCAATATCATAGTTTGTGTTATCAACAGGAGCAAACATCCAAAAAATCGCTTCTTCAATATTTTTGCCGCGAATGTACTCGTTAAATGTCAATGTTTCGCATGTTTGTACACAGCGGCTTTCACGCACCCCTACCATTTCGCTTGAAAACAACACCCTATCTTCGGCAGTATAATAATCTCTGAGCGCCCATGATTTTGAACACAGGGTATCAAGAATCGATTTTGATATACTTTCCGAATTTTTATCATTCAGCGAAAATGATTCTCCGACACTATCCATATAGCTGTTTTCATTTTTTCCGAGCCCAATAAGCTTTGATGCCGGAGCAGTCATATCATCCACCGGGCGCGCAGGCATGAAATTACAACCGCAAATGCGGCACACAACCGAAGTTCCCGATGAATCTATAATAACCTTTGCCTTAATATCAATATATTTTCCGTTTCTTAATATCCGAACCCCTACAGCTGTTTTTTCTTTTGTAAACACACCGGTAATTACTGTACCATAAAAAATTCTGCATCCTGCCTCGGATAGTTGCTTATTTAAAATATATTCTTTTTCAAAACCCGGAATTGAACTTTTATCATTATGCTTATCGGTAGATATGTATCCATCTTTAAATGTTTCAAAACATTCTTTATCAACTTTTTCATAAATGCCGCCTCTTGAGCCAAAAAAGTATTCATAAACTCCGCCGACAGTGCCGGTACCGCCCGGCTGCATGTTTTTTTCTATTCCTATGACCGATACATTTTGTTTTGCGGCAGCCAACGCTGCAATAGACCCTGCCGTACCCAATCCGACAACACAAACATCACAAATCTCATCAAACTCAACAACCACTTCCTTCTGTGATAAATTGCCGTTATTTATATAATTGAGCTGCATATATACCCTCCCCAAACGCATCATCTATACTCCGGTGTGAACATGAAGGAACAAATAAGTAATTATCATCAATTATCTGTTTAACTTTTGAATTATAGCTATATGCAAACTGCGCAGCCACCGATGTAATTTTTTGTCCTTTACAATGTGTTTCCTTCCATTTTTTGTGCAATTCAGCCACAGCATTATGATATGAACACAATTTATCGACTTTTACGCCAAAAGCGTATTCGCCGTCAAATCGTCCTGATATCAAATACGGATAATCTCCGCAGGATTCAGAGGCAACTTCCGCACAGAGATACTTATTATAATTATAGGAGGCATATTCTTCAAACACCCCAATCGGTGTAGTATCTATTATGTTGGTAGTCTTAACACTGAAATATCCATCAATGTCATTATACATCAGCACGCTATACTCGCTCTTTGCTTTTTCTATGCTGCACACTGATGTATTGAGCAATACATCAACATTATGAAAATACTCGGCGCATATTCCCTCTAAAGGATATATATTAACAATATTGCTATCAGATATAAGATTCCGCTTGTTTAATTTATCGTACAAATTATCGACAGCTGAATTTCTCAAATTAAACTTAGCCGTTAATTTATTTATACACGATACATAGTCCGTAGCTAATGTTTCGCCGCATTCAACCAAAAGAGTGTCATGCGACATTACGCTCGAAAGTCCAGCAGCGTACACAGTCGCACCAAACACAATATTCTTATAGCTGTGCTTCATCCCAACCATTCCTTTTATTACCTAATTTATTAGTATTAT
The DNA here is from genome assembly GCA_934481345.1 of uncultured Clostridia bacterium. GTDB lineage: Bacteria > Bacillota > Clostridia > UMGS1810 > UMGS1810 > CAKSIN01. Next base: position 31,645 of record CAKSPF010000015.1, read on the forward strand.
AGCATAACGCACACAACATTCAAGGGTTAATATTTCTTACCCCACATGTAATTTATGGTAACAATGGAATATGAAATCAAGTATAGCGAATTAAATTGACCCTTATGCCAACGTACATGCCTTTCAGCATGGCATAAATCTTTATATATTGTTTCACTTGTACCCATCTTATTCAACATTTATGATTTCATAACTGTTCATTTTACGACAAGAACTACCTTTCCGACATTCTGCCCCTTATACAGAATATCGTGTGCCGTCTCCGCCTCGGTTATGGGCAAAATCTTGTAGATTGTTGGCTTAACCTCCCCACTCTCAATCTTAGGAAAGACATTTTTAACAAGCTCAGCCAAAATCTGCGCTTTAACTTCAGGAGTTCTGGAACGGAGTGTACTTCCGACAATTCTTACATTTCTCACATATATATTTTTAAGGTCAATTTCGGTTTTTTGTCCGGCAAGTGCCGCAATCATAATCCAGCGTGCACCATGTGTAAGGTAATGTATACACTTGCCCATAATTTCGCCGCCGAGACAGTCAATGGCAACATCAACACCATGACCGTTTTCAAGTTCTTCCTTAAGAACGGATGTAATATCCTCTTTTGTGGTAACGACTACTCTATCGGCATTAAGATGTCTTATGGAGTTTGCAATTTCGTCGGAAAGAACAGTTGTTATAACTCTAACACCAAATGCCTTTGCCATAGGAATTATAACGCTTGCAAGTCCCGATGCTCCGGCATTCATAAGCAGTGTGTTGCCGGCTTTTATGCCGCCCTCAATAAAAAGATTGAGATACGCTGTAGCGAATGCTTCTGGAATTGCCGCGGCTTCTTCCATTGAACAGTTACTCGGAACGGGCATAAGCATATCGTATTTCACTGCCACATATTCGGCATATCCTCCGCCGCCCAAAAGTGCGCAAACCTTGTCACCTATTTTCCAATTCGACTTTTTCTTTGCCTCCTCGCCCATTTCAACGATTACGCCGGCAATCTCCAGTCCCATCCATTCGGGGCATCCCGGAGGAGGCGGATAATCGCCCTCACGCTGCATGAGGTCGGCGCGGTTTAATGCCGCCGCATGAATCTCAACAAGAACCTCGTCGCTTTTTATTTTCGGGTCGGGAACGTTGTCCCACCGTAAGCTTCTGTCATCATTTACAAGTATCGCTTTCATAATTAAATCACCTTTCATTTATTTTCCACAAGCCTTTAGTATCAACTTGTGCAGTTTTCTTTCATATTCATATCCGTACGGATTTTCTTTTTCTTTGTTTATGTAATCGGCAAACGCACGAAACATTGCGTCGTATCTACCAAAAACAGGTGTAGTATGATATTCACCCTTTTTGTTCCAGTCGTTGTCATAGGCTTCTCTCACACTTGTTGACAGCGCTTGTATAATAGAATGACATTCTAAGTCAAGCCATTCTAGCGGCTTAATTTCTACAGTACCCTTTGTTCCGCATACAACAAGCTGTCTGCGCTCAAAACCACCCGGTTCCACTGCTGTGCTTTTTACAAATGATACACCGTTTTTATACTTAAATATTGCCATGCCGAAATCGTCTGCCTCAACACCGTCAGTACCGATAGGCATACTGAGCGGCATTATCTCCTCTGGCTCACCGCAAATACCATAAACCAAATCTATCAAATGACATCCGAGATAATAAAGCATACCTCCCGGGTAATTGCCGAGCCATTTACGCTTTTCCACAGGATGAATACAATTCATCTGTGCTTCAACAGCATATATTTCGCCTAATTTACCTGATTTAATATCTTCCTTAAGCTTTATCACCGCCGGGTTGTAGCGGTACATATACTCAATATGAAAAACGAGATTTTTTCCTTAACCAAATCAATAAGTCTGTCAAAATCCTTGTCAGATTCACTGCCCGGCTTATCCATCTGTACATGCAGCCCTTTTTCCGCTGCCATTATGGCAAATTCAGTGAGTCGTCTGTCCTCTGTTTCTATACATACTGCGTCAAGACCGGGATAATTTAAAATTTCTTCAACGGTCATTCTTCTGACATTTTCATATGCCCATTGATTGTTGTTGTAAACAGGTTCATCTCCGCCAACAACCGCATAGCCTACCAAGTCATAAATATCGCTTTGCTGCTTTAAAGTTGCCATTGCCGTCATTGAATGGTCGTGTCCCGCACCGATTTGAGCTATTTTTATTTTTTTCACTGCATATTCCTCCAGTCAAACTGAACAACAATAGGAAAGTTTTTGTCATTTACCAGTCTGTTGTAAACTTCGGGACAATCCGTCGGTGAATGTGTTTCTTCCACAAGATTTTCAAGACACAATCTGCCGCCACCGCAAAGCTTGAGCACTGTTTTAATGTCATCTCTGTGCGTAAACCAACCCGGGTGTGATTCAAATTGTGGTCTTGCCATTGTATGTGCACCGATTACGGTTATACCCGGAGCGTGAATTTTTTTGTAATAATCTACGGTGAAATCGGAATTTCTTGTACAACCTAAAAGCGAAACCCGTCCGAATTTTGCCATACAATCAAGAGCCTCATTAAAGCCTGCCCCTACGCCCGTAACCTCGATTGCAACATTTACGCCGCCCACAGTCACGCTTTTTACTTTATCAGCAAAATCTTCGCACAACGGGTCAACCGCATAGTCTGCGCCATTTTTTAATGCAATTTCGCGTCTTGTCGGGTTGGGATCTGCCGCAATTATCGGAACTGCACCGGCTGTGCGCAAAAGCTTTACGGCAATTATACCCAAAATACCAAGTCCCATAACAATTGCACTTTCACCCATTTCAAGTCTTGTTTTTCTTATCGCTGCCATTGGAAATGTCGATATAAAACTCATTGCACCCGTTTCAAAGCTGACATTATCACCCATTTTCACAACCTGTTCTTCCGGAACAACATTATAGCTTTTGTGCAATCCCCAATACACCACCACTCTGTCGCCTATTTCAACGCTTTTTACATCAGCGCCTTTTTTTACAACCACTCCGGCGCTGTTATACCCCGATGTTCTTGGAAATATCACTTGTGATTCACCGTATGCATTCACATTTGGGTCGCCTGTAATATTTGCTTTTTCTGTACCGCAGCTGATAGTCGAAACCACTGTTTCTACAATGACCTCGTTTGACTTAAGCTCATTAATATCTACCGATAAAAGCTCTGCCTTATTTTTTTCGGTAAATACTATTTGTCTGCATTGCATAATTTAGTCCTCCAAAAGTATTAATTATAGTATTATTTTATCACATTGACTTTTTTGATTAAATATGATATTTTATAAAAAACAGGGTAATTTTCTCTAACTTTTATGAGGTGCTTTCCAATGAATGATATAATTTTCTCGAACAGTTTTGTATTTCGCACATTCACTTTCGATAGATTTCATTATACCGATAACCGCACCGGTGTTCCAAATCATTTTTTTGCATATATGCTCTGTGGAAAATGCAAAATAGCAACTAAATCGGAAACTGTCAATATTAATGAAGGTGATATATTTTATATTCCCGACAAGTGTAGTTATCAATCATATTGGTATGGAAATCCGGATATTAAATTTATTTCTTTGGGATTTCGATATTTTCCTAATTTTAAAAACAAGTTTTATCCCATTCAGATTATACCGAATATCGACAAAACACATGAATTTTTTTGCTTGCTTTCGAATAAGACACAGCTATCGCCGGCAGATATAGGCATATTTTACACCCTTGCGGGTATTCTGATTCCGTCAATGACCGACATCACTGTATGCCGGACAAAAGAAATCGTACAGCGTACCGAAGAATATTTGATACAACATCCTTTTTCAGAAACATATGAACTTGCCAAAAACTTTGCAATAAGTGAATCCACGTTATATTCCGCATTCAAAAAATCATCCGATATTACGCTTAATCAACTCAAAAACAAAATTTTGCTTGAAAAAGCAAAGAAACTTATCGTAACTACTGATAAATCAATTGAATATATCAGTGATTTAATGCATTTCAGTTCAGCTTCATATTTTAGAAAAAAATTTAGAGTTATGTTCAATATGTCTCCAAGAGAGATGAGAAAAAAATACCAAATTTGATTTCTACTGTTTTTTTCTGCAGCCGTCTATCTGAATATTTTGACCTGATATATAGCCCGCCTCATCACTCGCAAGGAAGCATATAAGATTGGCATTTTCCATGTCTGTTCCCGTCCTTCCCATAAACGAAAGTTCGCTGCTTTCAAAATAATTCACGTCCTTGTTATCACTGGGACTGACACTTCCGGGAGATACACAGTTTACAAGCACACCTTTGTCCGTAACCTCTTTTGCCAATGCTTTTGTCATTGCAATCAATGCACCTTTCGTTGCAGAATAATGCGCCATATTGGCATTTCCGTAAACCCCGGCAACAGATGAAACATTAATAATTCTGCCATAACCGTTTTCAAGCATTTTGGGAAGCACTGCTTTTGTGCAGTATACCACACCCATGATATTAACATTGATAAAGCTCTGCCATTCTTCAATGGTCGTATCCGTAAAAGGTGAACAACATCTCCACAGAGCAGCATTATTTACGAGTATATCAATCTTTCCGAATACACTTTCTACCTCTTTTACAGCTGCATAAACACTTTTTTCATCACTGACATCGCACTGAATTGTGAGTACATTTTTTGTATATGCCTCCACTTCCTCTTTAACGCTTTCCAGTGCTTGTGCATTAATATCGGTAAGCACAATATTTGCACCGCATTGCGAAAATTTAATTGCCGTTGCACGCCCTATTCCTACAGCTGCCCCTGTGATAAGTACGGTCTTGTTATGAAATTCCATAATATTCATCCTTTCTTTAATCCGTCATTCTTTAAGTATTATAAAAGATTACACTCATTCAAATCTTTATATATCGCATTATGAATTTTTTCACGCATTTTCATTATATCATTGTAGTCATACCCCTTAAAATCGTTCGTCATTATTCAGAACCTCCGCTCATATTTTAAGTGTATCATGTATGAGTTTTACATCTCTTAAAAGAGGCTGCACAGGCGTTGCAAGTTTATCATATTCATAAACGCACAGATACATACAGCAGCCAATTTCTCCGCCTATTCTTCTTAAAATATTACATTTACCGCCGCAAAGAAAAAGAAACGGTATTTTCAATTTTTCCTTTAGCATATTGATAATTTTGAGATTTTCTAACTGTTGTTCCATAGTGTCTGCGCCGGTGACAATTTTGCAGATATCCGCACCACGTTTTTGATGTTCCAATGCAACCTCTAGGACTCTTTTGGCAGGTGTATATTTTAAGATATGTGAAGACATCAAAACTTTTGCACCCTTATTATGAAGCTTTTGTATCAACTGTTTCTGCATTTCTATTGCATTTTTGTCAACCGCAAGCTCATCCGGCTGTTTATCAAAGCAATCTCCCATGACATCACACAAATCCGCTCCGTATTCGGCAAGCTCCAACAATTCCTCTGCCAGCTGCTCATCGGATTTGCCCTCATTTTTTGCATAGCGATAATTTGTTACATATGCCGGCTTTTCTTTTGTGTACGAAAACAAATCACGATATACTTCTTTGGTTCTGTATTCCGGATTCATCTGCTCAAACTGCATTCCAAAAGCCTCCGCACCCTCCGGTGCAGACTTGCCGATAAGCTCTTTGATTCTTTCGGGATTATCTGCCTGAACCATGACCGTAAGCAATGCTCTATCATTCTCAAAAAAAGACTTTTTCATTGTCAGCAATTCCTCCCAGCTGCGTTTCTTCCGCCGTCTATCATGATGTTTTCACCGTTTATGAATTGTCCTTTATCCGACGCAAGAAACAAAACCAAATCGACAATTTCCTGTGGATCTGCCGCTCTGCCGAGCAACGTTTTCATGCTTGCCATTCCCGGCCGGGTAAGCACCGGACCGGGAGATACGCAGACGCATCTTATATTATGCGCTGCACCGTACCGTGCAACTGATTTTGTAAGTCCGTACATCAGTCCCGCTTTTGCCGTGGGGTAATCCATAGCCTGTCCGTCACCCTCAGCACCTGTAATCGAACCGATATTTACAATCAAACCGCTGTTCTGCTTTCTCATCTGCTTTAAAACAGCATGAGCAAAATAGAATGGGCCCCTTAAATTTACATCAAGTCCCCAGTCGAATACGTCAATCGGAACATCGGGGAAATCAGCTTCCCAACCGACATTTAACATTCTTCTTGCAGTTCCGCCGGCAAAGTTCACCATGACATCAATGCTCCCGAATGCTTCAACCGCTTGATCTCTTGCATTGCATACCTGCACATAATCTCTCACATCGCAAACAACGCCTATCGCCTTTCCGTTGCCTTTGTCGTTGATTTCTTTTACCTTTTCATCAAGAACGCTTTCATTGACATCGCACATAACGACATTTCCGCCGAATTCCGCAAAATTCTGCGCAAACAAAAGCCCCATACCGGATGCCGCTCCGGTGGATATTGCAGTCTTTCCCACAAAATTCATAAAAAATCACCTCAAAAAATAAATAACTATGTATAGTATATAGGATAATAGTATTTATTTCAATGTGTAAAATAATATTACTTTGATGTTTTCGATACAAAATAACTTAATTACCTTGATTTTTTTGAACAAATAGTGTATAATCTAATCAAGTACTACTATTATCGGAGAGATTTTTTATGGTTAACATTAATAAAATAGTTATCACGAATATTGATGAGATCTTTACTGTTTTATCACCCAAAAACCGAACAGCAAAAATAAGTAAAAGAAAAAGCTACGCTCTGTCATTTTGTATTGACGGACAAATTACTTACATTCACAACAATAATGAAATCGTTTCTGATAAAAATCATGCCGTTATTCTGCCCAAAGGGCAAAGCTATACATTACATGGTGATAAAACCGGGAGTTTTCCTGTAATAAACTTTCAGTGTGCGGAACCTTTATGTGATACCATAGTTTCAATCCCGATTCAAAACCCGAATCTGTACATCAAGGATTTTGAGCAGATTAAAGCTCTTTCTCTTTTTAAGGATAACAGAAATAAAATGATGAGTATTTTTTATGATATGCTGCATCGGCTTTCCTCTCAGAATACAAATAACAGTGTTATTTCGCGTGCGATAGCATACCTTGAAAACAACTATGACAATCCCGGCTTGACTAATGCCGAGCTTGCAAAGCAATGCAATATAAGCGAAGTATATTTTCGGCGAATTTTTGAAAAACAGTATAAAATGACGCCAAAACAATATATCGTGAATGTAAGGATAAATAAAGCCAAACAGCTTTTGGTGGAAAATTCTTTGAAAATAAACGCTGTTGCGGAGCACTGTGGATTTTCAAACCAGTATCATTTCTGCCGCGTATTTAAGAAAAAGACCGGACTCACTCCCACGGAATACATCAAGCAGAATAAAATTTATAAAATTTGATTTTTGAGAGGATAAACCTTGGTATATTATTTATTGCAAGCTGTATTCAAAAGAGGCATTTGAATTATACTTATATGTAATGACTGCTGAACAATTGCCATTTTGAATCATTTCGGCTTTCTTTATCCAACGATTGTTGGGATTGAGTTTCATTCCGATAGGCGTATTGAAATCTGTGAAA
>CAKSPF010000016.1 GCA_934481345.1 uncultured Clostridia bacterium
GCCGATGAGGAACTGGGCGGCTGCGACAGAATACGCATTATCGAACCGCTGGACGTTCTGGATTTTCACAATTTCCTTGCGCGCAGCTTTATGATTCTGACCGACAGCGGCGGAATACAGGAGGAAGCGCCGAGCCTCGGAAAACCCGTTCTTGTAATGCGCGATACCACGGAAAGACCGGAGGGAATCGCAGCCGGCACGCTGAAGCTTGTGGGCACGGAGGAGGAAGTTATATACAAAAATTTCAAGGAGCTGCTTGAAAACAAGGCTGCCTATGATGCAATGGCACACGCAAGCAATCCGTACGGCGACGGCTTTGCGTGCAAGAGAATTGCCGACATTCTGAGCAGATAATAAGTAATTTGCTGAGATTGACAAAGGTTTTTGAATATGAGCGTTCTCAGAAGCGCAGTTTGTATCTTGATATAATCAGAACCTCCAAGGTGATATTTTTTATTATATATTTGGAGATTTCTTATATGTTTTAAATAAAAGCGCCCAAATAAAATTCATTGCAGACTTGCACCGCTCAAAAAAATACCACACAAAGCCTTTGCTTTGTGTGGCTTTCCAACTGCTGCGAGTGTATCAACGTCCCACTGAATGGTATAGTGGCCTATATCTTTAAGCGTCGTTACCACGTTATCGTTATAGTCGCCGTAGGGAGGGCGGAAGAGGTTGGGTGTTTTGCCGGTTATCTTTTTGATTTTTTCGTCGCACTCCGTCACCTCGGAAATCATCTTTTCTTTTGAAATCTGCGTCATGTGAGGGTGGGTGTTTGAGTGGTTCATTATGTCATGCCCTGCGTCCGCAAGCTCTTTTACGGATTCGGGATATTTATCCACCCAGTCGCCCACCACAAAGAATGTGGCTTTCACGTTGTATTTTTTCAAAATTTCTATGAGGTCGTGCGTGTCTTCGTTTCCCCATGCGGCATCAAAGCTTATTGCGCATACCTTATCCTCTCTCTGCACATTGTAAATCGGCAGCTTGCGTGACGCTTCGTTTTTGAACACGCTTTTGGTCTGATTAAAGTTTAATCCTATCACCGCCACCAGTGCGGCAACAATGAACAGATTGCTCAGTAGTTTTCTTGCCGTAACAACATATAACTTCATAGCGTTTCCTCCGATTATTTCGATATACTATTATTTATATTGAGATAAGCGGAGGATATGCAGTAAATCCGTTATCCTTCCGAACGGTTTAGGCGCTTTTTTTGAAAACAAACAAAAATTTAAGTTAAAGCAAAATTCAAATCTTTTATCTTTTTAAAAATCATTTTTTCTTTTAAAATCGGCTTCGTTTTTCGGCGATAATCCGAATTTTGCCTTATATGCTCTGAAAAACGAGGAATAATCGTTAAATCCGCACTTGGAAAACACCTTAGTGGGAGGTTCTCCGAGCTGAAGCAGTTCTTTGGCGGAAAGCAGGCGCTTTGCCGTGATGTATTCCCACACCGTTGAGCCTGTCATGAGCTTGAATTTACGGTTGAGATGGGATTTGCTTATATAAAATCTGTCACAGATACTTTCAAGCGACAGCGGCTCGTACATGTGCTCATTCAAAAAATCAATTATATCGGAAAACCCGTCTTTTTCGGTTTCCAGATTTAAAATCATGGGACTGCAATCATACAGCTCGCTCACAAGGACGGACAGATACAGACCCTTGGTTTCCTTGCTGTCGGTGCTGAGGATTTTGTTTATGTAGTATTGCCAGTTTTTGTTTTTAAACATTGAAGCCGGATATTTGTTGCCGACTCCCAAAGGCAGACTGTCAAAGTATGCAAGCTTCTTTTGCGTTTCGTCACCCAAAAGTGCGTCCTGGTGAAAATTGATTACAATTCTCTCATAGGGAACCTGCGTGTTTATGAGCAGGCTGTGTGCTTCCGCTCTTTTGATAAAAAGTACGTCTCTCGGTTTGAGATTGTAAATATTACCTTCGATATAATACTTGGCATCGCCCTTTAAAAAGCAGAATATCTCGTACAGGTCGTGTGCATGCATGTGAAAGCTGCTTGTGTCGGGTTTTGGCGTATTGTGTTTATGGCATGTCAGATAGGCATTTTTCATATTGCATCTCACCTCAGATTTATAATAGCATTTTACGCTCATATTTGCAATGTTTTTTTGAAATTATTTACAATTGATTTAAAATATAATAAATAGTATAATGATTTTAGTAAAAATGTCAAGTAGAGGCAGTTTTTTCGGGAGTTTTTTGGATAAAAAGCTGATGAACAGGCTGCCGTGACACAGTAAGGCGGTGCAGATAATTGAAAAAACTAAAAATAAATGCCTTTGCCGATGAAGCAAATCCGGGTATTGATATTCAAATAAAAGCTCTTAAAAGAAACGGTCTTGACGGGATAGAGATACGCAATGCCGACGGCGAAAACGTATCTGATATATCAACCGAAAAGGCAGCGGAAATCAAGAATAAATTTGACGCCGAAGGTCTTGAAATATTCTCGCTCGGCTCTCCCATAGGTAAAATAAATGCCGATGAGGACTTTGAACCTCACCTTGAGAAATTCAGGCGCACTCTTGAAACAGCAAATATTCTCGGGGCAAAAAACATCAGAGTATTTTCTTTTTACATTCCGAAGGGCTGTGAGGCGGCTTCATTCAGAAATGAAGTTATCGACAGGCTCGGACAAATGTGCAGTCTGGCAAAGGAAAGCGGAATTGATATTTGCCACGAAAATGAAAAAGGCATATACGGAGATACCCCCGCAAGATGCCTGGAAATATTCAGTGCATTGCCTGATATGAGGGGGATATTCGACCCGGCAAACTTCGTGCAGTGCGGTGAAGATACAATCCGCGCATGGGCAATGCTCAAGCCGTATATAAAGTATTTGCATATCAAGGATTCTCTGACGGACGGCAGAGTAGTCCCGGCAGGAATGGGAAACGGCAATATCCCGGCGATACTCTCAGAGTATATCGCACTCGGCGGAAAAAGCGTGACATTAGAGCCGCACCTTGCCGTATTTGACGGTTTATCGGCGCTTGAACGCGAAGGCGAAGAAAGCGCGGTCGGCGGAATGAATTACAAATCAAATGAAGAAGCGTTTGACGCGGCATGCAAAGCACTCAAAAAAATTTTGGAGGATATATAAATGAAAATAGGAGCTCAACTTTTCACAGTAAGGGACTTTTGCCAAAATCTCACTGATTTTGAAGAAAGTCTGAAAAAAATAGCAGACATAGGTTATAAGAACGTTCAGGTTTCGGGCACATGCGGGTATGACCCGGATTGGCTTGATGAAAAACTCAGAGAAAACGGGTTAAAGTGCGTTATCACTCACAATCCCGACAGCAAGCTTCTCTCAGACGCAAAAAAAGTATGTGAGGACAATCTGAAATTCGGCTGCCGTTACATAGGTCTGGGCTGTTATCATTTCGATACCGGCTCGCTTGATGAATTCTGCGGAAATTATCTGACGGTTGCCCGAACGGTAAAAGAAAACGGCGGATACTTTATGTATCACAACCACGACGGCGAATTTGTAAAGATAGACGGCAAACCGATTATAGAGCTTCTTGCCGAGAGAATGCCGGAGGACCTTTTCGGATTTACGCTTGACGTATTCTGGGTTCAGGCAGGCGGCGGCGACCCGGGATACTGGCTCGAAAGGCTCTCGGGCAGAGTTCCTTGCATACACCTCAAGGATTTTGCACACGGCCGCAAAATGGCGCCTATAGGCGACGGCAACATAAATTTTGACAGGATTTTCGAAAAGGCAAAATCGGCAGGCACGAAGTACATGCTTGTGGAGCAGGACGACTGCTACGGCGAAAATCCGTTTGACTGCTTGAAACGCAGCTATGATTATCTGACAGCGAAAGGGTTTTAAAATATGAAAAAAATCAGACTGGGAATAATAGGCATCGGAAATATGGGTTCGTCACATGCAAAGAACGTGACGGACGGCAAGTGCCCGGACTTTGAGCTTAAGGCAATTGCGGATATAAATCCGGACAGGATTAAGTGGGCAGAGGAAAATCTGCCGGAGGGTACGGCGCGCTTTGACAACGCAGAGGATATGATAAACAGCGGACTTATTGACGCGTGCATTGTCGCGGTTCCGCATTACGATCATGCAAAATATGCCATAGAATGCATAAAAAGAGGAATACATACCATGGTGGAAAAACCTGCCGGCGTATACACAAAGCAGGTGCGCCGTATGAACGAGGAATCCGAAAAGCATCCCGATGTGGTTTTCGGCATGATGTTTAACCAGCGTACAAACTGCGTTTACAGAAAACTGCGCGAACTGGTGAAAAGCGGAAATTACGGCGAAATAAGACGTACAAACTGGATAATAACAGATTGGTACCGTCCGCAGTGCTACTATGATTCGGGAAACTGGAGAGCCACCTGGGCGGGCGAAGGCGGCGGAGTGCTGCTCAATCAGTGTCCGCACAACCTCGACCTGTGGCAATGGATATGCGGTATGCCTAAAAAGGTGCATGCACATTTGCTCTACGGGAAATGGCATGATATAGAAGTCGAGGACGACGTAACTGCATATGCGGAGTATGAAAACGGAGCGACCGGAGTGTTTGTGACGTCTACCGGCGACGCACACGGTACAAACCGCTTTGAGATACAGATGGACAGGGCAAAATTCGTGGTAGAAAACAACAAGCTTACTATGGAAGAATTTGAGGTTACGGAGCAGGAATTTTCAAAGACAAATACAAAACCGTTTGACACAATGCCGAGCAAGGTAACGGAGGTTGAAACGGACGGCGAAAATCCTCAGCATATCGGAGTGCTCAATGCCTGGGCGGACGCGATACTTCGCGGCGGAAAGCTTGTGGCGGACGGCAAGGAAGGCATAAACGGGCTTACGCTGTCGAACGCTATGCATCTTTCGTCATTTCTGGGTAAGGAAATAGAAATCCCGTTTGGCGAAGACGTATATTACGAAGAGCTTATGAAGAGGGTTTCGACTTCGAGAAAAAAGACAAATGTAAAGACGGTTTATACAGATACAAGCAATTCATATGACGGAAATAAATAATATATCCTCGGCAATGGTGGTGAGCAATGATGGCTAAAACAAAAACAGCGGTAATAGGAATAGGCAATATGGGTTCGGCGCATGCGGAATGTATACTTTCCAAAGAGATAGACGGCATGGAGCTTACCGGAGTTTGCGATATTGATTGTAATAAACTTGGGAATTTTCATAAATCGGACAGCTCGGTGCAAAAATACACGGACTATGAAAAACTGCTTGACTGCTGCGACGCCGACAGCGTAATAATTGCCGTTCCCCATCGGCTTCATTCCGAGATTGCGGAGGCTGCCTTAAAAAGGGGCAGGAATGTTTTGGTGGAAAAGCCGATTGATATATCGGTTTCAAAGGCGGCAAGGTTAAACAGCACTGCACAAAAGTCCGGCAGGGTTTTCGGCATTATGTTTAATCAGCGGACAAACCCCATGTTTGCAAAAGCAAGAGAAATAGTAAAGAGCGGAAAGCTCGGCGCTTTACAAAGCACGGTATGGATTGTGACGAACTGGTACAGAACGCAAAGCTACTATAATTCGGGCGGCTGGCGCGCCACATGGGCAGGCGAAGGCGGCGGAGTGCTTCTGAACCAGGCGCCGCATAACCTGGATATATGGCAGTGGATATGCGGTATGCCGGTAAGTGTGACGGCATATTGCGATATAGGCAAATATCACAACATCGAGGTAGAGGACAATGCATGCCTGTTTACAATGTTTGAAAACGGCGCGCGAGGAATTTTCATGACGTCAACCGGAGAATATCCCGGCACAAACCGACTGGAAATATCGGGCGATCTGGGAAAAATCGTACTCGAAAACGGCATGCTCAAATGGTGGAGGCTGAAATCTTCGGCGCATGATGTATCGCGGTTTTCATCGGACGCATTTGCAAAAATCGACAGCGAGTATACGGAATATAAACAGGAAAACAAGCTTGAGGCGCATAAAATAATTCTGCAAAACTTCGCAAATGCCGTTTTGCACGGCGAGCGGCTTATCGCCCCGGGTACTGACGGTATATATGAGCTTACGCTGTCTAACGCGGCGTATCTGTCGGCATGGAAGGGCAATTCGGAAATCAGGCTTCCGTTTGACTGCGGTGAATTTGACAGCCTGCTGAGAGAAAAAACGGTAAAATCAAAATATGTTCCCGAAAAATCCTGTGCAGTCGGCGCGGGAATTTACATGGACAGATGGAAAGTTAACTGGTAGATTACACATTGATAAAAGGAGAGCGAAAATGAAAAAGCTAACGTTCGGTAAACCGGAGGAATTTGTTCCCTCCAAGTATTGCAAAGGCTTTAATGCCGAAGAAAGCGGCATAACCTATGATGTTTCCAAAATCACCGGTAAAAAGACAAAACGCGGTTACCTTCTGGAATTTCCGCTTAGCGCCAAAGAGCAGATATACGGATTCGGTTTGCAGATGAAAGGATTTAACCATAAGGGGCGCAAGCTTACGCTTCGCGTAAATGCCGACCCGGTTGCAAATACCGGCGACTCACATGCGCCTGTTCCGTTTTTTGTGTCTACGGACTGCTACGGAATGTATTTTGATACCGCAAGAAACATTCAGGTGCACTGCGGATACAAGAAAAAATATCCCGGCAAGAAAGCGCCCATGCGCTGTGAGCTGATAGACAACGAAAACGATCTTTATGCAAAAGCGGTTGCCGAGGAGCCGTCCGTAATGACAGTTGAAATTCCTGCGGCAAGCGGTATAGACGTTTATATATTTGACGGTGAGTCAATTCTCGATGTCGTGTCGCAGTACAATATGCTGTCCGGCGGAGGATGCAGCGTTCCTGACTGGGGACTGGGTATTCTGTACCGCGCATATCTGAAATCTGACGGCGAAAAAATCAAAAAAACCGCCGATTATTTCAGAGAGAATAATATCCCGTGCGACATAATCGGTCTTGAGCCGGGCTGGCTTTCGGCGGCATATTCATGCAGCTTTGAATGGAACAGGGAGCTTTTCCCGAATCCGAAGGAGGTAATTGATTACCTGCACAAAAACAACTTTCACGTTAATTTGTGGGAGCATGCATATGTGCATCCGGCATCGCCCATGTACGGCGAGCTTTACCCGTACAGCGGAGATTATGAGGTATGGAACGGCATTGTTCCCGACTTTGCAACACCGGAGGCGCGAAAAATATTTGCGGACTATCACAGGCAGTTTGTAGAGCTCGGTGCAGACGGATTCAAGCTTGACGAATGTGATAACAGCGATTTTACAAACAGCTGGTGCTTCCCCGATTGCGCCGAATTTCCGTCGGGAATGGACGGCGAGCAGTATCATTCAATGTTCGGCGTGCTGTATATGCAGACGATACTTGAAGCTCTCGGCGGTACTCCGACGCTCTCCGAGGTGCGGAGCGCAGGCGCACTGTGCGCGTCATATCCGTTTGTGCTGTACAGCGATTTATATGAACACAAGGACTTCATACGCGGTGTGGTTAATTCCGGTTTTTCCGGTATTCTGTGGACTCCGGAGGTGCGTAAAGTACAGTCCAAAAAGGAATTTGTGCGAAGATTGCAGACGACCGTTTTCTCGGTGCAGTGCCTGATAAACGCATGGCACTGTGAGGAGTATCCGTGGAAGGATTACGACTGCGAGGACGAAATAAGAGAGCTGCTTAATATAAGAAAAACTCTTGTTCCGATGCTCAGCCGTGCGTTCAGAGAATACCGTGAAACGGGCAAACCGCCGATACGCGCTCTTGTTGCGGACTATACGGATGACAGTGAAACATACGAAATAGATGATGAATATATTTTCTGCGATAATCTGATTGTCGCTCCGCTGTCGTATGATACGGACGAAAGAGAGATATATCTGCCAAAGGGCAAATGGCGCGATTACTGGACCAAAGAACCGGTTGAATGCGGACGGTTTACCGTTGTGACGGAAGGTATTCCGGTATACGAAAAAGCCGATTGATGAATTTGATTTTTTAATATAGATTTTGGCTTTATAACAATAGAAAGGGGATTTCATATGCAGAAAAAAGGATTGATTAAAATCACCTCGGCATATTTGTCGGCAGCAATGCTTTTGTGCCCGACAGCTTCGTTTGCAAACACGATTAACGAATACGGGGTGGGACAGGATAATCTGCTTACGGTCAGCGGCAGCCTGGAGGCTAAGAGCAAAGGGGTGTATGTAAACCTTTATCTTACAAAGGACTCCGATACCGTGTATGTAAAGCAGGGGGAAACCGATGAAGACGGCGAGTATACGATAACCGTGGATATGGGGTCGTTTTCAAACGGCGGTGTATATACCGTAAAAACCGTTGCTCAGATTGAACAGGCAGACAGCAGGGAGTTTGAATTTTATTCAAAAAACGAGCTGGAGCAGGAGGTATATACAGACCTTTACAATAACAGAAACAGCGTTTCGTATATTGAAGAGGCGCTCGGCGGCAGGCATAAAAACAGAATAACATTTGTAAACAAACGTTTCGGACCGCTGACAGACGGCGGATATGCAGCCGATACGGCATCATTCCTTTCGTCGGAGCTTAATAAGCTTGACACATATTCTGAGGGCGGCGTTGTGAGCGCGCTTGACTTTACGGCAGCGGTAAAAAGCATTGAGCATGCGCAAAGCGCGTCTGACGCGGCTGAATTTTTCGTTGCAGCCGACACGGCGCAGACTGCGGAAAAGCAAAAAGCGCTAAAGCTTGACGGCAATAAAACACTGGCGCTTTTTGAAAAAAATGCCGACGCAGACGCAAGAAACGGAAGTACAAAAGCATCTCTTACCGCAGAACAGCTAAAGACCAAAACGGAAAGATACTGCCTGTTTACGCAGAATGCGGCCGCTTTCGGTCAAAGCTATTCAAGCAGAGAGGACTTTGTAAACAAAATCGAAGAAGCGCTCATACTTACCGATATTAAGAGATGCCGCGGCAACAGCTCCGTTTTGAAGATGATTACCGATTACAGCGAGCAAACCGGCAAAATAAGCCTTGCTAAGTTTAACAATTCATCAAATGACAAGGACGCTGTAATAAAAGATATTGCTTCAAAATCGGAAAAAAACGAGATAAACACTCTCGATAAGCTTCAGGCGCTTCTTGATACAAACAAGACTTCGGACAACTCAACCGGAGGCGGCAGCAAAAAAGGAAGTACGGGCAGTACCGGAGGCGGCGGTGGAATAGTTCTTGTGCCTTCAACGGGCTACAATGACGCAGAGCTTCAGAAGCCCGAAGTTACGAAATTCGCCGATATGGCGGATTACGGCTGGGCAAAGGAAAGCGTGGACGCGCTCGCGGAGCTCGGAATGTTAAGCGGTGTTTCAAACGAGGCCTTTGAACCCGGCTCAAACGTAACCCGCGCACAGTTTGCAAAGATGATGTGCAAGGTATTCGGAATTACTACAAGTACGGACGCTGCCTCATTTGCGGATGTAGCGGCAGAGTCATGGTATTCGGGTTATGTCGGCGGACTGTATAAAGCAGGCTATATAAAGGGTATCGACGAGCTTAATTTCGGCTCTGAAAGATATATCACAAGGCAGGACGCAATTACCGTTATTTACAGAATTATGGCAGACAGAGGACTTGCACCGGAGAATACCTCAGAGCCGCCGTATGATGACGCTGATGAAATAAGCGATTATGCAAAGCAGGCGGTATCGGCAGTTTCTTCAATGCAGATTATACAGGGCGACGGCGGCAGGATAAAGCCGCAGGCAAATATGTCCCGTGCCGAAGCTGCGGTTATTATGTATCGGATATACAAGGAGGTTAAACAGTGAGATTTTTTGGCTTGAAAACTACGGCTTTTTGCCTGATATTCGCTTTGACGCTTTCTATGGCGGCGTTTGCGGATGTATCGGCACAAAACACCGCCGATACTTCTTATGACGAAGCGTTGGAGGTACTGACAGGTCTTAATCTGGTAAAAACAGAGGCTGCACAGCCGTACGGCAGCATAACGCGTGCCGAATTTGCAGAGCTTCTGACAAAGGTTCTCGGCTGGGAAACTCTCAGCGCCGGGGAAACAGAAGTTAAAACCAAATTTCTGGGATATACAAACAATCCCGAATTTGACGAAAACGGCGACTGGGTGTGGAAAGACGGCTCGGACGGCTCTGACGAAACAACGGGTTATGAACATGCTACTCCTTTTAAGGACGTGCTGACTACAAATCAGTATTGGAATTCAATCAGGCTGGTTGCTTCGTTCGGACTTATGTCGGGTGACGAAAACGGATATTTCAGACCGAATGATGAGATAACGTTTGCCGAAGCGCAGAAGGTGCTTGTATATGCCTGCGGTTCGGGCGAAAAAACCGGCGGCAGCTTTCCGACAGGCGTTATACGCGAGGCGGCAAGGCTCGGCATAACCGACGGCTTTACGGATAAATCCGCAAATGAGTCAATCACTTACCGCGACGCAATTGTGCTTGTGTATAATTCGCTTGACGCAAACGTGTATGAGGCTACAAGCTACAAGGACAAAGGCGTTGAGTACAAAAAGAGCAAGGACGAAACACTTCTTTCATATTATACGGGAATTTACAGGCTCGAAGGGGTTGTAACCAAAAACAGGTTTACGTCGCTTTCCGACACGTCGGGAACAGACGGCAACTCCATATGCGTAGACGGTATAACCTTAAGAACTGCGGACGCAAGCTTTGATTACCTATTGGGATATAACGTTGACGCGTATTATAAAGACGAAAAGCTTTCGCAGGGCTTGACTGCCGTATATGTGCGCGACAGCGGACGAGGAAATGAAATCACGGTTGATTCGGAAGAAATCATTGACTTCTCCGCCAACAGGCTTACATACCAAAAAGACGGCGAGAGCAAGAAATCAAGATATATCGGCGCCGATACAAATATTATCTATAACGGAAAGGCGCTTACGGATTATACGGGATATACGGATAAAATACTTGTTCCGAAGCAGGGAAGCATAAAATTCGTAGACGCTGATTCAAACGGCGATTATGAAACCGTTTTTGTAAACAGTATCGAAACGGTGGTTGTAAGCGCGATAGATTATGACAAAAAGATAATCTACAACAAAATGCAGGAGCCGAAATCGGTGGAAATAGGCAACAGCGACGTTTTCATAACGGATACCGACGGCATGAAATATGAGCTTTCGGATATTACGATAGGCAGCGTGCTTGACGTAGAACGCACACTTAAAACACAGGGGGATATGCTTGTAAACATAAAGCGTGCGTTCTCGGCGGCAACGGGCGTGGTGACGTCACATTCACCGTCCAAAAAGGAAATAACCGTCGGCGGCAAGACGTATGAGTATTCAAAGAACTTTGATGTATCGCTCATAGAGCTCGGACCCACGATTACTTTCTATATCAATACAACGGGCAAGATAATCTGGGCAAACAAGGGCAGCGAACTTAACTTTGCTTATCTTGCGGATATTTCGACAGACAATTTCGGCAAAGGCGGAAAAGTATGGCTGTACGATTTGTCATCGGAGGAATTTACCGAGTACGCTCTTTCCGATACGGTAAAGGTAAATAAGGTAAACACAAATAAGGCAAAGGTCATTGACTGCAGCGCAATATATGATGCGTCGGCAGACAGAGTAAAGGCACAGCTTATAAAGTACAGGCTTAATGATTCGGGCAATGTATGCGAGATTCTTACCGCAAATGTTGATGAAGATGAATTTGTGGAGCAGGATCTGGGCGAAAACAAAGGCAAAAACCTGCTGTACAGAAATGCGGCAAAGGTGCTTACGCTTAAAACACCGGTTGTATACATAAATGCTTCGAGCATATATTCGTCTGTTCCCAAGACGGACTGTAAAAACAAAGATTTGTATTATGAAATCAGCATGACGGACAACAACTACTACACGGTTGACAGAGCATACAAAAACAGCTCAAAATCGGCGGTTGCGTCAGTTGTCCTTACCGAGAGCGACGTTGTCCTCTCAAATGAATTAAAGAAAAAAATGTCTGATGACAGCGTGCCGCTTTCTATGGTAATGGAAATAAAATATTCAAGGACGGAAGACGGCGAAGACTGCGTTGAGCTCTCCGGAATGAACGGCGAAAACGGATATTTCTCACTGAAATCTGCCGATGCGGATATTTGCGAAATCGCTTCGGATTTAAAACCCGGTGATTTAATCCGCTATGAAGTCCGCAAAAAGGACAACACCGTTTCAAGGCTTATCAAGGTATTTGATGCCGACGGCAAGAAGTGGACAAAGGCTCAGAATCCGTTTGCAAGCAATGTAAACGCTTTCAATACAAGGCTGCATGCGGTTCACGGCGAGATAGTACGTTCGTTTGACGACGGCGCATATATAACGGTAGCTCCTTATGTGTATTCTTCGGACAGCAGCGGCAATGTCGTAAAATCCGAAATTACAGCGGACGAAACGCTGTATTACACCTACCCGGCGACAAGCTTTAAAATTTATAAATTCGATCCGGACAGCGAGGAAGTTACGATTGCCGACGCTCTGACGGAGCTGATTTCCGCAGAGGAAGCCGGCGTGGGAACGGAAGTTGTGGTCTATACAAATAACTCAAATCCGAGAAGTATATTTGTATTTAAATAAAAATTTACGGGAAAGTGAGGAAAAGAAAAATGTTTAAAATGAAAAGTATGCTGAAAAGAATAACGGCAGGTGCGCTTGCTGCCGCAACGGTTCTGGGCTTTGCGGGCTGCGGAAAGAAAGAGGCCGCAAAATATACCGATGACGAAAGCCAGCCGTATGAAATCGTATGGTACTACATCGGAAATTCGGGAAACAAGGATTTGCCGGAGGTTGAAAAAGAGGTTAATAAATACTTAAAGAAAAAAATCAACGCTACGGTAAAAATGAATGTGTTTGACTACGGTACATATCAGACCAAAATCAGCAACATTACCTCGTCCGGCGAAAAATACGACCTTCGCTGGATAAACAGAGCTTCATATCAGACAGAAGCCTACAAGGGAGCGTTTATCGACATAAACGAGCTGTTTTCAAAATATGCGCCCAAGACGAGAGAGCTTCTCGGAGAGGATTTCTTAAAGGGCTGTATGGTGGACGGCAAGCTCTACGCTGTGCCTGCAAATAAGGATAAGGCGCATTACCGCTCGCTGTTTTACCGCAAGGACATTGCGGACAAATACGGTCTTGACCTTTCGGACGTAAGAACCTGGGAGGAAATGTATCCGTTCTATGATGTAATCAAGGAAAAAGAACAGGGCATGTATTGCTACGGTATAGGCGGCGGCACAAGTCCGTGGGACGTGCTCTCCGGATACGAGGATGTAACGGGCAACAACTTCATAGGCTTTTTGCCCGGCTCAGACAAGCTGCAGGTGCTTTATGAGTCAAAGGAATTTGAAAAATACTGCAAAATGGCTCACGACATGTATTTAAAAGGCTATGTGCACAAGGACGTTGCCGTAGAGGACAATACCTCAAGGCTCAAATCACAGGGCAAGATATTCTGCTTTGCAGGACAGAGCAAGCCCGGCAAGCTGGAAGAACTGAATGCACAGGGCGACTTTAAATACGGCGAAATAAAGCTTACCGACTCCGAAACAACCGAGATAGACGCACTCGGCTCAATGATGTCTATTCCGGTAACATGCAAAAATCCGGTCCGCGTAATGAAGTTTATAGAACTTTTGAACACCGATAAATATTTAAACAACCTCATAAACTTCGGTATCGAGGGCAAGCACTACGAAAAGGTAAGCGAAAACAGAATAACCATAAAACAGGAATCCGGATATAAGAACATAGGCAATCAGTGGGTATACGGCAATATATTTGAAAACTATGTATATGACGGCGAAGATGACGATAAATTCAAAATCTTAAAGGAATTTAACGAGAGCGCAAAGGTTTCCGACAAAATGGGCTTTCTGCCGAACATGGAGCCTGTAAAAATCCAGGCTTCCTCGTGCCTCAATGTTTGCAACGAATATATAAAATCACTTACTTACGGCGCGGTAGACGTAGACGAAACACTTCCTAAATTCATCAAAAAGCTGAAGTCGGCAGGCGTGGAAGAAGTTCTCGCCGAGCTTCAGAAGCAGTATGACGGCTGGAAAAAATAATGCATCGCAGCAGGCAGGGGAAATCGGGCGCACGGTCCGGCTCTTCTCTGCCTGAGGAAAGGAAGAAAATTTAATGTCACTTAATAAAAAAGAAAAAAGCAAATCAAAGCTTGGCGGCAACTGGGTTGACAAAACTGCCATGTATTTAATGCTTCTTCCGGGTGTGCTCCTGTTGGTATTGTTTCAATACCTGCCGAAGTTCGGAATCATACTTGCGTTTAAAAAATACAGATATGACTTGGGCATTCTCGGCTCCGAGTGGTGCGGCATGGAAAATTTCAAATACTTTTTTAAAACTCCCGACGCATGGCTCATCACGCGAAACACGGTTTGCTATAACCTTGTGTTTATCATATTGGGACTTGTGCTTGCGGTATCGCTTGCCATAGCTTTCAATGAGCTTGCTTCCAAATATGCCACTAAGGTCTATCAGACAATTGTGCTTATGCCTCACTTTTTATCATACGTTGTGGTGGCGTGTCTTGTGTTTTCATTTTTAAGCGGTGAAAACGGAATTATAAACAAGTCGCTGCTGCCGGCGCTCGGCAAGGAACCTATAAACTGGTACGGCGAGTCGAAATACTGGCCGTACATACTGGTGTTTGTCAAAATGTGGAAAACAATAGGCTACAACAGTATAGTTTACCTTGCCGCAATTGCCGGTATCAACAAGGAATACTACGAGGCTGCGGAGGTGGACGGCGCCAACAAATGGCAGCAGATAATCCATATCACGCTTCCCGGCATACGCACTATGATGTCTATTATGACAATCATGGCATTCGGCGGAATTATCAATTCGGATTTCGGACTTTTCTATCAGGTACCGATGAACTCCGGACTCTTAAATTCCACCACGGCAGTTCTCGGCACATATATATATAACTCCATGTCGGACGTAGGCTTCTCCACGGCGGCAGGATTGTATGTATCGGTTGTGGGATTTATCATGATTCTGGCTACCAACTGGATTGCCAAAAAGATAGATTCCGAGAGCAGTCTGTTCTGATGAAAGGAGATAATGAACATGAATGTATTGAATAATTCGGCAAATAATCGCCTTTCATATTTCGGAAGAAAGAAAAAAATAAGATGGGGGCAGATAGCGCTGAATATTTTCTTCATCTGCCTGTGCCTTATATTTATATATCCGGTACTGCTTACAATATCGGTATCGTTTTCGGACGATATGGCGATTGCAAATAACGGCTACGCCTTCATTCCCGAAAAATGGAGCCTGGCAGGCTACAGATACGCGCTCAAAAACGCGGGAATCGCAAGGGCATATATGGTTACCATCATGTCAAGTACCGTGGGAACGTTTCTCAGCGTGCTTGTAATGATGATGTATGCATATCCGCTTTCCAGAAAGGCTTTTAAACACAGACTGGGATTTTCGCTGTTTGCGTATTTTTCCACTTTCCTTTCGGGAGGACTGGTGCCATGGTATATCATATGCACTCAGGTGCTCAAAATAGGAAACACGTTCTGGGCGCTGGTGCTTCCGAGCCTGCTCAGTCCTACATATATAATAATACTCAGAACGTTTATATCTACGAATGTTCCGAACGAAATGATAGAGGCTACAAAGATTGACGGCGCGGGCGAGTGGAGAATTTTCTGGAAGTTCGTTATTCCGCTTTCAAAGCCCGGCATAGCGACCATTGCACTGTTTCAGCTCCTTGCTTACTGGAACGACTACTACCTTCCGATGATGCTCGTAAATAATGTGAAATGGTTTAATCTGCAATA
Source organism: uncultured Clostridia bacterium (assembly GCA_934481345.1). Taxonomy (GTDB): domain Bacteria; phylum Bacillota; class Clostridia; order UMGS1810; family UMGS1810; genus CAKSIN01. The sequence goes on from CAKSPF010000016.1 coordinate 15,861, forward strand.
TTATTTACAGACGCTGTTCCAAAATATCGAGGTTCTGGTAAGCGGAATGCTCGGCGAGGACGCGTCCGTAAAGCTTTCGGAAATCCCTCAGCAATCTGTAAGAATGGCAATGTGCGTACTCACTATGGGACCGATTTTGCTGGTTTATCCGTTCTTCCAGAGGTTCTTTGTAAAGGGACTTACCGTAGGCTCTGTTAAAGGCTGATAGAGAGGTGGTTTAATGAATAAAATGAAATTCGCATTAAAAACCCTTTGTATTCTGATGCTTGCCGTTTCGCTCACATGCACTGTATGCAGCGCGAGCAGCGAAGTATTCGGCAGGATAGGATATACCGATGACTCGCTTAAATCCATAGCGAAGGAGTCCGTCATACTCAGAATACAGAATAATGTTTATCTGTACGACAATGTGGAAGCTCAGTTTTCTTCAAATACTCAGGTTCACCCCTTTGTAAATGACGGCAAAATCTGCGCCCCTGTCGGCAGAATACTTGAAAGCTTCGGATATAAGGTAAGCCTTGACGGCGAAAAGCTCACCGCCGAAAAAGACGGCAGGACCGCGGTGTTCTCAACGGACGGCAGCGGCAAAAGCGCATTTGTGCGTCACAGCTTTTTGTATGCGTCGGTAAAGGATATTGCCGATTCTGTCGGAATGAAATATTACGATAACGGCGAGATAGGCATTATATCCAAAGATATAGATATCGCCAAGCTTACCGAGAAGGTTCAGGCGGATTTGTCACAGGCGCTTGCGTATAAATGGGATAATATCAATCTCGGAGCGCTGGGCTATGTAACTCAGATAGCAACCCACCCGACAAACAAAGAGCTTGTGTATTCCGTTACGGACGTAGGCGGTATATACAGATATAATCATGAAACGGGCAGATGGATACAGCTTTTGAACAGCGCGCCCATTAAATATGTGGGAGTGTCGGCAGGTCGTACCATAGCGCTCGACCCGAAAGATGACAACATAATCTATGTGGCAACGGGCAATGCCTCCGGCGATAACCGCGGCGGCATACTGAAGTCAACCGATAAAGGCGAAACGTGGAAAAGGCTTGACATGGAGGCATGCTGCGGTCAGATAAACAGTAATGATGTACGCTTCGGCGGCGACAATCTGATAGTAGACCCGAATGACAGCAATATACTGTATGCCGCAAGCATGCAGGAGGGCTTGTGGCGTTCGGATGACGCAGGCGAAACCTGGAGAAAAGCCGGCAGAATACCGGAAGCCGTTCAATCACTCTATCCGCTGTTTGTATATACCGACGGCAGAGAAAAGACAGCCGACGGCAAGAGCAAGGTACTTTATATGGGCTTCTTTAAGGGCGGTCTGTATAAGAGCACCGACGCGGGCGAGAGCTTTGTTAAAGTTCCCGGTTCTCCGGAGGCTCCCATGAGAATGAAGTATTCCGACGGCGGATATTATGTGTCGGCATACGGTCTGATGGATAAAAGCGTAAACGGCGGATTTTTCCGCTTGGAAAACGGCGAATGGACTAACCTTGCTTTTGAGCAAAGCGGAATAAAATTCCCGACAAGCGGATTTATGGTGGACGAGGACGATAAAAATACAATCTTTATCTCCGGTGCGCCTTATGCTTCAAGCGGTTTGTACAGAAGCCGTGACGCAGGGCAGAACTGGGAATACCTCGGCAAGTGGAATATTATGGCGGATATTAAGCAGGATCCGCTCGACCATGACGCACTTTGGGCGGCATATGCCGGCGGTGTGTATTACATATCAAATATTCACGGTGAAAGCGTAAGTATAGAAAAACGCGAAGCAGGTATGGAGATAATGGTTGCCCAAAAGGGCATATGCCTGCCGGATCAGAAAGCGCCGATGTTTCTGGCGGCACTTATGGACCACGGCTACAGAGCGCAGAATACCATATATGACAGAGCGCCGGACAGCTTGCCTGAGGTCAATGTGTGCTCCGGTATAGACTTCTGCGAGGAGGACAACTCCTTTGTGGTAAGGGCAGGTCTGCACAGCACTCCGCCAAACTCGACCTCCAGCGTCACTGTGTCAAACGACTACGGCAGAGGCTTTGTAAAAATGCCTTGGAACGAGAAGCTTACACTGTGCGATATAGCGGTCGGCGCCACAAAACAGGCAAACGGCTATCCGATTATCATGGTAATGTCTACAGGCATATATAAAGAAAGCGGCGCAGGAATGGGAATATACCGTTCGCTTGACGGAGGAAACACATGGGAAATAGCAGAAGCAATCCCCGTTAACCGTCCGAGAGCGTCATGGTATCAGATAAGGATGCTCGAATCCGACAGAGTAGACGGCAATACCTTCTACTACATGCAGAGCGACGGCATATACCGCACGCGAAACGGCGGTCAGAGCTGGGAAATGGTAAAATATTTTCCGCGTACACCGAGCTATTCATTCTGCACTATCCGAACTCTCCCCGGCGTGGAGGGCGGTGTGTGGTATACCGATCCCGACGGCACGATAAATGCCTCGTATGACTTCGGCGAAACATGGACAGCCATCAAGACATTAAAGCTGCACGACGTGCGCGGCTGGGGCTTCGGCATAGGCAAGCCCGGCACAAATAACCCTGCCGCATACTGTGCAGGCTATGTTGACGGCAAATTCGGAATATGGATTTCGGACGACCTCGGCAAAAGCTGGCGCAAGATAAACATAGAGGGCGAGCAGATACTCTCCAAAATTCTTGATATTGCAGGCGACAGAAAGATTTACGGCAGATGCTTTGTGTCAACGGGAGGCAGGGGTGTTATTGCCGGCTGGCCCGTATCGCATGACGAAACTCCGCCGGTTGTCACTCTCGACTGCAAGAGTTCCTCGGACGAAAAGGGAGCGGATTATGCGGTAAACCGCAGCAGCTTTACGCTGAGCGGTACTGTAAACGAACCCTCCGAGGTCCGCGTAAACGGTCAGCCGGTCGCAGTTGACGGCTATGATAAATTTTACTATACTACAGAACTCAGCGAGGGCGAAAACAAATTTACCGTGGAGGCAAAGGACGAATACGGCAACTTCTGCGAACCGCAGGAAATCACGGTAAGGTACACACCGGGTTATACCGGCATAGACCTTGACTGCGGCACGGAGATAAAAACCAAACAGAAATCCGTTACCGTTACAGGGCGCACAAGCTATCCGTCCACAGTGTATGCAAACGGAACTGCGATAAAGACGGACGAAAACAACAAATTCAGCTACACTGCTGCAATAGACGGCGATACCAAAATCGAAGTATATGCCGTAGACGACTCGGGAGTGCGTTCCGAAACAAAGGTAGTAGACGTAATTTACGATACTGTTGCTCCTGTAATTACATTTGACGAGGAAGTCATGGAAACCGAGCGCAGATACAAGATGATAACGGGCAGACTCAGCGAGCCCGGCGAGCTGTATGTGGGCGGAAAGACATACCGGATTAATGACGACCTTACCTTTGCCGTAAAGCATGATGTGAACGACGGCGAAAATACAGTCCGTTTCCAGGCGCGCGATACGGCAAAGAATGCGACCAGACCGCAGGAGCTTAAAATAACGCGCAAAGCGGTCGATACCCAAAATATCACTGCAAAAAGACTCCCGGAAAATTTCGTATATGACGGCGATGTTTCGGATTGGGAGCTGCCTTACTGGTGCGACAAGCTTTTCTATGACATATCGGACAATGACGCACGCTTCGGACTCTACTGGGACGACGAATATCTCTATGTGGGCGTTGACGTTACGGACTCAAAAATAGTCATAGACGAAAAGAGCCGTTACAACAGTGACGCTGTGGAATACTACATAGACGGCGGCAACGAAAAAACGGTTACATATGACGCAAATGACAGACAGTTCTGCTGGGTTCCCGATGAGAGATTTTTCTCGCTGGACGCATACAAGTTCAGGCTTACGGACGGCGGATATTGCATAGAAGCTAAGTTCAGGCTTGCCGACTTCGGCATAAACCCGTCTGCGGGAACAGTGTTCGGATTTGACCTGGACGTAATAGACAATGACGCACTCTCGGAAATTGGTCAGCGCGACGGCTGCATAGGCTTTAACGGCGACCAGGACGACTGGAGAAGCGCGCGCAACTTCGCAAATGTAACACTTACGGATTAATAATAAATTTCAGAAAGGATTTGATAGCGGATGAAAAAACTTTTCAGCTTTGTTTACTGCCTTTTAGTATTGGCTGCGTCTTTTTCGGTTACTGCATTTGCCGATGATGAGATGTATACATACTATTCCTTTACTGACGGCGGCAAGGTATTCGGAACGCTCTCGGCGGAATGTTTCGATTATAAAAGAAACACCTACTCCGGCAGCGGAACGAGTAAGCCTGTAGTCGACATTGTGCAGGATGAGGAAAACGGTTACATCACCGTAACCCCGGACGCCGATCAGACGGCGGTAGACGGCAGACGGTTCGGCGAGTTCAAGATAACGCTTGACTCTCCGGTGGATGTGAGCGGACTGTATGACATCGGATATATTAAGATAAGGCTTAAATCAGGTATGCTGCCCAAGGAAGTATGGTGCTGCCCTGTCGGAGTTAACAAGCTCAACAACAGACTGTGCAACGGCGGTCAGCGCGATTACCTAAAGGCGAGCTACAAACCCATAGTAACCCAGGAGGGCGAATGGCTCGAAACCAAAATGCCGATAAACCAGGCAATCGGCCCGAAATCCGAATTGCACGATTCGGCTAAGGGCGCTGATACCGTAACGGAATTTTATGTGATGTTTATATTCAGAGATACTCCGGCAACTCCGGTGGATATTTCGGAAATCTCGGTATGCGGCCCGGACAACAGACCGTATGCCCAGATAGAAAAATCGGGTATGAACGCGGACGGCAAATATGAGGTATGCCTCGGCTTCAACAGAGCGATTGACGCTTCCACGGCATATGACGGCACTTTTGATATAGACGGCACAGACGCGGAAGAAATAAACTACGATTCGTCAAACGGAACGTATACGGTTATTTTTGATATGCAGCCCGACTTTCCGTCGGAATGTACTCTTAATATCGGCGGAGAAATCAAAGGCACAAACGGCCTGCCCGTAAAGCCGTCTGCAAAAATAGTAAATTCCGCAGCTACCGAAACGGCGGCTGTAGATATAAGCAAAACAACATGCGTTTATTCGCACAGCGGAGTTAAACTTGACGCGGAGGTGAAAAGTATTTACGACAAAGCATCTCAGGGACAGCAAATTACAGTTTATGCGGCAGTATTCAAAGGCGATACATACATAGCTTCAAAGGCTTCGGAAACAAAAACCGTTTCATTCAGGTCGTCGGAAAGCTTTACGGTGGAGATTGACGGTCTGACAGACACAGACGGACTGAGGACGGAGGTTTATGTATTAGACAGCTTTGAAAGCGGCAGACCTCTTGCAAAGGTTACATCTTTTGCAAAGTAGGTAAAATCACAAACTATGCGGCGGCCTATACGGTTGCCTACACAGCGAAACGATATACAGCTCGTTTTATAAATGTATTTTAAACCGAAAAATTTAAAAGGAGTAGTGATTTTTAATGAAAAAAATATTTGGTATTTTACTGTGCCTGACGGTAATCCTTTCGGCTTTTGCCGTTCCCGCACTCGCAGATGACGCGGATGTTATAAGAAAAATAAGCATTACAAATCCGGTAAATGCAAAAGCAAGTATCAAGGACCTTGCAATAGACGCTGACGGCACAATAACAGGAAACATGCAATCCAACAAGCAGGAAGTAAATATAAACTTTGACGCGGTGGACGCAAGCTTATATTATGATAACGGATATATCGGATTTAACATTACAATGAGTGCGGTTCCAAAGACTCTCCGCATATATCCGTACAGCAGATTCACGGATGAAGAGGGTTTGCATGAAATAAGACCCGGTTCGGCTATCGCAGTTACACCCACAGACATGACTGCCGGCAAGCCGTATTGGGTATGGATTCCGATTTCCTCGCTTGCAACATCGGGTGTTTGCAAAACAAGCGGACATACAGCAGGCACTAACTGCCACGCAGAGTATACACAGACATCTATAGGTAAAATTATCATTCAGCCGGATATAACATCAGCTGATGCAGTATATCCTGTAAGCATTACGGTTAAAGAACTGGCATTTTATGCATACAGCACAGCGATAAACGGAGTTGAAAAGGAAGGCTACTGGAGCCCGGTTTTAAAGGGTAATGTAACCTCCGGAAATGTCGTTCGTAATGACGTTTCATACAATGCCGGCATATCGGGGAAGGCAGCTTCAAACGATATTAATTTCCTGGCTTCGGAATATGTGTATAATGACGGATATATTACTTTTAAACCTAATGCAGATAAAAACTACGGATTATCATTTAATTTGGGTATAGAAAAGCTGCTTACTTTACCTGTTGCTTCTTATGAAGATAAAAACAATAAAACTTACGGAAAATATGATGATTATTTTATCAGAGTAAAAATCAGAAGTGAGTCAATACCAAATAATATTTATATAGGAGCAAGAAGTAATTATAACGGAAAAGGCGGAAACAATTGCGGCGGAATCCGCCCGGTAACTGCAAGTGCATATTCCGAATGGCAAGCAAATGAGTGGTTTACGTTAGATATTCCGCTTACCGATTTTATGAAGGTAGGTCAGTCTATAGCATTAAAGGACGGCAAAATCGGAAGTATAAATCTGTTTTTCTATAATAGCAACGCAGATGATGACAGTACAAAAGCCGGCTACGATCATACGGCATTAAGCAACATTGACATTGCCGACATAGCAATTTACGGACCAAAGCGCGGTCTTACCGTTACAAATCTTAAAATAACAAAAGGCGGCGCAGAAACAGCGGATTATTCGGCAGGCGACAGCCTGGTATTGCAGGCTGTAGTCACCAACTCGGCGTCAACCGCCAGAGCTTTTAAGGCAATAGGCGCTTTTTATAACGGCGGCCAGCTTTCCAATGTGACTGTTCTGGATATGAGCTCGGAGGCAAACAGCGATTCCGTAACGCTGTCATCAGAGCCGATAGCGGCACCGGAAGGCACTACGAAATTCAAGGCTTTTATATTTAACGGTATGGACGACATCACTCCGCTTTGCGAAAATGCTTCAATACCGGTTTCTTCGGCGAACTAAGCTGTTTATAGGGTATACAACCCCTCCGATGACAATCCCTCAGTCACCTATCGGTGACAGCTCAACAGCAACGGCAACGCCGTTGCCTTTCTCGGCTGTCGCCTCGGTCGGCGCTAAACGCTTGCCACCGGCAAGCAGCGCCCTTTACACAAGGGAGCCAAAGTCTTCGGTGTTTCGCAAAGCCTCCCCTGTGTAAGGGGAGGGGGACCGCCATAGGCGGTGGAAGGGTTGTAACAGGCAAATTTAGCAATCTTTCAATTACCTATCGGCGCTAAACACTTGCCGCCGGCAAGCAGGGCGGATGCCGACTGAGGGGTTGTAATCACACCGTGCAAAATCGGAAATCATTAAATTTTACAATTGACTGAAATTTTATTTTCATAAGGAGAAAATAAGCATGATATACAAAAGCGACATGAATTCAGAATACTATTTTCCTCCGATTCTCGGAAACGGCGATATTTCGCTCGCTCCCGACTGTGAGGGCACATTAAATTACACTGCCGCCGAATACGAAGAAAAAGACTTAAAAGCATTTGACGGTATTATTGCCCGCTGCGGACGCAGAAGCAATAACAACAAACGCATGATACGCTCCCGCCTGTTTTCGTTTGGAAAATTCAAATTCAACGAAGGCAGCAAAATTAAATCATGGTCGCAGAATTTGCTGTGTGAAAAAGGCCGTGTCGAGAGCGACTGCATATATGAAGACGGCACGGAAATTCATACAGAGTGCTTTATTCACCCCGCGCTTAATATCTATGCGGTGAATAAAACTTTCAAAAAATTACCGCAAAGCAGGAAATTCAGCTATGACTTTGTGCTCGAAGGCTTTAACGACGCTACAAAAGAGCTGGAAACAATACGGTATATAAAGCAGGAAAATAACGAATCCGTAACGGGCTTTCGTATGTACGGCATAGATGTATATACCGGAGAGGTACGCCTGTATATGGACGTACCGCACAGCGCCGCGGCGGCGGAAAACGGAGTTCGCCTTGAATTTGAGCCGTCCGAGGGCAGCAGTGCAGCGCTGTTTTATTACCTTGAAGACAACCTGGAAACCGAAGATTATATTTCGGTTCTTGCAGATATTAAAAAGAAGATAGACAACTGCGGTTTTGAAGGACTGAAACAGGAATGTGCCGACGATTACACAAAGTTTTATGAGCTTGGCTATGTAAACACTTCGGATTCCGTCCTTAATGAAATTTACAAAACCGCTTTATATAACTTAAAATGCTATACCACAAAGTATTCCGTGGCTATAGGGCTCAACAATGCTTACTGGGACGGCAAGTATTTCGCATTTGACGAATACTACAGCTATTATGCGCTTCTTACTTCAAACAGAATGGAGCTTGCAAAACGCGTGCCGACTTTCAGACTTGATGTGTGCCTGGAGCGCGCAATAAAGCTTGCAAGCGACTGCCACAGAAACGAGGACACCGAAGAAATGGCAAGGTTTTTCTGGGAAACGGGAGAGGAAAGCTATGCCGAGCTTTCGCCGGTGGGACCTTGGCTCGACCATGTATTCCATATGGCTACGGTGGGTATAGGCGCATGGGAATATTATGAATTCAACAAAGACAGGGAATTTTTGTCGCGCTGCTACAGAATGATTCGCGCGTGTGCAAAATTCTTTACAAAATATATGGTGTACCGCGACGGCGACAGGCTGTATATCGGAAAGTGCACAGACCTCGAAAGGCTCGGTGCTGCTGCGGAAAATCCGTTTATGACTTCGTGCGGAGCAATCAAGCTTATCGAGTGCTGCGCGGACGCGTCCGAGGTGCTCGGCATTGATGAAGGTTACCGCGCGGAGTGCAGGCACGTTGCGGCAAAGCTCAGAGAAAGCCTGCCCGTTGAAAACGGCATGTATGTACCTCTTGCAAACTGCAGGCAAAAAAGCATAGCCGTATTTGCAGGAAAGTATCCGTTTAATTCAATAGACGCTGCCGATGAAAAGCTTACCGCGGCATGGAAGGACTTTGAAATAAACGGAGCAAAATACGGGAATATGTACGTCCTCGGCAAAGGCATATCGTCATGGTATGCGTGCTGGAAGGCGGAGGCATATGCCCGTGCAGGCATGGCAAAGGAAGCTCAGGCTTCGCTTGCCGCAAGCTATCCGTCGGCAGGAGTATTCGGTGAAATGTATGAAATAAACGAGCCCGGAGTACGCTTAAAGCCGTGGTTTACGACAGCAAGCGGAATGTTTATTTCGTCAGTCAACGAGATGCTTTTGCAAAGTGACAAAAATACCGTTAATGTATTGCCTGCATTTAAAGAGGACTGCGGCGACGTATCGTTCAGGCTTGCCGTAAAGGGCGGAGCCATAGCGGAAGTAAGTATAAGAAATTCATTGCTTGAAAGCATTAAAATCACCATGGGACAAGAAGATGTGACAGATAAATACAAAGTGCTTTTCAGAGGAAAAAGTATATAATAAATTGCGGAGGGAACCACAATGAAAAAGTATGTTAGAAATCTTTTTGCCGTATGTATGGCTGTTGCAGTTGCTGCGTCGGGTATTACCGCAGCGCATGCCGCTGCCGATAACAGTCACAGATATACATGGGATCATGTGAATATGGGCTGCTACGGTTTTGTTACCGGAATGGCCGTTCACCCTCAAAATCCCGATTTGATGTATGTGCGTACAGATGTAGGCGGTATGTATAAATATGACGCCGAAAACCAAAAATGGATTCAGCTTATGGAAAGCATACCCGAAAAGGACAAGGGCCTTTCCAGCGTGCGCTCGGTGGCGCTCGACCCCGTGGATGAAAATGTTATATATGCGGCGTGCGGCGGCTCAAGCGGCACAACCGACATTATAAAATCAACCGACGGCGGAAACACCTGGGAGCGTACATATTTTTCGGAGAAGTTTTTTGCGGACGGCAAGCCGCTGTTTTGCGGCAACAACCGCGTTGCAAGAGCTATAGGCGAATCGCTTGTTGTAGACCCGGTAAATCCGGATATATTATTCTTCGGAACGGAAAGAAACGGATTTTACCGCTCCGAGGACAAGGGCGAAAACTGGGTAAAAGTTACCGACATACCCGACAAGGGCTGGCCCACGGGCGGCGTTGCGGCGGTGTATATAGACCCTGCAAGGCATGAGAACGGGCGCAGTACCGATATTTATGTGAGCTCCTGGGGCTACGGCGTATACAAAAGCACAGACGGCGGAGTATCGTTTAATCTGATTGAAGGCTCTCCGCGTGTTCCGTGCAGAGTTCAGGTCGTTCACGGCATAAGTGACAAAATGTATGTTTCGTCATATAATCCGAACTTAGCGGATTATTATGTGGGCGCGGACGATACGGGCAAGGTGGAAACCGACGAAGTGGGCAGTTTTTGGAAATACGAAAACGGCGTGTGGACGGATTTGCATCCGTTAAGAAACGCAAAGGAAGCGGACTACAAATGGTTTGCCGATTATACCAGCTTCAGCGCATTTATGATAGACAGGCGCGACCCGAACGTTATCTTGCTCAATGCCGCGCCTTGGAGCATAAAAAACATGTATATATTCTTAAGCACCGACGGCGGAGAAACGTTTGCCAGAATATCGCGTTCATACCAGGCAACGGAGCTGTATCAGGTGGGCGAAACCGACAGCGTGTGGATGCCGTACGGCGGCGGTGTGGCATATATACCGAATTTCAAGACGCTTTCAAAGCAGGAGGACATAATCAAATCCGACAATGCCATTGAAACAATATGCGTTACAAAAATAGCTTCAATACCGTCCGAAGACGCTCCGGCTGTTCTGATAGAAAGCCAGGACCACAGTCTGCGCGTTCAGGAGGAGCTTGATGTGCGAGCTCCCGACAACAGCGTTGAGCCGACATTTAATCACGGCGGCGGAATAGATTTCTGCGAGGAAGACCCTTCGTTTGTTTTCAGAACGGGAACAAAGGGCAGACACAATTTCGGAACGGGTACGGCTGCATATTCCACAGACTACGGCAGAACATACACAGAGGTTACCGGCTGGGACGAAACCATGCGTATAGTAGACTGTGCAGTAGGCGCCAAAAAGCAGAAAAACGGCTTCCCGATTCTTATGGTTCTCTCCGTAGGGCGCACGGGTGAGTCCGGAAGCGAAAACGCGTCGGATTACGGCGAGGGCAGAGGTCTGTACCGTTCAAAGGACGGCGGCGCTACCTGGGAAAAAATGACGGACATCAACGTCACCAGAAAAAAAGCCGCAAACGACTATAACAACCATATAATCGCCTCCGACAGAGTAAACCCGAATGTGTTTTATTATGTGGAAAAAAATATACTTTACCGTACAACCGACGGCGGAGAAAACTGGAAAATCGCAGATCCGCTTTTTGACGAAAACGGAAGCAAGGTGGAAATACCGCAGTACGGAGCTGCCATAAAGACAGTGCCGTATACCGAGGGCGGTGTGTGGTTAAAGAGCACAAACGGCAGAATTTATACAAGCTATGATTACGGTGTAACATGGAAGCTGCTCGATACCATCACGGACGCAAACAGCTCCGGATGCTGCTTCGGCTTCGGCGTAGGCGAGAAAGGCATCGGCAAAACCCCGGCTGTGTACACGGTGGGCTATGTGGATGACGTATTCGGAATGTATATTTCGGGCAACCTCGGCAAAAGCTGGATAAAAATCAGCCCGGATTCGCTTAAATTCTTTGCGGGAATAGTAGAGGTATGCGGCGACAGACAGCAGTACGGCAGAGTGTTTGTAGGTACCGGCGGTACGGGAGTTATCTACGGCGAGGGCACTCCTGCTGCGAAGAATTATCTGCCCGGCGAACAGCTTACTGTCACTGCAAGCGTTTATAATACGGCTCCGTCAAACAGGGATTTTACGCTTTTTGCCGCATTTTACGGGGAAGATTCCATGCTGCAAAACGTTCAGTTAAAGACGTTTTCCGTAGAGGGCGAAAGCCCGGAGAGCGACTACAGCCTGACTGTCACCGTTCCCGATGACGCAGAAAACACCACGCTGAAGGTATTTGCATTTACGGATAATCTTACACCGCTGTATAATGTGCTGGAGCTGAAGCAAATAATTGACGACTAAAAAATATTGGTTTTGAATTGTGAGGTACAACATGAAGAGGATTTTATTTCAGGGCGATTCAATAACGGACTGGAGCCGTTCGAGAGAACGCGACGATATACTGGGTTCCGGCTATGCCACCATGACGGCAGGGGAGCTGGGTTTTAAGTATCCCGGCGAATATGAATTTCTGAACAGGGGCGTAAGCGGAAACAGAAGTGTGGATATTCTGGCAAGAATGCAAAGGGACATAATAGCCGTAAAGCCGGACATTATGAGCCTGCTGATAGGGGTAAACGACATATGGCACGGTATAGACTCCGTAGACGGCATAACACCCGAAAAATATGAGATTTACTGCGGCTTGCTGCTTTCGGAGGTTAAGGAGGCGCTGCCGGAGATTAAACTGATGATTCTGGAGCCTTTTGTGCTCAGAGGAACTGTGACAAATGCAAATTGGGATAAATACAAAAGCGGTGTAAGCCAAATGGCGGAGAAGGCAAGACGGCTAAGCGAAAAACACAAAGCGGTATTCGTACCGCTTCAGGAGAAATTCGACAAAGCGCTTGAGCTTGCGCCTGCCGAATACTGGAGCATTGACGGCGTTCACCCGAAAGCCGCCGGTCACTGCATAATAAAGAATGCATGGATTGAGAGCTTCGAGAAGTATATCAGATAGCATATAATATCAACATTTGGAGGTTTGAAATGTCAAAAGAGTATTTTAACAAAAGAGTAAAGGAAGTAATCGACAATCACAATGCGGTTATATCGAGAAAAAACGAAAAGAAATTCAGCATAAACGGGATTTTCAGCAGATACAAATATCCTGCGCTTATGAGAGAGGATATTCCGCTTAACTGGAGATTTGACTTTTCATACGACAGAAACCCACTGTTTCTTGAAAGAATAAGGGTTAATGCCGTTATGAATTCCGGAGCGATGTTTTTAAACGGAAAATATGTGCTTGTGGCGCGCATTGAGGGAAACGACAGAAAGTCATTTTTTGCGGTTGCGGAGAGTGACAACGGAGTTGACGGCTTTGTTTTCCGTGAAAAACCGATTGTGTTGCCGAAAACCGAAGAAACCGACACAAATGTCTATGATATGCGCCTGACTCAGCATGAGGACGGCTGGATATACGGGCTTTTCTGCTCCGAGAGAAAGGACAAGACGATAGACGACACCTCGTCTGCGGTTGCAAAATGCGGTATAGTGCGCACAAAGGATCTGGACGGCTGGGAAAGACTTCCGGATTTGCTCTCGCCCAATCAGCAGAGAAATGTAATGCTGCACCCGGAATTTGTAAACGGTAAATACATGCTCTACACAAGACCTTCCGACGGGTTCATAGACGTAGGCTCCGGCGGAGGAATAGGCGTTGCGTTTGTTGACAGCATGGAAAATGCCGAAATCAAAGAAGAAAAAATCATTGACGAAAGAATTTACCATACCGTCAAGGAAGTAAAGAACGGAGCGGGAGCACCGCCGATAAAGACAAAGGACGGCTGGCTGCACATTGCCCACGGCGTAAGAAACAACGCGGCAGGACTGAGATATGTTCTTTACTGCTTTATGACCTCGCTTGAGGACCCTACAAAGGTAATATACAAGCCGGGCGGATATTTCATCGCGCCGAAGGGTGCTGAGCGCAGCGGCGATGTGTCGGGCTGTGTATTTTCAAACGGAGCAATCGAAAAAGACGGCGATATTTACATATATTATGCTTCGTCGGACACAAGGCTTCATGTTGCGTCAACAACGGTTGACAAAATGGTTGATTACTGCAAAAACACTCCGGAGGACGGTCTTGACACCCATGCAAGCGTAGACGCAATATGCGCTCTTATCGACAGCAATAAAAATATATGAGGTTTTGGGAGTACACAATGCTGAAAGTAAAAAATAAAAACTCAGATATAATAGTAAACAGCTTTAATGATACACAAATAGTATGCGCTTTTCACGATATCGACGGTACTCATTCTCTTATCCGCGACTGGCCGCCCGTTATGAGCATATGTCTGTATGACGTAATTGCAAACGGGATACCGGAGGACTTTGACAGCAGCGAAAACGCAAAAAGGCTGATTGAAGCCGCAGGCAGAGAGACTCATGAGGAAACGGACAGATTCTGCGTAGAATCGGCAGGGCTTTCCGCGCTTACTCAAATGGAGTGGGCGATAAGGCGCTCGGTAGAGGAAGGGCACATTCGGGTTAACTGTGATAAAGCTGTAAACTCAGATATAATAAAGCGCATATGGAGCGGTGAGGAGATTTTCGACAGTTTCCCGGAAACAAAAGAAATGACCGAGCTTCTGAGCGAAAAAACTCCGCGCCTGTTTAAGCTGTATGAGGCGGTGTTAAACGGTTACTGCCGTGACGGAAATCTCAAAAAAGCTAAGGAAAATCCCGATGCTTTTCTGGTGCCGGGTTCAATGGAATTTATGAGATTTTTGAAAGAACACGGAGTTAAAAACTATTTCGTAACCGGTGCTGTGGTGGAAAAGGGCATGGGTATGTATGAGGAAGTAGAAGGTCTTGGCTTTAAAATAGGCAAAGACGGACTTATAGAGGATATATACGGCTCGACCTGGACGGAAAAAATCCCTAAGGACGCAGTAATGAAAAGACTGCTGAAACAACTGAACCTGGAGGGAAAAAACGTTCTTGTGGTCGGTGACGGACGTGCCGAGATTTCTGCCGGAGTGCAGATGGGCAGTGTGACGTTAAGCCGTCTGCCGAAAGAGGCGGTTTATCAGCGCGGATTGCATAAAAAACTCGGAACAAATATAATAGTTGATGATTATTTAAACAGGGAACTGTTTGATATTTTTGAATAAAACCCGACTGCGGAGGAATAAACTTTGAATTACAATACAGCATACAATAAGTGGCTTGAAAGTGACAAGCTGACTGTTTCGGAGAAAAATTACTTAAAAGAATTAAGCAGAGAAGAAACCGAGGACAG
>CAKSPF010000017.1 GCA_934481345.1 uncultured Clostridia bacterium
TTGAGCCGGGAGAATTTATAGTATCCGCAGGAAGAAATTCCGAAGATGTATTGCAAAAAGAAATGTGCTTGCTGTAAATTTTCGGAAAACTTATATATTACAAAAGTCGGGAATTGGGAATTCCCGGCTTTTTTTATGAAACGGCATAGGCAGAATTGACTTGAAAAATAAAGTAGCGGAAGCAATTATAATGGATAAGTGTTATTAAAAAAATAATGCATCGGCATCAACCCGGAATACATCAACTGTTCGGGATTTTTTCAAAAAGGGTTGATAAATCAGGAAAAGTAAGTTATTATGAATATAAGATAAGGGAGGGACAATCAATGTTGGAAAAGCTATTTAAAAGTATCATAGATCAGGATACCGCACCGATTGTTGTATGTGACACGGAGTCGGTAATTGTATATATGAATCCGTCTGCGATAAATCGTTATCACAAAGATTTAACAGGAAATAATTTGAGAGATTGTCACAATGCAAAATCAAACGAAATGATAGACAGGGTACTTGCATGGTTTGCCAAAAGCAAAGACAACAATATCATATACACCTATCATAATGATAAGGAAAATAAGGATGTTTATATGGTAGCTCTCCGTGATGATGACGGAAATCTTATTGGATATTATGAAAAACAAGAATTTAAAAACGCAGAGCCGTCAATGCCTTATGCGGCGTTAAACAGCTAATTTAAAAGTGCATATGATAAATTTAAGAAATCGGGAATTAACATGAAAAAATACAGATATTTTGTGTTGGCAGTTATTTTAATATTTTTCGGTTTGATTTTTGTATACATATTCAACAAACCGCCTTGGATTTACGCTAAGACTGTTTTGGTTAGGCAAGCGGGACTTGAACCCAATATGCCTTACGTTTGAAAAATTGAAGCCTTTTCAACTTGTCGTCCTTGAAAGGCGACAGCCTGTCAGCGTCCTCCGCATTGAAAATTCAATAAATTTTTCTGAACGTAAATACGGCATTTAATATTGATATTCAACATGCTTATACAGTTAATAATTCTCAAAAAATGCTGCCTTTGCCGGGCAGGACAGCTTTAAAATACAGAACCTCGGATACTGATGCTGTGTATGTAACAAAGACAACTGTTGATAAGATCTTAAAACTGTATTCATCGGTTGCCGATGATAATACATTTTCAGTTCAAAAAGATAATTCAGATTTTAAAATACGGTTTCAATATAACGGGGAACGGTTTATAATTTCAGTTACTGATGATGATGGCAAACGCAATATGAAAATATCGGTTTATTAAACAGAGGTATAGGAATATGAAGTATAAATCAGCCAAAAAAGTATTTTTAATTGTAATTGCGGCCGTGCTGCTTTTTTGGATAATTTCATTTGCAAGATGCGAGTTTCTTACTTTTTTGCATAAAAATAATCTTGAAAACAACCGCATTGCAAGTGAAATATTGGGAAACATCGAGTATTATAAAGTCCTGAAATATTCAAAAACAGAAGCAAGCGTTTACTATGTGACAGATAACCGCTCGAGAGGAAATATAATTACATATAAAATCCATAACGGAAATTTGGATTATAACAGTTGGGATACTGTCTGGTCTGTAAACGGTAATGCGGACAATACTATATGGCCGTATTGGTGGCATTTCTTTTATTCTCATCCGCATATAAAGTAGCTGATAATGCGGCTATGTGCCTTTAAAAAGCACATCAGGCAAGGCTGTCAATATAGTTGCAGCAGTTAAATGCAGCCGCAGTGCCGTCTGCCGCAGCGGTTGTGAGCTGTCTTACCGGTTTTTGTCTGCAATCGCCCGCTACATAAATTCCCTCAACGTTTGTAGTACAGTTTTCGTCCGTTATCGCAAATCCTGTTGTGTCGGTTGTCACTATATCTTTGTACAGACTGCTCTGAGGAACATAGCCTATTGCCGGGAACACTGCGTCAACGCTGATTGTTTCGCGGTTTCCCTTGCATAAGACATCTATACTTTTTAGTGTATCGTTTCCGTTAAAAGACAGTACGGTTGTATTCATTATGCAAATAATGTTTTTGACAAGTTCGGCTTTTTTAATCAAATACTTTTCTGCTCTGAAATCTTGTCTTCGATGAATGATATAAACTTTTTCACATATATCCGAAAGATATAAGGCTTCGCTAAGCGCCGAGTTTCCTCCGCCTATGACGGCGGCGGTTTTTCCTCTGTACAGCGGGCCGTCGCAAACCGCGCAGTAGGATATTCCGTTTCCTTCAAATTTCCGGGCATCCACAGCCGATGATTTTCTGTTTTGCATACCGGTGGCAATTATTATTCCTTTGGCACTGTACACATTTTGTTCGCTGTCTGTCACGCTTTTTACAGACGCATTCAATTCTTTTACGGTTTTATAAAGTATGTTTACTCCAAAGTTCTTTGCCTGCTTAAGCATGGTATCGCCCAAATCCTGTCCGCTTATAGACAGTATTCCGGGGTAATTTTCTACATTAAATGAAGAAGTGATTTTTCCGCCGGGGTTGCTTCCGCAAAATACACTTGCGCTTTTGCCGGCACGCATTGCATATATTGCGGCTGTAAGACCTGCCATTCCCGAACCGACTATTATTATGTCTGAAGTAAATTCTTTCATGCTTAATCATTCCTTTGGTTTTTGATATTAAAATGCCCTTACTGTACGGTTTTAATACAAAAATCAAAATTACATATTTTATTTATTTTATGGTAATGCTATGTAAAACAAAGAAAGGAAGATTTCTATGAAAACTTTTGATTATGTTATTACCGATACAGACGGTATTCATGCACGTCCGGCAGGTGCTTTGGTCAATCTTGCCAAAGCTTTTGATGATGAGATAACAATTTCCAAAGGTGAAAAGCAGGCAGACGCAAAAAGGCTTTTGTCTATAATGGGGCTTTGCATAAGATACGATGACAAAATAACCGTGACTGCACAGGGAGAAACAGAGGATAAGTCCATATCAAAGCTTGAAGAATTTTTCAGAAACAATTTATAGGAGGAAATATGGTAACTTTGAACGGTAAAGGTGTGAGTAATGCCGTTGCCATAGGGAAAATACACTTCTACAGCCACGGCAGTTTCCAAACAGAAAAAAAGCATACAGATAATCCTTCTCAGGAACTGTATGAGTTCCGCCGTGCTTTGCAGACGGCATGCGGTCAGCTGGACGAGCTTTATCTTACAGCGTCAGAAAAGGTAGGGGAAAAAGAGGCGGAAATTTTTAAAATTCACAGAATGATTTTGGAGGATCAGGACTATGTGGAGGCAGTGGAAAACACAATATCCGACGAACGTGTAAACTGCGGTTATGCCGTGTCGCATACGGCTGAAAAATTTTCCGAGATGTTTTCTGCCATGGATGATGACTATATGCGCGCCAGGGCTGCCGATATAAAAGATGTGTCATCAAGGCTGCTCGGCATACTTAACGGAGAAAAAACGGCTGATGAACTGAGCGGAGAGAGAATTATACTCGCTGCGGAGGATTTGGCTCCGAGTGAAACCATCCAGCTTGACAAGGATAAAATAATAGCTTTTGTGACAGAAAAAGGCTCGGAAAACTCACATACGGCTATACTTGCTCGCAGTATGAATATACCGGCGATAGTAAACCTGGGTTCGGTAAGCCGTGACCTCGAAGGGCATAACGCAGTTGTAGACGGGCTTAACGGTATTTTGTATGTGGACCCCGAAAACAAAATAATTGAAGATTATGAAAAGCGCATTGCGGCAGATATGGAGTATCGCAAACGGCTTGAAAGCTATATAGGCAAAAAAACGGTTTCGCGCTCCGGCAAAAAAATAAATCTTTATGCCAATATAGGTTCGCCTGATGATGTGGATGCCGCAAAAGCAAACGACGCAGAAGGCATAGGGCTATTCAGAAGTGAATTTTTGTTTTTGGGACGCAGTGCTCCTCCGGATGAAGAAGAACAGCTTAAAGCATATGTTAAGGTGCTTAAAGGCATGGATGGAAAAAAAGTCATTGTGCGTACCATGGACATCGGCGCTGACAAAATGGTGGAATATCTGGGACTTCCCAAAGAAGAAAACCCTGCAATGGGCCTTAGGGCAATACGCATATGCCTTGAGAATAAAACCCTCTTTCGTACTCAGCTTCGCGCATTGTACCGCGCCTCGGCATACGGAAATATTTCAATCATGTTTCCGATGATAACTTCTCTTGATGAAGTTGAGGAAATCAAATCCGTAATATCAGCGGTAAAAGCAGGTCTTGTGCGGGATAAGTATTCGTTTCGCGATGATGTGGAGCTTGGCATAATGGTGGAAACTCCGGCTGCTGCAATTATAAGCGATAAGCTTGCGCCGGAGGTGGATTTTTTCAGCATAGGAACCAATGATTTAATATCCTATACACTTGCCGCAGACCGCCAGAATACACATCTTGAGAGATATGTAAGAAGTGATCACGAGGCTGTTTTGCGGCTTATACAAAGAACTGTAGAACAGGGGCACAAAAACGGAATATGGGTGGGAGTATGCGGAGAAATGGCGGCGGATGCTTCACTTACAGAAATTCTTGTAAATATTGGAATAGACGAACTTTCCGTAACACCTTCGTCAGTGCTTAAAATAAGAGAAAAAATACTTCAGTGCGGAAAAGAAAACTGACGGGCAGGGGAAAATTCCCCTGCCTGAATTTTAATGACGCTCTTTACAGCACGGCGGTTTGTATGTTAAAATATATATTGAATAATTACGGAGGTGCAATATGATTACTACCGGGTGCGGTGACGGCGGCAAAAGCTGTATAGTAGGTCAAAGCGGCATTTCAAAAAGCGATTTGATATTTGAAGTGCTCGGCACTATTGACGAACTTTCGGCTTTTTTGGGGCTTGCAAAGTATGAAAGTAATTCTCCGGTTAAAGAAAGTCTGGAGGAAATTCAAAACGAACTTTTGAAGGCTGCGGGGAATATTGCCTGCGGATGCGAATTTGATTTTGAAAAAGGCATTTCGGATATTGAGAAAAATATGCAGTCGTACAATCCCGATAAAGTTTGTCCGAACAAACTTGTGCTTTACGGAGAAACAAAAAGCGGTGCTTGCATAGATATGGCGAGAGCCGTTGCAAGACGCCTTGAGCGGTTGATTGTAAGATTTTTTGAAAGCGGCAGAACGACTGCCGCGGTTGTGGCATATTTTAACAGAATGTCGGATTATTTGTTTGTATTGGCACGTTTTACAGAGAAAGGCGGTAATTTATAATATGAAGAAAATTTTGGCGGTTTTATTTTTGCTTTTTATTCCGTTTTCAGCGGCAGCTTCGGATTTGACGCCGAAAGACCTGGTGTTTGAACCCGATACATCGGGCAAGTACATATACTGCAATAATATTGAATTTATTTACAGAGATAATCTTGCAGATACGTCAAACCCAAGACCTAAATACATAATGAATAACGAACTTGAACCCGGAAAATATTCTTTTTTTGCTTCGCATATAAATCATACAGAGCTTCGCGACTCAAACGGCGTTATGACGGAAGCAGGGTTTGACATAGAGCTGGATGTTGAATTTACCGCAAAGCAGGATACTTCAATTACGGTAAAAAATCTCGGATTTGAGGTACCCGAAAATATTAAATATTATTATAACGGCAGAGCCTATACATATGAGGAAGCTTGGGGCTGCCTGAATGCATGGGCAAGCTACAAACGTGTTCCGATACGTCAGATAGACTCGGGCAAAACTTATGTGCCTATTGACTTTGAGCCTGTTACCGTAGAACTTAAAGAAGGCGAGAAGTTCTATCTGAGCAGCATAATACCGAATTATTGCGCTGTTCCGTTTTACAGACCTGTTCATCTGCTTGCCGATTTTGAGGTGACGGGAGGGGGCACATCCTGCAATGTATGTGCATTTAAATCCTGCGGAGAACTCGGAAACCGTGATAATGCCGGCTCTGACATCGGATTTGGCGCATATCAGCGCGAAAAGCAGTATAAAGGAATTGCCGACAGCATGAACAGCGTAAGTGTTTCGCTTAACTATGCTATTGATGACTGGGTTGGCGGTGATACTTTCTTTCCGGTAAGAGTATATAATCAATACGCTCCGGACGGTAATGATGTAAACAGATGGTTTACTCATCTTAATCCAAACGCAGACCCATGGTCAAAAACGCTTGCGGCTGCGTCCGATATGCTTTCATTTAAATATTACGACCCTTCCAAGAAAATATACTACGGTCCTGCGGTAAAGGACAGCGACAAAGACGACGTGTGGAATTTTGATATATATCACAGCGACACTGCGGAATATCCCGGCAAAGACAGCGGTGAAAACCGCAGCACATACAAACCCAACTATGAACTGAAAACAAACTCACCGGAGATATACGCTTGCAATCTGGGCAATTACGGAGTAAGCCTTAACTACAAATATACCATAGAAAACAGCGGTGAAGTTACGCGTTTTGCTGCATATAACCTCAATACCACAGCAAATAACATTGTTATCCTGCGTGACGAAAACGGTAATATGATTAATGATTATGCATTGTGCAAGGGCACCGGCTCCGCAAAGAGCAATGACACAATGGCATGCGTAGAGCTGCCGGGAAAATCCGTCACTACTTTTTATATAGAAGTTATTCTTCCTACAAACTATGTCGGCGGCATGGAAAATTCGCTGGTTCTTAAAGATGCGCCCGTTGTAATTCCCGTATACGAAAACGCCTATCAGGAGGTAAAGTGGGATTATTCGTGGACCGGAAAGGAATTTATAAAGTGGGAAGGCGGCAGGCTTTATGTTTCTGATGATTTGAAAAACTGGAATTATCAGCCGCTTACAGATGAAGTAGAAAAGATTTTTCATGACAACTGGAGTGAGTACCGCCTGATGTATGCTGACGGCGGTTATGTGGTAAAGCCGTGTATATATGACGCCGTTCCGTATTACGGCGTAAGAGAATATTTCAGAGATGTATACTTTTTAAATGCTGATTTTACATTAAAGGACACAGTGAAATTCAACCGTTATCCGACGGATATGTCATATGCAAAGGGTACATATTATATTACGGCAGGCAGCCGCTATAAATCCGTTGACAGAAAAAACTGGGAGATTACCGATTCGTCGGTAAGTATGCCGGTAGATAACGGCGGCAAATTCTCTGCATATACCAAAAACGGCAATACTTATCTTTCTCAGGACGGAAATAATTACTCGGAGGTTGTATTTAACGGTGAAAAACCTTTGTTCGCAGAATGTCTCGGAGATGTTTACTATTCGATAAACAAGAATAAAGTTATGCTTTCCGGCGATGGCATAAACTGGAACGAATTTACTTTTGACGAGCATATAAACCTTGTACGCAGAGTAGGAAAGACAATTCTGGTAAACAATAAATACAGCTTTGACTACGAGCCGCAGGATGTTACTAACGTTATGGCGGACGGTAAGTATATTTCGTTTAAAAATAAGCTTATATTTACGGATGACGGATGTGCAGCCGCGGATATATATGAACTTTCATCGGCACTCGGAGCCGCCGCGGCAGTCAGCGGTGATGGTATAACCGTAAATTCCGGCAAAAACACAATAAATGCAGCCGATTACTGTTTTGACGCAAACGGTGCAAAATATGTGAAAATCAGAACATTTTGTGAGGCTCTCGGTTATACCGTTTCGTATAATCCGGATTTTGATCTTGTCATTATAAGCCGTTAATTTGGTAATTTTGTGTAAAAAATCTTGAAATCTGCTTTTGGTTATGTTATACTTATAATATGTGTGACATTATGCGGCTGTAGGAAATAATTGCCGTCATTGTTTTAAAAGCTAAGTATTATATATATATTAACCGGAGGAAAATTAAATGAAGTATAAAAGAATATTGTTGAAAATCAGCGGTGAGGCCCTTGCCGGCGACAAACACTTCGGTCTTTGCGAAGATACTATCGGAGCAATTACCGACAAAGTAAAGCAGGCTCTCAATATGGGTGTGGAAATTGCTATCGTAGTCGGAGGCGGAAATTTCTGGCGCGGCAGAAGCGGCAAACAGATGGACAGAACCAGAGCGGACTACATGGGCATGCTTGCAACCGTTATAAATGCGCTTGCGCTTCAGGACGCACTTGAGCAGAGAGGAGTTCCCACAAGAGTGCAGACCGCTATAGAAATGCGTCAGATTGCAGAACCGTATATACGCGGCAAGGCAACCCGCCATCTCGAAAAAGGCAGAATCGTTATTTTCGGCTGCGGTATAGGAAATCCGTTTTTCTCTACAGATACAACCGCTGCACTTCGTGCGGCTGAGATTGATGCAGATATAATTATGCTTGCAAAAAACGTTGACGCCGTATACGACAGTGACCCGAATATAAATAAAAATGCCGTAAAATTCAGCAGCCTTTCTTATAAAGAAGTGCTTAACCGCGGCTTGGGTGTAATGGATTCCACGGCAACCTCGCTTTGCATGGATAACAATATTCCGATAAGAGTTTTCGGCATAGACGATCCGGAAAACATCATAAGAGTGCTGAACGGTGAAGAAATCGGAACGCTTGTTTCAAATGATTAGTCCGTATCTTAACGTGCCGAGGACAGTAAATACGAAAATTAAAATTTATTTATAACGGAGGAAATATTCATGGCAAAAAATTTGAAAGTTTTTGAAGAAAAAATGCAGAAAACCATTTCTGTTCTTGAATCTGAAATGAAAGCAGTAAGAGCCGGCAGAGCAAACCCGGCCATTTTGGATAAGGTTGCGGTAGAATACTACGGAGCAATGTCGCCGCTTACACAGATTGCGAATGTAAGTGTACCGGATGCAAGAACAATTATGGTTCAGCCTTGGGATGCGTCAATTCTCGGAGAAATTGAGAAAGCAATCTTAAAATCCGATATAGGTATTACTCCGAACAATGACGGAAAATCCGTAAGGCTCAATTTTCCGCCGCTTACAGAGGAGAGAAGAAAAGAGCTTGTTAAGGGTATTCATAAAAAAGGCGAGGACGCAAAGGTTGCAGTCCGTTCAATAAGACGCGATGCAATGGAGGACGCAAAGCTTCAGAAGAAAAACGGCGAGATTACAGAGGATGACGTTAAGGATCTTGAAAAGGATATTCAGAAATTAACAGATAACTATGTAAAAGATATTGACAGTATAATTGCCGCAAAAGAAAAAGAAATCTTAGAAGTATGATTTCTTTGTAAAGACAAATAATTATGCAGTTGCCCTATATTGAAGTTTTTTGGAGGTCTATATGTTTGGTTTTAAAAAGAAAGCAACAGATGAAGTAGATTACAGCAATCTTCCCGTGCATATAGGTATCATTATGGACGGCAACGGCAGATGGGCAAAAAAGCGCGGTTTGCCAAGAAGTGCCGGTCACAAGGCAGGTGCCGATACACTTGAAAAAATTACGCGTTTTGCCGGTGACATCGGCATACGTTATATAACTTATTATGCTTTTTCAACAGAGAATTGGAAAAGGCCGTCGGACGAGGTAAAATCTTTAATGAAGCTTATGGTTCACTATCTCGACAATTACAAAAAGCTTCTCGGCGGTGAAGATATCCGCATAAGAATTATCGGAAAGCGCGACGGACTTTCCGAGGAAATACGAAAAAAGATAGACGTTGTAGAAGAAAACACAAAAAATAACAGCAAAATAACCATGAATATTGCACTTAATTACGGCGGAAGAGAGGATATTGTAAATGCCGTAAAAAATATAGCTTCACAGGTTAAGGACGGCAGTCTGGGTGTTGATGACATAAATGAGGACATTGTTGCAAATAATTTATATACATATTACATGCCTGATCCGGACCTTATAATAAGACCGAGCGGTGAGCTGAGGTTAAGTAATTTTTTGCTTTGGCAGAGTGCTTACAGTGAATTGTGGTTTGCAGACATCAATTGGCCGGACTTTACAAAAAATGACTTTTTAAAGGCTATAGCGGACTATCAGAGAAGAAACAGACGATACGGAGGTGTTTGACTTGCTCAAACAACGAATAACGGTTGGAGTAATAGGAGCGGCATTTGCTGTTTTGGTGCTTTGTCTTGGTGTTAAAACGGTAGCTACGGTTATGAGTCTTATAGCATTGATTGGTCTTAGCGAAATTTACAGTGCGACCGGAATTTTAAAAAAACAAAACAAGCTGTGTATGATGGGATATATATATACTGTTCTTTTGTATCTTGCAATAGTGCTTTCCAAAAATGCAGTACTTGCTCTCGGTATAGGTGTTGTTATTTATGCTGCTTTTCTTATGGTGTACATGATTTTTAATCATGATATTATAGGCTTTAATGAGATTTCAGAACTGTTTTTTTCAACTATGTATGTAACGGCTCTGTTTTCATACATTATATTGGTAAGGAAGCTCCCGGTAGGTAATTTTGTTATATGGATTATATTTATTACAGCCTGGCTTTCAGATACTGCGGCTTTTGCTGTAGGACGCCGGTTTGGTAAAAATAAACTCATACCGGAGGTAAGCCCCAAAAAAACTGTCGAGGGTGCTGCCGGAGGCCTTGCCGGTTCACTTTTATTTAATCTTATTTTTGGTCTGATATGCTCGAACGTATTCGGATGCACTGTGAATTATCTGATGCTTTCGGTATTGGCAATAGTTGCCGGAGTTATGTCGCAGCTCGGAGATTTAGCTGCTTCGTGCATTAAAAGAGAACACGGAATTAAGGATTTCAGCAATTTGCTTCCGGGACACGGCGGAATTTTAGACAGATTTGATTCTGTTCTTTTTGTTGCACCGGTGGTATACTATTTTGTAATTATATTTAAAGTTATTGCATAGGCATAATATAGAGTTAATCCTGTGCAGCTCGCTGGGAAAGGAACATTATGAAAAATATTGCTGTTTTGGGTTCTACCGGTTCAATCGGTACTCAAACGCTTGATATAGCGCAGCATGATACGGATATAAATATTGTTGCGCTTTCTGCAAATAAAAATGAGGATTTACTTGAGGCTCAGGCGAGAAAATTTATGCCGGAGCTTGTGTGTATTTGTGATAAAACGAAATATTCATCTCTTAAAACAAGGCTTGCGGATACTGCAGTTAAGGTTGTGTGCGGTGAAGAAAATCTTAGCGAGGTTTCGTGCATTAAGCATGCGGATATGTTGCTTACATCTGTTGTAGGCAATGTCGGTCTTATACCTACAATTAACGCTGTAAAAAGTAAAAAACGAATTTTATTGGCAAATAAGGAAACACTTGTTACAGGCGGCGAAATAATCATGCCTTTGGCGCAGGAATACGGAGTGGATATAATCCCCGTTGACAGTGAACACTGTGCGGTTTTTCAGTGTTTAAAAGGAGAAAAAGGAAGCGATGTTTCCAAAATTTTGCTTACCTGCTCGGGAGGACCTTTTTTCGGCATGAATAGGCAGGAGCTTGCCAAGGTTACCGTGCATGACGCTCTGAGACATCCGAACTGGTCTATGGGTGCGAAAATAACTGTTGATTCCGCGACGCTCATGAATAAAGGACTTGAAATGATTGAGGCGCGCTGGCTCTTCGGCGTGGATATTGATAATATCGAAGTTTATGTCCATCGGCAAAGTATTGTTCATTCAATGGTGGAATTTTGTGACAATTCGGTTATTGCCCAGCTTGGTGTGCCTGATATGAAGCTACCCATAAACTATGCGATAAATTATCCGGAAAGAGGCAGAAGTGTATGCGAAAAGCTTGATTTGTTCAGCATCGGAACTCTTACATTTGAAAGACCGGATACAGATACATTCAAATGTTTAAGCCTTGCAGTGCGTTCGTATAAAGAAGGCGGCATTATGCCCGCTGTTATGAACGGCGCAAATGAAGTTGCCGTTGCGGCTTTTTTGAATGGAAAACTTGGATTTTTGCAGATTGCCGAAGTTGTGGAGGAAACCATGAACAATGCTGATAATACATCTGTTTCGGCGGAAAACATCTGCGATGCGGACATATTTGCGCGCAGATTTGCGGCAAATGTCATTGAAAGGAATTAAATATGCTTACAGCAATATATACAATAATAATTTTTTGCCTGATTATTGCTATACATGAATTCGGGCATTTTATCATGGCAAAGCTTACCGGTGTTACGGTTCATGAATTTTCAATCGGTATGGGGCCTAAGCTTTTCGGATTCAGAAAGGGAGGTACCGATTATAAATTCAGCTTGCTGCCGATCGGCGGTTATGTAAAGCTTGAGGGTGAGGATTCGGAATCCGATGATCCGAACGCTTTCGGAAATAAAAAGCCGTGGCAAAGACTGCTTGTCCTTGCGGCAGGAGCACTTATGAATTTTGTGCTCGGTTTTGTGCTTTTTGTAATCTGGTGCAGCTTTTCAAAAGGTTTTACAACAAATATTGTAGACAATATAGTGGAAAAGAGCGCATTTGAAGAAGCCGGCATACGTTCCGGAGACGTTATTGTCCGCATGGAGGGAAATAACTGCAAAACAAATGTTCATGACTACTATGATATATATTATTTTTCGTATAAGAACGGAACAAACACGGCGAAAATCACCTTTAACCGTGACGGCAAAAAGTTTGAAAAGGTGATTACGCCGAAATATGCCGAATCGGCTAAAAGAGCAATTTTCGGTTTTTCAACGGCAATACAGAAACCCAATCCGGTAACTGTGGTGTCTGCGGCATACCGGCAGAGTATTTTTGTTGTTAAAATTGTTGTTTCGTCTTTTGCGGATTTGATTAAGGGTACTGTGCATATGTCGGATATGAGCGGACCTGTCGGCATTGTAAACGAAATAGGTTCTGCCGCAAAGCAGGGGATACTTGATGTTATTTATCTTGCCGGGTTAATAAGCATTAATCTCGGCGTGGTAAATCTCTTTCCGCTTCCGGCACTTGACGGCGGAAGAATAATTTTTGTAATTATTGAAGTGATAAGACGTAAACCCGTTGACAGAAACAAGGAAGGACTGGTTCATCTTATAGGGTTTGCACTTCTTATTTTACTGATGATATTTATAACGTATGCAGACATAATGAAGCTTGTTTAGGTTATGCGGATTGTATGCGGATTTTTATACGGAGGATAAATTATGAAACTATTGGAGGAAAGAATTTTAAAGGATGGTATTATAAAAGACGGCAATGTTCTCAAAGTGGACAGCTTTTTAAATCATATGATAGATATTCATCTTTTGGAAAAAATGGGCGAGGAGTTTAAGCGTCTGTATGACGGCAAGGGTGTAAACAAGATACTTACTATTGAAGCTTCGGGCATCGGAATTGCCTGCATGGCAGCTCAGGTATTCGATGTTCCGGTATTGTTTGCCAAAAAAGGAAAAAGCTCGAATGTGGATGATGTATATGTGACGCAGGTAGAGTCTTTTACACACGGTAAAATTTATGACGTAATGGTTGCAAAGAAATATCTCGGAAAAGATGACAGAGTTCTTATAATTGATGATTTTCTTGCAAACGGTAAAGCTCTTATGGGACTGATTGATATTGTCAAAAAATCCGGTGCTCAGCTTATCGGCGCAGGCATTGCGATTGAGAAAGCATTTCAGCCCGGAGGTGCGCTTGTGCGAGAAAGCGGTGTAAGGGTTGAGTCGCTTGCGGTGATTGAAAGCATGAGCAGCGACGGAGTGGTTTTTAAAAAATAACTGTATATAAATCAACGTGATTTGGAATTATAAATATACGCGGTTATTTGTTAAACACAAATTAATTTGAAAACGAAATAAACTTTTTTATACATACAAAAAAGAACAGGAGGCAAATTGTGACAAAAAAATCAAAACTTAAAATTATTCCTCTCGGCGGTCTGGACGAAATCGGAAAAAATATGACCGTCTTTGAGTATGGAAACGATATGATACTGCTCGATTGCGGAATGGCGTTTCCGGATGAGGAACTTTTGGGTATAGATATAGTTATACCCGATTATACCTATGTGCTGAAAAACAAAGACAGGCTCAGAGGTATAGTGCTTACGCACGGTCATGAGGACCATATAGGAGCGCTGCCGTATCTTCTCAAAGAAATTAACGTTCCTGTGTACGGCACAAATCTTACTCTCGGTTTGGTTCAGAATAAATTAAAGGAACATAATCTTCTTTCGGTGACGAAGCTTAATATAGTTTTGCCGGGAGATACGATAAAACTCGGTACATTTTCCATTGAATTTATACGTTCTAATCACTCCATTGCTGATGCCGTGGCACTGGCAATACACACACCGCTCGGCGTAGTCCTTCATACAGGTGACTTTAAAATAGACAGCACACCGATAGAAGGAGAAATGATTGACCTTGCAAGAATAGGCGAGCTTGGCAAAAAGGGTGTGCTTGCGCTTATGAGCGACAGCACAAATGCCGAACGCAGTGGATTTACCATGTCGGAGCGCATTGTCGGCAGAAGTCTGGAAAATCTTTTTAAATCTACAAAACAGAGAATTATCGTTGCTACCTTTGCGTCAAATGTACACCGTGTACAGCAGATAATAAATGCTGCGCATAATAACGGCAGAAAGGTTGCGGTTTCGGGCAGAAGTATGCTGAATATGATAGAGGTTGCCACAACACTCGGCTATCTTAAATTGTTTAATAATATTCTGATAGATATAGACAATATTAAGAAGTATCAGCCGCACCAGCTTGTAATTATAACCACGGGCAGTCAGGGTGAGCCTATGAGCGCTTTGTACAGGATGGCATACAGCGATCACCGTAAGGTTGAAATAACTCCGGGAGATCTCGTAATAGTGTCTGCAAATCCTATTCCGGGAAATGAAAAGCTTGTGTCCAACGTTGTAAACGAGCTTACCAAAAAGGGTGCCGAAGTAATACACGACAGAGATGCAAAGGTTCATGTGTCGGGACATGCAAGCCAGGAAGAACTCAAAATTATGCTTGCACTTACAAAGCCGAAATACTTTATTCCCGTTCACGGCGAGTATAAGCATTTAAGGAAACACGCGGAACTTGCCGACCTTATGGGCATAAATAAGAAAAACGTTTTTATACTTGACAACGGACGTGTGCTGGAAATCACCCGCGGAGGTGCAAAAGCTACCGATACCGTTCAGGCAGGCAGAGTGCTTGTAGACGGACTCGGAGTCGGCGATGTCGGCAATATTGTTCTCCGTGACAGAAAGCATCTTGCCGAGGACGGCCTTATAGTTGTCGTTGTAACAATATCCTCGGAAGGCGGATATGTGGTTGCCGGACCCGATGTAATTTCACGCGGATTTGTATATGTGAGAGAGTCTGAAAGCTTAATGGATGAAATCAAGAATATAGCCAAAGATTGCCTTGAGCAGTGCGAAAAAAATCACATACGCGACTGGAACACAATTAAAACCAATATAAAATCCAAAATATCAGAACAGCTTTATCACGAAACCAAACGCAGGCCTATGATTCTGCCGGTTATAATGGAAGTATGATTAAAATCCCCTTGTGGCTTTATTTGCCTGCAAGGGGATTGGCTTTTTTAGAATTCTTTTGTCATTTGTACATACGGTGTAACCGAAAAGCCGGATTTTTTGTACATTGCAATTGCTCCGGCATTGCCGCCTTCAACTTCAAGACGGAAACGCACTGCTTTTTTGCCGTATTCGCTTTCAAGAAAAGCAAAAAATGCAGTTCCGACACCTTTTCCGCGGTATTGCGGTTTCATGTATAAGTCCTCAATCCATACGCATATTCCGCCGAATTCGGTTGAGTAGCTTATGGCAAGCATCGAATATCCGATAGCTGCGCCGTTTTCCTCAAAAATGTAACCCTCAACATAGGGACAGTCGCTTATGCAGTCGCGGATATCGTTTTCAAAAACAGAATCGGGAGCTTTGTGTAAAACTGCCGGCGAATCATAGAAATCTTTCATCATGTTAAAAACTTCAGAAGTATCCTTTTCGGTTATTTTTCGTATATTCATTTTACGTTCTCCTTTTAATGGCTTTTTTGCAGTATAACATATTCCGGCTGTTATTGCAAGCTTGGCTGTATATATATTCTTATGCATGCAAACATCACATTCATATTATTGCGGCAGTGCTGTGCCTGATGATAATATTTTCGAGAATGTATTTGTTTGTTCATTACCCGAGCGATATTTTAGGCGGTATCGGTCTGGGAATAATAATATCCGCATTCGTTCTGAATTTAAATTTATAGAATAAAGCCATAAATCGGTATGAGGTTATTGACACTAAAGTAACGCTGATGTATAATCTATTAAATAATACTTGCTGTGCAACGGAGAATGTTATATGGAAATTGAAACAAACCGCCTTTTTCTGAGAGAAATGACGCAATATGATTTTGACGCTTTGTATGCCGTGCTTTCCGATTCCGACATTATGCAGCACTATCCATATACCTTTGACAAGGCAAGAGTACAAAATTGGATTGACAGAAATATTGAACGTTACCGTGTATACGGCTTCGGTCTGTGGGCGGTCTGTCTGAAAGCTACGGGTGAGATGATAGGAGACTGCGGAGTTACAATGCAGAATATAGACGGAACAGTTCTGCCGGAAATCGGTTATCACATTGCAAAAGTCTATCAGCGGCAGGGGTATGGAGCTGAGGCGGCACAGGCTGTCCGTGACTGGGCGTTTGAACACACACCGTTTAATATGTTGTATTCATATATGAAAAAGTCTAACATTCCATCTTCTGCAACTGCCCGTTCGAACGGAATGAGATTTCAGCGTGAATTTACCGACAGCGAAGGCGGGCAGACGGCAGTATATGGCATCAGCCGCACAGAATGGAAAAAATCCGTTGAAGTTGAACATGGCAAAATACAATTATGCAAGGAATTCTATAATTATGGAATACATACGGGTAACAAAGGATAATATTGAGAAAGAGCATATTTGCTGTGCGATTTCAAACAACAAGGATATACAGGTATCGTCAAAGAAGGCATGGCTTAAAGAGCGGTTTGACGAAGGTCTTGTATTTTATAAAAGTGTAGAGCGCGGAAAATGCTTTATTGAGTATATTCCTGCCGAAAATGCGTGGGTGCCGATTTGCGCGGACGGATATATGTATATTGATTGCCTGTGGGTATCCGGCTCATTTAAAGGAAACGGTTATTCGACAGATTTACTTGATTATGCGGTCGATGACAGCAAAAAGAAAGACAAAACAGGATTATGCATTTTGTCATCCGCAAAGAAAAGAGCATTTCTTGCCGATCCTAAATTCCTGACGTACAAAGGTTTTTTTGTAAGTGATGAAAGCGGCAACGGTGTTCAGCTTTGGTATTTGCCATTTGATGAAAATGCCAAAAAACCGAAATTCAAAGATTGCGCCGCGCATCCGCATATTGATGACAGCGGTTATGTTCTTTATTATACAAATCAATGTCCTTTTACCGCAAAATACGTTCCTGTAATTGAAAATGCTGCAAAAGAACATAATATTCCGTTTCGCTCTGTTCATATAGATACAAAGGAAAAGGCACAGAATGCGCCGTCACCTGTTACAACATATGCACTTTTTTATAACGGAGAATATGTGACAAATGAGATTTTATCCGACAAAAAATTTTTGAAACTCATTTCGGAGAATGTCTGATATGGATACTGAATTTATTAATTTAACACCCGAAAATCTTTCGGACGAGCATTTATGCTGCATTATCCGTGCCAAATCGCACCCAGGCATAGACGCAAAACGAGCTTGGCTTGCTGATAGGCTCGGGGAAGGGCATGTCTTTCGCAAGCTGAATATCAAAGGCTGTGCTTTCATTGAATATGCTCCGCTTGAAAAAGCCTGGGTTCCGGTTATCGGAGATAATTTTTATTATATTTACTGTCTTTGGGTGCAGGGCACACCAAAGGGCGGCGGTTACGGCAGGCAGCTTATGGAGTATTGCATAAGCGATGCAAAGGCTGAAGGCAAATCGGGGATTTGCATGCTCGGCGCAGTAAAACAGAAAAATTGGCTGTCAGACCGAAAATTTGCTGAAAAATTCGGTTTCAAAGCGGTTGATTCAACTTCGGACGGTTATGAACTTCTGGCTCTATCTTTTGACGGTACGGCTCCGAAGTTTGCGCCGTCCGTTAAACAGGAAATTCCGGAAAAAGAATTAACGGTTTATTATGATTATCAGTGCCCATACATTTTTCAGCGGATTGAAAAATTGCATGAATATTGTAACACAAAAAATATTCCGATAAATTTTGTATTTGTGGATTCTTTGGAAAAAGCAAAAAATCTACCGTGTGTGTTCAATAACTGGGCGGTGTTCTTCGGCGGAAAATTCGTAACCTTAAACCAAATTGACGGTGCTATGGCGGAAAAAATCATAAAAAAATAATCTGTCACATCAAAGCACAAAAAGTCAGGAAACATAGCGCTAACTATCGTATAATAGGTTTATCGGAAAGGAGAAATGCGATATGGACTGGATTTCCGGACTACAGCGGGCGCTCGACTATGTTGAAGAACATATAACCGAACCTGCTGATTATGAAGAGGTTGCAAAAGCTGCATATTCGTCAAGCTTTCATTTTCAGCGTGTTTTCAGTGCAATTTGCGGTTGCAGTCTTGGCGATTATATACGTTTCCGCAGGCTGTCACTTGCCGGCAATGAGCTTGCGTGCACGAATGCCAAGGTGATTGATGTCGCACTGAAATACGGATACGATACCCCTGAAAGCTTTTCAAGAGCATTTGCGCGTTTTCACGGTGTTTCACCGTCTGCCGCAAAGCACGGCGCCGGTCTGAAATCGTTTTCCAGACTTTCTGTAAAACTTATTTTACACGGAGGTACAACTATGGATTACAGAATTGAAAGAAAAGAAGCTTTTGAAGTGGTGCTCAGAAAAAAACGTTTCCCCATGGCGCATGAAATTACAACAAATGAGATTGCAAAGTTCTGGAATGAGTGTCAAAGTGACGGAACCATCCCGGCAATTTGCAAATACATTCCTGAAAACAATATTTTTGACAAGTGCATCATAGGTATAAGCTTTGACGCCGACAGCACATCAAACGGCAAGGATTTTCCTTACGGAATAGGCGCACATTACAACGGCGGAAAGATAACAGAAGATTACCTGACGGTTGAAACAATCCCGGCACACACATATGCCGTGTTCAAATGCGTAGGCAAAATGCCAGAAGCGTTTCAGAAGGTGTATAAGTATATTTGTACGGAATTTTTCCCGGCAAGCGAATATCAGCCGTGCGGCATAGAAATAGAGAGTTATCCGTCCGCAGATACGCAGGATGCGGATTATACATGCGAGATTTGGACTGCGGTTGAAAAGAAAAAACAATAATTTTATCGGAGCTGTAAAAGTGTACATTTACAGCTCCTTTTTCAGCTATATTTTAATTTAAAAAGCTATTGACATTTGATTTTATCCGTACTACAATATAGCTAACGAACATTAGTTAGGAGAATATATGAAACAAGAAGATACAAAAAAGAAAATTCTTGAAAAAGCATTGGAGTTATTTGCGGCAAACGGTTACGATTCCGTAAGCGTAGGAGAAATTGCAAAATCCGTGGGCATTAAGGCACCGTCGTTATATAATCATTTTCCGAGCAAACAGGCTATTTTCGACGCTATTGTTGAAGATACCGCAATGCAGTATGAAAAATATACAAACGAAATCAATATCCATGTTCAGGATGCAAAAAGAGATATTGAAGTGTTTTCGGAGATTACGGAGGATTTGCTTGTTCATAAAGTCTGCCGGATTTTTTGGTATTCTCTGCACAATAAGGCAATCAGCCTTTTTCGCTGTATGATGACTATTGAACAGTTTCGCACGGCAGAGCTTTCCGAATTGTACACACAGAGATTTGTTGAGAGGCTTGTTAAATATCATGCAGAGATATTTGAAAGTCTTATTGAAGCCGGCAGGATAAGAAAAGAAAACCCCGAAGCGCTTGCAGCAATGTATATTGCACCGATTATTATGCTGCTCGGCGTCTGTGACCGCCAGCCGGAAAAAGAGGCGGAATGTCTTAAAAAGCTGGAGGAGCACGTCAGATTATTCTACCGAACCGTTAATACAACATATATGAATACTTAACTTTGATTGACACTATTCGTATCGCTTATGTTACGCTTAGGTTCTTTGTTTTTTCTGTATCCCGTGTTACGCTTGGTTTAGCCTGACGGCGAAATCAAACGAAAAGGGTGTAGAATAATGAAAAGAAACGGAAAAAGAACAATGACTATGGGAATTATGTGTATGCTGGCATTTGCCGTATGGACTGTACTGATTCAAACGGTGGATGTAAGACCGATTGGACCAAACGGGACAAATGTAGGTTTTTCAGCTTTTAACAGTTGGTTTTTTGAGTTGACCGGTGTGCATATGTTACTTTATGCAGTAACCGATTGGCTCGGACTTGTTCCTGTGCTGATATGCCTGATATTCGGCGGAATAGGACTCGCTCAGTTGATTAAGAGAAAAAGCTTTTTTAAAGTAGATTATGATATTATATTGCTCGGCATCTATTATATTGCAGTGATATTCGGCTATTTGATTTTTGAGATGTATCCTGTAAATTACAGACCGATTTTAATTAAAGGATGCATGGAAGCTTCGTACCCGTCATCAACAACACTTCTTGTTTTGAGTGTTATGCCGACGCTTGCCTTTCAGGCTGAACGCAGATTAAAAAACTCAGCACTCAAAATCGTAATTTGTATTTTTGCGGTGGTATTTTCCTGCATAATGGCAATAGGAAGGCTTGTTTCGGGTGTGCACTGGTTTACCGATATTTTCGGCGGAGTTCTGCTGAGCACAGGATTATTTAGTATCTATAAAGCTGTTGTATTATTGTTCTGTAAAGAAAAAACGGATTTGGAGGTGTAGCTGTGGAATTTAACGAAAAGCTTCAGGAGCTTAGAAAAAACAGAGGACTTACACAGGAAGAACTCGCGGAAGATTTGTATGTATCAAGAACGGCAATTTCCAAATGGGAGTCGGGCAGAGGGTATCCGAGCATTGATTCTTTAAAGGAAATATCAAAGTTTTTTTCGGTATCGATTGATGATTTGTTATCGGGCGAAAAAATTATTTCAATTGCCGAAAAAGAAAATAAATATAATATTAAAAGTATGTGTGATTTACTGTTTGGAATTACGGATGTGTTATATTTTGCGCTTGTGGTTCTGCCGGTTTACTCAAATCCGATAGGAAAACATATCTATGCCGTAAATCTGTTTATATATCTTGAAAAGGTATCGTTTAATCATGTGATTTACTGGATCATGTTTGCTGCTGTTATGGCAACGGGAACAGCAAAAGTTCTGCTGTCACTCTTTAAAACAACAAGAGCACAAAAAGGACTGACAGTCACTTCAATGATACTTGGTATTTTTTCAGTATTGTTTTTGGCGGTGATAAGAGAGGCTTATGCCGTAAGCGTATCGTTTCTGCTGTTTGTAATAAAGGGAATTCTGCTTTTGAAATATATAAAGGCAGACAGTTAAATTACTTTTGAAGGAGGTGCAAAGATGTCAATAGTAAATAAATACCAAAAGCATGATACTCTGGAAACGAAGCGGCTGATTTTGCGTCCTTGGGAACTATCTGACGCAGAAAGTTTGTATAAATACGCAAGCAATCCTTTGGTTGGCCCGATTGCAGGCTGGCCGGTGCACACAAGCGTTGAAAATAGCCGGGATATTATAAAAAACGTTCTGTCAGCACCTGAAACTTATGCTGTGATATTGAAAGGAACGTATCAGCCGATCGGAAGTGCCGGATTGATGATCGGCAGCAAAAGCAATATAGAGCTTCCCGATACGGAATGTGAGGTTGGGTATTGGCTCGGTGTCCCGTTCTGGGGGCAGGGACTTATTCCCGAAGCAGTCCGATGTCTTATGCAGCATGCATTTGCGGATTTAAAAATGGATAAAATATGGTGCGGATATTTTGACGGGAATACCAATTCAAAGCGCGTTATGGAAAAATGCGGATTCACTTATCATCATACGTCGGAAAATGTTACCTGTGCGATTGAAGGAATGTCAAGAACGGAGCATGTAACGTGCATCACAAGGGAAGAATGGAAAAAAATCAAAGAAAGCGAGGAAATATTATGAAAACAAAAAGAATTATTGCGGCAGGAGTTACTGCGGCTGTTTTATTTACAAATACGGTATTTGCATCCGATATGTATGCAACGCGCGGCGAGGTTGCCGACATGCTTTTAAGCGCGGCGGACGATTACAATCCCAATGTGCAGCGCTCCGATATCATCAAAGGCTACGGCGGTGACGGCGAGCTTCACGAGGACTGGAACATTAACCGCGCGGAAGCGCTTGTTATGCTGTCGCGTGCTTTCGGAGAGCTACCGGCTCTTTCGGGACACAATGCGCGTGTTGCACTTAAAAGCGGTTCGTTCGGCGATATTCCGGATTGGGCAAAACCGGAGCTTCAGCCGGTGCTTGACTCCGGAATTGCGGCAGGTACGGCAGAGGGTACATTTTCGCCGTATGATGATGTGACAAAAGAACAAATGGAGCTTTTTATAAAGCGGGCATATGCGCTTTTCGGCACAAACGAAAAGGACGATTTTTATGCGGCAGTAAACAAAGATGCACTTGATAAACTTGAATTGAAGCCGGGACGGACAATGGCAGGAACGCTCTATGATTTGCAGGACAGCAGTATGGAAGAAGTAAATGCTATTATCAAAGAAACAATAGAAAACGGCGGCAAGCAAGGCAGCAAAGAACAGAAGATTTCTGATTTTTACAAAAATATATTGGATACAAAGAGCCGTAACGAAATCGGTGTTTCTCCGATAAAACCGTATTTGAATGATATAGAGTCGGTAAAAACCGTAAAAGAGCTTGCAGATGTTCAGACAAAGCTTATCAAGAATTTGTATATGGCGCCGTTTACCGCATTTTCCGTCACAACTGATTTTAAGGACAACACAAAATACGTTATGTGTTTCGGAGCAGCAGAGCCGTATCTTACAAAGGATTTCTATCTGAACGGCACCGGTGAGCAAAAAGCGTCATATTTAAAGTATCTGAAAAGTGTTATGAAGATTGCGGAAGAGAATATTTCCGATAAGCAGATTGAGCAATATTATGACTTTGAAAAAACATTGGCAGAGAAAAAACTTAATCCCGAGGAAGGAAATAACATAGACAAAATCTATAACGTCTATACCTTTGACGAAATACAGTCGCTTTTTCCGAATATTGATTTGAATGATGTTATATCTTGTCAGGGATTGAAAAAAGATGATAAAATTCTTGTTATGGATGAGGAACTTACGAAAGAATTTGCACGGCTCTTTACCGATGAAAATGTCGAAACTCTGAAAACCGCCGCAAAGTTAAGTGTAATTCTGAATTACGGCGGTGCTTTAAACACAGAATTTATAGACGCGGCAAATACGTTTAATCAGGAATATCTCGGTATTTCGGGAACATATTCCGATGAAGAACTCGCGGCAATGAATGTTGCAAGTGTTATGCCGGATTATATCGGCGAGATTTATGCCGAAAAATACTTTACCGAAGAGGCAAAACAAAACGTTCTTAAAATGGTAACCGACATCGTATCGGTTTACAAGGAAAGAATCAATAATCTTGACTGGATGAGCAGTAAAACAAAAGAAAAGGCAATAAATAAGCTTGATAAAATGGGAATCAAAATCGGTTATCCCGACAAATGGGACAGCTATCTTGACAACGCAGAAATTAAATCCAAAACGGACGGCGGAAGCTATTTTGAAAATATACTTGCAATAGGCGGGGCTTCTATGAAATATATATCAGAATTGCAGGGAACCGCTCCGGATAAAACAAAATGGGCAATGTACCCGTACACGGTAAATGCTTGTTACAGCGCTACATCAAATGATATTACATTCCCTGCGGCAATACTGCAGCCGCCGATGTATGATATAAATGCTTCATATGAAGAAAATTTGGGTGCAATAGGCTATGTCATAGCACATGAAATCACACACGCATTTGATAACAACGGCGCAAAGTTTGACGAAAACGGAAATGCGTCCGATTGGTGGACCGCCGAAGATTATGCCGAATTTGAAAAAAGATGTGAAAAAACGGTATATTTCTATGACAGACAAGAGGGAATTCCGGGCGTTCCGATGAACGGCAGACAGACACTCAGCGAAAATGTTTCAGACCAGGGCGCGGTTCAGTGTATTACGGAAATTGTTTCAAGGCTTGAAAATCCGGATTACAAAAAACTGTACCGCTCAATGGCAAAATCATGGGCAAGCACAAAAACAAGGGAATTTGCAAAGTATGCGGCAGGTATTGACGTTCATTCCGAAGATAAACTGCGTGTAAACAGAGTTGTTGTCAATTGTGACGAATTTTACGAAGCCTTTGGCATAACCGAAAAAGACGGTATGTGGGTTGATCCGGCTGAAAGGGTAAAAATATGGTAAGCAGCACAATGAACATTACGCTCATAAAGGCGACAAAAAGGAAAAATAGCAGTACATACAATGCGGCAAAGTATTTCATTTCAAAAATCGAAAATGCCGGTGAAGTTTTCGAGTTTACATTGCCCGATGATATGCCTCATATATGCAGAGGCTGCTATACCTGCCTGCACGGAAACGAAGATAAATGCGGCGGTTATGAATATTTAAAGCCGATAAATGAGGCTTTTTCTAAATCACAGCTAATTATATTTTGCTGCCCGGTATGGTGCTTTCATGCGCCGGGGCAGATAAAGTCATTTTTGGATCATTACGGTTACAGATGGCTTGTTCACCGTCCGGATTTTGATATGCAAAACAAACAGGCATTAATTATCGCAACGGCGGGCGGCGGAGGATTAAAATCCGCCGCAAAGGATATAAAGGACAGTATGGATTACTGGGGTATTGCAAGAACGCATATTGTTACGCAGCCGGTATGGGAGTTCTTTTGGAATGACATGCCTGAAAAATTCAAAAACACCTTCAAAAAAAATCTGGATAAAAAAGCTGTTAAAATTTCAAAACTTGCAAAAAACTTAAAACCGTCATTAAAGGTGAAATTGCTGTATAATATGTTTGCAAAACTTCACTTTAAAGATAAAATGTGGGAGATAGACAACAAGTATTGGAAGGATAACCGAAAAGCTAAAAAATAGCACTATTGTAATCACGGAGGTAAGATATGGCAACAAGCAAACAGTATTTGAATTTCATTTTAGAACAATTGTCGGAGCTTGAAAATATAACGCACAGGCAGATGATGGGTGAATA
Source organism: uncultured Clostridia bacterium (assembly GCA_934481345.1). Taxonomy (GTDB): domain Bacteria; phylum Bacillota; class Clostridia; order UMGS1810; family UMGS1810; genus CAKSIN01. Next base: position 25,208 of record CAKSPF010000017.1, read on the forward strand.
TATAGTTTATTACAACAAAAAAATTGCCGCTTATCTTTGCGACAACAGACTTCTGGTAAAACCTGTACCGTCCGCGGCAGCTATGCTGCCCGATGCACGGTATGAGCCGCCGTATGACGGAGCAAAAGATATGATTTTAGTAGAACAGGTTGATAACAAAGAATTGCTGACCGAACTTTTCAGAGCTATGTATGATGAATTGCCTGAACCAAAGTCAAAGAGGTAATGTATACGGGAAGTAAATCCGAAAGAAATTCAGTTTGCAGCGAGGATGAGAAAGCAAATTACAGAATAGTAGATCAAGATATTTGCAGTTTTGTGACTAGGGAGTGATTTTATGGATAATGCAATTGTATATATACACGGAAAAGGCGGCAGCCACGAGGAAGCTAAACATTATGAACCGCTTTTTGCAAACAGCGACGTAATCGGTTTTAATTATTCCGCACAAACACCTTGGGAATCAAAGGAAGAATTTCCGGGCTTTGTTGATTTGGTTTTTAAAAAATATAAATCCGTGACCGTAATTGCAAACAGAAATTCGAGGAAAAATATGATTGCGGCATTCCTTGATGAATTGGAAAAGCAGAAGCATTTAATTACAGATTTTGATACCGGACTTTGGAATGCGGTGATAGAAACAATGACGATATACTCCAAAGAACATATCGTTTTTAAGTTCAAAGGCGGAACAGAAATCAAGTGGTCGATTGTATAAACAAGAACCCCACAGAGAAACCAAAA
>CAKSPF010000018.1 GCA_934481345.1 uncultured Clostridia bacterium
GGGAGGTGACTGAAAACGAAATATGGATATGCAAGGGTTTCAAGCATAAATCAAAAAGAGGACAGACAGCTTGACGAGCTTATAAAATTCGGGATAAAACCCGAATGTATTTACATAGACAAACAGAGCGGAAAGGACTTTAAAAGACCGCAGTATCTAAAGCTTTATAAAAGGCTTAAAAAGGACGATTTGCTTGTGATAAAAAGCATTGACCGCTTAGGGCGAAACTATAAGGAAATACAGCAGGAATGGCGAAAAATCACGCAAAACAAAAAAGCGGATATAATCGTCTTGGATATGCCGCTACTCGACACTACAAAAGCAAAGGATTTGCTCGGCACATTTATAGCCGACCTTGTTTTGCAGCTTTTGTCCTTTGTTGCGGAAAATGAGCGCATAAACATTTTGCAAAGACAGGCGGAGGGTATCGCCGCCGCACAAAGGCGAGGCGTAAAGTTCGGCAGACCGAAACGCACGTTGCCAAAAGAATACGCCGAATATTATAAGCTGTGGAAGGATAAAAAAATATCAGCACAAGAGGGTGCTGACAGATGTAATATGACGCTCCGCGCCTTTTACCGCTACGGAAACCGTATTTAGTTTTGACAGAAAAGTATAGATTTTCGGCGGTTTATATACACCTTTAAAATTTAGAATAATTGTAGCACACTTTTTATATTTCGTCAATATATTCTGTGAAAATTCAGCATATTTAACAATCAAATTTTAGTTTTTGATTTTACCGAAAATCTATACTTTTAAGGGACAAGAAAGGATGAACAAAATGGGATTATTAAATAACGTAACTGATTCGTTAGTAAAAAAGATAGCTAAAGCGGAAACTATTCGTATAACCTATCAGCAATTGGCAGAAATAGTAATAGATGAATTTATCAAAGGTGCGGATGACGAATTTTTGAAAAAAGTTCAAAAAACAGCCAAAGGCGGAGGCTGGATTACAAAGAAAAATTTAGATTCTGCATCCGGCAGATATACACTTCATGTCGGATGCTGGAATACCGGCTACATTTTAGGCAGAAGAAAACAAACATATATTTTTGACAATACGGAAAATAAATTCTATCACCTCAATAAAGACGGAAAGTGGAAAAAGTTTTATAAAGCCGTAAACTCAGAAATTCAAATGGAGAAAATTAACCGGGCACGCAATAAATAACGGAGGATGTTTTAATGAGTGACACTATTGAAGTTAATGAGCAGGAAAATATTCAAAAAAAGAAGCCGAGCTATATAAAAACAGTTTTATATATTATTGTCGCAATCATCGCGGTAATGACATTTGTCAGAAGCCTAAACCCAGATAATAATATTATTGGTATTGACGGTATGCGTGAGGCATATAAAGTCGCCGAACAAGTCATTGAAGATGAGTTTACAACCGAAGTAAAATTTCCAAAGTTTAAAGCCGAGTTTATCCCTCGGCGTTACGAAAAGTTTGCATACAATGACGAAGAATATCATCTATACACTATCAAATCGTATTTTAATGTCAAAAATATTTTTAACACTGACATACGGGACGAATATGTAATTAAGATAGGTTTACCGGTAAATAAAGATGCGGATTATTATTATGAATTTGTATCAGACAGCGCAGGATTGCTTGTAATCGACGAAGAATAAAAAACTAAAAATTTATCAGTCCGTTAAGGTCTAAGAGCAAATATGTGATAATCGCAAAAATGCTCACGGCTTTAACGGACTTTTTTCATACAGTCTTTGATTATCACAGATTTGTGATGACCTTTGCGGACTGATAACCCATTAGGCTGTACCCATTTGGGAGGGATAAATTATATGCCGCTGGGGTTATATCAAGCATTTTGGGATATCCCATAATTAAACCATACCCTAACGGGAGAAAGGAGAAAAAATTGAAAATAGGATATATAAGAATAAGTACAGCGGAGCAAAACACGGCACGGCAAGAGGTTTTGATGAAAGAACTTGAAGTTGACAGCGTTTTCATTGACAGAATGAGCGGAAAAAGCACCGACCGCCCCGAACTGCAAAAGATGATGAGCTTTGTACGGGACGGTGATACGGTTATAGTTGAGTCCATAAGCCGTTTTGCCCGCAACACCCGTGACCTTTTGGAATTGGTGGAACAGTTTACAACTAAAAATGTAGAGTTTGTATCAAAAAAAGAAGCAATCGACACAACCACGCCTACCGGAAAGTTTATGCTCACGGTATTCGGTGCAGTTGCCGAGCTTGAACGGGAATATATTTTGCAGCGGCAGAAAGAAGGCATTGCGATTGCAAAAGAAAAAAGAGTGTATAAAGGACGCAAACCGATTGAACGGAAAAACTTTGACGAGGTTGTAAACCTTTGGAAAAACGGCGAAATCACTGCTGTAGAAGCTATGAAAAGACTTGATATGAAATCAAGCACGTTTTACAGGAAAGCAAAGGAATTGAAATGAACTATTATTCTGTCGGTGAGGTTTTAAAAGCTCTTAGACGAAACAGATAAGCGGTTTCCATTGCCGAAGAGATTACGTCAAAGTAATTAAACAGATACAAATACTTGCAATGGATAAAACGGTATACAAAAAGCCCGGCCTCGATGTGCCGGGCTTAAGGTATCACAAATTTATAGAATCTAATAATTCTTTGATATCATCATTTTGAATATTTGATATTTCGGGATTATCATTACTGCGATTTTTTTTGGCAAGAGCTTTTACACCCCAGCGCCACACTGCGGCAAACGGCGTCAGTACCTTATATTTTTTGATGATTGGATATTCGATTTTCAATATACTGTACGGAACGAACATTCTGGCTAAAAAGAACTTCAGTTCGGCAGTATTTTCTTTTTTATATACAGCGGTAAAGTTTTCAAAGCTGCCGTAGCTTCCTCCCTTAAAGATATATTCCTGCATAATCTCGGTAAATTTGTTCGGAGCGGCATTTGAAAACCAAACATCGGAGAGCTGTTCGCAAATCAAGGCGAAGTTAAGCAGACCGCCTTCCTCAAGGAGTTTTTTGCGCTTGGAAAAAACAAAATCCATTTTATTTCGCAAAATCCACATATCTATAAACGTTCTTATTCCGCAGCCGCCGTTTTTGAAATGTTTTGCCATATGTGCAACATGATAAAAATAAAACATTTCGTCATTCATTACATACTGATATTTTTTTCCGTCGGCAGGTGATATGTAATCTTTTAATTTTAAAATGACTTTATCGGCATTGCTTGCTTTTTCAAACAGAATGTAGTGAAGCTCGATATGTATTTTGCTCGGAGCCCACAGTGACGCGTCGTGGTCGCCCACTCTTTCAAACACATATCCCAATTCGGTAACCAATATGTTTATTGCATTATCCAATTCTTCTTTTTTTACGAGAACATCGATATCGCAGCTTGTCCGCATCCACGGTTCGGGATAGAAGTTTCTCAAAACTGCGCCTTTGAGCGGGATATTGCGGATTTTTGACTTTTCAAAGACTTCTGTAATAGCTTTAAGCTCACGGTTAATCTGTTCGCATCTTATAAGCGAGAAATACTGGTCATTTTTAAACAGCTGAAATATTTCATCGCTGCATGATGACATGCCAAGCTTATACAAGGCATCTGCAGCGAGGTTTGCAACGCTGTGAAATGCACAAATGTCATAGATTTCTTTAAGCAAATCAACAGATATATTCGGATTTTCATCAAATTCACGATTGCAGATTTCGTATGCAATTAATTTGGTTGTATATCTTTGAGCATCGTTCATAGCTTTTTCCTCTTTTTCCTCTTTTTACATATTTATATTTTTCGGATTATGCTTACTTTATTCTATCGCTTAATGCTTTGATTGCATTGCTTGAAATATACTCTGCAGCTTTTTTGAGGCAGTTATACTTCATGTCAAGAAAGCTCTGCGGATTATTGGCGATATCAAGCAGGAGATTGTAAAACTGTTTTTCGTCATTAAACGTGTATCCTAAGCCTGTCTTGCCCTCATCTATAACGTCGTCATAGTTTGCCCATTTTGCCGAAATTACAGGTAACCCGGCTGCATATGCATCGATAATCGTGCCCGGGATACCCTCGGTATAAAACTGAGTGGGGAAAAGCAGTGCAAAATAGTTTTTAAGGACTTGCTCGCTTTTGTCATACGGTACGAATCCGCCGTATTTTATGTAATCGGGAAATGTTGATTTTAATTTTTTAAACCATCGCTTTTGGTTTTTATCAACCTGACCGTAAATGTCGAGCGTATATGCGGTATAGCCCAAGTTTCTGTTAACGTTTTTTACGATATTTACAGCTGTTTCTATTCCCTTTTCTTTTGTAACACGTGAAAAGGTACACAACTTATATGGCGGCTTTTTCGGATAAACGAGATCGTTTTTGTTCAATATGCTAAACTTTTTACAGTTTGGCAGTATATATATATTTGAAAATCCCTGCTTTTCGAGGGCTTGTTTCATTGTATTGGTTTCTACATATATACCCTCAAAGCTTTTGAGCATTTCTGCAAGGTGCTTTTTGCTTTGCAAAAACTCGGGAAGCCAGCCTCCGATTACAGCATAATGAAGCTTGCATCCTTTAAATATATGTCTCAGCATTGCCAAAAGAGGTACATACACAATGACGCCGTTATGAGCAGGAAAAATAATCGTATTTTTGCTGTTTTTAAGAGCTGTAATAACTTGAAACGGTGCTTTGAAAACAGTTTTTCTGCCGCCGTGCGTATCAAGTTTTATAATTCGATTTTCACCGAATATGCGGCATAGCTCATTTGTCATTATTTTAGTTTTTATGGTCTGACCATTTAGAAGATTTTCACCTATACCGAAATGACCTAACACGCAAATTTTTTTTTGCTTATCTGACATATGACCTCTCTTTCACACTATACGTCAAACTACTAATCAATAAAGTCGTATCTGAACAAGTGTTTTATAAATCCGCTTATTATAATATAAATATACAATATCATAGCATATGATTTATATGCTGTCAATGTTTTAAAGGTTGCTGAAAGCTGATGAGATTCCAAAATGTTCATAATTATGCATATTCGAACTGTGCAGCGAAAAAAATGACTATAATTATATCGAAGCAAGAAAATACCAATAAGAAAGTCAATTCTGCAATAAACGTGATGAAGACATATTCGATTAGTGCAGAACGGCAAAAGAAATTTTATAAAAAACACAAAAGGAGAGGAAAAATGTACAAGGATATAATAATTAACTACGGTACAGAGCTTGAAAAGTACAGCGGAGCGGATTTGGTGGAAAACGATGTGGATGCATACCGCATAGTGTACCGCACACCGTGGGATTTGACAGGCTGCACGATAAAAGCGCTTTGCAAGCGTGCAGACGGAACAGTCGTTTCGGGAACGGGATTTGCAGAAGGCAAAAATGCTGTGTTTGTGATAGATTCGAGCATGTATGCAGTGCCGGGAGAGCTTACCGTGCGGCTTACAGTGTGCACTGCTGATGAGCAGGTACTTACCGTGTGTGATGTTATTGCAAATGCGGTTGAATCATTCGGTGACGGAATACCGGGAACGAACAATAAGACAATTCTTGATCAGATACTAATAAACGTATCAAAAATAAACACAGCGCTGGAGGGACACAAGGCAGACGAAAGCAATCCGCATGCAGTTACGAAGGAGCAGGTCGGTCTTGGAAATGTGGACGATGTGAAGCAAGCTTCAAAAGCCGAGTTTGACGCTCACGCATCGGCTGAAGTGTTAGACCACCCGAACGGATCGGTTACGACTGCAAAAATATCAGATGAGGCGGTAACAACCTTAAAACTTGCTGACGGATCGGTAACATCTGACAAAATTACTGACGGTACAATTGACGAGACAAAATTAAATTCGGAATTAAAAACAAAATTGAACTTCAAAGCAGACAAGGGTACAACATTAGCTGACTACGGAATAGGTGATGCATATACCAAATCTGAAAGCGATAGAAAGTTTGAATTAAAAGAAGATATATCGGGAAAGGGAGCAGCAAATGGCTACGCTCCATTGGACGCAAACGGAAAACTCCCCGAAAGTTATTTGTACGGAGTTACCGTCAAGCAATACGGTGTACGTTGGAAAGGCACATCGTCCACCGTATGTGAAAGACTCGGAGATGCCGTTGGGCTCGTTGCAAACGCACATAAAGGCTCAACGGACTGTGTGGAAAATGATTTTGACAGCATTTATCCTTGGAGCGATATGAGACTGTGCAATATTGATTCTGACGGAAACATTCTTGCATATGCCGGAGAGCCGTCATTTATGAGAGACGGCACAAACGGAGATGTTATGGTGGAAATACCGAAATTCTACTACAAGAGAGTTAAGACCGGAGCCATAGAGGAAATATGGATATGCGGAACAAAGCTCGCCGGATATGAGCTGCACCCGTTATTTATTGATGACGGAAAGGAAGTCAGCAAGGTATTCCATTCGGCATACAATGCAAGCTCAGACACAGACGAAACGGACAGCAAGGTTAAATTGCAGAGCATTACGGGAGCTCAGCCGATGACGAGAACCGCAAGAGCAGATTTTCGCACATATGCAAGAAACAAAGGCAGTATTTGGGGGATTGAGGATTTGTCGTGTGTAAACGCTCTGCAAATACTATATCTTGTGGAGTATGCAAACACTGATTCACAATCAGCTCTCGGCGACGGTGCAAGCAGTTTGAGTTACGTGGCTAACCACAAGGCTCTTGAAGAAACGACAGAGGGCAATACTATAACGATTGCTTCCGCATACAAAAATGTATACAAACTCGGTCAGCGTATAGAAATAGGAACTTCGCAAAGCGTAAACGATAAAACTACCACACCGAGGACGATAACGGAAGTTTCAACAGACGATCAAACCGGGCAAACGACAATTACATTTGACGGAGACCCGATAACCATCGCTGTCGGAAATATGATGTGGAATGTTGCACCGTTAAACGGCTCTTGCGATGCCTTGAACGGAAAAAGTGGTTGGCTTGCCGGAGACAACAACTACACGGACGGCTATGCAGATGTCAACTATCGCGGCATTGAGGGATTTCACGCAAAGATATACAGATTTATTGACGGTGTGAACATCAAAGACAGAGTGGTGCATTATGCGAACAGTATGAGTGATTATGCTGACGGAGTTTACAGCGGTAAATATAGCGCAGTCGGTTACACGAATGCAGAAGCAAACGGATATGTTTCCGCTTTCGGATATGATGAAAAGGCACCATGGGTAATGTTTCCGACAGCGGCGGCAGGAGGTTCATCAACCTACGCCCCCGATTACTATTATCAGAGTACAGGTGAATGTCAGCTCTGGCTCGGCGGTGGCTGGAGCAGCAGAGCCAGCGCCGGGGCGTTCTTCTTACGCTGCGACTCCGGTTTCTCGTTCTCATTCTTGTACTACGGGGCGCACCTTCTTGTCAAAAAACCATGAGGATGTTAGCGAACAAATGCCGCTATAAAAATAAAAAGTGTAATTATTAAAAATAAATATAGACATTTAATTTTAAAGGAGGTATCTGCAATGCAAGCAGAGTCCACAATCAAACCGCCTGTTACGGCTAAATTCTTAATTGAGCAGACAGGCAACGGGAAATGCAGCGTGCATTTCTATGAAAACATTGAGCAAAAGACAACGGAGGAAGGTGACACTATATACAGCTATGACGTATATGTGTTAGATGTCATTCCGTATCACGAAAACCTTGAAAACAACATCAAAACAAACAAAGCTGCGTGGCTTCAAGCGGCAAAGGATAAAGAGAATGCGGAGCCGGAATATACGGAAGCACAACGTTTGCAGCAAGACATCACAGACCTTATGCTTGAAAACATTGAGCAGGGGCAGCAAATCACAGACCTTGAACTTTTAATTATGGGAGGCAATGAATAATGTATAAGAAAATCAAATCAAGATACGACAAGGGGTATATCCGCATAGACCAGCTCAAAAGATATGTTGAGCTGGGAGTTATAACACAAGATGAATTTAATGCCATAACGGGCAGAAAGAGTTAGAAAGGTAATAAGCTATATTGGAAATAGTTTCCGCATTTGCGCTTACCGGAATAACATCTTTGTTGAAATCTATCACTATAGGTATTCCTGAAAAGCAGCAAATATATTGTAAAAAAACACTTTAAACTATTTTGAACATATGTTAAAAGCCAAGAAACGTATTTAAAAATGTTTCTTGGCTTTTTTTGCGTTTGCGTGCGGTTTTACTATCTAAGATAGTTGACAAAGTTACAAAAAAATGATATCATATATCTGATTAATATTTAATTTAGTGGATATTAAAATAGAATATACAGTTTCTCGCCTGGCGAGAAACTGTATGAGGAAAAGCCGATGTCCGAAGAAGGCATGCGCACAACTCCGAACAAGCTCATTCATATCGGAAGTCCGATTTCATTTGATGCAGATACGTTTTTTTGATAACTCCAAATGCTTATGAAAACGGCATATGCAGGGAAAACAGGTTCGGGATATAAGGGCGAGCCTTTTGAGAAACCAATGGAGCTTGTCGAGAACAACGAAGTAAAAATGCCTTGCGGCAGTATGAGATTTTTGGAGAAAACTATGAAATTCAAACCTTTTGATAAAAAAGTCTGGCTTGCCACGCCGACGATGCACGGCGATGAAATGAAATATGTTCAGCAGGCTTATGACACAAATTGGATGAGTACGGTTGGCGAGAATATCAACGCAGTTGAACAGATTGCCGCCGAAAAAGCAGAGATGAAATATGCGGTTGGGCTGTCTTGCTGTACTGCCGCGCTTCATTTAGCGGTAAAGCACGCAGGCGAAACGCTTTACAGTAAGCCGCCGATAAGCCACGGAGCACTGGAAGGCAAGCGGGTGTTTTGTTCTGATATGACCTTTGATGCTACATTAAACCCGGTTGTTTATGAGGGCGGTATTCCGGTGTTTATTGACACGGAAGCAGAAAGCTGGAATATGGATCCTGCGGCGCTTGAAAAAGCGTTTGAAATGTACCCCGATGTGAAGCTGGTCGTTTGCGCTGAGCTTTACGGATTTCCGGGACGGATTGATTTGATCAAGCAAATTTGCGAAAAGCATGGTGCGCTTTTGATTGAGGATGCCGCCGAAGCGATGGGCGCGACACTTTTCGGCAGACAGTGCGGCTCGTTCGGAGATTATGCGGCAATCAGTTACAACGGCAACAAGATCATCACTGGTTCTTCCGGCGGCTGTCTTTTGACTAATGACCTTGAGGTGGCAAACAAAACGCGCAAATGGTCAACACAAGCAAGAGAAAATGCACCGTGGTATCAGCATGAGGAGGTCGGCTATAACTATCGAATGAGCAATGTGATTGCAGGAGTTATCCGCGGGCAGTATCTGCACCTTGAGGAGCATATCGCGCAGAAAAAAGACGTTTATGAGAGATACCGCGACGGACTGAAAAATTTGCCTGTCCGGATGAATCCGATTACGGACGGCACGATTCCGAACTATTGGCTCTCTGCCATGATTATTGATAAAGAGTATATGTGCAAGCAAGTCAGGGATGATTCCAAGGCACTGTACATAAAAGAAACGGGCAAGTCTTGCCCAACCGAGATACTTGAAACGCTTGCAAGCTATAATGCCGAGGGCAGACCGCTTTGGAAGCCGATGCATATGCAGCCTATGTACCGTGCACATGAGGTAATCGGCAGAGAAGGTACGCTCCGCTGCCGCACAAATGCCTATATTGCGGGCGGTGTAACCGATGTCGGCGCGGATATATTCGAGCGCGGTCTTTGCTTGCCGAGCGATAATAAAATGACGGTTGATGTTCAGAACAAGGTAATAGAAATCATAAGAAGCTGTTTCAATTAAATTTATTAGGAGTTACATATATGTATGCTAAGTTTTGGAAAAGATTTTTTGATGTTACACTGTCTTTGCTTGCGCTTATTGTCCTCTCTCCGCTGCTTTTGCTTCTAACTGCAATTGGAGCAATTGTTATGAAAGGAAACCCGTTTTTTGTTCAAAAAAGACCGGGAATGATTGATGAGAGAACAGGTAAAGAACGAATTATTTCACTGATTAAGTTTCGAACAATGACAAATGAACGGGATTCAAAGGGCAATTTGTTGCCGGATGAGAAAAGGCTTGTGCCTTATGGCAAATTTTTAAGAAGTACATCGCTTGATGAACTGCCATCTATATGGAATATAGTGGTAGGTTCGTGCAGTCTGGTAGGTCCGCGTCCGTTTTTGGTTCGGGACTGTGTATTTTTGACCGACGAACAGCGTCGTCGTCATGAAGTGCGTCCGGGGTTGACCGGACTTGCACAGGTCAATGGAAGAAACAATATCACATGGGAGCAGAAGTTTGAATATGACTTGCAGTACATAGATAATGGAATTACTTTTTTGGGAGATTTAAGGATAATTCTGCAAACTGTAGGTAAGGTTCTGAAAAGAAGCGATATTGTCCGCGAAGGTACGGCGTCGGATATGGATTACGGCGATTGGCTTATAATGGAAGGCAAAATCAATCAGGATACATATTATGAGAAGCAGGAAGAAGCAAGAGAATTGTTGGGAGTGTGAAACAATGCAGATAGATGGATGGAAATATTACAACTATGCAGCCATACCGGTAACACCTCCAAACGAAGAACCTGATATGAGCCCGGTAAATGATGGCAGCATCTGGAAAATCGGGGGGGGGTACTCCGTTATTATCAAGATGGACTACCGCGTTTGATTGTGGCTACGAGACGAATTGGTGGTATGTAATAAAGGATACCCCATTTGATATAAATGTCCTTAAAGCCAAACGTCGGTATGTGATAAATAAAGGCATCAAGAATTTCGATATCAAAGAGATTGATCCTATTAGTTATGATGAAGAACTGTATAATGTGCAAATTGCAGCATATTCAGCATATCCGAAAAAATACCGTCCGTCTGTAGATAAACAAGCATTTTTATCTTCTGTCAAAACTTGGCACAGGTATGTTTGTATTGGCGCTTTTAGTCGCAAGACTTATGAATTATGCGGATATGCATTACTGTCAAAAGAAAGTGAAAACTATATTGATTTCACGGTTCTGAAAACAAAGCCGGAGCAGGAAAAAAACGGTGTAAATGCAGCTATCGTTGAGGGCGTATTGAGATATTTTAATTCATTTCTGACATGTGGCGGATATATATGTGACGGAGCAAGAAGCATTAACCATGAAACATCTTTTCAAGATTATCTTGAAAAATACTTTGAGTTTAGAAAAGCCTATTGCAACTTGCATATTACATATAATCCTAAAATTGAGTTTGTGGTAAAGCTGTTGTTTCCAATGCGAAGAATTTTGTATAAGCTGGACGAAATAAGAGCGATACACCAAATAAATGGGGTTTTGAAAATGGAAGGAATATGCAGAGAACAAAAGCGACAGAGTAAGGAAGCTGATCTTATGAGTGAATTAGTTTCAATAATAATGCCGTCGTATAATACGGGAAGTTTTGTAAAAGAGACAATAGAATCGGTATTAGCGCAGTCGTACTCTACGTGGGAATTGATTATTGTTGATGATTGTTCGACCGATAATACCGATGATGTAGTCCGCCCATATCTTGCAGATGAACGAATCCATTACATAAAAAACGACACGAACAGCGGGGCGGCGGTGTCGCGGAATCATGCTTTGCGAGAAGCTAAGGGCAAATGGATTGCCTTTTTAGATAGTGACGACTTGTGGGAGCCGGAAAAGCTCCAAAAGCAAATTTCATTTATGAGAGAAAACGGTTACCACTTTTCATATACGAACTACATTGAGATTGATGAGGAGTCTAAGCCGAATGGTAAGAGTGTAAGCGGACCGAAACGAATTACCAAGCACGGAATGTACAATTATTGTTGGATGGGGTGTTTGACGGTTATGTATGATGTCGAGACAGTCGGACTCATTCAAATTGCGGACATCAAGAAGAACAACGATTATGCTATGTGGTTGAAAGTATGTAAAAAGGCGGATTGCTATCTTTTGGACGAGACGCTCGCAAAGTACAGAAAACGGAGCGGCTCCATCAGCAATAACGGATACGGGAAACTGATTAAATGGCATTACAAGCTGTATCGGGAAGCAGAAGGAAAAAATAGCATAGTTGCTTTGATTAACACTGCAAGGAATCTCTTGTTTGGATTTTACAAGAAAAAAAGGTATGCAAAGCGAGGTAAGTAAATGGTTGCATTGGTTTTTTGCGGAGATTTAAAATATTGTCCCTACATTAACAGGTATATAGAAAGACTCGAAAATGCACATATTGATTACAAAGTGTATTTTTGGAATAGAAGCCAATTTAATGTGAGTTTGTCTGAGCATTATGTTTATTATGATCGGGCATCTGATCTTACAAGAGGAAAAATTCAAAAGCTTCTTGATTTTGTAAAGTTTAGAAAGTGGTTAATCCGGCAACTCAAGAACAATCATCATGAAAAAATTGTCGCCCTGTCAACATTAACCGGCGTTTTTCTTGGTAGTTTTCTTTATAAAAAAAAGAAAGGTAACTATATTTTTGATATTAGAGATTATAGTTACGAACACATCAAACTATTTTATTCGATTGAGAAAAAAGTTATCGAGAATAGTGCTTTTACTGCTATATCATCTAAAGGTTTTCAGGAGTTCTTGCCTGAGCACGAGTATGTCATTGCGCATAATTTCAATCGCAATGACATTATTGACGGAGCAAAATTTGAGAAATCCAAAGGTAAGATTAACTTTGTGTGGAATGGGGTTGTCCGGTATTTTGAGTTTCAACGATACTACTTGGATGCCTTAAAGAATGATTCGCGATTTAATATTGTATTTCATGGTGATGGTCCGGAATTAAAACTTTACAAAGATTATTGCGTCGAGAATGGTTTTACAAATGTTACTTTTACAGGGTCGTATAACAATCAAGATAAAGCATTGTTGTTAAAAGATGCGCACATTCTTAATAATTGTTATGGAAATAAAAAGTATGATGGCAATAAAGTTAAATATGCAGTATCCAATCGGTTTTACGATGGAATGATCTATCATATTCCTCAGTTGGTAGAACCGGAGGGATATAAGCCAAAATGGGCTAAACAGTCAGGAATAGGCGCGAGTCTTGCGGTGGACTCGAATTTTGCTGATCGCCTTTATAATTATTATGTAAATATAGATGCTGAGAAATTTGACGTAGCTTGTAATAATGTTATGAAAGATGTTCTTTGCGAGGATGATGAATATATAGCGAAAATAGATTCGTTTATATTGAGTTGAGGTAAACATGAAATTTTCAGTAATAATTCCCGCTTATAATGCGGAAAATTTTATACAACGAAGCGTTCGGAGCGTATTAAGGCAGACATTCTCTGATTTTGAAATCATTGTCGTAAACGATGGTTCTAATGATACAACTTATCAGAAAGTTTCAAGTATTTCTGACGAACGATTGATTGTAATAGATAAAAAAAACGAAGGGGTTTCTGTTGCCCGGAATGAGGGCATTCAAAGAGCACAAGGTGAGTATATCTGCTTTTTGGATGCAGATGATGAATTCTATCCGAATCATTTGTCTGCTTTAGCTGAAGCAATTGAAAAGTATAAAGACAGGGCTTTTTTTTCGACACGTTTTTGCGTATCTATGATGGATGATAACGAAAAGATTGATATGCCCGCGGTGACAGGCAAGATTGTTTACTATGACAATATAATAGAGGAATTATTCCGCTTTTCTGAGCTGATTTGGACCGGTTGCGTATGTATTCGAAAAGAGATGTTCGATAAATACGGAATGTTTGAGCCGGGAATTAGGCTCGGAGAAGATACAGATATGTGGAAGAGAGTTTACGTACATACTGGTTTAGTTGCCATTGATACGGTAACGGTTAAGAGAAACCGTGATTATAGTGAAGCAACAAAGCGATACACTCGATCTTTTGAAGTTGATCCGTTAAACCGCATGCCTATGTTTCTAAACGATGAAACCATTGCTGACAGCGTCAAGGAGAGCTTGAAAACAGAGCATGAGCTGCAAAAGCTTTCTGTGGTCAGATCTTATCTGCTTAGCGGCGACAAAAAGAAAGCAAAGGAACAAATGAAACTTCTAAGCAGGGAGCGGATTCCACGAAAGCGGTTGTTTATAACACAATTGTGTTTTGTTATACCATCATTCGTAATAAGGGGAATTATTCGTTTTAAAAATAGAGGGTTATATGAATAGAGAGATAAATAGAGAGAAGTATAAATCAGATTTGGTGAGCATCATAATTCCTGTATATAACATGGAAAAATCGTTGGAAGATAGTGTCCGGTCAGTCTTGAATCAGGACTATGAAAATATTGAGGTAATATTGGTTGATGATGGTTCCAAGGATAACAGTTTCGCAGTATGTCAAAAAATATCCGCAGATGACAATAGAGTGAGATGTGTACATACCGAAAATCAAGGTTCTGGACCGGCACGAAATGTCGGTATATCTGAGAGCAAAGGCAGATATTTATATTTTCCCGATGCTGATGACTATATTGAACCCAATGCAATTTCAACTCTCGTCGATGCAATGAACGACGGGCAATATGATTTAATCGTTTTCGGATATAAATGCTTGACGCATGATGGAAATGCAGTATTGGTAAGGGAATATGAATCTTTCGAAATAGCGGGCGAAGCAATTCGACAAGATTATGGTGAATTCTTTGGGATGACGAACAGATACAGCATACAAGGAGCTCCGTGGAACAAATTTTTTGATGGAGAAACTATAAGAAAATACAATATAACGTATCCTGCATTGAGGAGGCATCAAGATGAGGCCTTTATATCTCGATATGTTACTTATTGCAGAAATGTTCGGTTTATTCCTGATGTGCTATATAGTTACTATCAGAATACATCAGGAATTGAGTGGAAAAAATATCCGGTTGATTATATAGATGCGGTTACGGGATTGCGCGATGTGTGGAATGAAACGATTATGCAATGGAACTGTGATGACATCAATACGCATGCTTTAGTGGAGAAAGAGATCTTTTCAAAAATAATTAAGGCTTTAGAACTTTCATATTCTCCTAAAATGGAGTTGAAATTTTGTAGTCGTATCAAATGGCTTTCTGCAACGTGTAGAAATACACATTTCACGGATTATTCACTAAGAATAGCAGGGAGCATGTATCAAAAAATTATACTGATTTGTGTAAAACTTCGTATTTACTCACTTTTGTCATTTGTTCTTTATATTGGAAAAATAAAGAACATTATCAGACAGGGAAAATAGATTGGTAGTTGCCATCTATCAATAAGGAGATGAGCAGATGAAATATGCATTAAAAATACCGACGAGGACGATAAAACTAACCAGCAATACATTTTTTACATTATTGATTGGTGTTATGTTATGCCACTATACTTTGTTTGATTATTTTGCCGTTATTATTGGAAAGTTACCGGTAATGTCAATTTTTAAACCTTTTTTTTTCCCGATATTGTATTCATTGTTGGCGTTATTGTCTCTTAATTCAGCGAGGCTTAAATGGATACGAGCAAATGATATTGAAATCATTATATTTTTAACTGTATCAATTCTCCTGACAATTATTTTTCATCCGCAAAATTCTCAATATATAGCTGAGGAGTTGTGGACTGACATATTACCCTGCATCCCTTTTTTTATGTTAGGTTTATGTATTGACCTGGATGAAGATACATATAAAACTATAAGTTTATTAAGTTGCTTGGCAATATTGGTCAGTACTTTATATGTACTCTATTTCTTAAATAGCGGTAGAACGCTTGGCGGATCTCATAATGAAGATTACAGTATGTATTGGTCATATTTACTTTTGCCTAACACATTAATTGCAATTGATTATTTTTTTAAATCCAAAAAGCTGTTTCCGGCTATTTGCTCTGCAACAGGTGTGATATATGCTTTTGCAATGGGCACAAGAGGTTCTATTGTTGTTCTTGCAGTATTTATAATTATTTGCGTTTGGCGTTATATAAATCTTCGTACAAGCAAGAAGATAATAGTTATGGGTGTATTGGGCATCTTTGTTTGGACCTTTATTTCATCGTCATTATACACGCAAGCATTGTTGGAATTTAGAGATTTTCTTGTTAACAATGGTGTTTCAACGAGAATTATTGATTATTTAATTAGTGGTGAGATGGTATCGCAAACAACCGGCAGAGATGATATATATATTGACTTGCTAAACAAATTGAATGAACATCCTTTCCTGGGATATGGTGTATATGGTGAATATCCATTAGGATATCATGCCGGAGCTCATAATATATATCTGCAAGTGGTATTTCATTTTGGGTATCCGCTGGGGAGTATTATTATGCTGAGTTATATTACTGTATTTATTAAAGCTTTGATTAAAACCAAGGGAAACTTAATACAAAGTTGGATTGCATTATTTGGATGTCTTGTTTTTGTCAGAGGCATATTTGGTGGAAACTATTTAGACTACACAGTGTTCTTTTTACTCGGTCTTTGCCTAAAATCTTTAAGGGAAGAAAGATATAAACAGAAAACAGATAAAGAAACAGGGGAATTATCAAATGGAACGAAAAGCGTTTATAATATATGAGAGGTACTACGATTTTGATGTCAATCGTATTGTATCGGGTGGGGTACAAACATATATATCTAATTTAATACCGTTGCTGTGTGAGGCGGGGTATGTTTGTACGGTTTTTCAATATGGTGCCGATAACGAATGTATGGAGTTGCAGCTTGAGCAATGTTTAGTCAAAGTTGTTCCAAATGCAAAAATACACGGTGTTTATATTACAAAAAAGGTTTTGGATTATATTGAAAAAGATTTTGACCGCAATAACGACTTGTTAATTTTTGCCGACCATTTGCTTGCCGAAAAAAATATGGCGGTGCATAGCCTTTCTATACAACATGGAATACATTGGGATATCCGAAAAGATGTGAGCCGAAATGATATTCGTATGTTCTTATCAAAGGCGAGATTTGCTTATAATGAGCACAAACGGATGAAATATGTCAAGCATGTAGTATGTGTCGATTACAACTTTTTGAACTGGTATAGAGCTCAGGTGGATGTTCCTAATAGTAATTTTTCTGTTATTCCCAATTTTACAAGAATTGCAGATATTAATGATAAACCTGAAAATGTTGTTAAAATTATTTTTGCGAGAAGATTTGTTAAACATAGAGGTACAAGAGTTTTTGCCGAAGCAGCAGATCGTTTGTTGACAGAATACGCAAATATTGAGATTACTATTGCCGGAAGAGGTCCGGATGAAGAATATCTACACAGCAAGCTTGATAAATGGCAAGACAAAGTTGTGTTTACACAATACACTGCCGATCAATCTTTAGGTATACATGCTGACAAGCATATTGCAGTTATTCCGACTGTAGGCTCTGAGGGTACATCCTTATCACTTCTTGAAGCAATGTCTGCTCAATGTGCTGCAGTATGCACCGATGTGGGTGGCATGACCAATATCGTTTTAAATGGATATAACGGCGTGATGGTTGGTGCAGGTGATGTAAAACAGTTATATTTGGCAATTAAATACTTGATTGACAATCCTGACGAGCGCAATAGAATAGCAATGACAGGATATGAAACAGTAAAACGTGCATTCTCTCATGAGTGTTGGAAAAATAAATGGAGAGAAGTTTTGAAATTCATATAAAATCAGCTTGAAAAGGAAGGATATTCAGTGATTACGAAATTAAAGAAAATGTTTCCAGGATTGTACAAACTATATAAGCATATCTGTAGTCAAAAAAGAATAAAAGAAATTAGCACATTGAAAAAGTATAATGAAATACAGCGCAAAGAATTTATATCTGATCTGTATATGAAAAGAATAGGTCATGAATTAAATTGGGATAACCCACAAGCATATACAGAAAAAATGCAAATAGAAAAACTGAGACCGACTGCACAAAAAACGAGATTGGCAGATAAGTATTTAGTGCGGGAATGGGTTAAAGAAAAAATAGGAGAAAGCTATCTTATCCCGCTACTTGGTGTGTGGGATTCGTTTGATAATATATGCTTTGAAGCTTTGCCGAATCAATTTGTACTTAAGACCAATCATGGTTCCGGTACTAATCTTATAATTAAAGATAAAGCAGATTTTGATAAAAAAAGCGCAAAGTATAAATTCGATAATTGGATGAAAACAGATTTTGCTTATACAACTGGATTTGAAATGCATTATTCAGGTATTCCTCGCAAAATATTAGCCGAGAAATATCTTGAGACTGATTTGGGCGAACTTCAAGACTATAAATTTCTTTGCTTTGATGGTAAGCCGTGCTTTTGTTGGGTTGATCTTGGGCGGTATGGCGGTAATCATACTCGAACTGTATTTGATATGGAGTGGAACTTGCAGCCTTGGACACAGGAACGCTATGGCATCTCGCCCGACCCTATCGAAAAACCAAAGAATTTTGAAAAAATGGTTGAGATTGCTACTATATTGAGTCAAGGATTTTCACATGTCAGAGTGGATCTGTATAACGTAGATGGAACGATCTATTTCGGAGAAATGACTTTTACAAACGGAAGCGGTTTGGATCCTATTGTTCCGGAAAAATACGACTATGTATTGGGAAGTATGTGGAAATTTTAATGTTATTAGGAGGATGGATTTGAAAATATATTTATATGGTATACAGGGTGTATATAATTATGGCTGTGAAGCAATGGTCAGAGGTATTTCTGAGAAATTCAAGAATATGTATCCTGATTGCAGGGTTATCTATAAAACTCCGAGTTTGATGGGTGACTCAAAAATATTGTCTGATTGCAACACGGTAGAACTGGAGCCTATAGAAAAAAAGATTATTACCGGTAAACAAAAAAACATAGTTTATCGTGGTATACGCTACATAAAAAAGAAGCTGAATATTGCAAAAACAGATGATTATTTACATATAAACACTGACTGGACACGAGAGTGTGCTGTTTTGGTTATCATTGGCGGCGATGTCTTTGACCTTGTACCTTCGCAAAAGAAATATAATAGCGAAAAAATACTTATATCAAAACTGGTCAAGGAAAACGGCGGTAAAGTTCTTCTATGGGGAATTTCAGTAGGTTCCTTTGAGCGAGATTTAACGGCGAAAAAGCTTTTGATGAATTATTTCAAGAACATTGTTGATTTTGCGGCAATACGTGATAAAAAAAGCTTTGACTATCTGAAATCAAGCGGAGTAGCGGATAACATTAAACTCTATTCAGACCCGGCTTATATGCTGCGCACTCTGCAATGTGAATCCGACACAAAGGAAAAAGTACTTGGTGTTAATTTAAGTCCCTTGTCTAACCGTTATTTAAAATACACAAAGACTAACGATGAATGGATTCACACCTGGGCACAGGTTGTTAAAAAGATATATGAGGAGTTAATGTTTGAGAAAGTTATTCTTATCCCACATGTGGTGATTCCGACATATTCTAATGATGATGACTATGCTTATTTACAAAATCTATGCCAAGAATTGTCGGCAATCGGCGTAAGAGCTGACTTTGTCAGTGATAATGCCGGCTTTTTAGGTGTTAAAAAGCATTTAATTAAATGCAGCCTTATAATGTCTGCAAGAATGCATTGCTCAGTAAATGCCATTACCTGTGGTGTGCCTACCATATTTTTGTCTTATTCACCGAAATCTATCGGTATGTGTGTTCATGTTTACGGTAATGACAAAATGGTTTTTGACATGAACGAGTTAATCTCAGATACAAATAGTGTCATCGTCAGACTTCGGAAGATTTTAAATTACACCAATGAAATCAAAGAATATCTGAAGAATAAGAATTTGTCACTTTATGAAGATGCTTGTAGTGTTGCAAAAAATATTGCAGAGTGTTTAAAGGAAGGAAAGTAATGAAAACCATCACAGATAAAAGAATATGCACAGGATGCTCTGCGTGTTATGCTTCATGCCCTAACGGCAGCATAGAAATGGTTTCCGATAACCAAGGTTTTCTGTATCCTGAAATATTAGGCAACTGCATTGACTGTGGAAAATGTCAAAGAGTTTGTCCTCGCCTCAATCAGGCAGATTTCTCGACGAAATTCTCTCAAACAGCTTATGCAGCTGTTTCAAAAGATTTCAAAATATGGAACAGAAGCTCGTCGGGAGGCGCTTTCTCCGAAATCTGTTTTGCATGGGGAGCTGATAATACCATGTTTTGCGGAGCTTTATGGGACAAGCTTTCTGTAAAACATGTTTGCGTAATAGGCATAGATAAAATTGCACCTTTATGTAAGTCGAAATATGTGTCAAGCGATCTTGAAAATTGTCACAAGCAAATACGAGAACATTTGGGAAAGGGATACAAAGTTTTGTTTTGTGGAACACCATGCCAGGTTGCCGGATTAAAGAGTTTTTTAAACAGAGACTATGACAATCTCTTGCTTATTGATTTAATCTGTCATGGAGTTGGCAGTCCGGCTGTTTTCAGTGAATGCATAAAATCAACGGAAAAAGATTTTCACAAAAAAATTGCATCATATGAATTTAGAAGCAAGAAAAAAGTATTTGATCAAGATCATATAGTAAAGCTGGTTTTTGAAGGAGATACACAACCAACGTATATTACCGAGGACAGGTATTTACAATTATTTGTAAAACAGCATTGCTTAAAATCTTCTTGTGGGGAAAATTGCATATACAGAAACGAACACCGTCAGGGAGACATCACTATTGGTGATTTTAAAGGTCTTACGAAGGTTTTTCCGCAGCTGGATGGAAGTAAAAAGAATTACTCTACAATAGTATTTAACACGCAAAAGGGAGAAAAAGTGTTTAGTAAATTAAAGGACAGAATGGATATGCTGCCATGCAGCGTTGAAGATATAAAACAATATAATCCGCTTTTTCACAGGCACACATATTTCTCAGTGCAAAGAAACAATTTTTTCAATGATTTTATAGTAGATGCGCAAGGTGCCATAGAAAAATGGACTGTTCCTGCGAAAGTATATACCAAAAGCCTCAAAGGAAAAGTGTTTGATATCCTTCCACAGGGAGTACGACGGTATTTTAACAAAAGGAGAAATTTATGGCTAACAAAAAAGGATTGATAAGTAATCTTGTATGGAAATTTGCAGAGCGAATGGCAGCTCAGATGGTGACACTGATAGTTTCTGTTGTATTAGCAAGATTATTAGCTCCATCTCACTATGGAACAGTAGCAATAGTTACAATTTTTATAACTATTGCAAATGTATTTGTCAGTGATGGTTTCGGAAGTGCTTTGATACAGAAGAAAGATGCAGATAAACTTGATTTTTCTTCAGTTTTGTATTTTAATATAGCGTTGTCAATTCTCCTGTATTTTATTTTGTTTTTTTCAGCACCGATAATCGCTGATTTTTATGGTGAAGGATATGAAATATTGACACCGGTATTTAGGGTTTTGGGATTAAGACTTATTCCTGCAGCGATTAATTCCGTCCAACAGGCATATGTATCTAAAAACATGATTTTCAAGAAATTTTTCTTGTCAACATTGCTGGGGACGATTGTTTCAGGGGGCGTTGGAATATGGATGGCTTACAGCGGCTTTGGAGTTTGGGCACTTGTAGCTCAATATCTTGTTAGCACAACAGTTTCAACAGTAGTTCTTATGTTTTCAATCGGAAATATTTTTGTGATGAAGTTTTCGTTGTCGCGACTGAAAACACTTTTTGCGTTTGGATGGAAAATTCTTTGCACCGGATTGCTTATTACGGGTTATCAGGAATTAAGGGCTCTTATTATCGGAAAATTATATACAGCTGAAAACCTTGCTTATTATGATAAAGGCAAGCAATTTCCAAATCTTATTGTTACGAATATAAATGTATCAATAGGAGCGGTGCTTTTTCCAAAACTTGCAAATCAACAAGATAATATTGATGCTCTCAAGAAAACAACACGTAATTCTATTCGATTTAGTTCATACATTATGAGCCCTATAATGCTTGGCTTATTGGTAGTTGCTGATTCATTTGTACGTGTTGTTTTAACAGAAAAGTGGCTTCCGTGTGTTCCGTTTTTACAACTATTTTGTATATTTTATTTATTCCAACCGATTCACACTGCAAACACACAAGCAATTAAAGCTATGGGACGCGGGGATTTAGTATTAAAACTTGAAATTATACGAGATGTAATTCAATTGCTTGTTTTATTCGCGGTGATGTGGATAAGTGTTGAGGCAATTGTTGTTAGTATGGCGGTTATGTCAACGCTTTTTGTCTTTGTTAACGCATATCCTAATATAAAACTTTTGAATTACACGATTAAAGAGCAACTTTCGGACATTTTGCCCAATGTTATAATGGCATTGATTATGTCGGCTGCTGCCAGCTTAATTCGATTGTTCTCTATGCCTGACTTTGTAAATTTATTTGTTCAGGTTTTTTCGGGAATATGTATTTATATGATATTATCTATAGTTACAAAAAATAAAGAATTTACTTATATAAAAAATTTTTGCTTAAAGAAACGTATTAAATAATATGTAGTTACGTATTAAAAATCATCAATATAGAATGAGTTATAACGGGAGGTCATACTATGAAAAAGGTTATGCTGGTTTTCGGCACAAGACCGGAGGCAATCAAAATGTGCCCGTTGGTAAATGAGCTGAAAACAAGAAAAAATATTGAAACGATAGTTTGCGTTACGGGGCAGCACAGACAGATGCTCGACCAGGTGCTTGAG
>CAKSPF010000019.1 GCA_934481345.1 uncultured Clostridia bacterium
CCCGGATTTTATGCCGCGAAGAGCACACGAAAGCAGTCAATCCGGACGCAAAAGCCCCGAAAAGCCCGTAAAATCACATAAAAAATCAGGATTTTAGCGTTTGGGACTTCGATGCCGTCGGTTCGAATCCGGCCACTCCGACCAAAAATCGCGGTTTTGACCGCATAATCGAAGCCGCAGAGGAATCTCTGCGGCTTTTCGCGAATTTTACATAGCCTGCTGTAGGGCAGCAAATAGTTGTCAATTAAAAATTAGGGGGATTCTTATGGAACGTTATCAATTAGGATCAGACGAAACTGTGCTTTACGAAGGCGAAGTTACTAAAGTAGACAAATACAAAAAAGAGTCTTTTATGGATTCATTCTCTACTCCTACAGCCGCGGAATTAATGCTGACTAACAAAAATATTATTCTTACCACCAGAATAAAGAAAATGTTTTCAAAAGAGCAATTTAACGTCGAAATTTTATCTTTGGCTGATATAAAGGTTTATGATGATATACCTCAAATCAAGCAGAGCAAAATCAACATTGAGATATATTTATTGTCTGGAGAACTTTATCTAAGTTTTCATTCAAAACTTGAAGCAACAAAATTCTATCAAATTGCCATACAGACTTTAACTGGAAAATCCCTCGCTACACGCGGAGCAGAAAAAATTAAGAATGGGATCGGATTGGTTGACGATACATTAGGTATCAGTACTGTCGATACGCTGAAAGGTGTGTTGGAAAAGGGGCTTGTTGGCACTCTTTTCTCGGGGCTTAAGAAAAGCAAGCCTGCGGTGTCCGATAGTAGTAATTTAGCAACAGCAAAAGAAGCAACACAAATTGCAAAGGATATTATCAAGGAAAATCATGACCAAAACAGCCCGCAATTAACTTACGAAGAGCAAGTTGATGCACTTAACAAAATGAAAACTTTGCTCGATGCGGGGGTTTTAACCCAAGAAGAATTCGATGCAAAGAAAAAGCAAATTCTTGGATTGTGATTTGTTTTTCTTTGCCTACCGCACCGCAATTTTTAAGGGCTGACCTCAAGGTCAGCCTTTGTTTGTCGCTTTCTCTCTTTTCATCTCTGCAATCAGCACCTTGAGCTTTTCCTCGCACTCCTCCCGCGTGGTGGCATAGATATTTTTTGTGATTTGTTTTCCGTTCACGCGCGGGGAAAATCTGCCCTCGTAGAGGTGGTCGTTTATCATCGTCACGCAACCCGTACCGGGCTTGCGTATCTTGCCCTTATACGGCTCAAATTTCGGCTCTGTCGGCTGATCGTCCGCTTCACTGTCACTTGCCTTGTCCGTTGCGTTCGGCTCGGGAATGGGCGTGTCAGCCCCCGCAATTTCGCGGTCAATTCTTGCCGCCGCCTGCTGTTGCATCGTGTCGGTGATATGGCTATAAATATTGAGCGTGGTCTCCGCGCTGACATGACCTATCATGGCGGACAGCGTTTTGATGTCCATGCCGTTTTCCAGTGCCATGGTGGCAAAGGTATGGCGCAGGTCATGAAACCGCACCCGCTTACAGTTTGCGCGTTCCAGTATCTTCTGAAACCGATGATAGACCGCCGAGGGGTGACGCGGTTGCGTGAGGTCAAGCGGGGACGGGAAAATCCACTCGCTGTCGGTTCGCGTTTTCAGTTCTGCCAGTAGTTCTGTCATTTCGGGTGGCAGCAGAATCATGCGGTTGGAGGATTTTGTTTTCGGTGTGGAGATCAGCACCTTCCCGTTGACCTTCAGCACCTGCCGCGAGATGTGAAGCTCGCCTGTTTTCAGATTCAGATCCCGCCATTTCAGCGCGAGAATCTCGCCGCGCCGCATCCCCGTGCCGAGCTCCAGCAAGAAGAGCTCATAGCAACCTTCTTCCTTTGCCTGATGCAGAAATCGGATAATTTCATTTTGCGTGAGCACCTGCATCTCCCGTGCTTTCTTCGGTGGCAGCTTACAGCCGACGGCGGGATTGGTGCGAATTAAGCCCTCCTGCACCGCCCGCTGTAAAGCAGTGCGGCAGTTGGCATGTATCCCCCTTATCGTTCTGTCCGAAAGTCCCTTTCCGTAAGTTTTTGCATGCAGTTTTCTTCCGTCTGTCTTTTCCTTTGCGTAGAATTGCTGTAAATCCGACTGTGACAGCCTGTTCAGCGGAATTTTTCCGATTTCGGGAATGATATGATTGTAAATGCGGTTTTCATAGTCGGTTCTTGTGGTAATGCGGAGTGTGTGTCGGCAGTAGGTCTGATACCAGAAGTCGATCCAATCCCCGAACGGCATATCCGCCTTGATTCTGTCGGAAGAGCGTCCGTACTGTTCTTTCAGCGCTTCGAGCTTAACCCAACAATTTTTTGCCGGATTCCATGTATACTGCGTATATCACACTTATGCACTCTTCACTTTTGCCCCGGCAGCGGATACACTGATATCAACAGATACCAAATACAGCGAGGTAATTATGAAAACAAGGAGAATCCCCTAACAATCATGTACATAAGCGAAACGCAACACCCAAGGCTGTCTTATGCAAAAATGGGTTATTTTGATAAAGCTACTGTCCGCGCTTCAAAGCAAAACAGTCTTCTTATGAGTAGAGAGGTGCTATTGTCATTAGCAAACGAGGGAGAGACAAGAGATAAATATCAAGGAGAAGCAATTATTGAAGTTTTGATTGCTTTAAAAACTGTTATAGTGAATTCCGTATGTACGAAAGTTTCAGTCTTTACTAAAAAAGAAGGCGTCGCTCTCATGATAGAGCTTGCACATCTTTTTGAAGCAGTTTTTAGCGATGGTAGATGCGGAGTTGGTCATTATCATATCTGTGAATTATATCTGCACGCCGCACTTTATGAAGCGCGATTTGGAGAAGGTGCAGAAAAAGCTTTAGAACACTTCAAAAAAGGATTTACCCACAAAAAGATATATGAGTCCATACGCTACACAGGAGAATACCGGTATACGGCACCTCTGGTAACAAAGGTTGCCTTCCCAAGCGATAATTTCCCATCGCTTTCCAAAGCATTCTGGAAAGGCTGGATAGAAGTCCTACCGGATGAATTAATAGAGCGAATCAAGTCCGATGCTGAATATGCAGAATGCTTTATAAAAAATTAGTACCAAATTATTAAGGGACTGTACCTTTCGTACAGTCCCTCTGTTACTTTTATGAGTGAGTATCTTTGGACAGGAAGATTTCTGCAATATAGATGTTATCATAGGTTTCTTCTATAGTTCAGCAATTAATAACCTTTCGGTTGCTTTATGCCTTCAATCTTTCTCCCACAAACGCCGTTTATGCGGTATTTCACCTGTTTCGGGTACTTCTCTACCTATGCCGTTATCGCCGTTTGTGGCGGTTTTACGGCGATACTGAAGCGGTATTTCGAGGGGCGGCTTGGCGTAACGTTTAAGATACTGAAAAAAGGTGGAGGAGAAGTTTGAGGAGAGTCCCGAGCTGGGGCATCGTTCCAACAGTTAGATTATTTGCCATTTTCACAAATCTGTCTCAGCAGAGGAGCTGATCGAGCATCCTCGTTCCATGCAAATGAATTCTGATGATAAACCTGTTCATTGAGCATAGCAAAAAGAGCAATCAGACCGATTTGCTGACGGTAGAACCATATTCGTGTAACCTTACCGTCAATGAAAATATCCCGAGAAGATACTGTACGGAGTTTCTGTAGTTTTTTCAGTGTTTCTTCGGCGTTGTCAAGACCAAACTGTTCGGCAGCATAAGATTCATCGAAAGAAAAGTCATGTGGCAGATGAAACAGAGAAAACAACGTATTCAATACATGCTGATCTGCCAATACGGAAAACACTTCACGATACCGTTCTTCCGGCTTGAGTACAGTCCCCCATCCTTCTTCCGGTTCACAGAATACCGCCCAGAAAGGCAATTCTGACCGGAGAGAAGCGATGGTAAATCCGGTTTCTGCGGTGTTCAGTATAGAAGCGAAATCTTTGGATCCATCGCGTATCCAATTTTTCCACATGCTTCTGCTGCTGTCTTTATGAAAGGAATTCTTTCCCAGTATATCCGCAATCAAAGAGACGGTTCGTATTCCGTTCATTCTTTCCTCTTTCGGCAGTGTTTGCAGATAGGCGGGAATTGCGGTCATTAAATCCTCAAGTGTATACTTTTCACGACCGTACAGCCGATCCAGTGAAACATCCAGCGCGTCTGCCAGCACAGGTATGAGTGAAGCATCGGGCATACTTTCTCCGCGTTCCCATTTCGAGATTGCCTGTGGACTGATAGAGATTGCATTAGCAAGCTGTTCTTGTGTCAAATTTCGCATCGTGCGGAAATGACGGATTGATTCTGACAGTTTCATTTTGTTTCCTCCCGATCAATGTTCAGGCATGCAGGATATCCGCCGAAATAAATATGTCCGTTTCGTTCCTGATCAGGCAGACTGAGATACGCAAGCGTCATGATAGCGGTAAGCATATGGTCTGCTTCGAAAAAATATAGAACCGTTTCTTTTTTGCCTATATGCGTGATCGTACTTCTGACAATATGGTGCTGGACGGCCCGTCCCATCAGTTCGGCGGCTTTCTCTGTGGAGATACCCGTGTTTTTTGCAAGATAGTCTACCGAGAAATAGTCACGGCATTCGTCCGACATCAGCCAGGGCAGGCACTGAACCATATCGGAATCCCCAAGCAACGTCAAATACGCAGACAGCGCCTCTCGACGACTGGTCAGCCATGCGTATTTATCCGCATTGGGCAAAAGAGAGAGGGCAATATTGGCATCACTTCCATTGTACATCATGGAATATACTTGATTATTCGCATAGGCAGTTATAGAATGATCCGTTGTATTCACGCGATTTGGCGGAGGCTGAATATCCGGTTGAGGGGATTTCCACCATTTCTGATCAAACGCCCGTTTTGCAAGTCCTCGGATAACCTGAAATTGAAGTTCGAAAGCTTTCTGTATCATTTCATCAGGAGCCAATCCGTCAAGCTGCGTGTTAATAACCGTATTTTCGGCAGGTCTTCCAAAAAACACTGCCGGAGAAACGCTATAAATCTCCGATAACATGGCCAGCGAAGCCATATCCGGTTCTCCGTCACCCGTCTCCCAGCGGGAATACGTTTTATCAGAGATTCCGAGTTTAGCGGACAGTTCGGATTGAGTAAAATTATGTTCCTTACGCAAGGCAGTCAGTTGTTCTCTGAAAAAATCTTTGTTAAATGTATTCATAGAATCACCTCAAGTTATTCTGAAATATTGAGAACCGGTTCTTATGTATAAAGTATACACGAAACCATACGGAGAATCAATAACTAAAACAAAGGCTAATTCTTATTTTTAGGGAGATTTGTCAAGGAATCCTACAACCTAATCAAATCAATGTAGGTAAGAGCGTTGTTATAGTATAAGAGAAGAGACTGAGACGTTTGAAGCGAGCACGGATGTGGGGTGGTGAGGGGGGACGGTTGTAGACTTATTTGAAAAATTATGATATAATTATAAAAATTCCAATCTCAAGTCCGAACCAAAATCAATTTACTGCGACTATACAGGTGAACGTTCAAAAGCATTCCGGAATGCAGGAGCATTATGACAAACGATGAAATAATTCAATACTACGATTATCTGATACGGATTGCATCAGCAAAATGCGGATCACAGACAGATGCTGAAGATCTTGTAGGCGACACAATGCTTGCAGCTTTTGCCTATATGCAGCGCGGCGGAACTATAGAGCATCCCAAAACATGGCTTACAAATACACTTTATCATAAGTACAATGACAATCTCAGAAAAAAGTATCGTACACCTGTCACGGTATATCTTGATGGAACTTTTGATATTGCAGAAGAAGAGGAGGAAGAATATCTCTCCTCGGAAGAAGAGTCAAAAATACGTAGAGAACTGAATCACCTTGGGTACATTACGCGTGAAGTTCTGATTCGCTATTATTATGGGAATCAAAGTGTTGCCGACATTGCCGAGGGGCTGGATATTCCGGTCGGTACAGTGAAAAGCCGTTTATCCGCAGGCCGCAGTCAGATGAAGAAAGGACTTGAAACGATGGATAACAGAGAAAACTATTTGCCGGGGGAACTGTGGATGTCCTTCGGCGGTCGTGATGGTGTGAACGGGGAACCGATTTCGCTTGTGGGAGGAGATCTGATTGTGCAGAATCTTTTGATTCTTGCTTATGAAAAGCCGGTTACGATCAGTGAACTTTCCAAAGCAATCGGAATTCCTGCCGCATACATCGAACCGAGCGTCAAAAAGCTGACAGACAGCGAATTGATGGTGCAGACAGACAGCGGTAAGGTCTATTCGGATTTTATTATAACAAAGCCGCAGAATTCCCTGCGGAACTTCAAACCAAATCTTGAGTTTGCTCACAGGCATTTTGATGTGATATGGGATATTCTCGACAGATTGTCTGACAGGATCTCAAAAATGCCTTTCGCACAGGATATGAGCAGCGAGCAAAGAACAAAACTGGACAGATATGCACTTTTGAAAGCTTTACAGGATTTCGAGCAGTTTGGAACAGGAAAAGTTGAGATGCCGAAATTTCCAAAGCGTAGGGATGGCGGATGGTGGTTTGCTCAGGCAACGGCTATTGATGCCGGATACAATATGAAAGAATACAATGAAGCATCGGAATATATGATACACGGCGGTCATCGTACATCAGAAGCGTTTGCGGCAGGAGAGACACGCCGAGTCAGACTTTATGAGTTCGATACAACTCTGTGGGACAGTCCCCATAGATACTGGGCTGTACCCGACGGACTTTATTTCAAACATATCATTCCGTTTCTCTGGTGTATTTACGCGGATATTCCTCTTGAAGAAAGAGTGGGGCGGGAGATCCCGAATGAACTGATTTCCTCTATACCGCGGCTCGAAAAAGTCGGCCTGATCGGTAATACACAGAACAAGCCATATGTAACAATCCCCGTTCTGAAGAAGGAGGAGTATGAAGAATTGTGCGCAGAAATCAAAATTGCCACAGAAGGAATCAAAGCGGCAATCGGAGAGGCGTTTACATCATTTATATCATCTATGAAAACACCGATTCCGGGGCATCTGAAATCTGTTCCGGAGCTCTTCAGGTATATTGATGCATCCAGATATTTTGTTATGGCAATCCTCCGTGAAGCATATGACAAGGGATTACATCTGAAGGAAGTCGATTATTGCTGTCCGCCTGTAGTGATGGTCTGGGAGGCTGTAAACGAATAAAATGTGCAAAATTAATCGCCGGGCGTAACCGTTATAATGGTTACGCCCGGCGATATTCTATTACTTTTGAATAATAATCGTTGTCAACGACTTCTTCTGAGCTTCAGTTGGTTCTTTTAACTTGCCGTTGGCAAGCAGGGCCTTAATGCAGTGGAGGATAAACCACCCATCATTAAAAAAAATATATTGGAGCCCGTATTTCTTCATGATTTGCAGCTGTTTCGGCGTTTCCTTAAGAACTGCATCGACATATTCTTTTTTCAAATTTTCAAACTCGGTTTGATGCTTTTCTTTTATACGGTCACCGATCTCTATAAGCTGTCTGTTTATTTCTGCGTCAGAAAGACAGAGACAGCGGAATTTAATTTTATAGTCGCCCAAATCTTTACTGGATATAAAACTGTCGCCAAATCCTGCGCTGACATCTTTCAGTAACCCACGTTCCCGTGTCAGTACTGAAATATATCCTCGTTCAGAGAGATATGCATATCCTTCTGCAGACAATTCGTCATCGTTCAAATGCATATTTAGCAGAGACAAATCATGGTGGATGGTTTCCTGATAATTCTCATTGACACGTTTTTCCGACCATTCGGAATCAATTGTCCACACCTTGAAATTTTCACCGAAACCATTACAACACGGTCCGCAAAAACGTTTCATACTATCAAAGTACAGTGGAGCTGCAGCATCGTGCGGAATAATCGAAGCATAGCAAATGTTATTTCCGCCATCCGGTCGTGCAGTGGCGGCTGCTTCAAATGATATACGATCGTCCATCAATTGACTGCCGCTCATGGCTGCAATGTATGGAATGGTTGCCCACAACATAAAGTTTTTATCTTTAGGCGGATCATACGTAAAGGTAAACGGTTCCGTCGTGCCTCCCCATATTCTGGCATCATCCAATATGCTCGACCTCAACAGTTCATCAAACAATTCATTTGCAAATATATTTGCAGCCTTCAGATACATTTGATCGTGTAAACGATTAAGTTCGGCTGTGCTTTCCTCAAGCAGTATGTTGCAAAGATATTTATCACCGATTTTTGTCAATAGCCCATATTCCTCAAGGCGTTCCGCCTCGCAGTCTTTGAGCTTTTCAAAGGTTTCTTTTTGCTGAGCCGTAAGCGTCGGTATCAAACTATCCTGATGCCGAATAACATAGCTCAACACTTCGCTGTAAGCACTCCCGCGCTTAAAACTGTGTTCGTGCGGAACGATATTGCCGTAGTACAGATCTTCAAGCGTTGTCATTTTCATTCCACCCCACATAAGAAGAGGACGACATGTCATCGGTCATACCCGACACCGTGTCGCCCTCATTTATCATTTTCTCTGCCGCAATCAGCGCGTGCTTGACAAGCAGCATTTCAAGCCAAGTACGCTCGTCGTATTCCGACGGACGCCCATTTTGGAGGAAGTCTTTCATAACTTCTCCCATAATGCCGTACTTTTCTCCCACGCCTTCTCCGCGGTACAATTCTTCTAAACTCATCTGTGCCATATCCGCACCTCCTTTGCAATACACAACAGTATCACAGGAGTTCGCAGAAGTCCAGAGGTTATACGACAAAAACTTTACATGCAAATTCTTTTAAATAATCCTCCCACTTTTTCGCCTCGTCATAGTCCCACTGATTTACTAATGAGAAATACTTATTAAGGACATATTCAGAGCCGTCATATATGCGCTTTTTTAGAGCAAAATCCTTATTATTTGCACTATCATTTTCTGAGCCCGTCAATAATGTCAAATTATAAAAATTATGAACTTTGTCTCCAGCAAACTTTGGTAGGGGTGTATCTGCAGATTGTGAACTTATATGTTCAATTGTCACGTTATCATAATTTATGACACTGCCGGTACTGGGTTTTGGGTTTCCTCCTACTCCTGAATCATACCATTCTTTATGCTCGTTCAAAGTACTAAACAAATATTTAAGTTGTTTATTGTTTCCGCTGGTTCGATATTTCAGATTAGATAATCCTGCTGTAAATACAATATCAGTACATTCTGTTGAAATATAACCCCGAAGAGTATTGCGCAAATCTGTAAGCCTATAATTTTCAGGATCATTTCTAATTTTTACAGCTTCTGTCATATATAAGTCGCTTAATTTTTGATGACCAAGATTGCAAACCGTTTTGTATCTAAACATGAATTTTTCTAACATATGAACTAATTCTGCAAATTTTTTCTCTTTCAGATGTGTTGCAGCAAGCAATATTGGGTAGACAATATCGAAATTTAAATAGTTAACCAGTATATCCAATCTCTTTCTATCCCAATCTGTAATAGGCTGTTGAGAATCGTACGGCCAAATACCATCTATTAACTTTCGATATGTTTTCATTTCTTTAAGAATAGTACCAATGGTATTAACAACTTCAATGGCATCGGTTTCTTCTGTTATTGAATCATTATCAACCAACTTAGGGAAAAACCTCTTAAGAAAATCATCATATAACGAAGTCCTGCCTACGCGTTTTCCGCAAACAGAACCATAATAATAACGTAAAAATTGTTCTGTTGTTTTTGGTTCATCTTGTAAAATATCATCCCATTCTTTTTCTATATCAGATTGTCTTATCGGGAAATGTTTTTCTAATGATTCTAAAGTCTTTGATTTGAGAAGATCACCTTCTGTCAATCCAGCCCCGCGATCATTTAATACTTGAAACAACTTATATGCTGATTCTCTTGTTTGCGAATCAATAAATATAATCGTGCAATTATTATGAATTATATCTTCAATTTTTGTCAGCGCATCTAGTTTGTCATCGATATTAGGTAAACTGTCCACAATAGAATTAACAAAACCTTGAAGTTTCGTATATGCCTTATTAATTCTCTTGTGCGATTCTCTTCCAGGTT
Organism: uncultured Clostridia bacterium; assembly: GCA_934481345.1. GTDB lineage: Bacteria > Bacillota > Clostridia > UMGS1810 > UMGS1810 > CAKSIN01. The sequence goes on from CAKSPF010000019.1 coordinate 10,090, forward strand.
CGCTCGGAGTCCCTTTTATAATATCAGAAAAATACTGCTTGTCTGCGTTTGACAACACCAATTTTTCAACTGTCACTGAATTACGATTGATTTTGTCCTTGTAATACAGATACTTACTATTCAGCTGTTCAATACTATCTTTAATCAATTCGGCATAATCAGGGCTATTAAGTTCCGTGTATTTACGTATCAAAGCTATTACCAATAAGATGGTAGTTGTAATTCTTTGCTGACCATCTATAAGTTCTCTTTGAGAACGATTTGAACCAAGTACAGGTTTGTTGACTACAACAATACCTCCAAAAAAATGCTCTATTATATTTTCCGGAGTTGTATGTAAATAAATGTTTTTGATATCTTTTATAAAGTCATCAACCTGCTCGCTTTCCCAAGAATAGTATCTTTGATATTTTGGAACTTCAAAAAGAAAATTCTTTTCAAAAATATCACCTATTGTGGTATAGCTTGGTGTAATTTGAGTTTTCATAGTTATTCTTCCTTTCATACAGTATACATTTGTATAGCCACATTAAATGCTTCCAAGAATTCTTCTCGTGATGTAGGTTTTCCTTCCAAAGGAAATTCGTGTATCAATTCATATCCTCTCAATGAATAAGCGTTTAATGTCTTTACACCTTCATCGGAAAGCATAGTCTCGTTATCGCTCAAATAACGCAGCATCACCTCTTCAAGTTTTTGGTTTTGCACATCAATTCCCTGGCGCTCAGCCTCAGAAGCAACCAGTAAACCAGCTATCTGTGCTTTGCAATCTATATAAGGTTTGGGATAGTTTTCGGTCAAATCATTAAGATCTGATGCATCTTCGTCGAGTTGAGTTGCCGCCATTCCTATGAGCGCACAGCAATAATACACATCAAACTGGAATTTAAATTTATTCTTATTCTCCGCACCGTGCGAGCCAGCGGGACTGATAATGTCCGCGAAAAATGACTGAGCATTTTTTGACATCTTAAAATGCATTATTTTTCATCTCCTTTATGTTTTTGCTGATACGAATCAAAGAAATCAATACCTTCGTGCACTTCCACCATTCCTGAGGACGGCGACACAACAATTGTTAGATACTGAGCATCCGGATTGTCATAGAATCTATCAGCAAAACGCTTAACTTCCGCAGATTGTACAAATGAAATCATCTGATTGAACACCTTTGGAATAATATCCGCTACAGCTTCTCTTTTATCAAAATCCATAGAACCTGTAGGCGAATCTATTATAAAAGGAAATTCTAATTCAGAATCTTCAAACAATGTTCCTAAGAAACAATAAGCAATTCCTAATGTTTGTCCTTGACTTGCCCCACTACGTTCTTTAAGTTTTATGTAACGGTCAATATTATCAATTTCAATAAAGTCATCTGTAATTACTTTTTGGATTTTCTCGTTTGCCTTACGAATGATTTCTTTTTTCAATTCAGCGGTTGCCTGTTCTTTAATAGCGAAGACTAAACTTTCTACAACTTCTTTTCTATAAAGAGCAGCATTTGTTCTTGTTGCTGAGGCTATCTTGTGCTCATAGTCCTTATAAAGAAGTTGTGCTTTATAAAGGTTATTATCCTCTGTGAGTTCTTCATTGTTTTCGTCTTTAGATTCGATAATATCAAGCTGATACTTAGAAACTGCAATATATTTTTCTAACTCGTCTGTTCTCGCTTTCAACTTCGCTGCTTCTTCGCCACCGGCTTTTAGTAGTTTTTCAGCATTAGTGTTGAGCCTTGTTTGAAGGCGATTGGCCTCTTCACGTAATTTTGATAACTCTGTAAAAGCATCGCTTAAACTCGAATCATAAGAGCAAGCCATTAAGCTACTCTTAATTGCATTTAGAACAGATTGTTGATCACTACCCAAGTATTTTTCCGCATTTTCGAGAATGGTTTTCTTTTCGCTTTCTCCTATGCATCTACCACAAATACAATCCTTGGCGTGTGCGAGTTCCACGAAGAAATCCTTAGAGATGGTTTTGGGCAACTTTAATTTTGTCATACTGCTTCCAAGACCATACATGCGATCACAGAACTCTTGACTAATCAAATATGGAGATTTAGATAATCTAATTATTTCAGAAATTTGTGCATCAATAGAATCTTTATTGTGTTGCTGCAAATTGAGGATTTCCTGCTTTTCTTGGTTTAATGTTTCATAATTTTTATCAAGTGCATCACGCTGAGTAATTTTCTCTTTTCGCTCATCTTCAAATGTTTTAATATCTTTGCGGAGATGTGCTGCGCGTTTTTGTAATTTAGAGATTGTAGTTTTAACGCCTTCCTGTCGAGTGCGCAAATTGCTCAAAGAACTTTTGCTACCCTTACTTCCTTCGGCATCTTGAATTTCCGATAGAATTCTCTGGTTCGTAGCAATAATTTCATCAAGCTCGTCCAATCTATACAGATATCGAATGGTTTCTTCTGCCTCATTAGAAGAACTGTCCATCGTTTTTTCTGCTTGCTCACCATCGAAAACAAAGCGTCTAACAAACTCAGGAGTAAAAATGCCTTTAAGAGCATCCGGCAAGTGTCGTCCGTCTTCCATGCCGCCAAGTGTTGTAGTTGTTGTTTTAATATTCGCAGTACCAGTTTTATAATTCATATACAAGAAATACTTGTACTGACGTTCATCAAATTTTACAGCAATACTAAACACGCCCACATCAGAATGTGATGTAGTTGGTGCAAATGTCTTGATTTTTTTTGCACTCCAATCAGCTGCAGAACCGTCCATTAGACCCTTAATTAGTTCCATTGTAGTGGTCTTACCGGTACCGTTTGCCATCATAACAAAATTGTTTTTAATAGATTTTCCATTGGCATCAACAAACGAAAGCTTTAATTCAGAGATTTTTCGAATATTTTTATATTCGATTCCAAGGATAGACATTTTCATTCTTGTTCATCCCCCTCTTCAATAAGAGTTAAGGCTCTCTTCAAGTCACCCTCGCTCGCATTATTATCGAATTTGTTTTTGATATATTTCTTGAAAACAGATTTGAAATCAGACGAGGTATTAGACTCGTCAATTACACGGTCGATTGCTTCCTCAATTATTTTATTCCTCATCTTCGCATCTCCTTGTTTCCGAAAGTTTTGTTAACCATTCTTTTCTTTCTTGATCGGCATTATTGTCGTTTTCACCGATATCTTCAAGAATAAAGTCAATGACATTTGCTTTCTTCTCTGGATTATTCTTATCCAATCTGAGAGCTCTTCCGATTCTTTGGGTAGTTACAAGCTTAGAACGGTCAGAAGCAAATATAAAGATATTTGTAACGCTACTTATATCGATACCTTCAGAGACCTTTTTACAAGTTAAAAGACAGTTAATTTTACCTTCCGCAAAGTTCTCAAGATTGATTTTTTCATCATCAGCATAGTACGTATGATACTTGTCGGTGTATTTTATCAACACTTCCTGAAGTTGCTTACCATATTCCATAGTCTGAACAAATATAATACACTTGTCCAGTAATTCAGGCCGCTTTGAAATCAACACCTCAAATTCTTCAATTTTATTTATAGCGGTTTTATTGACCAATGATAGCTGAGTAAACATCTCCTTTTCATCATATGGCTCTCCGCTTTCCTTTTTGGCGTTAAAAGCTGCAATTATTTTCTTTTTCTTGTGCTTCTCAGCTTCGGTCAGTTCGTATGGTAACGGAATATAATTGAATTCACAAAGAATACCTTTTTTAATGGCATCCTCCAAATTGAACTCAAAGATAATTTCTCCAATTTCATTCAATAAAAACTCATTGCCGACATCATCATATTCTCTTTCCGGTGTTGCACTTAAGCCTAATCGGTATTTATATGGAGACAGCTTTCCGGTAAGATTTTCTACAAAAGACTGTGATCCTGCGCCGTGAACCTCATCGAAAATAAATAAGGTATCATCTTTATAGTTGCCGGGGGCTTTATCTAAAAGATTTAACAGCTTTGTTAGATTGTTTGAATCTCTCGATACTAATAATATTGCCTCATCGGGATGCATAATAAAATCATTCATCCTTTTATGCGAACCATAATGATAATGAATTTGCTTATTCTTAAAAGACTTCCGTATTTGCTTTGACCATTGATCTAGCAAATCGTTTCCATACATCGTTATTACAACACGTCTTATCTTGCTTTCGTCAAATAGACGATTTATTATTTTTATTGCAGTTACCGTCTTACCGGTACCGGTTGCCATGGCAAGTATTCCGTGTTCTTTTTCTATAAACTTTTCAACAGCCATATCTTGATGAACCCATCGATTTGAAGCGGAATCATGCTTTTTATATGGTCTGTTAGATGTACGTAATTGAAAAATGCGTTTTTTTACTGCGGTGGGAACGGTAAATATCCTTAAGTTTTTATCTTTACTGTTCCATATCTTTTCAAAACGACTTATATCCGATTCAATATACTCGCCAGTTCCTGCCCAGGTTTTAAACACTTTAATACTCTCGTAATTTTGATAGCCATGCTTACTGTCATTTATCGAACCAGAGAAAGAAATCCTATCTTCGCCTTTGTAAAAGATTCCAAATTTATCATGAAAGTCTCCGTCTTCAAGTTTTTCACAAGGAATAGCAAACCGAAGATCGATAATTCCATCATAGATCATCCAAGAAAAAGCATTAGAAACATCAGCTTTCATTTCAGCTTCTAAAACACGAACATTATCAATTAATGCCGCTTCCAATCTTTTGAATGCTTCTCCATTGTTTCCTTCTGAATTGATAATGGCATCAGTATCCTCATTAGAGAGAATTGGACTAGTTATTAAGCGCATTTTACCGCCACGAGAAGCAAAGTCGCTTAGGCCAGTCACATTATATGTGATCCACCCTGTTGTGAAAAATCCCACCCCACGATCAAATCTATCAGCCCACTTTAGACAGGGCAGATATAATTCTTCAATCAAGTCATATTCTGATGTATCTAAACACGGCTTAACCTTAGGATAATCCATAACTATCCTCCTTATATATTCTTATCGAGTCTACACATATGATTGTAGAAGTCTTTACTGTATCTTTTCTCATCTTCTAATAATTGTGCTCCGCGATCAAGATGTGCTTTCACGATACCAGGAAAGTACTCTTCTTCATTTATTGCTCTGCCTTCTCTGTTAATTATCAAGGATTTGAATAATAGATCATGGTCACCAAAAATGGTTTGTCTGCTCAACTCTAAACCGTCGTTATTCGTTTTATAATCATCTGAGGATATTTTGCCTTTTCTTACTGATAAAGCAATAGCCAACTTTGATAGAATAAATGGTTGCAAGCCGAGAGATTGCCCAAGTGCATTAAATATCTCCTGGGTCTGTAATGATGTGTGTAATTTGTTCGTCATATACTGCCTCCAAAATAGGTATCTGAAAGAATCTCAGTATTTCCGTTAATGGTATGGTTTAAGACAAATGTGTTGGACACAATATCTGAAATTACATTGCAATAATCGCCGACAATTTCCTCGTCAGTGGATAAGATGATAACCTGACCATTAAGTTGTTTGAAGAACTGTTCCAAAATCTTTCCACGATGTTCCTTATCAATACGAGCGAACGGCGTATCAACAATATATGGAACATCGATTTTGTTGAGCTGTGAAAGTGCCTGATATAACGCCATAATAAATATCTGCTTTTCACCTGCGGATAGCTGCTGCTTAACTTCAACAGGAAGCACTATCTCTTGTTCGCCGGCAGACATTTTTTCTTGAAGAATTTCGTATGCGTGTAAACCAATCTGAGCAATTACATACTCCGAACCATTTTTATTAATTGTTTTCTTAAGTTCAGAAGTATCGAAAGTTTTGTTTTTGTACGGAAGAACATTTAAATTGTTATCAATATGAATTCCGTCTATCAGATCTGATTTATTGATAAGGGAATTAAAATACCTTTGAAAACCTTCTTCAACTGTTCGAATACTCTTTTCATATAAAACTGTTTGCAGTTCATCAAATGCAAGTAGTGCACGAGCAGAAATATCATTTATAGAGTTCTTTTTTAACACCGCTTCATAGTTTGCTTTAGCCTTAGCCAATTTTGCAGCCGAAACAGCCTTATCTGCTCTACATTTTTGAAGTTCTGCATCAATTTTAACGAGTTTCATAGTCTTATCTGCTTTTTCTTCATTCAAATCACTTTTAGACCGTAAGTATCCTTCGTAGTTTTCTGTACTGCTTCGTTCCATCTTTTTTCGAATTCTTTTCACATGATTTAAGGAAGCCTCAATATCATCAGTTGCTGCTTTAATACGAGTTACATCGAATGCGAGAAAACTATTAATTTTTGAAGTTAGTTCGAATCTATCAAAATCCGAAAGGTTTAATATAGGAGTAATAGATGCGGTTTTATTGGTGTATTCAATAATTTCATAAATGATTTTATCGGTAATTGTATCTGGCAATTCAGTTCCAGCCATGTCTAAAACATTAGCAATAATTGATTTTATTTCAGGAGTATCAATTGTACTTTTAACATTTGCATCAACTTGAGCTTTGTGTTCTATCATAATTTGCTCTTTTAAATCTTCCATTTGAGGTTGTAAAATTATAAACGGAAGTACATTGTTGGCAATGTCCCTAAGCCACTTCCTTTTTTCCTCACGCCTGGTTTCTTCTTTAGCAATACGTTCTTCCATCGAACGCCATTCCTTTTTAGAGATACCACCGCTTTTTGTATAGACTTTTTCTAAGGAAGCCAATTGATCATCTATTACAGCAATTTCACTTGCAATTTCTCGATAATCTTCTTCGGCTGATGTAATGCGTTCAGCAAGGAGATTATCATCAGATAGGCATTTTTCATATTCTTCTGAGATATCAAGACCGTTCTTGGACTTGTTACGCGAAATTCTACGAAAATTATCACGAATAATCTCCATTGTATCAAGATTACACAGTTTCAAGAATGCTTCCTTAAAATCAGTATTTTTGTTTCCGTTGAAAATGAAATCACTAATTTTTTCACCGTCAAAAAAGTAGAACTTAAACAAATTTGGCGGTAAAGTTTGGAGTAAGAAGCTCTCAAAATCACTTTTTTCGGTTTCAGAAACTATTTCACCGTCTTTTGATAGTGTAAAGTTTTCGATGATTTTATCACCTTTCACCTTCCAAAGTCTGTCAAAAGTATAAACATGATCATCCTTACCGTCATCAAGAAGTAAGTCTATAACAACTTCAGATTCACCGACTTTTTTAAGCTTTTCATTTGTATTAATGATCTTTTCTACTTCATCATAGTATCTTGCATTGTTAGTCTCAAACCCAAATGCAATACAACCATAAAGACAAATTTTAATGGCGTTAAAAAGTGTCGTTTTTCCGGCACCGTTTTTTCCGCCGATCAAAACCATCCTTTTTGTACTATCAGCAATGCTAAAATCAAATTCATTGTAATCAACATATGGACCAATATTCTTTAACTGTATATTCTTAATTTTCATTGTCTAATACTCCTTCGACCGCATCATAGTGTAACCAACCTTGACCGATAATTTGGTCGAATGCCTTTTGCATCTTATTATTTCGTGTTATATGTTTATTTTTATCCACTGAAACTATAAGTTTAGTAATCAGTTCAACAGGAATATTATACTTTTCAGAGACTTGCTCAATGGAAGAAATTGCCTCATCGTCAAATCGCGCGGTTTTGTAGTCATCCCAAGGTAATTTTTCGCCTTTAACTTTATAGTATGTATCCACAAGACTTCTACAAGTTAAGTCGCCTTCCTCATCCCACATCCTATCAATTACTTTTAGTTCTTCACGAGTTATAAGTTCCAACCCAGTTTTGTTTTCGAGTTCTAAAAGTCCTTCAAGAATTATTTTTCTTGCTTCGAGCGTAAATGGCCCCATTCCAAATGAACCATCGGCCTTTTTGTAAACAGCACCATTGCGGCGTTTATTATCTCTCATGCTGGCATCTTCGCGCATCACGAGAAGATTATTTCTAAAATCTCGAAGTAAAGTAAGTTGATTTGCATCTTCTTCATTTGATTTGTTGATGAAATTTTGAAGTGATTTATCTTCTTTAACCATTGTACAACACCAGCAACCAAATCTGGAGTTACCGGTAACAGGAATTTTATCTCTATCCACTTCGCCTAAAACGCTCTTTTCTTCACCGAGATTTTCACCTTGATAGAGATTGAACAGATACTTCATATCTGTTCCCCAAGGACTTTTACAGTCATCCTTTAGTAAGAATTCCCATACCAAGTCGTTAGGGATTTCGGTGATAGGATTATATACATAGGCATTTGGGATATCATTATGCATATTAAGAAGTTTGCCTTCAATTTCACGTGCTGTAATTGTTTTCATGCGAGTAAGGCTCTCGCCTTTACGCACACCTAACAATACAATGATTTCTCCACGTTCTTTAATACGTTCATTAACATATTTATTCATCGGATTAATCTTCAAACGATCTGTACACCATCTAAATCCAGGCGGTTCAGGAGTAGGATACCCCAAGCCTATTACTCGGCACCAGAAGGTTTGATCTGTTTCGGGATATATAATATCTGCTTGAATATTCAAGCCATCGTTTTTAGCTGCTTTGTTGATGCTGTCGGAAGATGAATGCATATATTCTTTAACAATTGGATTCTCCACCATGGTATCGGAAGTTATAATATAAACCCTCTTGCTTAATTCTGAGCCTGATTCCTTTATGCGTTTCATTGCTTCGTAAACCAGACTAACAAGCAGTGTTGAATCTTTGCCACCACTATAGCCAATTAGCCAAGGTCTATCATCATGCTTATATACAATCATGATTTCTTTTATAATGTTTTCAAAAGTCTCAAATTTGCCCGTATATTTCATATTTATTACTGCTCCAAATATTATTTGTTTTTCGGCATATCACGCCATTCAATCCCGATATAATCTAAAACAGCACCCCAACCGAAACGGTTTCCTTTTTCATCAACGCAACATTTGTTCATCCAAAAATCCCATTCTTTTGGATTGCGTTCGCGAAGACGATCAAATCTATGCGGACGTTTTTCCAATTGGATTCCGAAACCGCACATAGAACATCCTGTCCTTTGTTCGCCTGTTGTGTATAACGATCCCGTTTCGTCGCGCTTTATTTCACCATAAATTTCAGGCACTGGAACATCTAAATCAATAGCCAATTGCAATAAATCTTGTCTTGTGAAAATAGCGAACGGAGCAGAACGAATAGTTCCTTTTCCAAAATAGTTACACCCGTTCAACATAAGTGCCTTTTCACGTCGTCCACCTTCGGATGCCATCAATCCTAAAAAAGGTACACTATTATTCTCTCTTGCCCAATCAATACACGGTTTTTCTTTAAGATAATAACAACATTTTGCTGATACTTTAAATGGAGCAATTTGATAATTAACTCCTTCGGCCTCGTTCTCGTATCCTGCAAATTTATCAAGCCATTTTTGCGGAAGTTTCATTTTGGAATTCTTTTTATATCCGCCTTGTTTCCCTGTTTCTCCTGTAATAATAGCGTGTCTTACTGTTTTGCTCTTTTCTGTTTGGTTCTGCAATAATTCGATTTTTTTAGCAATTTCTTTTGATAATACAGGGAATCCAAATTCTTGGAGCACTTGCTGCTTAGTCCAGTATGTGCCATCCTTACGTTTAGCGGGCTTTAAAGAAATCACCCCTATTTGCTTGTGAATCTTTTGAATGCTTATATCTTCAAGACTTGATACTGATACTGCAGAAACATTTATACCAATAGATTTCAAAAAATAAAATAACGTAATGCTATCAAGCCCTCCTACGGATACATAGCAATTTAAATCTCGTTTTCCGCATTCGTTGTAAAATTCCCATGCTCTTATCCGAGCATAATTAACTTTAAATTCATACGACATTTTTTGTTTAACCTTAAATGTAGCAACTTTTTGTGCCGGATCTATACTGTTGCTTTTCTCAATTATCTCTTCCATTTTAATTTCTCCAAGTCAATATTCTTTACCCGATAGCAATGCGTTCTTTTTTAGACTCTTCATCAGTTATTGGAAGACCAATAAGTCTCTTTATTTGAATATATGTTAAAAAAATACCTTGCTCATTGCGATTGATTTTACCATTTGGTTTAATTGCTCTGTTCATCCAGCAAGTTTCATTATTCCTAAGCCAATCAATTTGCTTTAGTTTTTTTAATGCTTTTTCTTTGTCTATATATTTGTTCTGACAGAAAAATTCACACAGTCTCCCTAAAGAAAGAATAATCAATCCTTGAGTGATTATATAATCTTCACGAAGACTTTTTTTGCTAAGCTCGCCTCTATCCATCTCATTCCATTCACGCATATTCTTTACGACATTACACCAAAAATCATAGATGAATTTTTCACTGTTTTCATCATCGCCTATGATTTTTATTATTCTTTTATGCGCCGTATAAAATGTATTTAAAGTGAATATATTGGATGAAAATTTGCTCAAATTATCCTTTTCTTTATCTGTATACTTACGCAAAAACTCAATAGAATCAACTACATTTTTCGTAATAATTGCAACTCGATCCTTTGATTCATACAGCGTATTAAGGGATTTTGAAGTAGTAACAGCGTGTTTATTAAGATCAGTAAACATTTGTTGGCTTGACTGTAAACCCCGATCTTTATACATAACTACTGAAATGGTCTCATCTTTTAAGCTTTCGTCCTCAACTATAGCAGCTTCGATAGCTGCTTTTCTATGCTGCCCATCGTTAATGAGAAACAAAGCATCCATATCTATTTCAAGAAGCCCTGTGTTTGCTTGCGGGGCAGAAGGAACAAAAGACATTTCTCCATCTACGGAGGCTGCAAGCGCAGAGAAAACATACGAATCTCTATTATCTAAAATATAGTCGCGAATTTCTGGAATGCGCAGTTCATTTAATCTTCTTTGAGCGCGATGCTCAGGAGCCACATCGTTATTATCGGTCATAAAAATTTTACTTAGCAACCCTAGAGGCACCATACAAATATAATATTCTTTACCCGCTTGTTTTCCTTTTACTGCAGGGAATTGATATTTTAACATATAATACCTCCAACTTATACTTACGCATATACGTAAGTATATCACACAAATGGATATATGTCAACCTTTTATCGACCTTTCTCGATTCCTTGTTACATTATTATCTATTAGCATATGCTTAACTGAAAAAAGTAAAGTTAGGGTGAATAAGCGTCATGAATTTTAAAAAACAAATAAGCGCTGTTTTGCGGTTTTTCTGAGTGTCCGCAACTCCGAAAAGCTGAAATGGAATATATTTGCTGTCATTTTGGCATAGAAAAACAGACAGATTGTAATTCCGATTTGTCAAAGTGAAAGTCCCTTCCTTGATGTAATTTATATTAGAATTTATTAGCTTATCATATCAAAATATATCAAAGCTGTATTATAGAACGAACTTTATGAGAGAGCCCTTATTCTTTGTCTACTGCAGCTCAAATTTTGGCTTGAATCAGGTGTTGTTCAGAGTTATAATAACTGTATAAAAAGCGATCGCCTCTCGTGTGATTTCGAGAGGCGTGTATTGCGTATTATTCTGCAGAAATCCCTGTTGACCACATAACAGACCACCTACCGTTTCGGAGCACTCGGAAACAGTGGACATAAGAGTGGCGAAGAGCGCGGTTTTCCGAGCGGAAAGGGGCGGAAAAAGTTATTTTTAGCGGAAATTGCCCTTATAGGTTCGTTTGGGATGCGGAGGCCGCGAGTTTGAGCCTCGCCACTCCGACCATAATGTGGAGATAAAATAGATGTCTCCTGCGAAAAGCCCGAATACATCGGGCTTTTTGCTGTCCAAACGGCGACTTTTATCTGTACCAAAATGCAAATGTAAAATCGGTCGCTGAAAGTTTGCCGTATAAAACGATGAAAACCCCGATAAAGGCAGGCTCACATAAGGATACTTTCAAAAAGTGACCGATTGAGAGCAGCACAACGCCACAGAGATTTAAAACTCTGTG
>CAKSPF010000020.1 GCA_934481345.1 uncultured Clostridia bacterium
GTTCCGTCCGAAAATTTAACGCCCCTGTTTAATGCGGTTGTTCCGCTTTTGGTATATTCGGGCGTTCTGTAAGTAAGCATTATCGTGTCTTTGTTACATACCGTGCACCAGCTTGTTTCCTGCGTGATAGTCGCATTAAAATCAAGCTCGTTTGTTCTGCCGTTTGCAGATACCCATATATCCGCAGGATCGACATATTCGTTTACCTGTGCCGCATAGGTCGTTATCGGCGTAAATCCCGAAAGCAGCGTTGACACCGCCAATGCCGCCGACAGAATATTTTTTAATTTGCTTTTGAAATTCATTTTATTTTTTCCTTTCTCGATTTTATTAAAACGCGTTTTATCTGTATCAAAGCCGTTTATTTAAGGCGGTCTGCACTTTTTGTAATCTGATTTTCTCATAGACAAAACCGCCTTAAAAATGTTTCATATCGTGATTGACCTTCGCTCTGTAATAGCTGTCAATGGTGGAGGGGGCGTTAAACAGAGCCGCAAGCATATATTTTTTGATATTGCGAATATCCGTTGTGTTTTCCCTCATACAGTCGATAACATACTCGATATGCTCAGAATTTAATTTTAACAGCTTTGATTTCACGATTGCCGCCGGGTAGGTATCGCCGGCAATGACAAGACTTGCTTTCTGTGTGCAAACCGTTTCTGTCATAAGGTCAACGATTTCGTCAAGCATAGCAATATCCCGCTCGTTGCGAAGGCTCAAAATGTCATACTCGATATTTTCTTTGATTATTTGTCGGTATGCTTCAACCTCATCATATCCAATCCTATCCGAATTTTCTTTTTGAGAGTCCGCCGGTCTTGTCGGCTCGACCTCTTTTTGATATGATTTGATTGGATAAGTATTTGATACATCAGTATTTAATTCTTTTTTATTTAATATATTAGTATTTAATTGTGCGGTGTTTTCCTGTATAGGCTCTGCCTGTGCAGGAATATCCAATACAGGATTTTCCCGTATAGGTTTTTCCCGTTCAGGCGGCGTGTTTTTAGGCTGCTCCAAAATCGTGTACTCAATCGTGGTAAGCTGTCCCTTTTCGTTTCTCATACGCTCACGGATAATATATCCGTGCTTTTCAAGCTCTCTGATACAGGAGCTTATGCTGTCGATTCCGTCCTTGCAGATTGCCGCAAGTCCTTTTGTTGTGTAGTCCCAATTTTCGGGGAGCGACAGCATAAGGGATAACAATCCCTTTGCCTTTAATGATAATTCCGTATTTCTCAAATGGTGGTTGCTCATCACGGTATAGTCGCGCGTTTTGTCTATTCTGAAAACTGCCATTTCAAAAATCTCCTTTCCTGTGAAATTAAAAAAGCGCCGGGATTTTTTATCAATCCTGACGCCGTTGCTCCGGTTTATTCTGTTTTTCAAGCGGCACATACGCCGAACACGTTTTGCCGTTATGGCAATGCAAGTACGAACAAAACGGATTTCTGTTGTCGAGCAAATATGTGTCCTGCCCGATTTTACAAACAGGGCATAACTGCTTTGAATTTTCGGTTTTCATTTCTGATTTTCCTTTCGTGGTTTGAACAACAAAAAAAGAATACCATTTTTGCAGGTATTCTTTGATTTGTATTAAGTTTCAAGTACATAGTTGTTTGCCTGTTGTCCTAAAATGTTGATTTTATGCGATTTTGAAAAGTATCGTTATCTAACTTCATTATTTCAGCGACCGGAATTTCAACGAATGATTGAAGATATTGAAAACGGCAAAATAGAGTGCGTTATAGCGAAGGACTTATCAAGGCTCGGAAGAAACAGTATTGACACAGGCTTTTACATAGACAGTTACCTTCCCGAAAAGAAAGTACGGTTTATCGCCGTGAACGACAACTTTGATACGGACGCACCCTCAAACGGTGATAAAATGCTGTTGTATATTAAAAATATCATAAATGAAGCCTATGCTTTAGATATTGGAAAGAAAATCAAAACACAGGCACAGCAGGCGATGCGTGACGGTCAGTATGTGAGTGCAAGACCGAAATACGGCTATCTGAAAGATCCGAATAACTGTCATAAGCTCATTGTAAATCCTGACACCGCACCCGTTGTAAAATTGATATTTGAACTTTTTAACGGCGGTATGGCAATGAATGAGATATGCTTGCAACTTAATGAAAAACAAATTCCGACACCGGGTGTTTACGGCTATCAGAAAGGATATATTACTTCCGAAAAAAATATCGGCAGCGGTTTGTGGCAGACTATGACCGTGCGGCAAATTCTAACGCACGAAATCTATACGGGTAAGCTCGTTCAAGGCAGGAGCGACAGCTTGGCAAAAAAGCAAACGGCTGTTGACAAGGATAAATTGATAGTCGTTCCGAACACGCACGAAGCCATTATACCACAAGAGATGTTTGATAAGGCACAGGAGCGTATTGAACAGTTAAAGAAAAAGCACGACAATATATCTGTAATCCCCTACACGGAGAATATATGGAAGGGTAAAATCTTTTGCGGAGAGTGCGGCAGACCTTTGCACCGTACAAGATTTTCGAGAGTAAAAACAGGTTTTGCATATAACATAATCTGTCTTACAAATACAAGATATAAACGGGGCGGCTGCGATAACGGCAGTATTCTTGAAACAGATTTGCTTAATGTTGTTATAACTGCAATAAAAACACAAGCTGCTGTGCTTGCAGACAGAAAAAATCAGATATTTTATTCTCTGAATGATAAGCAACGAATTGAACAACAGCAGGCGGAACTGAAAAATTTACGGGCATATATATCCAAAAATCAGAATTTTTTGAATGGGTTGTATGAAAACCTTGTAAACGGCATCATCACCCAAGAGGAATATCAAGAAATGCGTACAAGCTACGGTGATAAAATCTCCGATACGCTTCGCAAAATAAACGAGGTTGAAAGCCGACGGGCAGAACTTAAAAAGCAGTATAGTCAATATTGTGACCTGTCTGACGCTGTTTCGGTTATTACCGAAAACAACACACTCACAAAAGAGCTTATAAACAAGTTGATTTCAAGAATAGAGATTTATAAAGGAAAAAAAGTTGAAATAACATACAGCTTTGATAATGAATTTGAAGGTGAGGTGTCTGCAAATGCATAGATATATCGTAGCAATATATTTGCGATTATCCGTTGATGATAAGCGTGTCGAGAGTATGAGCATTGAATCTCAAAGGCTTCTGCTTCGTAAATATGCGGAAATCCTCGGTGATAATGTTGAAATTCTGCTTGTTTTGCGTAGTCTTCGTTGCTTTTGCTTGTATCGCTTGTTATAGGCGTTGTCGGAGTTGTTGTTACTTTGTCAGCGTTACCGTGTTTGAAAGCTCTATACATCAGTGTTGCTGCTTCGGCTCTTGTAAGGGTGTCTTGTCCTCTGAAAGTGTTATCTTCAAAGCCGGAAATCAAATTATTTTTTATTGCTACTGCTACATAGCCTTTTGCATAGTTTGATATGCTGTCTACATCTCTGAAAGTATTTAAGTAACTGTAATCAACATCGCTCAAATCATAGCCTTTGAGTTTTACCATTGCTACCGTTACGTCCTCTCTTGTTGCCGCCTGGTCGGGACGGTATGAACCGTCTGAATATCCTGTTAAATAATTCTTTGCTGTGTTAATATAGCTGTTTGCCCAGTGTCCGTTTGTATCAGTAAAATATGTGCCGTTATCATTAACACTAAGCCCTGCGGCTGTTACCATCATCTTTGCCCATTCAGACCGCAGAACTATGTTTTCGGGCTTAAAACTGCCGTCCTCATAACCTTTGATTACTCCACGCTCCGTCAAATCCGCTATGTACTCAAAGCCCCAGTAGTCCTTTGGTACGTCCCAAAATCTCTGTGCATAGTCACGGGCAAATACTGTGCTTGTGATAAGCACTAAAACTACTGTTAAAACTGATATAAACTTTTTCATATTTGATTATCTCCATTCTATGTTTTTAATTATTCTAATTAACAGAAACACTATATTGACAATACTGTGTTTTTCCTCCCGATTCCTCGCAAGTGCAAGTAAAGTTTGATTTCGCAGAGACAAAGTTGAAATTTGGTAGTGAATTCGTTTTAGATGCGCCTAATGCTCCACAATATTCACATTTTGTTCGCACTTCAACTCTTCCATATTTTGTATCAACCTTTATAATTGCACATCCGCTAATGGGTGTAACTTGATATGTTTTTTGTTTTTGCTCATTTTCACCGTTAACACCACTTCTTTTTTGAACATCATTCTCTGTTTTTTCATCCGTTTCGGTTTCAACGCTAACATCGTTATGTTCTTCTTGTGAAACACTATCGGATATACCGCTTTTGGTATCATTTTTATTTGTATCATTATCATTTACATCATCATTAGATGAACAAGCTGATAAAATCAAAACTGCGGACAATATCATTATACATATTTTTTTCATATCATTTTACCTTTCCTTTTATCATTTTAGTGACTGTTTTAAAATGCACTAGTCTTCTTTAAAACACTATTTTGTTTTACAAATCATAATAAGGCTTCGCCGTATACACTTATTGTTTAAATGTATGCAAAATACTCAGCTCTAAGTATTCCAGCCTCGGTAAGTTCCTTTCCTTGCAACTTCAACAGCAGCGTTTTCAATGCTTTTGCTCTCCTGCTCAATAGGAGTTCCGCACTTGTCGCAAAACATTGCACCTTCGTTTAGCTCCCTTCCGCATTTCATACAATTTGCCATTTCTTTTTTGTCCCCCTTGTAAATTAAAATTTATATGTCAAGCACTTTTGGCTTGATAATCTATAAAAACTTCGGGACTTACGTTAAGCGCATAACAAATCGCACGCAAGTCTTCCGCATACATACGCCGCTTTCCGTTAATCATTGCACTGAATGTTGACGTAGACATATCGCATTTTTTTGCAACGGCGCTGTGTTTGATACCGTGTTCGTCTAAATACTTCTTAACCCGTTCGCATACCAGCATAACTGTAACACCTCCTTGCAAAATACAGTATTGCTGTACTTAGTAATATTATATAGCCGTTTCTCTGTAATGTCAACACTTTTTTCAATATTTTCTGAATTTTCGATTGACTTTTACAAAATTTCTGTGTATACTTGTGTGCATAGGAGGCGCTTTAATGAGTTACGAAATAGGCAAACGTATTTGCAAATACCGCAAAATGAAAAATATATCACAAAAAGAACTTGCTAATATGTTAGGCATTACAAACAGCCGTGTATCTAACTGGGAACAAGGCGTTAATCGCCCTGATGTTGAAACACTCGCAAAAGTATGTAAAGCTCTTGACGTATCGCCAAGTGAGTTACTTAATATAAAATTGCCTACTGATGAATTGTCTGAACAGGAACGCAATGTCATTAAAGCATACCGTACTCATACCAATTTACAGCACGCAGTAAATATATTGCTCGGTCTTGAACATATTGAATAACTTAATTCATTGTTTGTGTGCTAATGTATTATTGATTACATTAATAAATTCACTTGATTTACAAGAAAACTGCGTACAAACTAAAATTCATTGTCATATGACAAGCATTATTCAGTTTAGTATTCAAGCTGCTTAGCTCTCACTTAGCAAATGGTTTATTATATTTTCAGAGTTATATAACAATATATTAAATAGAAATCAAGTTACTTACGATACGTTTCATAAGTTACTCGGTTTACTATCTTTCCACTGTCTGCATCGCTTACGATTACACTCTTTACAGACAAGAGTTCTGAATTTTCAAGTCTTTTTATTGCTTCTCCCTTTGTTGTTACCTCACTTTGAGGGTATACAATACCGTTTGATTTTGAATAAATTCTTGCGCCAACGGGATAATATTTCCACCGTGAGGACTTCAACTGCATTTTGCTTTTCCTGCCGCCTGAGTCAGAACTCTTGCAGAACGTGCCCAGATATACAGCGAGTCCTTCCACATCATATATCTGTGAAAGCTTTACCAAGCCGTGTCCCCACAGATTTGTTATGTCGTCTTTACTCAGTCGTATATACTCACCGTTTTCAGATGATTTCAAAAGCAAATGAAAGTGCCACGAGCCAGTTTCCTGCGGCTCTATTATTCTTAGATACTCAAACCGCTTACTCCCGAAGTGATATTTCAGCTTATTCAAAAACCGGTTAAAATCGTTGATTGCGCCGTTAAAATCTCGCATTAAGTAATCGTATGTAAGCGTGACGTATACACTCTCAAACTCCGTAAAATTATTTAATATCAGCCGACGTATTCTTTTTACCGATTGCTTTATTGCGTCTGTATTATCAGCCTTGTCCGTACTCCTGTTATATTTGAGTACCTCGCCTGTTTCGGTATCGATATATTCTTCTTTTGAATATCTGCGTACCTTAGATAATGCTTTTGCACCTGACGTACTTGATTGAGATGTGACAACTTCAATACTATTTTTATATCTGAATATTTTAGCAACCGAGTTGTCGGGCAGTGACAAATCAATGTCACTGCTCGAAATATGTATATTAGACATCTATTTCACCTCTTTCGATTTTAAATACCTTTCCTCCCATTCTTCAAACAACCAGGTTTCCCAATTACTGATAGCTCGAATGAAATATACATATATCATCTCGTAGGAAGAACCTATCGAATTACAGTAAACGTGTTCTGCAAGTTCAGATATGATTTCTATATCAACCATATCAAATATGGTTTGATAGTTTATGTACCGTTCGTATTCGTTTTCGTACGCTGTTTCAATGTATATTACACGCCAATATGCAATAAGAATTTCTTGCCATTCTTCAAGAATATCATCTAGCGCATACTCAACGTCAGCCTTAATATACTTACCCAAAAAGCACTTTTCCGCCAAAAACTCTGCAAAACTCATCGGTGTTGCATACGTTGATGAGTATGTAGATTCCAATACGGTTTCTTTTTTTACAGTTTCTTTCATACTTTTAATACCTCCAAATTAAAGTTTTTTGTTTCCTTGCGAATTGCACGCAATCCATTGCTCCAATCTTTCAATCGGAACAACAATTCGCTTGCCAATTTTCAAGGCTGGAAAGCCTTTCGAATTCACAAGCTGATAGGCACTATTTAGACCTATGCCTAAATACTTAGCCAGTTCTTTGACATTTAATGTCCTACATTCTGTAAACATAAAAATCATCTCCTTGTTTTGATTGTCAATATCATATCACAAAAATTCGCCAAAAAGGAAAATTATAATTTGTAAAATAATACTATTTACATTTTTAAAAATAGTATTATAATATTTATAGAGGTGATATGTATGCATAACAAGTCTAATGATAACGAGGTCAAATATAAACAGCTTGACGATGAAACTGCAAATAAGATAGCACGCAAACTTCGTAATTTGCGCCAAGAAAAATATCAAAGCAAAGAGAATTTTAAAATAGACTGTGAAATGATGGAGGTTCCCGCAACCTATGAATCTATGATTAATTTTGAGAGAATACTTTACAAAGAAGATAGTGCTAAAAAGAAACAATCCGTTAAGGGAATGCGCCTGGCGACTTTTTATGAATTGTGTGAGTTTTACAAAGTATCGCCAAATTACCTACTTTATGATAAAGCAAGTAGACATATTGAAGATACGGCTGACAAGATAAAAGAGGACTGGGGAATAACTGATGATATTTTAGATATGTTCAAATTTGTGTCAAAACACACTAAAACCAGTATAGATAATATGAGCGAAATGGAATTTTTGGAATTGTTTTTAAAAGAGTGCTTTATGAGAATTGAAGGAATCGCCGGAAATTACATAGGTGCTTTAAAGAGTAAATATGAATTTGAAAACGAATATATGAATAAAGATAATGGCTTCATTAAGGATAAATACATATCAAATGAAACCGAGCTAATAAATACATACCAAGATTTGCAAGGGGAATTAACTCTTTATAAACTTGAAATTCTGAAACTGGTTGAAAAATTTTTAGAGAGTATATATAAAAAAAGCTCAACTAAAAAATGATTTATCGTTTTGCATTATAAAAAATTATCTCTTGTTAACGTCATTATAAGGGTAATTATAAGGAAAAGCAAAAAACAAGGGGCTTTCAAAACTACTTGAAAGTCCCTTGTTTACTGTGGGTGCAGGGGCAGGATTTGAACCTACGACCTCCGGGTTATGAGCCCGACGAGCTACCAGACTGCTCTACCCTGCGATATAAAATTTTTAACTGGTGCCGGAGACCGGAATCGAACCGGTACGAAGGGTTAGCTTCGCAGGATTTTAAGTCCTGTGCGTCTGCCTGTTCCGCCACTCCGGCGCACCTACCGTACTTATCTATATTACCACGGAAGGTACGCTTTGTCAATAGTTAATTTAATTATTTTTAATAAGTATTTCCGCCGCGGCGGCTGCTGCCTCTTTTTGATTCCAGCGAGCGCTTGATATCATGCATTTTTTCATCGCTTGCCTGCTTGAAACGGTTTAACTTATCCTCAAAAGACATATCGCTGTCATTTCTGCTGCCGAAGCTAAACTCTGCCGGCTGAGTGTGAAAATCCGGCGGATTGCTTCTCGGACTGAAGCTGCGCGGGTTCTTTTTGCCGCGAGGCTTTTTTGCATTATTTGCAATTCCGAGTTTCTCTTTCATTGCCTGTTTTATTGATAAACCTATTTTACCCTTTTTTTCCGAAGGCAATACCTTAACTTCTACAGTATCCCCGATTTTTAAATGGTCATTAATATCATTTACATAATCCAATGACACCTCGGATATATGAACCAGACCGGTTACTCCGCCCTCCAGCTCAACAAATGCTCCAAACTTGGTTATTCCGGTTACTTTACCGGTAACAATTTTGCCTTCCTCAAACTGCATACTCAAATACAACCTCCACAGTTATTTTTTATCGTTATAGTTTCTGAATATTTTTTCGTTAGGTTTAACCAAACCAAGCTTTCTTGCATATTTTTCAATATATTCATCCGATGAATATTCCTTTGATATCTCCGATAACTCTTTGCTGTATTCCTCTTGACGGGTAATTTGTTTTTTTAAGTCGTTTATTTGATTGTTGTAATCCTTAAGTCCGCTGTATTTGTGATAAAAAACGCATGCAAGCAAGCATACCATGGACAAAATCACTATTTTGCCAAAAAGACTTTTACTTTTCTTTTGTTTCACAATTCCGCCTCCGCAAAAAGATATATTTACATTATATAACATCATTTTGAAATTGTAAAGATATATTTTTCTAATATTTTCGAATTTTTCCTGAAAATATTGTTTTAAGGCGTCCGATTTCATTTTTAGCAAGGTTTAAGATGCAATTTTTAAT
Source organism: uncultured Clostridia bacterium (assembly GCA_934481345.1). Classification (GTDB taxonomy): domain Bacteria; phylum Bacillota; class Clostridia; order UMGS1810; family UMGS1810; genus CAKSIN01. Next base: position 9,293 of record CAKSPF010000020.1, read on the forward strand.
ATTTTCCGCTTTCTTTTTCACCGCGGAACGTGCCTTTTTGAACGGCAAAGTCATAAAACGCAAAATTTTGTGCAGCGGTTTAAGCACAGCATTTACGGTTTTCATCACAAATCTGATTATATGGCACAAAAACCTCATTACATATTCCGAAACCGTTACAAAATAGAACACTGCACCCAGTACAAGTGCAATAGCTTCATATCCTCTTATCTGTGCGTTATTAACCTCAAAAGCCGTTATATATACCACACAGAGCTCAATAAACCAAAAAAACAAATCCTGTGCGGCAATTATGCAGCTTTTCGGCTTGGTACAGCGCCGTATACTCCGGAATATATCAAAAATAATCCCGGACAGTATTCCGCACAAGACCATACAAACAAATACATACGCCTGATGCGATACGGATAATTCCAATTAAATCACCACCGCCGCTATCTGAACATTCTGCCAAACAGACCGGGGCCCTTTGTTTTGAGCGATACCGCAGCATATTCCATAGAATCTATTTCACCGGTTATATTTACATCACCGCTGTCAACATTAAGCTTGTTTATATGCAGACCGGCTCCTTTTAAAATAAGTATTCCCTGGTTTTCTGTGTGAAGAACTATCTCCTCTTCATTAAAGCTTTCCACGTCGTCTACTCCGGAAACACTTACTTTTTTGCGGTTTTCCATAATAATATTATGAATAACATCACTTTTTACAGTTTTTATACTTCTCTTTTCTTCCATTGCAGATTACCTCCAAAACATAATTATCAAATCCGGTTATACCTATACTTATGCCGGAGGCTCGGCTTGTATTACAAAATTGTGTAAAGATCCGATGCGTCTGCTTTGAGCGCATGCTCTGCCGTTCTTTCCACACGGACGCGTACAGTTTTCTCGCCAAATGTAATAGATATTATATCTCCCTCGTTTACATTTGCAGACGGCTTTGCCGTTTTCTCATTTAGCAAAACCTTTCCCTGTTCGCATGCCTCGCACGCAACCGTTCTTCTCTTTATAAGTCTTGAAACTTTCAAATATTTATCCAAACGCATATTATAATCGCTCCTATCTTAACAACTTTGCCTTTTTAAGGACTGGTATAATTTTTTTCATTCCCGGAATTGTAGTCAAAACATCCTCATTTACTGCTCCCACCGCAAAAATCATAATTACATAAACCATGCCGCCGCATATGATTGATATGAAAAGTGAAATTGTGTTTCCGAGTTGCATCGTACAGCGGTAAACCGCAAGAACTGCCGCCGCCATAGCTCCGACGCTTATAACAGGTTTTACAATATAATTTATTACAGAAAATTTAATGTTTAGTTCTTTTCTTATCCAAATGATATTCAGCAATAAAATAACAATATAGCAGGCATTTGTTCCTATGGGCGCACCGTTGATATTAATATCGGGATTTTTCACAAGCCAGTTATTCACAATAACCTTTATTACTCCGCCGATTATCATGTTAAATACCGGTATTCTTTCCTTGCCGATTGACTGCAATATCGCATTGGTAACCATAACGGCGGACACAAACACCACGGCATATCCCAGTATTCCGAGCGTGGACGCAGCGTTAGTATTGTGATATACAAGTGCCAAAATAGGCTCCGCAAGAACCGCCATGCCGACAGCACAGGGAAGTGAAAACAAAATTGTAATTAAAATACTGTTCCCGGTAGCCGTTCTTGCAGCGTCTTTGTTACCAACCGAATAAGCGCCCGAAATTGCCGGCACAAGGCTTATGCTGAGTGCCGAAATCAGCGTAGGAGGCAGATTAAAAAGCGGAACGGCATATCCGGAATACGAACCCCACAAAAATTTAGCTTTTTTGTATGTGAAGCCTGCCACCTTCAGATTACGCATGATCATAGCCATGTCTATAAGGCTTGTAAGGCTGAAAACCGATGCACCTATAGTTATCGGAACAGCTATTGCAACAAGCTCTTTTAGTATTGTCTTATCAGAACGAACAAAACCTATAGACGGTTTTGAGTATATTTTGTTTTTCTTGGCATTGTACACCGCAAACAGAACTATAAACCCCAGAAATCCGCCCATTGCAACACCGAACACTGCGCCTGCGGCGGCATATGTGATACCGTATTTCATAAGATAATATGCGCCGAAGTAACCTATCAGAAGCTTACCTATTGCTTCGCTCACTTCCGAAAATGCCGTAGGATACATATCCTGGTGTCCCTGAAAGAAGCCCCTGTATGCACTCATAAATGAAACAAAAAGCATAGCCGGAGATATTGCCATGATGCCGAGTTTCGCATCGGGATTATCCAGCTTTTCCGCAAAAAATCCTGCGCCGAAAAACAGTATGCAGCTGCCGGCAATTCCTATAATTGCAAGCAGACGAAAGCTTACGCTGAATATCTTTTTTACTTCGCCGTAATTACTTTTTGCGCGCGCCTCAGAAATCATTCTTGATATTGCAACCGGTATTCCCGCTGTCGCAACTATAAACAGCCAGGTATACATTGTATAGCTGGTTGTAAAAAGTGCCATACCGTCTTCATCCAAAAGATATGTAAGCGGTATTTTAAATGCCGCTCCTATAAGCTTAACAATTGCATTTGCAATTATCAGTATAAATGCACCTTTCATAAAGCTCTGATTTTTTTCGTTTTTCATTTATTTGTGCTCCTTATTGTTAAAACCGTATTATAACATATCATAGTATACCATATTATTCCGAAAAAGAAAATATTTATTTTTTTATTTGCATAGGTTTATATCGGTGATAATTTTTATGAAAAAAACAGGTTTTATTATAAATGTATTCATTATGACCGGTTCCATGCTTATAATCCGAATGGCGGGAATCGTTTCAAATATATATATATCCGCCAAAGCCGGTGCGGAGGCAATGGGGCTGTATCACGTTATTTTCTCCGTATATGCCTTTGCCATAACCGTTTCTGTGTCGGGCACGGGGCTTGCCGCAACCCGCCTTGTATCCGAACGGTTCGGTGAAAAAAATCATAACCAAGGTGCACCTATAATAAAAAAGTGCATTACAATTGCAATGCTCACTTCGGTTTTTGCCGCCGTAATAATGTTTTTCGGGGCAAACTATATATCTATTAATTTAATCGGCGACAAAAGGTGTATATCGGCACTCAGAATTCTCGCACTGAGTCTGCCATTTATCGGTGCGTCCGCCGTTCTGAGAGGCGGATTTATTGCAATGCGAAAAGCCGCCGTTATTACCGGCAGCCAGATTACAGAAGAATTCTCCGCAATATTTATCACAATATATATTCTAAAAAGCAGTGCAGACACTCCGTATGCATACATGAGCATGATTATAGGAAACTGCGCCTCAGAGGCATTAGCCTTTATCTATGACTTTATTATGTCAAAAATAATATTCAAAAGTAATGCTATATCCGCTCATGATGTAAAGTATAAAAGTATTCTGAATATATGTGTTCCGGTAGCTTTGGGTTCTTATCTGAGGGCCGGACTGGTCGCTCTGGAAAATGTTCTGATACCAAAGCAACTCGGAAAATTCGGCATAATAAATCCGCTAAGCGAATACGGTGTGGTAAAAGCTATGGCGATGCAGATAATTCTTTTCCCTACAGTGTTTATTCATTCGTTTGCGTCAATGCTTGTTCCGGAAATGTCTGAAATGAATGCCGCTATGCGAAAAAACGGTATTAAATACGTTGCGGCTCTTGCCATTAAATTTACACTGATTTTTGCCTTTGCGGCAGCCGCAGTATTTTATAAATATCATCACGAGCTTGCTCAGACCTTGTACAAAAACGAAAATGTGAGTTTCTATCTCGGTGCGCTTTCTCTGCTTGTTGTGCCGATGTATCTTGACACAGTGGTAGACAGCATGCTCAAAGGGCTCAACCAGCAAATGAGCAATCTGCGTTACAACATAGCAGATTCCGTTTTAAGAGTTTTGGCTATCTGGATTTTCCTGCCGCGGTACGGAATGTATGCATATATAGTCTTGCTGTATGCGAGTGAATTATTCAATTTGACTCTGAGTATCGGCAGATTAATCCGGGTATCCGGTGTAAGGGTAAAAATCAGTGAATGTATTGTTACTCCTGTGTTTTGTATAGGTATTTCGATATTTGCGATAAAACTTTTCCGCTTTTCGGGATTTATACCCGAAATTCTTGTTTTTATTGTAATTTACATGCTTTGCACTTTTATTTTTGATAAAACCGAAGATTAGGCAAGAGAGACTCGAACCCGATGTGGTTTAAAAATGGAAATTTCGCATAATACAGCAGAAAATTCTGCAAATATACGACCGCCTTTCAAGGACGACAAGTTGAAAAGACTTCAATTTTTCAAACGTAAGGCATATTGAGTTCGAGTCTCGCTTGCCTAAGCAGGTGCGTCAATATCCGAACTCGTTTTTTGCACGGATTTTTACGCCACTGCTATGTTAAAATACTCGCAAATGCGTCAAGCATTAGCTCCGTTTTTGCCTTGCATTGACCCAAAAATCCAAAGCAAAAAATCTTTGACTCTAAACGGATAAAAAATCTTGATTTTTCAAGGCGAAAGGTCGCAGGAATACCGGCGTATTTCAAGACCGCCAACGAAGAAAAAGCTGATTTTTTACCGTTTGAGCGTGTTCGGATACTGACACATCTGCTTAACCCGGAAATCATTCTGCTGATTTCCGGGTTAATGTTATTTTTTCATATATGAATATAGTGTGCTGTTTTGCGTAAAATTGCTTGTCGCAAGATACTGCGGCGACCACAGCTCGGTATAGAATTTTTCCACTTTTTCGGCACTTGCATTATTCAGAGTTCCGGTATTCACATCCTCCCATGTCAAACCGGATTTTGTAAGCAGGTTTACCTGTTCGCTGTAGCTATATGTTTTTGTGTACAGCCCCCATTTTGTCGGTGTACCGTACAAATTTGCCGTTTTGTAATTCCAGAGTGTGTAATTTATTCCGTAATTATTAAACATTGTTACGGAGTCACTGTAAAATGAGTGCGGATTGAACTCGCCTATAAATACAGCAACACCGTAATTCGTTCTTGCATTTTTTAAACCCTTGCAGTGGTTTTCAAGTGTAGCTGATTTGTCATCATAAGTGTGCAGCTGATACATCATGTTAGTCCAGCCGTATGTTTTAGGGTTTGGCAGACAGCTAATCTGCCAGATGCCCTCGACAGTAATTACATGAAACGGATCGGCTTTTCTTATCGCCTTAATCATTCTGTCATATACAGCATTTGTCGCCGCTTTTGCAGACTCAGAACCCGCGCTGTAACGATATGCCTGTTTTACACCGTGTTTATAGTCGCAGTTGTTCATAGGCTCATTCATAATGTCATAAGAAACAACCGTTTTGCTTAATTTATATCTGTCGGCAATTTTCACCCACAAATCTTCCATTATATCCTGATACTTTGTTTCCTTGTATAAATAATTTCTGCCGGATTTCCCTGTGGAATGATCTCCGCTCTGACCTCCTGGACAGCCATGCATATCCAGAATTATATACAATCCGTATTTCCCCGCTGTTTCAATTGCCCGGTCAAGCCGCTTAAAACCGGGATTCTCATCATCATTTTCAGAAAAATATGTACCGTTTTCATCGCTCATAAAATTTCTGTACCAAAACGGTATTCGAATACAATTGAACCCAAGATTTTTTACCAGTTTAAAATCCGCTTCGGTTATATAATTATCCTGATATTTATTGATGAGATTTTCAGCCTTTGTCTTTCCGAGCTTTTGTGTGAGAATTTCCAATGTATCAAGAGCTCCCCAATCCAAGGAATAATCTTTGTTGTTATCAACATAACGATTTTCATATGGAACAACCGGGCACATCCATGTTTCCTGCAGCAGCCAGCCGCCGAAATTCACACCTTTTAATGTAATTTGAGTGTTGTTTTTATCAGTCAAATAACCGTTTTTCACACTGATAATATTAAGAGCCGATAAAATCATTTTGTATGGTTTTGCAACAGGCTTTAAATTCTTATCCCATACAAATATTTTCAGTGTATCTGCATCATCAATAGTTATATTGCTGAGATTTACCCTGCTTTTATTTGTATTTAATTGCTTATTATAAAGAGAAACATCCGAAATTGTACCGTTTTTATAAATTACGGCTGATATGTATGCGTCTGTTTCATATAATGAACTTACAAAGAAAAATCCTGATGATTCATCATAGGAAACCGTGCAACTGTGATTTTCCTTCAAAGACGCATCGCCTGCCGTAAACATCATTAAAGAAGTAAACAGAATGCTGACAGTAATTACAATAGATATAAATATTTTTAGAGTTTTCAATATTTTTCCCACCCATTTAATAATAATTAATCCATAATAAACCATATCCGTATTCAGTTTAACATATTAAAAGCGGGATTACAAGAATAGTTTTTTAATATTATCACTATATTTGCACAATTGTACTTACCGTTCAGAATTAGGATTTTTCATTTTAATATACGCAGATTTTATTATCTAAACAAAAAAGACCGATGAGAAATCATCGGCCTTTTTTCTGTTCACCTCAGCAACGCCCTACTTTCCCGGGCGGCTGCCCGCCAAGTATCATCGGCACTCCGGAGCTTAACTACTGTG
>CAKSPF010000021.1 GCA_934481345.1 uncultured Clostridia bacterium
TAGAAGCCCGGAGCCGGGTCGGTTTTTCCTGTCCGGGCGCAAGGAATGAGATGACACCGCCGCGCCCCTGTTTTACGGCAAAGCCGGACTCCTCCATGAGACGAAGAAAGTCAGCAAAGTCCGTGGGCTTTTTCTCCAAAGTGGCGAGAACAGCCAGCCGCACCCGAATAATTAAGCGTGATTTTCATAGACTTAATGTTTGACAGTATAAAGTAATGATAAAACTCTCCGAACAGCGAAAAAGCAAAAAGAACTATCATCAAAAATATAAAATATTTTTTCTTAAAAATTCTGCTGAGCGTTACAAGCATCAGTCAAATCTCCTTTTCTATCCGGTTTATCCTGCGGTAATTCTCCGCTTACAGATATTGCACACATGATGACTATATTAAGGAAAGGCTTAAAAACATAAAATGTGAGCGACATCGCAAATGCCATTAATGCAAAAAATGCACAGGCATACAGCGGAGCTCTGCGGATATTACGCAATATACATGCCGCAATTACCGCAAAAAACAAAATGATACCTATTATTCCCTCGTCGTTTAATATCTGTACAAACGTATTATGTGCAACACCGTTTTTTAATCCGGCGGAATACATTATATTATAGGTTGAAAAAATTCCGGAACCCCTTATAAGCTGCGTCGGTTCCTTAAATGCATAATCAATCAAAAATTTCCATATTTCAAAGCGGCCCGTACCGCCGTCCTGCGCCACCGCGTCAACTGAATAGCGCATTGCCACATCTTCCGGAAGTATCGGAATTGCAACTGTTATAAACAAAAATCCGAATACAGCCGCTGCCGTAATAACAATAATCTTTGTTTTAAGGCTCCTGACACCTGCCGTTATATATAATGCAGTGCCGGCAAACACGCCTATAAGTCCGCCCCTTGAACCTGTTTTCAATATCGAATAAAACGAAAGCAAAATAATTATCAGATATATCGGATAAAACTTTCTGCGTTCAATAAACCGTTTTAAGCTGACAAGCACAGGCATGATAAAATACGCGCAAAACTGATTCTGGTCTTCTTCATATCCGAATACTCTTATTACCGCTCTGCTCTCGACATCGCTTACAACCTCGGTTGACGTAAGGCACACATATATGCACACAAGCCCCATAAGAACCCATGCTGTTTCAATTGCTTCACATTCTTTTTTGTTATATATTCTGAGTGAAATCAGAAAAAACATCAAAAGCCCCAGAACCATATCCTTTGTCGTCGTAACCGCAATATCCTCCGAAAAAACAAACAGCAGGAAAATGCCGTACAAAACATAAACAGCGTATACAAAGTGAACGTAATTAAGCGTCAATTCGCTTTTTCCCATAAGCATTCTGACCGAAAGAGCAAGTATCACCGGCATAGTGACAACTTTAAGAAGCGAGCCGTAAGGTGTAGTAACTACAGTGAAAGGCAGGCATAAAAAATACAGGCAAGCCATAAGACATTCATTGCTTATGCGGTTATCCTCCGGATTTGCTGTTTGTGTTTTTTTGTATGATTTTTCTTTAATCATAGCTGTATATCCCTTTTAACTATTTTCTCATGATTTTATTTAACGTAAGTTTTACCGGCCTTAAAACGGTTTTTAATTTCCATTCAAAAGTATTCATACCCCATACCGGTAAAAACTTAATGATTTTGCCCGAAAGCATGAAATTATAAAAGTATTTTTTCAAAATACTTGTTCCCGAACCGGTAAGACCTGTTCCTGTCTGATAATAGCAATACAAATGTTCATCGGTGAATAAAACACTCTGCGCCTTTGTATATGCCTCAACCGCAAATGCAGCGTCTTCGGCGGTCCGAAATTCTTCCGAAAAAGACAAATCCTTAATTATATCTTTTTTAAAAACAGCACAGCATACACTGTTTAAACCTATACCGTTTACAAAATAAGGATATACGCTGTGTTTGAAATCATTTTTCAGCAAAAATTCATTTTTTTCGGTACCGTTTGAAGATTTTACTGCCGTACCGTCGGGATATACCTTCAAATAACCGTATTTCAAAATATCCGGGTTATATTCGTCTGTTAGCTTTATTATTTTGCTCAGAGCATCGTTATCATACCAATCATCGGCATCGAGAAACGTGATATATTCCCCGTCCGCATTTTTTAAACCTATATTTCGCGTTTTTGCGATATTACCGCAATTTGTTTCCAGGTTTATCAGATTGATTCTGCCGCCATACCTTTTAAGTATTTCGCCTGTCCTATCGGTTGACGCATCGTTTACCGCCACAACATCAAAATCACCGCATTGGCAAAGTACCGAATCCAAGCATCTTTCAATATAATTCTGGGCATTATACGCAGCTATGATAACAGTTATTTTTTTCATATATTTTATACCCCGTTTTTTTCGGTTTTGGGTGCATCTGCCATTTGTTCATCAACACCTTGAGTGGATTCTTTTATAAACATTATCATAACAGTCTGCATAATGAGTTTTAAATCAAACCAAAGAGAAAAATTATTAATATATATGCTGTCAAACAATACTTTGTCGGAAACCTTGGTATTATACTGACCGTAAACCTGCGCATAACCGGTAAGCCCTGCCTTGACTACATAGCGTATGTCGTAATTTTTGACTATTTCACTGTATACATCCGCATAAACGGGACGTTCGGGCCGAGGCCCTACAAACGACATCTCGCCCTTTAAAATATTTATAAGCTGCGGCAGTTCGTCAAGCCGGCAGGCTCTCAGAAACCTGCCGAAACGGGTTATTCTGTCATCATTTTCGGTTGCAAGCCGCGCACCGGCTTTTTCGGCATCGTTTACCATTGTTCTGAATTTTATAATATTAAACCGTTTTTTATTTATTGTGTATCTTTCCTGTCTGTAAAAGACGCTTCCCGGTGAATCCAGCTTAATACAAACCGCGCATATCAGAAATATCGGCGATGTTATTATAAGTCCCGCAAGCGCAGCAGCAAAATCAAATCCGCGTTTTATTATACCTTCAATCGGATAAAAGAAACCGTCTTTTACCCTTATTACAGGGGTATCGCCTATGTGCGTTATACTGCCTTCAAGCATAACAAGGCTTTCAACGCTCGGAACAATTTTAATATTTTTACCGTTCTGATATGAATAAATAATAATTTTATTTCTCATATCATCCGAAACGTCGGCAGTTACAAGCAGGTCATCGGTTCTGTCAATTGCATCTGTGATTTCACTGTACAAAATTTCATCATGCAATTTCAATACAGATACTTTTTCAAAATCAACAGAATTTCTTTTGAGCTTATTCAAAAAGCTTTCCGGGCATTCCGGGCGGCACACAATCAGTATTTTTCTCTTTTTCCTTGCCGAAATGGCAAATATCAAAACCGCATTTCTGCCTGCAATCATTATAAATCCGCATACAACAAGATATACAGGGTATGCTGCTGCAGGAAGTATTTTTATATTTCCGGTAACAAACAGCAGGCAAACAAACGCACATACCGAAAAAATAAGCGTTATCCCGACGGTAACAGGCAGACGTGTCTTTTGCGTTGAATACGAATACAGGTCGTCATAAGCATCCATAGCGGTAAGAATAAACATTGTGCAGCATAATAGCCCGAAATATATAAGCCGTGTGCCGGCAGCCGGATCAAAAATTATTTTTATTGCCATATAGCCCGCGGTGACAGATATAATGTCACTTAAAAATTCAAAAACATTTACAAGCCTGTATGAATCGCTTCTGTTCAACACGCACACCTCCCAAACCCCTTATTCTAAAAAAAAGAGGTATGTAAAATTGTTCTATACATACCCCTGTCTTTTAAAAATATGAAGATAACCCGATTAATTTATTATTCATTATCGAAAAGGTTATCAACACCGGCGGCCTTTCTGTCCATAACATATACTTTACAGATGTTACCGTTTGTGTCACCCTCTGCAAGCCAAATATAATCGTCATTTGAAACAGAATACTTCTTTTCAAGCATGTCGCTTATAAAAGGTGTTACATAAAGAGTTGTTCCCGAACCTTTTCTTTCTATATACTCCTGCTTATATGCCTGCGAATCAATTCTTCCGTATTCATTCTGCAAACGGCTGTCAAGCTCGGAAAGTCTTGCTGATGCAAGTTTTTCAACTGCTGTTGCCGCATTCATGAGCTTTGTGGGAATTGCGTAATTGTTCTCTTTGAATGTTTTTTCATCAAGAACCGTATACCATATGTCATTAAAACCTTCTATTATGAGATTATCATTATCGCCTTCCCATATTGCATGAGGTCTGTTTGGCTTAACATTCATAAATCCGGGTGTGAATGTGCCTTTCTGAACGTCATACTCCACACATGCCGCTCTTTCTGTTTTTTCATCGGGAACTACAATAGAAATTTCCTTATCTGTTTCAAGATCGATTATAACACCGTCTACATGCCAGAAGTCAGATTCCTTTTTAAGTACATACCACTGCACCTTGTAATAATCAGTTGTCATTTTTGACCACGGTATTACCTTGCCGTTGCTTGACTTTATATAAGCGTCCCTGTCCTCATATTCCGATACCACTTTTTTCAAAATATCTTTCTGCTTGGGAACCGATGAAAGATTTTTTGTTATATCGCTTTCGGTAACACCGTTTCCGATTGCAACAGAATAATTTGACGGAAGCGATTTTGAGAGCGTCGAAGTTGCCAGAACGTTTGTAAAAAACTCTGTTTTCTGTCCGCTCACATTACCGTTTGTATCCATCTGTATGCCGCCGATCTGAATAAAGAAGCCTACTTTCGCGCCGTTATTTTTGTTGCCTTCAAAATTCCAGTCGCCGAAATCCCACCTGTCAAAGCGATCAGCGCTTACCGACATTGCCGAGAATAATGCCGACAAAACAAGCATCATGCATAAAATTATTTTTTTCATTGTAAATTCCTCCATTGTCAATCATAATATTTATGTATTTAATAATTAATTGTCACAAGTCCGCTGTCGTCCCAGCCGACCTTTGAATCAAACGCTTCCGCTACCGCACGGATATGAACAAGGGTTCTGTCGTTTGTTATTTCTGCCGGTGCGTCCAGCTTAATTGCTTCACCGTTTTTATAAAACTCATTGCTGCCCACCGTTATACTGCATGTCACACCGTCTTTTTTTCCGGACGCAGTTTGTGTACTGTCATCCCATGTAACTTCTGCGCCCAAAATCTCAAAAATTTTTCTCATCGGTACCATTGTGCAGCCGTTTTTTACAATCGGCGGAGTATCAAATTCCTGTTCTTTTCCGTTTAATTCTACTCTTACGGTTTCTCTGAATACCTTGTTTTCTTTCTCTGCGATGCTTTTTACTCCGTTGCCGTAACCGTATAAAATGAAATTATCCGATACTCCGTAAAAAATATTATCCCCTGTATACACTACTGTTCCCGGTACATCCGCATAGCTTAACGCATCGCAGTTTTTAAATGCATAATCACCGATTTTTTTGAGTTCCGAAAGGGATTTCGGCTTTTTTAAGCTTTGTACCGTAAAAGGCATAATTACCTATTGATTGAAGTCCTGAGCCAAATTCAATGTTATTCAGGCTTTCGCAAAAGAAAAATGCGTAGTCATCTATTTCTTTAACCGTATCCGAAAGTATTATATCCGTCAGATTATCATTATACGAAAAAGCACTCGTATGTATTTTTGTGACGCCGTCCGGCACGGTATAGACCGTTTCTTCCCTGCCCGGCGGATACAAAATCAACTCCGAACCGTCTTTTGAGAAAACCACACCGTCTGTTGCCTTAAAGCTGCTGTTGCCGGCACTAACCTTGAATTCTTTGATCGATTCACATTCGCTGAAAGCATTTTTACCGATTCTGTTAAGGGATTTCGGAAGTATAAAATCCTCAAGCTCCGTACAGCCCATAAAGGCTTCGCTTCCTATGCTTTCCAATGTATCGGGCATTTCTATATGCTTAATGCTGCCGCTAAGACTGAATGAATTATCTCCTATATCCGTAAGCCCCTCCGGCAGAACAAATTCCTCCACATTTCCGCAGTCAACAAAAACATTTTTATCTATTTTGGTTACGCCTTTTTGAATTTCTATTCTCTTTGCTTTATTCAAATATTGGTTAAGTCCTGTTGCATCATTTATAATCCCATAGCCTTTTACAAAAACAGTCGCCGTCTTTTCATCATACGTCCACTTCATATCCGCCGCATAACATATGTTTGAAAAAGAAGCAAATATCAAGGCCGCAAAAACAAGCATGGATTTTTTTATATGCATATCACCCAGCCTCCCCTATATTTTTCAAAGTTGCAATAAAAAAAGCCTATTGACACTCAGAACATAAATTCTGATTCAACAGACCGGTTGCGCTACTCACTCCGCATTGTACAAGCGCCCATCTACATACAATGCATCTACGTTTTCTGATATTTAATTGTATTGCTATTATACTATGCGGATTATAAAATGTCAATATTTTTTTGCCGCTTATTCTGAAATTTGATTTTTTCATCATTTCCGACAAAAAACTTTCTCGAATTTCAGGCTTGATTAAGCAATTCGTCAAACTCATTTTCATGCATCGGTTTATAAAAATAATATCCCTGCATTATATCACAGCCTGCTGCCTTAACCGCATTTTTTTGTTCCTCTGTTTCAATTCCCTCACAAAGTACGATTGAATTCATTTTCTTTGCGAGCTGTACTATATTCTCAAAAACCAACTGTCCCTGCTCATCATCTGCATTATGCAGCATTGTTTTATCAATTTTGATAACATCGGGTTTGAGTTTGGATATGTCACCCAAAGAAGTAAAGGCTTTGCCGAAATCATCAAGGCATATGTTAAACCCATTCTCCTTTAACTCGATTATATTTTTCTTAAACAGTTCAAAATCCGTCACAACGCAATCCTCGGTAATTTCAATTGCAACAGAGGAAAAATCAACTTTTAATTCATTGTTAATGCTTTTTATATACTTCGGTGTTTCCTCATGTGACAGCGTAGCCCTTGAAAAGTTACATGTAATTTTAATATTGCTGTTTGTATGTTTCTTTGCCCACATACAGCACTTTCTGTAAACGTACAAATCGAATTTTAAATTAAGCTTTTCCTTTTGTATAATATCCAAAAAATTATCCGGCATTATATTGCCCTTTTTTCTGTGCAGCCTTACAAGAGCCTCGCATCCGACTATTTTCTCGTTTTCAGCACTTATAAAAGGCTGAAACATAAGATAAAAATCATCATTATAAATAAGCTTCTCTATGTTTTTTCTATTGTATCCTTTTCAATTATATCCGAAAGCGTGTTTTTATTACATATAAAATATTTGTCATCAGTATTTTTTGCCTGACGCGAAATTTTCTTTGCATATCCGGCAGCGGTTTTAAAATTAATATCATCAGGAACTTGATAGATACCCATGCTTATCTCTGTATCGTCTGCAAGGCGGTTATCTTCATTTAAAATGTCCGTGCAGAATTTTTTGATATCTCTTGATTCACATTCAGCAACCGCAATATAATTGTTTCCGTCAACTTTAGCAGCCTTCCCTCTACCCTCACTGCACAAATTCAAAATATGTCTTCGTATATACCGATTTGCCCTTGATATGTTATCATTTTCGGATAACATTCTTAATTTTTCATATCCGGCACTCACATATATTACATATCTTTTTTTCGAATCACGCATCTTTATATCATTAAAAAAAGTTTCTGTTCCAAGCATATCGGTAATCGGTGATTGCTTTTTTGATCCGTTTCCCATAATCCGAAGAATATAACTGCAATAGTTATAACCATTATAATTCCGATAAACAATATTGCAGCCTGCATGATTTTTCATTCCTTTCTTTGTGTATAATTGCCGATTAAATCTTATTATATTTTAATTAAGCTAAATTGTCAATTACTTTTACAAAATATTGTTACCAAATTAAAAATCCGTAAAAGGCTTTTTTATAGTATTATATCACAGTTCCGGCAACTCATTTGTGTATATTTTTATTTTTGCTGCTGCATAAATCATAACTGTCATTTCTGTAACCGGCATAGCAAACCACAGAGAATTTGCTCCGGCAAGTATCGGAAGAACGATAATTAAAAATCCGCTTACCACAAGTCCTCTCGCTACAGAAACTACAAATGCCGCTTTTTGTTTCATTATCGCCTGAAAATAGTAAGTCGAAAAGATATTAAACGGAAGAAGCAAAAATGACAGCGCATAAGTGCGTATAACAGCAGGGGCCATATCAAGTATTTCATTTGTAGGTTTCATAAAGATGCGTATATACAAATTCGGACATATCATGCTCAGAGCCGTCCAGAATACTCCGAAAAACACCGTTGTCCACAGCGCCATTCCAAGCGTTTTTCTGATTCTTTTTCCTTTGTTCGCGCCGAAATTTGTCGAAATAATCGGCTGTGAAGCCTGCCCCACACTGTAAGCACAGCACTGCACAAATGTACTGATGTTAATAATAGGTCCATAAATAGCTAAAGCATTTGCACCAAGATATTTCATAATCTGCCTGTTAAACAGAACAGTAAGTATACCCATCGCAACGTCAATAAAAAAGGTGGAAAAGCCCGTAGCTGAAATTTCGCAGATTTTTCCAATCAGGTTTTTTGTTTTTACAATAAAAAGTGTATTTTTCCGTTTTGCAAAATGTGTCAGCATCACAGCAAATGAAATAACCGAGCCGATAGCCGTGGCAAGTCCTGCGCCGTATATTCCCATGTTACAGGAAAACACAAAAAAATAATCTCCGAAAATATTAAATATACCGCCGGACAAAACACCGACTGTTGCAAGTGCAGGATCATTGTCATTACGCAAGAATGCTGCCAGCATCTGGTTAAAAAGAAACAGCGGAAATACATAAGCTAATCGGACGCATATATTCTTTTGCGAGTATAGGCAAGCGGGGCTTGAACCCAATATGCCTTACGTTTGAAAAATTGAAGCCTTTTCAACTTGTCGTCCTTGAAAGGCGACAAGCCTGTCTGCGTCCTCCGCATTGAAAATTCAATAAATTTTTCTAAACGTAAGGTCGCAGAGTTTAAAAATAGGAAATTTTGAAATAAGACAAAGAAAATTCAAGAATAATACGGTCGTATATTTGCAGAATTTTCTGCTGTATTATGCGAAATTTCCATTTTTAAACCACATCGTGTTCAAGTCTCGCTTGCCTAGCAAAGAGTCATCCGAACCGAAAAAAGTTAAAATCGGCCTTTCAAAACCTATAATGGCAACCCATGCCAAAAGAGCCAGCACTATTGAACCGGCAACAGCCGCCGTAAAATACTGATTTTCGTCATTCGAACTTTCATTGCCTCCGCGCTTTGTGCTGAAGATTACACTGCCTCCAATGCCCATCAGTAATCCAAGACTGTATATGATGTTCCACACAGGTGCAACGACTGCCAATGCCGCCGTACCATCCGGCCCGTGATACTGACCTACCATTGCCATGTCAACTACTCCATAGATACATGAAATGAGCGCACTGCCAAATGCGGCAGACAGGTATTTGAAATAAAGCGTCCTGATTTTTTCGTTCAAAAGATTCACAAAAAATTCCCCCTTATAAAAAAATCCGGATAAGGAACAGATATTTCAATCTGCGCCTTATCCGGTTATTGTTTCTCCGAACAATCCACCCTCCGAGCGAACGTATAGGATTATATCACAAAGAAAATAGAATGTCAATATATATTTCAAGAAAATTAAGAAATGGTGATATTATATGTATATACGCCGCATATGCACTCGCAAAAAGTTGCTAATGAGCCAAAGGAACTATAAGGACATTTGCAACCGAATAGCCGACGCGAATGTAACTTTTTGCGATAAAGGAGGAGCAAAGCGAACTTTGCTCCGACGTGGTTTTCGCGTTCATTATTGATGCAAGCTGTTTCTATTTGCAAAACAACGCATTAAAAAAATTCAAACTCGCCGACGCGAGTTTGCACCTTACTTCTTCACTTTTCACTATTACCTATTACTTTCCAAAAATCAGCACATAAAATTTAAGTGAAGAGTGAAGAGTGAAAAAGTAATAAGTAAACAATCGACAAGCACAAATGTACTTGCCGATTGTTTTAGACGAGGTGAACCTTATAGATATATGTGCCGAAGGTACACTCGCAAAAAGGTGGTAGCGACTGCGAGCCGTTGTGAGTGCGTTTACAAGCGAACAGTTGAGCCGAGCGTGCCTTTTTGCGAAAGAGGAGGAATGACGGCGCGTGTGACTGATTTTTTTATGCAATAAAAAATCGGAACGAAGCAAAGTCCGTTCCGACGTGGCTTTCGCGTTCATTATAGATGCAGGCTCCTTTTTGCTTTTTTGTACACTATTGAGAGTCATCTGTTTTATGATCCAAATTCCGTTTCGGTCCGAGTCTTATCTTTCAATAATATTTCTATCTTTTATTGATTTTATTATTGCGGAGATTGTTTTTCGACTCTTTCCTAATTCCATCGACATTGCAGTTTGTGTTATTCTTGTATTATTTTTCATTAACCTTATCACAGACATTTCTCGTTCTGTGAACTTATCTGCCACCTTTTCTGTTACCTTAAGGGTAACAGAACTTCTGTAGAAGTTTACTCTGAAATCCCCATCTATATCAACAAGCTCAGGTTCTGCTAAACCGTATTTTGAAAATCCATCAAACATACGGAGAATTCCACTTCCCAATCCTTCAATTATTCTTATACAATTTGCCGGACACTGTCCGGCATTTTGAATCACTTCAATAAATTTCTATATAAGAACATCCTTCCAATTAGTCGGAAATCCCATAAGTTCCATTTTAACATTTGGATATTTATCGAGCAAAGTTTCAATTAGATCAATAAAATCATTCCGGTGTCTATCCCTCGGAAGAATATTGCTTAAACACACCAATGTGGCAAATACTCTCACGCTGCTTATTCCCTGCTTTGTATACTGCTTATACAAAGCAGGTGTTTTTGAAAGATTCACATTATACAGCCTTCCATAATGCGCACATATATTTCTGACAAATGCTATATGCTCAATCCAGCTTTCAAGATATGTATATTTAACACCATATATCTGAGCTACCGCTTTCTTATCTTCATGCTTCATATTCTTATAAAACTTAGATAAAGTTCCGAAACTGAACAATATCAATCAAGGCATACATCGGGATTTTATCCGTTTCATAGTTGTTTCTGAAATTCTTAACGAAAGCAGATTTGCTATTTCTATCGACCTCACTATTTATTTCTGCCAAGAAGTGACTATGATAATCTTCATTTTCAAAATTGGCAGCGTCCCCATATCCAAAGTTGCCGTATTTATACGAAAAATGGTTTGCAATTCGACATCTCAAATTTATTTCTACTTTTTCAATTTGAGCAAACAATGCCTGTCTGAAATTACAATTGAACAGATACAATTCCTTTATCATATCAAATGTAACTCCCTGATTGTAATTGTCATTTTTCTTTTTGGGTCCTATGCTATATGCTTTTATCAATCTGAAATAAGACACATCATTAAGAAATTCTTTAACTGTTTCCTCGTCATTTATAACAAGACCAAGTTCTTTTAGATTCTCAACCTGTTCATCTATAGTCATAGGGACTTGATGCTTTTTCAATTCCATCTTTTTACTTCTGTATAAATTAAATGACCCGACGTGGTCCGCATCGTTAAGAGGCGTGTCGGGTTCTGTTAATGTTAACATACTCATTTTTAATGGAAATGTCAATACTTTTCACGAAATTAGCTTTAATTTTTTTAATCAAACAGGCAAATTTTATTCCCTCACATACTTTTATATTCTACTAAATAATTATTATGTCTGCTATTTCGGAAAACGACATTTTCTAATGCGCTGCCGATGCCAGTATAGTGCCACAATTTTTTATAGTTAATATATGCCTGTACCGGAAGATATGTAGTTCTCTCATAGAGCATAGGATATACGGTCTCGCCGTTCACATTTTTCAGTGTCTGAACCTGTCCGTTTGTCTTGATTACAAAATCGCCCCGAAGTTCAGATTGTACCTTTTGAATGATTCCGTTTGCCGATGCGCCGACAACGATACCTGCTGCAAGTGCGCCTGGTGCATTAATTGCCGTAAGTCTTTTGTTCATAATTCATTCTCCATTCTGTTAATTTATTAGTCTTTATCCACTTCCCATTTGTAGATTATTCCGGTCTGAGCGTCAATCTCAGCATCATACTCTACATAGTCCTTGATAAACTCAATCTCATATTCCCATCTGCCATCGTCAAAATCAAGCTGTGCTTTCTTAAAATACACTTGATTTTCGGTAAATCCCGCTTTTTTCAGTGCAATTTCTTTTGCCTGTTCAAGTGATATCTTTACATCTCCGCTTTGACTATTGGGTTGTTGAACGGTATTATACGAACCTGCTTGCGGCAAAGATTGATTGCTGTTTTGACTGCTTCCAAACCTGTCCGCATCCGTAACAGTCGGGACTCTCACTCTATGTGCGGTCAGATTATTCCATATATGCTGTGCTGTTCCCGACATTACCATTCCAGCCGTAAAACATATAGCGCAAAGCGTCAAAATAAGTATAATTCTCTTTTTATTACCTATACGAATCCTCTCCTTTCCTACATTACAATTCTGCTGCCGGACATTCCGGCAACATTTCAGGCAGGCTGTTCCATAAGAATGCCTTAAACCTTATATTGTTTTCTTTTTCCCACTCCGCCGGCACCGTAACCGTCTGTTCTTTCCCATTGTCAAAATCAACGGACACGATGCGCACATCCGACAACTGCTCATTTTCATATCTGGCAAGAATAAGCTGTTTTTTGCCGCTTGTGCCGCTTAAATTTACCGTTTTCTCATCTGCAAATGAAACAGCGCTTTTCTCTTTTTTAATATTTTTCGTAAAAACCTTTATTCTCACCGCCACAGGCGACGCACTCCATCCGCTGCGATACCAATATGATTTCCCATCATTCTCGCTCATGGTTATATATGCATTTGTTACCTTTACAACCGCCGCAAAATTACTGCCTTGTTTTATCTCGACCGGATCATCAAGTTCTATACAATTAAATCCGCCATATTCAAAATATGTTGTTTTTGTTGCGGCAAGCGTTGCTGTTTGAGGATCAAAATATCCATCCTGTGTTTCCGTTACATCTGTGTAGATTTCAACCGTACATTCGGTATTTTCTCCGACCGTATTCACACTGACAGCTTTAATCTGCTCCGTTGTATTGTCGCTTCCGCCTTTTGCCGTGAACACATTTGCTGCATGCTTAATCTGCAGGAGGCTTCCCGCACCGATATCAGATACCGACGCATCGTAAAAATAGTTGTTATCATATTTGTCATTCATAACATAGTCAAACGCATAAATCTGTTCACAGGTTACTTCGTATGAAAGATAAAAATACGGGAGTGAACTATAGCTGTTTTTAACAAGCCAGCCGCCGTCCGTTGTTGTCTTGCCCGGATAAAAGCTGTCCGCCGGAATGGTATCGTCCCAGCCGATTACGGTGCAGGCATGCGGTGAGCTGCCTTTCTCGCCGTTCGGATTGTAGTAATAGGTCTGCCTCATATTGTTATATGAAAATGTAACCGCACCGTATTTCACGATTGCCCGTTTCATTTTCTCTCTTGCCGCTTTGTCCGCATCAAGCCTTCTTCCATCAACGGAAATTGCGCTCTCCAGCCTATATGCCGCATTTTCCCAACCGTTTGCGTCATCTGCAATACCTGATTTCACAGGTCCGCACCATTCCGACAACAGCGCGGCGGCATATTTTGTTCCGCTTCCGGCATATTTCCAGTTCCCCGCTTCGTTTGTTTTTTCACCATTGGTGTTTCCAAGCGGATCTGCGCCTCTGTTATGTCTTGCAAATCCTATCTGATGCGGTGATAAAAATGCCGTTCTTGCACTGACATTTTTGTCGATACCGCTTCTGATTATCGAGGCTTCGGAGGCACTTGCCGTCGAATACGCCCAGCAAAGCGAGGTGTCTCCCTGATCTCTTACCGGCGTTATGATTCCATATTCGCGGGCGTCGAATTTCAGCTGCGACACGAGATATTCAATATCGGTATTCCGTAAAGACTCCGGGGTTTTCCCGCTGCTTGCCGACACCGTGTCAGATATCAGCATAACAATACATACCGCACAAATAAAATACTCTGTTATCTTTTTTTTCATACGCACCACTCCTTTTATAGCTTTACCATAAATCTCCGACTTCTTCGCCTTCCCCAACAATGCCTCCGCCCGTTTCAGACTGCTTTTTGCTATATACGGACGCTGTCCCGCCAATCGGTTTAATTGTGGGAAAGTCTTCCCGGATATATGCACGCAGATATACGCCGGTCTCATAGTCGCTTTCGCTGATATTTACGGGTTCCGTCTGCACTCTGATAACATGCTCATTTTCTGCAGCTTCCGTACCGGATATTTTCTTTATTGTAATCTCCGTCATAACTCCGCCGACATATTTTGCAAGAATCAGCGCGGCGTCCTCATATTTTTCTTCTATTACCGCCGTCGCTCTGTATCCGCCCAGCAAAATTGTA
>CAKSPF010000022.1 GCA_934481345.1 uncultured Clostridia bacterium
TCGCAAGCGACTTGATTATCTTACCACATCCATACTGCTTTTGTCAACACTTTTTTTGAATTTTTTTGAAATTTTTTGTTTTATATTTTGTTTTCATACAAAAACATGCTACTGATGCGTCTTGAAATACTCATTCATAACCATTTTTTCAAAAATTCTTTTAAATGCGACAAAACCCGTTTCGTTCTCGCCCACAGCGGTAACCAGAACAGTGAAAAACTTCATACGTTTACCGCCGTAAATATCGGTAAAAATCTGGTCGCCCACAAGACACACTTCTTTTTCTTTCAGCGAAAACTCCTTGAGAACAGTCTTTAAATTCTTTTTGAAAGGCTTCCATGCCCGTGCAATATACGGAACATTCAATTCCTTGCAAAACGGTTCAACTCTCTCCGTATAATTATTGGACACAATCGCTGCTTTTATACCAATATTTTTCAGAAACTCAAAATATTTTTTTATTTCATCGGGAGGAGTGATTGTGTGATGAGTCACAAGGGTGTTATCAATATCAAAAATAACCCCTCTTATTCCGTTTTGCTTATAAAATTTTTCATCAAGTTCAAAAACATTTTCTGCTGTTTTATCAGGATAAAATCGTTTAAACACTCTTATCTTCCTCAAAAATTATTTTTTATAAACAAAAGGAGCGAATAAAATCGCTCCGTTAATGTTTTTACATAAGATATTTTGAAGCAAGCTTATTTACAAGCTTACCGTCGGCTCTGCCCTTAACCTTCGGCATTACCGCCGCCATGACCTTGCCCATGTCCTTTTTTGAAGAAGCACCGGTGCTTTCCACAGCAGCTTTTACAATTTCGTCTAACTCGTCTTCAGATAATTGGGAAGGTAAATAACCCATTACAATTTCTATTTCTCTGTTTAGCTGTGTTATTAAATCTTCTCTGCCGCTTTTTTCATATTCAGGGAGCACATCCTTGCGTTTTTTCAGTTCCTTTGCAATAACCTCAATAATGCCCTGATCATCAAGCTCTGTTCGGTTATCCTTTTCTGTTTGCAGAATTGCGGCTCTGATTCCCTGAACGGTATTTTTTCTGACAATATCCTTTTCTTTCATGGATAATTTCAGGTCCTGTGCCAGATTTTCTTTTAAACTCATAAATATCCCCTCCTGACATAAACGGATATTAGTTAATTATTTATAAGAACGCTTTCTTGCAGCCTCCGACTTTTTTTTGCGCTTAACACTTGGCTTTTCGTAGTGTTCTCTCTTTCTGATTTCGGATAAAACGCCGGACTTTGCACACTGTCTTTTAAATCTGCGAAGTGCACTGTCTAAAGATTCATTGTCTTTAATTCTGATCTCTGCCATAAAAATTCCCTCCCTCCGTTACTGCCTGTCTTTCTAACACATAACGGGTTAAGACAAAATCTATACTTGTTAATTATACAAAATTTTATCTTATGTGTCAAGAGTAATTTTAAATATCCGTGAAAACGTGTAAAAATATTATTATTTCAGCTCGACAACCGTAACTCCGCTGTCGCCCTCTCCGAATACTCCGAGTCTGTAACTCTTTACATATGACAGGCTTTTTAAATATGAGTGAATACCCTTTCTGAGCATTCCGGTACCTTTGCCGTGAATTATACGAACCTGGCCTATTGAAGAGAGCATAGCGTCATCCAGAAATTTATCTATCAGAAGAACGGCGCTGTCAACAGTTTCTCCCCTTACATCAAGCTCCGGAGAAAGATTCATGGTTTTTCCCGGCAAGCTCTGATAATCGCGCTTTTCTTTTTTTGATGTCTGCACATTAATAAGCTTTATGTCTTTAAGGTTGGTCTTTATTTTCATTATTCCGACCTTAACCGTAAGATTACCGGAAGAATCCGGCAAAGAACACACTACTCCCTTTTGACCGAGCTTTACTATTTCAACACCATCACCGTTTTTTACGGTTTTCGGCGGCTGATACTTTTCCTTTGGCTTAAACATTGCGTCTGCAAGTTTGCTGTTGTTGTCGTTGATTTTTTTGTTTAATCCGCGTCTGACACGGTCTATCTCCTGCTGTGCCTTCTTTTTATCCTTGACCTGCTGCATTTTCTTTATTTCAGCAAGTACTTCGTCCGAATCGCGCCTTGCCTGCTCCAGAATTTCCTTTGCCTGCGCTCTTGCGCGTTCGATTATTTTATCGGTTTTTTCGTTAAGACGGCGGTTTTTCTCAGCAGTATCGTCTTTCAGACGTTCGACTTCGCTTTTGTACTTTGCAGCTCTTTCCTTGTCATGTATGGCGTCGAGGCGGCTTTTTTCGAGTTCCGACAGTATATCCTCAAATTTAATGTTCTCGCCTGCGATATAAGTTTTCGCCTGTTCTATGATACTTTCGTCAAGACCGAGTCTTTTTGATATTGCAAAAGCGTTGCTTTTGCCGGGTATACCTATCAAAAGTCTGTATGTCGGCTGAAGTGTGTCTACATTAAATTCACAGGAAGCATTTTCAACCCTGTCGGTACCGAGAGCATATGTTTTTAGCTCGCTGTAATGAGTAGTTGCCATTGTCTTTGCTCCCATCTGCCGGACGCGCTCCAGTATACTTACTGCAAGCGACGCTCCCTCAACCGGATCTGTGCCGGCTCCCAGCTCGTCAAATATGCACAGTGAATTTTCATCTACATTTTTCAGGATTTTTACTATATTTACCATGTGAGCCGAAAATGTACTGAGTGACTGCTCAATACTCTGTTCATCGCCTATATCGGCAAAAATATTTTTAAAAACGGCAACAACAGAACCCTCGGCAGCGGGAATATGAAGTCCTGCCTGAGCCATAAGCGTAAGAAGTCCCACCGTCTTTAAGACAACTGTCTTTCCGCCGGTGTTCGGTCCCGTTACAACAAGTGTGTCAAAGTCCTTGCCGAGATTTACATTAATCGGAACGGCTTTTTTCGGATCCAAAAGCGGATGCCTTGCTTTTTCCAGATTTATATATCCGTCACTGTTTAAAACCGGACGGTAACAGTCATATCTGAGTGCATGATGTGCCCTTGCGAAAATAAAATCAAGCTCTGAAATCACATTAAACGTCATTTCCGTGATTTCGGCTTCGTTTGCTATATGTGCCGAAAACTCGGCAAGTATTCTTTCTATTTCATCTTTCTCACGGTCCGCAAGCTCCCGTATTTCATTATTTGCTTCCACAACGCTCATAGGCTCCACAAAAAGCGTAGCCCCGGTTGAGGAGGTATCGTGGACGATTCCTTTTATCGTTCCCTTATATTCGGATTTTACGGGCACAACGTATCTGTCGCCGCGCATTGTTATTATCTGCTCCTGCAGGCATTTTGAATATGCCGGCGAAGATATTATTCCCTTGAGCACATCCCGAACCTTATTGTTTGCCGCTTTGATTTTTCGGCGAATATCTCCAAGCTCCGGCGATGCGTCGTCTGCAAGCGTTTCATCATCAATTATACTTGCAAAAATTCTCTTTTCAAGTTCTTTGTTTGTGTACAGCGCCTCAAAATGCTCTTTTAATGCGTCACATTCTATGTCATCGGGATATGATTTTAGTCTTTGCGCCGTCTGCAGCACTCTGCCTACCGCCAGTATTTCGGGTATAGACAATATACCGCCTCTGACTGCTCTTGAAAGCGGCGGTCTTATGTCCGTTTTGCACATTACGGGCGGATTGCCCTTTTTGGTAATCAGCACAACCGCCTGTTCCGTTTCATTTTGCATTATATTTATTTTTTTGATATTATCCGAAACGACATCTCCCTCAAATCTGTCCGCCGTTACGTCCATTGACGCATAGCTTTTTACAGTTTCAAGAATTTTGTCAAATTCCAGCGTTTTAAATACCTGACTGTTCATTTACTGTCTTCTCCTGATATAAGGTTCATCGCAATTTTTGCATTATCTTTTGCCTTGTTTTTAAGCCCCGGCAAAATTTCTTTTGTTTTTTTTCTTATTTCTTCTCTTTCACTCATAAACTTATCAATTGTTTTCTTGTATTCTCCGCTGATTATATGTGCCGGCTCAATGCAAAATTCAAAACCGACTGTATTCTGAAAGCTTCTAACCTTTGGATCATAATTTATTCCAAGCACGGGAACACCTGCGGCAGTGGCAAATATCAGCATGTGCAGTCTTACCGCAACAGCCGCGTCTGCAAGCGAAATAACACCCATAATCTCACTTACGCTCATAGGTCTGTCTACAAAAATACCCTTTTTGTCCATACTCTTTATTACCTCAAGGCTTATAGACTTGTCCTTTTCATACTGCATCGGCAAAAACACCGGTGTACAGTCATACCGGGTACAAATATAATCAACCATTTTTGAAAAACTTCTGACAAAATCCGTATCCGTATCCGCAAAATTTCTAACGGAAACACAAATATATTTTCCGTTAATGTTATGCTCGGAAAGTATTTTTTTGGCGCTTTCGGTATCAAAATCATTCAGGCTGAAAACCGGATCTGCCGTAATTTCAATCCGGGGTTTCGTAACGCCAAGCTCCTTTAAAAGTCTGCTGCTTTCCCTATCCCTCAGAGTTATTACATCAACGCTGTTTAATACTTTTGATACCTTTTTGCGGTTTCGGCTCTTATTGACGGGACCTATTCCGTTTGCATACAGCATAACTTTAAGTCCCATTCTTTTTGCAAGCTGTATTATATAAAGATAATACATAATCGACTTTGTACTCGTTATATCCTGAATCAGACTGCCGCCGCCCGCTATCAGCATTTTTGCATTTTTCATTGCCTTTTTTATTTTTATAATATTAAAGCGGTCAATACTTGCTACACCGTATGCTTCGCCTGTTTTTTCCGGATTATGCGACAAAACAACCGGTGAAAACGTTTCCGAAAGCTCTGTCAGATCCTTTAGTACGGCTCCGAGCAAAGCATCATCTCCGCGGTTTCCGTAACCGTAATATCCAAGCATTACAGCGTCATGACGCATATCTCTTAAAGCGCTGTAATACATTTTTATATTATCATCCGCCATTGTTTTTACACTGTAATAAGTATCTACAACCATTTTGCCGTAGTCTGTTACTTTCTTTGCCTCATCGCTGTCCATTTTGAAGAGCTTTATTATATCATCACTCAAAACATCAAAATCAAGCTTTTTGCAGCCGCGGCAGGTAAAATTGCAGTCTCTCGCTTCTTCAAGCTTCGTTTCGTCAAGTATGCCGATATATCCCTCCTGTCCCGCAACAACACAGCGTTTTTCCATTGCCATCGGTTCAAGAACGGCACGGCTTACACCCACGCAGACATCGGCTGTCGCATGAATTTCATTTATGTCCACTCTGCCGCCGGTAAGAATTACTGCATTTCTGCCGAGCTTTTTGTTTGCCTCGTCTGCCGCCGCCTTCATTTCCGCGTATGAGTCGCCGTCACCTACAATGACAGCCTCCACACCGGGAACAGCATCATTTATTTTTTCTATTTTTTCTATTATGCCGAATGCGGGCGCACAAACGGCAGGATTGAGCCTGCTTACATAAACTATACGCTTTGCGTTCGGATTAAGTCCGAATTCCTTTATTATCTTTTCGCCGGAAACATCTTTGTTAAATTTACCGGAATCTATTCCGTTTATGCTTATAAATATATTCTTTTCATCAACATTGTAATACTTCAGCAGATATTTCTTTATGTCCTCGCTTACGGCAAGAGTCTTGTCGCCCCAGCAGGTAAGCTTTTTCACAACAAATGATGTGTCAAACGTCCAGTGAGCCGTTGTAACAAACACAAAAGACCTGTGCATTTCTTTGTGCAGAAGTCCTATTATAAATCCCGGTATTCTTGCATGAGCGTGAACAATATCGGGTTTTTCATCTCTGATTATCTTTTTTATCATGCCCTTTGCTTTTATAATCTGAGAATAGTTTCTCGCTTTTACGGGAACTGTATAGTGCTTTATGCCGAAATCTTCCACTTCTTTCTGATACACTCCGCCGCCCGAAATCATAACGACTTCAAAACCTCTTCGTTTTATTTCCTTGGAAAGCTCCACAACGTGTGTTTCCGCTCCGCCTATGTCAAGCCCTGCCAGTGCCATAATAATTTTCATCGGGATTCTCCTTTTAAACACATATATATAGTTATTTTAATACATTTTTTCCATAATGTAAAGCATTTAACAATTTAAACTTCATTTTATTGTTTATGGTTTGAAATGTATTTTGATTTGTGATAATATAATTATATAAACTTGATTATATTTATATTGACTGAGCCGTTATAATATAATATATTTATATTATAAGCATACTTACTTATGAAAGGACGATAGCAATGCGAGTTTATGAAAATTTCAATAAGACATCAGAAAACCGCGAGCCGCAAAGGGCATATTACATACCGTATGACTCAGTTGAAAAGGCTCTTGAAGGCAAAAAGGAAAATTCCGCATATTACAGACTGTTAAACGGCAGTTGGAAATTTGCATATTTTAAAAGGGATATTGATGTTCCCGAAAAAATCACGGCATGGGATATTGTACCGGTTCCGTCATGCTGGCAGACGCTCGGATATGAAAATCCGATATATACAAATGTGTGCTATCCGCACCCGATTGACGCGCCGTATGTACCGGATGACAACCCCTGCGGAGTGTAC
The DNA here is from genome assembly GCA_934481345.1 of uncultured Clostridia bacterium. Taxonomy (GTDB): domain Bacteria; phylum Bacillota; class Clostridia; order UMGS1810; family UMGS1810; genus CAKSIN01. The sequence continues at coordinate 6,606 of CAKSPF010000022.1, forward strand.
GAACGCAGCTTTTCTTTAGATGACGAATGGTCAAAAAAGGAAACATATATCATATTTGAAGGCGTTTCTTCATGCATGTTCCTGTATGTCAACGGCAAATATGTCGGATTTACACAGGGTTCACACCTTCAGGCGGAATTTAATATAACGGACTTTGTACACAGCGGCGAAAACACCGTAACCGCAAAGGTGCTCAAATGGTGCGTAGGCAGCTATCTTGAAGATCAGGATTTCTTCAGATATTCCGGAATTTTCCGTGATGTATATCTCCTGTCCCGTGAAGAAAACCACATAAAAGACGTATTTATAAATGCCGACACAAAATCCATTACCGTTGAAGCCGAAAATTATGACATTTATGACGGAAACACAAAACTCAGCGATAATTTTACACCTGTTTTGTGGACAGCAGAAACACCGCATCTGTACACTGTAATCGTAAAGGGCAAAAACGAATATATTCCGTTTAAGGTCGGTATGCGTGAAATCGGCATAAGCGATAAAGGCGAGCTTACAATAAACGGCACGCCGGTAATTCTAAAGGGAGTAAATCATCACGATACACATGAAAGAAACGGTTATTGCCTTACCGAAAGCGAAATATTAAAAGACCTTGAACTGATGAAGGAACTGAACATTAACACCATAAGAACATCTCATTATCCTCCGACACCAGAATTTATGAATATGTGTGATGAACTCGGTTTTTATGTAATTGACGAAACAGATCTTGAATCTCACGGATTTTTGTCAAGATATGGCGGTCAGAAATACGGATTTGACGTCGAAAATGAAATCTGGCCTTGCGTAAACCCGAATTTTACCGATATGTTCCTTGAAAGAATGAAACGAATGGTTGAGCGTGACAAAAATCATCCGTGTGTAATAATATGGTCCACAGGCAACGAAAGCGGCTACGGCAAAAACCAGGACGTTATGATTGACTGGGCACGCGAGCGCGACGGTTCGCGCCTTATGCACTGCGAGGACGCTTCAAGAAAAGGCGACAATCGCAACGTAGACCTTGTGTCGCAAATGTATTACAGCGTAGACGATATAACAAAATATGCCGAAAATCCAAATGAAGAAAAGCCGTTCTTCCTGTGCGAATACGCTCATGCAATGGGCAACGGCCCCGGCGATATAAAAGACTATGTGGAATCCTTCAAAAAATATCCTAAGCTTATAGGCGGCTGCATATGGGAATGGGCAGACCATACTTTTGTTGTTGACGGCGTAAAAAAATACGGCGGCGATTTCGGCGAGATAACAAACGACTCCAACTTCTGCTGCGACGGTCTTGTATTCTCGGACAGACGGTTAAAAGCCGGCTCGCTTTCCGCAAAATATGCCTATCAGTATTTTGACGCAGAGCTTACGGACGGCAAAATCCGCATAACAAATTGGCATGATTTCACAAATCTTGACAAGTACACGGTATTTGCAGAGCTTTCCGTTGACGGCGAGATTACCGACAAAGCAGAACTGAAGCTATCAATAAATCCACACGAAAGCGCCGATATAAACCTTCCGTTCATAGCACCGGAAACATGCAGACTGGGCGTATATGTAAACATATATCTCATTGACGGTAACCAAAAGGAAAGAGGCATGGTTCAGCTTAAAATGCCCTCGGAAATAAAAGCAATAGATATAGATAATGCTCCCGCATCTATCAAGGACGGCGATTTAAGAGCATACATAAGCGGCGAAAACTTCAGCTATGTATTCAACAAGCATTACGGCGCACCGGAAAGCATGGTCAGAAACGGCAAAGAGCTTCTTGCACAGCGCAGCGAGCTTACAGTATGGCGCGCACCTACAGACAACGACCGCCATGTAAAGTTTAAATGGGGTTACATCAATAACGACAACAACTCCGGCGAAAACATGAACAGAATGTTCTCCAAAGTTTATTCCTGCATCGTATCAGGAAATACAATAACAGTTACAGGCTCTCTCGCAGGTGTGGCAAGAATGCCGTTTATGCACCATACGGTTACCTATGAATTCTTTAAAAACGGCGAAATAAAAGTAAGCCTTAAAGGCACTTTAAGGGAGGATTTGCCAACATATCTGCCAAGACTCGGATTTGAGTTTAAAATACCATCATCAAACGGCAAATTCCTGTACTACGGCATGGGCAGTCACGAGTGCTACTGTGACATGAACTGCCACGCAAAGGTAGGGCTGTACACAAGCAGTGCAAAAGACGAATATGTGGACTATATCATGCCTCAGGAGCACGGAAATCATATAAGGACAAAGCTTTTGCAAATGGATAACGGTCTTGCTTTTGCCGCAGACGGAGAATTTGAATTCAGCGTTTCGCAATATACCTCACAGGCTCTGACAGAAGCAATGCACACCGACGAGCTGAAGCCGAACGGTCTTACAAATATAAGGATAGACTATAAAAATTCCGGTTTAGGTTCGGGAAGCTGCGGTCCTGCTTTAACAGAAAAATACCGCATGAATGACAAAGAATTTAATTTTGAGTTCTATATCATATAAGCCAAAAGCCCTCTGCATATGCAGAGGGCTTTAAAATGCTGTTACATAATATTTTCGTGGTGAAGTATTTTGTAAACGATAGGTGTTATTATTGTGGTCGTGATTATTTCCGGTATCATATAGCTGCCGTTGTATACCACGGAATAAAACAGCGAAAGCGTTCCGCCCTTTAAGTTGTGCATAACCCATGAACAGAAGCCTTTAAATGCCGCAATCTGCGACAGACCCGTTGCATCGGCAAAGAACCATTCTGCCCATGCTCCGAAAAAGATTGCACCGGATATTATGTGCATTATGTATCTTAAAAGAACAGCCACAAATGCACCGAGGCATATCTCCGATACACCGCTTTTGAATTTGCCCTTGAATATTCCGCCGAAACCGAGCACGGTATATGCCAGAACATAGTCGATAAGGCAAACGCCCAAAGCAGCGCCCACTGCCATCTGACTGTCACCGGGCATAAAAAATGCCGCAACCGTGTCCATTCCGGTAAGCATTTGCAAAAGACTGTAAACAAATGCGGAAAAAAGACCCCATTTTGTGCCGTACATATACGAAATGAGTATAATCGGCAGCATGGAAACCAGTGTAATCGAACCGCCGAAAGGCAGTTTGAAAATCTGGACGAATGACAGCACAACGGCAATTGCCAGAAGCATTGCTGTGGTAACAAGTTTTTTTGTTTTCATAAAACATCTCTCCTAAAATTTTTTCTTAGGCAAAGGAGATTCTAATTCACATTTCTCGGATTTCTACATCACTGCTGTGCTAAAATACTTACGAATACTTCCGAACCGTTAAATCTCCGGGCAAACAAAAACGGCATACCATCGGTATGCCGCTAAAGTCAATAAATACATCCCTCCGTTGGCATTATCCAAATCAGGTTTAACGGGTCGGAGCGCATTTACTCCCTCTCAGCCTGTATGCACAAGCTCCCCTAAGTTATGTGGTTTATTGTACCACAATTTATTTATTTTGTCAATGCGTCGTTCAGCTTAATGCATCTTTCGATAAGTGCGAACGATTCTGCCCTGGTGATTTTTGCATCCGGTCTTATGGTGTTGTCATCATAACCCTTCAGCACACCCAAAGCAATTGCCTGCGCCAAATAAGGCTTTGACCAGGTAATCTTGTCATTATCCGCAAATGTGAGTTCATTGTCGGATGTGCCCCATTTAAACGCTTTAATAAGCATAGTAATCATTTCTTCTCTGGAAATTGTGTTTTTGGAGCGTACAGTATTATCAATGTAGCCGGAAATTGCATTGTACTTTACAGCCGTTGCAATATAATCCTTTGCCCAATCCGAAATATCTGCACTGTCCGCAAAGCTGAGCTCCAAGCCGCTTTCCGGCTGAACATTCATTGCAAGAAGCGCCATTTTAGCAGCTTCTTCACGGGTGATAGCGTCGTTCGGTCTTAAAACAACAGCGCCCTCAGTGCCGTCACCGCTTATTATACCTTTCTTGATGAGTGCTTCTGCCGAAGCGTAAGCCCAGTTATCGGTCGGTATATCTGCGATTTTTATTTCCGAAACGTTTGTGTCGGAAGTATTATCGGTTTTGGTATCATCCGTTTTTGTGTTGTCGGTCTTTGTATCGTCAGTCTTTGTATCATTGGTTTTAGTGTTGTCCGTTTTGGTTGTGTTGTTTTTATTGTTGTTTTTGGACGAACTACCGCCACCGCCTCCTCCGCCGCTGCCGGAGCCGCCGCCCGAACCGCCGAAATCGGCGCTTCCGTCAACGGTTTCTACTGTTTTTGTAACATTAAGCTTAGAGTCTGCCAATTCTACAAATGTGATTTTTACTTCTGCTTTTCCGGTCGCTCCGGATACCTTTGTAAAATTAATGTTAGCGAGTATGCCTTTTGATTCACTGAGCGCTTCGGCGGTTATTTTGCCGGCACCGCTCTGGTCGGGGTCAAACCACGAAATGTTTCCGGCTGTATTTGCCGGGTTGGTAAGAAGTACACCCTCCGTTGAAACATATTCCATTTTATCTTTATCATACTCATATCTTACCGTTACTGCCGAAAGATCCAAAAGTCCCTCAGGCAACTCGGACAACACCACCGGAACGGTGATGTTGCCCGAATTAACACTAATATTATCAACTTTAACCTGTGCTGCCGCAAATGCGGTAGTCACTGTCAAGCAAGATACCAGGAGTGCGGAAAGCAAACCTGAAAACTTTTTCATTTCGCTTTTCCTCCGCGTTCCTATTTAATAAATTACTCAATTACTAAATTTACAATGTTTTTATCTGCCCAATCAATCTCTGTGCTTCCTGCAGAGAGCATATTAATCAGGTAAGCGTCAAGAGCTGTGAGGTTGCCGCTTCCGTTAATATCAGCAACTGCAAATGCGAGCGGATTTGCAAAGTATGCATCAGCTTCAGCAAGTCCTGCTACTTTTTTGTTTACGATAAGTGCGTCTGTAGCTGTCGGTGCTTCGCCGTCAAGCTCTATTCTTCCGAGAGTGATTACAGTCGGTGTGCCGTCTGTAACTTCAATCTTAGAGGTATCTATGTCACCTTTAACAGCGATTACAAATACTTCTCTGTATGAAAGTTCGTCACCCTTCTTGCTGTTCGGCAAACGGAGTTTTATAGCTTCATTTCCGTCAACTTTAACGGTTTTGCCGTCCTTAACGTTGGATATAACACCCATGTTGATGTCACCGTATATCGGTTTTTCAGAAACTTTTACAACCGGTTTTTCAGCGTCTTCAACGAGTTTGTCATAATCTGCTCTTGCTTTGTCAAGGACATCTTTCTTTGCTACATATGCTTTCTGATCTTCAGTAAGGGCATTAAATGCTGCTTCTGCAGCTTCAATTGCAGCCTTGCTGTCAAGTGTTACTTCGCCGATTGCATCGATCAAAGCGTCAACCTTAGCAGCTTCTGCTTTGTCTGCCTCTGCCTTAACAAGTTTATCATAGTCTGCTCTTGCAGCTTTAAGTGTTTCTTCTTTTGTTACATATGCTTTCTGATCTTCAGTAAGAGCATTAAGTGCAGCTTCTGCTGCTTCAATTGCATCCTTGCTGTCAAGTGTTACTTCGCCGATTGCATCAATCAAAGCGTCAACCTTAGCAGCTTCTGCTTTGTCAGCAGCATCTTTAACAAGTTTTTCATATGCTGTTTTTGCAGCGTCAAGAATGTCTTTCTTTGTTACAAGTTTCTGCTGTGCTTCGGTGAGCTTGCCATATGCTGCATCTGCTGCGTCAATTGCAGCTTTGCTGTCAAGCGTTACTTCACCGATTGCATCGATGAGGTCGTCTACAGCTTTTGCAGCAGCCTTGTCAATCTCTTCCTGTTTGCTTTCATTAACAAGTCTTTCATACTCTGCTTCAGCGTCTGTAAGAACTTTTAATGTTTCTGCCGGGATTAATGCTTTCTGATCTTCGGTAAGCTTATTGTGTGCATCTCTTGCAGCGTCGATTGCGCCTTTGCTTTCAAGAGTTACAGTTCCAATCTTGCCTATCAAATCAATAACATTATCTGCCGCAGCCTTGTCAGCAGCGTCTTTTACGAGTTTGTCATATGCTGCTTTTTTCTCGTCAAGAGCGTCTTTCTTTGTTACGAAAGCTTTTACTGCATCTGTAAGGGTTTCATATTTTGCATATGCTGCGTTAATTGCTGCTTCACATTCAGCAGTGTTCTCTACAGTGATTGCATCAACCATTGCGTCAAACTCTGCAGCTTTTGCCTTATTTGCAGCTTCTTCAACAAGTCTTTCGTACTCAGCTTTTGCTTCTGCAATTTTTGAGTAGTTAGTTACCAAATCTTTCTGTTTCTGTGTTGCAAGTGCGTTATAAGCCGCTTCTGCTGCGTTGATTCTTTCAAGGCAAGCGTTGGTAGCTTCTACTGTACCGATTTCATTGATTTTGTCTATAACAGCCTGCGCCGCTTCCAAATCTGCTTTGTCAGCCACAAGTCTTTCATATTCAGCTCTTGCTGCTTTAAGTGTTTCATAGTTACTTACAAGCGCTTTCTGATCAGCGGTAAGTAAACTGTATGCTGTTTCAGCATTTACAATCTTACTGTTGCTCTCGTCAGTAGCTTCAACTGTACCTATATCATTAATCAATGCTATAACCGCGTCTGCTGCTGCTTTGTCTTTAACAAGCTTATCATATGCTGTTCTTGCAGCTTTAAGTGTTTCGTAGTTGCTTACAAGTGCTTTCTGCGCATCTGTAAGTGCGCTATATGCTGCTTCTGCTTCTTCGATTGCAGCCTTGCTGTCAAGTGTTACGGTTCCGATTGCATTTATCTTTGCTATAAC
>CAKSPF010000023.1 GCA_934481345.1 uncultured Clostridia bacterium
CCGGCAATCATCCGCGCGGTGAACACCACCGACGCCATGACCGCCACAATAGAGGAGATACCCTATCCCCTCCTGCACCATATCACCGACCGCATCACCCACGAGGTCGAAGGCATCAACCGTGTCGTAATGGACCTCACCCCCAAGCCGATCGGAACGATTGAGTGGGAGTAAATTGAAAAAGTCTGAAACCCCAGTAATATCAAGGCTTTCAAGGTTTTCAAAGAGCCCGTTGATAAGATTTTGATAAGATTCTGCTCGGCACCCTTTATCGTGTGTATCGAGTGGTTTGTGAGTAAAAAGTAATATCTTGTGGCTCGCAAAAACACCATATTAACATTAAACCCCGTACTGACGGATTAAAGTCAGTACGGGGTTTTTATCATTTAATTCTCGATTTCTTCTGAAAAAATCTTTTGGAAATTATCAAAGTTGTCAGTAAATTCTCGAAAAAACTCTCGTTTTGAAATAGGTTTTTTGGTGCAAAGTTTTTCGTAAACGGTATATGCCGCAGTTACCAAAGTAAGAGTATTAAAATCAGTAATTTCATTTATAAGATCTTTCTCGTGGTTAGTAATCATATTCAAAATCTCCTTAATCAACCAGTTTATCTGTAAAGGCTTCTACAAGGGCATCACTGAGATTCTGTGACGGGACTTTCACAAAACCGGAAGTTTCATCGTACTTCGGATAATTGTAACGCCACTTATCATATTCGTCACGGTTAATGTCGCCGTTGTGATATTTCTCGGATTGTTCAGCCCACGCATTAAGCATTTTGGAAAGCTCGGCAGCGTCCTTTCCCTTGCGATGGTCTGCATACATTGAAACACCGTTTTCGGTCTTGACTATTGTCAATCCATATCTGTCCTCTAATGTAAACAAGGTATGCATTAACCCTATGTAGCTGTCAATGTCGGGAACAGAAAGAGCCTGTGGCGATATATCAAAAACCTCTGCAAGTTTATTTGTTAAATCAGCCTTAGGCGTTCTACTTCCGGATTCATACTGTGCCATACGAATGTCAGCAGTTTTTTCGGGAAAGCCGACCACCTGTCCTAAATATTTCTGTGTCATTCCGCAAAGATTACGAAAGAATCTTATTCTCTCTCCGATTGCCATAAAATTGCACTCCTTACTTATGTAATGTGCAATCAGTATATCATATATGTTTAGTATATGTCAAGCAACATAAAACAAAAAAGTTTAATATTTTCGTGAAAGCCACTTGACATAACGGAATATATTTAGTATAATCATTAAGCAAATAGCGTTAAGTCTGTTTGCAAATAACTGAATATCCGTCATACATCACGGTAATGGTGTATCCGCTCGGGCAAATCGGAATGCGGTCAGAAAGTATCCGACAATAAATAACCAAAACAATTATAAAGGAGGTGTTTTTTTATGACAGAAAAGTCTTTTATCAGAGCCGATGAGGTTGCAGAGGAATTGGATGTATCGAAATCTTATGCATATAAGGTTATAAAACAGCTCAACGATGAGTTGAGTGCAAAAGGATATATCACAGTTGCAGGACGCATCAGCCGACAGTATTTTAATGAAAGAGTTTACGGAGCAGAAAGGAGAGAGGTATAATGCCGGCTTACAAAAACAAAGACAACGGAACTTGGTATGTGATGACTCAATACACAAATTGGAAAGGCGAACGCAAGCCAAAGTGTAAGCGAGGATTTGATACCAAACGAGAGGCGCAGGAATGGGAGCATACTTTCCGACAACAAAATTCGGGTGATTTGGATATGCCATTTTCTGCCTTTGTTGAAATCTACTGTCAAGAGCAAAAGCCACGATTAAAAGAAAGCACTTGGCAAACAAAAGAAAACATTATTCAGCAGAAAATTCTGCCGTATTTTAAAAATTACAAAATCAATGAGATTACAACCAAAGATGTACGAGCTTGGCAAAATGAAATGCTTGCATATCGCAATGAGGAGAATAAGCCCTATTCTTCATCCTACCTGAAAACGCTGCACAATCAACTTTCCGCCATATTTAATTATGCGGTAAGATTTTATGACTTGCGAAGCAATCCAGCAGCAAAAGCCGGAAATATGGGTAGTGAAGAACGCAAGGAAATGCTGTTTTGGACAAAGGAAGAATATCAAAAGTTCTCCGAAGTAATGATGGATAAACCGATTTCTTACTATGCTTTTCAAATGCTTTATTGGACAGGTATCCGTGAGGGAGAATTGCTTGCTCTTACCCCTGCTGATTTTGATTTTGAAAAAGGAACGGTAAAAATCAGCAAAACATATCAACGAATAAAAGGTGAAGATATGATTACTTCACCGAAAACAAAGAAAAGTAATCGAACGGTACAAATGCCGGATTTTCTTTGTACTGAAATACAGGAGTTTTTCAATATGCAGTACGGGCTGAAGAGGAAAGACCGCATTTTCAACATAACGAAAAGCTATCTTCATCACGAAATGGATAGAGGCTCAAAAGCCGCAGGGGTAAAGCGTATTCGTATTCACGATTTAAGGCACAGTCATATCAGCCTTTTAATTGATATGGGATTTTCAGCAGTCGCCATTGCAGACCGAGTGGGACACGAGAGTATAGAAATTACTTATCGCTATGCCCATCTGTTCCCGTCAAAGCAAAAAGAAATGGCAATAAAACTTGATTTTATGAATAAAGGAGTGTGATATTATGTCAGCCAAAAATGTTGATAAGTATAATCGTTTTCGCAGTATTACCGTAGCTTTCAGAGTATCTCCCGAAGAACAAAAAGAGCTAAACAGAGCCATTGCTCTTTCGGGATTGCCCAAGCAGGAATATTGTTATCGCAAATGTATGGAGCGTGAGGTGGTCGTTCAACCGAGTCCGAGAGTTTACAAGGCTCTTAAAACTCAAATGGAATTCGTCCTTAATGAATTGCAACGAATTGGTGTCGGTGGGAGCATTGAGCCGGAGCTTCTTGATACTATCGACATTATCGCTACCACAATGAATGGATTGAAAGGAGATGACAACAATGGAAAATAAAAAAATGACCGCTCCGATTGTATCTGTTGGCGCAGATACGGAGCAGTCACCAAATGTATGTAATGATAGTATAACCGATTTTAATGAGGATGGCAAGAGCTTAGATGATTATCTTGAGGAAATGCAAAAAGAATTTTCAAAGCAAATGAGTCCGTCATATCTTAAAACGGTTTCGATGAGCGAGTTGTACGATACGGTTTTTAATGTTCAAACACCGTTGATAGACGGTTTGCTACAAAGAGGTACTTATATTTTTGCAGGCTCTCCAAAGGTGGGTAAAAGCTTTATGATGGCACAGCTTGCTTATCACATAAGCACAGGCACACCGTTATGGGGTTACAAAGTGCGAAAGTCAACCGTGCTTTACTTTGCACTTGAAGATGACTATCCCCGCTTGCAAAAGCGATTGTTTCAAATGTTTGGTGCGGAGGAAACAGATAATCTGTATTTTGCCACACAATGCAAAACATTGAACGAAGGCTTGGACGAACAAATTAAAGGCTTTATGGAAGAACATTCAGATACAGGCTTGATCATTATCGACACATTAAAGCGTGTTCGTGAAGCCGGCGGAGCCGATTATAGCTATGCAAGTGATTATGATATTGTAGCAAGGCTAAAATCATTGGCGGACAGCTACAATGTTACAATGCTTATTGTTCACCATACTCGCAAGCAAAAAGCGGAAGATATTTTCGATATGATTTCAGGAACAAACGGATTGATGGGAGCCGCCGACGGAGCGTTTGTTCTCAGCAAAGAAAAACGAACTTCTAATAACGCCATACTTGATGTTGCCGGTAGGGATCAACAAGATATGAAAATTCATCTTGTGAGAGATGTCGAAAAACTAATTTGGAATTTTGAGAAGTCCGAAACAGAATTGTGGAAAGAGCCGCCTGAACCGTTACTTGAAAAAATTGCAACAACTCTTTTGTCGGAAAGTAAAGTGTGGGAAGGTACAGCTTCCGAACTCTGTGAAATTCTCGGAGAAAATGTTAAACCAAATGTTCTTTCATTGAGGTTAAGTATAAATGCAAACCGACTGCTTAAAGATTATGGCATTCACTACAAAGCAAGCCGAACGCATAACGGACGAAAACTATCTCTTATGAAATAGGCGTGTCAATGTGTGACGACCGTGACAAACATTTTAGTAGCGTGCGTAGTCATAAAACATCGTCACCATCGACACGGTTTGTCACGCAATAAAGTTTAGCGGAGTGTGCAGAGAGTGCCTTTTCAAAGGCGGCTCTTTGCCTCTCAGGGAGCGCAAAACCTGCTTGCTGGTTGCATTTTTGATGGGCTTGCCTGTCAAAAGTGCTTTTGCGTTACTCTTGACAAGAGTAACAGAACCGAGGACGAGCAAGTTTATGAGATTGGAGGTATAACTTATGCAAAGAACGATAAGCGCAATGGTGGGTAAAGGTTCGGTAAATCACAACAGCCGCAAGTTCAAGGCTGAAAATGTTGACAGTATCAGGACGCATTTGAACATTGATTATTGCAATGAGCCGATAAAGAAAATCTATCACGAATTGTTTGACGAAGCACTAAAAAGATACAACGAAAAGCAGATAAGAGCCGACCGCAGAATAGAAAACTACTATGAGAAAATCAGAAACTCAAAGCAGGAAAAGCCCTTTCACGAACTGATTTTGCAGATTGGCGATAAGGAAAATATGAGCGCCGAAAGCGAAAACGGACAGCTTGCACGGCAGGTTTTAGATGAGTATTATCGGGGATTTCAAGAGCGAAATCCCAACCTAAAAGTGTTCTCTGCTCATCTGCATATGGATGAGGCAACGCCCCATTTGCACATTGATTTTGTTCCGTTCACAACCGGCAGCAAGCATGGACTTGATACGAGAGTAAGCCTGAAACAAGCGTTAGCTGCACAAGGTTTCAAAGGCGGAACTCGTGGAGATACCGAGTGGAATCAATGGGTGAGTGCAGAAAAATCTGCACTTGCATTCGTTATGGAACGGCACGGAATCGAGTGGAAACATAAAGGAACGCACGAAAAACATCTGTCTGTTCTTGATTACAAAAAGCAAGAACGAGAAAAAGAAATTACGGTGTTGAATAATAAACTTGCCGAAAAGCAAGACGAATTTCGTGTTATGGTTGACCGCATTGAAAACTTTGACAATGGCGAAAGAGCATTGCAAAATCTTGATGAAAGTATAATGAATGAGCCCGAATATCAACTGACCGAGCCGCCTGCAATGATGTCGGCAAGAACTTACAAGGCAAAATTTGTAGAGCCGCTTATAACTCGATTAAAGTCGCTAATCAGCACCCTATTTGCACGATATTTCAAAGCAGTGGACAGTTATCATAGATTAAACATTACAAACGGCAACCTATATCGTGAGAACGAAATGTTGTTGAAAATCAATAGCAAGTTGAAAAGCGAAAACGAAAATTTGCGTTCAGAGGTCAAGGATTATAAGCTTTTGCGTAAGGTTTTCGGGCATAAACAGATTGACGAGTTGCTTGAACAGGCAAGAAATATTAAAGGTCGTAAGCGTGAAAATCCACGCTCAAGATAAATAAATTTTTGGAGGTAAAACAAAATGGCAAACACAATTTTTGAACAAACAGGCGGTACTTATACGCAGGTGGGCGACTATATGTTGCCCGATTTATTACCGGCGGAAGAAGAAAAAGAAGCGGATATCGGCGTTTGGGGAATGAGGCATAAACGATATTTGAAGCAAAATCATAAGGTGCGTTACTACAATTTGCTGACAAGCGGTAAGCTCAATTCATATCTTGCAGATATTGAACAGCAGGCTCAAGACCTTTTTCTCCGGCTGGTAAAAGACCTCGCCGAAAAAGAAAATGTAACCGAGGAACTCAAAGCAACCGATATGATGCGTTGGGTGCAAAAGATGAATAATGTTCGTAATAGAGCAACAGAAATTGTAAATTCGGATTTAATCTTCACCTAAAATTATACCGAGTATAACTTGTTTCAAAAGTTATACTCGGCACTCTTTTGCTAAAATGGTAACTCATCGTCATCTGTAGTATCAACATCTTCAGTTATTCCCAATACATTTTTAGCACGGAATAAAAGATGATCATATGTAAGAATTGATATTTGATTGTATGCAGCATTGAGTATTCTATAAGCTTCTCGCTGTTCATCGTTCCAATCATTAGAACGCCCAAAAATCAAAATACATCGTGGTTTTATTACTTTACTTTTTGTCTTTTCGATAAATTTAACACTATTTGCTTCACGCTCAATAGCATAAATATAGTTGAGGCATTGAGTGATAGCTTTAACTAAATCAGTGGAAGGAACATAATTATTATGATCTTTTGTTGCAGACCAAAACTGCAAACCATTTGGCTTTTTTATTTCCACCAAATCCACGAACCCGTCAAAAGCACGCATTATATAGTCAGCGATATTCTCGGTATCTATATTTCGCTCATCGATAATTTGTGCAAAATCTGAACCAAGAACCCATTTGTTTTCAGAGAACCAATTCTGCCAAAAAGACTCATGCAATGTTTCTTCAAGATTTCTTTCAAAATCAATAAGGGCATCTTTCTTTTTTATGGATGTTGCAGCAACAAATACATTATCAGACAGAATTCCTTTTTCAATCAGAAGTTCGGCAGTGTCGCTATTCTTTTCAACTAACTCTTTAAATTTGTTTATAAGCTCTTCATCATCATCAGATACATTTATATATTTTCCGGAGCCAAGATTTACAGGAACATAATATTCAGAAATATAACTGATAAGAGCATTTAATTCTTCGTTGTCTAATGTAAGTTCACTTTTTGGCTTTTGAGTTTCAACATTTCCAAATGGAAGTGTATATCTTCCGATTTTTAATGAAACATCTATTTTTTCGGAATGTTTATGAGGAATACTCATTAACATGGCTTGAGAATAAACCCTTGATTTAGTTATTAATACACGTGGTTTTGCGTAGTCTATTCCTTTGGCAGAAGTTTTTATTTCATTCATAGTTTAACCTCATATTTTATCGCTATAGGGCAAAGATTTCATAAAATTTTCCATATATTCAAAATCTGGAATACAATTTCCGTCATCATCTGTTATTGGCACATTATCTTTTAAAATAACAGGAAGCTTGATTTGCAATTTTTTAGTTGCTTCCAATTGTATCTGTCTACCATAGTGAAATCGATATGCTTCACTTTTTATAACTGCACACATAAATAAACCAATATACTTATTACATTTGAATTTTGGGAAAAGGACAACGGCATCATGAGATGCAGCAAAAGGTTTAGGTTGATAAAAAACAGTTAGTTGAGCTTTGCCCACAGTAATGGTATTAGCTGGGAACGCTGCGGGTAAATTAGTCATCCTCATTATTCCATTGTTTTTCTCTCCGGCAGCAATTAAAGGAGTGTTCCCCGTTGTATATGTTCCTTCGGGATGAAATGTGCCCTTATCAAAATCAAACAGTTGCTCCAAGCCGAATTTTTTCCATTTAGTAGGATTAAATGGGACGTCATCTTTGCTTGCACGATTAAGATATGTTTTCATACTGGGAATCGAATAAGATTTGACCCAGGCTGGAATATCTTTAGGTGATGGTATCTCTAAAAATTTCAAAGAAGCATTAGCTTGACGCCCATAATTATATTTATATTGATTTAATCTTATACAGGCAGCATAATACAATAATTCTTGATCTGATAATTTTATTAACGGTTTTAAACACGCCACATGATATGCCGTGTAATAGGGTTCGGTCTGCAAAAATGTTTCGAGTACAGAGCCGTTTAATGCCACTGATAGAGTATGGGCAGGAAGAGGTAACAAATCAGCTATAGGATCAATTCTGCATGCCACACCATTGTTTTTAGACGATCTATTTACAAAAGGTATACCTTGCTGCGATGTGCTCATATTACACAATTCGAGACCGTGACCAGGAAGAATTTCAAATATCTTACTTACTGAAATCATTATTATTCTCCTCGTCGTTTGAAATTTCTGACAAATCCATTTGATTTAACTGGAATATTAAATATTTCTTGATTTCCAATTCAAAAGCACTTTGATCAAGTTTTGAGTAATCTGTTTTTGCATAACGTTCCCAACAGCATTCATCAGTTCCATCTAAGCATTGCCAAATTCCTATGTTGGGATCATCAATCGTCCGTTTGAACGATTTGATCCATCGTTCTTTCGCTTCAAGCGCCTTTGAACCATCGGGAATCCTTCCAACGCCTTTTTTCCACTTGTAACCATCGTCTTTCCAGTTTCCTAAATATGTGGGTATTTCTTTGTCGTGAGGCTCTTGAGCTTTAAACAACATTATACACGGAACAGTTCCAATAGGTCTAAAAAGTTCAATAGGCATACTCATAACAGCCACCAAAGTATGTTTCTGCATGATTTGCTGCCTCATAAGCTTATTTTCCTCGGCATATGCACACGCAATAGGAATGATGGAACACACTAAACTTCCTTTTTCAACGGTGTCGCATAAGAAATCAACAAATTGTAACGGCGAATAAATAGAACCACTGTAAGGCGGATTTATCATCCCAACAGTTGGCTTTTTGCTCCTTAAAGATTCTTGGTGATCAAAGCATGAACCATAATACATATTAGCTTTTCCGTCGCCACGCAAAATCATATTAGAACAACCAAGCGAAAACATTAATTTATCGTCGTCACAACCGATTAGACGGCTTGTTTTTATTTTTTCTTTTTCATCCTCCGAATTGGGGGATTTTTCGGCAAGTTTGAACATACGGTTCATTGCAGAAACCAAAAATCCGCCTGTGCCAGAACACGGATCAAGAACAACATCATCCATTTGCAAGTTAACCAAATCGCAGAATAACTCTGTGATGTGAGGAGGAGTTAGTACAATTCCACTTGATTGGTCACCTTTGGCATATCTCAAAAATTCACTATAAAATTTGCCAATAATATCAAGAGAAAAGTCACCCTGCATACACGGGTATACTTTGGCTTTCAATGTATCCAAAACAGAACGAAGAACACGTGCATTGTCTTTGAGCATGCCTGGCTGATTAAAGACATCCTTAAACCGTGTAAGAACCATAGAAAACTTAAAAGAGTCTTGAACTTTTAATTCTTCCAACTCTGTTTCCATAGAATCACCCAATAATTTTAGCAGTTTCTTCTCAGAAATTTTCTTATCGCGATAACTGTTTATGAAAACAGGATCACGCAAAACCAAAAGCAATCCACTTATAAGCAAACTTCTGTCAATAGGAGGAACACTTGCATCATAAAGAGTTTGATTCAAATCTTGGGCAACACTTAGGGCGTCTTTTTCCAAAATAGTTCTCTTGATAGTGTTTATGGAATCAAATGCTTGTGTATATTCTTTGTACGACAAAATGGAATGAATGTTCAAATTTACGAATGGTCCTTTTTCGTCCTCAATATGTATGCGTCCTTTTTCCCAAGCAAAAGTATCTATTCTATAATTATCTGGTGTACCGCTGACAGCGATGGCAATCACATCGTAATTAGCAGACAAATACTTGGCGTAATGTAAAGCACCTTCCACGGAATACCTGCTAATAACTTTAGAATTTCGAACAAGGATTCCTTCTTCTCGCAATTTTTTGCTACTATGATTTGCAATTTTAGGCTTACATTCAACAACAATAGCCAAATTATTATGGGTGTTGATGATAATAAATTCAGGCTTGCCATAATCAGCATCGTCTGTCCATAAAATATCCGGATTCGTATTACACTTTGAAGCATGCTGAAACAGTTCAAGCAATTCGCTGTTTTGCTTATAACTATCCTGCTCATAGACAATAAGATGATTTTCATCTTCACTTACAGAAGGAAGTGGGAATCCAGAAAAGATAAGCTGTTGTCTTAAAAAATCTACAATTGGTTGTTCCATGATTTTTGCCATTGTTAGTTTCCTCCTTTCACACTTATAGCGTGCATATCAATAATTTTATTTCCACTCGTTTTCTGATGCAGTCCAATGTGCGGTAAATGCCGTACTTTTTGCTGCTTTGATTGGTTCTGCAAGGAAAAGGTTTATTGTTTCGATTACTTTGCTGAAATCATCGGTTTTAGTATCTATCTTCCTGCAAAATGCTTTCCATTTCTTTTGCATTGCGTCATTTTCGGCAAAAGCCATAACTTGCTCAAACTGTTCAATGGTAAAGCTATGCCCACGGTTTTCAAAGGTCTTTTTCAGCGCTTCCGCCAGCGTAGCTCCGTCAAAATCGAACTTATTGGCAAGATAATAAATATCATAATAATCTTTCATTCGGCTTGAAAATTCCATTAAATCGAGAATTGCATCGAGCTTTTCGGCAATTGTCGTTTCCAGCGAATATGTATTTACAGTCGGAGAAGTGAAATCGTCAAGCTGTGTAGGAATTTTTCGTTTTTCTTGCTTTGGGACAATTACATCGCCCACGCCGAAATCAATGCTGAAAGGTGTTCTCGTATTCTTGATATGTGCAACGAGTGATGCACCGATACCGGCATATTTCTTTGCAACAGCAATGGGTGCAACATCTGTTATCTCAAATGTAACAAATCCATTTTCAGTAGGTGTTGCGATAATTTCTTCAAGCACAACTCGCAGCTGTTCGGGAGTGTTCGGCATTTGTCGAAGCAAAAAATCAACATCGACTGTTACTCTGCTGTCAAATTCGGTAAGGGAATAGATAAACAATCCGCCTTTGAGAACAAAATTTTCTGCGTATTTTGACTTTTCAAGTCTGCGCAAAAATTCTTCCTGACAAAAGAGTTGTAAGCAAAGTTGATAACTTCTTCCACTTGCCTGTGCCTTATTCTTTAATCGTGTAAGCACAGACGCTGCAATATCAGCCATTCAGCAACACCTCCATCAGTTCGGTAACCTTTTTATACACACGCAATTTTTGGGAATAAGCAGAAAGATTATTCAGATTCTTTTTGTCGTCTTTTACATAAGCGTTAATGGCCTTGTTGAAAATTTCGTTATCTAATCTTGAACGATATTTGAAACAATCACATATTGTTCGCTCACGGTCATATATAGGCAGCTTAACCCCATTGAAGTTGTCGGTGATTTTCCCAAGTTCATACAACTCGGGCTGCATATAATAAGGTTGAATAGCAAGCGAATCAACTTTTAACTTTGTTCTTGACATTGAACGAGGCACAGCTATTGACCATTTTCGTGGTGCAAAGTCGCTGTAACCATAGTGAAACAATGCAGATTCAACACAAA
>CAKSPF010000024.1 GCA_934481345.1 uncultured Clostridia bacterium
TCTCAAAAGATGCTTGAAGACGCCTTCAGGGGGATTGGCTATGGCATTGAGTAAGTATAAGTTGGGTGAGCTGATTGAGCAGTGTGACCAGCGTAATTTCGATAACGAATATATTCTCGATGATGTACGTGGTATTTCGACGGGTAAAGAATTCATTAGCACTAAGGCAAATATGGATGGTGTCAGTTTGCTAACATATAAAGTCGTTGCTCAAAGAGAATTTGCATATGTTGCAGACACTTCACGGCGCGGAGAAAAGATAGCTATTGCATTTAATACCGGCGATAAACCGATTTTGATTTCATCAATCTATACGGTTTTTCGCGTGAGTCAGAATGAAAATTTGGTTTCTGATTATTTATTCATGTTTTTTAATCGTCCTGAATTTGACCGCTACGCAAGATTCAATTCTTGGGGATCAGCAAGAGAAACTTTTGATTGGGATACTCTTTGTGATATTGATATTGAGCTTCCCGACTTGCCGACACAACAGAAATATGTTGATATCTATAACGCTTTGGTCGCTAATCAGCAAGTTTACGAGCGCGGCTTGGAGGACTTGAAAACCGTCTTTACATCTTATATTGAGGAACTCCGCCGTAATGATCCCGTTTTCCCAATTGGCGATTATATTACTTTATATAATGAGAAAAATGGAGATGGAGCAATCGCTCTTGAACAAGGAATCAACATAAACAAAGAATTTATTTCTCCACAACGTTCCAACTCCAATTTACAAGGAAGAAAAATCGTCCGACATGGTCAATTTGCATACTGTACCCAGTTAAACAATGCTAATGTTGCTATTGCATACAGGAGTGGAAAAGATTGCGTAGTGTCTTCTGTCTACGATGTGTTCGAGATTACTCAAAAAGATAAACTGATTCCGGAATATCTTTTGATGTGGCTCATCAGACCGGAATTTGGTAGGTATGTATATTGGGCATCCGAAGGAAGTGCGTATGAATTTTTAAATTATAATAACTTGGCAAGTTACAAAATTCCCATACCGAATATTGAAGTGCAGAGAGCCATAGCTGAAATATACACAGTGTATAACAAACGCAAAGAAATCAACGAACAGCTGAAAACACAAATCAAAAATATATGCCCGATTTTGATTAAAGGATCGTTGGAGGAACAATAAATGAAAAAAACAATCGAAGAGTTTAAAAATCAAAAAAACGAATTGAACAGCATAATAGTGTACTCTATTGTTTTGGGCATATCCATAAATATCATTTCAAGTATTTTAAGTGAAATGTTTGATATTCAACTTTGGTTTAGTCTTATAATTTGGGTGAGTATTTCGCTTAGCGTAATTGTTGTATCACAGATAATAAAATTATATAGATTAAAGACCAGTATCGAATTTGATTGTTTGTTTATTTCTGACGAGAGTAAAAAGAACAAATTAATTGGAGTTCCAAACTATAAAATATCAACAGATATGAAAGAGTATTTCGAATCTGCTTTTTCAGAAAATTCTGCATATAAAACGATATGGGAAGACTCCGGGTTGGATAAGTTAAAGAAACATCAAACGATGGCGACAGTAACCGAAAGCAAAAAGTTGCTGGTTGAAATGTTAGAATACTGTTTGCTTGAACATTTCTCAATGTTCATCGGTGATTACTATAATACACGAAACATTACTAAAAAAATTATCTCTTGTTCCGGAAACGACATACCTGATGTTTTGCTAAAAAATCGATTTTTGAAACTGTTTTCAGAAGATCCCAAGAACCGAGCAGCCTTTTGCACAAATAGCAAAACAAGAGTCCTTATGATTAAAGAATGTGATGGTGAATCGAAAGACGAGGGTACGGTTGTATTTATGACTGGGAGTGATGGTGCAATATATAGAAGATTTGCATTAAATATTCCTAAAGGTTCTAAGGTTTTTCGAGAAAAAGACGATACTATAGTGATAGATACAAAACTTTTTACGGTAAAATATAAGATAGTTTTTGATGGGTTTAGCACAGTAGTTGAAAGAGATTTTTACAAATATTACCTCCATGAAACAGAATATCAAGGATTTCATGATTGGAAATACATAGTGAAATTTGATGTAAAATATAAAATTTCATCCCTTTTGAAACTGTGGGATTGGAAATATTATAACTGGTTAGATGAGTATCTTGTAAAGTTAGCTAATTACTGTGACGTAGATACATTTTATAAAAACATAGGATGGGAAAAATCAAAAACAATTTTGCGAATTCTAAAAACACCCAAACCAGATAAATATAATTTTATAGAAAACACGTAGCATAAAGCACCTTAAAAATGGTACGTATTAAAAGAGATTCAAAGTAAACAATTTTTGTTTAGCTTAGACGGAGGACAAGGATGGCAAGCCTACAGAACTACAACGGACGCTTTTGCGAGTCGGAATATGAATATGCCTTCATTACCCTTTTGGAAAAAGAAGGCTGGCAGTACTTACAGGGGAATAAAATCAATCGGCAGACTCGCAGGGATGTTTTGTATTCTGATGATTTAGAAAATTTTTTATCAAGGACAAATCCAGATTTGCTCCCTGATGAAATCCATCAGATTATGGATTCTGTCCGTCTTGCTGGTGCGGAAAGTGACTTTGCAACGCTGCATAAGGTCTATGGTTGGATGGTCAGCGGTATACAATTCACTCCACAGAACGGCATCCCGAGAATAATATCACTGATCGACTTTGAAACCCCGGACAATAACATTTTTCGCTGCGTGAATCAGTTTGCTGTAGAATATATCAATAACGGTCAAAAAGAAACCCGCAGACCTGATGTACTGTTGTTTGTCAACGGGTTACCGCTTTGCGTAATAGAGCTCAAGAACCCGGCTGATGCCAATGCCACAATTTATGACGCTTGGGAGCAGATTAATATTCGTTATTGGCGTGATATTCCTCATTTGCTCCACTATTGTCCTTTGGCCTGTATTTCGGACGGCGTGAAAACCCGGCTCGGTACAGTTCGTACTCCCTATGAGCATTTTTATGCCTGGAGAAGAGTAAATGACGGCGACGCGGTTTCAACATTGCCTTTTGAAGAAACCGAAAATATGATAAAGGGTGTCTATGCGCCAGAACGGTTCCTTGAGATATTCCGAGACTACATCTATTTTCAGGACAGCATTTATGATAGCGACGAGCGCGAAATCGTATGCCGCTATCCTCAGTTTTTTGCGGCAAGACTTCTTAAACAAAGCATTGTAAAATCCGTTGAAGAAAGAAGCGGAAAGGGCGGTACATATTTCGGTGCAACAGGCTGCGGCAAGACTTATACCATGGCTTTCCTTGCCCGTCAACTTTCAATGCGCTGTCCCGAGCTTGGTTCTCCGACGATCATAATGATCGTTGATCGTGATGAGCTTCAAAAGCAGGGTGCAAAACTGTTCACAAAAAGCAAAGAGTTTTTGAACCTTGGTGAAGTAAGCGTTGTTCCCAATCGCAAGGTTTTGCGGGAGGAATTAAGCTCCCGTAAAAGCGGCGGCTTCTATATATGCACCATTCAAAAATTCTGTGATCGCGAGGACGACAAAATCGGACTTCTCAACGAACGGGCGAATATTATTTGCTTTTCAGACGAAGCTCACAGAACACAGCTCGAACATTCTAAAAAAATTCAGTTCAGTAAAGATGCCGACGAGAATATGAAAGCCATGGTTTCAAAGCCCTATGCAAAGGTGTTGAAAGAGGCGTTCCCGAATGCAACCTTTGTCGGGTTTACAGGCACTCCCATCGCCGAAACATATCAGACATTCGGTGATGAAATCGACCGCTACACAATGGATCAGGCGGTAGCCGACGGACTGACGGTTTCTATCAAATATCATCCGAGAATTGCTAAGGTGCTCTTTGATGCCGAAAAAATCAAACAGATAGAAACATATTATAAAACATGCGCTGATGACGGTGCAACCGAGGAAGATATTGAGGCAAGCAAAAAGGCTATGAGCTCTATGGAAGTTATCCTCGGTGAGCCGTCCCGCTTGGAGCGCCTTGCTGCAGATATTCACGATCATTATGTATCCTCCTGCGCCAAAGACCCCGACAGAGTGCAGAAAGCAATGATTGTTTGCTCAAGCAGAACAATTGCTTATGAACTTCTCAAAAAATTTCAGGACAAGTATCCGGAATGGTTTGTAGAAAAGAAGGTTGCTGACGGATTTACGGCAACCGATGAGGAGTTGAAAGAATTAACGCCGATGCCTTTTATGGCTATGGTCGCCAGTGTCGGCAGTAATGACAAAGCAGATATGTACAATTACCTCGGCGGCGTGAAAAACGATAAGCGCTCCGAGGCTTTGGATGCCGCATTTAAACAGGATAAATCAAATTTCCACATTGTCATTGTAGTCGATATGTGGATAACTGGTTTTGATGTGCCGTCGCTCACATATATGTACAATGACAAACCGCTGAAAAAGCATCTGCTGATTCAGACGATAAGCCGCGTAAACAGAAAATATCCCGGAAAAGAGTACGGAATGATCGTCGATTATATCGGTATCCGCAACAACATGCGTGAGGCAATGAAGATATACGGCGGCAACACATCGGTTGCGCCTACAACAGATGATGTCGAACAGGCTACT
The DNA here is from genome assembly GCA_934481345.1 of uncultured Clostridia bacterium. Taxonomy (GTDB): domain Bacteria; phylum Bacillota; class Clostridia; order UMGS1810; family UMGS1810; genus CAKSIN01. The sequence goes on from CAKSPF010000024.1 coordinate 4,600, forward strand.
ACAGTATTTAGGGAGGAGCTATCTGTTCTTAACAATCTGTTTTCCGGATATGATTTAAAGCCGTTTTTGAATCCCGACGGTGATCCGTTTGAGCGGTACAAGCTTCTTGCGAAAGCGGCTGAATACGTCTTTGCCTCTACGCAGGAGTTGCAGAGCGAAAGCAACAGCGGAAAATCTGTCAAAACAGTATCGTTCAAAACATATTTTTTGAAGACGGTAAAAAGGATGCGGATGGCTTTTGATGTTTGCCAGCCGTCCGGAGAACTCGGAGACGAAGAATCCGCTCTCGCGCAATGTTATATGGCAATCGCCGGCTTTGTTCGCAAAATGAGCGGTACAACCGAAGTGGATACAGAAACAATGAACCGCCATGTGTCCAAAATGGTCGAAGAGGCTCTTCAGTACAACAAGGTTGAAAGTGTGCTTAGCGAAGGCGAACAAGAAGATATTTTCAGCCCTGAATACTTTGAAAAACTGTCCGATGTTAAATTGCCGGCATCCAAGTTGGAATTGCTTATCAAGGTACTTAAAAAGCAAATTACAGAATACCGCAAAACGAATCAGGTGGAAGCAAAGAAGTTTCAGGAAATGCTCGAAAAAACGATAGAAGAATATCACGAGCGCCGCAAGCATTTGACAGTAGAAGAAGCGGGCGAAACGCAGGAGCAGGCGTCCGAAGATATTATTAAATCTGCAACCGAACAGGCATTGAAGATATTGCGGGAGATGAATGAAAGCCGTGAAAGCTTCCGCAAAATCGGATTGACTTTTGAAGAAAAGGCATTTTATGATATCTTGATGTCATTAAGAAATCAGTATAACTTTGAGTACGGTGAAGATAAAATTGTCGGCGGTATTTCCGTAAATGATAAGTGCAAATCTTTGGCAAGAAAAATCAAAGAAATTATTGACACCAAATCTTCATTTGCCGATTGGCTTAATAATCAAATTGTGCGTGACCAACTCAAATTTGACATTAAGGTTTGCCTTATCAAAAATGGTTATCCGCCGCAGTATAGCCCTGAAGTGTTTCAAAAAGTTATGGAGCAGGTCGAAAATTTTGAGGAAAATAATTGATATAAATAAAAATTATATGCCAGCAATTAAAAACAACCATGGAAAGTTTAAAATGAGTGGGGTAACGTATGGAATCAATTTTATTTGACGGTTACAGGAAATACCAAAAAGAACAAAAAGACAATTTCATAAAGGCGATTTTCAAATTGCCTGTATGGGTACAGATTTTTTTAGCAATGATTGTTCTTTGTTTAGTCTATAGTGTTTTGGTTCTTTTTGTTCCTTGTCTTAGAGTAGTGTACGGTTATTGTTTAGCGGTTGAAGTATTAACCTGTGTGGTGTTATATTTCTATACAGAAAACTTTCAAATAAAAACAAGTGATTCCCGGTTGTTTGTTTATCAAGAATACTGTGAAAAAATCAAACATTGGCTTGATTCAGTTGGCGTGAATGTTACACCAGAAAATATTACAGAAATAATGACGAGAACAAATAAACGTATTGATATGTTAGAAAAGAAACGCAAAGAGCGAAGAGATCGTATTGATAGATGGATTCAGATTCTTATAATTCCAATATTATTAGCTATTTTTTCAGCAATTATAAAAGAACAAACAGATTTGTCACTCCTGCTTGTGTATGCCGTTACTATGATAGTTGCAATCGCCTCAATGGGCTTGGCGTTTCTTAATATTTATAATATATTAGATTTCTTTCAAAAAAGAAAGTTAGAGCAAATGAAAAGTTTTGTCGAGGACTTACAAGGAATTTTGGATTGTCAGTTTGAATGCAAACTTATCGGTCTAAAGGATAAAGATAATGAATAAAAGCAGATTATTTATGTGAATCCATTCAAACAATCAATAATCGCTTATAAAAAGAGGGTGTATATATTGCTATTTCGTAATAAATCAACTATTTCTAATAAAGACAATGAAAATTTCAAGCCTATTGTGTTTGTCAATAATCCTGTGAAAAGGCAAAAAGATGATATCGTCGGTTTTGATAGTCAGGTAGAAACATTGGCTTGCGCTATTGAGTCTGGGGCAAATATGATTGGCGTTATAGCAGACTACGGTAGTGGTAAATCCAGCTTAACGGATATTTTGTCAGAATCTTTAAAGAAACGAAAGAAAATTACAAAGCCTATAAAGATTAATCTTTGGGATTGTTTGCAAAAAAACGCAAATCCAAAGCCATCTGATGATGAGAAAATATCAGTATTAACAAGATCATTTTTATATCAACTTTCGAGTGGGCATGGGCGAAAATTTGGGAGTTTTATAAATAAGATTTTAAGCAAAAATTATGGTAATATCTCTTTTGGCATTAATTCTTGGAAGTTTTGGTGGATGTTTATCATTGCAGGGTTAATGTTTGTGATATATAAAATATCCACACTTACTAATACGGGAATAATGCAATATCTTCCAGAGAGGTTTGGAGTTATAGCTTCCGGTGTAAAACTCTTGTCTCCCTTCTTTCTATTCCTTGCATGTGTATTTTTAATTTTGGGTATAAAGGATACCTATATTGCATTTTCTCATTGGAAGATGCAAGAAAAAAGAGAATTAGAAATCAACGATGTTTTCGATACATATTCTACCATTGTTAATAAAATTCGGCCGTTATGCAAACGAAAGAAGCGGCTCGTAATTGTTGAGGATTTAGATAGAATTACAGAGAAGCCTTTGGTTGTCGAATTTCTGAAAGAATTATATCGCTTCCATGATACGTTGGGAGAGTATAGCGAAAACTTTGTTTTTGTGGTATCCATAAAACCTGAAGCGCTATTAAAACCTAATAGTGCAGCTGAGGATAATGTTTATACAAAAGTATTTGACACAGTTATATCGTTAAAACCAATTCATTTTGATGATTATGACTCGGTATTATTAAAACTTATCGATAATAATCCAAAGCAAAAAGCAGAACTGCAACGGTTGATTAAATCAGAAATTAAAGATACCCTTCCACAGTCTTTTAAGTGGATTAAGAAGGGCGAAAACTTAACTTTAAGAGATCTTAAAGACCGTTTGAATCATGCTATAGCAATAATGCTATCAATAAAAAGCAAAAATTATCAGGTGAGTACTGCGGCAAATTTTGAAGCGTGTACTGCTATTGCGTATTTTGAGAGCCATTACCCAAAAGAATACTATAAGTTAATAAAGAATGAGGCAGGGCTTGCATCATTTATGCGCACAACACCAGAAATAATCAATGGCAATACCAAGGATGTTCAACCAGCATTAGTTGCCTCTTTTAACACAACATTTAAAAATGGTGACAGTAATAATGCAGCGTATTCTAAGACCTTCGTTGATGAACTTTGCGGTTTAGTAGCTTCTGGCGTTTTTAATGATGATTTTAGAATGTATTTTTATACTTATCCTAAAGGAAGTCCAATAAAAACGACCGATGAACGTGAACTTTGCAACTATTTGCTATTTCCTAACATCTATAAAAATCATGATAATTTAGATGAAGTTGTTATAAAGGTTTTTAAGGATAGAAAAAATAGCATTGTAGAAAAAACCTTAAAATCGCTTGAAAAGTACCCACCAGTTATACTTAAAAATACAACTTTATTTGTGACTGCTGTTGAAGTTTCTTTGGGAAAAGCGTTTGATATATTTTCAGAAGAAATCATTGAATCTGACTATGATGAAAAGTATAAAGCTGAATGTTGGTTTAGACTCAATTCATTAGAAACCCTCGACTATGAAGGTTTTGTACATAAAGCTATTAATAAAATTTTAGTTGTATGCAAAAGTTCGAGCGAAATAATTAAAATTCGCAAATCTATCATATTGGGTTTGCGTTCTAAAATTGCGGATTTTATCGGATTATTTGAAAACTCCAAAGACATGATCCCGCTAATAACAGCGGATGAAATTAAATCTATCAATGACATTGATATCATCCTAAAGTTCATAGATGTTAATGTTCTCAAGAAAGATAATTACGAATATATCGCAGCAACCATTAATAATCAACCGCTTAATCAGAATAGTGAAACATTTAAAATTGCCTGTAATGTTTTTCGTAGATTTTCTAAATTATTATCTCCAATTGAAATGGGAGATGGTTTATTAAAGTTTGTAGATATAAATAATTATCTTGACGATGGGTTCTTTGAGATTATTTCGAAGGCAGAAATCAAACATCTAAACATTGCAACCTATTTAAACAAGTTTTCTGCAAGCGAATTGTCCGCTGAATATATTAAAATCATTGATAGTTTAGAGTTTGATGATTATATATCGGAAGACATTATTGATACTGTTTTACAAGAAAAGCACTACTATACACCTTTACTCTTTTTAGCCAAAGAAAATGATTTTTCTAAATTTGATTCACATTTAGCTAATAACTTAAAACTATTGGAAACATGTGAAAAAATCAATGAGGATTATCAAGATGTTATAATTGGCTTTAGAAAATACGCATTTCAAAATAAGGCGCGTTCAGAATATAAAATATTGTATTTTGAGCCATTTCCTATAATTTCAACCGAAGAATATGTTTCTATGACTGAAGCAAGCGAATTATTTAAACTGGTTGATACTTCACAAATAAGCGAAGAAAACTATAGTGAAGTTTCGGATACGCTATGTGAGAGAACTTACGCTACATCAGAACTTGTGGATTTATTTGATTGGCTGTTCAATAATGAAAAAAATGAGAACTGCATTAGCGACCCTGTATTGCGAAAGAACTTTTTTGAATCATTGGATTTAAGAAAACTTGAGCTAAGAAAACTTGATGATCAACAAAGGAACTATACTTACAGCGTTATCGCTGATGTAATTGTAGTCAATACTCCAGATGATGCTATCGGTGCAATGAAAAGATTCGATTGCCTAATTCCAGAAATAGAACCGATTGTTCAAAAAGATAGTAAAAAATATTCGGCTTTAATTGCTTCAATGAATGAATTTTCTTCAGAAACATTGAAATGGCTTGATGAAAACTTTATTAGAGACGGTCTATCTGAGACTCTGTGCAAAGTATTGTATGAGAAGGAAGATTATATTAATTTCATAATCGCTGATGTCTTGAGAAAAAAGGATATGATTCTTGATGAAAATATACCTTTTGAAGACTATATTTCTGTTTATGAACATGTTCCGGAAATGTTTTCAATTATGTCAGAGCATTATGATTTTCTTGAGAAACTACAGCTTGAAGCAGATCTTGATAAGTTGCCACAAGAAAAAATAGTTCCTATGTTTAAAGTTCCTCAACACAAAAGATTTTTCGAATTTATTTTTTCTTCAAATCAACCAGATGAACTCAAAAATGAATATCTTAGTAGTTTTGGAAAGCTTGCTTCTCTTGACGACAGTTTGGCATTTCAAAAACTTGTGTGCAAGGAAGAAAATATGAAACTATTAGGTAGTCATAGAATCTTTAATAGGATTCATCGTAATTTGTGGGAACTTAATCGTGGACACAAAGGCGTATTTACACGAAAATGGAATGAGTGTTGGAAAGATAAACTTGACGAAACCCATCTTCTGTAATTAAAACATTAGCGTCGCAGAAATGCGGCGCTTTTGCTTTTTATTAAAAAAACGCTGGGCTTGTGGAAGGGGTTGTGGTATGTGTTTGTGTTGCAAAAAAGAGGTGCAACGCACATGACAACACTTGAAAATTTATACTATGGCAACATTAGTCCGAACGAACGGTATATCAAGAGGGGAATGAGAGCGGATAAGCTTGTTAAGCTGATATGCAAAAACGAGGAAGAACTCAACGCCGGTCTCACGGAAAAGCAGAAAGAAACTTTTGAAAAATTTAAGGACTGCACAAGCGAACTGTCCTGTATCACCGAGCGTGAAGCGTTCAGTTCGGGATTTATCCTCGCAACACGCATAATGATCGAAGTAATGGAAGGCTTAGGAACGGTGGAAGAAATATAAAAATACCCACTGGATGCGGCGGTCAGGCACGGAACCTTGCCACAACATCCGGTGGGTAATTTTTTGTTTTGCCTTTGTAGGCGTTTGTTTCATCTGAAACGACCTACGGGTCGATAAAACTATTTCTGTTCGATTGTACGGGGCTTTTTATAAAACTGCAGCTTGGGTTTAGCGTTATGCTTATTTACATTGGATAGTTCCTCTAAGGGAATGGCGTAGAACCGTTCTTTGATAAAATTCCCGTTCATGCCGTCGATGATTTTTGCGGCCTGTTCCGCATAAGCGCCGGTCGCATCAAATTCCGCAAGGCGGACGATTTGAAAGCGGTGCTTTCCGACGGCGGTATACAGAATCTCTCCGGCTTTTCCGTCACCGTAGGGTGTATAGGCGTAGGCGACTGACTGCACGATTTTCTGCCCCTTTTCTTTTATGACCGTTATAGCCGTTTGCTTTAAGGAAACGCCGTCGCAAAAGCCAGTTTCGCACAGTTCTTTGGCAAACTTTTCGACTGCCGCTTTGCGCTTTTTCTCAATGCTTTTCTCACCCGACGCGCCTTGTTTTAACGCAATTTCTGCATAGGTGCTGGGCTTGAAAACGCCGAAACAGTCAAAACACACACC
>CAKSPF010000025.1 GCA_934481345.1 uncultured Clostridia bacterium
CGCCGCTCGTAGCAGGAAGCTATGCTTTAAAAGCCGTTGTGCGCGATATTTACGGCAAAAGCGCAGTGATTGAAAAGGATATAACGGTTACAATGTCGCACACGGTTATAGATCCGTCGGCAATGGCTTATACCGCTTGGGGCGATGCAGAGCAGACCTCCGAAAAATACACTCCCGAATGGCAGGGCGGTACGGGTTACTGGATAGTATCATCCGGAAGCGAGGGCGAGAAGTATTATACAGACTCGGATTACTGGGTGAAACCCACAAGAGCACTGTATAACAAATTTGACATAAGCGAGTATTTAAAAAGCGGATATGCCGTAAAGAAGGTATATTTGCTGCAAAACGGTTCAATAGGCAGCGGCGCACTTTTTGACTGTCCTGCAAACGACCTTGAAAACGGCGACAACTATTTGACGGTTCCTGCTATGGATCCCGACGGTTTTATAAGTTATTTTGCACTCGGTACAAGCTCGGAACAGTATGTAAGCAGTGACGAAATTGCTTTTAAATTCCCCGGAGCAAGAAAAGACGATAATTTTGCTTTGGATATAACCGACTATGTAAATGAAAAAATACACCGCGGCGAAACAAGCTTTACATTTGTTGAATATGCAAGGTATATGGCAGACCGCTATTGCCTTTACAGCACGGCTCAGCTTTATATAGAATTTACGGAAAGACCGGTTGTAAATATTTTAGATACCAAGGAAGCATTTCAGCAAAGAAGCTTTGAAGTGTCGGCAACCGCATCGCACAGTTCGGGAATTAAAAAGGTTGATTTTTATATCAACAATGTACTTGCGGCAACCGCGGAGGAGGAAAATGACGGAAAATACACCGCGGAAATAAGCGGATATGAGGACGGAATATATACACTCAAGGCTGTTGCTTCGGCAAATGACGGCGGTGTATATTATGATGAAAACGACAGCTTTATAATAAATGCAATTTACAAAAACATTCTGCCGCAGTCTTATCTTAACTGCAATGAGGACGGAACGGCACGTATTTCAAACAAAGAAACTGAAAAGAATGAATTATACTATACCTTTGATATATCAGGTTTAGCAGACGGCGGTAAAATCGAAAAAGTATTTTATATACAAAACGCAAACAGTCCGACCGGCAGCATGAATGTAAATATTTATAACTGTGACGGAAAAGCCGGTGACGGCGCTTTGACGGAAAACGGTTTGGCGGCAACAAGCGCTCCGGCACTTGCTCCGCTCGGCGCATATTATATGGGCGCCGCAAAGTTCGGCGGACTTACTGCCGATCTGACCGATTTTATGTCGGATAAAATCAAAAGCGGAGAAAGCTATGTTACATTTAAGCTTTCGGCCGGGGATAATGCTTCATACTGCATTAATTCCATGCCGGTAATTTATGTAAGATACAAAACAGAAAATGCTGATATAAACAAAATGTATAAGCCTTCATTGACTTCATCTTTATTTGATGAATTTTCGGCGGGCGATACTCTTTATTTAAAAACAGACGGCTCGGCAACTTTGAGCGATCTGAAGCAAAGTCTGACGGAGTATGCAGGCTGTACATTCACTGCATTGCGTAACGGCGAAAGCATTTCGGAAACAGCAGCTCTGAAGTTAAATGATACGGTTTCAATATCGGACGAAACGGGTAAAACCGTAAGGACTTACAGTGTAATTGAAAATAACTACATTTCGGATATAAATGCAGATGTTATTTACGGCAGATGCGAAGCAAGCGCATATGTTGACGTATATGCCGACAATCTTAATTCCATGCTTGTAATTGCGGCATACAAAAACGGCAAATTTGTTGATTGCGGCATCAGCGAATACAAAAATTTAAACGGCGGTTACAGATTAACTGCGACAGTAAACTGTGCAGACGCAGACGAATTTAAGGCTATGCTTTTGGAGACAGGAAGCCTTAAACCGCTGAAAAATGCAAAAAAAGTAAAAAGACAGGTTGTACTCCTTAAATTTGATGACCTTTCAATGTATACATATGAAAAATTTGAAGACCTTCGTTTGCTTCTGAAGGAATACGGAATCAAGGCCGGATTCGGTATGATTGTAGATTCCTTTGATCCGGAAAACGAGGAGTCAAGGGCGCAGATTAACAATTATGATGTAAAGCACAAGCTTGTAAAGGCGTTTGTCAACCGTGCGCTTGAAGACGGTATAGAGTTCTGGCATCACGGCTACTATCATTACATGGACGAGTATTACACCTACAGCTATGAAAAACAGAGCGAATGTTTCGGCAAAGGTAATGACGTTATGATTAACGAATTCGGAATTGATTTGAAAGCATTCGGTTCACCGTTCAACAATGCAACTGATGTCACATTGAAAATGCTCAAAGAGAATTATCCGAACATAAATGTCCTTATGCTTGTAAATTCAAAGTATCAGGTTCCCGAAGGAATGGTTAATTTCAACGATTCGGTAACTATAGAAACATCTTCAAGCAAAATAGAGAGTGCAATGTTTATTGATAATTTCAACAAAAAATCAGACAGCTCATATATGGTAGCACAGATGCATCCCGGAAGCTGGGATACCAACGTGGGATATGACAGTTGGAGTGAATTCAGAATTTGTCTTGACTACCTTATAAGCAAAGGAGTTGTATTTATGACTCCGTCGGAGTATTACGAATATATAAGTGAATGAGGAGGAAAATTATGAAGCGTATTATTTCTTGCGTGCTTATAATTGCAATGGCATTGGGGCTTTTGTGCACCACGGCGCTTGCCGACGAGGGCGGCACTGCGGTACTTAGGCCGAGCGCATTTGCCTGCATAAAAAACGGTGATGAAAACAAGACGGGATTTGACGACAAGGGGTACTTTATGGTTACCTCCACAGGCTCGGACAGCAACCCGGCAACGCCCGTTGAATCAGGTTTCTGGAAGTATGATTTCAGCCGGTATCTTGACGAGGGCTACGGCATAGAAAAGGCCGAAATGCTCTTTCTGGCAGACAGCTACACGCACACTGCAATAACCTGCATGTACGACTGCCCGACTGACGACCTCGAAACAGGCAGCAACTACTTAACTGTTCCGAAAACGAGCAAGGACGATTTCATAGCGCAGTTTTCAAATCAGAATTTGAGTTCAGTTTCCGAAAATTACAGCGGAGTTGACGGCGAATACAACGTTTCCGTGGATATAACGGAATATGTTAAAAGCAAAATTTCCGACGGCAAAAGCAGCTTTACATATATGCTTTATCCGAAGTGGGGAAGCACGGTGTACCGCTTTAAGGGAGAGCCGGTATTATACATAACTCTCGGCGAAAAAAATACCGACGCACCTCTGATTGAATACATTTCGGACAACAGCGATGATGAAAATGCACAAATCTTCAGTGTTTCCGTCAATGCAACGGACAGCAACGGAGTGGAAAAGGTAGAATTTTATTTGGACGGCGCGTTGATGGACGGTACGGTTGAAAAGTCGGAAAACACCTACACATATACCGGCAGAATGCTCGCTCCGGGAACGCACACGCTCACGGTGAAGGCATACGACACATACGGAAAAACTTCGACATACACCAAGGAAATCACTGTAACCTCAGCGATAGCGATACTGGACCCGTATGCAAAAGTGCATGTGAAGAAGGGTGACGAATCGTCAAGCTCGGTTTCATCAAACGGCGGCGGTAATGTTTCTACCATAGGCGGCAGCAATCAGGATGTGGAAAATCCGGTTGAAGCGCTTTATTACAGATTTGATTTGAGTCAATACACAGAAAACAACATAGGAATAGAAAAAGCGTATATTCTGCAGAATGCGTCAAACCGCTCATACGCTACATATTTGGGAATGTATGACTGCGATGAGGACACGCTTGAAAACGGAATGAATTATCTGACAGTTCCCAAGGCATCGCTTAGCGGCATGGTAACGAGCTTTAATGTGACAAATCTTGAAAATGTGGATTTGTCAAAATATCCGGGCGTTACAAACGACTATAACCTTGAATTTGACGTAACGGAGTATGTGCAGAAAAAGACCGACAAGGGTACGGGCTTTACATATATGCTATATCCGAAATATGACGGTTCGCTCTATCAGTTTACGTCTGCACCGATACTTTATCTTAAACTCGGAGCGCAGAATCCCGACTATCCTGTTGCCGGGTTTGTAAGCGGCAAAACGCAGTATACGGATTCGGGAAGCTTTACCGAGCAGATAAAGGCGAGCGACTCCAACGGAATAGGAAGTATAGAGTTTTATCTCGGCGACAGTAAGATAGAGGGAAGCTTTGAGCAAAACGGAGATATATACACCTTTACCGGTGCGCCGCTCGTAGCAGGAAGCTATGCTTTAAAAGCCGTTGTGCGCGATATTTACGGCAAAAGCGCAGTGATTGAAAAGAATATAACGGTTACACAAACCCGTGCATTTTTAAATCCGGTTGCCTTTGCATATACTGCATGGGGTGACGAAAGTCAGACAGATCAGAAATATAAGACTGAGAGCGGCGATACCGCTTATTGGGCATATGCAACCACAAACAGCTCGGACGGCGGTACACAGAATACGGACAGTGAGTACTGGACGCAGCCGAAACGCGCTTTGTATCATAAATTTGATATGTCGGAATACCTTGATAAAGGTTATTCGATTACAAAGGCATATATCGTACAGAACGGTCAGACCGGCGGTGAAACTTACGGTGTGCTTCTGGATTGCCCGGCGGACGACCTGGAAAACGGAGATAATTATTTAACCGTTCCGGAACATGACAAAACGAATATCATATCAAAGTTTTCTGTCGGTATGAAAACAGATACTTACTATGATTCCACGGCAATGCAGTACAATTTCTCAGGAGCAAGAAGCGGCGACAATTTCGCTTTGGATATAACAAATTACGTAGTTTCCAAAATTGACAGCGGATCAAAAAGCTTTACGGTAATGGAATATCCGCGTTATACAAGCGGACAGATAAGATTCGGAAATTCAGCACAGTTGTATATTGAGTTTACCAAAAAATCCGATATAAGCCTTATAGACACTTCTTCTTTGGATTATGCGGGTATGCCTGCGGTATTTGCGGCAAAAGCAAGCGACATGTTCGGTATAGAAAAGGTAGAATTTTACTTAAATGATGAAAAGACTGCTCAGAGCACCGTCAGCGTGGACGGCATATATGCTGCTGCAGCAGATGTTGCCGACGGAACATACAAGCTTAAAGTTAAGGTTACAAATGCAAAGGGTGCTTCAACGGTAAGTATATTTGATAATTATACAGTAACAGGCGGTACGGCTTCGGACGGCAGTTCAAATATCCTTGCTCTCGGAAGTAAATTCACGGAATTTGAAAATAATAATGTTTCGTTCCTGCTTCCGAAAACTGCGGCAACATTGGCAGAGCTTAAGAGCTTGCTTAATTCATACAATGTGTATGCATATTCAGAGAGCGGAGCCGAGCTTTCAGCAAGCAGCGCCTTAAACAGCGGAGTTGTTGTGACAGTAAAAACAGCAGATAATTCTTCCGTTGTAAGAAGATATATAGTCGTAAATGACGGTTATTATTCACCGATCGATTTAAAAATCGTGACGGGAACCAACCTTGTAACGGCATCTGCGGAAGTATACGCAAAAGACAGCGAAGATTTATATATTATGATTCTGGGTTATGACAAAGCCGGAAAACTTGTTAAAATCGAACGGAAACCGTATTTGAATACCGTAGGAAAGGCGTCGCTGTATACAGAAACAGAGCGTGACGATGCAGTTGAGTTCAAGGCTATGCTGTGGAGCGGCTTCAAGCCGGTTGCAAGAGCGGTTACCAAAAAACTGCAGGCTGTTATTTTAAAATTTGACGATTATTCCATCTGGGCATATTCCGGATACAACAAGCTGATGGATTATCTGGACGAAGAACAGATTCCGGCAGGCTTCGGAACGGTTGCCAAAACATTTGACAATGAAAATGAGGAAAACTATTCCGATACACCTTTCTATGAGGGACTTTATGAAGAAACAATAAAATCTCTTAAAAGAGCAAATAACAATCCGCTCTATGAGATATGGAGCCACGGTTACGCACACGCCGAAAAGGAATTTTCCACTACCGATTATGACTCTATGAAAGCTTCTATGCAGAAGGCAGTAGATACCATGGCGAAATACGGTGTTGAAATAACCGCTTTCGGAGCGCCTTTTAATACGGCTACCTCTACAACAATGAAAATGATTGACGAGTGTTTCCCGAAGATAAGAACGGTTATGCTCTTTAACAACTACATTACCGTGCCGGACGATATGATTAATATTCAGAATCATGCTGAACCGGAAATTAAAACAGGCGTTATTTCGTATGATTACTTTATCAAGAATTATGAAAAATATAAGGATGCCGACTATGTTTTACTTCAGTCACACCCCGGAATGTGGGATGACGCAAGCTGGACGGAATTCAAAAAAATCATTGAATTCTTAAAAGACAGGGGAGTAGAATTCATGCGCCCGACTCAGTACAGAGATTATGTAAAAGGAGAATAATATAAATGTATAAAAGAACCCCCGATACAGAGCAAAAAATACAAGCATTGGTTGATCAGATGACTGTGGAGGAGAAGGTCGGTCAGCTCACACTCAGAGGCGAAGGAGTGGTACTCAGCGAGAGCGCACCGGAGCTTGACGATTTGCGTGCCGGCAGAATAGGCTTTTTGCCGATGTTTACCGACGTAAGCAAGGTAAACGATATACAGCGCATAGCGGTTGAGGAAACACGGCTCGGCATACCTGTTGTATATTGCCTTGACGTTATACACGGGTACAGAACATCTTTTCCGATACCTTGGGGAGAGGCGATGAGCTGGGAGCCGGACCTTGCCGAAAAAACTGCGGCGGCAGCAGCCAAAGAAGCGGCGTCGCAGGGAGTAGGCGTTACTTTTGCCCCTATGGTGGATATAGCGAGAAATCCCTGCTGGGGCAGAATTTGCGAGGGTGCGGGCGAAGACCCGTACCTTGGCAGTAAATTTGCTTATGCACGGGTAAAGGGGTTTCAGGGTGATGATGTGTCACAGCCCGATAAAATTGCAGCATGTGCAAAGCATTTTTGCGGTTACGGTTTTGTCGAGGGCGGCAGAGATTATAACTGCGTGGATATGAGCGAAGCAAGACTGCGAAATGTTGTGTTGCCTCCGTTTCAGGCTTGTATTGATGCCGGCACGGAAACGGTAATGGCTGCATTTAATGATTTAAACGGCGAACCGTGTACGTCAAGCAAATGGATTCTTACTGATTTGCTCAGAAAAGAAATGGGATTTGACGGTACGGTAATAAGCGATGCTTTTTCGGTCGGAGCTCTTGTACGTCACGGAGTTGCCGCAAATGAGGCAGAAGCCGCAAGAGATTCCGCAAATGCCGGAATGAATGTGGAAATGATGACGCTTGCTTACAGAGAAAATCTGCCGAGCCTTGTGGAAAGCGGCGAGGTATCGATGGAAACTCTTGATGAATTGGTAAAGCAGGTATTAAGACTTAAATTCAGGCTCGGACTTTTTGACAATCCATATGTAGATATGGAAAAATCCAAAGATTACATACTGTGCACAGAGCATAAAGATCTTGCAAGAGAAAGTGCAAAACGCTCCGTTGTCCTGCTTGAAAATAACGGTGTACTTCCTCTTGACAGAAAGCAGAAAATAGCGCTTGTGGGACCGATGGCTGACAGTCAGTATGAAGCTGTGGGCGAGTGGTGCGTGAAATGCCGTCCGGAGGATTGCATAACTTTAAAAACGGTTTTGTCACAGAATGCAGATGTTACATATGTACGCGGATGCGGATTTGCAGACGGCGATGAAGATATTGAAAGCGCTGTTGAGGCTGCAAAAGACTGTGATGTTATTATATGTGCAATAGGTCAGTCTCAGGATATGTGCGGCGAGGCAAGAAGCAGAATACAGCTTGTTATACCGGGACCGCAGGAAAAAATGCTCAAAGAGCTTAAAAAACTGAACAAACCGATTGTGACTATAGTAACTTCGGGCAGACCTTTGGTTTTGAATACCGTAAGAGAGTATTCGGATGCACTGCTGTTTTCCGGCGCACTCGGCACAATGTCGGGTTACGGCTATTGCGATGTGCTTTTCGGCGATTACAATCCGTCCGCAAAGCTTGTTTCCACCTTTAATCAGGTGTACGGTCTTGGCGGTACGGGATACTACAACAGCTTAAATTGCAGCAGACCTCCGCGCGACGATACTCCGTGGTGCTCAAAATTTATCGACGCTCCCATAAAGCCGTTGTATCCGTTCGGCTACGGTAAATCTTACACCGAGTTTAAATACAGCGGACTGAAAACCGATAAAACAGAGTATGAAAAAAATGAATGTATTAAAATATCCGTAGACGTATCAAATGTCGGTGCATTTGACGGCGAGGAGGTTGTGCAGGTTTATGCAGCAGACCCGGTAGGCAGTAATACCCGTCCGCTGAAGGAACTAAAGGCTTTTGACAAGGTTATGATAAAAAAAGGCGAAACCCGGTCAATGGAATTTAAAATAGCTGTACACGACTTGGGATATTATAACAGAAAATGCGATTATATTGTCGAAAGCGGAAAAATTGTAATCGGTGTCGGTACAAACAGCGAAAATCTGGAGTTAACCGATATATATATCAAATAGTAAAATAAGGAGTTTTTTCAGTGAAAAAGATATTAACGTATTCTGAATTTTCGGTTCTGTCAGATGCCCGGTGCAGTGCACAGGCGCACAGCATTGACGGCGAAAAGGTAAAATTTGATTTCACATGGCAGCCGCCGGTAACAGGTGACGAAGTTATCGAAATAGATTTTTCTGTTTCGTGTGCCGATGCAGTGTGCTCATGGTACCCTACATGCATTATGAAAAGAGAGTTAAACATTTGCGATATAGAAACCTCGGCGGCATGGTCCGTTCCGATTATTGCGCTTTGCGGCAGCAGCGGAAACAGTGTGTT
>CAKSPF010000026.1 GCA_934481345.1 uncultured Clostridia bacterium
TTTTGGTGTTAAAGTCAAATTTGGTTGCAAAATTCTTGTCTGTGTACCAACCGTCAAATACAAATCCGTCCTTTACAGGTGCCGTCGGAGCGGCAACGGTTTCATTTTTGTTTACGCTTACCGATTTGATTGCCGGAGCACCGTTTGTTTCAAACTTAACCGTAAGGCTCGATGAGCCGCCTCCGCCACCGCCTCTGCGTGAAGGCGTCGGGTCTGCATCTTTTGCTATAAGCTGATATGCGGAGAATTTTTTTGCGTGAATAATAATCGTGTTATCCTTAACCTCAATATACTCACCGTCAGCATTTTTGCTTGTTGTAAGGGCGTCTACCGTGCCGTTATGCTCGCGCAGAACAATGTACTCAGCCTTGCCTTGAATTTCCGACGGAATATCAACAGTAAATACGAGCAGTTCGTTTGTTTCCGTTACACGTTCAAAGCTTTCGTCCTTACCCTTTAAAATATCGATATTTATTATAATTGACGCTGTGTATTTTGAATACTTATTCGCAAGTGCTAATTCAATGTTTTCGTTTTCATCCGCAACGGTAATGTCGGATTTTACGCTTATGCCGTCTGCTTTTTCCTCATCTGTAAGAACAGTATCAAGCAAAGTGCTTTCGGGCTTTTTTAAATAAAGCGCATTCACGATTATATCGCTGTCGGGCATAATATGCGGAAGAGTGTTCCAATCCAAAAATACATATCCTTCTTTTGCAGGCGCCTTTGTTCCGTCGATAACCGGAATTTGTGCTCCGCATCCGAATGTACGCTCATCAACTATCTCTCCGTCTGCCTTGAATGTTATTTTGTGCTTGTTGTTAAATATGATTTTATGAGTTTTTTCTATCTCATAACTGTCATTTTTAAATGTAATACTGATTGTTTTTTCGCCGTCTGCACTGTCCAGAACAAAATCAATGTCATTGCCGTCAATGTTTTTGTATTCGCCGGCATTTATCTTATACTGCTTGAAATCATTCTTTGCATAATCGTTAAGGCTGATTTTAACGTTTTTATCGGTAGTTTCGGCAGCACCGTTGTTGATTGCAAAATCAGGGTCGATTGATACAAATTCAAGACTTTTTTCTGTTGCTGCTGCATTTAGTGTAGAGTTGCTATATCCGTACAATGTACCTTCCGATATGAAATTGCAGCCTGCAAGGTCTTTGTTATAAACGTATATTTTAAGACCGGAGCTCTGGTTTTTGCCGCAGAAGCCCTCTTTTATTTCCGCTACATTTGCAGGGACAATAACCTCACTTATTTTTGAACCGTACATAAACTGAATACCGGCAGTTTTCAAGCCTTTGCCTATCCTTACGGTTTCACAGTTATACAGATCGTTAAGGACATAATCTCCTATACTTGTTATACCGTCGCCTATCATAACAGATTTTGTTGCTACGAGATTATCATAACTGAAATCTTTAAGTTCCGATACCGCACCGATACCGCTGATTGTGAGCGTACCGTCCTGAGATAATGCCCAAGCAGTGTTTTCGCCCGCTTTGCCTGTTGCGATTGCTGCCGATACATCTGTCATTATAGCGTTGACAACGATATCCTCATCAGGCATAGTTTCCGGAATACCTTCCCAGCCGTCAAAGCGGAATCCGTCAACAGACGGTGTTTTGTCAAGTACAGGGATTGCGCTGCCGCAGTCAACCTCAACTTTTTCAAACACACTGCCGTTCACCGTATATGTGATTGTGTGCTTGTTTATAAGCTTTATTGATGCGCTTTTTAATACGGTCTTGCTTTCATCGGCATTTGCAAAAGTGATTTTTACACTTTTATCTCCGCTTACGGGATCAAGAGTATAATCTACCGTATTTGATTCGGGAACGGCACTGTATTCACCATCGCCGATTTTATATTTCGAATATCCGTATGCTTCGAAATTAAGCAATACATTTTTGCTTGTCGTTTCTTTTTCACCGTTGTTTATTTTCACTCTTGCGTAATAATACGGAAAACCGCTTAATATATTGCCGTCTTTAACATAAAGCTCCATACCTTTATCAGCGTATGTCTTTATATCATTATCTTTAATCGTAAGCTGTGTATCCGCATCAACACCTTTTTTATTGGCCTTATTATACACCTTGCCTTTTACCGCAGCATTATCTCCCGATATCTCTGCATTTACTGTATATTTTGAATAACCGAGCTGATATAACCGAGTATCGTCAGTAATGTCGTACGCCGGATTCATACCCCAGGAAATCTGCTTCATAAGAGGACATTCAAGAGAATTATATACAAGCTGTGCAAGCTGTTCATATGTTACCTTGCTGTCCATCGACAAAGAAACACCATCTGTAATTCCCTGC
The DNA here is from genome assembly GCA_934481345.1 of uncultured Clostridia bacterium. Taxonomy (GTDB): domain Bacteria; phylum Bacillota; class Clostridia; order UMGS1810; family UMGS1810; genus CAKSIN01. The sequence goes on from CAKSPF010000026.1 coordinate 2,337, forward strand.
TGAGCCGCTATCACAAAACTTCCCTGCGGTCTTCCGCCCTTATACGCAACAGCGGGGGCATATCCGAGCGCATCTACCAAATCCACGATTATGTCGGAATATGTAAGCTCGCTGTCGGCAGAAGCGTCGCCGTCATAACCGGTAAGAGCCTTATACACGGCATTAAATTCACTGCCGATAACATTTTGGTTGTAATTCTCATAGATTTTCGGCATAATTCCGAGGTCATAACAAACCTTTGCGGCGTTATAATAATTTTCCGAAATAACAGTTCTGTCAATAGGTTTATCCGGGATTTCCGGTGAAGAACCGCTGCCGTCCGCATAAATGCTTGAAACGTCAGACGGCAATGCAGTAAGAATGTTCTCCGGTCTTACAACAACCTCAATTAACATTTTCGCTTTTGATTTGTCATATTTAGATGAGTCTGTTTTTTCCATGTTATCTGCCATATTGTTATATATTTTAATAAATTCGGAAATATCTCTGGTATGATAACTTGTTCCGGCGCTGCCGGCACATCCGATTTTTTCTCCATTGGGATAATAAACATAGCACCTTATTTTATGATATACCCTTTCTGCGGTATTGTCATAGTCATAGCTTAAAATATTATCCTTAATCTTCAAATTCGTCGGTGCAGGATATTTGTTTGCCGGAGCAATGTAATTAAAGGAGTCCGACATTTGCGTTTCTTCAATTACGGGAATATCGGCATCGTCTTCATATTCATCATATTCGTCTATTGACTTTGCCAAAACTCCTATTTTAACGCTGTATCTTCCCGAACCGTTTTTGATGATAGCATCCGCAAAATCATTATCGCACTCTTCCAAAGCGTCGCTGCTTTCCATTTCTGTAAGATATGCGTCTGCCAATATTCCATTTTTGTATAATGACATTTTGTAAGATGCAGAGGTTGTATTTCCTCCAACAGTGAAATACAAGGTGGCGGGTGCTTCTCCGTTTTCAACATTTCCCCAGTGCAAATCCGTCGGTAATTTCGATGCGGCAAAAACCACTCCTGTCATCATTTGCATAAGCATAAATACCGACAGCATTATGCTTACGACTTTGCTTGTTCTTTTCATAAAAACATCCTTTCTTAATGTATTGTATTATATCAACCGCCACAGCGGAAAATATCATTTTGAAGTAAGAGATACTCTCTGCATTGTTCCGTCCCAATCAACACCAACACCAAAGCAATCAGCAACAAAACGAACCGGAACAAGAGTTCTGCCGTTTTTCACTTTTGCCGGGACATCAAGAGTAATGCTTTCGCCGTTTTTAGAAGCGGCTGTGTTATCTATTGTAAGTGATATTTTTGTATCATCCTTTGTTGCGATTACGGTCTGAGTATCTTCGTTCCATTCTACATCAGCGCCTAATTTTTCGAATATTGCGCGCAGCGGAACGAGTGTTCTGCCGTTTTCTATAACGGGTATCTGGTCAAATTTTATTTTCTCGCCGTTATAGAATACTGTTGGTATAAATCCTCTTTTTAATTTAACAACATACTGTTTTCCGTTATACTTCATTAAGGCATAACCGTTGTCATCAAACATACTTATGTTTGCTTTTGCAAAATAATAATTTGCATCATCCGAAAAAATTGTATAAAAATATGTATTGTCATCACCGAATTCGTATGTTGCATTTTCGGTTCCGACATATCTGAAATCGGTTTGGGTTTCCTGCACCAGTCCGAGGTTGTACCGGCAGCCCCAGGCAGGTCTCATATTGTCATAAAACACATAGTACTTACCGTTTATATCCGCAAATATATATGGTTCTTCACGAGTCTGCCAGTCGGTATCTACAATTCCATCGTTATATTGCGTGTACCTGGTCTCGTCATCAACATCAAGATATTCATCCAACCGATTGTGATATTCTTCGTCATCCAGATAATCCGTAAGAATTTCGCTTGACACATTACCGGAATAGTCTATGGTGTATCTGACTATTCTGCTTTTGCTTTTATCTTCATTGTAGTCTCTTTTGAAATCAGAAAGATCAAAAAATTCCATATCCGAATTCACATCCGCCACAATCTCGAACAAACCGTTGTTCATAGGATCATCGCTTTCGTCTTTTTCCTGCGGATATTCATAAGCAAACGCAGTTGTGCCTATCAACATAGCCATCGCCGCTGCCGCAGCTATAAATTTTTTCTTCATAAAATCTTCCTTCCGTTTGTTAATATTATTTTATATCAACCGCCATAGCGGAAAATATCATAATTTGCAGTTGTCAATAATTTTTGAATCCTGATAGTGCATCGTAAGTCCCTGCAACATTAAAAATTGTTTCAGCTGCTTTTTCTTTTCGGTGGAAACATTCGGACTTTCGTTTATTGTAATCCAAACACCCCTTAATTTGTTCCATTCATTTGGTTTATTTTCACAGCCGTATTTTTTAATTGTTGCAATTAATTCATCTGCCGCCGAATCGGACGGTAAAACGGTTATTTTCTTATAAGCCTTATCTTTTTCTTTTCTTATTTGTACCACTGCTCCAAAAGCGGCAAAAATTCCCAATCCGTATACAACAGCTGTCACACACATAATAATGGCGGCGATGACCATTTGTCTCTTGCTTAATAATAGCATAAGCACGTGTTTTAAAACAAAGAAAAAGAACACATAGCATAAAAGCCCCAAAATCCATTTTGTATTTTCCATAATATTGTTCTCCCTTATTATCGTTTTATTTTATAATCGTCAAATCTTGCACAAACAGGTTATTTTTTATTTCTGTATTTATCAGCATTTCGGGATGGGTATCAATCAGCTTTTTCACAATCGGCAGTCCCTGACCCCGATTTTTGCCCTTTGACGAATACCCCTTTTTCCATATCTTCGACATATCAAGCTCGCCCGAAAATCCGTTACAGAGCGTTATGCTGTACTAATTATCGTTTTTCAGCATAACAAGCGATATAACCTTGTTGTCGCTCACCGATGCCGCCTCAACCGCATTGTCAAGCAGATTTCCGATAATCCGGCATAAATCAAGCGTCGGAACAGAGGTTATATCAACCTCCGAAAATATCGTAATTTCCACATTGATGCCGCCGGACATTGCCTCATTTAGTTTTGCATTGATAAGGCTTTTCAGCGGCAGCTGCTTAATTTTCTTTGTTGCAAGATAAATATTCTTTGAAATTTTTTCAAGCGTTTCACTCTTCAAAATTTCCTCGCCGAAATACTGTTCCAGTTCATCAAACCGCTTTTCTTCGACAAAATCATGCATAGACAAAATCATATTTTTATAGTCGTGCCGTGACTTTTGCATTTCGTCAATCAGATTTTCTATTGTGGCGGTATAGTTTTTCAATGTTTCAACCTCGTCTTGCTTTGTGATAAGGTCAACCTCATTTTTCAAAAGACCTTGCAGCATTGACATTGTAAGCACCATCAAAATTGAATACATCGCCACCAAAAACAATGCTCCCACATAAAAAGCATAATTCCCGTACTCAATCTGCACCCGTGTTGAAATCACGATAAACAGCGTGTCCGTAATGCTCAAAAGCACATAGAGCATACCGAACAGTTTCGGATTCAGCACCAGAAAATCAAGACTTTTTATAATTGACACCGCTTTTTCGGATATGTACTTTATATTCCGATACTTCTCATAAAACCACATTGCCGCAAATGCCGTAATATTCAAAAACACCATTGCATACAGCATCGAATAAAAGCACCGCAGTCCGTATGTAAAGCATTCTCTTGCGAATATATACACCGCCGAAAAATATATCAGCATCATCACACGGTGAAAAAACGCTATTATCATCGCGCTTGCAAGTGATGTTATTTTGTTTTCGTTAAGTACCAGCTTGCAAAGCACGCTTGCCGTCAAAACAAATGCGCCGACCGAGATATAATGCGGCAAACTGATATTCAGAATAAAATTCACAATCGGTGCCAGCGCAACAAATATCACAAAGCGTATCCTTTCGGCATTTTCACGGCGATACAGCGCAATTCCGACAACAAGCGCAGACAGTGCCGTGAACAGTGCGCTAAATATTTCTACCCACAATAGCCATCAGCTCCTTTACTTTCCGAAGTGAGAGCGGGCAGATGTTGCCGCCGGACAAGTCTAAATGCGCATTACTTCGCTCCGTGTGTATTTTCAGTATTTTCTCGGTATTGACGATGATTGCCCTATGGCACTGAAAGAACCGCCTGTCAAGCTCCTTTGCGATTTCTTTAAGCGGAGTATAACTCTCAATCGTTCTGCTCGGCGTGTGTATTATGATTTTTCTGCCGATACTGTCGGTTTCAATATAAATTATATCGCTTTGTATCACAGGGAAGTAATCAAGTCCCGATTTAATCATAATATGCTTATCCTCGTTTTTGATAACCGAGCTTTCCTTGATTACCGTATCAAAGCATTCTGTCAAGCGCTTTTTGAACTGCCTGTCTGTTTTATCTATAAAGTCAAGAATTTTCAGTTTATAGGACAGCGCCGTCATACCAAGTTCCGTGTGTGAGGTTATGAAAATAATATATCCGAGATAATCATATTCCCGTATTTTCTGCGCAAGATTAAGTCCGTTCACATTTGCCGCAAGCTCTATATCTAAAAGATAAATGTTTCTGCATTTATCCGATGCTTTGGCATATTTCAGAACCTTTGAAAAATCACTCTGTATCTGATGACAGTCAAACTCAAATTCGCTGTTTTCAAAATACTCCAATGCGACTGACGCTATCTTAATCAGCGTTGATTTTACATCTTCGCAGATGATTATATTAAACTTCATTTCCGCTCACCTCCGGGCACATATACAATTTTATCTTAAAACATGTTCCCGTTAAATACTTTCTGCGTGAATGATACATTTTAGCGCGTGAATGATACAAAATTCATTAATTTTTTTGCTTTTCAGGCGTATTTTTTCTTTTCAAAAGCAGATAAATCAAATGTAAATGCACACAATATATATGCATTATAACATAATTTACATAAAAATGCAATCATATTGTTTGCATTAGAGAATTTTTTGATTGTCGATAGCGTTATAAATCTCCTGTATAATTACATAGAGGTGTAATTGAAATGAAAAACAAAAATTTTGATGTCTGGTTGGGGATAGGGCTTAACATCCTTCACTACCGTAAGGAACAGGGAATGACGCAGATTCAGCTTGCGGAAAAATGCAATATAAGCAGAACATATATGCAAAAAATCGAGACTGCCGCTTGCTCATGCACGCTTGACACTTTGATTGAAATTGCACAGGCTCTGAATATTCCGCTTAAAAAACTTTTTGAATTTCGGGACTAAAAACAAGAGCATCGTCATTTTATAAATGATAATGCTCTTGCTATGCTTAAAGCGGGTAATGTTATCAAACAGACGCCCCTTAAAGTCATCATATTATTTTTTATGTTGAACTACACTAAGAAAGGATATCAAAGTTTCCTTTGATAATTCTATTATACCGCATAGTATCCGATTTGTCAGCTCCTTTTTTGAAATTATTGTAGAAAAAAACAACCTGAACACAGTCAGATTGCTTTTTCTTGTTTAAAAACGTTTCAATTCACTCCTATTACATATGATGTGATTTGAAGTAATAGGAGACAGTCAGCGGATAAATATCCGCTTTAATTTAATCACATAATTCTTAAATTTAAAAATTCTCGAACAATTATATGGTATCGCACTTTATTATAACTTGTCAAATTAAAAAGGACTACGATTTAAAACCATAGTCCTTATATAACGCTAAGACATTTTTGTGAGCATCATTTTATGCATAAAATGGTGTAGTAATGGTGTAGTTGGGTGAAGTCAAGCACCTCAAAAGCCCCATTTTATGCGGTTTATTTCTCCAGCGGCTTCATTGTCGGGAATTTTTTTGATTGCTAAGCTAACTCTTGTATATCCTTGTAAACCCTTGGAAAATGGGCTTTCCCGGATTCTATATACTTGGATACTCTTGGACGTTTTTTTGACTTTTGTGCGTCCAAAAGATGTCATTCGCCTTAAAATACGTCTTTTTATTT
>CAKSPF010000027.1 GCA_934481345.1 uncultured Clostridia bacterium
TTAAAATCAGTATAGTTATTATTAGTATTATTTGAGTATGATTTCGGAACTTCTTGAATTTCGATTTTCATATCTCTTGAAGTATGATTTTCATACTTCTGCAAGTTTGAATTTAATACTTCTTGATTTTCGATATTCATACTTTCGGTATTTTGATTTTCATACCGCTTTTCTTTAGGATTATGTATAAAGTTTTTCACATAAATTATGTTTGGTCTGCCAAGCCCCTGTCGTTTGCGTTCAATAAGTCCGATACCGTTTTCAAGCTCATCCAAAAGCTTTAATGCCTTTTGCTTTGCACAACCGAAATCACATAAAATATCATCAATAGTGTAGATGATATATACTCGATTTTCTTCATCAAACCAGCAATTCTTTACCGACAGGCTCATACGGTCAAGCATAAAGCTATACAGCACCTTTGCTTCAACAGAAATTCCGGAAAGCGTTTCATCGGTAAATAGGATTTTTGGAATACGGTAAAACGAAAACTGTTCCGCTTGACTTCCGTAAAAATATTCAAATTGTATCGACATTGTTGTGCCTCCTTTCCGTGTGTGATTGCATAAAAAAGAACGCCTTATGGTTTGTTATAAAGCGTTCTCAGTTGATATTTTATTAAATTTTGACCTCCTTTTGCAGGGTATAACTTTTGTCTTTAACTTAACATTACCGTTATTAAAGACGAAAATTTTGTAAATTTCGGGTTGGAAAAAGAACTGAAATATATCAAGATAAATCGCAAAACCCTTGATTTTATGCGGCTTTCACCGTTTGTCTTTATTATACCATAGGGGCATACATTTGCTACAAGAGCACTTGAAGCAAATATTCCTGTAAAGGTTGTGAGCAAAATTTTAGGACATTCAAGTGTGCAAATTACTATGGACACATATCAGCACGTTTTACCTGAATTTCAAAATGATGTTATGAATAGAATTGCTGAGTATATTTCAGAATAGGTCTTATAATAAGACTTATAATGGCATCAAAAATAAATAAGAATGAATGGGAAGCATTAAAAACTAAGGTGTCATTGAACATACATAATAATGGGATTTATCAAATTACAATATAAAATAATTCCTTGCGGCGTTTTCTCATAACCCGGAGGTCGTAGGTTCAAATCCTGCCCCTGCACCCACATCGGAGCAAGCTATATATCGCTTGCTCTGATTTTTTATGCAAAAATCAGAGCTCACTCATGCCGCTGCTCATCTTCTTTCGTACGCGTGCCGGCGGTGCATAAGTATTTTTCAAAAGACTGTTTTGCGGTTTTTATTGTATTATATATGTATTACATGCGGGATATAAGGATTCCGCCGATCTCCAAATCATTATTTTATCATTTGTTTCAAGAGCTATATTATCGGGAGCGGGGATTGTATTTATACCGCACAAAAAATTTTTATCAATAAATCTTACATCAGCAAGCTTTCCGTCACCATTATAGTCTGCTATAATTACAATGTAATCTCCTCTTTCTCTTACGTTTGCAGTTATAATATTTAATGAATAACCAATGATCGCATTTTCTTTTGAATTTCTGATAAGCCAGTCTACTACATTTATACTGTCATCAAGATAAGCAAGCTCCGGTATGTCACGATGCTCTGCACCGTCGAAAAGTGTTATTTTTGCGTTAGCGCCGGCGTTGCTTAAAGCATTTACAAAATTAACAGAAGATTCCGGCAGCACAACGGTGTCGACAGTACCTGCAAATGCCCATACAGGCATGCTTGATAATGCGGTTATATTTTCGTCAGTACAGTCGATACTTCCGCTCATCGGAGCAATGCAGGAAAATATTTCCGGATAAGCAGCAGCTATTGAGTATGTGCCCGTTCCGCCCATGCTGTGACCGGTAAGGCTGATTTTGTTTACATCAATTGCATATTTTTTGGCTGTATACTCAATCAGTTGTTTAACATATCTTTTTATATCATTCCAACTTTTATACTTTGATGAAACCTGCGGAAAAATCATATAAGCAGGAACATTGTCAAATTTCTTTTCATACACTAACTGACAAAATCCGCTTGAAGTTAAAGTATTAATATCATCGCCTCTTCCGCTTCCGCCGTGGAGAGATACAATAAGCGGCATGTCTTTTGATGCATTTTTCGGTGTAAACAGCCAATAATTGATTTGTTCCTCTTCGCTGATTTTTAAGCTTTGCGGCATAAAAGAAGCCTCCCGCGGCATATGTACTCGGTATTGCGGATAAAACAAAAGTAAGTAATACGATAGATGCAAAAAGTATTTTTTTCATAAAATTCTTCCTCCATAAATTTTATTTGATTAAAAAAACTATATTTGCACAACATCCACTGTATTCCCGTGTTCTTTTATTATGTCTATCAAATCATTTGTTTTCATCCATACAGTTGCAGTATTTTCATTTGGATGAATGCCTATAAGGCATGGATTTTCAGCAAAATCCTCATCTATAAATACATGAACCTTGAGTTCTTTGTCGTTTAATATGCCAAACGGTTTCACCGAACCGGGGGTTAAATTCATTATATTTATTAAATCGGTTTCGGAGGCAAAACTCAGCGGACGAGTATTGTTTTTTTGCCTAAATTCTTTAAGGTCGACGCGTTTATCGCCCTTTACGGTTATGAGATAATAGTTTCTCTTTTTGTCGTCGCGTACAAAAAGGTTTTTTGCGTCTGAATCCGGGTATGGAATATCAATTCCGGCGAGCTCCGCCATATTATAAACAGCCTTGTGTTCTGTGATTTCATGCCAAATATTTCTTTCGGTTAGGTAACTATATATATCCTGTTTGTTCATAAGCCGCTCATCCCCATAGTTTAATAATACGGAAATTATATCATAAAAATAACCGGAAAGCAATCCTATGGGATAACCTTCCGGTTTATGAAAAAATGATAATTTTTGTATTAATTGCCTTTTATAATGTTATGCAACTTTACAATTGAAGAAACGGCTTGCTCAGATGTAACATATGCCTGCGGCTCAAATTTTTCCGCAGAACCGTCGATGATGCCGAGAATTCTCAGGCTGTATATGTCGGAAACTGCCCAATCGGATATTTCGGAGTTGTCCGAATAAGTTATATCTACTTTTGCCAACGGGATATTTATATCGGCATATTCAGCGGTTCTGTAAAGAATCACTGCTGCTTCTTCTCTGGTGATTTTATCATTTGGAGCAAAAACATGTTCTTCTTTTCCGGAAACAATTTTTGAAAATGCCAATGCGTTTATTTTATAATTGAGCACATCATCAAACGGGGCGCGTGCAAGCTTTGCTGTCGGCAGCTCCTTTATGCTGTTTATCATGTTATAAACATATTCACAAAATGCTTCTCTGCTGATATTTTCACTGCCGATATTTTCGGCTGCATCAATTATACCGAGCGAAAGTGCATCGGCAATGTCTTTTTCATAAGACGTACTTAAGGAAGTTTCTGCAGTGTGTATCGGTTCCGTATTGCCTGCCGCAAATGCCGCCGAACTGAACGGTACAGCAAGTGCGAGTATCATGGTTATTATTCTTTTTTCATTTCAATCATCCTTTCGGGTTAATTTTATTTTGTTAACTGTCTTAAAAAGGCCCTTTTACTATTAATACCCGCTGGGATAAGAAAAGGTTGCATTTTTTTAAATAAATCAAAAAATGATTGAAAATCCCGTTTTGTATAATTATATTTTAATATTTATCACTCTTTTAAGTTAAGTCACATATTATGTATTGAAGTATCAATATTGTATTTTTGGGAGGAGTCATAATGAGTGAAAAAATACTTTCCGGCTGCAATCCCTGCGGCAATAACGGAAACGGAGGCAATTCCTGCATCGAAACAAGCAAAGTTTACGATTCGTGCAGAGATAAAGAATGCATAGAAAACATCAGAGTATATCTTACAGAGGCGGGACAGAGTCTTCTGGACAGAGCAATAAACGTTAAATGCAGAAAATCGGAAATAATATGGATTTATTCAGATGTAGAACCGGTGCAGTTCAACAGAGGCTACTATTCGGTAGATCTTAAGTTCTTCTTCCGCATAACTCTGGATATATTCACGGGAGTAGGCAGACCGACACAGGTTGAAGGCCTTGCAACATTCGACAAAAAGGTAATCCTTTTCGGTTCGGAAGGAAATGCAAAAACATTCCGTTCAAAATATCGCTTTGATGAAGCAGATGTTCAGCTTTGGCAGAAAAACAATCTGCCGGAGGCACACATTGATGTGTGTGTCAGCCGTGCACAAAATTGTATTTAATTGTTTTGTGAAAAGTAACAAAATATAAAAAATTATTTATGGAAAGTTTTAAATTTGTATTAAAACTATTGACATAAATATTAGCGGAGTGTAAAATGTATTTGTATAATTGTGATAATAGACGATATAGTTCATTTTTGTAACAGCAAAAGCTTTTAACGAAATTGAAAAAGAAGGTTTTTATATAATAATTTGTTTAAAATATGCGGAGGCATCATGAAAAAAATTAAAATTATTATTTTATCCCTTTTGGGGATTTTGCTTGTTGCCGCAGCGGTTATAGGAATATGGCAAAGGGATAATATAGTTTCGTTTGTTAATTCTGTAAGATATTCCGAAACGGAACTTACCGCAAAACTTGAAGATAACAGCAAAAAGCTCCAGGAAATAGTGGATAAGACAGAATACATAGATATACGCGGAGGACTTACCGAAGAGGAGGAAAAGGCGCTGCATAATAACGAAATTACAGCAGACGATGCCGTAAAGCTCATTCGCGGACAATCCACTCTCGAACAGATTAAGTCCGGCGAGACGGACAATAAAACCGCCGAAACAACAACCGGAACCTCGGAACAAACTCCAAATGACGGCAATAATACGGCAAATCCGGATAACAGCAATACACAAAGTCCTTCAAAAGAAGATACCATGAAAGATAATGTTTCGGATATCGTGGCGCAGTTGTATGTTGTAAAATCGGATTTTGTTAACAGGCTTAACGGCATAGGCGCTCAGGCATATGAAACATACAAGGCAAACGGCTCGGACAAGGCATCGCTTACGTCTATAGCGGAGAGCTATGCACCCGCTGTCGGAGCACTTGAAACAGAGTGTGATAATAAAGTTAACGTTCTTCTTTCGCAGCTTGAATCAGAGCTGAAAAAAGGCGGCGGAGATTTGGCGCTTGTTAACCAGATAAGACAGTACTATTATAATGAGAAGAGTCTGACAAAGTCATATTATATAAATAAATATATGAAATAAACAAAACAGGAGGAAGTAAGGCATGAGAATTTTCAAAAGAGCACTGGCATCATTGCTGACTGTACTAATGATTGTAAGCATTATGCCTACAGCATTTGGTGCTGTGTCAACAAGCAGCTTCCGTGATTTCCCTACGGGTTGGTCCCGCGAGGCAATGACGGCAGCTGTTAACAACGGTCTTATTATAGGCAGGGAAGACAATACGGTCGGCCCTAAAGATTATCTGACCAGAGCGGAAAGCGCAACGATTATTAACCGCGCATTCGGCTCGACGGTCAAGGCTGATATTTCGGGATTTTCCGATGTATCTGAGTCAGATTGGTATTACAGCGAGTTTGCAAAGGCAGTAAATATGAAAACCTTTGTCGGCAACGGCAACGGACTTTTAACCCCCTCGGAAAATGTTACGAGAGAGGAACTTTTTACTGTAGTTGCGAGAGCACTTGTACTTTCGGATCAGGACACATCGGTTCTTAATAAGTTTTCCGATTCCGGTAAAATATCGGGCTGGTCGGCTCCGTATCTCAGCGCACTTGTAAAACGCGGATACGTTAACGGTGACGCAGCCGGCACTTTAAGACCGGGCGACCTTGTTACCCGTGAAGAATTTGCACAGATTATGCATAATATTTTTAAAACATACATAAGCAGCTCCGGTACGGTAACCTCCGTAGGCGGCGACAGTGTTATGATAAGAACTCCCGGCGTTACATTAAAGGATGTAACCGTTGAGGGTGATCTTGTGCTGGGCGACGGTGTCGGCACAGGTGATATAGTTTTGGAAAACGTGACAATCAAAGGCAGACTTCTTTGCCGCGGCGGTGAGGGAAGCGTTAAGCTTACAGATACAACCGTTGGCGAAAACGTCGTTGTATATGATGTTAACGGAACGGTTAACTTCCTTAATTATGAAGATGAAGAACCGTTTAAAAATCACGACTTGCACACTCCCGCAACTTTCCTCAAAAAAGATGATAACAAAAGACCGAGCAGCGGCGGCGGAAGTGTATCAAAAATCAGATATTCTGTGGAATACTATTTCCAGAATACTGCTCTTACAGGTTATGACCGTGATGTAACATATGACAGAACGGAAACTGCAAGAAAAAATGCAACTATCACATATAACCCGCCGGCAGTTACCGGCTTTACGGTAAATACCGCACTCAGTACTCTTTCCGGTATAAATGACGGAAATCTTGTCATAAAGATTTATTATGACAGAAATATTATAAAGGTTAAATTCAATGATGAAACCACCGAATACGACTATGCCTACGGTCAGAAACTTTCGGATAATTCCGGCTTGATTTCTGCCATGAACGGTTATACCGTTCCTGCAGGCTATGAAAAAACCGGTTGGAACACAAAAGCGGACGGAACAGGTGATTCCGTAAATGAAGATCATATTGTTACTTCTCCTGTTACAATATATCCGGTACTTAATGCAATAACATACAGCATAACATACGAGTTGAATGACGGTGTGCTTGACGGAACACAACCGACAAGCTATACCGTAGAGAGCGGTACAATAACACTTCCGACTCCGAAAAAGACAGGATTTGTTTTCAAAGGTTGGTATGATAATGCCGGATTCAGCGGTGCAGCAATTACAGAAATCACTGCCGGTTCAACCGGAGATAAAACTTTCTATGCCAAATGGGAAGTACAGGTTGCCGGTAAAGTGACTGTAACATTTAAAGGTATAGGATATCAATATACAAAGGGAACAAAGCTTTCAACGGATGCCGACCTTATAAATGCAATGAATTCGTATGTTGCACCGGAAGGCTATGAAAGAACAGGATGGAATACAAAAGCAGATGGCAGCGGTGACAGCATAGACGAAAACTATGTTGTAAATGAAGATATAACAATATATCCGCTTCTTAGTCCAAAGGCTTACAACATTATATACAATCTCAACGGCGGAACAATCAGCGGAGAATATCCGAAAACATATACTATAGAGAGCGATGATATAATACTCCCCGGAGCTCCGAATGTTGCAAAAGCCGGTAATGATTTTATGGGCTGGTATGACAATGCCGGATTCAGCGGTTCAGCGATTACTAAAATCGCCAAAGGCTCAACCGGAGACAAAGTGTTCTATGCTAAATGGGAGCCTTGGACTACGCCTGCAACAAAATACACCGTAAAATTCGTAGACTGGGACGGAGCGGTATTGAAAACAGAAGTAGTTGAAGAGGGAGCAAGTGCGACAGCGCCGGCAAATCCGACAAGACCGTCCGACGCAGACTATGAATACACATTTGAGAAATGGGATACAGATTTCACAAATGT
>CAKSPF010000028.1 GCA_934481345.1 uncultured Clostridia bacterium
ATTTGCGATATAGAAACCTCGGCGGCATGGTCCGTTCCGATTATTGCGCTTTGCGGCAGCAGCGGAAACAGTGTGTTCTCCGTTGCCGCGTCGGATTCGGTAAGGATTTTAAAATACAGTGCCTGCATAAACGAGCGCACCTCCGAAATGGATTTTAAGATTATTATAAATTTGCAGCAATTCGGCACGCAAAACGAATATACTCTTACTTTGTATACTCAGAAAGACGAAAAGCCTTTTTATGAAATGTGTAGGAATGTGTCGGACTGGTGGGAGGAAATTTATCAGATAAAACAGCTCCCGGCACCCGAACAGATATATGAGCCTTGCTATTCAAGCTGGTATGCTTTTCATCACGATCTTACTGCCGGCGAGATTATAAGTGAGGCAAAAAAAGCAAAAGAATACGGCATGGAGCTTTTTATACTTGATGACGGCTGGAACACCGACGATATAACCCAGGCGGCAAAATATGCCGGAGACTGGCAGCCGAGCAAAAAGAAAATTCCGGATATGAGGCTGCTTGCCGATGAGATGCATAAGCTCGGAATGAAATTTGTCGTATGGTTCAGTGTTTCTTTCCTGGGTAAAGCATGCGATAATTACAAAAACTTTTACAATATGACAATGGACGAATCCAAAATATTCCAGTCAGGAATTCTGGATCCGCGTTATCCGCAGGTAAGGGAATATATTATTTCAACCTATGAAAGAGCGCTCAGAGAATGGGATTTGGACGGATTTAAGCTTGATTTTATTGACCTTTTCCAAATGCACAGAAATAGCAGCTTTAAAGAAGGAATGGATATTTTCAGCGTTGAAGAAGCGGTGGAAAGGCTCCTGACTGAAGCATGCGAAAGAATGAGAAAAATCAAAAGCGATGTTATAATAGAATTCAGACAAAGCTATGTAGGCCCGAATTTAAGAAAATACGCAACAATGTTCAGAGTAGTTGACTGCCCGGTTCATTACAGACAAAACCGCGTATCTGTGATAGACTTGAGAATGGCAAGCGGTAAGACGGTGATTAACTCGGACATGCTTATGTGGAACAAGGACGCTTCCGCGGAGCAGGCAGCACTGCAGATACTTAACTGCATATTCAGCGTAATTCAGTTTTCGGTAAGAATTGACACACTTACGCAGCAGCAGGCAAAAATGGTTAAATTCTGGCTCGGCTTTGCAAAGAAGTATCGCAGGATTTTGGTCGAAGAACCGATAAAACCGCAGGAAATGCAGAATTTTTATCCGATTGTTTGTGCGGAGGACGAAGAAAAATGCATAACTGCACTTTATGAAAAAGATAAAATCGTCGATATAAACTGTCAAAAAGAAAATCTTGTTATAAATGCTTCCTGCAAAGAATATGTATATATCCGCACAAATAAAGATGCAAGTGTTTCGGCAGAAGCTTACGACTGCATGGGTAATATGACGGATAACAGTCAAATAACACTCAGCGGTGTTACAAAGGTTAAGGTTCCGAAAAGCGGTTTGCTGCTTTTAAAGAATTAAACGGATTACGTTGCTAAAAGCGGGGTACGCTATGGATATTAAAAATATTGATAAAAACTTTAAAGTTAATAATGCAAATGACTCGGAATATGATTTTTTTTCATATCAAAGCTTTACGGTGGAAGGATTTTGCAAAGAGAGCATTGAAGAGGGTGAATTGGTAAGACTGCCGAAATCCGTGCTGAAAGATTTATCGCCGGCTCTCGTTGAAACGGCTCATTTCTGCGCCGGCGGAGTTGTCAGATTCAGAACGGACAGTAAGAAAATAGCCGTAAAATGCAATTATCATAAAATGCGAAGTTCAAGCGGAATGGCTTTGGCTGCTGATGCAGGTATTGATTTGTACAGCGGATTGGGATTTATCGCAAATTACCGTCCCGAAGACGGAAACAGCTTCATTGATATGGAGGCATCGACCGATAGCTCGCAAATGCGTGACTATACGATGTATCTCCCTCTTTATTCAAGCATAAAAGAGCTCGAAATCGGCTTTTTGAAAGGCAGTAAAATTGAAAAAGCAACTCCTCACAAATCGGATAAGGCAATTTTGTTCTACGGTTCGTCGGTAACAAACGGCGGATGCGCAACACGTCCCGGACTGACATATCCTGCCGTTATCACAAGAAAACTCGGTGCAGAAATGATTAACCTCGGTTTTTCGGGAAATGCAAGAGGTGAAACGGAGATTGCCCGCTATATCGCTCAGCAGAATATTTCTGCAGTTATTATTGAATACGATCATAATGCTCCGACGGCAGAATTTCTTAAAAAAACTCATGAGCCGTTCTTTAAAATTGTAAGAGAAGCTAATCCGAAAATACCGGTAATACTTATATCCGGCTGGTTCTTTAGGGAGTATTCCGATGATGTCAACAGAAAAATCAGAAGGGATATCGTAAAGCAGACTATGCTCAATGCAATGCAGTCCGGCGATAATGCCGTAAGCTTTATTGACGGCTCCGAGCTGTTTCCGGAAAATACAGCCGGCGATTATTCGGTGGATCTTGTTCATCCGAACGATATGGGATTTTATGTTATGGCTGAGAAAGTAATGGATATTTTAAAGCAGAACGATTGACTTCAATAAGATTTAATGATATATTTTGGTAAAAAATCATACGGAGATAACTTTAATGAAAAACAAAATTGAAGAATTATTAAAAAAGATGACTGTAAAGGAAAAGGTAGGACAGCTTAATCAATGTGGGAATTCCATATACAATGACGACTACAAGGTCGGCTGGGATTTGCTCAGAGAAGGCATGATAGGCTCGTTTTTGGGTATAAGTAATGTCGAGGACGCAAACGAGCTCCAAAGAGTTGCCGTAGAGGAAACGAGGCTCGGCATACCGCTTTTGCTCGGTTTTGACGTAATTCACGGTTTCAGAACGTGTTTTCCCACACCTTGGTCCGAGAGCTTTTCTTGGGAGCCTCAACTTGCGCACGAAACCTCCGAATATTCATCGGCTGAGGCAAGTGCAAACGGCGTCAACTGGATATACGCTCCAATGATAGATGTGTCGCGCGATCCGCGCTGGGGACGCGGCGTTGAAGGTGCAGGAGAGGATCCGTACCTTATATCCGAATTTGCAAAGGCAAGAGTAAAAGGTATTCAGGGTGAAAAAATGTCGGACGGCAGACACTCGGCGGCATGTGCAAAGCATTTTGCGGCATACGGTGCATGCGAGGGCGGCAGGGATTACAACAGTGTAACCATGATGCCGCAAACTCTGCATGATTATTATCTTCCGCCTTTTAAAGCGGCAATTGATGCCGGTGCGGAAAGTGTAATGACGGCATTTCACGATTTGAACGGAGAGCCGTGCACAGGCAGCCATGAGCTTATAACCGAAACGTTAAAGCAAAAAATGGGCTTTAAAGGTGTGGTAATAAGTGACGCAGGCTCTACAGACCAGATTAAAACTCACGGATGCGCCGAAACTTACCGCGATGTTGCTAAAATTGCCGTTAATGCAGGGCTTGATGTAGAAATGTGCTTCGGAATTTTTACATATCAGGATCATCTTGAGGATTTGGTAAACAGCGGTGAGGTATCCATGGAAGTGCTTGACGAGGCCGTTCGCCGTGTGCTTACTCTCAAATACAAACTTGGTTTGTTTGATAATCCTTACAGAGATATTGAAGAGGCAAAAAAAGCTTTATGTACCGCCGAGGGCAGAAAGCTTGCGTATAAATCAGCCGTGAAGTCGGTTGTTTTGCTTAAAAACTGCGGTAACATCCTGCCGCTTTCGGAAAAATCAAAAATTGCCGTGGCAGGACCTATGGCAGACAGCCGTGAAGAAATGCTCGGTTCGTGGAGTGCACTCGGAAAAGCTGAGGAGTGCGTGGCACCGATTGAGGGAATAAAAAAATATGTTGACGTTCCGTTTACCGGCGGATGCTCGCTTATCGGCAGTGAAAGCAATTTTGACGAAGTGACGCAGGCAGCAAGCGACGCTGATACTGTTGTTGCGTTCATAGGCGAACCGAGGGATATGAACGGCGAAGGAAAAAGCCGCACAAGCAACACAATTCCGGGCGAACAAATCAACCTTTTAAGGCACATAAAAAGTCTTG
This sequence comes from uncultured Clostridia bacterium, assembly GCA_934481345.1. Taxonomy (GTDB): domain Bacteria; phylum Bacillota; class Clostridia; order UMGS1810; family UMGS1810; genus CAKSIN01. Next base: position 4,093 of record CAKSPF010000028.1, read on the forward strand.
GTAAAAAGCTTGTTTCGGTTGTAATTGCCGGCAGACCTGTTGTTTTAAGCGAGGTTGTCGAGCTTTCGGACGCAGTGCTGTTTTCGGGGGCGCTGGGCAACGAGGCGGGAAATGCCTATGCCGATATTTTATTCGGCAAACAAAATCCTAGCGGAAAGCTTGTGAATACTTTTCCGACAAAAGTCGGTCAGGCACCGCTGTATTATAACCATAATAATACCGGAAAACCGCCCGTGGAGGAGTTTTTCTGGACAAGCAAGTACATTGACGCGCCGATAAAACCGCTGTTTCCGTTCGGCTACGGTTTGAGTTATACGGAATTCGAGTATTCGGATATGGAATTATCCTCGTATAAAGCTGAGTGTGGAAGCGTCATTACCGTTTCTGTCAATGTAAAAAATACCGGTGAGTATGACGGCGAAGAAACAGTTCAGTTTTATGTTACCGATAAAGTTGCGTCCTACACAAGACCTGTAAAAGAATTAAAGGGGTTTAAAAAAGTATTTTTGAAAAAGGGCGAGCAGAAAAGAGTGAGCGTAGAACTGAATACGGCTGAAATGGGATTTCATAACAGAAAATTGGAATACATAGTTGAGCCGGGAGAATTTATAGTATCCGCAGGAAGAAATTCCGAAGATGTATTGCAAAAAGAAATGTGCTTGCTGTAA
>CAKSPF010000029.1 GCA_934481345.1 uncultured Clostridia bacterium
AAAGCAGCTTCTTAATTTTGCGGCACTGTATGCACAGGAAAAATAATAACAGAGCCACACAGCAGAGAATAATTCTCAGTTGTGTGGTTCTTTTATACAGACAGCGAAAGGCATATAGAAATGCTCCCCGCTGTCTTATGTTTTTTAATAGCAGCTTGGTCTTGCCGCAAAACCGAAACCGCTGTTTGTTGTAATAACGACATTATTCCTGCCGCTTGAACAATGGATAACAAGAATGTTTCCGGCAGCGTCCTTTCCGGCAATGATTCCGACGTGCGATAAATCTTCGTAAAAGGCTAAATCCCCGGCTTGAGCATTGCTCCATGATATTTGACTGCACTTTGCAAATTGTCCTTGTGTGCCGTATCCGATTTGAGCGGCATCAAATCCGGAATTGATAAAACTCCAAGTAACAAAACCCGAACAGTCAAGTCCGAAAGGTCTTTTCGTCCCGGTCGTTTTACTGCCTTACGCCGATACGGTTTTCAGCTTGCCCCATTCTGAGTCCCAGCCGATAGCAGATGATTTACCGCCCCAAAAGTAATTCACTTTGCCTACAAGCGAGCAGGCGGCTTTTATAACTTTCTTTCGTTCTGCGGACAGAGTATCGGGCAAATTTTTCAAAATATCCTGTGCGGCCCGGTCTGATACGGCTAGAGATTGTGTTACGGAAATCAACACCTCATCTTGTTTCAAAAGAGTATTCAGTGCTTCCTGCTGCTTGCGTGTAAAATGATATTTTTCTATCATTTCCTCTTTTGTTTTCGCCGTAATTGTGATATACACGACTTTTTCAGAGTTATCACCGCTTGCAGCCGTTTCTGTGCGTGAGGTTATCTCGTGCATATCCCAAAACACATTTTTGAGCTTTTGTTTTTTATCTTCTGTGATAACAACCACATCTTCGACCGTATCATCTTCCACACCCGCAACCTTTGTTGCAAATACGGCGAGTACCAAGTCCCAATTTGCCTGTTCACCGATAATTTCACTGCGGTCGGCGGCTGCGGCATTTTCTATGTCATCGAGCTTGTTTGAAAGCTCCATATTACACTCGGTAACGATAGCTGAAATGGGAATACTGTCATTATCCGCCGCTTCATCGGAAATGAAGATACCGAAAGGGCTTGCGGCTATTGCCGCAACCACGATTACAACAATTAAAGCAACCAACAGCACCGCCCAGCCGCCGAGTGCGGCAAGTGCGGAAACAATGGCTTTTGCTGCCGCTGCCATTTGAGTGACTTTAACTGTAATTTTAACAGCCGTTTTTGCGGTTGCTTTTGCAACCTGTTCCGACTTTTGAATCGCTTGTTTAGCTGCTTTTTTTGTGATTTTCTTCTGCGTCTTTGCCGCCCGTTTTGCTGATTTAACGGTCTTTTTCTTTGCAGACTTACCGACATAGGGATTTCCCGTTTTTACGGCTTTATTTGTGCCTTTCAAAAGACTGTCTTTTGATTTAACTGCTTTTTTCGCCCCGGTCGATACATTCCGGGTAACGGTATGAGTATTTTGCTTCGGTATTGCTTTTGCTCTGTCCGGTGTTTTTATGAGGTCGGACGGAGCTTTGCCGTGCGAGCGTATGTAGCTTTCCTTTGTTTTTGGCATAGATTTTGAGGGGAAGGCAGTATCAAGCATATTTTCAAAATTGACATTTGGTGCTGATATATCACTTTTGATAAGCTCCGCATTTGTTTTCGAGATGTTTTCTCTTGTTTTCGGAACATTGTTCGGTTGCTGTATCTCTTGAATATTATCGGCTTGCAATGTGCGTGGCACATCGGAATTTTGCCTTGTTTTCACTTGCTGACGGCGCTGCTTCAACTTATTTTCCGCAAAGTGCTTGCTCTTTTGGTAAACGGTATCAACAGTTGAATAGTAGGTATTTTCAACCTGTTCGGTTGCTTCAACTTCGGCTCGCTGCGGCTGCTCCGATTGCCGTGTGCCAAGCTGTTTTTCTATGGTATTTTTAATAAGCACATCTTTTGATACGGTTTTTATATCCTTAATCGCTTCTTTTGCAAAGCGGTCTGCGACCTTCGGAGTATTATGAACAGCCTTAGTGGTTGTTTTCGGCTTTGTCTTTATATCTTTTTCGCTCAAAGCATATCACCTCCGGCGTTATTTTTTACTCTTTTTATCCTTATACATTTTCTCATCGGCACGGCAGATTATATCGTCAATGCTCTTACTGTATTTTTCGTGGAATCTTGAATAGCCTATCGAAACAGACAGGTTATACAGTTTTTCATTGTTGATAAAATATATCGTGTCCTTAAATTGCGATATATACGGCAGCACATTGCTTTCGGATATGCAGACAAATTCATCACCGCCGATACGGTAAATGTCAGCCTTTAATCCGATAGTATCCCGGAGAGCCTTTGCAACGGTCTTTATTGCGTCATCACCGCTGAAATGCCCGTAGCTGTCGTTTATCTCTTTCAAGCCGTTTACATCGACAACAACAACCGTAATGCGTGAAATGTTTGCGTTAGGCTTTCGGAGCTTTTTTAGGCGTTCCTCATAGGCGTTGCGGTTTTGCACTTCGGTCATACTGTCGGTATAGGCAAGCTCAAATAATTTTTCTGTCATTTTGTTTTTCATAGTATCCTCCTAAAAGATAACGGCGGATCTCCGTTTGGAAAATCCGCCGTGCTAAATGTGATATTTTTTATTAACCCTCGCAGGGCTTCGTACTCATCAGTTTATAGAGTTCCGTATCTGTCGGAAACTCATTGATAAACGGCACAATGGAACCGCCGACCTTTATAAGTCCCCGTCTTGCTCCGGCATTGGTGATATAGCTCATCTGCGTATCGGATATGGATAAAATCTCCGATAAGTCCTTTCTGTCTGACGGCGCTTGATTTAAGAGCAGCAGAAATTCGCTGTTTGATAGCATACCTCTTGCCGTTTCATTTAACAGGCAGTCGGAAATGTTCTGTGTGATGCCCGTGAGCAGTCCGCCGTATTTTCTAAACCGCTTCCAGCACTTCAAAAGAAAGTCTGCACTGTACGGATTTTTGAAATACAGGTGTGCTTCATCGACATAAACCCTTGTATATTTTCCCCGTCTGCGATTTGCCATAACACGGTTAAAAATATTATCGAGCATAATCAAAAGTCCGATAGACTTCATCTGTTCGCCAAGCTCCAAAATATCATACGCAACAATGCGGTTATTTGTATTAACATCGCTCTGATGTGCAAATGCGTCAAGCGAGCCTGTTGTAAATATTTCAAGAGATAATGCGAGGTCTTGTGCTTCGTCCTCCGGCTGTCTTAAAAGCTCATTTCTAAAACCAACCAGAGTCGGCATATATGCCGATTTGCCGCTTAAATATTCGCCGTAAACCTTAATTGCACAGCGGTCAATGATAGATTTATCCTTTGCACCGACACCGCCGCCGAGCTTTGAATCATTGCTTTTTAATAATTGGTCGAACAGAGATATTAAAAACTCCGATTTTATCGACACAGGGTTTTCGTCCATATCAATATCATTGTTTATTTCAAGTGCATTGATATGGTTTTTTGACGATGCTGAAAGCGTGATAACCTCACCGCCGAGATTTCGTATAAGCGAGCCATACTCACGCTCAACATCTATTACGATAATATCGTCATTTGAAAACAGAGCCGACATCAGAATTTCCATTTTTGCCGCAAATGATTTTCCCGAACCCGACACACCGAGAATAAAGCCGTTTCCGTTTAGCAGTAATTTTCTGTTACACATCAAAAGGTTATGGGAAATAGCGTTAATACCGTAATACAAACCGCCTTTGTCGATTATTTCCTGTGTTTTGTACGGAGATAATACCGCCGTGCTTTCGGTTGTGAGTGTTCGCATTGCCTTTATATTCAGCGTTCCGAAAGGCAAGACCGTCTGCATACCGTCCTCCTGCTGATATTTCAGCGTTGCAAAATTGCAGAGGTGTTTTCTGCCTATTGACATCAGCGTTTCAGTATCGTTATCAAGCTGCTCCAAGCTGTCGGCAATATGCAATAGCGTAACCGTTACAAACATCATTCTTTGGTCACGGGTAGTTAAATCGTCAAGAAACTCTTTGATTTCTTTTCGCATTTGCTCCATTTCATACGGAATGTTTGCGGAAAAATTGTTGTTTTCATTTTGTTTCTGCTGCCATTTGGTTATATCCGTTTCAATGGCGAGCAGTTTTTTCTGAACAAATTTAACCGCTTCATCGGTAGGGATAGGCTGAATTGTGATAGAGAGCATCATACTTCTTGAAAAGTCGGTCAGTTCTGAAATCATACGCTTTTTGATACGGCGTATTTCCGCACCGTTGTTTGTGATACTGTAGGACGGGAACGGCTGCTTATCCCAAGAATATGCTTCCTGCACTCGTGTATCAAGTTTTGCCGCAAGCTCGTCCGAAATGCCATCGCAGCCTTTCGTTGTGCCGTTTTTCTTGTAATAGGCGTTTACATTTTTCATAAATTCCTGTTCTTTTTCGCATTTATGCAGTTTTTCCGTCAGTTTTTCAATAGCCTTCGGATCGTCGCTGCTGATAGCGTTGTTTTTGTAACTCATAATTGTGTCCTCCTTATGTTCCGAATAATTCCTTAACAATTCTGTCTGCTCCTTTGATAAGACCTACCAAAACGAGCATATTAAAAATAATCTCGCCGATATACTTCCA
>CAKSPF010000030.1 GCA_934481345.1 uncultured Clostridia bacterium
CAAGATAGACGATTTCCTCTTTTTCGGCGCGGGTAGCGTCGCGGGGTGTAGGCGGCACTTCCGGGGCCGGAGGTGCTGCCTTTTCCTCGGGGGCTGCATGGGTTTTGCCAGCCTTGGGCGGCTTGGTCTGCTCCGGGGCTGTCTTTTCCGTCTTGGGCGGACGGTCTTTGCCGGGCTTGACGGCCTTGCCCTTTTCCTTGGGCGGCTTCTGCTTGACCGCCTTTTTCTCCTCCTTGGCTGCCTCGTTACGGGCAACGGCAAAATCCACCACTTTTCCGGAATGTGCCGGGGCAGGGTCGTCCTTGCCGGGAGTGGGCGGCTGCGCCTGTTCCTTTTCAGCCTTGGGAACTTCGGGAGCGGCAGGCTCCTCCACCTCGGCATGGGTAACAGCGTTGGCGGGATCAGGCACGGCGTCGCCCATTTCAAAGAGCGCCGCCTGCCCCTCGTGTTCCAGCATGACCGCCTCAGCGTCGGTCAGCGCAGGCTCGGGAGCAGGCTGCTCCGGCACGGAGGCATTTTCTACCGCAGGAGCGGGAGCCTCGGCGGGCGGGGCTGCCTCGGGAATGTTTTTCTTATCATCTGCCATTTGCAAACCTCCTTTTTGTGGCATGAAAAAGCCAGTCCGCAGACTGGCCGGGTGGAAGTGACCTCCCTTCGTGGTGTTATATATGAAAACGCCGCCTGTCGTCCGGTTGGGCGGCGCAAATCAAATTATTGGTGCATTTAAACAGATGCTGTGATATAATAAAAGCAATATTTGTGAAATGAATCTTTTATAAGGGGTGATGATGGTGTACAAATTCAAAACAACTGAACAGACCAACGATAAAGCAACTGAATTCGAGACAAAATCTTTGCTTTATTTGCTGACAAAAATCAAAGGATGTAGTGGCATTAGTTTGTTTATTATCGATTGCTTTAATGATGTTACAGGTATTTCTGAAGATTATACAGATAGTTGGGATGTCCAAGCAAAAAATGTTGCATCGTTAACCCCTCGAAAGGTTGGAAAAGCATTGTATACATTATTCGCAAATTATGTAAGCGATATTCCTTTTGGACATTTTATCTTATACTTGCCACCACTTAAAGAGCAATATGTAGAAAACCCTTTCGTTGAAGTGTTCGATATTACGAATTTCAAGAGTCGAAAGGTTGCAGATATCAAAGCGGGATTGTTAGCTGAAATTGCGCGCCGTAATGATCCAGACGTTAACACGCATGAAGCACTTACAAAAGTCGATTGCTTTTTATCTATTGCGATATTTGTCTTTGATCGATACAACAAAAGCGATTATATCAAGGCAATTATTGAGTTTAGAGGTTTAACATATTTAGATGACGGCTTTTTCACACGAATTTTTGATGAAATTCGTATCCAGCAAGCATCAAAAAAGATTAAGAACGTGAATGGGTTAGAAGTTGCGTCTATCAAAGAAACAGAAAAACTTGAAAAAAACCTTTATCGAAAAGATATTGAATTACTCGTTATCAACAGGATAATTGGGAATGATCTTTTTTCGGCAAACGGCGTTCCATTATATTTTATTCAGGAAACGCATGGCATGGATATAGAGGACATCGCAGACTTAATTCAAGATTGTCAAGCGAAAATTAGCAAAACTCTGTTCAATAAAAATAATAAGCGAGCCTTTTGGAGTCTTTTGGAAGAAATACTTATGTGTATTGAAGAAAACCAAAGTGTTGACATTCATGTGGTTCTTAGCAAAATATCTGATGCAGTAAAACAAAGCTTGTTTACTATGGATGACTGCGCGATACTCTACTTGATTGCGGTAGTAAAGGAGGGATTGCATAATGAGAATCATTAAAACAGGCTGTGGGAACGCAAGTGAAGCATTTATTGAAGATCGCTTCAAAGATAGTGTGAATGTAATTTTCAGTAATGATAACAACAAGGGAAAAACAATTGTATTTCAAGGTATGATGTATGCTTTGGGGAACGATCCTATTTTTCCAAGTGGCTTTGACTATAAATCGTACTATTTCTATACCTGTATAGAACACAACGGAAGTATATTTGAATTTTTGAGAAAAAATAACACTCTTTCAATAAAGCAGGGAGAAAACGTAACTATATTTGATGACATTTCGGAATTGAAATATTTTATCAATAAAAATGTTTTTCCACTTCCAACGATTGTCAAAGACGGCTTCCAAAAGCTGGTTGACCTGTCATTGTTCTACCAACTATTTTTCGTCGGCCAAGATAAGAGAAACCCCTCAAATATTATAAATAGTGGTTATTATAATAAGCAGGATTTCGCAAATATGCTCTATGCATTATCAGGGTGTCTTACATTACAAGAATCAGTTGAAAAGTTAAAGGGACTCCGAGCAGAACTGAGAACCTGCAAGGCTAATATTGAGGTGTTGAGTAAACGCCTAACTTTTTATCGTGAGCACCCGGAAATTGCCGACACCATTTCAAAAACTGCGGATCGAGAGCACTTGGAAAAGAAGCGTCAAGAATTTCAAGGTCTTAACGATAGGATTTCAACTTTGGAAAGGAAACGTACTCGACTTATCAACCGAAAGATTAGGTTGGAAAAGCTAATTACCGAATTGAATTCTTTAAACACTCAACTGAAAGTTGGTGAGATACGTTGCCAAGATTGTGGGAGTAACAACATTGTTTATACATGTGGGGATCTCAGTTTTGAACTTACCAATGATTTGGTACGGCAAAATGTTATGCGCTCTATTTCTGAAACTATAACACTATATGGATCTGAACTTACAGAATTGCAACAGCGGATAAATGAATATCAAGAAGAGTTAAAACAAAAACTCCAGAGCACACCAGTCCCAATATCGAATATGTTGATATACTCTGAAACAATCCGAACATATAGCGAGGATGAAAAGCGACTATCTGAATTACGTGACAGACAGGATGCGATTAGTGCAGAAATTGAAGAAGAGCAATCTAAGCAAGACTCAAATGCTCACGCACAAAGTGAGGTCAGAAGCATTATCCTTTCCTCCATGAATGCACTATATAAGCACATTGATCCGGATGGAACTCAAGTTTTCAAAGACTTTTTCTCAACAAAAACAATGACATTTTCCGGGAGTGAAGAGCAGGAATATTATTTCAGCAGAACTTTAGCGATATTTTGGCATCTTAAACTCAATTATCCAATTATTATGGACTGCTTCAGAAAGGGTGAACTATCAACTAAAAAAGAAAATATGATGATTGATGAATACAAGAAAACTGGCGTACAGGTAATAATATCTTCTACCTTAAAAGACGAAGAATACTCCGCGGGAACAAAGTATTATAATATAGATGGTGTAAATGCAATAAATTACGAGTCCAACGCTAACAGCCACATATTACAGAGTAGCTTCTGTGAATCGTTTATGACCATTGTTAGTTCTTTTGGAATCGTTTTTTAACCGTGCAACTAATTAGTAAGCTCCCGCTGCCTATAAATCAGATTTAGGCAACGGGAGCTTTTGTTAGAATAAAAACCTCTTGCTGACTGCCAGATTGATACTTTCAATTTTAGTCCGTTGTAGTTTTATTT
>CAKSPF010000031.1 GCA_934481345.1 uncultured Clostridia bacterium
TAAGTTGAAATCAGGATTTCAACTTGTTTAAGCAGAGGAATAAACAGACGAGTTCCATCGGCTAGAAAGCCTTGAAATCTTGTCAGCACTTTGCTTCGCAAAGCCGCCTGCGGCGGTAGGGTCTATCTTCCCTATGCATTGCTGTTTTCCTCGATTGGGCAAAGCCCCCTCTGCGGGTTTTACTTAGGAAACGCTTCGTTTCCCAAACCCTTCCGCTGCTTGTAAACATTTTGTATACAATTTAAGGGGCATTTCAGCCCCTTTTTCTCGTATATAAAATATGTATCGTATCACACAAAGAGAAACAAACAAGTTATACTCAATCATCAATGTGATAGAACTCCTTAATGGCAGTTATGGACTTTCTAGCGGAATCGACCTTATTATTTGCTGCATCTACATCAAAATTACTTTTGCTCATTTCTTTGTAAATATAGTTCAAGTCAGCAATCAAGGTTTCTACCTCATCCGCAATATCCGGATGAACCGCTTTTACAGCATTGATGTCAAATATAGGCAATTTCTTAGATACCGTATATTTACCAACAGAAACACCTAAAGGAAATTCTGTAGAAAATATATACTTCATCTGTAACATCAAAAGATCCACTTCTGCAATATTTCCATCACCAGCAGAGAATATTGCATCAAATAAATATTCTTTTGCAAGCACTGCACGACGTGGAACAGATTGTGCAACTTGATATGTTTCATAATCATCTTCTACTTTGAACACTTCATCAAATAATGATATTGTCTGAATATCTTCGGATGTAATTTCCTTCTCCGCTGTCAATTCATCACTCAAAGAAAAGTCTATTTCCGCTGTTACATCCTCTTTTATATCTTTTTCGTTAATGATAAAAGGCGCAATCATTCTAATCGGTTCACAGCCGCCTAACATCTTTTCCACTTCTTCAGACCTCTGATAACCACAATAATCTAAGAATTCACAAAGCATCGGTGTATCATAGAAACCACTTGTTTGAGTATATTCATTTGTACCATTGAAGTTAACTGTAACCGCATCATCAAACCCACTGATTTCAATATTTTTGTCGCTATCATTTATAACATCATATACAACAAAAAAATACTTTTCTCCATTCTGTAGGTTTTCATCATCAATACCGGCTGTTTTTAATTCGTCACCGGGCTCTAAAAAGAAGCACCCTTTCACATCAATTACGGTATCATCCGATTCACCCGAACTGCTACAAGCTGATAAGCCTAGCAGAATAACCACAAGCACCGCCAAAACACCTAAAATCTTTTTCATTTTAATCCTCCCAACCTTTAACTGTATTCTATTTTTGATATCTATTTTAGAATATAGAATAAATATAACAAACCCGATACAATTTAGCAAGAGGGAGGTGTAAACAAATGACTGTATTTCATCCGAAAAAACCGGAAAAGGAAGTAATCTCCATGCGGATTCCAAAGGATGTTCTGGAAATTCTGGATCAGAAATCCGCGCAGGCTAACATCAGCAGAAATGAATTTATCAATCAGTGTATTTTGTTTGCCCTTGCCCACATGGAAAACGAAGCATAAAAACCACAGTAAAAAAGCCCAGACCGTAAGGTCTGGGCAATTTTTTTGACTTCGCTTAAGCGTGGTCGCTGACAACAAACATATTCATCTTTTTCAGAAGGCGAATATCCTCCTTAGAAACCTTAAGCTTTTCCTTCAAATCATCCGTTTCCTCCAGAATATCCGATACCATCAGAAACTTAAAGCAGGCAGGCAAAATCGGCTGCGTGGATAAGCAGCAGCAAAGTCCTTCCATTCTGCCGCCATTATTAAAGGAATTGATGGCGTACATAAACATTCGCTCTACCTTATTATTCTGGTTTTCAAAATTGAAATTGATGAAGGTATCACCCTTGCGCATCGTGCCGTGATAAAGGAGCTTACACTGATAATAATTGGATAAATCCTCAAGCGAAGCGTACATATTCGCGCTGAATACACCGCTGTCCTCTCCGCCATCCTGCACCTCAATAACATTGCGCGCAATGCGGCTGCGTCTGCCATCGTAAAAGTACATATAATATTTGCTTTTGCTGAGGTTGTGCTTGATGATTTCGCCCTTCTCGCCCTTTTCCTCCCCGATTTCTTCATAATCAATCAGCTGGTTGACGGGCACCCCTAACGCCTGCGCAATCGTAAACAGGGTTTCAATATCAATGGAAATATCCCCGTTTTCGTATTTGGAAACCGTTGCCTTGCTTTTATGAATCATGCCTGCGAAGGTTTCAATGGTCAGGTTTTTCGTCTTTCGATACAGGCGAATTCTCTGCCCCACATGGATACTAACTTCTTTCATCTCTTTTCACCTACTCATCTATACTGTAAAAAAATAATCTCACTCTATTAAACCACGCGTTCCATTATAGTATAAAGTATCCAATAAAAAAAGTGTTCCGCACAAATCTTTTCACTTTTTTATGGAAACTTAACGAATCCGTTTCTTTTTTAAGAGCAAGCGCTCGCTTTTTTTGAAACCGGTTTCGCAAAACCGCAGATGTTCTGAAAAAAACACAATAGATTTTTCATGATTTTCGCGCCATTTTCCCAAAAAAGTTTCTTTAGAATATATTATTTCCAGTTTTATACAAAACGGGATATTTTTTATTGTTCATCATTATACCAGATAAAAAGAGAAAAATCTACGGTTTTATCACCGAAATATCCAAAATTTATTTATTATTTTTAATGAAATCTATCGTTTTTGTCCATTGTATCCATTTTTAAACCAAACCTCCCCCCTGTATATATTCGCATTATGTCAATTTCATAAAAATAAGATAATTTATGAAATTTTGTGATTTTTCTTTCTTTTCTATGAAAATATATGCTTTTTTCGCGCTTTTTCCACTCTGAGTATAATAAATCAACAAATTCGTTTCACTAAACTATATTTCATTCATTTGCTCAAATCAGATTTTTCGTGCATAATATCGTTTGTAGGACAACTAAGAGAGATTTCCTTAGTGTCGGATGTAAAAGAAAGTTTTGTTTAGGAGGCGTTTACAAATTATGAGAAAGAAAACGAGTTTAAAGGACATTG
>CAKSPF010000032.1 GCA_934481345.1 uncultured Clostridia bacterium
GATAAAATCATCAAGTATCATCTTTTGATTTTCAATGGAATTACCTTTGTTATGACTATCCTCAACAGATAATCTTATATATTGTGCTGTTCTTATGTATACAGCCGTATTCAAAATTTCCGGCTGTGTATTAACTGTATTTTTTCTGCTTTTTCTTGCCATATCAGATAACCTCCTTATATTCGCTCAAAGTTATTAAAGCCTGTTCGTATTCGTCCTTGAAGTTAAAAGTTATCTGCAAGTGTGTTTTGTCATAAATGTGTATGCACTCTATAAGCTGAATAACAACATTGCGGTCAATTTCATCAATGTTTTCAAAGGCTTTGAAGCGTTCTATCCATTGCAGTTTTTTAGATGTATTGTTTTTGTACTCGTCAAGCTCCGTTTCAAGCTGCTTCAGTGCCTCCTCCAAACTCTTTTTATCTTGGGTGTATGAGGAATTTAATGCTTTATAGTCCTCTTTATTGAGAATCCCGGAAATATAGTTTTCGTAAAGAGTTGATTTGTATTCGCTTGTTTTGTCAAGCTGTTTTTTCACTTCTGTAATTTGTACGGATATTTTATTACACATATCACTGCTTATTGCATTGCTGTTGATGCCACTGATTAAATCGTCCAGAGAAGCAATATTTTTTATATGTCCCTTAATACTGCCCGTGACGCAATTTACAAAGTCTGTTTCCTTAATCATATTACCGCCTAAGCAGCCGTTTTTCTTTCCGGTGGGGCAATAATAATAGAAATACTTTTCGCCATTATGGGTAACGGTCTTTCGTGTCATACGATTTCCGCAGCAGCCGCATATTAAAATTCCCGAAAACAAATGTAATGCGTTCTTTTTCGGTGATATTCTCGTATCGAGCCGCATAAGCCGCTGCACAAGCTCAAAATCTTGTTTGCTGATTATAGCTTCGTGTCATAGGAATTTCACCTCTCCGCTTTTCTAGCCGAGCTGCCCCCATTGCCTGCGACGCTTTTAACGCTCGGACTGTGGCTGGGCAGAAGTATCATTGTCCCGATATAAAGTCATCGCCCGCAAGGTAGCCGCCTTACTTTGCGGCATTGATATTTCTCGCTCGGATAGTTTTTCATCTTAGAAAGAAGGATGAAGCAGAAGCAAAAACTATCGTCTTGGCGTATCTGCCGCTTGGCTCGTCCATACCGGAATGTATCTGTTTGCCGTTATACTGCACCGCCGTTATCTTGCGTGCTTTCTTTGTAAAAAATTATATTGCGGTTTTGGGCATTGAAAACTTATTGATGATGTTGCTCACAATGTTTTTCTCCGGCTGGTTGAGAGTGTCTATAATTTCAGTAAGCACTCTTTCTTCATCATAGGATAAATACCGGCAAACTCTGTTGTGATAATCCTCCATCAAGAATATTCCGCCGTTTACACCGCTTTTTGCACGGATGGGAGCGTAACGGCCTAAAAAGGTAATATCGTTATATACCGTGTTTTTATGTACGGAATACCTTTTTGATAATTCGGACAAAGTAACTTTTTTTGAACTTATTATAAAAAAACAGGATTTCTATCCGTCTTTCAAAGGTAGACAATTTACCCGTCACAGCCGTTACACCTCCTTCCGCGCTTGCGAAAGTGGTGTTCTGTTTTCCCTTTCATATAGGTAGTGAAGAAGTCGCCGTTTTGGCAACTCGAAAATGAAAAAAAGTTGAAAAAATTTTTTTGAACGCATTTTTTGTTCCCCTGTATTGATATTTTTTGAATATTCAATACGGAGAGAGGCGGAGCACGGCTATGATACGGTGGCGGTTTTCTGTGATGTTTTCCCGAAGATTTGCGGTGATGTCCTTTAGGTTTATGCTTTTTGCGCTTTGCTCTGTGCTTCATAAAGTGTCCTCCGTGCCGCAGGGCATATCACAAAAAGCATAATTTTGTCCTATGCAGGGCAATTTTTTATTTGTGCGGTAATCGCTTTCGCTTCCTTTGCTTTGTAATATCATATAAAAAGGCACAAAAAAGCCGCCCGGCGATAAAGGCGTTTTGCCTCTATACCGGGCGGCCTGCTATGCCGTCGTTTGTCCTCATTTTAAGAGAACGGTTTTAATATTAAGCTTTGTTTTATTTTAGGTTTTCCAGCACACGCATAAATACCGCGGCTGCCTGCGCTCTTGTCGTATTGGCCTTTGGTGCAAAGCTCCCATCCGTATTACCTGTCATAATGGACTTTTCCGCCGCCCATGTTACAGCGTCCTTCGCATAGTCTGAAATGTCGCTGTTGTCCATATAGGCTGTGCTGCCGCTTGTCGTTATATCATATCCCTTGAATGTTGCATAGCGATAGATCATTACTACCATCTGCTCTCTGGTTATATTATCATTCGGAGCAAATTGATTTTCGGAAATTCCGAAGATTATACCGTTATTGCTTGCCCACGCAACAGCCTTTTCATAATAGCTTCCGCTTTCTATGTCAATAAAGGCGGCTGCAGCTGTCTGCGGCTCATTTTCCATTCTGTAAAGAATTGTAACAAACATTGCCCTTGTAATATCGCTTTGGGGTGCAAATTCCGTATTTGATACGCCTTTCATCAGACCGTTTTCGTATGCGTATTTCACCGAATCATAAAACCAGTCGTTTTTGTGAATGTCTGTAAACGGATTTTCCCATTCTGTCGGTTTTGGTGGGTCAACCGGATCAACAGGCTTTTCGTTTTCGTTCCACTTTGCATAAAGCGTAAAGTCCTTTGTAACCTTGCTTGCAAAATCATATTTTGCAGTCAATTTTTCATCTGTGTACCAGCCGTCAAAGGTAAAACCTTCTTTTGCAGGAGCAGTCGGCTCTTTAACAACACTATTTTTTGTTACGGAAGATGATGTAATTGCGTTTCCGCCGTTTGTTTCAAACTTAACTGTGTAGCGTGTTGTTCCGCCGCCACCGCCGCCACCGCCGCCACCGCCGCCACCGGACGAATTAACAGTAAAGCGGATTGTCTTATCAATCGTGGTCAAATTGGTGGCTGTTACACGAACTGTTGCGGTGTAAGTGCC
>CAKSPF010000033.1 GCA_934481345.1 uncultured Clostridia bacterium
TGGCTTGGGCTTTGCACAGAACTGAAAAAGAAAAGCCAGCAGCCGGAAAAACCGACTACTGGCGTGATTTCTGGCGCAGCGGGAGGGATTCGAACCCTCGTGCGATTGCTCGCAAACTGATTTCGAGGGCTGTGAAAAGCCCTAAATCCCTTTATTTCTCCGCATAAGCTCTTATTGTTTCCCGCATAAAAACCGCCAAACACAAGTTTTTTTATATATTTTCGTATTTGCTTATTTATCTTCTTATAAGGTGTTTTTGCAGAAGTGGGCACCATAAGGGCACCACGGGCACCAATGATTTTTTAGTTTCCAATGAGTAGAAGTTCTTTATCTTCGTGTTCTGCTTCTACTTCAGCAAACGGCTCGCCTGAATTGTGTTGTTCGTTGCGATTTCTTTCAAGTGCATTGTCAATGGCTTTTTTGATGGGATTACCGCTATACTCATTGAAAATCATTTCTAAAGCATTGTCAGCGGTAAGTTGGATTGCCGTTGCTTTTGCCTTTTTACTCAAAGGTGTTCCCAAAGCCACATAGTAATTGGCTTGTTCGTTAAGAATGTTTTTGTAAATACTTGTATGCGTGGTGATGCCAATATTGTAATATTCGATTAAAGTGTCAATCAGCACATCAACATAGTAGTGGAGATTTTCGATTATTATATCTCTGTAAGGCATTGAAGAACCATTATGGACTATCATATTGCGATTTCGATATATACGCATAATATGCCATTTGATTCTTTTTTCGTGCCGTTTGAGGTATTTATAAATTGATTGAGAATCAGACAGTATATGTTCCGCAAACTGTTTTATGCGATAAATAAGCAAAGGTGAATCTGTTAATGAATCGCTCAATTCGGTTAGCTCTGTGCTATAAGTATCTAACGATAATAACAATGCGAGCCTTTCCACTTTATCTAAATCATTACAAGAAGGTTCGACTTTTTCAAGTATTTCGTCTACATTGCTTGAAGAACACACTTTGATGTCGTGATAAAGTTGTTTGATGTTGGAATACATATAACAACGATTGAGAACTGCACCTAGAATAGTGCATATAGTGTTGATTTTATCCTCGTTATCGCGTTTCGTGTCAATTAAGACTTCTACTACCGTCCACAGATTTAGCAACTGATTAGAAATATCCTTGCTTTCAATAGCACCGCTGTGAAGAGCCATTGCTCTATAAAATGCTTTCGGGATATCAATTTTTTCAGACAACGTAATATCGTCAAAAAGGGCGTGCAAATCGGACGAATTACCTTTTTTCTTTAATGGGTTAATAGATGTTCTTATAGGGGTACCGTCTTTTAGATTGCCCTCGTCATCTTTGACATAAACAACAGCTTTGGGGGTGATAAATAATTTACTGTCGTGTTGATTTATTCGGTGAAAAGACAAGAATGTATTTATGCGTCGAACCGCTGATTCAAATGCAGAATATACGTCTACTTCTTTTCTTGGAATAACGACTACTTTGTCGGTGGACTTCTGTAAATTCAACTGTCTTTTTTCTTCTGGTGTAGCATCTCTTACTTCGATATTGTCTAATCTCTCAAAAAAACGGGCAGCTTTGATGTTAATTCCAAAGACAGCTTCATATTCTACATCGTCAAAAGTAAAGCAGTTAAAAAACGAAACTACTGTGTCAGTATTACATTCGATTGGCTTTGACGCGGTGAAAAAGAAATCTTCGATCGTTGAATACAAATACTCTTTACTATATCCTGCATTGACAAGATCAGTAATCAACATTCTTGTGATTGTGTAAATTGCGGCACGATTATCTTGATCGAAATTATCACAAAAAATATTATCAATCAGTAGCCCAAGCAACTCTGATAAATAGTTGTTGTTTGTTTCACAAATATCTATAAGATATTCCGCTATTTCGGGGTAACTATTGATTTTTGACTTCAAATCACCGATAGATAAATCGTAGAAATCGCCGTTCTTATCTTTAGCATACAGGATCGTCCCTTTATCATCAACATTGTTTTTTATAAATATATCTTCCTTGAGCATTTGCTCAAATTCTTCTGCGAGTGGGATAAAATTGCCGTCCATTAAGACTTTTCGGTCAATATCTCTTGCTGTATGAGTAATATCGTAACAAAGATAATGACTATTTAATGCAGGCAGTTTATAAGATTCGTAAGAATAGTAGAATGCACCCTCTTCAAGTGCTTGAGCAAAAAGGAGCAAGCCCTCAAAGTGTTCGTTTTTTATCCAATGTGAAACATCTCTTTTTTTCATAAAACTGCTCCTTTGCCTAAAACAAAATCTGCTAATTGTAATTATATCATATTTTGGCGATTTTTTCAATAGACGAAGTGTAAAGATTGGTCGAATCCAATCAATTTTAACAATATTTTCGCATAATAGGAGGTTAAAATTATGCAAAGAAAAAACGAAGCCCTTTTATCAAGGGGTATCATTACTCAATCGGGGGAAATCTGCAAGGGCAAGATCAATCTTGTATCGGGCGCGATTACACAGCCATTCGCTGAAATGGTATGGGTATCAACGGGCGGCGACAAGGAAACGATAAACCGCTTGACAGATATTTTCGTTTCAATGAACACCCCCGCAGATCGCGGCAAGCTGTTCAAGATCATCAAAGCACTTTACGGGCTGATGGGCTTGCAGTTCTCCGCAGAAGCCGAGCCGATGGGCGCAGACCCCGCCGTGTTGGAATACTTCATATTTTCCTTTACGGCTGACTTTGGCGAGATCATCAAAGACTATATTGCCGAGCAGAAAAGCGGCGTTTACTAATTCCCACGCGGGAAGATAGGAACGCCGCTTTTTCTATTACAAAGGAGTGATGAACAATGGCCGTTTTCCGTGTGGAACGAAACCGCGGCTATACCGTAATGAGCAACCACCATCTA
>CAKSPF010000034.1 GCA_934481345.1 uncultured Clostridia bacterium
AGCTTATGGGCGCGCGAGCGGATATCCGCCCTGAAAACTCCGGCAAAGCCCGAGCCGTAAGGCACAACAGCGGAATTAAAAATGCTATTCGCCATATGCAGATTGTCGCGGGTGATAACGGGATTGCTGCTGTAACGCCACACGGGATATTCAAATCCTTCGGGCTTATCCTCCCACGGGATGTTTGGTATGTTTGTTCCGATTATTTTTGCCATATCGTTTCAGCCTCCGCAAAATATTTACAGACAAAAAATGAAAGCCTCAAAACTCACTGTTCTGAGGCTTTCATATGGTCCGAGTGGCGAGACTTGAACTCACGGCCTCTTGACCCCCAGTCAAGCGCGCTACCAGCTGCGCCACACCCGGAAAGCTCATCAATAATACCACACCATAATTGATTTTGCAAGTGTTTTGACAAAAATTTTTTAACTTTCTACATTGCAAAGAGATAAAATTAATTTTCAGAAAAAACAATGTCTAAAATCAAAGATTCTTTGAATAAATCTGTGCGACGGTTCAAATAAGAGCAATTAATATTCAAGCAAAATATACTAAGCGTTCACCGGTATAGCAGAAGATTATAGCTCATTTAACAGAATACCAATATCCTGAGAGATTTGAATCACAAATGATTTTATTGTGTTCTCAACTCCTTTATTGAATTTTATTTTCAGAATGTCCTGAAGATTCTTTTCTGTAACCTTTTTTAGATGAGGGGTATTATTAATAATTTCTACATTTGGTTTTATACCAAACTGGATATAGCCGCAAGAAAGCATATGCGGTTTTCTATATGTTATCTCGGCAACACTTTTTCCATTAAATGAAGCTGTTGAAATATATGAACCGCCTTTTGTTTTAGACCTGATTGAAATTTCGATTTGATTTTCATTTACACGCAATCCAACATTGTTAAAATTAAATCGTGGAAAGTTGCGCATTATTATATCGGGACTTTCTTCATCGTCAAAGACTTTGTCTAGCACTTTATCTGATGAAATTCCAGAAGGATCATATGCATTTTCTACACTTTTGGAATTTTCAAGTATTTTATTCTTTATAGTCTGCCATTGCGCCCACGTCATATTGATTTCACGCGGTTCTGCTCCTGCATACGAACCTATAATTTCGCACTCTTCCATTCTATCAATAAGGCGAGCTGAGCGTGCATATCCCAACCTTAACCGACGCTGAATCAACTGCACCGATGCTTGACCCGCCTCAAATACAACATCCACAGCATCAAGAAAAAGTTCCTCTTCATCCAAAGCTTTCATAATAGTTTGCAAGCTCTGCTCACTACTGAAGTTATCAAGGCTCTTGATTTTCATACTTTCAAAAGCATAAGTACTTTTTCTTTCCGACATTGGAACTTTTTTTATTGTTTTTTGGATATCTTCATACGTCGTATACATTCCCTGACATTTCACAAAATTATTTCGCCATTTAAATATTAGTTCACCCGGAATACTAAGATTTTCAGCTCCAGTTTTATCTACTACAAGTTTTGAATCAATCCCATTCGAGACACAGAAACAAATTCTGCCAGGCACATATGTTAAAATATCTTTTACAAGAATTTTTGATGGTGACACTGCGGATGTTACAAAAATAAAATGGATTCCTACTGCCCGACCAATTGATAGAATATTTTTTAGCAAAGCAGTTGTCTCAACATCAAGCCGCATGGAAGAAAAGTCATCTAAAACAACAAATAAATGTGGTAATCTTTCTTTTGCAGTTATATCACACTGCTTATTGTACGAAAATATATCTCTCACCGAGCGATTCGTCAATTGTTTAAGTCGCCAATTACACTCAACTGACAACTGTGAAATTACATCTATTGCTTTCTTATCATCTTTTATAACCGGCATAACAATATGAGGCAATGTATTAAACATACTGTAATCCACATATTTTGAGTCATAAATTAAAAAGTTAACTTCTTCGGAGCGATAATTGATTGCCAAATATGTTATAACTGTTTGAATAAAGGATGTTTTGCCTGAACCGGAAACGCCGCACACTAATAAATGTGGTATTTCACTTATATTCTGAAAAAACGATTCACCGTCAGTCCTTATGCCAATAGGCACAATGATTTCTTTCACTTCTGATTCATTAAATTGTTGCTTATCTTTTTCATAATCGCTATTTTGCAATACACCATCAGTGAAAGTAATATTACCCAACAAAATCACTTCTTTCTTACGGCTCACAAACATCCATTTTAAGCATTATGGTACTCAGTTCTCAAATTAAAATATAACCATAACTGCGCCCAGCTTCAGACAACTATCAAAATTTCAAGATTCGCAGAAGCCTGCATAAAATATCAACATTCAAACAAATTTAATATAATTACTTCACTCCGTCGAGTTCAAAGGCATAGAGCCAGCCGCATTTCATTTCGTCGGGGTTTATCTGCGGGAAAACAAGCTTTGCTTTGCCGTTGTCGTTTTCAACGGCTATGGGCGCGTCATGCGCTAAAAGCTTCGCCTTTATATCCGGGTTGTAATCCACCTTGTCGAGCGTGAGGCTGCCGAACGGATAGGCGTTCGTTATTGCGTAGACCTTGTCGCCCTTTCTGGTGTAATATGTACCCTCCTGCGGCGCTTTGGTATAAATGCGCGTGCCGTAGATAGCGTCGCC
>CAKSPF010000035.1 GCA_934481345.1 uncultured Clostridia bacterium
CGTCCGGTGCTCCCCGCGCTGACCACCAACCCCAACATCGCCCCCGCTTTCAAGCAGGTTCTGCCCGCGCTCTTCGGCGCGCTCGCCGCGACATACTTCTCGAAGCACTGGAGAATTTCGATATTCCCGATAATGGTCGGCGTTATCACTCTTATCTTCGCCTCGACCATGGGCGTCGGAACGCTTATCTTCGTCACCATCATCGCATCGCTCCTCGGCGCGTTTGCAATGTATAAGTTCGGCTGGCTCGACAGCAAGGACGAGAGAAAAGCCAAGAAAGCCGCAAAGGCAAAGAAATAAAATAACCCCGGTTTCCCGGTATTCGACAGCTCCGCTTTTAGCGGGGCTGTTTTTCGCTTCGCTCGAAATGAGTAAGTAAAATGTAATAGTGAAGAGGTTATCCGGGCAGGGATGTAAAGTAGAAAGGCGGCATATAGACATTTTTTGAGGTTGTGGTATAATTTACGGTAAGAAAATGACAACACGCCATGATAAAACTAAAAATGCAAATGAGGGGCAGCGGTCAAAGAATTTCTGACAACTGACGGTGTTTGAGGAGGAAGAATGGAACTCACGAAGATGGAATTAATAATCACTCAGAACAATGATAATGGCATGTTCGGCGGACCTTATATAAGTGATTTTGAGTATACATACAAAGGTGTTTTATACAGAGCAATAATTGAGCAGGGCGGTATAAGAAAAATACAAATAGGTACAGACACAATAGTAAAACCTGTTGATTTGCTTATTATGGAGACTTTTTTAGAGCAGGTATTATTTCTTTTTGATGGTAGGTTTTACCCTATTAAGACAGCTGAAATAATTGACGAAAAAGAAAAGCCTGAAATCCATCAAAATGTAATAAATAAATATTTTAATAATAGACTTCCGATTTACAGCTCTCTTGATATTTGCAAATATAGTTTTATGAGATTGATTAATTATAAAGATGTAGATTTTAAAAATGTAATGATAGAATGGTCAAAATTATCGGAAGAATTGGATATTGCATTTAATATGTTTCGATATTGCTTATCAGATATTCCAATGCCCGTCGATTGCAAAATCTCGAGTATAATTGAAATGGTAAAGCCGATTGGTGAGATACTAGAGAAAAGCAATGATAGCTTTCGCATTGAAAGAAACAAAGACCATATGCCGCTTAAAAAGGCACTTGATGTTACAATTAAAACCTTTGGCGATGAAATATTTGAAAAAGAGTTATCCAATGACTTTCAAGAATTTTTAAAGTTGTTAGTTAATACGAGAAATAAGATATCACATGTAAAATCGGAGCAGGGCAAAAGGTGCTTAGACGGTGTCCAATGTGCTCTTTATATTGCCAAGCTATCGATATTATATAGGAAAATTATTTTTATGTTACTGGGTATTGACAAAGCACTTTATACTGATAACATAATAAATGCAGTGAAGAAATTGGATGATTGGTATTATGAGGATGACTAAGCAAGAAATGATGACTATGGTATACAACCAGCTTGCTATTGATTATAACTGCAAACCGGCGGACTTTAATAAAACCGGTGTGATTTTTACAGTAGCCGAAAGGCAAGAGGGCAGGCGAGAAATGCCGTTTATTACACCTCGCCTTGAAATCATCACAATGGGAAAAAGTACAATTGTTAATGCATCGAAAAATATTATGCCATACATAAAAAACGTCTTTGACGGTAAAACAGGCTACGAGATTTTAACAAGCAAACTGGTTTATGGTGTGAATCCGTACTATTTGCCTGACGTGACGAATATTAAGGTGATTCAAAACGACTCGGTTAGATTTGAACTGATTTGTGACAAAATACAATACCTATACAAGTACAAAGGTTTTGGCAATGCATTGCAATACGATAACGAGAGCAAAAGACCTGAAGTTCTTGCGGCAGTTGCATACGATGACGCAAAGGTGGTTGGTATTGCCTGTGCGAGTGCGGATAGCGGAACTATGTGGCAAATAGGTGTTGATGTACTGCCTGAATATCGTGGGAAGGAAATAGCGGTTAAACTTGTAAATATGATTACTGTTGAAACGCTTAACCGCGGAGTGGTGCCTTATTATACAACAGATTGTGCAAATGTCAATTCGCAAAAGGTTGCCGTGAAGAGCGGGTATATTCCGGCTTGGTCGCATTGCTTTAAAACAAGACTGCCTAAATTATTGTTTAGATAATTATGCAGCAACTCAATTAATATAAATTCAAAGGGAGAGGCGTTCGTTATGAAGCCTCTTCCTTTTTTGGCTGTTTCTTTTTCCACAGTTGAAATGATTCAACTATCATGTTATAATCAACATAAATAAAAGCAGAATCTCATAAAAGTTGAGAGTTTTGCTCAAGAGGGTGGAATACAATGACCGTTTTACAGCTTAAAGACATTCTTTCGGCGGAGCTGCTCTGCGGCGGCGATCATCTGGACAGAGAGGTGCAGACCGCCTGCGGCAGCGACATGAT
>CAKSPF010000036.1 GCA_934481345.1 uncultured Clostridia bacterium
CCTCGGTGATGACAGGGTGGTTGCGCCTATCTCGGAAATGCTGAAAAACGAGGCTGACGCAGACCTTCATTCAAGCGGCGTAAGAGGACTCGTTTGGCTGTGGTACGATTATCCGTCGCACGAAAACACAAGCGAAGCGGCATACAGGGCTACGATAGACTACTTTAAAACCACACCGGGCAGTGACAAAGTTCCCGCATGGGCAGCTGTAACAAGCTTTACAAACAAATCCACTCAGAATTATGCCGCATGGAGAGAAAAAGCAACATATTTCAATACGGATGAACTTTATGAAGTTATGCTCGGACTTGTAAAAAACGAAAATTTAGGACGCATGACGCGCGGATATGCCTGCAAGCCCGTTGCGGCACACTGCTCAAAAGAGCAGTTTGAAGCGTTTGGCGAGGTTGTAAACGCTCTTACCGATAAGAATGCGAAATTTATACAGGACGAGTATCAAAATCAGGCAAAAAAGCTTGAATAGCCACAGAACGGAGGAATGACTATGAAAAAAATAATCGGTGTTATACTGATTATAGGAGGCTTGCTCTTTGCTTCGCTTGCCGTAAAAGCTCTTCTGTCAGCACCGCAGTCCTACGAGAAAATCAGAACTGCGGTAACGATTAAGGACGGCAGAATTCTTCCCGAAAACGAGGGGAAGCTTGTGGTTGTTTCGGGAACGCTTAAACCTGCCGAACAGCTTCAGGATCCCATAACTGGCGTTAAGCTACCCGGAGTAACGGCAAAAAGAACGGTTTGGACTTATAAACAGGATACCAACAGCGATGATGAAAAAGTGTGGGACTGGCATCCTGAGAATACCGACTACAGCGAAAAGGCAAATTTCGGAATCAATGCCGAGATACTTACAACAACCATGCTTGCCGCGCCTACATTACTCGGTGAATTTAAGGTGGAAGGCAAGCTGCTTAATCCCCTTATGAGAAACACGGAATTTACGCAATATGACGAGCAAAGTCTTAATGCGGGCTGGAAGGTACTTTCGGGCGGAAAAGAAAGCCGCTACTGCGTTTCAAAAGAACATTATTTGCCAAAGAAAACAAAGGGTATGTACTCAACTACGGGATATGGATCTCAAAAAGTATCCTACGGCATTGTTTCGCCGGATGATCCGCTTGAATATACGATTATCGGCGTACAAAAAGGCGATACCCTGATAAAAAGCGAAGGTGTAGATTCTGTTACAACCTTTAAGGGACTTATGACGGCGGAAGAATTTGCCGAGGAGAACAAAAAAGGCGTGCGCGGCGGCACGATTTTCGGCATAGTAACCGGTATATTGCTTGCAGTAATCGGTGTGGGAATGCTGGCATTTCGGAGGCAGTAAAAATGAAGATGAATAAAAAAATGTTTTCGGGCGGCGGAACATACATTTCAAAAGTTGCAATTGCAAGACTTACATTAAAGAAACACATACAAATGATTATAGGCGGATTCTTCACGGCGGTTTTTCTGTTCGGAATTATTTCGGGGGTTACGGGGTATAACGAAAAACTTCGTGATAACTTGATTACCAATATAGTCATGCTTGTTCCGTCCGCACTGCTCTTGTTAAACGGCATTAAAAACGGCACAATGGCGGGGCGTGCATATCGCTACAACTCCATCTTCATGTGCGATATCGACGGCACGGTGACAATCAATGAGCTTGCAAAGCAATCGGGGAAACCGCCGTTTAAGGTGCTTTCCGAGCTTGAGAAGCTTTTTGAAAAAGGCGTATTTCGTGACTGCACCCTGCAAACGCAGGGTATGCCCTGCGTCATTCTTTCGGGCAGTGAAAACAGCAAAACAAGCTTTGTCAACGTTGTATGCGAAAAATGTAACGGAACAACAAGAATCCGCGCCGGAAGCTCCGGTAAATGTGAGTATTGCGGTAATGCAATTTCAAGCCGGAATATCGGAGGCGAGTAGAACATCACATCAAAAGGAGGATATAAATGTGAAAAAGACAAGACAAATTTTTTCTGTTTTACTGACACTGGCAATGCTGCTTTCCCTCGTGCCCGCCATGGGCGTGACGGCGAGTGCGGCGGGA
>CAKSPF010000037.1 GCA_934481345.1 uncultured Clostridia bacterium
TCGATATACTTCGGATGCGTATAGATCTGATACATCAGCCGATATTTCTTGCCGTGCTTTTTAGCCGTCCAATACGGAACCTCTTTCACAAACCGGACAACATCCTTGGGGTCGGTGGGCGCCATCTCCATAAAGTCGTCCTCGACCTTTTCCATGCAGTAGGCGGTAGATTCAATGATCAGCTCATCGACACTGCTGAAATACGAATAAAGATTTCCCGTAGTGCAGCCGCACGCTGCCGCCAAAGCCTTGATGCCCGTTCCCGTCAGCCCGTTTTCGGCATAGCATTCAAAATATTTTTCCATCATTTCACGCTTGCGCGCGTTGTGCTGTTCCTCTGTTGCTCTCATATACGCCACTTCCTTCTTGATAACTAACTAATCAGTTAAATATAGTATAACATAGAATTGTGGCGAATTCAAGAACCCACAGCAAAATAATACAAATAAAAATGTAGGAATGTCAATGATAGGTGACAGTGACTCCAAAAAATATAAAGAAACTATATTATGATTTTTGGCCAAGGAAGGAGGAGCCGTAGGCGACGAGTGAATTGGCTAAAAATCGGTGCGATTAAAGAACTGCAAGATAGTCTTGCAACATTTCGTTTGGTGATCTGTAATTCAGGCAACTCTTCGATATGTTGTTGGATTTTCGGTTGTATCTCTCAAGCTGTTTTCTGCCATCCTCAAGGGAATACATCCTTATCTTCTTGTAGGGTACAACCAAAATTTTTATTCCTACACTTGTCCAAAGGAAAAACTATACATGGCAATGCGCTGAAAATTTTATCCCCTCACTTTTCATGCCGAAAATCGGGTGTTCTAACACCTTAAAAATTGAGAATTTACAAAATGTTCGAAATCCCGAGGGCTATCCGCAAAAAAGAAAACAGGCAAAGGACAGTGAGATCCTCTGCCTGTTGCAGTATATATTTTCGAAACAGAAACAGAATCGTGTGATCCCGTTTCCGATTATCTTACTTTGTTACGGTTCTAATTCAGGTGTCGGCTCGTACACTTCCATCATCAGCCGAGCTGCCAATCGAAATCCGTTTGTGAGCGCTTGTAGCTCATTCCGGTCGTAATTTCTACATCCGTTTTTTTAATTTGTTCGAACAGAGCCTTTTGCTGTTCTGTGAGAGTGGCTCTGACTTCCGTTTCAAGCCGCACAACGGTTACAAACGATCCGCCTTTGTCTGTGCCGCTTGTTATACTCTGCACTGTTTTTTCAAAGAATGAGCGCCTTAATGCAATCTTAATACAGAGCGCCGAATCATTACACCGTTTTTTTATATTTCACGGTATACTCTTTGTAAACAAGCAGAAACAGGAGAAGTATATATGCTTGAAATTACACATAGAAAAAAGCGGCTGTCATCCTTTAAGCTGATCGTTTTGGGCTTTGCCGGGGTTATTCTGCTCGGAGCACTGATATTGATGCTGCCGTTTTCATCGACTGCCGGAGTTGTTACGCCGTTTCACGAAGCGCTGTTCACATCGACCTC